>CAWCMA010000005.1:0-479327 GCA_963796565.1 uncultured delta proteobacterium | reverse complement strand
TGCGCAACTCCGCTAATAGCCACACGTTGTTCTGGATATTCGTGGTTCTGGCCGTCTTCGGTATCTGGCGGCAATGGCGCTCGGCGCGGCTGGTGGTGGAGTTCTTCGCCCTGTGGACGATTGGCCCGATGTTGGCGGTGATAACGCTGACGTATCTCGTCCACCCGCTGGAGTTTCAGCGATATGTGCTTATCACGTTCGTCGGAATGATCGCTCTTGCCGCGTTTGGAGCCGCATCGGTGCGTTCCAGCGCTTTGCGGATCGTGTTGGCGGCACTGCTCATACATCTCTCCGTGGGTTCGGTGCATGCCGGAGTCACCCGCGCTGGTGAAGCTGCTTGGCGCGAGGCGACGCTGCTGGCAGTGCAGCGAACTCCGCGGGGAAGCAAGGTCGCGGTGTTTCCGTCCTGGTGCATCAACGTGGTGCGCTTCTACCTGCCGCACGATCGGCGCGACGACGTAGCCGCGACGGACGGGCAATGCGGCGCGGCCCCCGTGCTGGTGATGAGCGGATTCAATATTTCCCCACCAGCCGCGATCGCAAAGATGGAGGCCTGCTATCCGCGAACTCTCGCGGAGCTGCCGTTTGTACAGGTTCGTTCGCGCTGAGTCGACGGTCCGCGCCCCCTGCTTGCCGGGGAAGGTCCGAGACGCTACAAGGGATCAAGCAAGGCCGGCGCACCCCCCGCGCCGCCCCCGGCGCGTGCGCCTGTAGGAGTGCCTGGGCGATCCGAGATGCAGGGGCCGCCGAGGCGCGGGGGCTCGCAGGCTCGGCAGGAGGATTCGAATGGACAAGGCGTTGGCAGGCGTAAAGGTCCTCGATCTGACGCAGTTCGAGGCCGGCACTTCATGCACTGAAATGCTGGCGTGGCTGGGCGCGGACGTAATCAAGCTGGAAACCCCGGGCAAGGGAGAGCAGGGGCGCTGGCAGTTGAGCGAGAAGCCCGGCGTCGACTCGCACTACTTCATGCTGCTCAACGCCAACAAGCGTTCGATTACGCTCAATCTCAAGGACGAGCGCGGCAAGAAAATTTTTATCGAGCTGGTGAAGAAGGTCGACATCCTGTCCGAGAATTTTTCGCTCGGCACGCTGGAGAGCTGGGGCTTTGGCTGGGACCGGCTGCACGAGATCAACCCACGCCTCATCTACCTGACCATCAAGGGCTTCGGCACGTACGGCCCTTATAGCAAATACAAGAGCTTCGACATGATCGCGCAGGCCGCCGGCGGCGCGATGGCGCTGACCGGGACGCCGGAAACTCCGCCGCTCAAGCCCGGCCCGACGATCGGCGACACCGGCACCGGAATGCACGCGGCGATCGGCTTGCTGGCGGCGTATATCCAGCGCGAGCGCACCGGCAAGGGTCAGAAGGTCGAGCTCTCGATGCAGGACGCGATCCTCAACTTCTGCCGTGTGGCAATGATGGGTACGTACATCACGCACAAGCCGGTCCCGCGCATGGGCAACCGCATAACCTCCGGCGCTCCTGCCGACACTTATCCCTGTGCGCCGGGCGGGGCCAACGACTACGTATATATCCTGTGCACGACGCCGGAGATGTGGACGAACCTGTGCAATGTGATCGGGCGGCCGGAGATGGCCACTGACGAGCGCTTCAAGGATCGACGCTCGCGTCTTCATCATATCGAAGAGTTGACCGCGGCGATCAACGCGTGGACCACCCAGCACACCAAGCACGAAGTGATGCGGATCCTGGGTGAGGCCGACGTGCCCTGCGGCAAGGTGCTCGACAGCGTCGAGTTGCTCGACGATCCGCATCTGCGCGAGCGCGGGATGATCGTCACCGTGCAGCATCCGGTGCGCGGTGAATTCACGATGCCGGGATGTCCGGTGAAGCTCGAGGATTCGCCCGTCGACGTCCAGCGCGCACCGCTGCTCGGCGAGCACAACAACGAAGTTTTCGCCCAGTACCTGGGATTCGACACCGCCGAGATCGAACGCCTCAAACAGGAAGGCGTAATCTAGATGGTGGCTTCTCGCCTCCACGGCGGGGATTCGATGCCAGGCATGTTTCGAGTGCGATCTGTGCGTCGGCGCGGCGCCAGATGGCTGGTGCTGTTCGCGGCGGTGCTGCTGTTGTTTGCGCAGAGCGCCGCCGCCGCACACTACCATCCGCGGCCCGCAACCGCGCATCCGAGCCTTGCCACCGTCATAAGCCCTGAGACTGGGCCGTGCGCGCTATGTCTGTTGGCCTGCCACTTTCCTGGCAATTCATCCGCCGCTCCGGCGGTGGTGCAGCCCCATTCAGTGCTCGCCGCGGCTCCCACCTCGTCGCCCGAGCGCGCGCTTAAAACCGGCCGTTCTCCGGCGCAGACTCGCGCTCCGCCGTCCATCGCCTGAAGCTCTTTCGCTGATCCCCAATTTGTAAATGCGCGCGGCCCAGCCGTGCGCGGCGTACGCCATCCGATCCCGCATAGGAGATGCGAGCGGGGCCGGGCGGCAATGGAACCCCGGTCGGGGAGGAGCGCTTGGCGATGCGTACGTGTTGCGCCCTTATTCTGATTTGGTGTGTGGCAATCGCAGCGGCGACGCCGACGGCGGCGACGGCCGCCGACGCGGTCGCCGCGTCGGGCAACGACAAGGAAGTATCCCGGCTCAAAGCCGAAATGCGCGCGATGCGCGCGCAGATGGGCCAGATGCAGCAGCGGCTCGACGCACTGTCGGCGCGGCTGGGCCAGGCCGCGCCGGCGGGCGCCGCGCCGACCTCATCAGCGCCCGGCGCGGTCGCGCCGGGCGAAACCGCCGCGGGCGGCGCGTCGGGGCCGCCGCCCGGCGTCACGCCGGCGGGCGTCCCGCTGGGCGCGGAGGCGCCCTCGCGCGCGACCGCGCAGAGCGCGGGCGCTGGCGGTATTACGCCCGACGCCGCGCTCAAGTCGTTGATGCCCGGTGAGATGTCGGGCGCGACGGCGAAACCGCCCGGCTTCGCGATGAGCTCCGCGCCGCAAGGGCAGGGCGTCATCATCCCGAGCATCCAGGGCGTGCCGCAGACTTTTATCCCGGACATCGGCGGCGTCGGCGACTTCACCTTTCGCCAGAGCGACCTGCATAACGGCGACCCGCGCTACAACCCGGCCGACGATCAATTCATCCCGCGCGACACGCAGCTCATCTTCTTCTCGCCCATCGACCCGTACACCAACGCGCAAATCTCGATCGACAAGCCCAACGACGGCTCCTTCAACATCGAGGAAGCCTTCCTGGTCTTCAACAAACTGCCGTGGGGCCTCAACCTGCGCATCGGCCAGTACCGCACCGTCTTCGGGTTGATCAACGAGCTCGACACGTTCCAGCTCCCGATGGTTAATCGGCCCCAGGCCATCGCGCAATACATCGGCCCCGACGGCTTCGTCACTCCGGGCGTCGATCTCAGCACCTACATTCCGAATCCGTGGGAGATGGATCTCAAGGCCGACCTCAACATCGTGAGCGGTCAGAATACGTTGGCCTTCGACCATCGCAACGGCGACACCTTCGACTTCGCCTATATCGGCAGCCTGATGTACTCGCGCGAGCTGTTCACTTCGGGCTCGCTGTTGGGCGGCTTCAGCATGGCGGGCGGGCCGGGCGCCAATAGCGGCGGGCAGAGCTATCTCGAAGATCCGTTCGTGCAAATCCAGTACGCGCCCGACCAGCGCCATATCTGGACCTGGAGCGCCGAGGGGATGCTGGCCGAGCGCGCCAACGTCGGCGACCACGGACTCAAGAGCGGCTTCTACAGCCTGCTCGATTACAACTTCTGGCTGCGCTATCACGCCGGCGCGCTGCTCGACGTGTGGAACGTGCCCAACGTGGCAAGCGGAACGCAGTTCGCCGCCTCGCCGATCTTCACCTATTTCGTTTCCGACAACACGCGCCTGCGCCTGCAGTACACGCACAGCACGCCGAGCGGCGCGATGCGCGCGGCCGATTTCGTTTATCTGCAGGCGACCTTCTCACTGGGCAACCTCAAACCGCTGGAGTAGTTCGACGATGCCACGAAAACCGATTCGCGCAGCTCGCTTCGCCGCCGGGGTTCTATCGCGCGTCGCGCGTCGCGCTTTTATTTTGCTGACTGCTGCGATTGCGATCGCGATGGGCGCGGCCATGCCGTGCTGGGCGGCGCCGCTGCGGATCGTTACCACCACGACCGACCTCGCCTCGCTCGCGACCGCGGTCGGCGGCGACAAGGTCGAAGTGTCGGCCCTGGTGCCGCCCGGGTTCAACGCCGACCTGTACTCGCCGCGGCCGAGCGATCTGTTCAAAATCCATGAGGCGCGGTTGTTCATCCAGGTCGGCCTGGGGCTGGAGGATTGGGCGCGCGACCTGGTCAACCAGGCCAACAATACCAATCTGGTCAAGGCCCAGGTTTCCTACCAGATACCCTTACTCGACGTTCCGCAGGGCCACGTCGACTACAGCTTCGGGGACATCCATCCCTACGGCAATCCGCATTACCAGCTCGATCCCGAGTGCGGCCGGATCATGGCGCGCAACATCTTTAACGCGCTGAGCTATACGGACCCGGCGGACAAGGATTACTTCGCCGCCAATCTTGCCGCCTTCGACGCGCAACTCAGCGCGGCCGAGACGAAGTGGCGCGCCGAGATGGCGCCGTATGCCGGTGTGAAGTTTGTGCCCTACCACGAGTCATGGGATTACTTCGCGCGCGCCTTTAAGCTCGAGGTTCCAACCACTATCGAGAGCAAGCCGGGCTTCGTGCCCTCGCCGCGCCGGATCGAGGAAGTTATCCAGCTCTGCAAGACCGACAAGGTCCGTTTGATCGTGACCGAACCCTATTACGACGTCTCGATCGCCAAGCTCATCGCTGAGCAGGTCGGAGTGCCCTATCTCAATCTGCCGATCGATGTCGGCGGCGTGGCGCAGCAGAAGGACTATATTTCAATGGTCGATTACATAGTGAGCCAGTTCGTTGCCGCGCTCCGGAAGCAAAGCCATGCCGGCTGATCTCCTGCGCGTGCGCGATGTCGCGCTGGGCTATGGCGGCCGCACGGTGCTGAGCCGGCTCGATTTCACAATCGAGCGGGGCGACTTCCTGGGCGTGATGGGCCCCAACGGCTCGGGCAAGACCACGTTGCTGCGCGCGCTGCTCGGGTTGATAAAGCCGCTTAAGGGCACGATGGAATGGGTGGCGCAAAATGGCGGCCCACCGCGCCTAGGCTATGTGCCCCAGCGCGAGCGTCTCGATCCCAATTTTCCGCTTTCTTCGCTGGAGGTCGCGGTGATGGGCCGCTTCGGCAAGCTCGGTGTGATGCGCCGGGCGGGGCGTGAGGACGTCGAGATGGCGCTTGGATGTCTCAGGCGGGTGGGGATGGAACGTCTGGCGCACAGCCCCTATCGCTCGCTCTCGGGCGGTCAGCAACAGCGCGTGCTGATCGCGCGAGCGCTGGCCGGTGAGCCGGACGCGCTGCTGCTCGACGAGCCGACCAACGGGATGGATATCGAGGCCGAGCGCGCGATCATGGAATTGCTGCTCGACCTTCAGCGCACCAACGCGACCACCATCCTGTTCGTCACGCATCTGTTGAGCGCGATCCAGAACTTCGCCCGCCGCGTCGCCCTCATCACGCGCGACGGCAGCCTGCTGATCGGGCCCAAGGCCGAAATGCTCGCGCCCGAGAGCCTGGCGCGCGCCTACAGGGAAGGAGCCTGATGGACCTGCTGACCGTTCCCTTCATGCGTCACGTGCTGCTGGCCGGAGTGCTGGTGGCGTTGGGCCTCGCCCCGCTCAGCGTTTACGTGGTGCTGCGGCGAATCGTATTCGTCGGCGCGGCGGTGGCCGAGATCTCCTCGGCCGGCGTAGCGCTCGCGATCCTCTTCAACCTCGAGCCATTCCCGGTCGCTCTCATCCTGACCGTCGTCACCTTCCTCGGCTTCTCGCGCGCCGCCGACAATCCCCGCCTGCCGCTGGAAGCGTTGATCGGGATGCTTTACGCGGGCGGGTCGGCGGCGGCGGTATTGTTGATCGCGAAGTCGCCGCGTGGCGAGGGCGACATCCTGAATGTGCTGTTCGGCAATATCCTGACTGTGCCGCTGCCGCTGCTGTGGATGATGGTCGTCGCCTTCGCCGCGGTACTCGCGGTACAGTATTTCGCTTACAAAGAGTTTTTGATCACGGCTTACGATCCCGACATGGCGCGCACGCTCGGAATCAGAGTCGGGCTGTGGAACACGGTCTTTTACGTCGCCCTTGGCGTCGCGGTCGCGATCGCGATTCGCGGGGTCGGTGCGCTGCTCGCTTTCACCCTGCTGGTGGCGCCCGGCGCGGCGGCGCTGTGCATGGTCGGAAGCCTGGGAGCCGCCTTTACTCTGGCCACGGTGATCGGCGTCGCCGCGACCGTCGTCGGCATCGCGGGCTCGTATTGGCTCGACTTGCCGACCGGGCCGATGATCGTCGGAATCCTCGCCGTAATCTTCGGGCTCAGCTATCTTTGGGCGGCGACGAGGCAGGCATAGCTCAGCTACGGCTCGAGGCGTTACAGATGACGTCCACCGATATGTTTGACGCGGCCGAGCTACTTAAGAAGGAGGGCCCCGAGCTGTTGCGCGCCTTCATTCGCGGCCATCGCGGCGCGGTATACGCCGATTTGCGTTTCGAGGCGATGTTCAGCCGCTCCAGTTCGGCGACCGACGGCGAAGCGCGCTCGGCTCACGAGGGTGAGAGTGCCGGTTTCAGCGTGAGCGTGCGAGTCGACGAGCGCTCGGGCGCTTCCAGCGCCGGACAGACCGGAGTCGAGGTTGGCCGCCTAGCGCTGCGGCCGGCGCGGCTGCTGGCGGCCATCCGCGCGGGCCTGGCCGAAGCGTACGAGCGCGCGCGGCTTGGCGCGCGCGAGAAGGCCGCGCTGATACGCGCGCTCGATGGACGCTCGGGACTTGCGCGGAGCCTGCGGATGGCGCCGGCGCCGCGCGCTCCGGTGCGTGACGAGGTCGCGGCCGTCTATCAGCGAGACCCGCGTACGCTCGACCCCGACGAACTGAAGCGTCTATGCCGGGAGGCCTCGGCCCGCGTGGCCGGGCTCGGCGCGGAAATCGCGTTCAACGCGGTCGCGGCGCTGAGCGAACTGCGCGAGGAACTATTCATCAGCAGCGAAGGTGCTCTCATCAGCCAGGGCTTCGCGTTTTCGCAGGGCGACTGTTACGTCGTCGCACAAAGCGGCGACGGCCATCAGGAGATCTACGACACCATCGGGCAGCAGCGCGGCCTCGAGTGCCTGGCCGAGGGATGGCGCGATGAGCTGATGCCGAATCCGGACCTGGCCGCGTTCGCGCTCGAGCTCGCGAGTGAGGCGCGCGAGCTGGCCGCGGCGCCGGTGCTCAAGCCGCCCGACGCCGAAGTCACGGTGGTCACCGATCCGCATTTCAACGCACTGATCGCGCACGAGATCATCGGGCATCCGAGCGAGGCCGACCGCGCGCTCAAGATGGAGGCGGCGTACGCGGGGCGAAGCTGGTTTTTGCGTTCGCTCGAGGACAATGAGGTCGGCCGCCGGGTCGGCTCGCCATTGATGAGCGCCTGTTCCGATCCCAGCCTCGAAGGATACGGCCATTACCGCTATGACCATGAGGGGACGCGTGCGCGGCGCGTGACGCATGTGGAAAGCGGCGTGTTCCGCGGCTTTCTCAACTCGCGCGACACGGCTACCGTGCTCGGCGCGGAGCCCAACGGATCGGCGCGCGCGAGTGAGGTCTTCTACGTCCCGCTTATCCGGATGTCGAACACCTTCGTGATGCCGGGCGAAAGCCAACCGCAACAAATTATCGCCGACGTCGAGCACGGCTACTATGTGTGCGGCAGCGCGGTCCCGTCGATCGCCGAGTCGCGCGAGAACTTCCGCATCTCGGCGCGCCGGGTTTACGAAATCGACCACGGCCGGGTGGGACGGCTCTACCGCGCCGGCAGCGTGATCGCCGACTCCAAGGAATTCTTCATGCATGTCGATGCGGTCGGCAACGATCTGCGGCTGATCGCGATCCCCAATTGCGGCAAGGGGCAGCCGATGCAGGTCAAGCGGATGTCCAACGGAGGACCGACGATGCGCTCGCGTGCGCGGCTCGGCGGTGGATGAGGCGGCGATGCGTTCGGCTGCGGAACTGAAGAACTTCGTGCGCGAGGCGCGCGCGATGCTCCGGCGCGAGCGCGATCTCGCCGAGTTCGAGGTCTATTGCGCCTCGGCCGAGCATCGTGTGGCGCGCCTCGCCTACACCTCCGACATCCCGTGCCGCGGTGTCGAAGAGCTGAAGTCGCACGTGGCCGACGGCTTCACGGTGCGAATCGTGAAGCGCCGCGACGCGCGCGAGATCGGGGTGGCGACCGAGGCTGGCGATTTGAGCCTCGAAGCGCTGCGGGCGGCGCTCGAGCGTGCGCGCAGCGCCGCGCTGGTCGATCCGCATTTTCCCGGGCTGCCCAGCATGCCGCGCAAACTCGGGCATAGCGCGGCCGACGCGGCGGCAGGCGGCCTCATGCGCGCTGGTGACGCCGCATTGGTCGAATCGGCGTGGCGAATCGTCGGCGGTGCGATGGACGCGTTTTCGCTGCCGCCGGCGGCGCGCATCGTCAAGACGTCGTTGCCGGGCCTGGTGCTGGGTGGCGATGTTTCGATGATGCGCGACCGGATGGCGCTTGCCAGTTCAAACTTCGACGACCTGCGGACCGAGTCCGGTGCGCACTTCACCTGCACGGTGACGGCGCTGGTCGAATCGCTGGGCGCCAAGGGCACCGCCTCGGCGGTCGGCGGGACGCTGAGTGGGATGCGCGCGGCGGCGGCGCGGGCTGGGCGCGACGCGGTCGTGCGAGCGCTCGCGTTGGGCGGCGGCGAACGGCCACCGGGCGGAGTGTATCGCGTGGTGTTTGGCCCGCAGCCGGTCGCGGAAATACTCAACTACATGATCGTGCCGTCGCTCTCGACCGGTGCGTTTCACGCCGCCAGCACGGCTTATCACGGACGTTTTGGCGCGCAGGTGATGGATCCCAGGCTCAGCCTGTCGGATGATCCCGCGCCGGCGCGTGGGGCGATTCGCCGCCGGTTGACCTGCGAGGGGCTGCCGGCGCGCCGCACGATGATGATCAAGGACGGGCGGCTGGTCGGGTTGCTGTCGAATTTCTACGACAGCCATCGGTTGGCGACCGACGAGCATCGCGCGGAGAAACTCGGGCCGCTTGGCGCCGAGCAGACGAGCTTCCCGCCCAACAGCGGATATCGCCTGGGCGAGAGCGCGGTGCGCCGCTTCGACGCGAATCCCGGCTCGGCCGCGACCAACGTGATCATGCGTGCGCGCGGCGGAAAAAGTGAACGCGAGCTGATTCGCGCGGTGGGCGAGGGCATCTACGTCGGTCGGGTCTGGTACACCTATCCGATAAACGGGCAGCGGGCGGGCGACTTTACCTGCACCGTGAGCGGCGACTCCTACCTGATTCGCAACGGCGCGTTGGCCGCGCCGCTCGCGCCCAACGCGCTGCGAATCAACGCCAACATCGAGCAGGTCTTCGCGCATCCGATTGGGGTCGGCAACCGCGCGGAGCCGGCGCTGGTATGGGGCGCGCCGGAGGCGTACTACACCAGCGCGCTGGCGGCCGGACAAATCCCGTTCGCCGCGATCGAAGCGTCGCAATCCTCGATGGAATGACGATGCGACGGCTTGGTCTCGCCACTATGTCGCGGCGAGAATCGGCGTGATGCGATCAAAGAATCCCGGTTCGGCGAAAACAAATCTTGCGCTAAGGAACTTTGGTCTTGGAGCCGGCGCCGACATCTCCTGAGAGCTTGACGTTGTCCTTGTAGATGTCCGTCCATTCCTTGAACCCGTTGGGGTCCCATCGATGCCACACGCCCTCGCGTTTGCCATCGCGGTACTCGCCCTCGATCGCCTTGGCGCCGTTCGCATACCAACTCGTATGCATCCCGTTCTGCACGCCGTCGGTGTAATGGTCGACG
The DNA here is from genome assembly GCA_963796565.1 of uncultured delta proteobacterium. Classification (GTDB taxonomy): domain Bacteria; phylum Desulfobacterota; class Binatia; order Binatales; family Binataceae; genus JAKAVN01. Next base: position 469,377 of record CAWCMA010000005.1, on the reverse strand, counting down.
GAGGAGCGCTGCCCGTTAGCGTGCCACATCGTCCATTCGCCCGACTGTTTTCCGTCGTGGTAATAGCCTTCTATCATCCGGGAGCCGCTGAGATTGTAGACGACGAAGACGCCGTCCTTGACCGGCACTCCGCCGACATCTTTTTCGCACCAGACTTCCGTGCCGTTGGGCGGTGGTGCGCCTTTGAGCTCGGCGCCGTCGGGACAGCTCTTCGGAACGACCGGCAGCTTGTTCGCGCCGGTGAATTTGCATCCGGTGGGGACGAGCGCAAGCGGGATCAGCAGGACCAGCGCGGCCATAAGGCGATGCGCTCGGCGCACAAGCTGGACAACCATCATAATTCAAGCTTACACGCTGCGCGCGCGAGAGAAAGCGTCCCTCTTTCTCTCACGCCGCCGCAAAGATGAGGGGCGATGAGACCGTTGCCTCATCGCCCCCGTTCGAGTTCATTCGTCCAACGTCTGCCGTCCAGCGCCCGCAATGGGCGCCGCGCGTGACGTCAGTTTGTGCCGGTCGATCCCAGCAGATTGCCACCAAGCGTCGGATGGCCGACGGTCTTGTCGCCGATGACATTGATCAGCGCCGGCTTGCCCGACTTGAATGCGCGATCGAGCGCCGGGATTATCTGGTCGGGCTCCGTGACGTTTTCGCCGTGGCAGCCCATCTCGGCGAAAATCTTGTCGTAGCGGATGTCCTGGAGCATGTTGAACGGTTCGGTGCGGTCCTTGAGCAGCGGCATCGACTCGAAGCTCGGCCCCCACGAGCTGTTGTTCCACAGCACGCAGATGATCGGCAGCTTGTAGCGCGCCGCGGTTTCCATGTCCCAGCCGCCGATGCCCAGGCCGCCGTCGCCCATCACCATCACGACTTGCGCGCCCGGCCGCGCGAGCTGCGCTCCGATTGCCATCCCGAAGCCGTGCCCCACCGGCGCCAGCGGTCCGGCGTCGATCACCTGGCCCGGAAAGCGACAGACGAAGTTCTGGCTCATCCAGCCCGAGAGCGTGAAGCTGTCGATCACGACGGTGCAGTTTTTGTCGAGCACCGAAACCAGGTCGCGGGCGAGCCGCGACGGATGAATCGGGCGGTTGGTGTGAAACTTCTTGGCGTTCTCGATCACCTGTTGCTCGAAGTTCGATCGGACCTCGGCCAGTTCCTTGATCCACTGCGAGCTGCGATTTTTGGAGAAGTCGAGCTTGAGTTCCTTTATCCGGTCGATCATCTGGCGCAGCACGAGCTTGGGATCGCCGACCAGCGGAACTTCCGCCGGCACCTGCCATCCGATACGGCTCGGCGTCGGGTCGACCTGGATGTATTTGGCCTTGTCGTTCCAGGTCTTGGGGCGTCCGAAATGCTCGCCGCTCCAGAAGCGGAAGCCCAGCGTGAGCACCACGTCGGCGCGCCCGGTGAAGGGCTTCTTGAAGGCGCCGCGAACCGCCAGCGGATGCTCCTCGGACACCGACCCCTGGCCGGCGCGCCGCGCGTAGACGGGAATCGAGGTAAGCTCGGCGAACTCGCGCAGCTCGGGGCCGGCCTGCGACCAGAACAGTCCGTCGCCGCCGGCGATCAGCGGACGCTCCGCCGCCACCAACAGTTCAAGCGCGCGGTCGATCTTGGTCGGGTCGCCGGCCGAGCGCACGTCGTCGACCGTGAAGCGCATCCCGCCGGGACTCTGTCGCTTGTCCTCGTCGTGGGCATACAGGATATTCTGCGGAATCTCGACCAGCGCCACGCCTTGCGGCGGCGTGATCGCCTCGCGAAAGGCCAGGCGCATGTCGAATTCGATCGTGCTCCAGTCGGTCACACGCTTGGTGTATTTGGCGAAGCTGCTCAGCATCTCGGAGCCGTAGGCCTCCTGGAAGGAGCCTTGATGGTCCTCGGTATTCGGATGCTGTCCCGAGACGCAAACCACGGCGCTGTTGGTCATCGCGGCCAGGCACAACCCGGTCATCGCGTTGGTCAGCCCGCATCCCGCCGTAACCATGCACACCCCGGCCTCGCCGGTCATCCGCGCATAGGCGTCGGCGGCGTAGGCGGTCGCCTGCTCGTGACGCATGTGGATGAGTTTGATTTCGTTGTTGCGCAATTGGGCGAGGATCGGAAAAAGATGTCCGCCATTGATGGAAAAGCAATATCGCGCCTTGTTCTCCCGCATCACGCGGGCAACCAGTTCACCACCGTCGACTTTAGGCATCAGCAGAATCTCCCTGACAAATTTTGGCCGCCCTTTTGGCGCTCGGATGGGCTGGTCGCCCTGCTGGGCGGCTCACCCGAACCCGTGCGCCGACCGGGTCACATGCTGACCCCGGGGCTTGCCCTGCGGGAATCCTTGCATATTTTCGGCGAGGGCGGAAATGGCCCGAGACAGTTGCGAGACAGTTGATCGTTGCCTCGATGCCTGTCACGTTGTTAGCCCATAAGTGCTGCGGTGAGTCTCGTCCCCGCATCCTGACGATCGATGAAGAGGCTGTCCGCGATAGTACTGATATTGATGTCGTGGGTGTTGTGCGCCCGCTCTGCACGCGCGTACACGTTGCTCAATCCTGATAGCTGGCCCGGCTACTTCAACCCTGACACCTGGCCGAGCTTGCTCAATCCGCACAACTGGCCCTTCACCCTGGTTCCGGTTCCTGAAATAGAGACCGACCCCAACTCCGGTGTGACCTACGGCGTGCTGGCCGCGATGCTGTTCACCGATAAGAACGGCGAGATTAACAACATCCTGGCGCCCGACATCATCAGCAACCCGACCTTGGGGCCCGGTGGCACGTTTCGCTATCTGGGTTATCCTTCGTCGGATACGCAGTACTACGTGATCGCCGGCTTCGAAGAAAAGATCGCGCGCCACGTGGATTTGGATTACGCGAGCGGTCGTACTCATCAGAACAAGTTTTCCTTCGAGGGGCACTTCTTCTTCGAGCGCGATCCGACCGAGCGCTTCTACGGAATCGGCAACAGTTCCTCGCAGGGCAACGAGAGCAACTACACGACCGAGCAGCTCTTTTTCGAAGGGATGCTTGGCTACAACATCACCCCGCGCTTGCAGGTCGCGCTGGTCGAGCGTCCGCGCTATGTGCGGATTTTCAACGGCGCCTTCGAGTCGATCCCAACCATTTTCAAGGAGTTTCCTAACATCAAGGGGCTTAACGGAGGCACCGAAGTGCTCAACCAGGTGCAGGCCTCCTACGATACTCGCGACTCGGTGGACCTTCCCACCGACGGCGGCTACCAACTGATTTACGCCTCGATCGCCGACCGCCGCTTCTTGAGCTCGGTGTCGTATACCCGCTTCGGCGCCGACATCCATCACTACTTCCCGATCGGCCGCAACATCACGCTCGCCACCCACGGTTACCTGCAATACATGCCGGCCGGCAACGAGGTTCCGTTCTGGTCGATGGGGCGTCTGGGTGGCGAGTCGAGCCTGCTGTTCAATCAACAGACCCTGCGCGGCTATGGCGCGGGGCGCTTCGTAGATAACAACCTGTTCGACGTCAACGTCGAATTGCGCTCGCGGGTTTGGGAGCACGATATTTTCAACACCCACGGCATCGTGGAGCTGGCGCCCTTCTTCGAGGCCGGCCGGGTCTTCCACAACCCCGCCGAAAATTTCCTCTCCGACCTGCATCCGGTAGGCGGGATGGGCTTTCGAGGGATCGCCGAGCCGTTCGTGGTCGGCTACGTAGATGTCGGCTGGGGTGGTGAGGGCGCGGCGGTGTTTTCGGGAATCAACTACCCGTTCTAGCGTTCTCGCCGGCGTCCTCGCCCGCGCCTAATGGGAGACGGCAATGGAAGCCCGACTCAACAGCGGTGCGCGCCAAAAGACCGGCTCCGATCACATCGCACCTGATTGCCGCGGGACGAACTTCTACCGCGGCGACGACGTGTTTCGCGGCCTCCTCGACCTTTATATGGAGCCCGCGCTCCGCACTCACCTCGAACCTCATCTAGATAGCCTCGGTGCACTGGCGGGCGGCCGTCTCGACGAGCTTGCCGACGCCGCCGACAAGCATCCCCCGGTGCTGCATCCGCGCGACCGCTTTGGCCGCGACGAAGATTGGATCGAGTATCATCCGGCCTACCGAGAGATGGAGCGGATCGCCTTCAGCGAACTGGGATTGCACGCGATGAGCCATCGCGCCGGCGTGCTCGGATGGCCCGCGCCGATGCCCCCGATCGCCAAATACGCCTTCCAGTACCTCTTCGTGCAGGCCGAGTTCGGCTTGATGTGTCCCGTCAGCGTCTCCGATACCAGCAACTTCATCATCCTTCGCTACGGCAGCGACGAGCTCAAACGCAAGCTCGTTCCCCGTTTGCTCTCGCAGGACCCGGCTGAGATGTGGAAGGGCACGCAGTTCATGACCGAGAAGTCGGGCGGCTCCGACGTGGGCGCGTTGGAGTGCGAGGCGCGGCAAGAAGACGGCGAGTGGCGGCTTTACGGTGAGAAATGGTTCTGCTCGCATACCGACGCCGACCTGGCGCTCATCCTGGCGCGTCCGCAGGGCGCCGCGGCGGGTACTCGCGGCCTGGGATTGTTTGCGATGCCGCGGCGGCTCGAAGACGGCAGCCGCAACCGATACCGCATCGTGCGCCTGAAGGACAAACTCGGTACGCGCTCGATGGCGAGCGGAGAGATTCGGCTGGAGGGCGCATTTGCATGGCAGGTCGGTGAACTGCGCGCCGGCTTCAAGCAGATGCTCGATCAAGTCAACCTGTCGCGGCTCTCGCACGGCGTGCGCGCGGCTGCGATGATGCGCCGCTGCCTCAACGAGGCGCTGTGCGTGGCCCGCAACCGCATCGCATTCGGCCGCGCGCTGATCGAGATGCCACTGGTGCGTCGCCAGTTGTTGAAGTTGATGGTGCCGGCGGAGCAGGCGCTTTCAATGTATGCGTGGACGTCCGACGTGATGGGCCGCGCCAACCGCGCGGATGAGGGCGCCGCTCATCTGTTGCGCATCCTGACCCCGCTCTTCAAGTTCCGCGCCTGCCGCGACAACCTGCGCGTGGCCACCGGCGCGATGGAGGTGCGCGGCGGCAACGGCTACATCGAGGACTGGGTAAACCCGCGCCTGGTCCGCGACGCGCAAATCGGCGTGCTCTGGGAGGGCACCAGCAATATCAACGCGCTCGACGCGATCGGCCGCGCGGCGGCAAAGATGGGCGCGCACGAGGCGCTCGGCGCGGCCCTGCACGCGCGGCTGGCCGAGGCCTCACGCGTGCCGCAGAATTTCCGCTCGCGACTTGGCGAACTCGTCGATCGCGCGGTCGCCTTGGCCGCGCGCACCTCGGGTCTCGAGGGCGACAGGATGGCGCGGATGGCGGCGGGAGCGCTCTACAATGCCGCCACGGCGGTCCTGATGGCTTGGGAGGCGTCGCGTCTGGACAACGGTCGGCGGCTGTTGCTGTCCCGGATGGTCGTCGAGCATCGCTTGAGCGCGCAGGATCCGCTCGCGCCACTTAGCGAGGCGTGGGAAGACCTGGCCGCGGTGCTCTTGCTAGGCGAGGGCGCCGTCACGCTTGACCAGGCAGCGGCGATTGTTAGTCGGTAAGATCGAGAACTTCGCGCAGCGCCTGTCCCACACGACGCATCGACTCGCTGTTCACCCGAGCCAGCGCCATCAGGAGCGAAGTGCGCGCCCCACGGCGCGTGCGAGCTTAAGCGCCGCAGCCACCGGGTCATCGGCGCCGAACACAGCGCCGATGACGGCGACGCCGGCGGGGCGGACGGCGCCATCGGCGCCGTCCGCCCCGCCGGGCATCCCCAGCGAAGCTACGCGCTCGGCGGTGACTCCGCCGAGCGCGTAAAGGGACATCCCGGCCGCGGCCCGGCAGGCGGCGCCGAGGGACTCGGCGCCGCCTGCCGGGCCGTAGCTGGCCTTCGACAGCGGCGGCCACACCGGCCCGAACACCGCGAAGTCGGCGCCTGCGGCGGCCGCATCCGCGACCTCCGCGGCGCTATGTGTGGACACGCCGATTAGCCGCGACGGCCCCATCAGCCGTCGTGCGTCGGCTAGCGCGATCGCGTCGCCCGGCAGATGCACGCCGTCGGCTCCGGCGGCCAGGGCGATGTCGATCCGATTGTTTATCGTCAGGCGCGCGCCGTGCCGGGTGCAGATGGGCCGCAACGCCGTGGCGAGTTGATAAAGCTCGCGCCCGCCGAGATCTTTTTCGCGGAGTTGAAAGGCGACGCGGACCGCCGGCGAATCGCGCGCGAGCGCGCCGAGAACTTCGTCGCAGACTTGAGCGAGATCGCGCGGCGCGACCAGGCGGCGATCGCTAATCAGGTAGAGCTGGAAGTCGGCTGGCGGACGAAGCGCGCTGTCCAAGCGGGACTCCAACGAAGGCCGTTGGTCTAACGAATCTCGCAGCCTGGCGAATCTCGCGGCGCTAGCGAATCAGCCCGCTGAGCGGGCTCGAGGCCGTCGCGTAAAGCTTCTGCTCGATTCGCCCGGCAAGATAAGCGATGCGCCCGGCTTCGATCGCGAGCTTCATCGCCCGCGCCATCGCGATTGGATCCTTCGCTCCCGCGATCGCAGAGTTGATCAGCAAGCCGTCGGATCCGAGTTCCATCGCTTCGGCCGCGTCCGACGCCGTGCCCACGCCCGCATCGACGATGACGGGGACTTTCGCCTGCTCGATGATGATGCGCAGGTTAAAGGGGTTGCGGATGCCCATGCCGGAGCCGATAGGCGCCGCCAGCGGCATCACCGCCGCGCATCCGATCTCCGCCAGCCGCAGACACGCCACCGGATCGTCGGTGACATAGGGCAGCACCTTGAAACCCTCCTTGACCAGGATCTTCGCCGCCTCGATCGTCGCCGGCACGTCGGGGAACAGGGTTTTCTGGTCGCCGATTACTTCGAGCTTGACCATGTCGCCCACGCCGACCTCGCGGGCCAGGCGGCAGGTGCGCACCGCTTCTTCGACGGTGTAGCATCCGGCCGTGTTGGGCAGGATCTGGTAGCGCTTGGGATCGATGTAGTCCAGCAGGTTCTCGCTCTTGCGATCGGCGATATTGACGCGACGCACGGCCACCGTGACGATCTCGGCGCCGCTCGCCTCAACCGCCGCGCGGGTCTCGGCGAAGTCGCGGTACTTACCGGTGCCGACGATCAGCCTGGAGTGAAAAACCTTGCCGGCCAGTTCGAAATGTTCATGTTCCATGACATCTTCCACAGATCGATCGTGCATAGAATCGATTATACACGGGCCGTGCGCCCGCTGCGCCCGGTCTTGCGCTAGCCGCCTCCCACGAAGTTGATTACTTCGACCGTGTCGCCGGGCTTGAGCCTGACCGCGTCGTATTGTGCGCGCGGTATCACGGCCTGGTTGATTTCGACCGCCACCCGGCCGCGCCGCATTTTGAGCCGTTCGAGCAGCGCGGGCAGGCCGGTGTCGCCTTCGATCGTGTACTCTTCACCATTGAGCTGAATTGCGAAGCGCGATGGAGTTTCGGGCATGGAAAAAGCCGCTTCCCCGATTTCGGGCAAGCGGCTTTAGGCGGAACCGCGATCGTTCCGCCAGGTAGCAAGGGGCGGAGCGCGGCTTCCCTACGCCGGAATGACCCGGATCAGGTTCGAGGGGTTTTCTTCTCAGTGCGCCCTTCGTCGCGCACACCCCCAGCCAATTGTGTGAATATCACTTGAGCAGGGGAGTGTCAAAAAACAAGTCCGGTCGCTATCATGCCGATATCATCGAGTTGGTTCGGATAGAGAATCACAAAGGACAGGTGTGAGGCATCGTTTGAGGCATCGATGGAAACGGTGAGCGGGCCGCCGACCGTGGCCGAGATCGACCTGGGGGCGCTGGCCGCCAACTACCGGGCTCTCAAGGCGGCCGGACACGGCGCCCAACTGATGGCGGTGGTCAAGGCCGACGCCTACGGGCACGGCGCGATCGAAGTCGCGCGCGCGCTGCGCGGCGAGGGCTGCGGCCATTTCGGCGTAGCCAGGGTGTGCGAGGCGCGCGAGCTGCGCGCGGCCGGCGTGCGCGAGCGTATCTACTTGTTGGGAGGATTTCTCGCCGGAGAGGCGGAGGAGATCGTCGGCCTCGACCTCACGCCATTCGTGTACGACGCGGCGCTGATCGCGCCACTGGGGCGCGCGGTGGAAGCGCGGGCCCGCGCGAATTTCCAGATTCACCTCAAGGTCGACAGCGGCGCGACCCGTCTCGGAATTTTGCCCGGCGAACTTGACCAGGCAATCGAGGAACTCGGCCGCGCGCCGTCGCTCACGGTCGAGGGCGTGTGCACCCTCCTGGTCAATGCCGGCGATCCGCAAAGCCCGGTGACCGATGCGCAGCTCGAAGTGTTCAACGCCGCGGTGGCACGACTGCGGGCGGCCGGGATCGACGCGCGGGTCGCCCACGTCGCCAACTCGGCCGCCTCCGTCCTGCGGCCCGACGCGCATTACAGCCTGTTGCGCCCCGGGCTCGCCATCTATGGATTGCCCCCCGTGCCGGCCGTGCGCGAGCGGGTCGAACTGCGGCCCGTGATGACCTTCAAGACCCGCGTGATCCAGATCAAGCGCGTGCCAGCCGGCGTCGGCGTCAGCTATGGCCATACCTTCGTCACGCCGCGGCCGAGCGCGATCGGCGTGCTCGCGGTCGGCTACGCCGATGGCTATCGGCGTGGGCTGCAGCATGGCGGTGAAGTGATGATACGGGGCCGACGCGCGCCGGTGGTCGGCGCGGTATGCATGGATCTTACGATGGTCGATGTGACCGACGTGCCCGGCGCGGCGATCGGCGACGAGGTCATCCTGTGGGGCGGCGCGGGCGAGGCGATGATCAGCGTCAACGACATCGCGCGCCTCGCGCAGACCATCTCCTACGAGATGCTGTGCACGGTCGGAAAGCGCGTGCCGCGCGTTTATCGCGAGGCGGCTTGAGATGGAAGCCGGCGCGATAAAAATCACCCGGGCGCTGCTCGGGGTCTCGGACAAGGCGGGGCTGGGCGAATTGGCACGGGCGCTGGCAGAGCGCGGAGTCGAGATGGTCTCGACTGGCGGCACCGCGGCGGCTCTGGAAGCGGACGGTGTCAAAGTCCGCGGGGTCGAGAATTTTACCGGCTCGCCCGAGATGCTGGACGGACGGGTCAAGACGCTCCATCCGAAGATTCACGGCGGAATCCTGGCGCGGCGCTCCGACGAGAACCATCGCCGCCAGATGCGCGAGCACGGAATCGAGCCGATCGACCTGGTGGTGGTCAACTTCTATCCCTTCGAACGCACGGTCGAGCGCGCCGGCGTAAGTCTCGACGACGCGATCGAGAATATCGACATCGGCGGCCCCGCGCTGGTGCGCGCGGCGGCCAAGAACTGGAACGACGTCGCGGTAGTGGTCGACCCGGCCGACTACCCGGCTCTGATCGAGGAACTCGCAAGCGGCGGCGGTTCGCTTGGGCGGGAGACCCGATGGCGCCTGGCGCGCAAGGCCTTTGCGCGTGTGACCGCATACGACTGCGCGATCTCGAATTACCTCGGCGCGATCGAGAACGGCCAGCGCCAGCCGCTCGGCGAGACCTTCAGCCTCTCGCTGCCGCGCGAGCAGCGCCTGCGCTACGGCGAGAATCCGCATCAGGTAGGCGCACTCTACGGGCGTTTCCTCGAAATCGCCCAGCAGCTCCACGGCCGCGAGCTTTCCTACAACAACGTCTTCGACATCAGCTCGGCGGTCAACCTGATGCTCGACTTCGCCGGCTACAGCGACGCCGTGGTCGCGATCCTCAAGCACAACACGCCGTGCGGCGTCGGGGTCGGCGCGACGCTGATCGAGGCGTGGGAGAAAGCGTTCGCAACTGACCCCGACTCGCCCTTCGGCGGGATAATTATCGCCAATCGCCCGTGGGACCTGCCGTTCGCCGAGGCCGTCGACGAGTTATTCACCGAGGTTTTGATTGGAACCGCCTTCGAGCCCGGGGTGCTGGAGTTTTTGCGCAAGAAAAAGAACCGGCGCGTGATGCGGTTTCATCCCGAGGTCGTGCGCCGCGAAGACCTCGACCTCAAGCGCATCGTCGGCGGGTTGTTGGTGCAGACGCCCGATCAGAGCCTCGAAGATCCGCGCGAGGGCAAGGTCGTGACGCGGCGCGCGCCGACGGCCGCCGAACTGCGCGCGATGGAATTCGGCATCCGGGTCTGCAAGCACATCAAGTCCAACGCGATCGCCTTCGTCACCGAGGATCGCACGCTGGCGGTCGGCGGCGGCGCGACCTCGCGCATCGACCCGCTTTACGCAGCGCGCGAGAAGGCGGCACGACTTAAAGTATCACTTAAAGATTCGGTGCTGGTCTCCGAAGCGCTGTTTCCATTCCCCGACGGGCCCACGCTTGCCGCCGAGGCCGGCGCCACGGCGATCGCGCAGCCGGGCGGCGCCATGCGCGATTCCGAGGTCATCGCCGCCGCCGACGCGCGCGGGCTCGCGATGGTCTTCACGGGGGTGCGCCACTTCCGCCACTGAGGGCTGCGCCGGCGCGATGAATTGGAGGCCGCGCTCCGACGCCCGATAATTTTACTGCGCCAGTTTTACACGACATGAAAGTCATTCGCTCGATGAAAATCACTGGCCCGATTAAGGTACCGGCCCGATGAAAGTGCTGGTGGTCGGAAAGGGCGGGCGCGAGCACGCGCTGCTCTGGCGGCTCAACCAGAGCGAGACCGCGCGCAAGCTCTATTGTGCCGGCGGCAACCCCGGGATAAGCCAGCTCGCGCGGATTGTCCCGGTCGCGCAGGACGATTTTGCCGCGCTGGCCGATTTTGTGCGCAGCGAGAAAATCGATCTCACCGTGGTCGGACCCGAGGATCCGCTGGCGGCGGGAATCGTCGACGAGTTCGATCGCGCGGGACTCAGGATTTTCGGCCCCACCAGGGCCGCCGCGCAGTTGGAGGCGAGCAAGGCGTTCGCCAAGGCCGTGATGCGCGAGGCGGGCGTGCCGACCGCGAGCTTCGAGGTTTTCGAGGAGGCCGAAGCGGCGCGCCGATGGGTTCGTGCGCATGGCGGCCCGCTGGTGGTCAAGGCGGACGGCCTCGCGCTGGGCAAGGGCGTGGTAGTCTGCGAGGACGCGGCGGCAGCGCTGACGGCGATCGACGACGCGATGGCGCGGCGGCGTTTCGGCGCGGCGGGGGCGCGGGTCGTGATCGAAGAGCGGTTGGTGGGCGAGGAGCTTTCCTTCTTCGCGCTGTGCGACGGCGAAAACGCGGTTGCGCTTGGCCTGGTGCAGGATCACAAAGCCGCCTTCGACGGCGACCGCGGTCCCAATACTGGTGGGATGGGCGCGTACACGCCCGTGCCGCATTTCGGCGCGGCACTCGAGGCGCGCGTGATGGACGAGGTGGTGCGGCCGACGCTCGGCGCGATGCGCGCGCGCGGCACGCCGTTTCGCGGCGTGATGTTCGTGGGGCTGATGGTCGATGGCGAGCGAATCAACGTGCTCGAGTACAACGTTCGTTTCGGTGATCCCGAATGCGAGCCGCTGATGATGCGCTTCGAGGGCGATCTCGCCGAAACGCTGCTCGCCTGCGCCGAGGGCCGACTCAAGGACTCGAGCATCAGACTTTCGCCGCGCGCCGCCGTGAGCGTAGTGCTGGCGGCGGGCGGATACCCGGGCGAGTATCGCAAGGGCGTCGCGATAAGCGGGCTCGAGCGGATCGAAGGCGCCGAACCATCGGACGCGAAGGTGCGATGGGCGTTGCAGAAGACCCGGGTCAAGGTTTTTCATGCGGGAACCGCGACCCACGAAGGACGGCTGGTGTCCGACGGCGGCCGGGTGTTGGTGGTGACCGCGATGGCCGCGGATTTGCGCTGCGCGGTGGCCGCCGCGTACGAGGCGGCCGCGATGATCGAGTTCGAGGGCAAACATATGCGCCGGGACATCGCGCGCCGCGCGCTCGAACGCCTTCCTCAATGAGCGGCATGGAGGGATTCCCGGTCGTGGCCGAGAGCTTCGGAGTGTCGCGCGTTGGCTGAGAAGAATTCCAGCGCCATCAGCGATGCGCTGGCGGCGCTGACCGCTGGCGAAGCGATCGTCTATCCGACGGAGACGTTCTATGCGTTGGGTGTGGACGCACTGTCGTTGAAGGCGCTCGAGCGGTTGTTCGCGATCAAGGGACGCGAACCCGGAAAGCCGGTCGCGTTGATCGCGGCCGACCTTACGATGGCCTTCGCGGTTGCCCGGGAGGTACCGGCCCAGGCGCGCGTTCTGGCCGAGGCGTTCTGGCCGGGACCGCTTACCCTGGTGCTGCCCGCGCGCGACGGAATTCCCGCCGCGCTTATCGGCGCCGACGGTGGAGTTGGGGTGCGCGTTTCGTCGCATCCAATGGCAACCGCACTCGCCGCCGGGCTTCGAGGTCCACTTACCGCAACCAGCGCGAATCTCGCGGGCGAGCCGCCGGCGGTGGAACTGGACGCGGCGCGCGGCGCGCTCGGTGATAGAGTTAAAGTGTTCGTTGAAGGTGGCAGGCTTGCGGGGGGCGCCGCCAGCACCGTGGTCGCGATAGACCGGGCCGGGATGCGCGTGATACGTGCGGGCGCGGTGAGCGAGCGCCAGTTGGCCGCGGCGCTTAGGGGCGACGTATTCAGGTGAGGCTCGAGCAATGCCGATGACGCATCGAATCGAACCGTTCGCGGGACTGCTCTATGACTCTGAGCAGGCCGGAGCGCCGAGCAACGTGGTCGCGCCGCCGTATGACTTGATCGACAGGGCGCGCCAGGACGCGCTGTACGCGCGCAGTCTGTATAACATCGTGCGCCTGGAGCTCAACCGCGATCCCGACCGCTACGCTTCGGCGGGACGCACGTTTGGCGAGTGGCTCGCCGCAGGTGTGCTCAAGCGCGCCCCGCGGCCCGCCATTTATTTGTACTCGCAGTTTTTCGAGGTCGAGGGACACCGGCTGCGGCGCGACGGCTTCATCGTGCGCATCCGGCTGGAGGAGTTCAGCGCTGGACGAATCTTGCCGCACGAGCGAACTTTTCCCGCGGCCAAACAGGACCGGCTCGAGTTGCTGACTGCGCTCGACACCAACGTCAGCTCGGTCTTCGGCCTCTATGCCGGCGCGCATCCGGCGCTCGCCCGTCTCACGGCCGAACTCGCGCCGCGCGAGCCTGCGCTGGAGGTCACCGACGATCTCGGCATCCGCAACCAGTTGCGTCCAATCGAGGACGAGGCGGCGATCGCGACGATTCAGCAGGAACTCGAGAGCCCGCGCATCTTCATCGCCGACGGACACCATCGCTACGAAACCGCGCTCGAGTATCGCCGCCGCCGGCGCGTGGCCGAGGGCGATCCGGCCGGCGCGCGGCCTTATGACTACACGATGATGACGCTGGTCGCCTGCGACGATCCGGGACTGGTGATCCTGCCGACCTATCGCGTGGCGCGGCGCCTGGACCCGGAGACGATAGCGTCCTTCGATCAGCGGGCGGCGCCGTTGTTTGCGCTCGAGGAGTTCAGCAGTCCCGATGTGATGCGCGCGGCGCTGGCGAACGCCGGGCAGGGCGCGCTTGCGGTCGCGCTCGGCGGCGAGCGGGTCAAGCTGCGGCTGCTGCGGCTCAAGGATCCGCGCGCGATGGCTGACGCGATGCCCGGGGCTCCGCAGGCCGTGCGGCGGCTCGACGTAAGCGTGCTGCATGCGCTGGTGCTGGAGCGCATATTTGAAATCACTCCCGAGCAGGTCAAAGCGGGCGGCCTTATCGAATACACCATCGACGCACTGGGCGCGCTCGGGAGCGTCGGACCGGGCAGCGCGGGCGGCGCCTTCCTGATGAATCCGCCGTCGATAAGCGACGTCGAGGCTGTCAGCGACGCGGGCGCCGTGATGCCGGAGAAGTCGACGTACTTCTATCCCAAGCTGCTGACCGGCCTGGTGCTCAACCCGCTCGACGACGCCGCGGGCGCGAGATGACCGGGCCGCTGCGGCTGGTGCTGGTGCGCCACGGCGAAACCGTCGGCCACTCGAGTATCCGTTACTACGGCCGCACCGACGTGGCGCTGTCGGGGTTGGGCCGCCGGCAGATGCGCGCGGCGCGCGAATGGCTGGTGACGCGGGGCGACGTGCGCGGCTTCGCCCCGGTATTCACGAGCCCGTTGGTTCGCGCGGCGGAAGCCGCGCGGATCATCGCGGGCAAAGACGCGGCGGCGGTTGCGATCGAGGAATTGGTCGAGGTCGACTTCGGGCTGTTCGAGGGCCTCACCGCGGAGGAGATTGCCAGGCGCTACCCCGAAGACTTTCAACGATGGAACGCCAACCGGCTGGCGGCGGACTTCGTCTATCCCGAAGGCGAGAGCAGGGCGGCGTTTGTTGCGCGCGTGGCCCGTGGGACCGCGCGGATGCTGGCGTTGTGGCACGACGCCAGCGTGGGCGGCCGCACGGGCTCGAACGCGTTACTGGTCGCGCACCGCGGCGTGATTCGTGCGATGGTGCGGCAGTTGACGGGCGTATTCGAGCCGCACATCGATCTCGGCTCGATTCACATTCTCGAAGAGGCAGCGGGCGGCGCGGATTTGCGCACCGCGCGATGGCGCCCGGTCGCGCTGGACCTGACCGAGCATCTCCAGAAATTGGCGTACTCATAACAGTCAATCTTCCAGCCGTGATTGGCGGTCTGCAGCCCTTTTGCGGTGGCGCATTGCGGTGGCGCATTGCAGTCGCGGACGATTCCTGCGAAAAATTTATCGGCAGCTGGAATTTTACCCGGGCATCCGTAGACCGCTTGCGCCTCTAACAACGAAGGAGCCCGAGGAGGACATCTTGACGACTCCGACCGAGAACAACGTCCGCGCGGCGGGCGCCGAAATCGCCGTGATTCGCGGCGGCACCGGCAAACCGCTGCTCATTCTGCACGACGAGCTCGGTTATCCGGGCTGGCTTTCATGGAATGAGCGGCTGGCGCAGGAGCGCGCGCTGGTAATTCCGCTTCAGCCCGGATTCGGCCGCACCGAACGCATCGATTGGATCCGCAGCTATCGCGACCTGGCAGGCTTATATTCGCAAGTCATCCGCGAATTGGGCGCCGCGCCAATCGACGTGATTGGCTTCTCGGCCGGCGGATTTATCGCGGCGGAGATGGCGGCCGCCGACCCGCGGATTTTTTCGCGGATGGTGCTGGTCGCGCCGATGGGAATAAAGCCGGTGGACGGCGAGATTCTGGATATCTTTGCGGTGACGGTTCGGAATCATCTGCTCGCCACCGTCGCCGACCCCGCCAACACGCCGGAATTTATGGATGTATTCGGTGCACGCATGACGCCCGAGCAGTTCGAGGCGTTCGAGGACGCGCGTGCGGAGACCGCGCGCCTGGGCTGGGAGCCGTTCCTGCACAATCCCAGCCTGCCGTACCTGCTGCGCGGGCTGAAAATTCCCACCCTGCTCGTGTGGGGCACGCTCGACGGGATCGTGCCGCGCGGGTGTGTCGACGCGTATCGCGCGGCGATCGAGAGCGCGCAGGTCGCGCTGATCGAAGGCGTGGGACATCGCCCGGAGATGGAAAACCCGGCGGAGTTCGATCGCATAGTGCGCAAGTTTCTCGCGGCGTGAGCCGGGACCGCCCCCATAAGGAGTTCGTAAATGCAGGTAGGTTATTTCACGGAGCGGCCCTATCGATGGCTGCCGGAAGAAGAGATTCTAAAAAACGGCGGATTCTTCGCCGTCTCCAATAGGCTGTACGATCGTGAAAGGGCGGCTGACGACTACCACTACTACCTGGATGAAAACTGCTACGCCGAGGACCTTGGCTTCGACGTAGTCGCGCTCAACGAGCATCACGGCAACCCGATTTGCATGGGGTCGGTGATGAACGTTGAGGCCGCCGTACTGGCTTATCGAACCAAGCGCGTGCGCCTCGTTCTAGTCGGCAACCCGTTGCCGGTAATCAAACATCCATTGCGGATGGCTGAAGAGCTGGCCGAGATCGATCTAATCTCGCGCGGCCGCCTGGTCACCGGATGGGTGCGCGGCGCAGGCAGCGAGCAATTCTTCAACAATGCCAATCCCGCTTACAACCGCGAGATGTTCAACGAGGCGCACGACTTTATCGTGCAGGCCTGGACCCGGCCCGGCCCGTGGCGCTACGAGGGCAAGCATTTCCATTATCGCCACGTGAATCCATGGGCGCTGCCGTACCAGAAGCCGCATCCGCCGATGTGGATTCCGGGCACGCTCAGTCCCGAGACCGTGCAATGGTGCGCCGAGCATCGTTATCCGTACATCGGTCTCGGCACCCCGCTGGCACCAACGTGCGACTTGTGGGACTTCTACGCCGATGAGGCCGCGAAGCATGGCTACCAGGCAGGCACCGAGAACTTCGGCTACATGATCGCGACCGCGGTCGCCGAGACCGAGGAAAAGGCCCAGGCGATCGCCGAAGGCTTCGTGTATGGCGGTGGCCAGAATGCCTTTTCCGCGCCGCAGTACACGATGCCGCCGGGCTACAACTCCAAGGCCGCAATCCGCATACTCGCCAAGCAACAGACCAGTGCGTGGCTCGGCATCAGCGGCGAGAAGGTGAGGGAGCAGATGCACGGCGCCGAGGCCGGAGCGTTCGACTACGCCGAGGTTCGCCGCAAGCTGCACGCGGCGCTGCTGCGGGGTCAGCAGAACATGCAGGTGATCGTCGGCACGCCCCAGACCGTGATCCCGAAGATCAAAACCATCATGAGCGTACTGCGCATCGGCATTTTCATTATTCTGAGTATCCAGGGGCCGGTTGCCGACGACGATCGCCGCACCAGCATGCGTCTATTCGCCGACGAGGTGATACCCGCTCTAAAGAAGCACGCAAAGGAAAAAGGCCTGCTCGATCCGTTCGAGCGCGCTCCCGGAAGCGTGAAGCTGGCGCCGGGCGCCAAGCGCGCCCCGGTCGTGGATCGTGAGTGTTTGAAGGAATTGCGCTGAAGTAATTCGCGGCTGGGGCGCGGCGGTGATCGAAATCGCGGCGGCGCGGTGCGTCTCGGATCGCAGACGCGCTGCATCGCGAGCGCGGTTCAGAAGTGCTCGGGCTCGCTGGCGCGGCGGCTGTCGCGTTCGAGCTGCACGGTAATGTGCCGGATGTTGAACTTCCGCTCGAGCATCGCCGACATCTCCGAGAGCACGCGGTCCTGGTCGGCCTCGCGTGTGACCACTGCGTGCGCCGAGAGCGCGAACTGGCGGCTCGCCAGACACCATACGTGAAGATCGTGGACCTCCTCCGTGTCCTGGACCGCGAGCAGATCGTGACGCAGCTCTTCGAGGTCGATATGCGCCGGCACCGATTCCATCAGGATGTCGACGCCTTCGCGCACCAGGCCCCACGAGCTGTAGAGCACCAGCGCGCCGATCAACAAGCTCACCAGCGCGTCCGCCTGGTGCCATCCAAAAAAGAACACCAGCGCTCCCGCCAGCATTACGCCAAAAGTGCCGATCAGGTCGGACATCACGTGGACGAATACCGCGCGCACCGCCATCCCCGGCCGCCCCGTCTCGGCGGCGCCGGCTGAGTGCGTCATCCACGCCGAGAAACCATTGACGCCCAAGCCGATCGTTGCGATCGCGATCACGGTCAGCCCCGCGACGGGTTGGGGATTGTGCAGGCGTTGAGCGGCTTCGAACCAGATGAAGATCACCAGCAGCCACAGGAAAAGCCCGTTGGCCAGCGCGCCCAGGATTTCGGCGCGCAGATAGCCGTAGGTCTTGGCGCTGCTCGGCGGCCGCGTCGATATCCATAGGGTGAGCAGCGCGAGACAGAGCGCGGCGATGTCGGTCAGCAGATGTACCGCGTCGGAAATCAGCGCGAGGCTGTTGGAATAGCACCCGCCGATGAATTCGGTGGCGCAATAGAGCGTCGTCACGGCGAGCACGGTCAGCAGGCGTTTCCGATCCGCCGCGACCCCGTTTTGCATGTCATTGAGTTGCACGGAACCAGCACGTCCGCCAGCCGGCGCTCGAGCTCGCGCGGGACGCGGCGGCTACCAAAGCGGCCGTCCCGTCCCGACGGTCCAGGTCAGTTCAATCATACTGGAGAAGCGAGAAGCAGGGGACCGATGCCAGGCGCTGGCGTCCGCCCAGCGCGGCCAATTCGATCACGAAAGCGCAGCTCACGATGTCGGCCTGGAGTTTTTGCGCCAGGCGCACCGTGGCCTCTGCCGTGCCGCCGGTCGCCAGCAGATCGTCTACGATCAACACCCGCGCGCCGCGCACCAGTCCGTCCTCGTGGACCTCGAGCCCGGCGCTGCCGTACTCGAGATCGTAGGTTTCGCCGATCGTATGGAAGGGCAATTTGCCCGGCTTGCGCGCGATCGTCAGTCCCACGCCGAGGCGATAGGCCACGGGAGCGCCGACGATGAAGCCGCGCGACTCGACTCCGAGCACCGTGTCGACCTTGCCCAGAAACGGCGCCGCCACCATATCGACCACCGCGGCGAAGGCGCGCGCGTCGCCGATAAGCGGAGTTATGTCGCGAAACAGGATTCCCGGCTTGGGAAAGTCCGGGACATCACGTACGAGGCGTCGAAGTTCGTTCAATTCCATCATTGGTGTGTTGGTGCCGGCGCCTGCGCTGCGCGGGTCTGGCTGAAGATACTAGGACGGGCCGTTGCGGGCAAAGCTTTCCATGGGAGTAGGCCCCGGCGGCGCCAGGTAACTCAGTGGATTGTAGGCGTGATTGTCGTAGCGCACCTCGAAGTGAAGATTAGGGCCCGTGGTCCGGCCGCTGGTGCCGACTTCCGCGATGGTCTGGCCCCGTGCGACCGGTGAGCCTTCGCTTACCAGGATGCGCGAGTTATGGCCGTAAACTGTCACGTAGTTGTCGGAATGACGGATGATAGCCGTGTTGCCGTAGCCGTTGAGTATCCCCACGAAGACCACCGTGCCGGAGTCGGCCGCGCGTACCGCCGTACCGACCGGCGCCGCGATGTCGATGCCGTCATGCATCGTGCCGTGCCGAACTCCGAAGCCTGAGGTCACCGTGCCCGACCATACCGGCCATGCGAACTGGCGTGAGGCACGCGGCACGTCCCACATCGTGCTTCCAGGCGTGCTGCTCTCGAGGCCGCCGAGTGAGGCGTAAGTGTAGGAGCCGGGAATCAGCAGGCTCTGGCCCACGCGGAGGTCGTGCGAGTCGCTCAGATGGTTGGCTTCCAGCAGGTGCTGGACGCTCACACCGTAAACGTGAGCGATGTGGTAGACGGTTTCGCCGGGGCGCACGACGTGCTCGACCGGTCGCCGGTTGCGGCTGTCCCGCACCAGCGGCGGGTTGCGCGACGCCGACGTCGAGCATCCCGAGCATACAACTATCGCGATTATAACCGCGGTCGCGAGCGATGCGGCGACCAGCATCGGCGCCGCACGTGCGCGTGCCGCCCTATCGACCTTGCTCCCGCCCGCGTCCTCTTCCACCATGCCACCACGGCCGCCCCTGCGGCCCGCCACCCCGCGCCTTGGTTAAGCGCGCGGTACGCCAAGCGTCATTTGAAGCTTCCTGTGAAGCTTCCTGTGAGCCTTCCGGTGAAGCTCTTCGTGCACCATCTTGCGAATTGGCCTGCAAACCTTCTTGCGAATCATTGCGCTGTGAACCCGTAGCGGCCGGTCATCTTGACGAACCGGCATTCGCCGAAATATTCCTCGCACCAGGCGCCGTCGCGCCGGCTGATTCGCACCAGGGTTTGCAGGTCATCTTCGCCGATCGGCGCGACCAGCCGACCGCCGGGCTTGAGTTGATCGAGCAACGGACGCGCGATTCCGGGCATCGCGGCGGTCACGACGATGGCGTCGAACGGCGCCTGTTCGGGCCATCCCCCCGATCCGTCGCGACAGCTCAGGTGCGCGTTGGTGACCTCGATCGCTTCAAGCCGCGCGCGCGCCCGCTCGTACAGCGCCGGGAGACACTCGACCGAATAAACGACGGCGGCCAGGCGCGCGAGGATCGCCGCGGCGTACCCTGAACCGGTGCCGACCTCGAGCACGCGTTCAACGCCGGTGAGCTGGGCGACCTCGCACATCAGCGCAACCATATAAGGTTGCGAGATGGTTTGTTCAGCGCCGATTGGCAGTGGCTCGTCGTCGTAAGCCTGCGCGGCATACTCGGCCGGGATGAAGCGGTCGCGCTCCACCATGCGCATCGCGGCGAGCACGCGGGAATCCCGGATACCGCGGCGCTCGAGTTGTTCGACCACCATCCGTTCGCGAGCTTGTGCCAGATCGTCCATTTTCAACCCGTCGGCAGCCCATCAGTCAGATTGTCAGCGCACGGGGTCGGCGCATCATGCGCCTGTCCCGCGCGTATCCTGCGCCCCCGGCTTCCGTTCCGCGATTATAGCTTTCACACGCACGTGATTGTAGGCCGTATTATGGCATGCCGGCTCGTCGGCCCGGCGCCGGCACCTACGGCGATGAATGCCCTTTCCGGCCTCAAGCGGCGGAACCGATCAGGAAATCCGGTGGCAAATGTGATGGCACTGTACTAGACCTGAAGCTGATCGGAGTTGGTTTTGCACGGGCGGACCGGTTGGGGGAATCGACGGGCCCGTTAGGACGCCACGAATACAACCTCGGAGAAAGTCTCAATGGCAGACAAGGAATGGACCGAAGAAAAGGTCCGCGTCGGCGATACGGAACTGGTCATCGTCAAGGGCGGCAAGGGCAAGGCGCTGCTGATCCTGCACGGTGAACTAGGATGGCCGGGATGGATGCCGTGGAACTCGGCGCTGGCCAAGGACCGCACGCTGCTTGCGCCGATTCATCCCGGCTTTGGAAAAACCGCGATGGCCGACTGGATCATGAGCATCCGCGACCTGGCCGGCTTCTACCAGCGCTACGTGCGCGAGCAGAAGCTGGGACCGGTCGACGTGATTGGCCACTCGCTGGGCGGCTGGATCGCCGCCGAGATGGCAGCCGCCAACCCGGCCCAGTTCAGCAAGATGATCCTGGTCGCGCCGGCAGGCATTCGCCCGCCCCAGGGCGACATCATGGACATGTTCACGGTGACCGCGCGCGTCTATCTCACGCGCGGTGCGGCCGACCCGCAGAAACCGGATTTCACCAAGCTGTTCGGTGGTGAGCAGACGCCGGAGCAGTACGAGGCGTGGGAAGAGGCGCGCGCCGAGACCGCGCGGCTGGCGTGGGAGCCGTACATGTTCAATCCCAGCTTGCCGCACCTGCTCGAGGGCGTCGACGGACTGCCGACGATGCTCTTGTGGGGCAAGCAGGACGCGGTCGTTCCGCTCAGCGCGGCCGAAGTCTATCAACGCTCGATCAAAGGCTCGAAGGTAGTGACGATCGACAATTGCGGACACTATCCCGGAGTCGAGCAGCCGGCCGAATTTCTAAAGCAGGTGCGCGCGTTTTTGGGCTGACACTCGGAGATAGCTGAATGCACATAATGTGGTTTACCGAGCGGGCCTATCACCACGTGCCCGAGGACGAGGTGCTCAAGCTGCGCAGCTTTTTCGGCGTGCCGAACAAGTTTTTCGATCCGCAAAAGGGCGCGCAGCTTCTCAACCAGTATCTCGACGAGAAGATCTATTCCGACCAGCTCGGCACCTTCGACGGCGTGATGCTCAACGAGCATCACGGCACGCCCTTCTGCATGGGCGCGGTGATGGACGTCGAGGCGGCGGTGCTCGCCAGGTGCACCAGCAAGGTCAAGATCGTGTTGCTCGGCAATCCGCTGCCGGTGGTGGCTAACCCGCTGCGCCTGGCCGAAGAGCTGGCGATGATCGACCTTATCTCGGGCGGGCGGCTGGTGCCCGGATGGGTCCGCGGCGCGGGCAGCGAACAGCTCGCCAACAACGCCAACCCGGCGTACAACCGCGAATACTTCGAGGAGGCGCACGACCTCGTGATCGCGGCCTGGACCAGGCCGGGTCCGTTTCGATGGGAAGGCAAGCATTTCAACTTCCGTTTCGTAAATCCGTGGGTCCTGCCGCTGCAAAAGCCGCACCCGCCAATCTGGATTCCTGGCCTCATCAGTCCCGAGACGGTCCGCTGGTGCGCCGAGCATCGTTACCCTTACGTGGCGCTGGCCACGATGCTCGAACCGACGCTGGAAATGTGGCGGATGTATACTGATCGCGCGGCGGAGATGGGCTACCAGACGGGGCCGGAAAATTTCGGCTATCTGCAGCCCGTCTTCGTCCACGAGACCGAAGAGAAGGCTGACGAGATGGGCCGGCTCTTCCTTTACGGCGGCGGCTTCTCGCACTTCGCGCGGCCTGAGTGGATGTTTCCGCCGGGCTATAACTCGAAGGCCGCGACCAGGCGGCTTTCGACTCTGTTCGCCAATCCCAACACGCCCGGGCTGTCGTTCGTTTCTCAGGATCACACCGAGGACCTCGACGCGCTGCGCAAGACGATCCACGCGGCCTACGACGGGTCCAAAGAGAGCCTGCAGATGATCACGGGGACGCCCAAGACGGTGATCCCCAAGCTGCGGAAGGTGTTGTCAGTGCTGCGGCCGGGAATTTTCTCGTTCTGGCTCGACGGCCCGGCGCCGGCCAAGGATCGGATGACCTGTCTGAAGCTGCTGGGCACCGAAGTCATCCCGCAACTGCGCGAGATCGGCAGGGAGCTTGGTCTCGAGGGCCCATTCGAGCGCAAGCCCGGTTCGGTGCCGTTATGTCCGACGGGCAAGCCCGAGTATGTGGGCTCGATGGAAGGGCTGGGAATGTAGCAATGGCGTTTGCGGGGCGCGCTATTTGAGATCCGGCGCAAGCGCTTTTGAAATAGGTAATACAGTCAGGAAATGCACGACTCAGATAGCTCATGAGACCGATACGGAGGGCTTGATATGCATATAATGTATTTCACTGAACGGCCGTACCTTGACGTTCCCGAAGACGAAGTTCTGAGAATCCAGAGCTTCTTCGGGGTGCCCAATCGATTTTTCGATCCGGTCAAGGGCGCGAAGCTTCTCAACGAGTATCTCGACGACAAGGTGATGGCCGAAGAACTCGGCTTCGACGGCGTGATGCTCAACGAGCATCATGGCACCCCATTTTGCATGGGCGCCGTGATGGACATGGAGGCCTCGATCCTCGCGCGCATCACCAAGAAGGTGCGCATCGTGCTGCTCGGCAATCCGCTGCCGGTGGTCGCCAATCCGCTGCGCCTGGCCGAGGAGCTGGCGATGATCGACATGATCTCCGGCGGCCGGCTGGTCGGCGGATGGGTCCGCGGCGCGGGCAGCGAGCAACTCGCCAACAACGCCAATCCGGCTTACAACCGCGAATATTTCAACGAGGCGCACGACCTCGTGATCGCGGCCTGGACGCGTCCAGGTCCGTTTCGCTGGGAGGGGAAACACTTCCACTATCGTTTCGTGAATCCGTGGGTGCTGCCGCTGCAGAAGCCGCATCCGCCGATCTGGATTCCCGGCCTGGTCAGCCCTGAAACCCTGCTCTGGTGCGCCAAGCACAAGTATCCGTACCTGGCGCTCGCGACCTACCTCGAGCCGACAGTCGAGATGTGGAACCTTTACACGCAGGCGGCGGCGAAAGAGGGTTACCAGGCGGGCACCGAGAATTTCGGGTACCTGCAGAAGGTCTTCGTGGCAGAGACCGAGGCGAAGGCGCAGGAGCTGGGCAAGATGGATCTCTACGGCGGCGGACTCTCCCATTTCGCGCGTGGCGAATGGATGTTCCCGCCGGGATACAACTCGAAAGAAGCGACGCGGCGGATGGCGCGGCAGTTCAGCGACCCGAATAATCCCAATGGCCCGGCGCTGTTCCAGTCGATGGATGGTGAGGTCGACGTCGAAGCGCTGCGCAAGGCCGTTTACGCCGGCTACGAGGGTGCGCAAAAGAACAACCAGATCATCGTCGGCACCCCGAAGTCGGTCATCCCCAAGCTCAAGCACATCCTCGACGTATTGCGGCCGGGCATCTTCGCCTTCTGGCAGAACGACGGCCCGATATCGACCGAAGCGCGGCGCACCAGCATGCGGCTGATTGCGCAGGAGGTGATTCCGCCGCTGCGCGAGCACGCCCGCAAGCTCGGCCTGAAAGATCCGTTCGAGCGCGCGCCGGGCTCGGTTCCACTGGGGTCCTCGGGCAAGCCAGAGCCGGTGGCACACGCGGAAGCGCTGGCGGCGACTACGTAGGGCTCGATGCCGCGCGCCGCGGCGCGCGGCGACACTGCCAACAATCGGCGGCGATGCGCGCTCCGCAAGGGGCGCGCATCGCCGCCTGCGCTTCCAGAATGCGTAGCGGGTACCGCCTGACCAAGCCGGTACCCGCTATGATCGAATCACGGGAATCACGACGTGCGGGGACTGATCCCCGATTCACGTCACCGCGACGCGGTGGGTGACGTCGCTAATTCGTTCTTCACTTCTTTGACACCCTTGGTCTGCTGCGCGAGCTGCTGCGCGGTCGCAATAGCCTCGACTGACGATGCCGTACCCTCGAGCGTCACGACGCCCGCCACCGTGTCGACGTGGATATCGCTATCACTCGTAACCTTGTTTTCATGCAAGGCGGTTTTGACTCTCGCGGTGATCGCGGTATCCGACAGCGCGGTCACGGTGCCGTGATACGCATGCTTGACTGCCTGGCCCGTGTCTGACGCCGCATCTTCGGCCGACGCTCCCGCCTGACGCATCGATTGACTGGCCGATCCGGTGTCTTCCTGTGCGAAAACCGGCGCTGCCACGGCCATACCTAGTGCCAATACCGGCACAATTATCTTCAGCCCAAATACGTTCTTCATAGAAACCTCCCTGCGAGTCGAACCAACGTCTCGCGTCATATTGATGTCCTCTTACTTGTGAACCCGAAATGATGCGCGGCTACGCCGCGACCTTGAAATAGAGAAGCAAGACGAAGGCCATCCAATAGGTTGCTGGAAATCGAGGTATCACCGCTTCCTTTTGCAATTTATTCAACCCATTCCTGTAAAAAAGGGAGATCGACGAATCCAAACGCTCACGAACTTCGCTCGGCATCGAAATAAAAAACGAATGATAGACTCGCAACTTCAGGTTCGAGAGGACGCCGGCGAAGTCGAAATTCAACGCGGGCACAGCCCTTGCTCCCGACTTAGTTACAAGACGATGGCTGGCTGACCGGCGGATTGAGCTTCATCATTCGCTGCAACCCGTCTGACTATTGCGAAGCCGTTCATTCAAAGTCACTTAATGGCGCGGCGGAGTTGCCGCTGCGCAATTGAGAAGGCGAGTTTCGTGCAAAGTGTGTCGTAAACAATGTTCTCAGCAAACTCAAGGAGAATGGATCAATGGATAATCTGAACAAAGCAGCCGCGGCTGCGAGCGATACTGTGGAAGAGATCAAGAACATGGGCCGCGAGGCGATCGAAAAAGGCTACGACAACACGCGCGAGTACGTATCCAAAGGAGTGGACTACGCGAGCGAAGTGTCAGACGGGCTTGCCGATTTCGTGCAGCGCCAGCCTTGGCTCGCACTCGCGGGAGCATTCGTAATCGGTTATGTGGCCGCCAAGGTCCTCAGGCAAGTTTCGTTATAGAGTCTCCGGGAGCACAACGATGACTCCTGAAACCAGATCGCAACGCATGTCGCCTGACCTCGACCGAATGGCGTCGAACATACGACGGCGACCCTTGCGCGCCCTTACCGTATCGGCGGGATTAGGGTTTACGCTGGGCGGCGGATTACGTAGCCGCCTGGGCGTCGCGCTGGGGCTGTTTATTGGACGGACTTTCGCTGGCACGGCGCTCGTCAACGCGCTCGAGGCTGTAACAGATCAAAATGGACGACAACATCGACCGCATCAAAGGCGAGCTGGAAGAGGCGCGGCACAACCTCCATCAAACCGTCACCGAGGTCAATCGGAAGGTTGAACAGAAGGTTGAAACGGTCACGCAATTCCGGCCTGCGCATCTGGTGGAGCGACATCCTCTCTGGTCGGCAGGTATCGCTGGCGCGCTGGGTTTCGTATGTGGCAATCGCGAAAATGGATCTATCGCAATGCTAGTCCTGGGCGGCGTGGTCGCAGCAGTGCTGAGCGAGGCATGGCGCGAGGCATAGCGAGAGGCACGGAACGATGGACTCCCGAATAGTGACACCACAGGATCAGCATAACGCGCCCGTGACCGAGTCCGAAACTGGCGCGGAATGGCCGACGCTGCTCGGCCGGATGATGGAGGATCTGTCGCGCGTCATACAACTGGAATTGCAGCTTTTGCAGGCAAGGATTGGTCCGTCGCTGACGGCGATGGTCGATCGGGCGATTGCGGGTCTGGTGATCCTGTGCGCAGGTGCGATCGGCGGCGCATGCTTACTGGCAGCCCTAATCCTGTTGCTTCATCACTGGATGCCGTGGTGGGAGTGTCTGGCTACGGGTGGGATCGTCGCAATGGTCTGCGGACTGGTGGCCCACGTGATCCTGAGAACGTCGCCCGCAAGTGAATGAAACGAAGCCTGGTGTCGTTTAACGTGACGGAGTCGAATCGACTCATCATTCAGTGTTCTGATTCCTGCGTTCATCTGCGCAGGAAACTTAGGAACGTAGACAACGTGCAAACCAAAGGAGGATGAGCGTTATGCCACAACCGAATGACAAGTGTCCATGCGGGTCCGGCAAGGCCTATAAGGATTGCTGCGGTAAATCCAAGTAGGAACCGCTTCGGACCTCGAGGCCGCAAAGCCTCGCAACTTCCCCGTTCCAGAGGCCGGCCCGGCATCAGCCAGGCCGGCCTCATTTTGCGTTCAGGGCAACTCCTTTAGTTAGGCGCACCGATCGGACTGTTGCGAGACTAGATTCGGTCGGTCTACTCTTGGTGCTGCTATTATTGCTACGACTGCTTCTATAGTGGATGTTTATGTTAACGATTGCATTGTCTTGAAAGGGGGCGTGATGCGCTGTTCAGGCTGCGATTTGAAGAATCCTCTCGGTGCGAAGTTCTGTATCGAGTGTGGACTGGCGTTGGCTCGCGGCTGTTCCCGCTGTACTTATCAGAACCCTGTCGGAGCAAAGTTCTGCCAGGAATGCGGAACCTTGCTCGCCCCGCCCGAACGAAGCGCGGGCGCAAAGCGGGAAAAGCCATCAGGCGAAGATAATGGTGCCAAAAGCGTGGGCATCACCCCCACCGACGGGCCCATCGACGGAGAGCGCAAGACCGTCACCGCGCTGTTCGCCGACATCAAGGGGTCGATGGACCTGATCGAGGACCTCGACCCCGAAGAAGCGCGTGGCATCGTCGATCCAGCGCTGAAGCTGATGATGGAAGCGGTCCATCGCTACGAGGGTTATGTCGCCCAGTCCACGGGTGACGGCATTTTCGCCTTGTTCGGTGCTCCGGTCGCTCATGAAGATCATGCGCAGCGTGCGCTCTATGCCGCGCTCCGAATGCAAGAGGAGCTGCGGCGCTATGCGGCTGAGCTGCGTCAGTCCGGGCAGACCCCGATCGAGGCACGGATTGGAGCACACACTGGCGAGGTGGTGGTGCGTTCGATCAGGACGGCCGATGAGCGCACCGAGTAGGCCCCAGTCGGGCACTCGACCGGTCTGGCGGCGCGGATGCAGGCGCTGGCGCCGACCGGATCGATCGCAGTTACCGAGGCCATCGAAAAGTTGTGTGAGGGCTATTTCACTTTCAAAGCGCTTGGACCGACGCGAGTAAAGGGCATCACCGGGCCGGTGAATGTTTTCGAAGTGATAGGCCTGGGGCCGCTGCGTACCCGGCTTCAACTCTCGGCGCGCCGCGGCTTGACCAGGTTTGTTGGTCGCGAGCCGGAGATTCAGGCGATCGCGCGCGCGGCAGAGCAGGCCAAGGCGGGACACGGTCAGATCGCCGGTGTCGTGGCGGAGGCGGGCATCGGCAAATCACGGCTGTTCTATGAGTTCAAGCTCCGGTACCAGAGCGGCTGGACGGTGTTGGAGGCCTATTCGGTCTCGCACGGCAAGGCGTCCGCGTACCTTCCACTGATAGACCTGCTGCACTCGTATTTTCGGATCGCGCCCGAAGATGACGTCCGCACGCGCCGCGAAAAAGTCAACGGCAAGATCATCACGCTGGACCGCGCGCTGGAAGACGCGCTGCCGTATCTGTTCGGACTGCTGGCGCTGGTCGAAGGCGCCGATCCGCTCGCCCAGATGGATGCGCAGATTCGGCGGCGGCGCACGCTCGACGCGATCAAGCGGATTCTCCTGCGCGAGAGCGCCAATCAGCCGCTGATGCTGATATTCGAGGACCTCCATTGGATCGACGAGGAGACTCAGGCGCTGCCCGACCTGATGGCTGATGCGATTGGGTCTGCGAGAGTTCTGCTGCTCGTGAACTACCGGCCCGAGTACAGCCACGATTGGGGCAATCGGACCTCCTACACGCGACTGCGCCTGGAGCCGCTGGGCAACGAAGGCGCCAATGAGATGTTGACCGCCCTGCTGGGCGACAGCGTGGAGATCGCGCCGCTCAAGCATCTGATCCTCGAGCGCAGCGAGGGCACGCCGTTTTTCATGGAAGAGACGATCCAGGCGCTGTTCGAAGATGGAACGCTGGTCCGCAACGGGTACACGAAGATTACGCGATCGCTCAGCAAGTTGCGCATTCCGGCCACGGTTCAGGCCATATTGGCTTCGCGCATCGACCGGCTGCCCCCCGCCGAGAAAGAGTTGTTGCAGACCCTCGCGGTCATCGGCACCGAGTTCTCTCTGACGCTTGCAACGCACGTGATCGGGATGCCCGAGGGGAAACTGCTCCCGATGCTATCGAGCTTGCAGGAGCGCGAATTTATTTTCGAACAGCTTGGCGGCGG
This sequence comes from uncultured delta proteobacterium, assembly GCA_963796565.1. Classification (GTDB taxonomy): domain Bacteria; phylum Desulfobacterota; class Binatia; order Binatales; family Binataceae; genus JAKAVN01. The sequence goes on along the minus strand of CAWCMA010000005.1, from coordinate 440,687 downwards.
CGACTTCGAGTACACCTTCAAGCACGCACTGACGCACGGTGTTGCCTACAACTCGATACTCACTGAGCGGCGCAAGATACTGCACGAGCGAATCGCGGCCGCGATCGATGCGCTGTGGCACGACCATCTCGACGATCACGTGTCCGAGCTTGCGCATCATTACGGCAGCAGCAGCAACGTGGAGAGCGCGGTCGAGTACCTGACGCTGGCGGCGAAGCAGGCGGCGAAACGCGCGGCCTACGGCGAGGCGCTCAGCCTGACCCGCGGCGCGCTGGAAAAGCTCTCCGAGCTTCCGAGTGGCGAAAGGAGAAATCGCAGCGATCTGCGTCTCCAGGCGTCCCTTTGCAATTGCATACAGCTGACCAAGGACTACGCCGCCCGCGAACTCGCGGCGCCACTGGAACGATGGAGGGAGCTGGCCGCGACCCTCGGTGATCACAGGGAGCTATTCGGTGCGACCGCCGTGGCTCGCGCTTTTCACTGTAATCGGCGGGAGCTTACGCGATCGCGCGAGCTCGCGCTCGAACTGACGAGAATGGCCGAAGGTGTTGGAGACTTCTCACCCACCGACCGCCGGCTGACTATCATGTTTGCATCGGAAGCCGAGGGCCATGAGGCGGTCGTAGCGGGAGATTTCATCGCGGCGCGGGGTCACTATCAGCGCGCGCTTGAGTTATTCGATCCGGAACTGCGAAAAGACATGAACTTCTCCAGTACCTATTGGTGGAGCCGGTATTGGTGGAGCCGGTATTGGCTGTGCGCCTTACTTTTCAATCTGGGCTACCCGACGCAAGCGCTGCGAGAATCGGCCGACGCGGTGCGCGAGGCCAAAGCGCTGGACCAGCCGCTCTGGATCGCGGTGACGAGTATGTGCGACGGCGCACTCCATCTGGAGTGCGGCGATTCGCGTCGTGCGCTGGACCTGGCGGAGCTGTCCATCCAGATCGCCACCGATCATGGGTGGACTCACATCGTGCGCGTCTCGTCGCTGTTGCGCGCCGACGCATCGTGCCGCCTCGGACGCGTCGGGGAGGGGACCGCCGAGATGGGTCGCATCCTTGCCGAGATCGAAGCCGAAGGCTTTCCGGCACCGTCGGAGTTCTCGCCGCAATACCGTCTCGCGATGCTTTACGGAGCCGGCCACGACCCGGCGGAAGGCCTCGACCGTGTGACCGTCGCGCTCGAGACGCTCGGGCGAATCGGCGATCAAGTGGACGAAGCGCAACTGCACCGGGTCAAGGGCGAACTGTTGCTTAAGCTCGGCGATTATCGCGTGGCTGAAGCCGAGCAATGCTTCCGCACCGCGATCGAGGTTGCTCGGCGGCAAGCGGCAAAGGCATACGAGCTGCGCGCGACGACCAGCCTCGCGCGGCTGCTCGCCAGGCAGGGACGCCGCGACGAGGCGCGCACGACGCTCGCCGAGATCTACAACTGGTTCACCGAAGGCTTCGACACCGTCGACCAGAAGGAGGCGAAGGCGCTGCTCGAAGAGTTGACGGCGCAGCACGCGCAAGCGGGATACGCCGCACGAACCGCAAAACAGAAAACCCCGAGGGGCTGAGAGCGCTTCGGACCTCGAGGACAAAAGCCTCGCAAGCTCCCGGTTGAAGAGGCCGGCCCGGCATCGGCCGGGTCCTTTTCATTTCGCGATTAAGGGAGCGGCTCCTTTAGCGAGCGCTCGAGAATCGGAAAGGGATCTATCGGTGTGCCCTGCCACCAGCGTTTTTGGGGTCCGAGAAGGTAGATCGCGAAGTGCAGATGAGGAGCGGCGGAGGACGCGTTGCCGGTAGAGCCAACGTACCCGATGACCTCGCCTCGCGAAACCAGCATTCCATCATGAAGTCCGTCAAGGTAGCGCTCCAGATGTGCGTAGTAGTAACAATATATACTTCTCCGGTCGAACTCGTAGATGGTATTGCCGCCGGCTTTGCTGAAAAATAGCTTCTGAATCCTTCCGTCCACGACAGCGTGTACCGGCGTGCCTTTCGGCTCACCGATGTCGATTGCTTCGTGACGGCGCCCGTCGTGTATTTCATAGAAGTTATCGTGTAACTCAGATTCCTTGACGCCTTGGATCGGAAGCGCGACGGTGGGCTCCGCCGCTGTACTTTCGACCCGATTGCGTGCGGCGTTGGCGTCTCGCGCTATGGGTGTCGTCCCCGTCCGCCGGGGGATCTGTTGAGGCCGTTGTGCGAGGGCGATCGCGGGGAGTGAAAATAGTTGAATGATGATAGATGCTGAAGCAGCCAGGACTACATAGTGGATGCGCGAGCACCCGCTTGCGAGAAGCCGGTGCCGCACGGACTGTGCTATGTGCGCGATCTCGTCTGACATGTCCGCAATGAGTCGGTTCGCCGCTCCGCGACACGAGGGAGGAGGGAGCACGGCCGGTCCGGCGCTGTTGCGCCGGCCGTCAGGAGGTCGAAATGTGGCCGGGTGCCGCGGCGGCCTTGGAACCGCGGCGCAGCAGGATCGCCGACAGCGCCACGATCGCGATTGCGATCAGCAGCAGCACCACGACGAACCAGAGATAAGTTTCGATCTCGGTGCCAATCACTGCCGCCAGGGCGAGAAACGCGCTGACCCAGTAAAAGCTGTGGTCGAAGTGAACGCCCGCGAGAAAACAGGTCACCGCGAGCAGCAGGATGACAGTCAAAGCGACCGCATCCGTGGCCATCTGGCCCCGTGTATGCTGCATAAACAGAATTTTCACCGCGACTATGGGTCCGATCCAATGTAGCGTCTGGCGCAGGAGGATTCGCCACAACGCGATCTCATACGCCCGTCCGGCCGCCAGTTCATGCGCGAGACAAGCTACGCCGAAGATGGGAAACATGGCGCACCAGTAGAAGCGGGCTTTTTCGCTCGAATAGTTCGACAGAAAAAGCCCGATCATCACCAGTATGCCGAGCCCCCCGACCACCAGCAGCCGGCGCACGAACATCGATTCGACCTGGGTCGCCCAGGTGCCGAGCGGCGACGATGGCGTGGGAGGCTTCGATGAGCCAGGCGCTTGAGGCGTAAACTCCGTGGTCGAAGCCTCCGGGAAATGCTGCGGTTCGGATTCGTTGGGACTCACGATTGACTCGATCCTTGCTAAGTTGATGAGTTTCGGAAGTAGCTATTGACTTGCGTATCGGTCGAAAGCCTCAGTGCGCGGCGGCAAGTGGCCGGGTGCGGCCCGGCTTGAATCGGCGATCGCGCGCACCTCGAGCGAGGACGGCCAGCAATCATGGCGGTCGGCCTGATATCACTCTTCGACACGAAACCTCTTATGGCAAAAGGGTTCAGCGCGCTCATCGCGAAGCGCGGAGAAAAAACCGGATCTTCGTCGGCATGGACATGACCTGCTCCAAAAGTATATATCAGTTACGGTCCTGGTCGACAGCTCCTTGGTCGCGCATGGAGGTCCCACACCAGTCGCCGATCGCTCAACTGGTCGCTGGTCCTGGCCTTTCGGACTTTAGGCCACACTGTCTCGATCCTGATTTGTCTTGATCCTGACTTCCGGCAGCTCTGACGTTGGACGTTGATTATAGGAGACTTGGCCTCGTGAAAATGGCGGTCTACATCTGCTTGTCAGCTTTGATTTTGCTCGCGTGGCTTCCTCGTTTGGCTCTCGCGGACAGTGCGATGCCTGGTTATCGTGTCAATGATACTCGGGGCGCTCACCCTTCTTCGCCCACCCACATCAGTGGACACAAGCCAAAGCATCACAGCGCGCACCAGGATGGTGCGGTCCGTAACACCCATACCCATGTCAGCAAGCACGGCTTTAGCACCAAGCCCACGAAGTTCGACCCAACAAAACCCATTCGAACGACGATGCCTTAGACGCGCGCGTGGCTGCGTATCACCAGGCAGGAGCATCGTCGCGGTCGGTGCGGTCGCCTACGACACGATCGAGACACAGCAGGGCGGGGCCGACGACGCGCCGGGCGGGCCGACCCGCTATTTTGCCTTGGGCGGCCGCTACCCCGCGTTCATCTCGAGGCTGACCGACTCGCAGCGCGCGCAATCGATCGCCCAGGCTGACCATTTTCTTTATACCTTCGCTTGCGAGGAGCTGATAACGTCGCTTTTAAGGAATCTTGAAAGACAAAATGGTGCGACGCCTCCGTTTATGATATGTGTCAAGCCGTTATAGAGACTGTAAGGAAACTATCACTCCAGATAAATACAAATACGTGAATATGGAGGGCGCCGACCAGCCTCGAATCCTCCATTTCATCTGGAGTTCGGTTCGAGCCGGAGCGGAAGAACACGCGCTCTCAATTCTCGCCGCTCTGCCAGACTACGGCCTGAAACCCTACTTCGCAGCTCCCGAGCAACTTCTGGGCACGATGCGTGACGAGTTGGCGAAGGCGCGCGTCGAAGCCTTTCCATTGGACGTCTCTTCGTTGATGGACGTTCGCGCGGTGTCCCGGTTCGTCCGCCTGTTGCGCAGCGAGCGTATCGCCCTTGTGCACTCGCATTTGTTCATCTCAAGCCTGTTTGCCTCTCCAGTTGCGCGATTGGCAGGGGTCCCAGCCGTTGTCGAGACCTTCCACGGACGCGAAGTGTGGCGCGAGGGGAAGCCGCTCAAGGGCAGCTTCTGGGTGGACAGCCAGGTGGCGCGATTGGTGGACCGCTATATCGCGGTCTCTCATGCGTCCGCTCGGGATCTTCGAGAAAAAAAGAAAATCCCTGAGGAAAAGATCCGCGTCATCCATAATGGGCGTGACCTGAGCTTCTATGCCACGTTGGACCCGGCCTTGAGGAACGAGACCAGAGCGGAACTGGGACTCACCGGCGAACAGCGGGCAATCCTCGTTCTGGGGCGGCTCGAGACCCAGAAGGGTCACATCTTCCTGATCGAGGCGCTGGCGGATCTGGTGTCGCGATGGCCCGGCGTGATCGGATTGTTTGCGGGCAGCGGGAGTCTCGAAGGCGAACTGAGAGCACGTGTCGAAGCGTTGGGATTGAGTCGTCACGTCGCGTTTCTGGGCTATCGCAATGATGCGCCGAGGTTGTTTGCCGCGGCTGACGTGGTAGTCCTGCCGTCGCTGCATGAAGGTCTGCCGCTGGTCGCGATCGAGGCGCTGGCGGCTTCGCGCCCGATGGTGGCGACGGCGGTTGACGGAACGCCGGAAGTGATTATTGATGAGCAAACCGGGCTGCTGGTTCCCCCGAGCGATCCGGGCGCAATAGCTTCAGCGGTCGAGCGGCTGCTGCGCTCGCCTGACCTTGCCGCGAAGCTTGCCGCCGCGGGTCACGCTCACGTCATGCGGCAGTTCGACATCCGGATGCAACTGGAGCAAACGGTCGAAGTGTATCGCGAAGTTTTGCGAGGCAGGTCGGCCTGAGGGGCCGCGGACGATGATGATATTCCTGTTCTACTTGACCCTCGGTCTTCTGCTCTACAGTTATGCTATTTACCCGCTTGTTCTGATGTGTTTACCTGCGAGGCGTCCTCAATTTACAGAGGCTTCCGAAGGAGAATGGCGATGGCCGAGCGTCTCGGTGTTAGTCTCGGTCTATAACGAGGAAAAAGTCATCGCGGCGAAAATCGCGAACTTTCTTGCTTGCCACTACGAGGGCCCGAGCGAAATATTGATCGTTTCCGACGGCAGCACCGACCGTACAGCAGACGTCGTCAAACCTTTGGTCAGCGATCGGGTCAAGCTACTGGTGAAAGATCGGCGCGAGGGCAAAGGTGTGGCGATGAATTTCGCGATCGCGTACACGCGCGGCGCGATCCTGGTCTTCACCGACGCCAACGCCTTCTTCGACCGCGAAGCGTTGAGCGAGCTGGTCCGACCCTTCAGGGATCCGAAAATCGGATTGGTGACGGGTTGGACCATTTATACCGGCGGCCCGACCGGCTCGATGTATGAACGCTACGAACGATCGCTCAAACAACTCGAATCGCGCAGCGGCGTGGTGGCGGGGGCCGACGGCGCCATCTACGCGATGCGCAAGTCGCTCTGGCGCGAGCGTCCGCCCGAGCTTATCAACGATTTCCTGCATCCCATGATGGTCGCGCTCGGAGGAGCGCAGTCCGTGATCGCCGAGCGCGCGACGTGCGAGGAGGAATTCAAGATCGAGAATGAGTTTTCGCGCCAGGTCCGCATGGTGTCGCAGGCGGCGCTGGTGCTGACCAGGACGTTCCCCGCGCTCGCGCGCAAGGGCCAATGGCGCTCGCTTCTGGTGCTCGCGTCGCATAAGCTGGCGCGCTGGCTGACGGTGCCGCTGCTCGCGCTGGCGCTCGTCGCGACGCTGCGGCTCGCGCCCACCAGCGCCTTCTATCGCGCGGCCCTGTACGCAGAGCTGCTTTTCGGCATTTGGGTCGTGGTTGGCTGGCTCGCCGCGTTGCTCGGCGCGGACGAGCGGGTGAGCCTTGCCTACCGTTTTCTGGTGCTCAACTGCGCCGGTGCAGTTGGACTTTGGCGCTGCATGACCGGCCGTGTCCCCGTAGCGTGGCAACCGCGAAGTCAATAATGAGGTCTTAATGCGAATCATTCTGTGCGAGGAATCCAACCAGCGCGACTGGGAGGAGCTGGTCGAAGGCTCGGAAGAAGCCACCACAGGGCATCTATGGCAGTGGCGTGAAATAGTCGCCAGCGCGTATGGATTCAAACCCTTCTACTTGATGGCCGAGGAGGACGGCAGGCCATTGGCCGTGGCGCCGTTCATTTCCGTGCGCAGCCTGCTGTATGGGAATGAACTGGCCTCGATGCCGTACCTCGACTACGGCGGCGTTTGTCATTCCAGCGGGCTGCCCGAAGAAGCTCGTCCGGAAGTTGACCGCGCGATATTCGACCACGCACTGAGACTTGCCTTCAGCCTCAATGCCAAGCGGCTCCACGTGCGTACTCCCTCGCCCCCCGGCGATTCGCGCTTCGAGGTCAGTATGGAAAAGGTGGCGCAGCGTCTGGAACTGGCGAAGACGGCCGCGGAACAGCTCAAGCGTCTGCCCGCCGAGCGCCGCAACCGGCTGCGCCGATGCGAGCGGTCCGGGTTGAAGACGGAGACTTATAAGCCGACCGACCCGCAGGCGCTCAAGGAGTTTTACGACGTCTACTCCACGAATATGCGCGATCTCGGATCGCCCACGCACAGTTCGCTGTTCTTCCGTGAGGTCAGCGAGAAGCTTCAAGACTATCTGACGCTGGTGATCATCCGTTACGAGGGCGAACCCGTCGCGGCCGCGCTGGCGTTCGAGTTTCGAAAAGTGATCGGCCTTCCATGGTCGGGAGCGACGCTCGCCGCACGCCCGCTGTACGGCAACAACGCCCTTTTCTGGGCGGGAATCAGCATGGGTATCGAGCGCGGCTGCCATACGTTCGACTTCGGCCGTTCGTCGGTCGGTTCGGGAATCTTCGAATTCAAGCGCCAGTGGGGACCGCTCCCTCATCAGGCCTACTGGAGCACGATTCAACTGCGTCCGGGAGCCAAGGCGCCGCGCGAACGGCGCGAGTTGAATATGGCGAGCGCCATCTGGAAACGCGTGCCGGTATCCATCACGCGGATCGTCGGTCCGATGCTCCGCAGCGGAATCTCGAATTGAACGCGCTCAGCTCACGCCGCTTCGGAATCGAGAAGGCTGTGGTGGAGCCCTCGCGGCTTCGCCGGCTTGGGTACCAACTGATCGGCGAGATACACATCCCCGGCCGGATTCGCCTGAACCACGTGATCGGCGCGGTCAACTCCTTTGGCCTCCCCGCAAGCGGAATCCAGATGCTCGACGCAGGCACCGGGCGGGGCGACCTGGCGCTCTATTTCTCCCGCATGCATCCGGGATGGAGCGTCATCGGCATCGATATCGAAGAGGACAGGGTGGAACGCTGTCGAGCGGCGGGCCAGGCTCTGGGGTTGACCAATGTGAGCTTCGCGACGGGCAACCTTTGTTCTCTCAAAGATAGCGAGCGCTACGACTTGATCACGAGCTCGGACGTCCTGGAACATATCGAAGAGGACCATCTCGCGGTCGCCAATCTGGCCAGGGCGCTCAAGCCGGGTGGCAGACTCTTGCTGACTTTTCCTTCAGTACCGCAACGGCGCCACCTGAGACTCGTCGGATGGCGCGAGCGGCGAATCGGTTTCACCCCGGCGGATATCGGCCACGTTCGCCAGGGTTACTCACCCGACCGAATTAATACGTTGCTTCGCGAAGCGGGGCTGCGTACTCTTGGAGTACGCTGGACGTACGGACCCTTCGGAAACCTCGCGCACGACATTTTTTTTGTCATCGGCGATAGCAAACCGCATCCTGCGGCATTCGCTGCGGCGTTGCCGCTGCTACTGCTGTTGAGCTTCATCGAGGGACATACGCCTACCAGGCACGGCTCGGGTCTGCTGGTAACGGCCGCGAAGGACTGACGTGCGGAGAGACTGAAGGCGCGGCGAGATTGAACGCGCGGAGAGTTGATGGCCAAAGAGGCGAACATATTTATCCTGATCGACGCCTTGGGCTGGGAGTGGATCAAACCGCACCCGTTCCTGCGTTCGATTGCGCCCTATCGCAGGCCCTTGGAGAGCGTGCTGGGTTTCAGCACGTCCGCCATCCCTTCAATCCTGACCGGACTCTATCCGCAAGAACATGGCAGGCTGACCCTATTCCAACGGGCGCAAGGCCGGTCTCCGTTTGCGGATTTGAAATTGCTCTGTGCGATGCCGCCGGCACTGGTTGAGAACCGCTACGTCCGGTACGGCACCAAGCTGCTCGCGCGCAAGCTCAACGGCTTCGCCGGCCACTTTTCGCTCTACGGCGTCCCGCTACGTTGCCTTCCGATGCTCGACGTGTGCGAGCGAAATGACCTTTACCTACCCGGTGGAGTGCCGGGGTCGACTACAATCTTCGACGTGCTGGCCGGCCGCGGCACCAGCTACGCCGCCTACTGTTACCATCAGGGGCCCGACTTCGATCTGATTGCGAAGATGGAGGCCGAACTCGCCAATCAAGAAAAGAGTTTCTACTTTTTGTACCTGGCAGAAATAGATGCGTTTCTTCACATTCATGGGAACGACCCCGCCGCTGTCGCCCAATGCCTTGACCGCTATTCCGCGGCCCTGACCCATCTTCATGAGACCGCCCGCTCTAATTACAGCACCGTACGCGTTCATGTATTTGCAGACCATGGGATGGCGCCGACGGTGCGGACGGTCGATATCCAGGCCCAGCTCGCGGGGCTCAAGGCGAGAGAACCCCATGACTATCTTTGCCTGCTCGATTCGACGATGGCGCGCTTTTGGTTCTTCTCACCTGCCGCACGAATCGAGGTCCTATCAGCCCTGTGCAAAGAAGGCTCCGGCCAGTGGTTGAGCGAGGACGCCCTGCGGGATTTGAAGGCGTGGTTTGACGATCGGCGGTATGGCGAAGAAATCTATCTAATGCCGGAAGGGACGGTCATCGAACCGAGCCACATGGGCAAGACCGCTCCGAAAGGGATGCACGGCTTTCACCCGTCAACTTTGCATTCAAAGGCTGCTTTCCTTTCATCCGAGGATTATGGAAACGGTCCGAACCATATCACGGACTTATTCTCTATGATGCAGAATTTCGCTTAAACATGCAGTTGTTTTCTTTAGCTTCGTATATTTTTGGTCGCTCAATGGTGTTATTCTGTTTTAATTCGCTTTAAAAAAACTCTATTTTTGGTTAATGAACAAATTGTTCATTTCGTAACTGTTTGTGTATTTTAACTAACTTAATAGGATTGCTGTTTCTTTGAATGGAATTGTGCTTGCGTCAAGTTAAACGGTTCTGTACACATAATCTTCACACTTGGTTCACACTTAAAGGGGGAGTTTGGGATCTGTGCCATCGAAGCGCGGCGAAGGACATCCTGTTCAGGACGAAGTCGCCCGACTACGAGATCGCCTAGAGGACGATTGGGGTATTCCTGAGGCCGCAGCCAGGGAAATCCTTGAGCACTACGCTCCGCTTCACTTTGACAGGGGCGAAGTGATGTTCTCTTATGGGACGTCCTCGGACGTGGTCTTCGTCGCAGTCTCCGGGATAGTCAAGCTCTATGCGCCCAAGGGAGATGACGAGTTTGCCTTGGTGGAAATCGCCGGACCCGCAGACATTCTTGGGCATGGAGACTTCGTCGACTACAAGAACAGGCGATGTCAGCTAGTTGAAGCGCGGGCGCTTACCAAATGCACGGTGGCGCTTTTCACACGTCAACGCATTGAAGGAATTCTGCGCCGTCTTGATACTGAGTCTCTATTTCGGCTGCTGGAGCTTGTGAACGCCCGATGGTCGAACGCTTGGAGCCGAAGCGTAATGCTTTTGAACCTTTCATTTCGGGAACGCTTGTACGCGGTGTTTCAGGACCTTGCCGCGAGGTTCGGGATTAACGAGACGCGCGGGACCTTGCTCATACCTGAATTGGGGCACGAGGACTTCGCCGACCTGATCGGCAGTTCGCGTCCTCTGGTTACCAAGCTGTTGGCTGAGATCGTCAGCCAGGGAATGATCGGCCGCAGCGGCAAGCGGTACATCGTGCTCAAAGGGGGAGGCTTGGACAAACTGCCTCCAATATTTCCATATCGGTCCCCGACGGAGAGCGGTGGGTCGTGGTTCGCGACCGAACGACTGACGGGACGCACACTTTCACCGACCGAGCGACTTGCCGCCAGCTATCGGCCGTTGAATCAACGCAATGGAGTCTAAAGTACAAGAAAGATGATCTGGTTAGTCGTAAAGTCTCTGGCTTGCTCGAGATCTACAGTCTGGAACAGGACGAAATCGCATATTTGCAGCTCACTGAAGCTGCCCGCTGCTGCCGCGGGAGGTCGCGGTTATCGCGGGCGGTTTATGGCCGGTCTGGTGGCGGTATTTGCCATGCTAGCCGTGCTTCTCCCAGGATGCGGCGGCCAGACTGTCCAGGAACGCTCGGTAAGCGCCGCGTCCCCCGATTCGAAGCCCTACACCATCGGAAAGGACGACGTCCTCGAGGTGATGGTGTGGAAGCAACCGGAGCTCAGTGGATCCGTCAAAGTGGCCAATGATGGAACTATCACGGAGCCATTGGTGGGTCGGGTCAAGGCAGTGGGTCTTACGCCTGAGCAACTGGCGGAAAGTCTGCGCGACGGTCTGAGCCATTACACGAATAAACCCGAGGTAACCGTGAGGGTGACGGACGCCCAGAGCCAGGTGGTCTACATCCTTGGCCAGGTGCGCAAACCCGGCGTTTATCAACTGCATTCCGACGAGACTCTTTCCGAGGCGTTGGCGGAAGCAGGAGGGCTCAATGATTTTGCCGACATGAGCGCAATCGGAATCGTGCGCCGCAATGCCGGCGGCCAGGATGTTCAATACACTATCAACTACAAGAACGTCGCCAGCGGTGCGGATCTCAAGGGCGACCTGCCACTACAGAGGGGAGACACCATTACGGTGCCTTGAGGGGTATGAGAGGGAAACTATTGTGCATGACCGTGTTGGTGGGGCTGGTGGGGTTTTTCGGGCGTCAGGCGCTCGCGTCGGAGACGTTCACTTTGTTTCCGCTCGCACAGCTCAACGAATATTACAGCGATAACATCCTGCTCTCCTCCTCGGAGAAACAGAGCGATTGGGTCACAGCGGGTCTGCTGGGCCTTTATATCGGGATGGAGGGGCCGACTCGCTCAGGCGGCTTCGCCTACGAGACGACGTTTCAGAAGTACATCGATCATCCATCGAATGACAGCTTTGGCGGCGGCCAATACTTTCAACTCTGGGAGGAAGAACATATTTCGCGTTTCACGACTATCAGAACGATAGATTCATTTTTGTACAGTAATGGGCTGCAGGGTGGCCTACTCAACGGCGGACCGCCGGTGTTCAACACCCAGCTGGTCAGGTCGCTGCTGTCGTTCAACAACCGCACGCTAAGCAATTATTTCACTACCGAAATCGAGCACGAGTTCAACGCGGATTGGGACGGCACGCTGGCTTTGCATCAACATTTCTTCGTCGTTAACAAATCCTCGGAGGGTAGCGGGGAGTCGTATGGGTTCTCGCAAAGCGTCTCGTCGGAAGCGTCCTATAGACTGCGGAGCGATTTGAAGGTTGGTCCGGGCTTCGACCTCATCGACTTTCGCACGAGCGGCGGAAACCTGGCAGGCAGCGGAAGCACCGTGCCCGTCGAAGCTTACTACCCGTTCGCGCACGCGTTGTGGACTCCCATAGAGAGATTTTTCCTGAGCGTTGCGAGCGGTCCCATTATTCTCCATGAATTCGGAGACGGTGATAGTACTCAGGTTAAGCCGGGTGGTCTGGGTATTGCTAATTACTCGAAGTTCCCATGGGATGTCACCCTTGACGGCGGGCAGCAGCCGAGCCTGATCGCGGGTTTTGGTTTGGTGCGAACAGCCAGGGGCCGGGTTAGATATAACTTGACCCAATCTTTGTCGTCTTTTGGGGGAATCAGCTATATCCAACTGATAGGCACAGACGTAACCGGGACGATCACCACTTACACTGGCGGTTTCCAATACAAGGCCTTCACCTGGCTGAACCTTTACATACAGTATCTTAGGGTGGAGAAAGAGCTCAACGCGCCTGTCTCTCAAACCGCGTTCACTTTAGCGGCGTTTGGTCTGCCGCCAGGCAAGAGCGCCACCGCGAATATTTATATAATCGGTGCAAGTGTAGGATTTCCAGCATTTAAATGGAGTATGTTTTGAGTACAAACCATGGCTACTAATAATGTTAACGGTCTGTCGCGCTTTCGAGACACACTGCATCGACATCGGCTGGCCGCATGCTGCGCCTTCTTGGTCGGCATAGCGCTAACGCTGTTCGCAGTGGGGGCGATACCTCAGCTGTATGAGGCGGATACGCTTCTGATGCTTAAGCCGCCTACAGCATCGACCGCGGCTGCCTCAGCCAGCGATGCCAGGATTCAGCGGGCGGACTCGGTAGTGCTTGAGGATCGACTCAAATCGCTGCAGCCCAAGGTGCTAAACCACACTGTGCTCGGCGAAGTCATAGAACAGTACAACCTCTATCCTCGCGAGATGCGCTCGAAACAGTACTCGAAGGGCGACGTCATCGGACACATGATTGGCCAAATCGATGCGGAATTGAGCGATCCGCCGAAGGGGAAAACCTCGAAAACTCCGCCGGACACCTTCCAGCTTTCCTTCGTTTACGCAGACCCGGCGCTTGCTCAACGCACCGTCGCGCGCCTGGCGGAACTGTTTGCTCGAGAGAATCAGGAGGAGGACCGCGAGCAGGCTGCGGCGGCCGTGAAGTTCCTAGATGTGCAGGTCGCCCGGTCTAGCGAGAAGCTGCAGGTAAAAGAGAAGGAAATCAGCGACTTCAAGCATCAATACCGGGGCAGCCTGCCTGAAGACGTCGCGCTGAATGAGAGAACCGAATCTGCCCTGGAGAGCCGGCTCGCCAGCGCTCAGAGCGCCCTTAACGCGCTCGAGGATGCAGACGCCAAAGGGGGGCGCGTGGACAACTCGCCCGAAGCAACCTTGGCCGCGATGAAGACCAGGCTCTCCGTGTTGCAGGCTCAATATAGCGATGCCTATCCCGACGTGATCCAGTTGAAGGCGCAGATCGCGGCCTTGGAGAGCAGTCTCAAAACACAGCCCATGGCGGCGACGGATGTCGCGTCAACCGACGACAGTGCCGACGAGGGCGACAAGACCGTCGAGCCCACCGACGACGCACAGCGACTCAGGAACCAAATCGCGTCTCTTCAGGGCGGGATTAACATGTATCAAAAGCGCATCATGTTGAGTACCGATCGCGCTGCGCAGCTTACGACGCTAACCCGCGATTATGGTGTGATGGTTGCCGAATATCACGGACTTCTCGACCGGCGGCTGCAGGCTCAGATGGACGAGAATCTCGCTCAGAGCGGGAATGGCACCCGGCTGGTGGTGGTCGTTCCGGCACATATAAACAGTCACCCAGTGCCTCCCGGCCATCTTACGGTTGGCCTCGTAGGCGTCGTAACGAGCGTCGCGATAATGCTTGCCCTTCCATTCGGACTAGCTCTCACCGACAACTCGTACGAGGATCCTGACGACTTGAGCCGCGAATGCCAGGTGCCGGTTCTGGCCGTGATACCAAAGATCAGAGCGCTAGAAGGCGCAGGGCCGAGAGTAGCCGGAGGAATTCGCGCGCTGATTATCTCGCTCGCCTGTTTTGCTGCCGGTGCCGCTGGGATCTGGCTATACGCGGGCACCGTATTTTAAGAGTCTCAGCGAGCGGATGTGTGAATCGCGGCGAACAGTTTGATAACCCACCAGGTATATCGCCACACGTGACGGGATACCTGCTACAATGAGGGTGGTAATTGAAGATGCCCACTACGGCTACTATGCAGAAAACTGAAAATCCGGGCGCCTCCGAATCGCGCCAGAGCGCGCGCGCCGGCGGGCCGGCGCTAATCGCGGCGAACGGAGCATTTGCCCCTGTCAACGAGCAATTGCAATTGCTGCGTACCCGGGTACAGAACTGGGCGCAGGACCAGAAGGGGCGTGCGATTCTGGTTACCAGTGCGCTACACAGCGAAGGCAGAAGCTTCATCGCGCTCAACCTCGCGGTGGCGCTGACGCGAGCCGGCGCTGACGTGCTTCTGATCGATGCCGACTTCGACAATCCCGCGCTGCAGCGCGTGCTCGGCGTCCCGGCCGCTCCCGGCCTGCTGAATTATATCGGAGGCGAGAGCGATGACATCCGGATGTGCCAGCATGCCACCCGTGTGCCTCGGCTGATGGTTGCGCCGCCCGGCAGGAAAACTCCAGGCGCATATGAAGCGCTGAGCAGTTCAAGGATGCAGCAGTTTATTGCCGAGGCGCGCTCGCAGCAGCCGGCCCGATATATAATTATCGACTCGCGACCGGCGCTGGCAGTGCCGGATGCGCAGATCATATCGAGTCTGGTCGATGGAGTGTTGATTGTGGTTGCCGGCTCTACTCCGCGTCCGCTGGTTTCCAAGGTCGTTGACGCGTTTAGAGAAGACCGGCTCCTCGGGGTCGTCATCAACCGCTTTTCACCTTCTTATTCTGTTTCGCGCACCCTCAGAGTGTCCGCATGAGAAACCCGGCGAGCAAAGCGTGCGTTCAGGATGAGTAGTGCGCAGCCCGCTGGATTCGAACTATCTCCGCCCGGGTCATTTTCGCTGTGCGCGGATCCAGAGCGCCAGGCTGAAGCGGCGAGCGAATTGCTGGCGGTGTCCGAGCAGGTGCGGGCCGACACCCGCCGATACTCCGCGTTAGGCCTGATTCTGACCGGAAGCTTTGCCCGCGGCGAAGCTACCATCCTGGTCGATCCCGCGGGCGGCATCCGCTGGCTTAGCGATATCGAGTGCCTGGTGGTCTTTCCGGCCGACAAGCAAAGGGCGCCGATTGGCGAGGTCGACCAAGTCCTGCGCGGCATCGAGAGCGAGAGAAATTTGCGAGCCTCGAACATGGGATCCGGAATCAAGCTTGAGTTGAGATCCATTCAGGCGCCGCGACTGGCCCGGTTGCGCCCCGCCATCTTCAGTCGCGAGTTGCTCGAGCACGGCAAGCTGCTATGGGGCGAACCCGCGGCGCTGCCGCTGCCTCGCTGGTACCCTCAGGCCGGGAGTGAGATTCCCGCGGCGGATGGCTTTCGCCTATTGAACAACCGCATCATGGAACAGCTCGCCGTGCGCCTGAACGACGAGCGCGGTAGCGAGGATCGGATTTCCCGGAGTTACTGGCTTAGCAAGTTCTGGATCGATCTTGCGACGTCGCTGTCTATATTCCTGCATTGTTACGTGACCACCTATCTCGGCCGGCAGGCTTCGATCGAGAAGACGCTCGCCGCGCGCCCGGAGTTGTTCGGCGACAGTTTCGGCCCGCTGTTCGTGACGCGACTAAAAGAGTCGATGGCAATCAAGGTCGGCAAGCTTTCGGCGTTCAATAGCTACAGCGCGTCGCTGAATGAAGCCGCATCCGCGGCCGCCCACGTATGGGGTTGGGAGAGCGACCAGTTGGCGGGCCGCAGCCTCGGAGGCAGCGACTGGCGGTCAATAGTCAGCCGGCTGCGCCGCGCGGAGACGGCTTCGCAGAGAATCCGCGACTGGGCCCGACTGCTGCTGAGGCGCGGCCGCTCCGGCTCGCGCGCGACTTGCATCAAGGCCGCGCTCCGTGCCGGATCCCTGGCTAACGCGATCTACGGAGCTGGATGTCTGCTGGACTTTTACTGGGACGAGATCGGCTCCGAGACCAGTCCCGGACCCGAGGTAGCCCTGAAGGTCGGCAAATTGCTGGGCGTCGACGCGGGACGGGGTGAGGGGCTCAGAGGACGCCTGGTTTCGGCTGCACTCGACGCGTGGACGGTGCACCTGCGTTTCGCGGCCGGTTAGTCGGCCGGTCAGTAGGATGGATCGCGCCGCAGCAATCGCTATTCTCACCTATCGTCGACCGCTTCATCTGGAGCGCGCGTTGGCATCGGCTTGTGCGCAGCGTGGCGACATCCGGGAAATCATGGTCGTCGACAACGCGGCGGACGACCGGCTTGGCGAGTGGTTGAGCGACTCGTTTCCTGGGGTCGAATACATCCCGATGCCGTTCAACGGCGGATGCGAAGGTCGCAATGCCGCATTGCGCGCCGCACATGCTCCGGTCGTGATCATGATCGACGACGACGTCGAACTGGTAGGGACCGATTGCGCTCTGCGCGCCCTGGATCGCTTTGAGGAGAGTCCGGACCTGGCCTGCATTGATTTCAGGATCACCGACCCCCAGGGCCGGGATCTGCAGCGCGACTGGTGTCATCCGCGTCCGATTACGGATGCCACGACCGAATTCGAAACCCACTTCATCCTTGAAGGGGCGTGCGCCCTGCGTCGCGACTCGGCGCTTGCGGCGGGCGGCTATCCGGCCGAATTTTTCCTCGGGCACGAGGGTGTCGATCTGGCGTATAAGCTAATCGGACGTGGAGAACGAATACTATATACACCTGATATCGCAGTCGTCCATTATGCCGCCTCGGATCAGCGCCCGGCGAGCCGACTATATTATTACTATACCCGCAATGGTATCTGGATTGCGTATCGTCACTTTTCTCCCTTCAAGGCGGTCGGCGTGGCGCTCGAGAACACGGCGCGGATGGCATTTTTTGCGATCCGCGCCGGACAGTTCCGCGCGCACGTCAGCGGATGCGTCGCGGCCTTGCGCGGGATCGGTCAAATCCAGCGGCATCCGCTCGACCGCACCGCTCAGGCGCGCCTCAGAACCATCCGCGCCCACCGCCCCGGATTCATGTCCCGGGTACGGCGCCATCTTCGAGAGCGGATTCAATGAGCGTTGGACGGCTTCAATTGGTTGAACAGACATTCCGCGGGAGCGAGGCTGCATACCGGCGAGAACGCCCGATGGGCCTTGTTCGACGGCTGGTGTCGAAATTCGTGTCGCTTTTTGTTCATCATCTGCCGTCGTGGCGGATGCGCGGTCCTTTGTATCGGGTCATGGGGATCAAACTCGCTCCGGATTCGTTCGTGGGACGTGAGAGTTACCTTGACCCGGAGTTTCCCGAACTCATCACGATCGAAGACGGCGTCACGGTCTCGGCTCGAGTGATCGTAGCCTGTCACGATTCGAGCCGGGACCTGGTTGCGCCGGTGCGCATCTGCGCCGGCGCCTTTGTGGGTACCGGTGCGATTATCCTGCCGGGCGTAACCATCGGCCGGCGAGCGGTGATCGGCGCCGGCACCGTCGTTTCGCACGATGTCGAACCGAGCCAGGTGTGGGTGGGATCGCCCGCGCGGACGATCGGCATGCGCAAGCCTATAGACGGGCGATGAAGGACGGCGCGTTAAAGCTCGGGGAAACTTTGGATTCTCCGGAAGGAACCAAGCAGCGGCCGGAATCATCGGCGCTGTTTCGCAGTCTCGGCTGGGTCGGAGCGGGCCGTGCGGTGGCCGCGGCCGGCACGCTGGTTCGTTATGCGGTCTTCGCCAGGATGTTGTCGCCGTACCAATTCGGTGTGTTTGGCGCCGCGATGTTCGTGTTGGACCTGTTGACCGCCGCTATGGATCCGAGCTTCGACAACGCCCTGGTCCAGAGGAAGGAAGAGGTTGGTCCGTTCCTCGATACATACTGGGTGACCAGCCTCGTACGGGGAACGCTTACGGTTGTGGTACTGGTCTGCGCAGCCGGGCCGCTTGGGGTATTCTTCCGTCAGGAGCACGCGTACAGAGTTTTCTGGGCGGTTGCACCTCTGGCGCTGCTGCGCGCCACGCAGAGTCCCGCACAGGTTGCGCTCTATCGGCGTTTGGAATTTCACGTCTCGTTCATCTTGATAAGTGTCGAGTTGGTAACCAGTTTCGCGGTGGGTATCGTCGCGATTCTCGTGTGGCGCGACTGGCGAGGGCTGGTCGCAGCCGCGACGGCCGGCCAGGCCGCAAGGACGGCGCTCACTTACTGGTTTTTTCCGTATCGTCCGCGGATGCGCTTCAATCTCCAGCGGGCGCGGCAGTTGCTGAGTTTCGGCGGTTGGGTGAGCGCGACACGTTTGCTGCGATTTCTGTCTCAGCAGTTGGACAATCTCACGGTAGCTCATTTGCTTGGTCCGCGTTCGCTAGGCGACTATCAGATGGCATTCCGGCTCGGTGAACTACCCGCCCGCGAGTTCGCACAATCGGTCAGCCTGGTCGCTTTCGCTATGGTGCCCAGAATGAACGACCGCGCTAGCCGCAACCGCCTGTTTGTCATTACCACGGTGGCTATTGCAACGGTCGGACTTGTGTATGCCGCGGTGATGTTCCAGTGGGGCGGTCCGCTAGTCAGGCTCGCCCTTGGCAAGCAATGGATAGGAGCCCTGCCGCCACTGAGGCTGCTCTGCCTGTATGGGCTGTTTCAGGGAGTTCTGATCCTGGCGAGGTCGTTCCTTGACGGTTTGGGCGCGCCGTCCTCGTCGTTCAGCGTGACGTCGATTCGCGCGGCCGTCCTTGCAATTACAATCTACCCTGCAACAGCGTGGTATGGCGCCGTGGGTGCAGCCGGGGCCGGTCTGTTTTCGGTTATGGTGCCGCTGCCGGTGACGTGGATGCTTTTTCGCCGAGCGACCAGGAGCTAAACAATTGTTTTTCTACTATCTATTTCTTTTGCTCGCACCTTTTCAGGATCATCCGATCCTGGGAGCCAGCCTGGTTAACCTTGGCTTTATGCCGCTGACACCAGTAAAGGTGGCCGGCATCCTGATGTTAGCCTATGCGTTTCTGACGCAACCCCCTGCCGACGCGGCACCGAGCCTGCCGACTCACATGCCGATGTTATACCTCTTTTTTGCGGTAGTGCCGGTCTTTTCGACCATAGCCTTCCGGTTGCCGGTACCTCAGGCGTCTATCTCCGCTTTGATATCCTTCGGCTTTCTTCTCATCGCGACGCGTAAGCTGATCACGAACCCGACGCGCGCACGCAATACCGTCCGTATGTTGGTGTTCGCCGAGACCTTCGCCAGCCTTTGGTTGTACAAACAGTACTATATACAGCACTGGCCGCGACCAATCGGTCCGTCGAGCGACCCCAACTACGAGGCTCTCGCGATCGTAATGGTTATACCGCTGGCCGTGTGGCTGCTGCGTTACGACGAAAATAAACTGTGGCGGTTTATAGGACTTGGCTGCACGCCGGTGCTGATCTTCGCGGTGTTCCTTTCGCAGTCGCGTGGCGGCCTTCTGGCGCTCGCCGTTTTGATGGTTACCGGCTGGTTCAAGGGAGGAAGGAAGCCTGCGCTGCTGATCGCGGGGATATTCTTGATCGGACTCACCGCTCTGCTCGCGCCTTCGCGGACCTGGGAGCGCGTTCGGCAGACCAGCATAACCGGACAAGCGACCTCCGGTGGCGAGGTTTCCAGTCGGACCCGGGTCGAACTGATAAAAGCGGGCATTCATATGATGGAAAAGCATCCGGTTCTAGGTATAGGACTGGAGCGGTTTCAGCCTAATGTGTTCAAGTACAATCCGAACCTGGCCGATGTCATCAGCCGCAACCACATTGCGCACAACACATACGTCCAGATTGGCGCGGAGTGCGGCTTGCCGATACTGGCTATATTTCTTGCGATCCTGCTGCAGTCGTTATTTGACTACCGCGCGATCCAACGGTTGGCTCCGCCCGGTGGATTCGAGCTGGCCGCACTGGGAATGGCGATGGAATTGGGGCTTTACGCATATGGCATCGCGGCCTTTTTTCTGAGCGCTCAGCTCGTGAAGTCAATCTGGGTATATGTATTTTTGTCGCATAACCTCCGCGAGATTGCGGCCGCGGAAGGGGCGAAAGGCGACGCAAATATCACTCTTTCATCGATCGGAGCCCAGCCAGTCCGCCTGAGAAGGCCGCCGATTGCCGCCGCTCGTTGAGGTTGAACGGAAATGAACGTAAATTCCAAGCTCACTGATTCGTCGACGCGATCGCGAAAGTCCGCGGTCAATCGCAGGCCCCCGGATTTCATTCATATCGGGCCGCCACGAACCGCGACCTGTTGGCTCAACGATGTGCTGTCCGAGCACGTCGGGCTGCCGCATAACGTAAAGGACACGCGCTACTTCACTTCGCACTATTCGAAGGGCTTCGACTGGTATCTATCGCATTTTCGTGATTGCCGGCCGGATCGGCCGATCGGCGAGGTATGCTCGCACTATTTCGCGGCGCCCGGAGTTGCGAAACGCATCAAAAGCCACATGCCCGACTGCAAGATCATCTGTACGCTGCGCGATCCAGTCCTAAGGCTGTACGATCACTATAAGGCCCGTCGCAGCATAGCCCTCGCCGCGGATTCGTTTGAAGAATCTTTGGCGCTACGCCCCGAATTCATCGAACAGAGTAGCTATGTGGAACGTTTGGCCTCATGGCAGGAAATCTTTGGTAAGCAAAACGTGTTGGTCATGCTGTTTGACGATCTTTGCGAAGATCCTCAGGGGTACGTTAGAAAGATCTGCGACTTCATCGGAATTTCCGAAATAGACTTGGCGACCGTACGCATCAAGCATGAGCACAATGTCGCGTCCGCGCCACGGAGCCGGCGCATGGCGCGCGCGGCGAGCATGGCAGTCGAATTTCTCAGCTCCTACCGACTCTACGGAGTAGTGAACTTCTGGGAGCGGACCCCGCTGTGGAATCTTTGCTTTGCAGGCGGCGAAACCTATGGACCGCTTGACCCGGTGATGGAAGAAAAGCTGCGGGTTCGCTTCCGGCCCGAAGTCGAGAAGCTGGAAGTCATGCTGGGACGCGACCTCTCGAAATGGAAGTGGGGTTCGGCCGCGCCAACCGAGCGGGCCGCCGGCTCGGCACGGTGATGGCTTCGCGCGCTGCGCACGCCGATGTGGCCGGCCGGCTGCCGGATTTCATCGCCGTGGGTCCTAATCGGACCGGCACCACCTGGATGCACACCGCGTTGAAGGGCCACGTCAACCTGCCGGCGGGGCCGGAGGAGAGCCAGTTCTTCCGTAGCCAGTTCTTCAGGGCTCGGTACCACAAAGGATTGGACTGGTATCGCAGCCTGTTTGCCAATGGCGACCCCGCGCTCCCGGCCGGCGAGGTTTGTCCCAGTTACTTCGCCTCGGCTGAGGCGCGCGAGCGGATCGCTAGAGACATTCCGAACTGCCGCATCATCTGCAGCCTGCGCGATCCGGTCGAAAGACTGTACGAGCACTACATGGGAGTGCGTCGTGGATACGGCGCGCGCCTTGGCGGATTCGAAGAGACTTTGAAGGTCCGTCCGGAATTTTTGGATTCCTGCCGCTACGCCTTTCATGTGAGCGCCTGGCAGGAGAAGTTCGGCCAGCGCAACGTTATGGTCGCGATCTACGACGATCTATGCAACGACGCACAAGCTTACCTTGATGCGATTTGCGATTTCATCGGCATCGCCCGCTACAGCCTCTTGGATTCCGCGGTCGGTAACGGCCGGGTGAACGTCATCACCACTGCGCCCAGAAATCCGCATCTCGCGGACGCCGCGGGACGTGCCGTGGAGTGGCTATGCGAACGGGGGCATTATTCGCTTGTGAACCGGTGGCATCGCACCAGGCTTTGGGATCTGTGCTTTGCCGGCGGAGAACCATACCCGGAACTCGCCCCCGACCTCGATGCGCGCCTGAGGGATTTGCTGAGGCCTGAGGTCGAAGCCCTGGAGAGTCTGACCGGACGTGACCTCGCGGCGTGGAAGGCGCCTCGCGGAAAAGCCCGCGATGAGGCGCCTGACGGCCGGCGACAGGCTGGCTGAGCTCTTAGCGACGCCATGCCGATTGGCGCCTCATCCGTGAAGATCGGGGAACAGCGGAGCGCCGGCTCTGTCTCGGTCATCATTCCGACCAAGAACCGCGCGAACGATCTCGCGCTCACGATACGTAGCTTGCTTCGACAGACTTTGCTTCCCGGTGAGGTCATCATTGTCGATCAGAGCCCCGACGAACTGAGCAAAAAGGCGGTCGAGAGCGAATTTGCGGCGGCGGTCCGCCGCCAGACGCCGCCAGTCGAGTTGCGCTACCTCATCGACACCCATATCTCGGGGGCCGCGGATGCCCGCAATCGCGCGATGGATATGGCGAGCGGCGAAGTGTGGGTGTTCCTGGATGACGACGTGCGGCTGGAGGAGAACTTCCTCGAAGAGATGCTGGCAGCATACGCGCGGCATCCGGAAGTCGCCGGCGTCAGCGGGATAATCACGAACTATGTGCCGCACCCGCTGATTCCGCGATTGTGGAGCTGGGTCTTTGTGCGCGGACCGTTTCACGACGATCGCCAGCCAATCTATCTGAAAGCCGAGCGGCTGCGCGCAGCCGACGTGATACCGGTGAGTCGATTCACGGGGGCCGCGATGAGTTTCCGGGCGAGCAGCCTGCAAAACCTCCGTTTCGACCCCAAGCTGACTGGCGGCTCGCTCGCCGAAGACGTCGATCTGTGCATGAGACTGCGGCCGGCCAAACTGGTGTTCGCTCCACGAGCACGGGTCGCTCACGAACGCAGCGTCACCGGCCGAGCCCATGAGCATTGGTTGAGAGCCCACGCTCAATCAGCCAACTACCTGTACGCGAGACACTTGCGCCACGATTTTGGTGCACGCCTCGCGCTGGCGTGGATGTCGGCGGGTTACGGTCTTGCCTTGGCGGCAGCTTGCGTCAGGAGACGGTCGCTAGAGCCCTGGCGTTCTTTTATGCAGGGAATTCGGCGGGCGCGGGACATAACCGCGAACGGAGATACGACAGCAAGCAGCGGTCCGACCGCGAGTGGTGATCCCCGAACGCCCGTCTGATCACGATCCGTTTGCGACTACGTACCGCCGCCACACCAGCTTGAGGGGCTAGTACGCTCCTCGCCGCTTGAGTACGGCGGGTATCGTCTTGAAGAGAACGTCGACGTCGGTTTTCAGCGATTGGTCGCGGACATATTCAATATCCAGGCGAGCCCGCGCGTCATAGCTAGTGATTTCGCTGCGGCCGTTCACCTGCCAATAACCAGTGAGCCCAGGCTTCACGGAAAGCAGAATCTTGGCATAATCGCCATACTCCTGGATTTCCGGAGGTACCACGGGCCGCGGTCCGACCAGGCTCATATTGCCGAGGAAGACGTTAAACAGTTGCGGTAGCTCGTCGAGACTCGAGGCCCTGAGGAAGCTTCCGATCGGGGTTATGCGCGGGTCTTCTTCCTTGGGCAGCTTATAGTTATTGGCAACATACTTCCGGTACAGCTCCGCGTCCGCTGACAAGCGCTGCTCCGCATCGGGGTGCATCGTGCGGAACTTGTAGATTCGAAAACGCTCGCCGTAGAGGCCAAGACGATCTTGAACGAAGAGAACCGGTCCGTCCGAGGTCAGCTTGACGGCCATCGCTACCATGGCCAACACAGGCGACAGCACTACCAGGGCGACTATCGATCCGATGACGTCGATAGACCGTTTCACGGCGCACTCGACCCGGTCCATCCCCCAGCCACCTAGCGATAGCACGGGCACGCCAGAGAGCTCGCCGAGGCTTTGACGGAATAGTTTCGCGTCGAGCAGACTCGGCACAAGATGCACTCGGCAGCCTTCTTTAATGAGCCTGAGCGAGAGCATCTCGATATCCAGTTGATTGTTTCCGGGAAGGAGTATAAAAGCATCCTCCACGGATTCAGGCAGCGCCTCAGCGTCGAATTTCCACTGCTCGAAGATTCGATATACCTTGTAGTCGCAGCCCTTGTGCCCTTCGAGAAGTTCGGTCAGGCGCGCTGCCCGGGCGCCGTCACCGAAGATGATCGCGCGACGCGCATTGAAAGCACCAAGCCGCGGGTTGCGTAACAACGCCAGCGTCAACAGCTGGCGAATCGTAACGGCGATGGCGCCTAGAGCGAAGAACGAATAAGTGAACTCGCGACTCACGCGAAGCTTGAGTGAGAAAATCATGAACCCCGTGCCAATTATCCAGAGAACCAGGACCTGCACGAGATGCTTCGTCGTGGAAAAAAAACTTCGCGCCTGCGCCAGCAGCGGCGCGCGGTATTTGTCGACAATCAACCAAATTGCGATGCCTGCGAAAAGAAGCAGCTTGTATTCCGGTAGAGCGAACGCGTAACTCACATGTCCCACTTCAAGACGCGCGGCGAATCTCCAGTTCAGAGCGGCAAAGCACAGTGCAAGGAGAAGCGCGTCCACGACTCTACCCAGAATCTCGAAGGTCTTGTCACGTTCAAAGTTCATAGGGCTTGTTAAGAGGCCTCAGGTTCCCGTTCCAATTCCATCGTTTGGCAAAACGAAACTTGTTGCGACCGTTCGAAATTATCTTTAACGGGACGTGAAATCAGAAATTGTCGGATATTTATGACCTAACGGATGCATAAAAATGTCACAGGTAACGCTTAGTCTAATACGCGCAATTTATGGCAGCGCGACGCAAGTTTGGTGTATTAATGATGTTTAGTGCTTATTCATGCTTAAAGATGTTATAACAGAACAATTGCTGTATTACTAGGCATAGAAATATGATCATGTCCTTCTTCGTCAGATCTTTTCGCCTGCTTCTCCCTCTGGTGACCGCCAGCGCCGTGTGTCTGGCCACGTTCGCTTCTGCTCAGCCTACCCGACCAGAGGTGGGTGGCCTGAGTGCGGCTGAAATAGGCGCTAGTTACGGACCCAACTTGCTGGTCAATGGAAATTTTCAACTGGGAAAGGAGGGCTGGCGAATTGACGACCCGGCCTGGAGCCTGGATGCGATGGTCACCAATGAGGGTTTCCCGAGTCTGCGCTTGCAAGACACTGGAACGTCCAAATGGCCGCCAGTGGCGACAAACACCGCTCGCATCGGGCACGGTATGTACGCCTTGGGAGGAATGATCAAGGCCAAAGACCTTATAGGCAAAGGGCCACGTGAGGGGGTACGGTTTGCGCTTCAAGGAGCGTCAGCCGGCAAGTCTCCGATTGTGCGCGGCACCGTGGACTGGACCAGCGAGGAGGTCGACCACGCGCGTGTAGACCCAGATCACGCCAGCTTCAAACTGCAGGCCTACGGCAGACCTGGTGGAACCGCCTGGTTCAAGAACCTTTGGGTGCGAGCCGAGCTGCCGCCGCCGATCAGAACGTTCCTCGTGTATCCCAACTATCGAGGGTTGCTTTTCGACGATTTGCCGCAGGCGGTAAGTGTGGCGGTCGAGGTCGCGGAGCCCTCGCCGAACCGTGTCGTTCTGCTCGAAGTGCTCAACCGCGAAGGCAAGACGGTCACCAGCCATCAATACAAGGCCGACCGTCAGAAGTTCACCGCCGTGCTCGACGCCGGTGGACTACCGCTTGGCCGCTATAGCCTTCGCGGGGTGCTCCTCGACTCTGGCGGGCGGAGGCTCTTCGTTCAGTCTGCCTACGTAATCGTCAAGGCTGACCATTCGATACGCAGCCGGATGAAGGCTTGGGTGGACGCGAATAATATCGTTTACCTTGGCGGCCGGCCGAGATTCGTACTGGGGATTTACGACACCAGCGGTTACTCGGACGCGGTTTCCCCATACCACGAGCGCCTCACCGGAATTGCGAGAGCGCCTGTCAACGCGATCATCAACTATCTGATCACCGGCGCCCCGGTTCCGGCAATTCGCGCTTACGCCGCGGCAATGCAAAGTTTTGGGATGTCTTTCTTCGCGACGGTGAACGATTTTTACCCCGACAACAAGTATTATCCGAAACACTTGTGGGGAGCTTCCACGGGCGCCGACGCGCTGATCAAAAGCTATGCGAGCGATTTGTCCGGCGACCGGGGTGTGGTCGGTTACTATGTCGCCGACGAGCCGAAGATCTCCTTGCAGCCCAGGGTTTTTCATCAGTATCAGCTCATCAAGGAGAGCGATCCCTTCAGCCTGACCCTGATGGTAAGCAACAAGCCCGACCAGCTCGATTACTGGCGCGACAGTGTCGATATAGTCGCAACCGATTCCTACCCGGTCGGTGTAGCGCCGTTGAACCAGGTCGGCGATTGGACACGAACCGCTGAAGAGGCGGTTGAGCATGCCCGGCCGGTGTGGGCGGTGATCCAGTTCTTCGCGATGCGGAAAAAGACGGGGTGGCCGACCGAGCATCAGCTCCATGATATGAGCTGGATGGCGATTACCGAAGGCGCAACCGGGCTTTTCTACTGGTCCTATGGAATGAGAGCGCTTTCGTGGGTCAAGGATCCGGCCGAAAAAGAAAGGCTGTACCAGACGCTGATCCACGTGACCTCTGGAATAAGACAGATGGAGCCGGTGTTGCTGAGTCCGGATCGGAAGGTGCTGAGTTCAAATTCGTCAGGCGATACGGTGCGCACGAAAGAAAAGGCGATGCCCGGCGGCTCGCGGTATGTTATTTCATATAACCATAGTGCGACGGCGCAGACGGTGACCTTGACGCTTGCGGCTCCCGGCAGCCAGGTGAACGTTTACGGTGAGCAGCGCGCCGTTCAACTTGATGCCGCGCATCGCTCATTCAGCGACGTGTTTGCTCCTTATGAGGCCCATGTTTATGAGATCAAATAATGTTCCGAATCCCGCCAATTCTGGCGAGGCTCACCCCGAAAGTGCCGGCGCGCCATCCGGACTCGACGCCAGCCGGGAGTTCTGGGACGAAAAGGCCAAAGAGAATCCCTACTGGTACGTTTCATCGTACGGCTCATACGATAATCGGAATCTCGATGAATTTTGGAAATCCGGAGGAAATATCTGGGCCGACTTGAAGCGCGCTTTGGACTACCGGCCACGGCCATCGGATGTCGTGGTGGAGATAGGCTGCGGTGTGGGCCGTCTGTCGCGTGTGATTGCGCCCGAGGTCAGCCATCTCCACGCCTTCGACATATCCGCGGAAATGCTGGCAGAGGCGGCTAAGATTGAACCCCGAAATGTCAGTTTCCATCGGGCCGAGGGTAACGATTTGCGGATACTGCCGGACGGGATTGCGGACCTGGTGCTCGCATACTGTGTCTTTCAGCATCTGCCGTCGGTGGAGGTCCTCGGGCGGTATCTGAAGGAGATGGTGCGCGTGGCAAAGCCTGGCGGCATCATCGCCTTCACGCTGACCCCGCGAACCTGGTGGGTATATTTGCGGCCCGTCTCGCAGGCGCGGCGATGGCTAATCGAGCGCTTCGCACACGGCGGACCGAAGGATTTGTATCGTCATGCCTGGTTGGGCATTCGACCGTCGAAAGGAGCTATCGAAGCGGCAAGCCCGGTCATCCTCAAGCGGTCCACTTTGCACGGCGACAAATGGCTCTTCGTCGGTAGACGAGAGAGCTGAATTGAAAAAAGCCAAGCAGCGTTTCGGAAAGGAAATCCGGTTCGGTCCTCTTCATCTCATGGAACATTCCTCCATGATTCGCCAGAGCACCGCGGCTCTTCGCTGAGGGTCTGGGCCAACGCTTTGATCGGCGTGAAGCCTTCCACTTGTCCCCGCGTTAGGGCGGGGCAATTTTCCCTCGACGACGCGGATCGGTTTTGCGCTGGCGGACAGGGACCTGGCGGGCAGAGCAACCGGCGGACAGAGCAACCGGCGGACAGAGCAACCGGCGGACAGAGCAACCGGCGGACAGAGATCGATCCGTTCGGGCCGAGTCTCGAGACGAGATTCGCGGCCGGCATCCGGCTGAATTACCGAAGATTGTGTAATTATTCCTCGTTTCACGTCAAAAAAGGCACGGAATCCGAGCGACGTGTCGACCGTACCGCTATAGAAAATGAATCAGGGCGCAACCATTTACGCCCTGCAATCGTATCTATTTGCGCTGATGCCACGGTTCCGCGTTTCATACGTAGCAAATGGCACGTGCATTGCTTGGAGTCTGCGCGTCTCACTTTAGGAGCGAAAGCCGGATAACCTGGGCTAGCCGAAGGTCAGTCTTGCGCAGCGAGGTTAGAACTAGTTGTTCAATGTGGCCGAAAGATACCCGATAGCAGTGGATGAATCCGCACCCGACGCTCGCAAGCCCGTTTCCACCCTCTATCGGTTGCTCGTTTCGATCGCACAGCGGCGGGAGACTGCGCTTGTCATCTGTGCCCTGGCGCTATTCGAGCTCGCTCGCATACTGCTAGGACGACGAGGCTCGTTTGCCGAGCGCGATTTCAGCTCCTACTACGTTTGGGCGGTCGCGCTATACCGGCATATTAACCCGTACACCGCCGATCTGACTCCATTGGCAGGTGAGCTCGGCGTCCATATCAGGGATGGGGCCACAGCCAACTACCCACCAACATTTATTATGATGTGGCAGCCGTTGGCATCGCTTGGGCCGGCAGCCGCGTATTGGATCTGGATGGCTCTGAGTTTGATTCTTCTGGCCGGCGCGCTGATGCTGCTTTTCGGGCGGCGCAGTGGTTTACCATCCGTCGTTGCACTGGAACTGGCCGCGCTCGCGCTCCTCTACGAGCCCCTCAAAATCCATTTCCAGTTCGCCCAAGCGCAGATTCTCATTTTATTCCTCATCGTAGTGGCGATGGCGCTGCTGGAGCGGGGGAGGGACAGATCGGCGGGACTGATTTTGGCGCTGGGTACCTTGCTCAAGGTCTATCCTATAACCTTGGGCGCTTACCTGGTTCTAACGCGGAGATGGCTGGCCGCTGCCTTCATGGCCCTGGGCTTGTCGGTCGGGTATGCGATTACTCTCGGGGTTCTGGGGCCCCCTGGTGTCGGGTTTTTCAGCAGACTGGGCACGGATCTGCAGGCAAAGATCGGCGCTCGTCTGCTTCCGACCGTATCGCTGGGCGGCACGGTCGAGCGAATTTTCATATACAGTCATCTTGACGCTTCCCACGACGTTGCCCGTCAGGTGTTGACGACAGGCGGGTGTGTCCTGATTCTGGCATTGACGGTGCTCGCTACGCTGGCTACCGCTACGGATCAGCGGAGAAGCAAACAAGCCTTCGGTCTCTGGGTGACAGCCACGATCTTGCTGACGCCTGGCGCGTGGATCCACTACATGGTCTTGCTGCTGGCGCCGCTGGCCCTGCTGGCGGAAGCTGTGCTGAACGGCGAGGCTTCTAAGGCTGCCGTGCTGTGCGGGGTGGCAAGCTACATGCTCACTCAGGTTTGCTGGGCGATTCTCGGATCGAGCTTGCAATTGCCGCTGTGGCTGGAAAATACGCTGACGGAGAGTGCGTTTGTCTCAGTCGCGCTCGTGTTTGTAGCAGGCTGTCTGCTTTGCTTCCAACGCGTCGATTGTTACGAAGGCGGCAAAGCATCTGATGAAGGACCCATGGTTAGGACCCCCACCGCAACCGCGTCACCAATAATCTAACCTCACCACAAATTTAAATCGATCTCCCGGGCCCCCCGGCCGCTCTGGCCGAGGTGGGGCCCGAAGATGGTAGAGGCAACTCCAGCCCTACCGGGCCACGCGTGCACGTACACGCGGTCCACGCCCCTCCCTCTACGACAATCTCCTAGAGCGAAGTCCCTCAGCGCATCAACCGACATCAGCCGGTCCGCGTGCAGCATTGGGAGTTGTTTTGCACAGGTAATTGCTAAATAGACGATAAGTGCACATGCGTCGCTCTATATAGTTACTGAAGTTTTTGTCTTTATTATGCTTACATTGTCTACACAATATTTAACTTATTATGCCATCTATAAGCACTAGCTTAATACACCCGTAACAATGTAGCGTGTCGATTATGCACGCGGTTTCAGAGCACACGGGAGGCCATCGCGCTCATCCAGATAATGCTTCGCTGCGGAACAGAGCATCGCGGAGTAGGTGGCGAGCGGATGAAGCGCGGGCGCGCATGTGTGGCAGCCCTGTCAAAAACCGCGAGCCTATCAGGTCGATGCGCACGCCACTGAACGCGCGTCGACGCCTTTGAGCGAGCCAGGGTCGCTTGGGGCGCTGCGACAAGGGGGGAGCAGTGGTGGAAATTCAAGACGCGAAGGGCCGAAGGCCTGTCAGCCTTCAGATGGCCGGGTCAAGGTCGTTAACTTCGCTTCGTGGACCCGGCGCAAGTCGCGGAGTACGCCCAACATCGCTCGCGAACCGTAACGCGGTAACTCGTAGGACGGCGCTCTTGCGAGTGCTTTTCCTCGCCGGATTCACGGTACTACTTACTTCGGTGCCCGCTGGGGCGGCCAGCGTCATCACGTTGGTGAAGCCTGCCAACAACGGTCCGGTTTCGGGACAAGTGCAAATTCAGGCGGCGGCGACCACGCCGCCGGTGAGTTGGATCGGGTTCTACGTCGACGGCAACCTGCTCAGCGGCGGTCCTTCGCTTCAGTACCGATGGAATTCGACCCAGGTGACCAACGGCAGCCACACTCTGTTGGCGATAGCCGAGGACGCGAACGGGACCGTAATCGGTTCGTCGTCAGTCCAGGTAACAGTCCAGGGAAACAAGAGAACGGCTACGCCTACGCCGATCGCATCGACGCCCACGCCGGTCGCACCGACGCCTACGCCAATTCCGCCGACGCCTACTCCGTTGCATCGACGCCAACGCCGGTGCCACCGACGCCTACGCCAGTTCCACCGACCCCGACACCAGTTCCGCCGACACCTACGCCCACACCGATGGGCAACGTGATCACGTTGGTCAAGCCTGGCAACAACGCTTCAGTTTCTGGACAAGTGCAAATCCAGGCGGTCGCCAAGATGCGGCCCGTGAGTTGGATCGGCTTCTATGTCGACGGCAATCTGCTCAGCGGCGGGCCGTCGCTTCAGTACCGATGGAATTCGACCCAGGTGACCAACGGTATCCATACCGTGTCGGCCATCGGCGAGGACACGAACGGAACGATAATTGGTTCGTCGTCAGTCCAGGTAACGGTCAAGGGCAACAGCACGCCGACGCCGGTCGCATCGACGCCGACGCCGGTCGCATCAACGCCTACGCCAATTCCGCCGACACCGACTCCGTTGCCACCGACGCCAACGCCGTTGCCACCGACGCCGACACCGGTGCCTCCGACGCCTACGCCAATTCCGCCGACACCGACTCCGTTGCCACCCACGCCAACGCCGGTTCCACCCACGCCTACTCCGAAACCCCCGACGCCGACGCCGCAGGCGAGTCCGTCCCCGAGTGTGTCGCCGACACCAACTCCAAGTGGGACCCCGACCCCGACGCCGGTCACCGGCGGAACATGGGGTGGGTTGATCCAGAAATGGACCTGGCCGCTCGAAGGTCCCAATCTTCTGGCGAATGGTTCGTTCGAGAACGGGCTCGCGTCCTGGAGCGTGGTGCCGAACAACGGCATTTGGACGCAGGAATGCACGAACGCGGAAGATGGCTCCTGCGCCTTGCAGGTAAAAAATGGAAGTTCGGTTTCAGGTTCGGAATATGCCTGCCAGCCAGTGACCATAGCGCCGCAGGGCGCCTGGTATTCGCTAAGTGGCTACTTCGAGGGCGCCTCGGGCGGTGGACGACTGCAGGTCGGCGCCGGGTCGTGCACCAACCGGGTCACCGGCGCCTCCACCGACATCGTCGGAGGAAATTCCTGGAGCCCATCGGTCAACGAGATGGCCTACCTGGGACCCGGAAGTTACTATCTGGCGGCTTTCTCCTTCGCCGCGGCCAACGGGACTCTGCTGTTCGACAATTTGATTATGCAGCAGTTGGCGAATCCGACGGCCGAGATGTTCCTGCTCTATCCCAACTACATGGGACGATTGTGGGATGACGGTCCGCAGACCCTGAGCGCCGACGTCAGAGGAAGCGGCGCCGCCACCATGGTGCTTACCAACGCGGCGAACACGGTGCTCGCATCGAGCCCGGTCATCACGCTCACTTCGTCGTGGCAGACCGTCAGCATGGACGTTGGCGGACTCAGCCTGCCAGACGGTACCTATACTCTGTCGCTCAACGACCCGGGGTCGAACTTCGTTCCACAGTATCAAATCGTCAAAGAGCCGCGGCTAGCCAGTGGCTATATCGATGAGAACCAGTTCCTGCATCTACCTGACGCCAACGGGCAACTGACCAAGCGCTTCGCTATCGGCGTCTACGATACCGGCTCGGCTTACGGCACTCAGGCCGCCTGGTCGACCTATCTGGCGAAGTTCTTCCCCGCCGTGCAGGCCGATCTGTACCTCAATTACTTTCAGGACGGATCTTCGCAAGCCAACATCCAGGCGATGGGCCAGGCGCTGCGCGCGCTGGGTATGGCGGGTCTCGACACTATCAACGACAAATTTACCCCAG
The DNA here is from genome assembly GCA_963796565.1 of uncultured delta proteobacterium. Taxonomy (GTDB): domain Bacteria; phylum Desulfobacterota; class Binatia; order Binatales; family Binataceae; genus JAKAVN01. Next base: position 408,110 of record CAWCMA010000005.1, on the reverse strand, counting down.
CCGCCTGGAACGGCATCCCGAACAACAGTTACCTCGTCCCGCGCGCGACCAATGACAACGGCCAACCGGGGCTGTTCGCGTGGTACCTGGTGGACGAGCTGGATGATGAGTTTAGCCTCGGGCGCGGCGACCCAATCCAGGGCAGCTGGGGAATCCGCACGACGGTCAGGCCAAACGCGCCGGACATGCCGGCCTTGATCGTGCAGAACTCGCCGGCGGAGCTCGAACCGTGGCGCGACATCACCGACATCATCGGGACGGATCCGTATCCGCTCTCCGCCAACGCTCCGATCTCGATGGTATCCGATTCGACCGCCGAGGCGGTGTTGCAGGGCCATGGCGCGAGGCCGGTGTGGACGGTGGTGCAGTACTGGGGCAATGCCGACGGCACCGGCTGGCCGACCCGCGCGCAGTTGAGGCAGGAGACCTGGCAGGCGATCTGCGCTGGCGCACAAGGGGTCTTTTACTGGTCTCTGGGCGCACGCGGCTGGCAGTACCTGAGCCCCGCGCTGCAGCCCGCCGAGCTCGCGGATCTGGAGGTGGTCATTGACGAAGTCAAATCCTATGAAGCTCAACTCACCAGTACGCCGGTGGTACCGTTTCCGGTGCCTCTGCCTGCCGGCGTCATTGGCATCGCTCGCCGGGTAGGTCCGACTACATACTTGTTTACTTGCAATACCACGAGCTCGGTTGTCAGCGACGGCGCGGGTCACACCTGGCAGCCGTACGATACCCAGTTCTGGTCGTTCTGAGTAGTACATTGGCTAATGCCGGTTGCCGGAATTGCTGTGATCGAGCGATTCCAACGAGTCACTTGATGCGTTGCGACAGGGGGGGGCAGCAGTGGTCGAAATTCAAGACGCGGAGGGCCGGAGGCCTCTCAGCTTTCAGATGGCCGGGTCGAGATTATTGATTTGGCCTCGTCGACCCGGTGCGAAGCGCAGAGCCCAGGCAGCATCGCTCGCGGACCCCGAGGCGGGATGGTGTAGGACGGGGCTTCTGCGAGTGCTCTTCCTCGCCGGATTCACCGTATTACTTACCTCGATGTCCACATGGGCGGCCAGCGTCATCACGTTGGTGAAGCCTGCCAACAACGCTCCGGTTTCGGGACAAGTGCAGATTCAAGCGGTGGTCACGCCGCCGGTGAGCTGGATCGGATTCTACGTCGACGGCAATCTGCTCAGCGGCGGGACGTCACTTCAGTTCCGATGGGATTCGACCCAGGCTACCAATGACAGCCACACCGTGTCGGCCGTGGCTGAGGACGCGAACGGGACCGTAATCGGTTCGTCGTCAGTCCAGGTAACAGTCCAGGGAAACAAGACGACGGCTACGCCGACGCCGCAGGCACCGACACCGACGCCGATTGCATCGACGCCTACGCCGGTTCCGCCGACACCTACGCCGGAACCACCAACGCCCACGCCGGAACCACCGACACCGACGCCGATTGCATCGACGCCTACGCCGGTTCCGCCAACACCGACGCCAGATCCACCGACGCCCACTCCGGAACCACCGACACCGACGCCAGCGGCCAACGTGATCACGTTGGTCAAGCCTCTCAATGGCGCTCCTGTGTCAGGACAAGTGCAAATTCAAGCGGTCGCGAAGATGCCACCCGTGAGCTGGGTTGGGTTCTACGTCGACGGCAATCTGCTGACCGGCGGTCCGTCGCCTCAGTACAGATGGGATTCGACCCAGATAAGCAATGGCAGCCACACCGTATCGGCCATAGCCAAAGACGCGAACGGAACGGTAATTGGCTCGTCGTCCGTCCAGGTAACAGTCCAGGGAAACAAGACGACGGGTTCGCCGACGCCGATCACATCGACACCGACGCCAACACCGGTACCCCCGACGCCAACACCGGTGCCGCCGACGCCCACGCCAGTGCCGCCGACGCCCACGCCAGTGCCGCCGACGCCCACGCCAGTGCCGCCGACGCCCACACCAGTGCCGCCGACGCCCACGCCAGTGCCGCCGACGCCCACGCCAGTGCCGCCGACGCCCACGCCAGTGCCGCCGACGCCCACACCAGTGCCGCCGACGCCCACGCCAGTGCCGCCGACGCCCACACCAGTGCCGCCGACGCCCACACCAGTGCCGCCGACGCCCACGCCAGTGCCGCCGACGCCCACACCAGTGCCGCCGACGCCCACACCAGTGCCGCCGACGCCCACGCCGGTGCCACCGACGCCCACGCCCACGCCACAACCGATCCCGTCGCCGAGTGTCTCGCCGACTGCAACTCCAACCAGCACCCCGAGCCCCACGCCCGTTACGGGAGGAACATGGGGAGGCCTGATCCAGAAATGGACATGGCCGATTGGAGGCCCCAATCTCGTGGCGAATGGTTCGTTCGAAAGTGGTCTTTCGCCCTGGATCTTCACGCCCTCGACAAGCGGCGTTTGGACGCAGGAGTGCACCACTGCCGAAGACGGCTCCTGTGCGTTACAGATTGCCAACGGTAATTTGGTTTCGGGCTATTCGTTGTTTGGCTGCCAGCCTCTGAGCGCGCCTTCCCAGGGTGCCTGGTACACGCTCGGCGGCTATATCCAGGCGAGCGGGGTCACGTCGCCGAGCAACGGCGGCGGACGGTTTCAGATTGGTAGCGGCCAATGCGGCGGTGTCGTGGCTGGCACCTCCACCGCAATAATCGGCGGGACTACGCCGTGGACGCTCTCGACCAACGCGATGACCTTCCTTCCTGCGGGAACCTACAGCCTGATCACTTACGCCTACGGCAAACCCAACGGGACAGTGCAATTCGACAATATTTCGGTGCAGCAGTTGGATAACCCGACGGCCGAGATGTTCCTGCTTTATCCCAACTACATGGGACGCTTGTGGGACGACGGCGTGCAGACGATCAGCGTGGACGTCCGAGGAACCGGAGCCGCCAGTGTCACTCTCACCGACGGGAACGACGCCACGCTCATGTCGGAACCGGTTACACTCACTTCGTCCTGGCAGACCGTCGCGATGGACGTTAGTGCGCTCAATTTGCCGGACGGTACCTATACGCTGTCCCTGAATGATCCAGGAGCAAACTATGTCCCGCAGTACCAAATCGTCAAAGGGCCGCGGCTCGCCAATGGCTATATCGATGAAAACGAGTTCCTGCACCTACCCGATTCGACAGGGCAACTGACTAAACGCTTCGTGATCGGAGTCTATGATACAGGCGCCGCGTGGGGCTTCGTCCCTGCCTGGTCGAACTATCTGTCGAAGTTCTTCCCCGCGGTGAAAGCCGATCTCTATCTCAACTACTTTCAGGATGGAACGACGCAAGCCAACATCGATGCGATGGGCCTGGCATTGCGCTCGCTGGGGATGGCTGGAATCGACACTATCAATGACAGAATGTCGGTGTACGACTGGGACGGCATTCCGACCAGCAGCTATCTCGTTCCGCGGGCGACCAACGATAACGACCAGCCAGGGCTATTCGCGTGGTACCTGGCCGACGAACGGGATGTCGACTGGAGTCTCGGCCGCGGAAACCCAATCGAAGGGACCTGGGGTATCCGCACCACGGTGCGGCCTTATGCACCCGATATGCCTGCGCTCATCGTGCAGAATGCGCCCCAGGAACTCGAACCGTGGCGCGACGTGACTGACATTATCGGGGTCGATCCCTATCCAGTGTATTCGAACAACCCGGTTTCGCTGGTTTCGGACTGGACCAGCCAGGCCATCGTGCAGGGCCACAACGCGCGGGCGGTATGGGCGGTGGTGCAATATTTCGGCAGCAGCGACGGCACCGGGTGGCCTTCCGATACGGAGTTGCGGCAGGAGACCTGGCAGGCGATCTGCGCCGGAGCCGAAGGCGTCTTCTACTGGTCCCTCGGAGCGGTGGGATGGCAGTACCTGGATCCTTCGCTGCAGCCGGCCGAGCTTGCGGCGCTGGAGGCGGTGATTAACGAAGTCAAATCCTATGAGGTCCAACTCACGGGCACGCCGGTCGTACCGTTTCCGCTGCCGCTGCCTGCCGGAATCATTGGCATCGCGCGCCAGGTAGACACGACCACATACGTGTTCACTTGCAATACTACGAACGCAATCGTCAGTGACGGTGCGGGGCATACCTGGCAGCCGTACGATACGCAGTTCTGGTCGTTCAGCTCGTAGACCGGGATGTAAGCTATGGCGCAAGTTCGAGAATCTTCGCGAGATGTTGCGACGCACCACGAGGTGAACGAGAGCGCTTGGTGACCGGCCTTATGGCAAGGACGTGGCGCACGGCCGGGCTACGAGAGCAAGAATACTCACTTGTTTTTAGCCGATTTGGCAGAGGGCCATTGCGATCGAAAACGAAGGATTCGCAGGAATGCTAGCCTGATGAAGCGGGTAGCCTTCGGTATACTAATCCTGAGCGTTTGTTATTTCAGCTTGAGCGCAGGGAGTGTTGCCTCTGCGAAATGGGCATTGACGGGTGTTGTAATTTCTGGCCCGCAAAGCATTCCGGTCGGGAAGTGCACCGCGTTCAGAATTACCGCGGTCGCGCAAGACGGGCTGCCATTCAAGGTGGGCCTGAATCGACAGGTCGCCCTATCCCTGCTACAAACCGCATCCGTTGTGTTTTCGGCGAAGTCTTCGTGCGCAAAACCGCATAATCAGTTTGTGATCGCGGCGGGCACGAAAGGGAAAACCATCTATGTGATCGATTCAGTCGGAGAGTCTGTCGGCGTGCAGCCGATTCTAAATCCGAATTCCCCCGCTCAGCGGAAAGTCGGAGCTTCGTTCACGATGAATTTCAGCCCGCCGCCGCCTACGCCTACGCCACAGCCGAGCCCGACGCCGGTCACAGGTGGAGCATGGGGCGGGTTGATCCAGAAATGGTCCTGGCCGCCCCAAGGTCCCAATCTCTTGACTAATGGTTCGTTCGAGAATGGCCTCACGTCCTGGAGTGTGGTGCCGGACAACGGCATTTGGATGCAGGAATGCACGAGTGCTGAAGATGGCTCTTGCGCCTTGCAAATAACCAACGGCAGTTCTGTTTCAGGTTCGGAATATGCTTGCCAGCCGGTGAGCGTCGCGCCGAAAGGCGCCTGGTATTCGCTAACTGGCTATCTTGAAGGGGTCTCAGGCGGTGGGCGCCTTCAGGTTGGCGCGGGGTCGTGCTTCAACCGGGTTACCGGCGCCTCCACCGATATCGTCGGAGGAACTTCCTGGAGGCTGGCGGTCAACGCGATGGCCTACCTGGGGCCCGGAAGTTACTATCTGGCGGCGTTCTCGCTCGCCGCGGCCAACGGAACCCTGCTGTTCGACAATCTGGTTATGCAGCAGTTGGAAAACCCGACGACTGAGATGTTCCTACGTTATCCTAACTACATGGGACGATTGTGGGCTGACGGTCCGCAGACCCTCAGCGCCGACGTCAGAGGAACCGGCACTGCCACGATGGTGCTTACCGACGCGGCGAACGCGGTGCTCGCAACAAGCAAGGTTATCACGCTGACTTTGTCCTGGCAGACGGTCAGGATGGACCTGAGCGCGCTCAAATTGCCGAACGGTATTTATACACTGTCGCTGGAGGATTCAGGATCGAATTTCGTCCCGCAGTACCAAATCGTCAAGGAACCGGGGCTAGCCAATGGCTATATAGACGAGGACGGATTTATTCATCTACCTGACGCCAGTGGAGAGCTTACCAAGCGTTTCGCCATCGGTGTTTACGACACGAGCTCAGCCTTCGATAACCAGGCAGGCTGGTCGGACTATCTGGCGACGTTCTTTCCGGCTGTGAAGGCCGATTTGTACCTCAACTACTTTCAGGACGGATCTTCGCAAGCCAATATCGAGGCGATGGGGCAGGCGCTGCGGGCGCTGGGGATGGCGGGTATCGACACTATCAACGACCAACTTACGCCGCCGGACTGGAACGGCATCCCGAACAGCGGCTACCTCGTCCCGCGAGCGACCAACGACAGCGGCAAACCAGGGCTATTCGCGTGGTACCTGGCCGACGAGCTGGATGATGAGTTTAGCCTTGGTCGTGGCAACCCGATCGAGGGCAACTGGGGAATCCGCACGACGGTCAGGCCTTACGCGCCGGATATGCCGGCCTTGATCGTGGAGAACTCGCCGGCGGAGCTCGAGCCCTGGCGCGATGTCACGGATATCATCGGCACGGATCCGTATCCGCTCTCCGCGAATGCGCCCATTTCGATGGTATCCGATTCGACCACCGAAGCGGTGCTGCAGGGCCATGGCGCGAGACCGGTTTGGACGGTGGTGCAGTATTGGGGCAACAGCAACGGCACCGGCTGGCCGACCCGCGCGCAATTGAGGCAAGAGACCTGGCAAGCGATCTGCGCCGGGTCCGAAGGCGTCTTTTATTGGTCCCTGGGCGCGCGGGGCTGGCAGAATCTGAACGCAGCCCTGCAGCCTGCTGAGCTTGCGGCGCTGGAGACCGTCATCGATGAAGTTAAATCGTATGAAGTTCAACTCACCGGAACCCCGATCGTGCCGTTTCCGCTGTCTTTGCCCAAAGGCATCATCGGAGTCGCCCGTCGCGTAGGCACCATCACTTACGTATTCACCTGTAACACGACGGCCACAACCATCCACGGTAGTGCGGGCCACACGTGGCAGCCGTACAATACGCAGTTCTGGTCGTTCGGCTCCTAGGTCGACTGACGCTATCGGAAGTTGGATTGGTCGTAGCTTCCGCGTTGGCAACCCCTTGCGGCACGCTGACTCGGGGCCCTCGCATACCTCCCGGCAGACCCCGCGATGGTGGCTGGCGGACGAATCGGTTATGGTCCTTGGTCGAATTCCTGGAGATCTGTCGATGACGGTCGCGTGCCGATGACAACCTGTTCGAGATTGAGCCCCAAACTTGCGTCCGCCTTCGTCGCCCTGATGCTCACGACGGCGTGCGCGTTCGCTGCACCGCCCGGGGTTCCCAAGCCGCTGCCCGCGCCGATACAGTCGCAGGCGCCGGGAATCCGTCCGCTCGGACGCGGCCGTCATAGGGTGTGGGGCATCCACGTTTACGACGCCACCTTGTGGGTCGTCGGCGATCGGTTCATTCCCGCCGAGCCGCACGCGCTTGACGTCGAGGCCGGCAAGAGCGTCAGCGCCGACACTCTGGTTAAGGCCTCGATGGACGAGATGAGCAGGCTCAAGCTGGGCAACGCGTCGCAACTAGAGGCCTGGCGCCAGGAGCTGAAACGACTGATACCGAGCGTGAGGCCCGGCGACCAGGTCGTGGTCTTCTGTCCGAACGAAGCGAAGACGCTGGTGTACTACAACGGAGGCAACCAAGGTGAGGTGGATGACGCAACTCTATGCCCCGCGATCATGAACGTGTGGCTTCATCCAGCCAGCCAGAGCCAGGAAATGAGGAAGTCACTGCTCGCGCAATGATGCGCGTTCAAATTAGGGCACTGCCTCGGAAATTTTGGATTGGTCGGGGCGGCCGGATTTGAACCGGCGACCACACGCACCCCAAGCGTAAAAGTGCGAATTTCGCCGGTATCACTGCGTAGCGCTCTATATGCACTAAGCTTAACGGCGCCAAGGGTTTTCTGTCTCCCGGCGGGCATTCCGGACGCTATCAGATAATACTGAAAACGATCGAGAGTCCCCACAAAAGTCCCCACAGTCGCTTGGCCTGCTCAGCCGGCCGCAACCTTCAACCCGAGTCTTGAAGCGGCGGCATTTAGTGCCGAATCGAAGCATGCGAACCGTATTGGCGATCTGGTTTGCCGATGCAGTTGATCCGCGGTTGCGAGATGAATCGCGTCGTAACCTCTTAGAGCGAATCTCTCCGCCAATTCGCCAGCGAGTCTGACGACTCGCGCGTCGACCGGCAACTTGAAGAAGCCGGCCCAATGAAGCTCGAATTCGTCCTTGCGAGCATTGAATTCGTTCTGGTTCATCTGCCGCATCCGAAACTTGCGGGCTAGCGCCGCTCGTGTTTCAGCATACGCAATAAGACTGCTGGCGACTTGCCGCGACGCCGTGACAAGCCGCTCGGTCTCGGCACTGCCCGGTTCGGTGGCGTACAACTTCACCACCGCGGAGGTGTCGAGATACAAAATCACCGGCGGTCTTCGAGCACGATCTCGGCCAGCGTCTTTTCGCCTTTGCGGACGCGGATACGATGCTTCGAGCGGCGCGGTTTGGGTCCAGTGGGAAGGATTATTCCCGGTATCGTGGCCAGGCGACGTCGAATCTCGGCCTCGCTCGGTTGCTCCTCCGCCTGGGGCGCGGCCGGAACCACTCGGGCGATTGGCCGGCCCCGCGAGGTCACGGTCACCTCCTCACCCGCCGCCGCTCGCTTCAGATAGCGCGACAGCTTCGCCTTGAGTTCACGCACTGACGTCACCATGAGACCACAATGTATAAGAGGTGGTCACGAACGGCAAACCAAGATGAGATCGACCTGCAATGCTTGGGCAGCCACGACGTCCGATATAACGGCAGTGCGCTCTTTAAGCCAGGAATCGACCCCGAGGACGCCCTTTGGAATCTAGGCAATTAGAGATGCTGCCGGTCGCTAAAAGCGACCTTCTCTCTTGGGTTTCTCGCGGCCCACCGACATCCGAATTTGCGATTTGGCGTGAATGCCGGTCACAAAAACGTTAAACAGCGCGGTTTTGTTGCGATGCCATCGGCTCATAGCAAGCGATGTTGCTGGCGACCCGAACCTGCCCGTGAACGGTTTGTTACAAGCCGAGGGTCGCAGGTTCGAAACCTGCACCGCCCACCACCAATCCCTGACGGACCGCAAACGATCATCTTGCTCTCCTGCCAGGCTGGTTCGGCTAGTCCCTCTAACCGGGCCACCCATGATGGCTGCTTACAATCTACAAATTTCATTGGACTCGATGTCTTGCCCTTCTCGAACATCACCGGCGCGGTCGTATTGCTTTTTCAGGATCGGCTGACTCCGTTGGAGCCATTGCGAATGGCTCCAACGGAGTCAGCCAAAAAACGATGACGAGCCGCGTCCACCGTACCTGCTTGAGTACCGCCGCCGAAATTTTCGAGTCGATGCAAGCTGGACGCGGTCTCGACGAGCTCACCAGCGTCCACCGCGGAACGTTCGCGCCCGAAAGTGAAAATCCCCTACCCCTCGCTTCGCGCTGGCATGACAATCGCTAGAATAACAGGAGGCCTCCAGCGAATGCCGGTAAATGTAGTCAGAACGCCCGAAGACGAAATCGCATGGGAGCGCGCGAAAGCTCGCGCCCGGGAAGAATATCCCGACGTTACCGGCGACCGTTTCTACAGAATCGTGATGACCATCTACAAGAAGATGACTCACTATCAGCCGCGGACGAACCGTCCGCGCCGCGATCGAGGATAACTCGGATGCGTGACCTTGATAAGCGACGATTGCTGATGGTCGAGAGGCAGATTGCCGCCCGCGGAATCCGCAACCCGGCTGTCCTTGACGCGATGCGGACCGTCCCCCGTGAGGCTTTCGTCCCCCACAACCTCGAAGAGTTCGCATATGAGGACACTCCTCTCCCGATCCCGGAAGGCCAGACCATATCGCAGCCCTACATAGTGGCGCTCATGATCGAGAGTATGAATCCTCGCTCCACCGATCGCGTTCTCGAGATTGGAACCGGCTGTGGATACGCTGCAGCGGTTCTCTCCCGGCTGGTCGCTGAGGTCTACACTATTGAACGTCACGAGCAGCTTGCCCAGTTGGCTCGCAAGCGCCTGGGCGAACTAGGCTACAGCAATATAAATGTTCTCCACGGTGACGGCACTCTGGGATGGCCCGGGCACGCACCCTACGATCTGATAGTGGTGACCGCAGGAGGGCCTCATGTTCCCCAGCCGCTGCTTGAACAGCTCGCTCTGGGTGGTCGCCTGATCATTCCGGTAGGCAGCGAGCCTCGATTGCAACGCCTTGTCCGTGTGACTCGAGTTAGCGAGGACAAGTTCGATGAAGAGGACCTGGGTGATGTGCAGTTCGTTCCGCTGATCGGCGCTGAAGGATGGAACGCGGAGGTTGTTGCGCGCAACCGCGCATCGACCCAGACCAGCCGCCCGGAGACCGTTGCGAAGCTCATTCGCGAGGCCGCCGAGCCTATCGCCGATATCGACGAAGTCGACCTAAATCCGCTGTTGAACCGGATCGGGGATGCGCGCGTGGTATTGCTCGGCGAAGCGACTCACGGGACGTCCGAGTTTTACCGGATGCGGGCCCGCATCACGCGGGAGCTGGTTTTGCGGCGCGGCTTCAATTTCGTCGCGGTCGAAGCCGACTGGCCCGATGCCGCGCGGATCAATGATTATGTGCGACACGCTCCGCCACGCCAGGAGCAGTGGAAGGCTTTCGCTCGCTTCCCGACCTGGATGTGGCGCAATCATGAAGCCCTGCAAATGGTTGAGTGGATGCGCGCCTATAATGCCGAGGTTGACGGCCCCGAGCGCCGCGTCGGGTTTTATGGGCTCGATCTTTACAGTCTTTTCACGTCAATCAGTGCGGTCATCAGCTACCTCAACAGCGTGGATCCGGCGATGGCCGCCGTCGCGCGGCAACGCTATGCGGGCCTCACTCCGTGGGAGCACGACCCCGCCGTATATGGGAGGGCGGTGCTGAGCGCACCCTATCGAAGCTGCGAGGCGGCCGTGGTCGCGATGTTGCAAGAAATTCTCGAGCGGCGAATCGAGTACTCCGCGCGCGATGGCGATCGTTTTTTCGACGGTGCGCAGAACGCCCAGCTCGTGGCGGCGGCGGAGCGCTATTATCGGATCATGTACTATGGTTCGGTTGAATCGTGGAATCTCCGCGACCAGCACATGTTCGACACGCTCGAGCGCTTGCTGGAATTCCATGGCCCTGCCAGCAAAGCTATCGTCTGGGAGCATAATTCGCATGTCGGCGACGCCTCTGCCACGGAGATGGGCGTCCGGGGCGAGCACAACGTTGGACAGTTATGTCGCGCCCGGTTCGCCGATTCGGCGTTCATCGTCGGCTTCGGCACCGACCACGGGACGGTCGCGGCAGCTTCGGAGTGGGACGGTCCGATGGAAGTCAAACGCATCCGGCCCTCGCATCAGGCCAGCTACGAGCGTCTATTCCACGATTCCCGCCGTGAAGCTCTCCTGCTGCACCTTAGGGCGCCCGTCAGGCAGGCCGTGCGAGATGAACTGACACCCGCGCGCCTCGAACGTGCGATCGGCGTCATTTACAAACCGGATTCCGAGCTTTTGAGTCACTATTTTCAAGCGTGCCTCCCACGACAGTTCGATGAATACATCTGGTTTGACGAGACGCGGGCAGTCTCTGCGCTTCCTTCTTTGCCGGCTCCAGGGATGCCCGAAACTTTTCCGTTCGGGGTATAGGAAACTGTCGGCCGGGGTTTATTTCCGCCGGCGCGTTGGGAACCGGACGTGACTCCGAATACCGAGTGGGTTTTGGCGAAGCTTGCCTGGATGCGCGAACAGGGCATTTGGCCCAACGGCCTTCGCTACCTGTGGACGGATGCCTTCGGCGTCATCCTCCTCGTTTCGCTCTACCGTGAATTGGGCCGGCCGGAGTTCGTCGAACAAGCTGAACGGCTAGTCGCCGACGTGGAGCATGTCCTGGGACGAGGTCGCGGTCTGCGCATCGGCGAGGCTGTCGATCGCGACGGCCAGTACTTCCACTATCTTGCGATGTGGATGTACGCGCTGGGCTGCCTGGGCAAGGTGATTCCGGAATACCGCGAAAGAGCCATCAGTTTGGTCAAGGACGTACATCCCGCTTTCGTCATTCCCGGCGAGGGCGTCGTCTGGAAAATGCTGGAGGATCTGAGCGCACCCTATTCCGAGTTCGGACTCGGCGCACTCGATCCGTTTCACGGCTACACCGTTTACCGGCAACTTGGCGAGGAGCCGCTAGCCCACGAGATCGGGCAGATGAAGGCTATTATCGACCGGAGTTGCGCGAGTCTGCTCATCACACAAGACCTGGGGCTTGGAATGATGCTCTGGATGACTCACTTCTCTCCGCAGGAGCCGTGGGCGTCTTTGCAACGCACGAGAAGCCTGGCGATCCTCGATCGAATGTGGATCGCGCCGCCTGGCTACTTCTGCCGGGAACCGGATGCACCAAAGGTTAAGTTTGCCTTTACCAACTACGGTGTGTCGCTTGGCCTGCAATCGCAGGGTTGCTGGCCGGAGCGCGTCGCGCGCCTGAATTCGTTTTTCGAGTCATACCGCTCGGGAGATGACTACGACAGAGATGCGATTACGCATGTGATGGCGTGTGTGTCGCACTTTCCAGGGCAATTTATTCCGCCCCCACTGCATGCCTAAGTTTCATCGCTTTACTCTTTCTTCCTCGCCCTGCCGCGCCGGCGAGCCGTAGGAGAAGGAGGGAGCTGCTCGAATTCTCCCACTTCCGGACCTGACGGTCGCTGGTCGCGCACTGAGAGCCGTTCTTCCGGCTCCATCAGCGCATCCTGTTTTTCCAACGATTCATCCATTCCCTCGGGCAAGGTCCAAAGGTGGCGCGAGGGCTCATCGATATGGCCTTCGCCTGGCCGGTACCGGTGATTTCGCTTCGACTGGCAATCGACGCAGTAGGCCGCAAAGGGCAACACCTTGAGGCGGTCCAAAGCGATGTCTTCGCCGCATTCCTCGCAAATCCCGTAGCGCCCCTCCTCGACTCGGCTGAAAGCGGCAGCTATCGCCTTCAACCGATGTTCGGCACGTTCGATTAGGCCGGCGTGGGTCTCTACTTCAGCGAGCGCGCGGGCCGCGTCGAGTTCGTCATCCGGGAGTGGCTCCGCATCTTCCGCCTGCGCTCTGCGAAAATCGCGAATCCGCGCGAGTGCCTCATTGCGTTGATGAGCGAGCAGGTTCTGTAGAGTCTGAAGGCGCTCCCTATTGCCGATGGATCGTGATGATTTCATTGTTCAACCTAACTCCTGCGAGCAATAGCTTCTCGGTCTGGTTACGATTAAACATGCGCTATCAAGTCACTCAAGGACTGGTTTCCATGCAGCCGCCTTAGGGCTTCCGCCAAGAGCGGAGCGACGCTGACTACCTTGACCGGCAGTCGCAAATTCGCGGCCAGAGCCACGCTGTCCGTAACTATAAAGCTCTTCACTCCAAGGACGCGCAGCCTTTCCTGCGCCGGACCGACGAACAGGCCGTGACTTGCCGCTACCGTGACCTCCGATTTGGCCCCGGCTGCTTTCACCACATTGACAGCCGCCGCAACGGTCCCTCCTGTCGTAATCATATCGTCGACGATGAGAATCGGCCGTCCGCGAACATCGCCGACGATCCCCTTCGCTTCAACTTCCTCACCGCTGACGCGGGTTTTGTTGACCACCGCGATCGGCATGTGGAGCATCCGAGCGTACCGTTCCGCGAGTTTCACAGCGCCGAGGTCCGGCGCCACGATGACAGATTCCGCAGGAACGTCCGTTGCGGCCGCCTGTGCCAGGATGGGAATGGCGCTCAGATGCTCCAATGGAAACGGGAAAAACCCTTCGAGCGTGGCGCTGTGAAGGTCAAGCGCCACCACGCGCTCTATTTGACTCGTCCTGAGCAGGTCGGAGACGAGGCGGGCGCCGACCGGGTCCCGCCCCGTGGCTCTCCGGTCCTGACGCGCGTAACCGAAGTACGGAATTACGGCAGTCAGACGCGCGGCGCCGGCGCGGCGGCACGCGTCAGCCAGCATGAAAAGATCGAAGAGATGCTCATGCACGGGCGGGCTTGTCGGCTGAATCAGGTACACGTCGCGGCCACGGATACTCTCCTGAACTTCGATATGCAGTTCGCTGTCGGCAAAGCGAGTGAGCGCCCGGCTTCCGAGCGTCAGGCCCATCCGCTCCGCAACCGCCGCGGCAAGCGCAAGGTTGGCGGAACCGACGAAAATGACCGGATCCATCGCTTTCCCTCGAGTGACTTGTCCTCTAACGCTCGTGTTCAAGCCGATTGGCCACGCGGTCGACGCCGAAGATGTACCATGCGTCCATCTCGGCCATCTCGCTCTCGGCGTTATTGACGACCAGCCCTTCCAGCGTGACCACGGCCGTGCGAACGGTCGCGCGGATGCGACAGGCGTTGACCAGCGGGTCTTTCTCCAAAATCAGTTTCACCGCCTCCGCGATCTCGTCGTCGCTGTCCTCCTGTATGGGCGCCACTTCGAGGCCGTTGACGACATCGCGGCTGCCGGGCACCCACCAGGCCAGCACTCCTGCGAGTCGTTTGTGAGAGAGACTGCTCACTTGACCGTCCAGCGTCACAACGCCGTCATCAACCATTACGTCAATCGAACAGCATCGCGTAATCACCTGTGACTCCCTCAAGATCTCCCAGCGGCCGCTATTCATCATCCGGATGCGGCAGTTATTGATTGCAGGCTCTTCGAGCAGCGCTTCGCGAACATGATCACGGATTTCATCGTCGCTCATCGGGGTTGCAGGCGTAACCCGGAGGCGGTCGACGATGCCACTTACGCCGCCGACCGCGGCTGCATGCTCGAGCGCTAGTTTCTTCGCGGCGATGCTTCTAAGTTCACCTTCGAGAACGAGAGCGTCGTCCGGGTCGAGGACAATTTTTAACGGATGCTTGTGGAAGCTGATGCGCGGATCACGTTCCAGTGCCGCGCTGGCCTCTTTAACGATGGCTTCGCTTCTATCCACGTTGAAATCCGGAAATGGCGTGTTTCCTTGGCTCTTTGGTATGAACTCGCCGTCCTTTAGGAACTGCGCGCTTGGCGATAGCCCTACTTCTTTTCGTGTTCAGGCTTCTTTTCCGTCTCGATCTCGAGCGGTATCTTCTTCGCCCCGAGTGCCTTGGCCAGCGGGATAGTTACCTCCACCACGCCGTTCTTGAAGTTGGCTTTGACGTTGTCCGTCTTTGCCCCCTCCGGCAGACTCATCCGCCGCTCGAAGGCACCGTACGAGACTTCGCGGCGCAAATAGTTCTCCTTCTTGACCTCCTTTTCGCTCTTGCGTTCACCCTTGATCGTGAGGACGTCTTGCAAGACGCTAACTTCGATGTCCTTAGGCTCAAGCCCGGGAACATCGGCGCGTACCACCAAGTTGCCATCCTTGACGTAGCTTTCGATTGGCGGGACTAACTCTTTTTCGGCCTCTTCGAATTCTTGAGAGAGACCGGGAAAACGCGACTCCCAGCCTCTCGCAAGCCTTTCGAGGTCTCTAAACGGCCTCCACATTGACAAAGCTCCCATTGGTTTGCTCCTTGATTGGATTTTCGCGCCCGACCCTCGAGCACACTTTGAGATTGAGCAAGCAACGCGCCAAATCGAAACGTCGAAGAAGCTTCCAAGGTTCGGCCCTTTATGTTGCCAAAAGCGCCAACTCTGGTATCGATGGGCCGAACGGGAGCAGGAGCGCCAGAATCACACGCTCCGCTGTCAGGCTAAGGCCAATTCTTGAAAGCGAGAAGCCAGACTCTCAGGAATTCGTCAAACGCGTTTCTGAGTATAGAGACGACCGGCCTCGCGCATCCAAGCGTCTAGGCTCCAGGCCGTGACCTGGAGAATTCCACCATTTCTTTGAGCATCCGAGCCAGGTTCGTCCGCACCGCGGCCTCGTTAGCCGAGGAGAGATCGATCTCATTGTCCTGGCGGGAAACGACGTTGTCGGTCCAAACAACCCTGTTGGAGGCGACTTCGACAAGCCGATAGTTCACATGGAGGATCGACGTATACATCGAAGACGCTTCCATTTCGCGATGAGAAACTATTTCAGCTTCGAGCCGGTAATCGCTGGCGCCATTTGTAACGACTGACTTGAAGATCTCTGACCGTTCGACGCTTTTTACCAATGCGTACCAGAAACTGTTGCGAAGCGGCCGCTGAGGTTCGGGTCTTTCGCCGGCAACCGGGTCCACCAGGACTGTCTTGACCGACAACAGTCCTGGGACTTGTTTACCAAGACCCGGATTCGCAGCGAGCATATACTCCGGCCTTGGTGAGCCAGTAACGCATCCGCCAACAAACAAGGCTGCCAGCACCGTTCCGATCATCGCGACCGCGCGCCAGTTGTTTTGCGCGTCTCGCTCTCGCCAGCGACCATGACACGTCGCGGATTTCACCAGCTATTGCGGCAAATGCGCCGTCCAAGACATAAGTCGGATGGAAGGCATCGCACGTGCGGGACTCACTCCATCGGAGTCGGTCTTGGTCTCGATGAAGCCTGGTTGCGGGTGCGGGAAATTGGGGAGTGCCTCTTTTGCCGGCGCGAAAATTCCAAGCAGTCAGGATTTGCCGGCTATCGCGACCGAGCTCGCCTGAGGTCCTTGATCACCCATCTCCTCGGCGAACCTGACCTCCATTCCGATCTCCATCCGGTCGAACGCACCGCCGAGAACACTGTTGCGATGAAAGTAAACTTCGCGGCTGTCGGGTGTGGTCAGAAAGCCGTACCCCTCGACTGGAAAAAGTTTGGTCACGCGTGCGTGGGCAGGCGCCTCGACAGTCTTGACCTCGCCCCGCTGCTTACGGGCATAGTCCTGCAGCTCGCGCCGCGCCGCGTCGAAGGCCTCGCGAATCGCCACTGCGAGATCATCCGCGGACTGCCGATCAACGCTCAACTCGCCACCCGGAAGTCTCAGGTCGATTCGCACCTTGAACGGACCGCCGTGGCGGTGATGGCCAACGGCGCCTTCGACGATGACGTGACAGCCACTGATACGCCCACGCTCGTAGTAGTGCTCGAGTCTCGCGGCTTTTCCCCGGATTTCTGCTTCGACGGCCGCATTCAAAGTGAAATCGCGGGCGGTGATTTGCAAATCGCTTTGCATGTTCTATCCTCGGCGCACTTTTTGCGCGATAAATTCTTTCATCTACGCTCTGGATCGCATTCGGCATTCTGGATCATTGCACTGATCGTGAGATTCCATGCATGATGGAATCCCAGCGAAATGATCCAGAGCAATGATCCAGAGCAATGATCCAGAGCAATGATCCAGAGCAATGATCGCACCACCTCAGGATATCCTGTGCTCGCAAACTTTCGCGCTTATTCATGACTCCGATGGTGCCAGTGCTGTGTCCATTAGCGCCAGCTTGCGGCTGCATGGAATTCATTGCAATGCGAGACAGGTTCTTCAAACAGTGACGTCTGCGGAGCGTGGCGCTAGTAAACAAGTGCAAGGCGGTTCGGGCGACGACGTGACAGGTGACCTATGACAACGAAACTGCGGGGTGCCGCTCTCCTGCGCGATCCGCATCTCAACAAGTCGGCCGCTTTCACCGAGGCCGAGCGCCAGACATTGGGGCTCGTAGGTCTGTTGCCCGAGGGCATCGACAGCGAAGAGATTCAGATCCGGCGAATTCTGCGGGAACTGGAGCGGAAACAGTCCAATCTCGAGAAATACATTTTCCTCTGTGCCCTGCAGGATACTGACGAAACGCTCTTCTACCGATTGCTGAGGTCCGATCCGACACGTTTCCTGCCCCTGGTCTACACGCCAACGGTGGGTGACGCCTGCCTGAAGTTCAGCCATATGACGTCGCGTCCGAGAGGTCTGTACATTTCGATCAAGCGGAAAGGACATATAAAAGCAATCCTCTGCAACTGGGCGGAGCGCGAGGTGCGCTTCATCGTGGTCACCAGCGGCGAGCGTATCCTGGGCCTCGGCGATCTCGGAGCCAACGGGATGGGTATCTCCGTCGGCAAGCTCGCACTCTACACGGCATGCGCAGGAGTGCCACCGCAGTACACGATGCCCGTGTTGCTCGACTGCGGAACCAACAACGAGACACTGTTAAAGGATCCGCTATACATAGGCTTGCGGCAAACCCGCCCGTCGGTTGCGGAACTGGATGAGTTCGTCGATGAATTTGTCGCGGCAGTGCAGGAGGAGTTCCCAAACTGCTGCATCCAGTTCGAGGACTGGGCCAGGGCCGACGCTTTCCGGCTACTTGCTCGTTATCGCGACCGGATCTGTTGCTTCAACGACGATATCCAAGGCTCCGGGGCAGCCGTCCTCGCCGGCATCCGCGGCGCACTGCGCATAACGGGCGAGAAACTTGCCGGCCAGACTTTCCTCTTTTATGGCGCCGGTGCGGCCGGGGCCGGAATCGGTAGCTTGGTATCAGAGGCCATGACCCTGGAGGGGCTCTCGGCCGAGCAGGCGCGAGCACGCATCTGGCTGTTCAACCGCAACGGGCTTGTCGAATCGACGCGCAGAGACGTCTTCGACGTGCAAAGGCCATACGCTCATCGCCACGCGCCAATCAGGGACTTTGTCGCTGCGATCGAGTCGATCAAGCCCACCGCCATCATAGGGGTCAGCACCGCGGCGAAGAGCTTCACCAAGCGTGTCATCCAAGCGATGACGCGAATCAACCAGCGTCCGATTATCTTCGCCCTTTCGAATCCGACCTCGCACTCCGAGTGCTCCGCGGAAGATGCTTACCGATGGTCGGAGGGCCGGGCGGTGTTCGCTAGCGGGAGTCCTTTTCCACCCGTGCAATTTCACGACAGATCGCTGGTGCCCGGACAGTGCAACAACATGTACATCTTTCCCGCCGTAGGCCTGGCGATCTACGCGACCCAGGCAAAGCGAGTCACGGACGAGATGTTCATAGCCGCCGCCGAGGCTGTGGCAGAGCACGTAACTGTGGCGCAATTCGACGCCGGGCTGATTTATCCTCCGCAGTCGACCATTCTGAAAACCGAAACGCATGCCGCCAAGCGCATCGCGGAGGTGATTTTCGCCCGCGGCCTGGCCCGCGTGGGGAAACCGAGGGATCTCGACGCCTTCATCGAATCGCACATTTACCAGCCCGAATACCGCAGCCTCATCTGAGGCACAGCTTTTGCACAGTTCCGATCCGGATGAACCTGATCAAGGTACACGATTTTCTTTGGGAAATTCCGAGGCATGATGCGATGCTCGTGCCGGGAAGGCTCTACCTAAGCGCCTCGATGCTGGAAGATCTCCGCGACGATCCAGCCTTGACCCAGGTCGCCAACGTCGCCTGTCTTCCCGGAATTGTGGGCTACTCGCTCGCCATGCCCGATGTTCACTGGGGCTATGGCTTTCCTATTGGCGGGGTCGCGGCTACAGATGCGCGCACCGGCGTGATCTCTCCGGGCGGGGTAGGCTACGACATCAATTGTGGCGTGCGACTGGCCCGCACCAGCCTGCATTACGAGGATGTCACGCCAAAGATCGACCGGCTCGCGGACGCGCTTTTCAGTTCCATTCCGGCCGGGGTCGGCTCGGAAGGCGCTATCCCCAGGCTCAGTGTGGAAGAACTGAGGCACGTTGTCCGGGAAGGTGCCCAATGGGCGCTGCGTCATGGTTACGCGTCCCAGGAAGACCTCGATCACACGGAAGAAGGTGGCCGCCTGTCGATGGCTCAACCGGAGAAGGTCAGCGAGCAAGCCTATCAGCGCGGCCGCACTCAGCTTGGAACCTTGGGTTCAGGCAATCATTTTCTGGAGGTCAGCCGGGTCGACCAGATCTACCAGCCTCGCGTTGCCGAGGCGCTGGGACTTGAACTTGGGCAGGTTACCCTCCTGATTCATTCCGGCTCCCGTGGGCTCGGCCATCAGACCTGCAACGATTACCTGAGGATAATCGGCCCGGCGATGGCAAAGTACGAGATTGTCCTCCCCGACCAGCAGCTTGCGGCCGTGCCTATCGCCTCGCCAGAGGGACAGGACTACTTGGGCGCGATGGCGGCGGCAGCTAACTTCGCGTGGTGCAACCGCCAGGTCATGATGCACCTTGCGACGAACGCCTTCATAGAGGCGCTCGGGATTAGTCCACGCGAACTCGGCCTTAAGCTCATCTATGACGTCTGCCATAACATCGCAAAGTTCGAGGATCACCTGGTCGACGGGGTGAAGCGGGTCCTGTGCGTCCATCGTAAGGGCGCAACTCGTGCGTTCGGCCCCGGCCATCCGGAACTGCCCAAGATCTACCGGCACTTGGGCCAGCCGGTTCTGGTGCCGGGCGACATGGGACGTTATTCATTCGTGCTTATCGGACTTGAGGGAGCGATGCGCGAAACGTTTGGCTCCTCATGCCACGGCGCGGGACGCCTGATGAGCCGCAACCAGGCAAAGCGCGAATCGCGCGGACGCGATATTTTTGCGGAGCTTGCGGCCATGGGAGTGACGGTCCGCGCAGAGACTCGGGCGGGTGTGGCCGAGGAGATGCCGGCGTCCTACAAGGATGTCGCCGAAGTGGTTGAGGTGCTCGAGGCTGCGCGAGTCGCGCAAAAAGTTGTCAGACTCAAGCCCTTTGCAGTGATCAAAGGTTGAAACTTCGGCAAAATGCCGTAACACCAGCCCTGCACGACGCTGCCCGCGATGCCGTCGAGTTCCATGATGCCGTGGACGCGCCGCTGCCTTACAGCGTGCTGGTCGAACCGGACGCTCACGGAACCGACGACGCTCACACGCCTCGATTTCTTTGCACACTATTACGGGAAGAAACAGACTGGCCGAAAGCCTTATATGATAGCTAGTCGGCTAGCCGGCAGAGGAGAGTCCGCTCGGAACGTAATGTTTAATCGCACCACTTTGGAGCCGAAAGCCGAGCCGGCCGTCGTCACTCAAGCGCTTACGCGGCGCTTTCGTGATCTCATCGCCGTGGCTGATGTCTCAATGACCGTGCTGCATGGCGAGATCTTCGGCCTCATCGGCCCAAACGGCGCCGGCAAGAGCACGCTAATCAAGATGTTGACGACCCTCCTGTCGCCGTCATCCGGAACCGCGCAGATCGCCGGCTTTGACATCGTCGCGCAGGCTGCCGAAGTGTGCCGGCGCATCGGCTATGTTCCACAGTTCCCGTCCGCGGACCGATCGCTCACGGGCTACGAGAATATGCTCCTTTCTACCCGGCTGTATGCGATTTCGCGGCGCGAGCGTGCGCAGCGCATCGCCGAGGCGCTCGCCGCGATGAATCTGACGCAGGCCGCGTAGAGGCGGACGAGCTCTGCGACTGTATTGCGCTGATGCACAACGGACGGATCGAGGTGGCTGGCTCACCGGCAGAGCTCGAGGCGCAAGTTGAGCCCGGAGCAACGCCCGACGATGTCTTCGCGCACTTTATCGGCGTCGAGATCCAACCCGGCGGCGGATATACACAAGCACAACGCGCGCGGCAAAGCATCCGCGAGGATCGCTGAAAAGACTCCGATGTCCGAAATCTCCGATTACGGCTGGCAAATCTTTGCCGTCTCTGATGCCGAAGTGCGCAAACTGCGCCACGATTCTCTGGAGCTCGCGACCCGGGCGGTGCAGCCTGCACTGTGGCTTCTTCTGTTTGGCCAGGTCATGGCCCAAGTCCGGGGAATCACAAGTGGAGGAACACGCTACCTCGACTTCCTGGTGCCCCGGCATCCTTGGGCAGAGCGTGCTGTTTGTGGCGATTTTCTACGGCATCAACACCATCTGGGAGCGGGATTTGGGCGTTCTGCACCGCTACCTGGTGAGCCCGGCGCCGCGCAGTGCGCTGGTGCTTGGCAAGGCCTTGTCGTCGACCGTTCGAGGGCTCTCGCAGGCGATCGTCGTTTACGTGCTGGCGTTGATTCTAGGCATCCAGGTGAGTTTTCAAGTTCGACACGTCCTTGGCGTGATCGTCTTCATCGCGCTCGGCGCAGGTCTCTTCTCTACCTTTTCAGTGATTGTGGCTTGCATCATAAGAACCCGGGAGCGGTTCCTAGGCATCGGGCAAGTGCTGACGATGCCCATTTTTTTCGCCAGCAACGCTATCTATCCCATTCACCTGATGCCCCGCTGGCTGCAGATTATCTCTCGCCTCAATCCGCTAACTTATGAAGTCGATGCGCTGCGTGGGCTGATGCTTCCCGCCACTGCAAGCCGGATCGGACTCCCGACGGATGGCGGAGTTCTGGTGACGACATTTGTCGTCCTCATCGCAATTGCGGCGCGCCTTTACCCCAAGAATGGGTGAATGACTCAGGCTGAGCACCTAAATCAAACAGCCGTATTTTTCACCGTCAGCGCCGAACCTGGACCCTCAACCCGTTCGCCTCTCAAGGCAAGAATCACTCCCGAAAACAGATAGCCCAGACCTGCGACAAAAGCAGTCAGCCGCGGCGCCACGAGCACTAAACCGGTCACGATGGCAGCACCCGCCAAAAGTTTGGGTGAAAGCAACGAACGAGGATCCACACCCTTGATGGTGGGGTAAGGCACGCGTGACACCATCAACGCCGCCAGCCCGAGCATTACGATAGTCATCACGACGCAGAGCGCACGGGGCGAACCGAGCGCGAAATAACAGTATCCGAACAGAATACCGCCGATGGCTGCTGCTGCTCCTGGAACCGGCAGCCCGGCGAAGCGCCGCTTCCCGGTGGCTGTTCCTGCCTCTATATTGAAGCGTGCAAGCCGCAGAGCAGCACATATGATGTAGACGGCTACGATGAGCACCGCCCAAGCCCCCAATGGCCGCAGTGCCCACGAGTCGACGAGGATCGCAGGAGCAACCCCGAACGCGACCACGTCCGACAAACTGTCGTACTCGAGGCCGAACGCACTCGAAGTATGTGAGGCACGCGCTACGAAGCCATCGCCTATATCGCAGAGAATCGAAAGGCCGATCATCGCCGCTGCTCGCTCGAAACGGCAGCCGATGGCCGAAACGAGCGAGACACATCCGGCGAACAGCCCGAGAGAGGTCACTATGTCAGGAGCGAACCACGGGGCACCCCACCGTTTCGCAACCTTCTCGCTTGACGCGGCTGTCGCTGCTTCCGCGGACCGACGCGATTCTGCCATGATCGTCCCCGAGGTCTCCGCTAATCGCCCTGCTTCAAGTAAGAGCTAACGGGCATACGTGCGAGATTGATCCGTGTCCATGATCTTCATCGCGTCGTGCTCAGTGAACATCCCGCTGAGCTAGCGTTCCACGCCACCCACGAATTGAATGAAGTATAAAACAGCGCCTATGAGTAGTGGAACCTATTGTCTGATTAGGACCGAATAGTCAGTACCGTACAAGTGGCGTTACGCACGACCGCTTCCGCGACGCTGCCAAGCAACAGATGAGGCAGCCTGGGACGTCCGTGGGTCGCCATTACGATAAGATCGGCGCACCTCGCGAACTGTGGTCAGGATGCTCTTCGGAACCTGTGAGGCAAAGGCAAGTTTCGTATGGAGCTGATGTTTGATCCCTAACAACTCGCGGTCCGTTATCTTCTGGAGCCGCGGACGAGCCGACAAGTCACTTTGGGGCGCAAGGCTCTGAACGATTTCGGATGCCGTCGGGATGATAGTAATGACATGCAGCAAATGCAGCGTCGCATCCATCTCCGCCGCGAGCTGCGCCGCATGTATCACGGCTGCGAGTTAATTCTCGTCAAAGTCGACCGGGCAAAGGATGTTTTGGTAGAAGTGCATCAGGCGTTCGCTTTATGGCTCCTGTTGATCCCGGAGGAGCAACCGTCATAACTTGCGTTACTATCCCACAACGCTCTAGGTCTTGATTCCCGTACCATTTAGAGAATGATGTTCCACCATTGGTGGGTTCGTCTACATCGGGGCGATAGGCTGTTTTGGTTCTTTCGGTTCGGGCAGCTCGGTCAGCGTCGCCTCGCTTAGCAAAAGCAGGCTCGCCACCGAAACCGCATTCTCCAGTGCGACACGCACGACTTTAGTCGGATCGATTATTCCCTTTTCGACCAAGTCCACGTATTCCTTGCGCGCTGCATCGAATCCCAGATTGCCCTTGCCGGTCCGCATCTGGTGCACTACTACGCCTCCATCGACCCCCGAGTTTTCAGCCAGCTGCCGGGTGGGAATCTCCAACGCCCGCTTGAGTATCTGGAGCCCGGTACGCTCGTCGCCCTCACATTTGCTTTCTTCGCTTTCCAGGGTGTCGATTGCGCGCAGCAGAGCGAGCCCGCCGCCGGGGATGATTCCCTCGGCCACGGCCGCTTTGGTTGCGCTGATTGCATCGTCGAAAGCTTCCTTGCGGCTCTTCATTTCGGCCTCTGACGGCGCGCCGACTCGAATGACGGCGACTCCACCGGCAAGCTTGGCCAGCCGTTCCTGGAGTTTCTCTCTGTCGTAATCGCTGGTCGTCTTGTCGATCAACTGGCGGAGCTGCTGCTTGCGCCCCTCAATGGCGCGCTTGTCGCCAAGACCGCCGATTATCTTGGTCGCATCGTGATCGACCACGACCCGCTTGGCCTTCCCGAGTTGTGCGAGGTCCAGTGTTTCAAGCCGGCTGCCGACCTCTTCCGAAGCGACGCGACCACCGGTCAGGATGGCGATATCCTCGAGCATCTCCTTGCGCCGGTCGCCGAAACCGGGCGCTTTGACCGCTACACAGCGCAGTGCGCCGCGAAGCTTGTTCACCAGCAAGGTTGCCAGGGCTTCACCCTCGATGTCCTCGGCAATAAGCAGCAACGTTTGTCCGGCCTGAACGATCTGCTCGAGCACGTGTACCAGATCCTTCATCACGGTTATTTTACGGTCGGTGAGCAGAACGACCACATCTTCGAGCACCGCCTCCATCTTATCGGGGTCGGTAACGAAGTATGGCGACACGTAACCACGGTCGAACTGCAAACCCTCGACGACTTCGAGGTTGGTTTCGGTGGTTTTCGATTCCTCTACCGAGATAACGCCTTCCCCACCGACCTTCTCCATCGCGTCCGCCACGAGCTCGCCCATCGTAGGCTCGTTATGTGCCGAAATCGTCGCGATCTGAGCCTTCTCTAGCCGGCTTTCGACCGGGCGCGACAGCGCCCGCAGATTCTCAATCGCAACTCGAACGCCGCGGTCAAGGCCGCGCTTTATGTCGATCGCGCTCGCGCCCGCAGCGACGTTGCGCACGCCGTCGGCGAAGATTGCTTCTGCCAGAATGGCGGAGGTGCTTGTGCCGTCGCCCACGCTGTCTCCCGTGCGCTCCGCGGCCTGACGAATCATCTGGGCCCCAAGGTTTTCTATCGCATCCCTGAGGTTAACCTCTTTGGCGATCGTCACGCCATCGTTGCAGACCAGCGGAGGACCGAACGAGCGCTGGATAAGCACGCATTTCGATTTGGGCCCAAGCGTGATCCGAACCGCATCGGCCAGTACTTTTGCCCCGCGGAGCAGCTTCTCACGCGCTTCAGAACTGAAAAAGAGCTGGGTGTGTTCCATGAGAAGCTACCTCTTGGGAATTGAGACTACGCGAATCAGATGGGCGCAACCTGTCCAACGGAGCACAAGCCGCGTGCTAGCTGGTCGCGCTATCCTCGATAAATTCTGTATAACAAGCCTCGCATAGCGGCGTTATTTCGCCGGCCTCGTCCACAACGGCGATCACCTCACTGGCAGGCTCCTCGTTCGCCTTCATATGTGCCCGCGCGGTCGCGCATGGCTCGCAGCCGAATGGTCTGCCGGTTTTGCTTTCGTATTTGCGAGCGATCGCGGCCTGTTCGAGATCGGTAAGACCATCAAGCAAGACGGCCTTCGCGGCATTTTTTGCTGACATTGCCACTTCCTCCGAGACCCGCGACTATGCGGGTTAGGTGATCGTAGGTGCACCCCAGAGGGTCTAAATCTCTGGAGCGCCCCCAGTATACTATCCCCGATCAGCTCACTGTGCGGTTTCGAGCGGAATCTTCTTGGTCCCCGCCTCCTTTGCGATAGGCATTTTTTTAGCCATACCTGTGCCCAACTGTTGAGCAATCATCGGGCCAAATAATCAACGGTAAGTTTCATAAGATGTACAAATTGAAAGTCGCACACTTCGGGGCGCGTGCTTCCGATCGACGCATAGCCGAGCCAGCAGCCTGTATCCGATCGCGCCACTGGAAATTATGATTGGGCGTTATGCAGGGAAGTTTCATGGCGCATCTCTTGCTCGATAGTAGCCGGGACATTTCAGAGAGGCTTGGAACATTCCTGAGGGGATAGTTCTATGGCAAACAAGAACCCAATAACGTGTCCGCGCTGCGGAAACAGGAATATGCATCTCAGCGAACGAGCAGAAGGCGGCATAAACGCCTACTGCGGCCGTTGCGGCATGCTCGCGAGGGAATGCGCACCCTCGTTTTGCGAGCGCTGCGGCAAAAAGATCGCCGCGGAACTACTTGATCGTAATCATCTATGCGCCCAACGCCAGATCTTCCCTCAGTCGCTGCTGACTAGCAGTTGAAAAATTGGTAGGCCTCGTCACCAATTTCACCAATCGGGCCAATAACCCGATACGGTGGTGGATGACGGCAAGGTCGTCGGGATGATCAGCGATCGCGACCTCGCCAACATGCAGGAGCGCTCGAGCACGTGAAGGTCAACGGCGTGATGACCCGGCCGGTAGTCACTGTCACACCAACGACGATGTCTCGAACAGACAGCCAATCTGCTAGTCAAGCATAAGATCGGAGGATTGCCAGTCGTTGACCAGGGCAAAGTGGTTGGCATCCTTACCGTCGCAGATCTGATGCGCGCGTTCGCCGAGGTCCTGGGCGCCACTGAGGAAGGGGTCTCGCGGATCGGTCTGTCCCTGGATGGAGACTCTTCGGAGCTTGCGGTGGTCGTGCAATTAGTGGCTCAGGAGAATGGGAGATTTTCGGAATAGGCACGTATCGGAGCGAGTCAACGGAAGGCTGAGGCCAGGTGGTTTTTCTGCGCTTGCGCGCGGCTGACGTAAATCGCGTTACCGGGATGTTAACGGAAAAAACCTACAAGGTGTTCTCGATCCATTCGTAAGCCGGGAGAGGCAGGGCGAAATTCGAGCAGAATTCTGGATTCGCCGGACGCGAGGTGAAGCTATGAAATGTCCGAAGTGCAACCGCTTGAAGATTTGCCACCGAAGCCCGGAGCGCGCCGGTCGCTAGCCCCACAGGGCACTGGCGCCATTATCATGAATTGTGTTGCGATTGCGGGCAAACGCTTTGGTGGACTGCACAATCGGGTGACACTAGCACGATCTTGAAAGAAGGACCTCACGACTGTGCATTCTTCAGGATCGCTAACGAGCCTGCGTGAGGGAAGCACCCTCGTACATCGAGTTCGTCTATCCGATCGAGGGGATTCAGAGCGCGAACTCCATGCGTGACAGGGTGCGGACCGCTGGCGCCACTCAGTAAAGGAGGTACTTCGAACGGAGTGCCAGAAACTTCCGCAGCGCAGGTTGCCAGCCGGACACAATGGTGGTCGGGTTCTCGCGGGCCTTGATTTGCTCGAGGACTCTACGTGATCCCAACATCTCAAGCGTCGAGTCGACCTCGAAATCGTCGGGATAAATCCGATACAGTGCGGCGACGATCTCGACGCCGAGCGCCGGAGAGTCAAGCGCGTCACGCTCCTGCACTGTGATTCTAACCCCATGGCAGACCCGATTCGCATAGCGGTCGGCGGATGGAGTGAATTCCGCCGGTTCGAAGCGGACGCCTGCGATCGCACGGCTCTCGAGGTAGGCTGACAACTCCTTCGAGTCGATCCATGGAGCGCCGACCACCTCGAAAGGCACACTGGTACCTCGGCCGACGCTGACATTCGCGCCCTCGACCATAGCAATCCCCGGATAGAGCGTAGCCTCAGCCAGCGTTCTGATGTTCGGCGAGGGCTGGACCCAAGGCAGACCCGTCCGGTCATACCATTCGGATCGCCGGTAGCCGCTCATCCGGACGATGTGCAGCCGCGCACCTATCCGGTTCTCACAGTTGAACATCTCGGCAAGCTCCCCGATCGTCATCCCATAGCGCGTCGGTAGCGGGAAATAGCCGGTGAATGATTTGAGGTTTGCGTCCATCACCGGACCTTGAACTGCGCTCGCGGTCAGAGGATCCGGGCGATCGAGAACGTAAAAGTCGATGCCGCGACACGCCGCCGCCTCCATCGCGTAGGCCATCGTGGTCACGTAGGTATAGAAGCGCGCTCCCGTGTCCTGAACGTCGAATACTAGGACGTCGATGCCTTCGAGCATCTCCTCAGTTGGCCGCGTGACGCTTCCGTAGAGGCTGTAAAGGGGCAATTCGGTGGCCGATTCCATCCCCGACGAAACACGGCCTTCCACGTCACCGTAGGGCCCATGTTCGGGGCTGAAGATCGCCGACAACCTGGGACCCGAAGCGTGGGCCAGCAGATCGATGTCTCGTGCGCCGGTGCGCGTAACGCCGGTCTGATTCGTGATCAGTCCGACGCGGGCTCCGTTGATTCGGTTGAACTCGGCGGCGGCAATCACGTCAAGGCCTGTCGCTATTGCGGCCGATCCCCGCGCTTCGCGTGCTTTGGCGAGGAGATAGAAGGCTTTTAGGGCTGGCTCGTTCGCGAGCACCTGTTGCTCGCTAAGCGGACCCAGTCGCTCCGACAGCAGCGCGAGAATCTCCTTACGCAGAGAACCCGCATCGCCAGCGCCACCGGGATATGCTCGGTTGGTCAGAATAATGACGTAGGTTTCGGTGTCCGGATCGATCCAGAGCATGGTACCGGTGAATCCAGTATGGCCATACGAGCCGACTGGCAGCAGTTGCTCGCGATTCGAGGCGATCGGAGCTGCGAGGTCCCAACCGAAGCCACGTGGATGTGCCGCTCCATCAGGAGATTGCGGGATAGTCATTTCGGCTATAGAACTCAAAGTGAGTATCCTCGCATTTCGCGACCGGCCCCCATGCAAGAGCATGCGCGCAAAGATCCCGAGATCGTCAGCGGTCGAGAAGAGGCCGGCGTGTCCTGCCACTCCCTCCATTCTCGCCGCAGTCGGGTCGTGGACCACTCCCACCCGCAGTTTACCATTAACGTAAAGCGTGGGCGCGACGCGATCGCGCTCTTCGAACGGCGGCCTGAAACCGGTGTCGTTCATTGCCAGCGGTCCGAAGATTCGCGCCCGGCAGTAAGCGTCCGGCCGAGGCCCTGATAGATCCAGGCGCGCACGAGCAGGGCGCCGCGATCGTCGCCACAGCCTTCAACGCCACCAACTTTTTCCGTCATCTTCCGGCCGAGCCGAGTGGTCGTGGAGTGCGCTTGAATGGGCTGACACACGGCACGGCTGGCTGTTTCTAAGCTCCACCGAGGAATCGCGCGAGGCAGCGCTTCCGTTGCAGAGCTTGTGGCTCGACTGTATCGTGCGCCGCTTGATGGCCGCCGAGGAGTCGCGCGGCCAGGTGTGGATCATCGCCGATGAGTTGCCGGTTCTGAAGCGGCAGGCGGAACTGGAAACACTGGTGGTGAGAGGCCGCAAGCGGGGACTCTGCGCGGTGCTGGGCTTTCAGGCCATCACCCAGCTTCGCGCCATCTACGGCGCGGACTCGATCCGGTCGAGATCTATCGCTCGCAGAGCTTCGCAACCGCGGTCTATCTGTCCGAATTGGCGCGCGAAGCACAAAGCCTCGGCTACGCGATAGAGGTGACCGGAGCCGATGGAAGATGGGAACTTCAGGGCTATACACGCGAGCAGATCATGGCGTTCTCCCGCCGACGCCAGGACATCGAGGAAGCGCTCGCGCGCCGAGGCCTCAACGGCGCGGCAGCCGCACAGAATATCGCGCACCAGAGCAGGCTCGCGAAAGATCGGCGCGGCGAATATGAGCTTCGCGCGGAATGGCAGGTTCGGGCTCATGAATATGGAATCGTAATCCAACCTCGACGGCGGCCCAGTATCGGTCCGGCGGCGCATGCCGAGATCGAAGGCGCAGTCGATTATGCTCTGGCGCATAACACCGAGCGCGAAGCGGTGATCGATCGCAGGGCACTGGAAGCCGCGGCGCTCCAACACGCTATGGGCAGAGCGAGCCTGGACGAGATACGGGATGAAAATCGTCGGCGCCAGGAGCGAGGCCAGCTTTTGGCTGTCCTCAGCTCCGAAGCCACCGCACAGACTTACTTCACGACACCCGAGATGATTGCTCTCGAGCGCGACAATCTCGACCTGATGCGAGCTGGCCATGGTCGAGCTGCTCCGATTGCCCAACCGACTGAAATCCAACGATGGGCGGCAGATCGTAGCCTGCTCTCCGATCAAGCGGAGGCGGCAAAAATAACGCTAACCGCCCGCGACTGGCTGACCGCGATCGAAGGCCGCGCTGGGAGCGCTAAGACCACTACTGTAGGCGCGATTGCGGAACTTGCCCGAGAGCACGGCTACTCGGTGGAGGGCTTCGCCCCAACCACGCGGGCGGTCAGGTCGCTTTCAGAAGCAGGCGTAAACGCGCGAACTATCGCGAGCCTGGTGGAGAATAGATCGCTACCTGCCGGCGACAAGCAATTCTGGATCGTCGATGAATCCAGCCTCCTTTCCACGCGTCAGACGAACCGGCTTCTGCACCGGGCGCGCGATCAAGGTGTCGAGCGCATCGTCTTTCTCGGCGACCAACGACAGCATCATGCAATCGAAGCGGGGCGTCCCATCTTTCAGATGCAGCAGGCGGGCATGCCCGTCGCCCGACTCGACGTCATCCGGCGCCAACGCGACCCGAACCTCCGGCAAGCTGTTACGCTTGCCGCGGCAGGCAGGATCGCCGACGCATTGACGCTCCTCGAGAGCCACAATCGCGTGCACGAAATCACGATGGCCAATGACCGGTACGAGGCAATCGCGAGGGAATATCTCGCAGCGCACGAGACAGGCGAACGCGTGCTGGTCGTCAGTCCGGCCAAGGACGAGCGCCGTCAGCTCAACGCTGCGATTCGTGATCTGCTCGGTACAGGCGGCCACATTGCCGCCGCGGGAAGAGAGCAGACGGTCTTGCTCAATCGTAATCTGACCAGAGCTCAGCGTACCAACGCGCGGAATTACGAAGTCGGTGATGTCGTTTTGTATCGGCGCGGCAGCAAGAAGCTCGGCCTTTCCAGGGGCGGATACGCATCGGTCGAAGCCCTCGACCCCAAACACAACAGAATCAGCGTCCGCGCCGAAGATGGCCGAAGGCTCCAATACCACCCAACGCGGCCTTCTGGCGTCGAAGTTTTTCGTCCCGAGCATAGAGTCTTTGCCGTGGGCGACCGCATACAGTTTCGGGCACCCGATCGTGCACTGAAGGTCGCCAACGGCGAATTCGCAACGATCGTGGCGATCAATGACGCTAAAGCTGTCCTCCGAACCGATACAGGGCGAGAAGTAAACGCTTCCCTGCAACGCCTCCGGCACATCGATTACGGTTACGCATCGACCTCGCATTCCAGCCAGGGTGCAACGGTCGATCGAGTGGTTGTGAATATCGACACGTTTCGTTCCGCTGAATTCGTCAATCGAAAGCAGTTTTACGTCTCGATCAGCCGCGTTCGCGACGGAGTCACGATCTATACCGATCACCGTGAGGCGCTTCGCCATGCGGTCAACCGCAACCGCGAGAAGTCCGTCGCACTTGAGCAAGGCCGAATCCGAATTGAGCCGCAGATCAAGCAGGGCATGGAAGTAGACCGCCGGATTATCAGCCATCAGCACGGAATTCGCCGATGAGCTGTCATCGGCACGGGCGGCCCGCCGCTAGGAGCCGGGCACTCCGGGCTTCGCAGGCTCCGCCGCTCGCCGCGCGGCTCGCGCTCCAGCGCAGGGCCCCCAAGCGGTGGCGCTTGCTGCGCTTGCAACCGCGCCACCGGCGCTCCGGCGCCGGCCACTCCGCTTGTCACAATTGCAGCGCTGCGCTGCGCACGTCTCGGAACCTTGCGCCGCCCTCCAGAGTCGGTTGAGGGCGGCGCTTTCAATGCTGCGCAGGGATTTCGGATTGCGCCCCTCCCTTCGGGACGCGGGCGGCATAATGCTTTTCACATCGACACTTCTCTTGACAGGTATTCGACAGTTAGCTACATAGCTAATATCAGACATCGGAGCGTCGAAATGATTGATGCTCCTGGCGATTCGAGGTTCTATCATCATGTCAGTCGTTCAAAGCAGTTCTCAAACCCCATCAGCCAGTCCAAGGCTAGGCTGGACACTCGACGACCTTGCCCGCAGCCTGAGCGTCTCGGTTCCCTTCCTGCGCTTGGAGGTCAAGCGCGGGCGGCTAAGGGTCGCTCATCTAGGGCGTCGCGTCGTTGTGCTTGATACGGAGGTTCATCGCTATTTGGCCGAGGCAACCGTCGCCGACCGTCATTGGAGATGAAAGGGATGAGCGTTTACAAACGCGGCGATACATATTGGTACGAGTTTGAGTTTAACGGCTCCCGGATACGTGAGAGCGCCAAGACCACGTCGAAGACTCTCGCGCGCGAGGCTGAACGAGTTCGTCGGCGCAAGCTTGAGGAAGCCGTCAACGGCATCGTGAAGCGAGAGCGCCCGCCACTATTCCCGATTGCGGCGGATGGATGGCTCGAATCGAAGACGGGACTCACGCCGCTTGGCCGAGCCTACTATCGCCAGTACATTGGCAAGCTCAAGAAGCATTTCGGCGGCCGGCTCGTGTCTGACATTACGGCCGATGATATTGCGGCGCTTCAGCGCAAGCGCCACATGGAGGGTCTCTCTGGCCGTCAGATCAATTGCGAAATCGCGACGCTGAGGGCGATCCTCAAGAAGCACAAGCTCTGGGCCGGGATCGCCGAAGACGTGACGTGGCTCCATGAGCGCGAAGACGCAGGACGGGCGCTTTCCCCCGACGATGAGTCACGGTTGCTCGACGCGATCGCGGAAAGCACGTCGCCCGCGCGCTACCCGTTTTTCGTTCTTTCGCTAGATGCCGGATTGCGGCCATCCGAGACTCGTGCGCTCAGGCGTAGCGATCTGAGTCTGGTCTGGCGCGACGGAGCGATCGCGCAAGGCGAGGTGATCGTTAGCCGCTCGAAGACGAGGGCCGGGATCGGCCGCGTCGTTCCACTCACGCGGCGAGCGTGCGCCGCTCTGACCCTCTGGTTTTCGCGGTTCCCCGAAGGAGGACAGGATTCCTACCTGTTCCCCTTCCATCACGTAGGCTTTGCAGGCAATTGGCGAAGGCCGCACCTGTGGGGGATCGACCTTAACCGCTCCATGGGAACCTACAGTTACAAGCGCGCTTACAGGACCGCATGCGCCAAGGCCGGGGTCGATTACCGGCTTTACGATGCGCGGCATACTTTCGTCACGCGGCTTGCCGAGAATCCGGCTGTCAGCGAAGAGACCATTCGGCAGCTCGCAGGCCACGTCAGCCCGCGGATGCTCGCGCGCTATGCCCATATCCGGGCGCAAGCGCGGCGTGATGCAATCGCGACGCTGGAAGGGCCGGAAGCGACCATCCGCAAAGATTTTGAGGCGAGGTCCCCACAAAAGTCCCCACAATCAGGAGACAGCGACACTCGAGCGCTAAACTAGAAATGTTTGTAAACTGCTTATCTTACGAAAGAATTTGGTTGGTCGGGGCGGCCGGATTTGAACCGGCGACCACACGCACCCCAAGCGTGTGCGCTACCAGGCTGCGCCACGCCCCGACCGGGGAGGCTCGACTACACAGCTATCGTCCGCCGGCGTTCTCCGGCGGCCCGTATCGCTACGTCTTGAGCGCCACGCCAGTATAGTTGCGCACAAATCGAAATACAGCCTCGCGCGCCGCCCGCGGGCTCGCGTCGACGAGTCTGTCCGCGTGACGAGGGACGTGCACGCGCCGCGTCGCGCTCACGTGCTCCGAAGTGCGCGCCCGGCTAGACTTTTTTCTTCGCCGCCACCCGCGGCCGCCATTGCACGAACGACCGCATGTCGATCGAGAACGTCCACGCGCCGCGCGGCTGATTGATCAGATGAACGATCTCGTCGCAAATCGCCGAGGGCGGCACGAAATGCGACGGGTCGGCCTCGGGCGCCGCCTCGCGCACGCGCGGGCTGTCCACGGCGCCGTCGACGTCCAGCGTCGCCGAATGGATGCCCAGATGCATGTACTCATAGGCGAGCGACTCCGCGATCGCGCGCTGCGCCACCTTGGAGGCGGTATATGCCGAGTACAGCGCGGGGCCGCCGCGCGTCTCCGAGCCCAGCACGAAGACGACCGTTCCGCCGCCGCGCGCCGCCATCTTTCCCACCACCGCCTGGGTGCAGAAGAACGGCCCGTAGGTGTTGACCTTGAGCTGAAAGTCGAAGTCCTCTTCGGTGATCTCCTCGAAGCGCTTGCGCAGGTAGGCGCCGGCGTTATTGATGAGCACCGAGATGGGCCCCAACTCGCGCTCCACCGCCTCGACCGACGCCAGCACCTGCTCGCGCTTGGAGACGTCAGTCGGCGTCACCAGCGCCTTGCCGCCGGCCTTGACGATAAGTTCCGCGGTCTCCTCGAGCTGCGACTTGGTGCGCGCGATGAGTCCGCAGGCATAGCCCTCATGGGCCAGGCGCTGTGCGATGTCGCGTCCGATTCCCCGTCCCGCTCCGGTAACCAATGCTACTTTGGGTTCTGACATGGCGCGCATCTTAGCCGAGCGCCCGGCGCGTGAAAACCCGCGGCGGAGATAAATCGCGCATTGGAACTGCCGGCTATCCGATGACGTTCGATCATGGGATATGTCTTTGGCGGATGGTTGCGCGATGGCTTGTCGATTTGGTGAAGTGGATGATAGCCTTGCGGCGATCCTGGAAGGAACCAGGTGACGTTATGAAACCTTACAGCGCAAGCGGGCGGCGCGGTGCGGTCGCAGTCAGGCGGCGCGGCCATGTCGCGGCTAGTTTCGCGGCTGCAAGCTTCGCGGCGTTGTTCGCGATCGTTATGGCTGGCACGTCGCTGGCCCAGGACGCCGGCGAAGGCATTTCCTCCTGGGATAAGCTGGATAGCGTCCTGGTACTTCCGCCGGTGTATCGGCCGGATGCAGCAGCGGCCAATGCCGAGTCCGAGCCGGCTGAGAGTTGCGGTGAAGACTGCTCAAGTTCGAGCGACCCCGATGTTGGCCAATCGCCGACCGCCGTTGCGGGCACGGCCGACAATCCGGCGAATGCGAGCGCGGGAACGGCCGACAACCCAGCCGACAATCCGACCGATGAGAGCGCGCCAACTGATGAGGGCGCGCTAGCCGTCGGTGCCATTCCGGAAGAATCCAACCCGGAAGAATCCGGCTCGCAGCAGCAGACCGCCGCCACCGGCGGCGACCGGCAGAGCGCCGACAGCGTCGAGGGGTCGGCTGGATCGGCCGAGGTCGGATCCGCCCAGGACTACGAGACGCAGCAGGCAGCGGCGCAGGAGCTCGGCGCCTACGGGCTCGCGCAGGCGCCGTCCGTGATTGTCGCAGCGCCGGTCCGGCCCTATTATGTGCCGGGGAGTTTCGCCCCAGCAGCGCCGGCGTTTGCTCCCATGCGGTCATTCCCAACGTCGGCATGGATGCCTCCGCCGATGACCAGAGTGGCGCCGCTTCCGTCGATCGTTCCCTACGGATTACCCCGGCCGATGGCAGCCTTTCCCGGAGGAGGTTTTCCCGGGGCAGGTTTTCCCAGAAACTTCGGAGCTATTCGCGGATTCGGACGCAGGTAGGCGTCCGCGAACCTTCGTCTACTGTCGTGAAACCTCAGTCATTCATGTCAGGATCATTCATGATGGTAGCGCGATGCTGGTAGCGATCGACGTCGGCAACACCGATACGGTTATCGGAATTTACGAGGGCGACCGCCTGCTCAATCACTGGCGGCTGTCGACCAAGGCCGAGCGCACGACCGACGAACATGGAGTGATGATCGGCGCGCTTTTGCGCAGCGTTGGGTTGGAGCCGCCGTTGCGCCCCGAGGGCGTGGCGATCGCGTGCGTGGTGCCTCCGCTCAACCGCACGATGGAAGATCTGGCGCATCGCTACTTCCAGCGCGAGCCGCTGATCGTCGGTCCCGGGATCAAGACCGGGATGCCGATCCTGTACGAGAATCCCAAGGAAGTCGGCGCGGACCGCATCGTCAACGCGGTGGCGGCCTACGATCGCTATGGCAGCGCATGCATCGTGGTCGACTTCGGCACGGCGACCACTTTCGACTACGTGACCGGGCGCGGCGAATACGTGGGTGGCGCGATCGCGCCGGGATTGGGAATTTCGATGGACGCGCTGGTCAAGCATGCCGCCAAGCTCTACGAGGTCGAGTTGGTGCGCCCGCGCGAGGCCGTCGGCCGCACCACCATCGGCGCAATCCAGTCGGGCCTCATCTTCGGCTACACGGCGCTGGTCGACGGGCTGGTCGATCGCATCGAGCAGGAACGGGGCGAGCACGCCCACGTGATCGCGACCGGCGGTCTGGCCGACCTGATCGCGCCCGAGTCAAAGACTATCGAGGTGGTCGACGAATTTCTGACGCTCAAGGGATTGCGCCTGATCTTCGAGCGCAACCGGCGCGCGCCAGCGGCCTTCGCGCCAGGCGGCACGAGGGATTCCTGATGGACACCAAGCCGCGGCGCGTCGTCACCGATTCGATGATCGGGCTGAAGCTGCCCGACTTCGCGCGCCACTCCGATCGCGTGGCAACCGTGCTGGGCCATAATCCGGGTCCGTTCACCGGCCCCGGCACCAACACCTACATCGTGGGCGTAGGGCGCCGGCCTTTGCTGCTGGACACCGGCGCCGGTGTGCCCGTGTACGAGGAGTTGCTGCCGCATGCGCTCAAAGAGGTCAGTTCCAGCAACGAACTCGAGCGCGTGGTTTGCACTCACGCGCACGGCGACCACATCGGCGGCATCACCCAGGTCCATCGCCGCTTCGGCGCGATCGAGGTGCTCAAGAAGCCGTGGCCGGGCAAGGACGAAGCCGCCGGCGCGCCGATTCGTGCGATCGAGGACGGCGCGATAGTCAAAACCGAGGGCGCGACGCTCCGCGCGATTCATACGCCGGGCCACGCTCCCGACCATCTTTGCTACTACCTCGAAGAGGAAAAGGCGCTGTTCACCGGCGACGTGGTGTTGGGCGCCGGCACCACGGTAATCCCCGACGATACCGGCGATCTCGGGCAATACATGGACTCGCTCCGCCGCCTGCTGGAACTCGACCTGGCGCTGATCTATCCCGCGCACGGCCCGGTGATCCGCAATCCACGGCAGAAAATCGAGGAGTACATCGCGCATCGCGAACTGCGCGAACGACAGGTGCTCGAGGCGCTGGCTGGCGGAGAGCCGCTCGAGCCGATGCAGATCGTCAAGAAAATTTACGTCGACGTGCCCGAGTATCTGTACACCGCCGCCGCCAATTCAGTGCGCTCACATCTTAAAAAGCTCCGCAACGAGGGGCGCGTGGTCGAACATGAGAGCCGCTGGAGCCTCAACTAGACGGCCGCGCTCACCGCTGGCACGCCGCGTCGCGATTTTCTCGATGGCGCCGGCCTTGGCGGCCGGGCTTATAGCGCTCGGCGCGATAAGCCCGGCGCTTGCCCAGGACGAGCCGCCCGTCGGCCCGTCCGCCACCATCGGCGTCCTCGGCGCCATGCGGGAGGCGGCTCGCCGGGCGCCGGCTGCGGCGCCGTCCGCGGCGCCGTCCGCCGCCGCGCCGGCCGAAGAAGAGGTCACGTTGCTCGCCGCAACGCCCGCCGCGACAGCCACGCCGTCGGCCGCGCCGGTTACGCCGTCGGCTGAGGTGGCCGCAGGGCCAGGCGCCGCCAGCGGCGCGGCAGCTCCCGGCGCGGCCGCATCGGTTCCCACGGCGGCCGAGACGGCTCCCACAGTGGCCGAGCCGCCTGGACTAGAGCCTGCCTCCGCGGCATCGGGCGCGTCGGCCCCGCCGTCCACGGCGGTCGCGACGCCGCCTCCGGCCGATGCCGCGGTCTCAGCGGCGGCACCTGCGGGAGGCTCCAGGAGCTTTCTCATAAACGATGGCGCGCCGGGTTCGACGGCTTCCGGATGGTCTCCCGTTGCGCCTGGCGCGCCCGACGCGGGCGCGCCAGGCGCAACGGGAGCTACCGCGGCAGCGGCGGATGCTCCGGCGGCTGACGAACAGAGTGAAAGTCCCGACGAGGCCCCGCCGGGGACCACCGTCATTCCATCGACCGCGCCATCGACCGCGCAGGAGCAAGTGCCCCTGCCCGCGGCAGGCGTCGCCTCCCCGGGCTCGCAGGTCGTCAACTACGAAGCGAATCAGCAGATGCCGCTTAATGAGCCGCAGTTGCACAGCCTCCAGGAGTTCATGAACGAGGGCGTCAATACCTCGCCACTCGGCGTTGAATTGCAGGAGGGCGCGCGGCGGGGGAAAAACGGCCGCGAGATCGATGGGCTGTTAGTGGTGGCGTTGCAGCCAGGCAGCCCGGCCGAGGCTGCCGGGGTGCAGGCGGGGCATCGCGCGGCCCATGACGTGCTCGAGGGCGCGGCGGTTGCGGCTTCACTGGTGTTTCCGCCGGCGGTGCTGGCCGTGCCGGTGATCGAAACCATTCAGCTCGGCGAGAACTACGATCTGATCATCGGAGTCGACGGCAACCGGGTCACCAGCTTCATGGATTTTCAAGACCAGTTGCGCGACGCGCAGCCGGGCGAAACCGTATACTTGAACATCCTGCGCAGCGGCAAACGTCTTCAGGTGCCAGTGATAATGCCGCAGCCGAGCGCGGCGAAATTAAATCCTTAGGGGTCCGGCGATTCGGGCGTTGCGCAGGCAGGGATAGGGCTTTACTCAAGGAAGACATCGTACTATTAGTCGCACTCCGTCGAGGCTTGGACCCGGCGAGACACAGAGACGAGGCAGCGAAGACTCCGGCAACGGAGCAGTGTTGACATAGGCTTGGCCAAGCGCCTGGATCTTGACAGGACCGGGACCCCGAACGGCTTGAGCGCTTTTCGAGAGCACGTTTGATGCGGGGTGCCGGTATGCGCGGTGGCCCCGCTTTTTTGTCCGCGGCGAAATTGGCCGGGAATCGCGACCCAAAGAGGAAGCCGAACGTGAAAATCATTACCACGCCAGCGGAAATGCAATGCCGCTCCGACGCGATACGCCGCGCGGGCAAGCGAATCTCTTTTATACCCACGATGGGTTTCCTGCACGAGGGCCATCTTAGCCTGATGCGCGAGGGCAGGCGGCGCGCGGAGGTCGTGGTGGCTTCGATTTTCGTCAATCCCACCCAATTCGCGCCCAACGAGGACTTCGGCCGCTATCCGCGCGCCTTCGAGCGCGACTGCGAGATGATGAAGGATGTGCCGGTCGACCTGGTCTTTGCCCCGGAACCGGACGCGATGTATCCGGCGGGCGCGCAGACCTGGATCGAAGCGCTGGAAATCACCAAGGGCCTGTGCGGCGCGCATCGCCCGGGCCATTTCCGCGGCGTTACCACGGTGGTCGGCAAGCTGTTCAACATCGTCAAGCCGCACTATGCGATGTTCGGCGAGAAGGACTTTCAGCAGTTGCGCGCGATCCAGCGGATGGTCAAGGACCTCAACTTCGATCTCGAGATCGTGCCGATGCCGACCGTGCGCGAGTCCGACGGACTTGCGATGAGCTCGCGCAACGCCTACCTTTCGGCCGACGAACGCAAGCGCGCGCTCAGCCTGAGCGCTGCCCTGGAAGCCGCGCGGAGCGAGTTTACCGCCGGTGCGCGCGACCCGCGCGCGCTGGTGCGCGCCGCCTGCGCGGTGCTCAGCGCGACGCCCGAACTCAGGATCGAGTACATCGAGGCGGTCGACTCCGAATCGCTCGCGTCGATCGCGCGGATCGAACGGCCGGTGGTGGTCGCGATCGCGGCCAAGGTGGGCAAGACCCGGCTGATCGATAACGCGGTCTTCTCACCGCCCCCGGCGTAAGCTGCTGCGCACAGGCTTGCGTCGTGAACAGGGCGGTTCGGCACCGTGTGGGGCGCTTCCTCAACCAGAGGGGGGTCAGTCGGCGACGCTTGCGGCGCCGGCCGCGGGCGTCAGCAGACGCTGCGCGTAGGGCATGATGGTCGCGAACAGGTCGACCCGCGAGTCCAGCGTCTTGCCGAGTCCGCTCAGCAGGCCCATCACGCGCGTCACCAGCAGGACGTCGGCCGGGACCTCGACGATCGGATTGACCCTGAGCGCACGCGGCAGCTCTTCGGAAAACTCCTCGATCAACTGCTTGTCGGCGTATGCGCGCCCGCGCCGCACCGTGTTGCCGAGCAGCAGGTTGGCCAGCGTTATCAGGGTCTCGGGCGAGCCGTCGCGGGTGCGAAAGCCAAGCTGCTCGAAGGCGGCGGCGATGCCCTCGTTGTCCGCGGTCAGAATTGAAAACGTCAGCCGCACGATGCCGTCGCGAAAGCGCGGTGGAAAATCCTTGGCCAGGCCGAAGTCGAGCAACACCAGGCGCGGACCAGGCTGCACCATCACGTTGCCCGGATGCGGGTCGGCGTGAAAGAAACCGTCGCGCAGCACCTGCTCGCAGAACACTTCCATCAGCTTCTGCGCCACCGCTTGCTTGTCGATCCCGGCGCGGTCCAGCGCGGCGACGTCGGTTATCTTGATCCCTTCGATCAGCTCCATCACGAGCACGCGGCGCGTGCTGAACTCGCGATACACGCGCGGCACCACGACGTCAGCGCGCGCGGCGAGGTTGCGCGCGATGGTTTCGCAATTGTCGGCTTCGTGCTCGAAGTCGAGCTCCATCGGGATGTATTTGAACGCCTCGCGCATCAGGACCCGGAAATCGAAGTCGTGCTCGAGCCAGGCGAGCACCCGCAGGATGACGGCGAGGTTGCGGAGATCGGCCCGCACGAGGCCCTCGATGCCGGGATATTGCACCTTGACCGCGCATCGGCGGCCGTCGAGCAGACGCGCGGCGTGAACCTGCGCGAGGGAGGCTGAGGCGAGCGGCTGGGGATCGAATTCGGCGAAGACGGCGTCGAGTGGGCGGCCGAGTTCGTGCTCGACGCGCTTGCGGATAACCGCGAACGGGCGCGGCGGCACACGATCGTGCAGGCCGGAAAGCGTGTTGACCCAGGCGTCGGGCAAAACGTCGGCGCGTGTGGCGATGAACTGGCAGGCCTTGATGAGCATCCCCTGCAGCCGCACGGCCGATCGATAGAGCGAACGCGCCGCGCGGCCGTCCTGGCGCCGATAGCGATCCTCCTTGCGTGCGTCACCGACCATCCGCGACCAGAGCTGGATCGATTTGTAGCCGGCATAGATCGTCGCCGCGACCCAGGCGACGCTGACGAAGCGCCAGGCGCGCATGAGCCGTCCCGGCTCGGGCTCGTATGTAGGTATTCGCATTTCCTCGGCGTAAGATGGTCGATTCACGCGGCAACTTCCGGATGGCCGATTGCTCCCCGAGCGGGGATCCGTTCAAGAATCCAGCGCCAGGGTCTGGAGCTAGAGTCTAGAGCAAGAGCAGAGAGAATGTCAGCCGGTCAGAGAAACGTCGAGGACGGGCCGGCCTCAGCCATGAACCGAAACGATGGAAACGGCACGGCGCTGCGCGACATCACGCGGCGCTACTACGCGATGTGGTGGGGGTACGCGTTCGCCGGCGGCTTTCTGTACGGCGTATATCCGCTGTTTTTGCGCTCGCGCGGGCTCGACCAGTTCGAGATCAACAGCGTGCTGGCGTGCTACTTCGTCGTGATGTTTCTGACCGATGTGCCGACCGGCGCGTTCGCCGACGCGATGGGCCGGCGGCGCTCGTTCATCCTGGGCTGCGCGGTGCGTGTCGCCGCGTTCATGGTTTACTTCTTCGCTCACCATTTCCTGATTTTCGTGATCGCGGAATGTATCGACGGGATTGGCACGACGCTGTGCAACGGCGCGATCGACGCGTGGGGCGTCGATGCGCTGGACGCGGCCGGCTTCGCCGGAATCAAGGACCGGCTCTTCTCGCGCATCTCGCAATTGACCAACTTCGGTTTCATGGGCGCCGCGATAATCGGCGCCTACGTCGCCGACTTCAATATCGCGCTGCCATGGATGTTGGGCGCGGCCGGCTACTCAATGGCTGGCGTCGCCGCAGTCTATTTGATGCGTGAGGATCATCGGGATGAGGCGCGTCGCGCCGGTGCGACGCGAATTAAATTCGGTGGCCTTTTGCCCCACGTCGCGGCGCGCGTTATGACCGGTCTCGGCCAGGGCTTTCGCAGCCGCACGGTGCTGATGCTCTCAAGCGCGAGCGCGTTGACGTTCGCGGCATGGGCGCCGTACTGGCTGGAATGGCCGCAGCTTTTCAACGACCGCTATGGGGTCGGAATTTGGATCGTCGGATGGCTCTACTGCCTGTTCACGGTCGCGCGGATGATCGGGGCCGAGGCGGTGGTGCGCAGCGGGATCGAGGCGCGGGACCGCGGCGCGCGGCTTGCCGCGATGGTCGCCGGCGCGAGCGTGCTGCTGTTCGTGGGCGGCGCGATGGCTCATCGGCCGACTATCGCGCTGGTCAGCCTCTTCGTGATGAATCTGTGCGCGGGCGCGATGCAGCCGCTCACCCAGAGCTGGTTCAACGAACATATCGAGGCCGATGATCGCGCGACGCTGCTGAGCTTCAACAGCACCTTTTCGACCATGGGCGGCTCGTTCGGGCTGCTCGCCGCGGGACGCGTGGCGGACGTTTTCGGAATCCCCGCGGCGTGGGAGATGGGCGCATTGATCCTGCTCGCCGCGGCGCCCTGTTACTGGGCGATTCGCCATGTGAGCGCGCCGCTCGCGGCCGCGCCGGCGGTTTCATAGTCCTTCCTTAGACTGAACTTCGCGCGCGCGATGCGCTTGCAGCCGCGTATCGTCTAAGGTTCAAATGTAGCGAATCGTTTCATCGAACCAGGAAATCTTTATGCCTTCGCCCAGAGTCGTCATGGCCGGAACCGGATTCTCCGCCGTGCGCCAGTTCCTGATCGAGGCATTGCCCGATGCGCACCTCGACCAGGTCGAGGTGGCGACGTTGCGCGCGAAGGGCCACGCCGCGGACGTGATGCTGCCGGCGATGTCGCGTATCGACGGCGCGCTGATGGATCGTATCGAGGGCCTGCGCCTCGTCCAGCAATGGGGGGCGGGACTCGAAGGCGTGGATATCGCCGCGGCGACCGAGCGCAAAATTGCGGTCGCCAACGTGCCGACGCCGGGCACGGGAAACGCGGAGTCGGTCGCCGAGTGGTGCGTGATGGCTGCGATCGCGATCAGCCGGCGGTTGCCTCTGGCGCAGGAGAATATCCGCGCCGGAGGGACCTGGGGCACGCCGCTTGGGCGGGCGCTGATGGGCCGCACGGCGGGAATCGTCGGCCTCGGCGGTATCGGTAAGGCGCTGGCGTTGCGGCTGCGTCCGTTCGGGATGCGCTTGATCGGCCTGCAGCGCCGGCCCGAGCCCGCGATCGCCGAGCGCCTGGGAATGGAATGGGTGGGCGGGCAGGAGCGGCTCGCGGAATTGTTGCGCCGCAGCGACTATCTCTTTCTCTGCGTGCCGCTGAGCGAACAGACCCGCCAGATTATAGACGAGGCCGCACTCGCGACGTTGCCGCCGCAGGCGTGCATCAT
The DNA here is from genome assembly GCA_963796565.1 of uncultured delta proteobacterium. Classification (GTDB taxonomy): domain Bacteria; phylum Desulfobacterota; class Binatia; order Binatales; family Binataceae; genus JAKAVN01. The sequence continues at coordinate 364,954 of CAWCMA010000005.1, read as the reverse complement.
CAATGCCGCGCGCGGCGGCCTGCTGAGCCATCAGGCATTGCTGCGCGCGCTCGCCGAGGGGCGCCTGATGGGCGCGGGGCTGGACGTGTTCGAGCAGGAACCGCTCGATCCGGCGTCACCGCTGCTCGGCCGCACCGACGTCGTGGCGACTTCTCACATCGCCGGCGTCACCGACGTCTCCTACCGCGGCATCGCGCGCGGCGTCGCCGCGAACATCGTCCGTATTTTGGCGGGACAGGCCCCGCACAACTGCGTCAACTGGGAGGCGCTCAGCCGCTAGCCGTTTTCGACAACGCGGCGTGAGCCACTAGCGGCGGGACGCTCTGTCGGTTACAAAATAAGCCTCGGGTGCGGCGTACCGTGCCCGCAGGATCGCACGGCGCACAATGGATTTCCCCAGAATAAAACGGCTGCCACCCTACGTCTTCAACGCGATTGGCGAACTGTGTCTGAAGGCCCGGCGCGAGGGCGAGGACATCATCGACTTCGGCATGGGCAATCCCGACGCGGCCACTCCACCGCATATCGTGGCCAAGCTGGTCGAGGCCGCGACCAAGCCGCCCAACCATCGTTACTCGGTCTCGCGCGGGGTCTACAAGCTGCGCCTGGCGATCACCGATTGGTACCGCCGCCGCTACGGAGTCGAGCTGGATCCCGACTCTGAAGCGATCGTCACGATCGGCTCCAAGGAGGGTATCGCGCACCTGGCGCTCGCGATTCTCGACCAGGGCGACGTGGTGCTGGCGCCGACTCCGACCTACCCGATTCACCAGTACGGATGCATCATCGCGGGCGCGCAAGTGCAGGGCGTGCCGATCAGCCGCGGTGAGGATTTTTTCGACGCGCTGATGACCACGGTCAACCGATGCTGGCCGCGGCCCAAACTGCTGGTGATGAACTTCCCGCACAACCCGACCACGGCGACCGTCGACCTCGCCTTCATGAAGCGGGTGGTCGAGTTCGCGCGCGAGAACGAAATCCTGGTGGTCCATGACTTCGCATACGCCGACCTCTGTTTCGACGGCTACCAGGCGCCCTCGATGATGCAGGTGGCGGGCGCGCGCGAGATCGGGGTCGAATTTTTCACGCTCTCCAAGAGCTACAACATGCCGGGATGGCGGGTCGGCTTCGCGGTAGGCAACCGCGAGATGATCGCGGCGCTCGGGCGGCTCAAATCGTATTTCGACTACGGGATGTTCGCTCCGGTACAGGTCGCGGCGATCGCCGCGCTCAACGGGCCGCAGGAGTGCGTGGGCGAGATTGCCGCGCTCTATCGCAGCCGGCGCGACGTGCTGGTCGACGGGCTCAACCGCGCGGGATGGCCGGTCGAGAAGCCGCGCGCCACGATGTTCGTGTGGGCGCCCATCCCCGAGCCGTTCCGTGAGATGGGCTCGCTTGAGTTTGCCAAGTTCCTGCTCGCCGAGGCCAAGGTCGCGGTGTCGCCTGGAGTCGGCTTCGGCGCCGACGGCGATGGCTTCGTGCGCTTCGCGCTCATCGAAAACGAGCATCGCACCCGTCAGGCGGTTCGCGGAATCCGTCATGCGCTGCGCATGACGCCGGCTGGGATGCGTCCGCGCATCGCGGTCGCGGGCTCCTAGAGCGCATCCGGAATTGGCGCGATTCGGTGCACCGTTGAAACCGGTACGGGTAGCCCTGCTCGGATGCGGCACGGTAGGCGAGGGCGTGGTCAAGCTGATGCGGCGCAACGCGGCGCTGCACGAACGCAAACTCGGCGCCCCGCTCGAACTGGCCGGCGTCGCCGACCGCAGCCTGAAGCCCGTTCCCGCGCTGGGGCTGACCGCAAAACTCATCACGCGCGATGCCGCTGCGCTGGTCGTGCGCCCGGACGTCGATATCGTGGTCGAACTGTTCGGCGGTATCGAACCCGCACGCGCTCTCATCCTCAGGGCGCTCGCGGCGGGCAAGGACGTCGTTACCGCCAACAAGGCGCTGCTCGCGGAACATGGCGAGCGGATTTTCGCGGCCGCGGCGAAGGCCGGAATGGCGATCGGCTTCGAGGCGAGCGTCGGCGGCGGCGTGCCGATCATCCGCACGCTGCGCGAAGCGCTGGCCGGCGACCGCCAGCGCGCGGTCTACGGAATCGTCAACGGGACCTGCAACTCGATTCTCACCATGATGACCGAGCAGGGCGCCGAGTTTTCCGAGGCCCTGGCCGAAGCGCAGCGCACGGGCCTGGCGGAGGCCAATCCCGCCCTCGATATCGAGGGCCATGACGCCGCGCACAAGCTCTGCCTGCTGGTGACGCTGGCTTTCGGAGCGTTGCTCAAGGCGTCGCAGGTCCACACCGAGGGCATCAGCCGTATCACGCAGGCCGACATCGCCTACGCGCGCGAGCTTGGCTATACGATCAAGCTGCTCGCGATCGCCAAGGAAGATGGCGGCGTGATCGAAGCCCGCGTGCATCCCACCATGATCCCGACGCGTCATCTGCTGGCCGGCGTGGGCGGCGCGTTCAACGCAATTTACATCCATGGCGAGGCGCTGGGCTCGACCATGTATTTCGGGCTGGGCGCGGGGCAGATGCCGACGGCGACCGCCGTGATGGCCGACGTGCTCGATATCGCGCGGTCGCGAACCGCCGGCGCCGCAGCACGCGGCCATGCGCTGGGTTACCCGATGGCCTCGATGACGCGTGCCCGTGTCAAGCCAATGGACGACGTGCTATGCGAATACTACCTGCGGTTCGAGGCGCGCGATAAGCACGGCGTGTTGGGCGCGATCGCCTCGGTGCTTGGGCGCAGTGGAATTTCGATCGCCTCGGTAATTCAGCAGGGGCGCGGCGTGGAGGGCACGGTGCCGGTTATCATGCGAACGCACGAGGCGCACGAGCGCAACCTCAAGCGCGCGCTGGCGCAGATCAGGCGCCTCCATACGGTGAGCGGCACGCCGGCTTTCATCCGAATTGAGGAGCGGCTGTAGCGCGATGGCGCCTGGCAAACAAAACGATTCAGCAGTGCCGCCGGCGCGCCTGACGCGATGGCCCGGGCTTATCGAACATTACCGCCGCTTCCTGCCGGTCGACGCCGACACTCCGGTGGTCACGCTCAACGAAGGCAACACGCCGCTTATCGAGAGCCCTGAGATCGCTTCGCGGCTCGGCCAAGGCATAAAGTGTTACTTGAAGTTCGAGGGCGCCAACCCCACCGGCTCGTTCAAAGATCGCGGGATGACCGTGGCGATGAGCAAGGCGCTGGGCGAGGGCGCACGCATCGCGATTTGCGCCTCGACCGGCAACACCGCGGCGGCCGCCGCCGCCTACGCGGGACGGGCCGGGATGCGCGCGTTCGTACTGATTCCCAAGGGCGCAGTGGCGCTGGGCAAGCTCTCGCAAAGTGTAATGCATGGCGCGGGGGTGATCGAGATAATCGGCAACTTCGACATCTGCTTGAAGGTTGTGCGCGACGTGGCGGAGAGCGACCCGGTGGGAATCCGCCTCGTCAATAGTATCAACCCGGACCGCATCGCCGGCCAAAAGACCGCGGCCTTCGAGATCTGCGATCAGCTCGGCGAGGCTCCGACGCATCAGTTTTTGCCGGTCGGCAACGCCGGTAACATTACCGCCTACTGGGCCGGCTACAAGGAATACGCGAGCAACGGGCTCTCGGCGCGGTTGCCGAAGATGATGGGTTATCAGGCGGCCGAGTCGGCGCCAATCGTGCTCGGCCATCCGATCGACGACCCGCATACGGTGGCGACCGCGATCAAGATCGGCAATCCAGCGAGCTGGAAGGGCGCCGAGGCCGCGCGCGACGAGTCGGGCGGGATCATTGATCTCGTAACCGACGCGGAAATTCTCGCGGCGTACCGGTTGATCGCGGCGCACGGAGTGTTCGCCGAGCCGGCGTCGGCGGCCGCGGTGGCGGGCGCGCTCAAGTATGCCGCAACCGGCGGGCTGCGGCCGGGCTCGGTGGTGGTGTGCACGCTCACCGGCCACGGACTCAAGGATCCCGACACCGCGCTCAAGAATCTCAGCAATACGATCGTGGTCGAGCCCGACGTCGACAAGGTGCTGAAAATCCTGCAAGGCGGATGATGCGCTTGGCGATGAGGGGAAACTTCGTCGCGGCAGATCGCTCCTTGTCACGGCTGACAGTAGCGGCAGGCGCGCCAGCGGAGCGCAGCGCGAGTGTTGGTGAAAAACTCGAGTCTCAGTGAAAAAATGAAATACATCATCATTCACGGCGACGGGATGGCGGATTGGCCGTGCGACGAGCTGGGCGGCAAGACTCCGCTGGAGGCGGCCAACAAGCCCAACATGGACCTGCTAGCGACGCGCGGCGAACTGGGATTGGTCGCGACCATTCCGCCAGGGATGCCGGCGGGCAGCGACGTCGGCACGATGACGATGCTCGGCTACGACCCAGCGCGCTATCACACCGGCCGCGCGCCAATCGAGGCTGCCAGCCAGGGAATCGAGCTTGCGCCCGACGACGTCGTGTTCCGGATGAACCTGGTGTCGCTCAAGCCGGGCGCGGACGGCGCGCTGCTGATGGACGACTTTACCTCAGGCCATATCACTACCGAGGAAGCCGCGGCGGTCGTCGCCGACCTGCGCTCGCAGCTTGCCGGCGATGGCATCGAATTCCATAGCGGCGTCAGCTATCGCCATCTGATGGTCTGGCACGGCGGACCCACCACGACGCATCTGACGCCCCCGCACGACATCACCGGCAAGCCCGCCGGACCGCATCTGCCGCAGGGCGAGGGCGCCGAGCGGCTGCGCGCGATCATGGATCGCGCGGCGGCGATTTTGCGCGAGCATCCGGTCAACCGCGCGCGGATTGCGGCAGGCAAACCGGCCGCGACCTCGGTATGGTTTTGGGGGCAGGGCCGGCGTCCCGCGGTGCCGACGCTGAAAGAGCGCTTCGGCCTCGAGGGTTCGGTCATCTCGGCGGTCGATTTGGTCAACGGGCTGGGCAGGTTGGCGGGCCTGGAGCGGATAACAGTGCCTGGCGCGACCGGCTTCCTGGATACCGACTACGCGGCCAAGGCGCGCTACGGCCTCGAGTCGCTCGCGCATCGCGACTTCCTGCTGCTACATATCGAGGCGCCCGACGAAGCGGGTCACATGGGACGCGCGGACCTGAAGCGCGAAGCGATCGAGCGTATCGACGAGCTGATCATCGGGCCGCTGTTGCGCGACTTGCCGGCGCTCGGCGACTTCCGCTTGCTGCTGATGCCCGACCATGCGACGCCGTGCAAACTGAAAACGCACTCGAACGAGCCGGTACCCTTTGCTATGCTCGGCGCGGCAAGCAGCGGCCGCGCGCCCGCGCGACGCTACACGGAAGCCGAGGCCGCCCGCACGGGCGTCACGGTGATGGACGGTTATCGGCTGATCGAATCGCTGCTCGGTAGACGCTAGCGCTTCGGCGCCAATGCCGGCTGATGGGAGGCTCGCCCGACGATGGAGCGAAATCTCGCCCTGGAAGTTGTTCGCGCCACTGAAGCGGCGGCGCTAGCCGTGGCGCGTTTTATCGGCAAGGGCGACGAGCGGGCCGCCGACCGCGCCGCCTGCGACGCGATGCGCAAGGCGCTTAATTCGATCGCCTTCGACGGCAAAATCGTAATCGGCGAAGGCGAGCAGGGCGCGACCGACCAGCTCTACCTCGGCGAAATCGTCGGTACCGGCGCGGGCCCTGAAGTGGACGTCGCGCTCGACGCGCTCGAGGGACCGCACATCAGCGCCTCGGGCGGTCCCAACGCGCTCTCGTGTATCGCGCTTGCCGAGCGCGGCAAAGTGCTCAACTGCCCCGATACGTATATGGACAAGATCGCCTGCGGTCCGCTCGGCCGCGGCGTGATCGATATCGACCGCTCGCCCACCGACAATTTAAAGGCCTTGGCGGAGGTAAAGAACGTATACGTCGAGGACCTGCGCGTCGCGATCCTGGACCGCCCCCGCCATGAGAAATTGATCGCGGAGGTCCGCCGCGCCGGTGCCGGAATCAAGCTGCTCTCGGCCGGCGATCTGGCCGCGGCGGTGGCCACCACGCGCCCGGAGAGTGAGATCGATCTGCTAATCGGCACCGGCGGGGCGCATCAGGGCGTGCTCGCGGCGGCGGCGATACGTTCGGCGGGCGGCGAGATGCAGGCGCGCCTGGCGCCGCGCGACCAACAGGAGGCCGAGGCCTGCCTGAGCTGCGGCATCCTGGACCTGAAGCGGCGCTTTCCGCTCGAGGAGCTGGCCGGCGACAACGTGATGTTTGTCGCGACTGGGGTGACCACCGGTGACTATCTGGCCGGGGTGCGGTTTTTTTCCGGCGGCGCGCGCACCAACAGCGTGATGATGCGCTCGAAGACCCGCACGGTGCGCTACATCGAGGCGTACCATCACTTCGACTTCAAACCCGAGTACTGAGCGCCCGGCGTTCAAATCTTCGGCGGCGGTGCGCGTTGCACGCTACGGCGTTGCGCTCTAAGCTCGGCCCATGGCCGCCCGCATCGTCACAGTATATATCGACTACAAAAGTCCCTACGCCTACCTCGCCAAGGATCCGGCCTGGGAGCTGGAGCGCGAGTTCGACGTGCGGCTCGAATGGCTGCCCTACACGCTCCGCATTCCGGAGTTTCTCGGCACCGTCGAAGGGCGCAATGCGCATCAGTGGCGCCGCGTCCGCTACAGTTACATGGATGCGCGCCGGCTCGCCAATCGCCGCGGCCTCGTCGTGCGCGGCCCGCAAAAGCTCTTCGACTCGTCGCTTGCCGCGATCGGGATGCTCTACGCGCAGCGCCACGACGTCTTTCGCAAGTATAACGATCTGGTCTTCGAGCGCTTCTGGAAGCGCGCGCTGGACATAGAAAACCGCGAAGCGATCCGAGCGGTGCTCTCGGAGGCCGGCGCGCCGGTCGCGGCCTTCGTTGATTTCCTCGACGGTGACGGCCGCGCCGCTCATGACCGTATCCAGCGTCAGACCGAGGAAATCGGCGTGTTTGGTGTGCCGACGTTCGTGGTCGACGGCGAGATTTTCTGGGGCGGCGACCGGCTGTGGATGGTGCGCGAGAAGCTTGGCGCGCCATCACCCACGAAATGATCGCGCGGGCGCGCCACGCCTGCTAAGAATCTTCCACCAAAGCGTCCGGCCGCACGCGCACGGACACGGCATAGGGGCGAGGAGGAAAGTTAAGTGGAACTCAGGGAAGTCATATTCGATCGGGCGGCCGTTGCCACGCTGACCGTCAACCGTCCCGCCGCGCTCAACGCGCTCAACCGCGTCGTGCTGGAAGGCCTCGCGCAGGTGCTGAGCGAAGTGCGCCGCGATTCCACCGTGCGAGTCCTGATCGTGACCGGTGCGGGCGACCGCGCCTTCGTCGCGGGCGCCGATATCGCAGCGATGTCCGAGATGTCCCCCGGCGAAGGGCTGGAGTTCTCGCGCATGGGTCATCGCGTAATGCACAGTTTCGAGGACCTGCCAATTCCGGTTATCGCCGCGGTCAACGGCTTCGCGCTCGGCGGCGGATTGGAACTGGCGATGGCGTGCGATCTGATAATCGCCAGCGAGAAGGCCCGTTTCGGCCAGCCCGAGATCAACCTCGCGCTGATTCCCGGCTTCGGCGGCACCCAGCGCCTGCCGCATCGAATCGGCCATGCGCGCGCCCGCGAGTTCGTGCTGACCGGCGACATGTTCGACGCCAAGACGGCGCTCGCGCTCGGGCTGGTGAACCAGGTCGTCGCGCCCGAGGAATTGATGCCGGCGGCGCGCAAGCTCGCCGAGCGGCTCGCCTCAAAGTCGGCCGTCGCATTGCGCCAGGCCAAGGCCGCGCTCCGCGCATCGTTCACGATGGAGGAGGACGCGGGGGTGCGCTTCGAGCAGGAGGCCTTCGGGCTGACCTTCGCCAGCGAGGACCGCGTCGAGGGCACGCGCGCGTTCGTGCAGAAGCGCGACCCCAAGTGGCAGCACAAATAGCCGCACAAATCGCCGCACAAATCGCTTCGAATGAAGGACGCAAAACCGTCTGGAGGTCCGCTCGGCGAGTTTCTATCTACGCGCGCGGTCTATTAAGATACGAAAGGGTGTGGAGCCGAGTGATTGGTAGTTGCGAGTGACGGTCGGTTGATGGGCTTGGCGATGACGGGCCGGGCAATGATGGATCTGGAATGATGGATCTGGAACTCAACGAAGCTCAGCGCGCGGCGCGCGATACGGCGCGCCGCTTCGCGCGCGAGCGCCTGACTACGGCAGGCGTCGAAACCGACCGCACCCACAGCTTTCCCGCCGAGATCATCGCCGAACTGGGCCGGCTCGGCATGATGGGCATCTTCATCCCCGAACAATACGGCGGCGCCGGGCTGGATCATGTCAGCTACTCGCTGGTGATCGAGGAATTGGGAGTCGAATGCTCCTCGACGGCGGTAATTCTTTCGGCGCACTCCTCGCTCGCTTCATGGCCGATTCTCGGAATGGGCAACGAAGAGCAGCGCATGCGGTACCTGCCGAAAATGGCGGCGGCGGAATGGATCGGATGCTTCGCGCTGACTGAGCCGCAGGCCGGCTCCGACGCCGCCGGCCAGCGCACTCGCGCCGTGCGCGACGGCGACAGCTACGTCATCAACGGAACCAAGAACTTCATCACCAATGGTCCCGAGGCCGGAGTAGCGATCGTGTTCGCCAGCACCGATCCCTCGCAAGGCCATCGCGGGATAAGCGCCTTCATCGCCGAGACCTCGGATCCCGGCTACCAGGTCGTGCGAATCGAAGAGAAAATGGGGATTCGCGGCTCGCATAGCGCGCAACTCGCGTTCAGCGACCTGCGCGTGCCGGCGAGCAACTTGATCGGCAAAGAGGGCGACGGCTTCAAGGTCGCGATGAAGACGCTCGACGGCGGACGGATTGGAATCGCCTCGCAGGCCATCGGCATCGCGCGCGCCTCGCTCGAGGCCTCGTTGCGCTACTCGCAGGAACGTAAGAGCTTCGGCAAGCCGATCGCGAATTACCAGGCTATCCAGTGGAAGCTCGCCGACATGGCGGTCGAGATCGACGCGGCGCGCCTGCTGACGCATCGCGCGGCCACGCTCAAGGACGCCGGCCAGCCTTGCACGACGCAGTCGGCGATGGCAAAGCTTTTCGCGGCCGAGACCGCGATGAAGGCGGCGACCGAGGCAATCCAGGTCCACGGCGGCTACGGCTACACCAAGGAATTCAAGGTCGAGCGTTACTTCCGTGACGCCAAGATCACGGAGATTTACGAAGGCACTTCTGAGATTCAACGGCTGATAATTTCGAGCCACGTACTTGAGGACCGGTGAGGGCAGGCGTGAGCACCAAACAACAATGGCTGGACAGTTGCTATAAGAAAGGGCAGGAGCGGCCGGTGCGCTTCTCGACCGTTTCCGACCTGGAAGTAGAGCCGCTCTACACGCCCGAGGATGTGAAGGGCGACTACGCGAGCGACCTCGGCTATCCTGGCGAGTTTCCCTACACCCGTGGCGTGTACGAGTCGATGTACCGCGGACGGCTGTGGACGATGCGCCAGTTCGCGGGTTTCGGTCTCGCCGAGGACACCAACCAGCGCTTCCACTTCCTGCTTTCGCAGGGGCAGGACGGGCTCTCGACCGCCTTCGACATGCCGGGCCTGATGGGCTACGACGCCGACCACGAGCGCGCGCGCGGCGAGGTCGGGCGCGAGGGCGTCTCGGTATCCTCGGTCCACGACATGGCGCGCCTGTTCGATCGCATCCCGCTCGACAAAGTTTCGACCTCGATGACGATCAACTGTTCAGCCTCGGTGCTGCTGGCGATGTACCTGGTGGTCGCCGAGCGCCAGGGTGTGCCGTGGAACAAAATCGCCGGCACTATCCAGAACGACATGCTCAAGGAGTTCATCGCGCAGAAGGAATGGATCAGTCCGCCGCGGCCCTCGCTCAGAATCGTCACCGACATGATCGAGTTCTGCGCGAAGAAGGTTCCGCGCTGGCACGCGGTGTCGATTTCCGGCTACCACATCCGCGAGGCGGGCTCGACCGCGGTGCAGGAACTCGCGTTTACCATCGCCGACGGCATCTGTTACGTCGAGGAAGGGGTCAAGCGCGGGCTCGATGTCGATGATTTCGCGCCGCGCCTGTCGTTCTTCTGGGACCTGCACAATGACTTCCTCGAGGAAGTCGCCAAGCTGCGCGCGGCGCGCCGCATGTGGGCGCGCATCATGAAGGAACGCTTCGGAGCGAAGAACCCGCGCTCGATGATGCTGCGCACGCATGCGCAGACCGCGGGCGTTTCGCTGACCGCGCAGCAGCCCGTCAACAACGTCGTGCGGGTCGCTATCCAGGCGCTGGCCGGCGTGATGGGCGGGGTGCAATCGCTGCATACCAACTCGATGGATGAGACGCTGGCGCTGCCCACCGAGCATGCGGTGATGGTGGCGCTGCGCACGCAGCAGTTGATCGCGGAAGAGACCGGCGTTACCAATACGATCGATCCGTTCGGCGGCAGTTACGCGGTCGAAGCGCTCACCGATCGGATGGAGCGCGACGCGATGGACTACATCCGGCGCATCGACGAGATGGGCGGAATGGTCCAGGCGATCGAAACCGGCTATCCGCAGCGCGAGATCGCGGAGGCCGCATTCACCTATCAGCGCCAGCTCGAACAGGGCATCAAGACCGTGGTCGGTGTCAACAAGTACTCGATTCCCGAGGAAATAAAGATCGAGACGCTCAAGATCGATCCCGCGATGGAGGAGATGCAGATTCAGCGGGTGCGCAAGATGAAGCGCGAGCGCAATTCCGTGGCCGCGCGCGAATCGCTCGCTCGTGTTGCCGAGGCCTGCCGCTCGGGCGAGAACCTGATGGAGCCGATTTGCGAAGCGGTGCGGCGCGACGGCACGGTCGGCGAGATTTGCGACGTGTTCCGTTCCGAGTTCGGCATCTATACTGACCCAGGTTGGATCTAACGTGGCGGAAAAACGACTCAGAATTCTGGTCGCTAAACCCGGGCTCGACGGACATGACCGCGGCGCCAAGATAATCGCGCGCGCGCTGCGCGACGGCGGCTTCGAGGTGATCTACACGGGGCTGCATCAGACGCCCGAGATGATCGCTGAGGCCGCGGTGCAGGAAGACGTCGACGCGGTGGGGCTGAGTATTCTGTCGGGTGCGCACATGACGCTGTTCCCAGAAGTGATGCGCCTGTTGAAGGAGCGCGGGGCCGGCGACATCGCGGTCTTCGGCGGCGGAATCATCCCCGAAGAGGACGCCAAGAAGCTCCGCGGATTGGGCGTCAAAGAAGTCTTTACCCCCGGCGCCTCGACCGAGGACATCGTCAAGTGGCTGCGCGAGAGCGTGCAGCCGCGCGAATGACTGCAAGGCCCGGGATTACGATGGAACCCCTCCGATGAACTTCGAACTTAGCGACGAGCAGCGCACGATTCGCGATACGCTGCGCCAGTTCGCCGAGCGCGAGATCAAGCCCAACTCGGCCAAGTGGGACAAAGAGGAAGTTTTTCCGCGCGAAGTGATAGGCCATCTCGGCGAACTAGGCTTCCTCGGCATCTCCTTTCCCGAGCGCTTCGGCGGCGGCGGCGCCGACACGCTGAGCCAGGCGCTGGTGGTCGAAGGGCTCTCGCGCTACGACGCGTCGGTGGGACTCACTTGTGCGGCGCACATGTCGCTCTCGAGCGGGCACATCAATCTGTTCGCCGCCGAGGAGCATCGCGCGCATTATCTGCCCGACATGGTCGCGGCGAAAAAGCTCGGCGCATGGTGTCTCACCGAGCCCGGCGCCGGCTCGGATGCCGCCGCGATGCAGACCAAAGCGGTGCGCAAGGGTGACAACTTTGTCATCAACGGCTCAAAGATGTTCATCACCAACGGCACGGTCGCCGACATTTACGTCGTGATGGCGGTGACGGACGCGGCGAAGAGCCGCTCCGGGGTTTCGGCTTTCATCGTCGAGCGCGGCACGCCCGGGCTCTCCAACGGGCGGCGAATCGAAAAGCTCGGACTGAGAGCCTCGGACACCGCCGAGGTGATTTTCGACAACGTCACTGTGCCGGCGCGCAACCTGATCGGCGAGTTGGGCGAGGGCTACCGTCAGACGCTCAAGGTGCTGGAGGGCGGCCGGATCGGAATCGCGGGCTTCGCCGCCGGAATCGCGCGCGGCGCCTTCGAAGAGGCGACCGCGTACGCCAAGGAGCGCAAGCAGTTCGGCAAGCGAATCGCGGACTTCCAGGCGATCCAATGGATGCTGGCCGACATGGCGACGCGCATCGACGCCTCGTGGGTGCTGATGTGCCGAGCCGCGGGGCTGCGGGATCAAGGCAAGCCGTTCGGCCGCGAGGCCGCGATGGCCAAGTTGTTTGCCTCGGAAACCGCGATGTGGACGACGATCAAGGCGGTGCAGATCCACGGTGGCTATGGTTACATGGCGGAGTTTCCGGTCGAGCGGTTTATGCGCGACGCGAAGCTGGCGGAGATCGGCGAGGGCACCAGCGAAGTGCTGCGCATGATCATCGCGAAGTCGCTGCTGCGCGACGGCTACCTGCCTGCTTAGGGTCTTCCAGTCCTGGAGTCTGTTGTTGGGGGCCGCTCGGGAGCGGCTCTTTTGTATTTCTGGCTCGGCGCGCATGATCGCAAAAATCGCGAGTGGTGCTAAAAGAGGAGAGCGCGAGAGGAGGATTCTCCGATGAAGGTGCTGTTCGAAAAAAAGGGACCGATCGCCTACGTCACGATCAACCGCCCGGAACGGCTTAACGCCTGCGATTTCGAGACCTACGGACGGCTTGCGCAAATCTGGCGCGAGTTCGGCCAGGACCCGGCGCTGCGGGTCGCGATCTTCACCGGCGCGGGCGAGCGCGCTTTCTGCGCCGGCAGCGATATCAAAGCCAATTACGTCGAGCGGCCCAAAGAAGAACTGCTCGACGCGCCCTACCCAGTGATGTTCGATCTGACCAAGCCGATCATCGCGGCGCTCAACGGGCACGCCAACGGCGGCGGCCTGGAACAGGCGCTCTGCTGCGATATTCGAGTGGCTGCGGAGCACGCGCAGTTTGGGCTTGGCGAGGTTCGTCTCGGATGGCTACCCGGAGGCGGCGGCACGCAGCGTCTGCCGCGATTGATTCCGCTCGGGCGCGCGCTGGAGATGCTCTATACCGGCAACCGGATTGGCGCCGAGGAGGCGCTGCGCCTGGGGCTCGTCGACCACGTGGTGCCGATGAGCCGCCTGATGACGAAGTGCGAGGAAATCGCGACCGAGATTTGCAAGAGCGCGCCGCTCGGGGTGCAACGGATCAAGCAGGCGGCGCTCCGCGGGCTCGACTTGCCCCTCGCTGACGGGCTCAAGCTCGAGCACGAGCTATATAAGGGGTTGCAGGATACCGAGGACGCGCGCGAGGGTGCGCTGGCCTTTGCCGAAAAGCGCGCGCCGCAATGGAAGGGGAAGTGAGTTAGAGTTCCCGGTTACTCGGTATCGCGGTCGGAGGTGTCGTCGGACGCCGCGGGATCCTCAAGCAAGTCTTCGCGGATCGCTTGCAGATCGGCACGATCCAGCCCGATACCCTCGCTCATGAAGGCCTCGATACCACCCGCTTCGTCGATCAGTTCGAACACTGGCTCGAGTTGCACGGCCGCCAACGGCATCTTGGGAAACACCACGTTGCTCTCGAGGAAGTCGGCGACAATTCGCTCGCGGCTCACGCCCAGCAACTCGAGCAGCATCGCCGCGCCAACGCCGGTGCGGTCGCGTCCCGCCGAGCAATGGAAGAGCAGTGGATAGACGTCGCGCTCGGCTAGGATGTTGAAGAACGTCCGCCAGTCCTCGCGGAAGTCGTGAAGAATAGAGTGATGCTCGCGGCCGGGTATCAGGCTTATCGGCTCGCGCTCGCGAAACCAGCGCTCGCCGATCGGGATGTGCTCCCATCGCACCTCGCGTAGCACGTCGGCATGGGGCGGGCCGAGGATCGAAATTTCAGTGCGGCTCTGCAGCGTGACCACGGTGCGGAGCCCCGCCGACCTTATCGGGCTTTCCTCGGGAACCTCAGCCAGATGCGCCGAGCGGAAGATCAGGCTGCTCCGTACGCGCTTGCGCTCCTGGGTGGGATGGCCGCCGAGGTCGCGGAAGTTGCGCCCGCCGTAGCGGCGCAGCAGGCTGAAATCGACGACGACTCTGCGCCCGGCGAGCTTGTCGTCTCCGCTCGGGGCTTTGCCCGCGGCAGCAGCCTTGTTTTCAGCTTCGTTGTTGGCCGACACGTAAGACCTGCGGTGAGACACGGCTTAAGAGCCGTTCCGCCCCACATCATCCGCATTCAACAGTTTAGCCGGTATGGGCCCTCGCGAGAAGTGCGCGAATGCCGGCCATTTTGCCCGCCGATTATGGCTCCGTGAACGCTTTGTGTCCCCCGGCGCGCCCGTCGGAGCACATCCGCGCTCGACAGTCGCGGCGGCATGGCGCTAGAAAGAAAGATCGCATCGCATCGAAGGATTGGTGAAAAAATGAGCTACAAGGTCGCGCTCGGCGTCAACTGGCAGGGCAAGCCGGATTTCAAGGGCCTCATCGAGCGCGCCAGGGCTGCCGACGAGGCGGGCGTGCATTCGATCTGGGTGGCCGAGGCATGGGGCCGCGACGCCTTTACCACGCTCACGCTGCTCGCCGAGCATACCCGGCGCATCCAGCTCGCCAGCGGGATCGTCAACACCTACTCGCGCACACCGGGCGCGCTGGCGCAGCATTTCGCGACGCTCGACGAATTGAGCGGCGGCCGCATGATCATCGGGCTGGGCACCAGCGGACCGCAGGTGATCGAGCACTTCCATGGTGTCCCCTTCAATCCGCCGCTCACCCGGATGCGCGAGTACGTCGACATCATTAACCTGCTGGTGGCGGGGCAGCCGCTCAACTACGACGGCAAGCTCTACAAACTCAAGCGCGGGTTCACGCTGCGCTTCGAGCCGCCGCGCAAGCACATCCCGATCTGGATCGCGTCGCTCAACAAAAAGAGCGTCGAGTTCACCGCGCAAAAGGCCGACGGATGGCTGCCGGTGATGATTCCGCTGGGACGCCTCAAGGAGTCGATCGCGGATTTTCGCACGATCGCGGCGAGCGCCGGGCGCGATCCCAAATCGGTCGCGGCCAAGTCGCCGAGCACAATTCATGTGACCAGCAATCCGGATCGTGCACGCGCTATCCAGGCCGGCACACTGTCGTTCTATGCGGCGCGGATGGGCACCTTCTATGCCGAACAGCTCACCCGTTTCGGCTTCGGCGACGACGTGCGCAAAATTCGCGAGGCGTGGGCGTCGGGCGGCTCGAAAGCCGGGACCGAAGCGGTCTCGCGACGGCTGCTGGACGAGATGGGCTACGTTGGCGAGGTCGCGGGAGCGCGCGAGCGCCTGGCGGCCGAGGCCGAGGCGGGTGCCGACCTGCATCGCGTCGAGGTGGATGCTGCCGACCTCGCCGGCTATGAGCGCACGCTTGCTGCGCTGGTTGCGTGATCCGAAACAGTTTGCCAGCCGCGAGGCGCGGCGCTATACGAAAGGTTGACCCCGGCGATGCGTCGCGCGCCCGTAAGCTTAAGCCGCGAAGCAAACGGAAAGCCCGGCCGCCGCAGGTCAACAGCGCAGCCGCGACTTTGCGCGGCGGGGGACGCGCTGCTGGAAGTCGATGGGACCACAACTTTTTTAGATTGACCCGAGCCTGCTCGCAGGACTCGCTTCAAGGAGGACACGATGAAAGCTGCTGTAATGGAAGGCGTTCGCAAACCGCTGGTGGTCAGGGACATGCCCGATCCGCAGTGTCCTCCCAATGGCGCGATTATCAAGACCGCGGCGGAGGGCATCTGTCGCTCCGACTGGCATCTATGGTCGGGCGATTGGACGTGGGTCGGACTTGCGCCGGCGATGCCGATGATCATGGGGCATGAGTTCTGCGGCGTGGTCCAGGAAATCGGCAAAGAGGTCAAGGATTTCAAAAAGGGCGATCGCGTACTGGTCCCGTTCAGCCAGGGCGACGGCACCTGCGACTTGTGCCGCAGCGGCAACTCCAACATCTGCAACACCCCGCTCATCCCCGGCGTCACCTACCACGGCGGTTACGGTTCGTACGTTGGCATTCCGTTCGCCGACCTCAATTTGGTCCATATGCCTGACGGGGTTGGCTTTCTGGAAGGCGCCTCGCTGGGATGCCGTTTCATGACTTCGTACCACGGGATCGTCGACCGCGCGCAGGTGCGTCCGGGCGAATGGGTCGCGGTGCACGGCTGCGGCGGAATCGGATTGGCCGCGATTCAGATCGCGTCCTCAATTGGCGCCAACGTAATCGCGGTCGACCTCGACGGACGCAAGCTCGAGCTGGCCAAAGAGGTCGGCGCGAGCCATATCGTGAACGCCAAGGCCGGCGATCCGGCGGCGGCGATCGTCGACATCACCAAGGGCGGCGCGCACGTTTCGGTCGACGCGCTCGGCGTCGCGGCCACCTGCCGCAACTCGATCAACAGCCTGCGCAAGCAGGGACGCCATCTGCAGATCGGGCTCACCACGCAGGCCGAGAAAGGCGAAATCTCGGTGCCGATCGACAAGATCGTGCTGATGGAGCTGCAGATGATCGGCACGCTCGGGATGCAATCGACGCGCTACCCCGGGATGCTTCAGATGGTCGAGGCCAAGAAGCTCAATCCGAAGGCGATGATCACCGGCACCGTCGGACTGGACGGCGCCTCTGCGATCCTCGAAGAGATGACCAACTTCCAGAACGTCGGCGTGACGATCATCGACTATAAAATCTAGCGCACGGCGTTCGTGGTTTCGTTTTCCGGAGAGGGTCCAGCGCGGACCCTCTCCGCGTTTGTGCGCGGCACGGGCCTCGCGCCGGTGCCGCGATGGGGGATGTTCCAGCGATGAAGGCTGTAGTCTTCGAGAAGCCGGGCGACGAAAGCGTGCTCAAAATTGGCGCGGCCGCCGATCCCAAGGCCGCGCCGGGCCAGGTGCTGATCCGGGTGAAGTACGCGGGGATCAACCGCGCCGACCTGATGCAGCGTCAGGGGTTTTATCCGCCGCCCCCGGGCGCCTCGGAAATCATGGGCCTGGAATGCGCGGGCGAGGTCGCGGCGGTGGGGGCGGGAGTCAGTGGATGGCGCGTCGGCGAGCGCGCGATGGCTCTGCTGGCGGGCGGCGGCTACGCCGAGTTGGCGGCGGTGGATAGCGGATCGGCGATGAAAATCCCGGCCGCGATGAGCGACGAGGAGGGCGGGGCGTTCCCCGAAGTTTTCCTGACCGCGTTCCTCAACATTTTCATGCTGGGCGAGGCCAAGCCCGGCGATTCGGTGCTGGTGCATGGCGGCGGCAGCGGCGTCGGCACGGCGTCGATCCTGTTGTGCAAGGAGGCGGGGGTGCGCTCGATCGTGACCGCCGGCAGCGACGCCAAGTGTGAGCAGTGTCTCAAGCTCGGCGCCGACGTCGCGATCAATTACAACTCGGGCCCGTTTCCGGCCGCGGTCAAGACCGCCACCAACGGGCGCGGCGCCGACGTCATCCTGGACAGTATCGGCGGGGCCTACCTGGGGCCGAACCTCGAAGCGCTCGCGCACAGCGGGCGGCTGGTTTTGATTGGCTTGATGAAAGGTGCGCGCTCCGAGATCGATCTCGCCGCGGTCCTGCGGCGCCATCTCAAGGTGATGGGCTCGACGCTGCGCACCCGTCCGGAAAAGGAGAAGGCGCAGATCGTCGCCGCGCTGCTCGCGCGTTTCGGCGCCGCGCTCGAAGCCGGCCGCCTGCGTCCGCCGATTTACAAGGTCGTGCCGATGGCGAACGTGGCCGAGGCGCATCGCATGATGGCGGCGAGCGAGCACTTCGGCAAGATCGTTTTGCGCATCGCGTAGGCTCTGTTCTTTTTCGGCATAGGAAAGGTTCGAACAACTGCGCGAGGGTTTTCTGACCCCTCTCCTTGTCCTAGGCAGCTTTGCGCAAGTGACAGACACCTGACCCCTCCCCATTGCGGGAGGGAGCAAGATATTCTGGTCGCGTGATTTCTGCCCGAGCCGGCGAAAGACGCTCAGAATAGGGCGATTATGTTAGGCGTGACACTCATGCTGAGCGCACGGCACCCTATGGGCGACAGGTCGGTGTTCTAAAAGCTTAATTGGAATCGTTGCCGAGCGGGCTCATTATCGGCAGTTTGCCCTCTTTGCCTTCGAGAATGAAGAACGCGAACTTCGTATAACGTCTCATCGACAAGGTTTTGTAGCGGATCTTCCCATACACAAACATTTGTCCCTTGTGATCGGCTATTTCGGCGAGTTGTTCCCGGCTGAGCGGGGTAGAGGCTATGAGCGGATTTCCATATTCAACACCGGGAGTAATCGTCATTTTGCTTGAATATGGCCCAGGATACGTAAGCATTGGCTCGTGGGTCATCGGATACTCAGCGAAATCAATCTTGGCGTAGAGCCTGACTCGATAGGCGGGGCTACGTCCAAAGTTCTTGAGAATAATGACCACTCTGGGCTTGGCGCTCGCTGCTATCCCTTCGGCATTTTCGCATCTGGCCAGTATATAGGCACGCACAGATGCTCGTGTGACCACGACAGTAAGCCAGAGAACTATCGCCTGTATGGCCCCGACAAGGACCAGTGCGCCAGTAAAAACCGTCAATTCATCGGGGGAGTTTGGTTTGTTTGCAGCCTCGTTACTGTCGCTTTGGGGACTTGGATTTGCTTCGTTTCCTTCGCTGGCAGTGTATTTATCGGACTTGCTCTTATTGTTTGCGGAACTGTTGGCGTTTAAATCGGTCTGTTCACTTTGGAGCACGGTTGGCCTTGGGCTTGGAGTTGACTCTGCTCTGTCGTTTCCTACGTCGGCTGCTAAGAGTAAGGCCAACGCGATCAGGATCGACGTCAACAATGGCTTTAAGCGCCTCACGAAATGTCAGCAGTGTAGTGAAACGGGTTTCGCTTTGGGCATGATGATTCCGCGCGAAGAGTAAGTAGAATTGGCCGTCGCGATCCATCTGAAACTGGGCCAAGTACAGCGGCAGGTAACTCTTGCTCACATAATGATACCTGGCGGTGCCGACCGCCTGCCCCTCGGCTTTGCGCGGCTGTCAGCGGCGCCCTCCCGAATTCGGCAGAGCGATTCTATCTGGGTACATGGGTCGATCCATGGTGGTGATGACCGCGCACCACTAACTCGGAATTTCCGTTTTGACCGTGCAAACACGCGACTTTTAGCCCGATAGCGACTCCAGCGTCAACTCGGCGCCAGTCTGGCGTTTGAGGCGCGCTCGCGGCGGCGGCGGTGGTCCGCCGCGAGCGGTGTGAGTTGTGAACGGACCTTGTTCAGGCACGACGGGTGCGTATCGCCGTCGCGCGGCCGATGATATTTTTGTTCGTTGGTGCCGGCACGATGGGCCGCGCGCTATCGGAATGCGTCTAAGCGAACTCGACTACAATCTGCCGCCCGAGCTGATCGCGCAGGAGCCGCTGGAGCGTCGCGACGAGGCGCGCCTGATGGTGCTCGACCGCCGCGGCGGCACGATCGAACACTCGCGCTTCTACAAGATCGGCGATTTTCTGCGCGACGGCGACCTGCTGGTGCTCAATGATACGCGGGTGTTCCCGGCGCGCCTGTTCGCGCGCAAGCCGACCGGCGGTGCGATCGAACTGCTGATGGTGCGTCCGGTCGACGAGCCGCCGGGCGCGTGGCTGGCGCTGATCCGGGGGCATCGCGGATTGCGCGAGGGCACGCGGCTGATGCTCGATGACGGACGTGCGCTGCGTATCGCGGGCTTTCAACGGCCGGGCCGGCCGCTCATCGCGAGCGACGATTCGGTGCCGATCGAGACGATCCTGGAGAGCGCCGGCGCGCTGGCGCTCCCGCATTATATTCATCGCCAGCCGGGACCCGCGGACCGCGACGATTACCAGACCGTGTACGCCGCGCAACCGGGCGCGGTGGCGGCGCCGACGGCCGGACTGCACTTCACGCGCGAGCTTTTGGCCAAGCTTGCGGGGGCGGGCGTGCGCACGGCCTTCGTGACCCTGCATATCGGGCCGGGCACGTTCACGCCGCTGCGCGAGCCGCTGGTCGAGGCGCATACGATGGAGGCCGAGTGGTATACGATCCCGCCCGCCACGATCCAGGCGCTGGCGCTGGCGCGGCGCACCGGGGCGCGGGTGATTGCGGTCGGCACCAGCAGCGTGCGCACGCTGGAATCGCACGCGATCACCGGCGACGCGGAAGGATCGACCGGGCTTTTCATCTCGCCGGGGTTTCGCTTCCGCGCGATCGATGCGATGGTGACCAACTTTCACATGCCGCGATCGACGGTGCTGGCGATGGTGATGGCGTTTGCGGGGCGCGAGGAGATTCTCGACGCTTATCGCGACGCGCTGCGCCATCGCTACCGCTTCCTCAGCTACGGCGACGCGATGTTGATCCTGTGAGCGGCAAAGTGCCGGTCCAAGATAAGACCGCGGCGCCGGCGTTCGGCTTCGAGGTCCTCGCGCGCGACGGCGATGCGCGCACGGGCCGCCTCATCACTGCGCACGGCGAGGTCGCGACGCCGGCCTTCATGCCGGTTGGCACGCGCGCGGCGGTCAAGGCGATGGCGCCCGAGGAGCTGTGGGAGTTGGGCTATCGGCTGGTGCTCGCCAACACTTATCATCTCGCGCTGCGCCCCGGGGCCGAGCTTATCGAGGAACTCGGCGGGGTGGGGCGCTTCATGGGATTCGACGGCGCGGTGCTGACGGATTCCGGCGGCTTTCAGGCGATGAGCCTCGCCAAGCTCAACGCAATCGGCCCCGACGGAATCCGTTTTCGCTCGCACCTCGACGGCGCCGAGTTCATGCTGACGCCGGAGCGGGCGGTCGAAATCCAGGAGCGAATCGGCTCGGACCTGATGATGGCGCTCGACGAGTGCACGCCGTATCCGGCCGAGCGCGCGCGGGCCGCGGCCTCGCTGGAGCTGACGGCGCGCTGGGCCGAGCGATGCGTCGGCGCGCGGCGCAGTTCGCATCAGGCGCTGTTCGGGATAATCCAGGGCGGGGTCTACCCGGAGCTCAGACGCCAGAGCGCCGCGCAGATAACCGCGATGCCGTTCGACGGCTTCGCGGCGGGCGGACTGGCGGTGGGCGAGCCGAAGGAACGGATGCTGGAGATGGCGGCGCTGAGCGCGACTCTCCTGCCGGCGGCGCGTCCGCGCTACCTGATGGGTGTCGGCACGCCGGAAGACCTGATTGCGGCGGTGGGCATGGGCTACGACCTGTTCGATTGCGTGCTGCCGACGCGCAACGCGCGCAACGGCAGTGCGTACACCAGCGACGGCCGCGTCTCGATCAAGCAGGCCATCCACGCTCGCGACCCCCGGCCGCTGGAGGAGGGCTGCGGATGCCGCACCTGTGCGCGGCTCAGCCGGGCCTACCTGCGCCATCTATATATTTCAGGCGAGATTCTGGCGGCGCGGGCGCTAACGGAACATAATCTTTACTTCTACGCCCGCTTGATGGCTGGGATGCGGACTGCTATCGCTTCTCGCACTTACCGGGAATTCGCGGCCAGGACGCTGGCGCGGCTCGACGGTGGGCCGCGTGCGGTGCCAGAGTAAGGTCCGGCGCGAGGGCAAAGTTCGGAGCGAAAGTAAAGTAAAAGGTAAAAGAGTAACCGATGTGGTTTGAAGGAATTGCGTGGGCGCAAGGCGCGGCCGCCCCGGCCGCGGCAAGTCAGCCCTCCGTTATCGACCAACTGTTGTACGGGCCGGGGGTGCCGTTCGCGCTCCTGATCCTCGCGTTCTACTGGTTCTTCCTGCGTCCGCAGACCAACAAGGCGCGCGAGCATCGCGAGTTGCTCGCGAAGCTGAAGCGCAACGACGAAGTCGTCACCATGGGCGGGCTCCTGGGCCGCATCAGCGAGGTCGGCGACAAAGTGATAACCTTGGAGATTGCGCCGAACGTGCGCGTGCGGGTCGAGCGCAACCAGATAACCGCGCTCTCCAGCTATGGCAAGCCCGCGGCCGGCAAGAAGGAATAGGCGGGGGCAAACAGAGGCGCGCACCTCGGCTTCGGAAGCTCGCGCAGTTCCGTGCAAAAGTGGAAAAGTGGCAAAGTGGAAAACGCAAGCGCAAACGCTGATTTTATCCCGATAATCATCCTGCTCGCGGTGGCGGGCGCCTTTTTGTGGCTGCATTTCACCGGCGGCAGCGGCCGCACCCGACTGTACCTCGCGCTGACGCTGACTGCGCTGGCCGTGCTGATCCTGCTGCCCAGCGTCACCGGAGCGCTTCCCGACTGGTGGACCAGCGATATCCCGACCCCGAAAATCCAGTTGGGGCTGGACCTCCAGGGCGGCACGCATCTTTTGCTCGAGGTCAAACTCGACGAGGCAGTCAGGACTCAGTTGCGCCGGGTCGGCGATGACCTCAAGCAGCAGATGAAACAGAACAAGCTCGAGCTAAAGAGCATCACCCAGGACGCCTCGGGCGCGGTGCTGGTGACTTTGCCGAGCGCCGACGAAAGGACCGCGTTCCTCGACCTCGCGGGTAAAGTATTTTCCGACATGGTCATCACGCTTGCGCCCAACTCGGCGGACGCCGGGCCGACGTACAAGATGTCCTACCGGCCGATGGCGGAGGACCAGGTACGCAGGAACGCGATGGAGCAGGCGCTCGAGACCATCCGCAATCGTATCGACCAGTTGGGAGTTCGCGAGACCACTATCGCCCAGGAGGGCAACGACGAGATTCTGGTGCAGCTCCCGGGTATCCAGGATCCCGAACGCGCCAAGGAACTGATCGGCAAGACCGGCGTGCTCCAGTTCAAGCTGGTCGACGACGGTCACTCGGTCTCCGACGCCTTGCGCGACGGCCCGCCGCCGGGTGACGAAATCCTTTACGGCCCTGCCAGCCGCGGCGGCCGTGAGCCCTACCTGATCGAGACCCCGGTGCTGCTCACCGGCGACACCATCACCGACGCCCGCGTGCGTCCCGGCGGACAGCTCGAAGGTCCGTACGTCACCGTCGACCTCGACGAGCGCGGCGCGCAGGTTTTCGCCGCCATCACTTCGGCCAACGTGGGCCGCAAGATCGCAATCGTGCTCGACAACATCGTCTACTCGGCCCCGGTCATCAGGGAGCCGATTCCCGGCGGCCACGTCCAGATAACCGGCAGCTTCACCTACGACGAGTCGCACGAACTGGCGATCGTGCTGCGCTCGGGCGCGCTGCCGGCGCCGGTCGAGATTGTCGAGGAGCGCACGGTCGGACCGTCGCTGGGTCGCGACTCGATTCACGAAGGCGAGCTGTCGTTCGTGGTCGGAGCGCTGGTGGTGCTGGTCTTCATGGCGGTGTACTACAGCGGAGCGGGTTTGCTCGCTGACTTCGGCCTGTCGCTCAACATCCTGTTGCTCATCTGCGTGATGGCGGCGCTGCAGGCGACGTTGACGCTGCCGGGAATCGCCGGGATCGTGCTGACGCTCGGAATGTCGGTTGACGCCAACGTGCTGGTCAATGAACGGATGCGCGAGGAATTGCGCCAGGACAAGACGCCGCGCGAGGCGGTCCGCCTCGGCTACGAGCGCGCATGGTCCGCGATCCGCGACTCCAACATCTCGACCTTCGTGGCCGGTCTGATCCTGTTCCAGTTCGGCACCGGGCCGGTGAAGGGCTTCGCGGTCACTCTATGCGTGGGCGTGCTGACCGGCGTGTTCTCGTGCTTCGTGGTGACGCGGGCGTGGTACGATTATTTGATCTCGATGCGCCGGCTAAATACTATCAGTGTTTAATCGACGCTATAACAGCTTAATGATGGCACAAATGCCGCACGACATGACATCTGCCACGTGTTATCGTGCGATCATGGCGGTTCGAGGGGCATTTTGCCACAATAGCTTGACTTGAATGAAAGGTTCATATTACAAACCGCGCACCGAGAGCACGACCATGCCAGATAAAGACGACGTGCTTTTGAACTCGCGGGAAGTGGCTTTCCTGCTGGATCTGAGTCCGGATACAGTCAACGAATTCGCACGCCGCAATATTTTGCCCGCGTTCAAGAAGGGACGTCAGTGGCGTTTTCGCAAACGCGACATCGCCTCCTTCAAGCGCCAGACGCGGAGCGTCAACGCGGCAGCGTAGAGCCGCAACGGGGAAGGTTTGGGGGCGTGGCGATGCGCGCGCGCCGTATCCGTGTAAGCGCGGTGCATGCCGCATAGGGGTTTGAGGTTTAATCGATGGGTGAACCGCATCAGAGCCGCGTCTATTCCGACTTGGCGCGTTTTTACGACCACACTTTCGGCCGGATTTTCGTCGACCACGAACACGAGATTATCGAACAGCTCAATCTGCGCCCGGAACAGCAGGTGCTCGAAGTCGGCGTGGGCACCGGCATCTCGCTCGACGCCTATCCGGCCTACGTCCACGTCGTGGGTATCGATCCCTCAGCCGACATGCTCGCGCTCGCGATCAAGAAGACGCGTGAGAACGGCTGGAAACATATCGACGTCCGCCAGGGCGACGCGATGAAGCTCGATTTTCCCGACAACAGCTTCGATTGGGTGACCAGCTTCCACGTGATGACGGTGGTGCCCGACCCGCTGCTCATGATGCAGGAGATGGTGCGGGTGTGTAAGCCGGGCGGCAAGATCGTTCACGTCAACCATTTCGCGAGCGAGAATCCGCTGCTCTACTCGCTGGTATGGGTTGCCAACCCACTGACCAGGCATCTGGGATGGACCACGCGGCTGCGCGTCAGCGACGTGCTCGACGGCCATAAGATCAAAGTCGAGCGCAATGAACGCATCGCCCGCATGTCGGTCCATCGCGTCGTGATTGCCACCAAGCTGGCGGCCTAGCAGACAGTCGATCGAGCGGCGGGGCCGGCGACGCCGCGCAGCGCTCCCCATGCTCGCGTGACGCATCGGCGACGCATAGAATCACTGTGTAGACTCGCCGTCCGGCCGTCTGATTCGCTCATGAGCCCGCGCATCCGCCTCTCCGCCATCGCCCGCATTGCGGCCGCCATGACCGTTGCGTTGTTGATGCTGGCGGCGAGCGCGCGCGCCTACGTCGCCGAGACCGTCCAGGACGGCGGCACAATCGTCGGGACGGTCAAATTCGACGGTGCGCCGCCGGCGCGCAAGCCGGTCGAAATCAGCAAGGATCGCGAAGTATGCGGCGCCGTTCCGCACTACGACGAAAGCCTTGTAGTGGACGCCGGCGGCGGTATCGCCAACGCCGTCGTCAGCATTCCCGGCATCGCCAAGGGCGCGCCACTGATTCCGCTCAAGGACGTGAAGTTCGACCAGAAAAATTGTGACTACACGCCGCACGTGCTCGCCTTTCCGATCGGCAGCACCGTCGATATCGTGAACTCCGACGGCATCCTGCACAGCGTTCGCACCGAGTCCCAACGCAACCCCGCGCTCGACATGGCGCAGCCGCCCTTCAAGCGGGTGATCGTGGTGGGGCCGCTCGAATATCCGGAATCGATCCACGTGAGCTGCGACGCGCACAACTGGATGCACGGATGGTGGTTCGTGGCGGGCAATCCGTACTATGCGGTGACCGGCGGCCAGGGTAACTTCACGATAAAGGACGTCCCGCCCGGCACCTACACGCTCGAGGTGTGGCAGGAAAAGCTCGGCACCCGGACGCGCAAGGTGACGGTCGAGCCGGGCAAGACTGTCACGGTCAACTTTACGATGGCGCCCGGGAAAGGATGAAGTCGGCGTCGCAGTCGACGACGATGAACGATGGGTGAAATGATGGCACTGTTGAAACGGTTCGATACGCTGGAAGTTGCGACGACCGATCTCGCCGACGCGGTAAAGACTTACCGTGAAAATTTCAGCTTCGAACCGCGGCCCGGTTCGGATAATGACAGCGCGACGCTCAAGGTCGGCGGTGCGGAGATCCGCCTGCTCGCGGGCGCCGCCGCGGCGGCTACGATCGCCGCGACAGGCGAGGGGCTGGCGGGTTTGTGGCTGGAGGCGGAGGACCTCGCACAAGTCGCGGCGGCGCTTAAAAGCGCAGGCATCGAGCCTCCGGCGCCAAGAGTCGATGGGGGGCGGCGCGTGCTCGCGCTTGATCCGAAAATCGCCAACCAGGTGCCGCTCTTCATCTTCGATCGGAAAGTCTGAATTAAGGCCTGAATCCAATTAAGGCCTGAATTCCGACGACCCATGCTCCGCGGTTTTGCAGTCGCGCTCCGCGCCATGGGCCTGCCGTTCGCGAATCCGTCCGCTTTAAGCTTCGGTGCGAAACAGCGCGCGCACGCTCTCTTCCAGCTGACGGGTTAGCGACTCGCGGTCGGCGCCATGCAATTGGGCGGTGTCGATCGGCGGTCCGATCGCCATGCGCATTTTCCGCCCCGGCCGCACGATTCGCGCGCCGCGCGGAAAGAAACTCGCGGTTCCGCTGATCGCCATCGGCACGCATTTTTGTCGCGTCGCAATCCCGATCCAGGCCGCGCCGTCGTTGAACGGATGCACGCGGTTGTCGCTGAACCGCGTGCCCTCCGCGAAGACCACGATCGAAAAGCCCTCCCGCAAGATCTTGAGCGCCTTTCGGATCGCCTGCCCGCCACGCGCGCGGTCGATCATGATGTGTCCCGAACGGCGCATCGCCAATCCGAGGATCGGTATTCTTCCCAGTTCCTGCTTTGCCACGAAGCGCGGCTCGCCCGGCATCCAGGCACAGATCGCGAAGACGTCGAAGAAGCTCTGATGGTTGGAGATCAGGACGTAGGAGCGCAGGCCGGCGAGATGCTCCAGTCCCTCGATTTCAACTTTGACCCCGCTGGTGCGCAGGATCAGCCAGCCCCAGAGCCGACTGATTGGTGTGGCCAGATGGGGATAGCCGAGCACGCTGACCAGGGCGGCGCAGGGCGCCAGCACCATCGTGTAGACTACCGCCAATGCCGTCGCCAACGCGCCCCATACAAAATCTACTATGCCGCGTTGCGGTGGTGGCGGCTCGGACGCGGGCCGTGTAGTTTCGCTGGCTGCCTGGCGGGCCGGGTCATTGGCGAGTGGTGGCATCGCGCGGATTCCTCAGGACCAATTGGCTACAGCTTTCGCGACGCTCGGGCAACAGTGCGAGGCGTGTTGGCGAGATACAAGAAGCGCCGTTCAAGAGCAGCCGCGCACGAATAGCCTCGCTCTTCGCTTGATGAAAAAACCGGGCGCGGGTGATGAGTGAAGCTGACGCGAGTGCGGCAAGAGCCTGACGCGGGAGAGGCTACGCGATACGCGGGCTGACCTTGCTGGCAGCCGCGGCCGCCGCATCGCCGTGGCTGCGCCTGCGGGGGCCGGCTGGCGCGAACAGCGCGAGCGCGGCCAATCCCAGCATCACGGCCTGCGCCGCAAGCGTCTGCACGGTGGGAAAGAGTCCCAGCGCCTGGATCGTCGGCACATGATCGATGAAGGTCGCTCGTATCACGCCCGACTCCTGGAAGCTCGCGATTCCCTGGCCGGCGAATATCACCGCCAGCGCGTAAAGCAGCACCGAGGTCGCGGTGAAAAATGAACCGAGCGGGATGCGAAACGCGGCCTTGCGCAGAACCAGGAAAATCACGGCGAGCGCTATCGCGCCGGTTAGCAGCCCCGCCATCACCGCATGACGCTCGACGGTTTCGGTCGCGCCGCCGAGCAGCGCCTGAAAGAAAACGATGGTTTCGGCGCCCTCGCGCATCACGGCCAAAAATGCAGTCAGCCCAAGCGCGATCGACGGTCCGGCGACCTCGCGCGACGCTTCGACCTTGTTGTGCAGGAAGGTGCGCCAGCGGTCGTTCTGGCCGCGCGCGGTCAGCCACGAGCTGACGTAAAAGAGCGTCGCCGCGGCGAGCAACTGGAAGACGCCTTCGAGCGTATCGCTGGTGTCGTCGGCGATGAAGTGGTTGATCGCCCAAGCCAGCGCCAGGCTCAGCCCGACCGCCAGCAGGGCGCCGACGTAGATGTCGCGCGCCCGCCGCTCCTGTCCCGCCTCGCGCACCGCGGCGAGCAATGCGACGATGACCAACAGGGCTTCTGAACCCTCGCGTACCAGGATGCCTAGAGAATACAAAAAATAGGGTAAGACAGTCGGCACTAGTGATTCCTGAACGTCTAACGCGTAATTGAAACTAATTCTCAATTGAAATTACGGTAGTATGCCAGGCTTCAGAATGTCAAGGATCGCCCATCGAGCGTCGCGCGGAATCGGCTTGCCGCGCCTGATGGGCCGGTGTAGCTTCGGAATTGGAGCGGGGCGGTGGGCCTGTGACGGGCTCGCGCCCGCTTTCGCTTTGGGAGATTGGCTGAACACTTTGGGAGATCGGCTGAACAGAGGATGCGCTGCCTCTACTGCCACGACTGGGCCGGGTTGATTCGCCGGACCTGTACGGTCTGCGCCAGGGTCATCACGATCGTCGAGCAAGCCGGCGGCACCGTGGGATTGGTCGGATTGGTGGATATTTTTGCCGCCGAGGGGCTGACGCGGGAGCAGGTCGACCGGGTGCTCGACGCGCAGGTGGGCGGAGCACCGACGCTGCGCGATCGTCTGACCTCGGAGTTGACCAATGTGCTGATGCGCGGGTTGGGGATGCCGGGGCGGCAATCACCCGAGGACGTACGCCGGGTGCGCCGCTCGATGCGCGCGGGCGCTGGCGAGGGCGTGTGGCGGGCCGGCGACAAGCCGCCCGAAATGTCTTGACTGTGAATGCATTGCGCGGGAGTTTCGAGTGGAGACGGCGCGCGCCGATGGGGAGCAATTGATGGCGGTTAGCAGACTGGGCATCGTGGGATCGGGGCAGATGGGCGGCGGAGTCGCCGAGGTGGCGGGGCAGGCGGGCTTCGAGGTTCTGATCCACGACGTCAGTGAGGAGTTATGCCGGCGAGGGGTGGAGAACATCGGACGCGACCTCGATCGGATGGTCAAGCGCGGCCGGATCAAACCCGAAGAATGTGCGCGCGTTCTCAGCCGCATCAAGACCACCGCGAACCTCGACGACTTTCGCGAAGTCGATTTCGTGATTGAGGCGGTGGTCGAGAACGAAGACGCAAAGATCGCGCTGTTCCAGAAGCTCGACAAGGTCTGCCCGCCCGAGATCATCTTCGCCTCCAACACTTCGTCGATCTCGATAACGAGGATGGCCGCGCGCACCAGCCGTGCGCCGCGCTTTATCGGGATGCACTTCATGAATCCGGTGCCGGCGATGAAGCTGGTCGAAATTATCCGCGGCCTGGCGACCTCGCAGGAGACTTTCGAGCAGACCCGCACGCTGGCCGAGCGTTTGGGCAAGAACACCATGACCGCCGAGGACTTTCCCGGTTTCATCGTCAACCGCGTGCTGTTGCCGATGATCAACGAGGCCATCTACACGATGTACGAGGGCGTCGGCGGAGTCAGCGATATCGATATAGCGATGAAGCTCGGCACCAATCAGCCGATGGGGCCGCTCGAGCTGGCGGACCTTATCGGGCTGGACACCTGTCTCGCGATCATGGAGGTGATGCATCGCACGTTCGGCGACGACAAGTACCGGCCGTGCCCGCTGCTCAAGAAATACGTCGATGCCGGCTATTTGGGGCGCAAGGCCGGCCGCGGCTTTTACATGTACACCGAACAGGGCGTCGCGATTCCACCGGTGGCGCGCTAGCGTGACTCAGCGCCGCGCGTTCGGTGAAAATTTCGCCGGGTTAAATTAGCCGCGCAAAAATTCGCCAGGTAATTTTGAAAGGAGGAAGGAGATGTCGGTAAAAGCGTTCATCCTCGTCGACACTTCGCCGGGCAAGGCCAGGGAAGTCGCAACCAAGCTCCGGCAGGTCGCGGGAATCTCCAGCGCCCACGCGGTCACCGGCCCGCACGACATCATCGCCGTGGCCGAGGCGAGCGACGTCTCCTCGCTGGGCGAATTGGTGGTGCAGAAAATCCAGAGCGTGCCAGGGGTCAATCGCAGCCTGACTTCAATCGTGGCGGACTAGCAGTGCGGGCGGCGCGTCGCCGCGCCGCCCTTGGAGTATTCGGAACGATCCTATTGTCGGAACGATCCTATAATCAGATGTCGCGTCTTCAGGAGAGCAATGGCTGAACTTCCAGTAGTCAAGCGGCTGCGCAAGGACGTGGACATTCTCAAGCGCGAGCTGACCGTCGAACTGCCCAAGGAGTTGGAACGGGCGCGCGCCCATGGCGACCTCTCGGAGAACGCCGAGTGGGCGATGGCCAAGCAGCGCCAGGAATTCCTGCGCGCGCGCCTGGCCAATCTCGAGGAGCGCATCTCGGAGCTCGCGCGCATCAACCTCGACTCGATCCCGCGCGACACGGTCGGCCTGGGCAGCCGGGTCGAGCTCGAAGACCTCGACGAAAGCGTCAGCGTCGAATACGAGATCGTAGTGCCGGAAGAGGTCGACGGAGCCGCCAATCGCATCTCGCTCTCCTCGCCGCTGGGACGGGCGCTCATCGGCAAAGCCGAGCAGGACGATATCGAGGTCCAGACGCCGCGCGGCAAACGCTGCTACGTGGTCCGGCGCCTCGTTACGATCCACGTGATCCTCGCGCTCGAAAACGGCGAGAACCAGCAGGGCTGATTCCGCCCCGCGCCTGAAAAAGATGGAACGTGGATCGGTTTCGTTTCCTGCCGCGGTGATCCTCGGCCTGCTGGTCGGCGCCGGCGCGGCACTGGGTGGCTATTTTGTCGGCCAGGGCTTCTACCAGGGACGGCGCGCCGAACGCTTCGTCAGCGTCAAGGGGCTGGCCGAACGCTTCGTCAAAGCCGACCTCGCGGTATGGACCTTGAGCTTCAGCGCGACCGGCGCCGATATCAGTGCGGTCAGTACCGCCAGTGAGCGCGATCGCGATCTGGTCCGCACCTTCATCGCCAGGTCCGGTTTTACCGACCACGAGATCGAGCCCCTGCCGACCCGCGTCAACGACCAGTTCGCTAACCTGATGGGACCGCCCAACGTCGAAGCCGCACGGCGCTACGTCATCACCGCGGGCTTCGAGATTCGCACCACCAAGATCGACGCCGTGCGCGAGGCGAGCCAGATGACCGGCGATCTGATTCGGCAAGGCGTGGTACTGGACGGACGGCCGATCGAAAGCGGCGTGGCCAATCCCGCCTATCTGTTCACCCGGCTGAGCGACATCCGGCCCGCGATGCTGGCGCAGGCGACCAAGAGCGCGCGCGCCCTGGCGCAGCAATTCGCGACCGATTCCAATAGCCATCTGGGCGCAATACGGCGCGCCAGCGAGGGCACCTTCCAGGTGATGAGCCGCGACGACGAAGCGCCCGACCCAATCGGCGAGCGCGCCTCGATCGAGAAGAAATTGCGCCTGGTCTCGACCGTCGAGTACTACTTGGTCCAGTGATTGGCCATTCGGCCACGTCCGGAACCAGGGCCGCCTTAGTCTCGGATGCCAGGGGGACGACACGATGAGCAAGAGGCGTGTGGCTTTGTCCTGGGGAGCTTCCCTGCAACTATTGCTGGTGGTCTTGGTAGTTGCCGGATGCGGTTCTGATTCCTCCTCGACTTCGGGGCCTGCGACATTGTCGGGGACAGTGAGCGAAGGCCCGGTAGGTGGCGCTACGGTCTCGGTCTTTTCGGTCAATCCGGTCAATGGCGCGAATCAGAGCCTTCTGGGTCAGACCCAGACCGACAGCGCGGGCAATTTCAGTATCAGGCTTGGGACGGGATCATCGGGGCCAGTGCGCGTCGCCGCCAGTGGCGGCAGTTTCATCAGCGAGGTGGACGGCGCGACAATCGGTGGATCCGCGGAGCTTTCGCTACTGCTCGGGAACGTCGCCTCGAATTTCTCGGGCCTTGCGATTAACCCACTTAGCGAGTTCGTGGACTCACGCACAGTCGGGGAGTTAAGGAGCGGTGGAGGTTCTTTCACAAACGCACTTCGCGCCGCAATCCTCACGATCGAGCATGACTATGGGCTGGCAACCAATCCGGGCCTCCTTTCTCCCAATTACAGCACCGGCGCAATTGGCACCGACGCCGGCAAAATCGGCTTGGTGCTGGGCGCGCTGATCAACGAGGACCAGGAACTGTGCCCTGGTCATCCAGGCGGGTTGGTCGATGCGCTCTCAGCCGACATCGCCGACGGCGCGTTCGATGGCATGAATTTCGGCACTCCGGTCGCGTACTGCGGCGGCAACCTCGAGCCAATTGCCGGAACCAGCATTTTTCAGGATGCGCTCTCGGGGGTTCAGCAGCTTCAGCTTGTAACGGCGGCGTTCGTCTTCGGCGGATCGGGCAATGTTCTCACGGCCAGTGGAATCACGCCCGACCAGTTACTGGTACCTTTGGCGGCGATTAATCCGGGCGTCTCGTTGGCCGCGCCTCGATCGGTGAACAGTTTCGCCCCGTCGACTCCTTCGATGAATGTCGCGCGCCTTTATGCCACAGCAACCCTGCTTCCCAACGGCAAGGTGCTCATCGCGGGCGGCACCACGGGCTTTCCATTTTCTATCGTTCTCAAAAGCGTCGAGTTGTACGATCCGGTGACCAACAGCTTTGCCCCAGCCGCATCGACTCCGTCGATGAACTCGGGTCGCTCCGCAGCCACCGCGACGTTGCTGCCCAATGGCAAGGTGCTGATCGCCGGCGGCAGCGGTCTGCCCGACGCTGACTTGTACGACCCGGCTACCAACACCTTCGCTGTTCCGGCTTCCACTCCTCCCATGATTGCGACACGCAGCAATGCCAGCGCCGCACTGCTACCGAATGGCAAGGTGCTTATTGCCGGCGGTTTCGGCTATCCACAGGCCCTCAAGAGCGCCGAGCTCTACGATCCGGCAACCAATAGCTTTGTGTCCGCGCCTTCGATGAATGTCGCGCGCTATGCGGCCGCTGCGTCTCTGTTACCCAATGGCAAAGTGCTCATTGCCGGCGGACTTAGCGACTTCGATGCCTTCACCAGTGTGGAACTGTACGATCCGGTGAGCAACAGCTTTGCCGCTTCGACTCCTCCGTTGAACATGACTCACGCCTCGGGCGTCACCGCGTCCTTATTGCCTAACGGTAAGGTTTTGATAGCAGGCGGTGATTGCTGTGGCGATGACCCCGGCGACGTAGAGCTTTACGACCCGGTGACCAACAGTTTTAACACCTCCATCCCTCCGATGAACGTGGCGCGCGAGAATGCTACTGCGACCCTGCTACCCAACGGAAAGGTGCTAATCGCGGGCGGTGGCCTCTCCGGAAGTCTTAGCAGTACGGAATTGTACGACCCGGTTAGTAACAGTTTCGCCGCGTCGACTCCTTCGATGAATGTTGCGCGCCTTGGTGCCACGGCAACCCTGCTTCCCAATGGCAAGGTGCTAATCGCTGGCGGCGTATTAAATACGAAGCAGACTCTGAACAGCACGGAGATTTATACGCCGTGATGGACAGACCCATCCGCCATTTCGGGGCGCGCCTCCGATGACGTATTCCAGCCCTCGCGGCTACGCTCCGTACATCGACTCGATCTGATCGCGGTAGTGTTCGATAACCACCTTGCGCCGCAGCTTGAGCGTCGGAGTAAGCTCGCCGTTGTCCTGGCCGAACGGGTGCGCCACGAGCGCGAAGGCGACGATGGTTTCGATATCCGACAGGCCCTTATTGAGCTCGCGCACCCGGGCCTGGTAGAACGCGCGCAGTGCGGGGTCGGTGACGGCCTCCTCGGGCGGACGCGTCGCGATCGATTTTAACGCGGGCTGGGTGGACAGGTACTCGAAGTCGGGCACCAGCAGGGCCGCGAGGTGCTTGCGCCGGTCGCCAATTACGCAAGCCTGCGCGATTGCCGGGTCGGAGTTCAGCCGATTCTCCAGGTTGGCGGGCGAGACGTTCTTGCCTCCGGAGAGCACGATGATTTCTTTTTTGCGGTCGGTGATGGCGATGTAGCCGTCGGCGTCGATGCGCGCGATGTCGCCGGTATGGAGCCATCCGTCGGCGTCGAGGGCCTCGCGCGTCTCAGCTTCCAGCTTGTAGTAGCCCGCCATCACGCTGGGCCCGCGTACCAGCAATTCGCCGTCGGGCGCGGTGCGGACCTCGACGTCCCTGATCGCGCGGCCCACGGTGCCCATCCTGGTGTGGCCGTGCAGGTTCACCGAGACCACCGGCGAGGCCTCGGTCAGCCCGTAGCCCTCGACGATTGGGATCTCGGCGGCGGCCAGGAAGCGAAAGATCTCGCGCGGCAGCGGCGCGCCACCCGAGATGAGATAGCGCAACCGAGTGCCGAAGATTGCCTGGATGCGCGCGAACACCAGCTTGCGAAACAGCGCCATCGGAGCGGCCAGATGGCTGGGCACGCGCCGGCCCTCGTGCCGATACGCGGCCGCGTGCGCTCCGGTCGCGACCGCGGTCTTGAACAGTGCGCGCCGCACGCCCGAACCCGCCTCCACCGTGCGCATCACGCGGGCGTAAACGGCCTCCAGCACCCGCGGCACGGTGAGCACGATAGTTGGATTCACTTCGAGCAGATTTTGTGCGATCTGCCCCAGCCCCTCGGCGTAGGAGATCGTGCCGCCCGCCAGTACCACGGTGTAATAGCCGGCCGTGCGCTCGAACGAATGGGCGATCGGCAGGAACGATAGCGTCATGTCCTGCTCGTTGAGATCGAGCGCGGCCTGCGACGATTCGCTGTTGGCCAGCAGATTGCCATGCGTGAGCATCGCGCCCTTGGATGGCCCGGTGGTGCCCGAGGTGTAGATAAGCGTTGCCAGATCCTCGCGCGAACCGGCTATCGGCGGCGCCGGCGGATTAGCGGTCAACTGGGAGAGAGTGAAGATCCTGAGCTTGCCTATTTCGCCATAAGGCGCCGGAGCGGCCTGGGAGGGAGTCATTTGCGAGGACGGAGTCATTTGCGAAGACGGAGTCATTTGAATGACGTCTTCGAGGTCCGGCAACTGCGACGCCATCCCCACGATCTTCGCCAACGCCGCATCGCCGTTGACCGCGACCAGGCGCGCGGCTGAATCGGCAAGGATGTGGCGCGTCTCCTCGACGCCCGCCGTAGTGTACAAGGGTACGACCACCGCGCCCATTCCGAGCGCCGCCTGATCGACCACCACCCAGCGCGGACAGTTATCCGACAGAATTGCGATTCGATCGCCAGACTCAAGTCCTAGCCCGAGCAGGCCGGCGCGCAGCCGTCCAGCCTCATCGGCGATGTCGTTCCATGAGTGGTCGTGCCAAGCCTTGCCGGTCTTGTCCCGCAGGAACGCACGATCGCCGAACCGTTTAGCCTGTGCGCTGAAAAGCTCGGCCAGAGTTGCGAAATTGTTCACTCGCTCGACCTCCACGCCATCCGTCTCGCGATCGAGTCTACTAGCGCAAAGCACCGGGTCGCGCCAAACCTGCGGCGCGACAATGCGTGGAGATAGTACGGTTCGGTAGCGGTCCGGCGGAGAACGGCCGGCGCATGGCTCAGTATTTACAAAATATTTACATCGCTCACGCTTGCACTCCACAAGTCGAAAAAAATCAGTAAAATCCAGGCACGCAGGAGGACAAGGCTCGGTGGCCTTAGCGGTCTTCTAAACACGTTCCGCAGCTTCTCCCGCGTCACGTCTGTAAAGCGGGTCTGTGTGCGCCCATGAAATACGACCTGATTGTAATTGGTGCCGGTCCCGCCGGCGAAAAGGGAGCGGCCCAGGCGGCGTACTATGGGAAGCGGGTTTGCGTGGTAGATAGCAGCCCGCGGCCGGGCGGGATAGCCGTGAGCACCGGCGGAATCCCGACCAAGAGTGTGCGCGAGGGGGCAATTTACCTCTCCGGACTCGGTCAGCGCGCAAGCAGCCTACCTTCGGCAGGCGGCCAAAACCCCTGGCCCCTTCTTATGGCTAGAAAGATCGAGATCTCCGAGCTGATGACCAGCGCGGTCGAGCGCAACCTTGAGCGTCACCGCATAGAACGCATTCAAGGCCGCGCACGCTTCGTTTCGCCTCGACAGGTGGAAGTCGAGAAGATCGGAGGCGGACGCGAGCTGCTCGAGGCTGACGTCGTGCTGCTCGCTTCCGGATCGAGACCTCATCATCCGGCGAACATACCTATGGACGATCCGGACGTGTGCGACTCGGAGAACATCCTGGAAATCGAGCGTGTGCCCGAGTCGCTGCTCGTCATCGGCGGCGGCGCGGCCGGTTGCGAATACGCATCAATCTTTGCGGCGCTCGGAACCCGCGTGACCATCGTCGGCGGCAGCCATCTGCTCCCGGCGCTCGATGCCGAGATGGCAGGGGTGCTCGCCGAGTGCTTCAAGTCGATGGGGATCCGTGTGATCCCGAACGTCTCCGTGGCCGAGGTCAGGCGGGTCAGCGGCGCCCTCGAAGCCAGGCTCGCCGACGGTCGCTCACTACAAGCCGATAAGATCCTGGTGGCAACGGGACGACGCCCGCAGGTCGAGGGCTTAGAACTCGCGACAATCGGAGTCGAGTTCAACTCGGCAGGCTGGGTCCAGGTGGACGACCGCTACGCGACCGCCGCAGCGGGAGTCTTCGCCGCCGGCGACGTGATCGGCCCTCCGGGCCTCTCGGCGGTGTCGATGGAGCAGGCGCGGGTTGCGATCTGCCACGCGTTCGGCTTCGAGTTCAAGCATGAGGTCGATCACTTTCGGCCGACCTACATATTCTCGATCCCGGAAGTTGCGTGGGTGGGGCTCACCGAAGAACAGATCCGCACGGCCGGCATCGATTACGAAGTTGGCCGATGCTCCTTTGGTACGAACGCAAAGGCCCGAATCTCGGGGTTTCCCGACGGTCTGGTCAAGTTAGTGTTTCGAGTGTCCGACAAGGTGCTGCTGAGCGTACATATAGTCGGAGAGCTTGCCAGCGAGCTGATCCACATTGGACAGTTCGTCATTCAAGCGGGCGGCACGATCGATCGGTTCATCGACGCAACCTTTGCCGTGCCTACGCGGAGCGAGGCGTACAAGTACGCCGCCTACGACGGGCTGATGCGCCTCGCTCAGCGCGCGGAGCCGACCACGGTCCGCTAGTCATCGGCACTGCGGCCTGCGCTCGGGATTGCCGGGCCGGCCATTGGGCCGCCGCTGGCGAGGCTTAGCGAGGGCTGATATGTTGCCTCAGTTTCATCGGCTTCGGTGCTGCTCGCATCCTGGGCGGCGACCTCTGGAAGATGCGCCGACGACCGATTCCACCACAGGATTTCGATGGTTGAACGACTTGTTCATTCGTTTGTCCGGTTGACGCTGAGGCATCGCTGGTTTTCGCTCGCCTTGCTCGCGGCGTTCACGGTTTTCTTCGCGTACCAGGCGCTTGCGGTGCGGATGTACAGCAAGTTCAGCGACCTGCTGCCGCAGGCCCATCCATACGTAGAATCCTATAACCATTTCCGGCAGATCTTCGGCACCGCCAACGTGATGACGCTTGAGTTGCAGGTCAAGCGCGGCGACATCTTTACCACCAAGACCCTGAACAAGATTCGCTTCATCCATCAGCAGGTCGACCTGATGGACGGCGTCGATCACGACCTGATCAACTCCATCACCGGGACCAACGCGCGCAAGGTGATTGCGACCAGCGGCGGACTGATCATCTCGAAGCCGCTCCTGCCCGACGATATTCCAACCTCCAGCGCCGCGCTCGCGCGCTTGAGGTACGACGTGTTGCACAGCCTCGCCTATGGCGTCCTGGTCTCGGCCGACGGCAAAAGCGCCGTGGTTACGGCCGGGTTCAACGAGGGCCAGGTGAATTACGGCGAGATGCATCGGGGCCTGGCGAAGATCAAGCGGGCCGTGGAAGACGACAACACGGTTCTGTACGCCGCCGGCGAGCCGGTGCTGAAGGCCTGGTGCTGGTACTACAAGGGTGAGCTGGCGGAGATTTTCGGCGTCACCGGACTGTTCATCGTGTTGTCGCTGGTGCTCTATTTCCGCCGCGCGTATGGCGTGTTGCTGCCGATCATCGGGGCCGCGGCGCAGGTCATCTGGGGGCTCGGCTTTCTCGGCCTGCTCGGCTACAACCTCGACGTCCTGGTGCTGGTCATTCCATTGCTGGTGACCGCGCGTGCCGCGAGCCACGGGGTGCAGTTGCTCGAGCGTTATTTCGAAGAGCTCGAGCACACCGGAGATCGCCATCAGGCCGTGCACGAATCGATGAGCGAGCTGTTCTTGCCCGGAGCCATCGGCATCCTGGCCGACGCCGCGGGCATCCTGGTGTTGGGCGTCGCCACCATCCCGCTGGTGCGCAAGGTCGCCTTCTTCGCGAGCTTCTGGGGCTTCTCGAACATTTTCACCATCCTTATTCTGGTGCCGTTGCTGCTCGACGTTCTGCCGACGCCGAAGGTGACCACTCACTATGTTCCGCACTGGCTGGCTTCCGGCCTGCACTGGGTGGGTGAGAGTTGCACCAGCCGGCGCGGAAGATGGGTGGTGTTCGGGATTGCCGCGGTGGTCGTGGTGCTGGGGGTTCAGCAGGCGGTGAAGGTGCCGATCGGCTACACCGAGCCGGGATCGCCGTTGCTGTGGCCGGACTCCGACTTCAACGTTTCCTCGCGCCACATCAACCGCGCTTACGGCGGCTTCAACGAGCTGGTGATTTACCTCGAAGGCGATCGCCGCAACGCGATGAAGGATCCGGCGCTGCTGGCCCTGCTCGACGACTTCAGTCACTACATGCTCGAGCAGCGGCAGGCCAGCGGCAGCCGCTACATCACGACCCTGGTGCGGCGGCTCAACAGTCTTTTCCACTATAACGATCCCGTGTGGCAGGTGTATCCGAACGATCTCAAAGGCATCGGCCAGATGCTCTTCATGTACCAGTCCTCGTCGCCATCGCCGACGATCATCTTCCAGTACATGGACTACAATGCCCGCTACGGCCAGTTCGTCATCTACTACAAGGACCTCGAGGGCTCGACGGTGCTCGAGGCGCTGAGCCGCGCCAAAAAATTCATCGCAACCCATCCGACGCCGCACGTGAAATTCGTCCTTGCCGGCGGCAGCATCGGCCTGACCGCGGCGCTCAACGACGAAATCGCCTATTCCGATCGCGTCAGCACGTTGCTTATCCTGGCCGTGGTCTTCACCCTGGTGGCGCTCAGCTACGCTTCGTTGACCGCGGGCGCGATGGTGCTGATGACGCTCATCGCGGCCGGCGTCGTAAGCTTTCTGTACATCGGACTGAGGGGCGTCGGGATCAATATCAACACTTTGCCGGTGACCGCGGTTGGTATGGGTATCGGGGTGGATTACATCCTTTACGTGGTGGACCGCATCAAGCGCGAGTACGGGCGGCTCGGCGACTACGACGCCGCAATCAAGCGCGCGATCAACACCTCCGGGATGGCCGTCACGTTCACCGCCACGACGCTCGTCGGCGGTGTGCTGCCGTGGTACTGGATGTCGAGCCTGCGGTTTTCGTCCGAGATGGCGCTATTGCTGGCGCTGCTGATGCTCACGCACTGGCTGGCGGCGATAACGCTGGTGCCGTCGATCTTCTCGATCATGCGGCCGGCGTTCGTGGCGAGGGGCCTCGAACCGCCCCAGGCGCCGGAGGCTGCGCATCCAGCGAGCGGTACCGAGCGGGTCGCATGAGGCCACGAGGAAACTTGGCAACGGTCCGCGAGGGCTGATATCGTGCTTTAGCCCTGATTGTTTTTCGAGCATAGTATTGTTCGAGATTCTAATGGGAGATTTCAAGGCTTGT
Organism: uncultured delta proteobacterium; assembly: GCA_963796565.1. Taxonomy (GTDB): domain Bacteria; phylum Desulfobacterota; class Binatia; order Binatales; family Binataceae; genus JAKAVN01. Next base: position 325,381 of record CAWCMA010000005.1, on the reverse strand, counting down.
GAGGTCCCGGTGCGCAGTTCGTCCAAGCGTCGTGCGGGCGGGAACGGAATATCGTGAGCGCGTTCTCTAAAACGACACGGTCCGACTTTCAAACCTCGCCCGATGCTGGCCACGCCGCCGCCTCGCTGGTGGCGCTCCATCGTTTCGCCGTCGTGGCCGCCGCCGCCACCTTCGTCCTGGTCTTCGCCGGGGGCTTGGTGACCTCGACCGGCTCCGCGATGGCAGTGCCCTCGTGGCCGCTCGACGCCGGCCATCTGATACCGCAACAGTGGGGCGCCGGAGTGCTTTTCGAGTGGGGCCATCGCGCGATCGCCGGCACGGTCTCGATTTTGACGCTGACCCTGGCGTTGTGGGTCTGGATGGTCGAGCGGCGCGCGTGGGTCAGATTCACGGCGCTCGCGGCCTTTGGGCTGGTAGTAGTGCAGGCCGTGCTCGGTGGGATAACGGTGCTTCTCAATCTGCCTTTGGCGGTCGCGGTCGCCCACGCGATGACCGGGCAGGCATTCTTTTGCCTGATGGTGGCGATAGCCCTGTTTACGAACCCGCGTTGGGAGACGACGGCGGCGGCGCCGGTGGCGCGCGTGTCCGGCCGATCGCCTTTGACTCCGCTGGCGGCAACGACCACGGCTGTCATCTACGTGCAGATAATCGTCGGTGCGCTGATGCGGCATATGCACGCCGGACTGGCGATTCCCGACTTTCCGCTCGCCTTCGGCCGCCTGGTACCGCCGATGTTTTCGGTTCCGATCGCGATCAACTTTGCCCATCGATGCGGCGCAGTGGTGGTTACGGTGATGGTGCTATGGACGGTCGCGCGTGTGCTGCGACAGTACGGCGATGAGCCGTCGTTGCGCCGCCCCGCGCTGGGCCTGCTGGTGCTGCTCGCGGCACAGATAGGGCTGGGCGCCGCGACGATTCTAAGCCGCCGCGCGGTCATCCCGACGACCTCGCACGTCGCGGTTGGGGCGGCGGTGCTCGCGACCTGTCTCGCGCTAACCTTGCGCGCCTGGCACCTCGAGCGCGCAACGCGCGTCGCCGGCATCCCTGAGAACGCGGGAGCGCGTCCGCCAAGGTTGGGCGCGGCGGCGCGGCATGAGGTGGGGGCGTGAACGCCGAAGCCGTCGCGCTCGCACCTGCAAGCGGCACGCGCAAGCGCGCCGCGGCCTATTTCGAGCTGACCAAGCCGCGCGTGGTCGCGATGGTTTTGCTGACCACGCTGGTCGGCTTCTATCTGGGCAGCGCCGAGCGCTTCAATTTCTGGCTTGCGATGAATACGCTGGCCGCCACCGCGCTGGCCGCCGGCGGCACGCTCGCCCTTAACCAGTACTTCGAGCGCGGCATCGATGCGCTGATGATTCGCACGCAGCATCGCCCGCTGCCCGAGGGACGCCTGACCCCGCCCGAGGCGCTGGTCTTCGGCATCGTCGCGACGGTCTTGGGATGCGCCTGGTTGTGGGTGGCGGCGAACTTTCTGGCCGCCGCGGTGACGGCCGCGATCGCGCTGCTCTACTTGTTCGCCTACACGCCGCTCAAGCGGGTGTCGTGGATTTGCCATGCCGTCGGCGCGGTGCCCGGAGCGCTGCCGCCGGTTGCGGGATGGGCCGCGGCCAGCGGGAGACTCGGCGTCGAGCCGCTCATCCTGTTCCTCATTATGTGCCTGTGGCAGCTTCCGCATTCGCTTTCGATCGCGCGGCTTTACCAGAGCGACTACGCGCGCGCCGGGATCAGTATGCTGCCGCTGGCGGGAGGCCGCGGTAATCCGGTCGATCAAGTGATCCTGCTCGACTGCGTGGCGCTTATCATGGCGGGCGCGTTGCCCACACTGCTGGGCTTCGCCGGACGGATATCGCTGCTGGTCGCGGTCGCGCTGGGCGTGATGATGCTGACTTTCGGGCTGAGGCTGGCGCGCACCCCGCATGCGGCGGCGGCAGCACGCCGGGTGATGTTCGCCTCGCTCTTCTATCTGCCGATCGTATTCCTGGTGATCGTGCTCGACCGCGTTTAGTCTCGCGCCAGGAGCGTCGGGTTTCCTCGACCGGAACAGGGCCGATAGGACAGGGGAAGGATCTTGAGAAGGACCTTGATATGAGCGGCATGCGGAGGCTGTTGTCTGGACTCGCCGGCCTGGCGCTCTTGCTACTTGGCATGGGGCTTCTCTTGGGTATGGGACCAGTTCAAGCGGCGGAGAGCACCATCCCGCCGGGCACTAAAATCACCATGAAGAACTGGCAACAGTACAAGGCCTTCATGCCGGACGGGATGGTGGCGCTGTTCGACGGCAGCGTCGCCTGGAAGATGCCGCCCGACGTCGAGATGGACGTGGGCCCGACGACGATCCATCCGCTGCCTAAACCGTTCTGGGACGCAGTGGAGAAATACTCGGCGCAGACCCGCTTCATCGAGTTGCCCAACGGCGCCTACAAGCTGGAGAACTACGTATCAGGTGTCCCGTTCCCGCATCCGTCAGGCCGCGACAAGGGGACTGAGATCGCGGCCGACGTCACCTTCCGTCCCGGCGGCCATCTCTACGTCGGCATGCCTGACTCGGGGACTCCATCGTCCTTCTGCACCATGGACAAATTCGGCAGCAAGGCCTGCACCCGTGTCGATTACAACTATCGCCAGCTCGCCTACAACTGGTTCCCCGGCATCTCTCACACGGAGCCCGGCTCGTCGGGGGCCTGGTACGGCGAATGGCTGATGGTCGAGGTGCCGGACGAAGCGAAGTACTCGGCCGACTTGACGCTGTTCTGGCAGGACGTGACCCGCCTGCCCGACGATTACGTTTTTATCCCGGCGCTGCGCCAGGCGATGCGGCTTTCGACCTCGGCGCGATGCGCGCCGGTGTTCGACAGCGACCTGACGCACGATGACCAGCGGGTGGGATGGAACGGCGGCGCTTCGGTGTTCGAGGGCCACTTTCTGCGTGAGCAGAACATCCTCGCGCTGGTCGACATGACCACCGCGATGGGCAATTTCCCCGCCAACTACGATATGCCGCTCGGCTGGGCGAAGCCTTCGTGGGGCAACTGGGAAGTGGTGCCGGTGTGGGTAACGGACGTGCGCCGTATCGAGTCGATGAGCTCGGGCTACTGCTATGGCAAGCGCATCATGTACACGGCCGAAGCTTACTTCGCCAACGTGCACGAGGACCTGTACGACACGAACATGAAGCTGTGGAAGGTGGTAAATATCGGGTTTCGCGCGCGTCCCGACAAGCAGCATCCGGAATGGGGGCCGCAGTACTTCGGCGGCGGAATTATCGAGCAGTACTGGAACATCCAGGACGAGCATGCCAGCCACGTCTTCACCGCCGACGCCAACGGCGAGGATTTGTGGGCCGACCGCTACACGCCGCAGTATGACAACATCTCGAAGTTCCAGACTCCGAGCGGCTTGACGCAGTTGATGCACTGATCCGAAACGTGGACGAGAACGAAGCCAAAGAGCAGGCGCGGGAGCTGGGGCGCAACGCGTCCGAGGTTATCTCGGGCGAGGAGCTGACGGCCAGGCTGCGCGAGGGGCGCCCATTGCGGGTCAAGCTCGGGATGGATCCGACCGCGCCCGACCTTCACCTGGGTCATTCCGTCACGCTCAAGAAGCTCCGCGATTTCCAGCGCCGCGGCCACACCGTAATCTTCCTGGTCGGCGATTTCACCGCGATGATCGGCGATCCGACCGGGCGTTCCGAGACGCGCAAGCCGCTCACGCGCGAGCAAATCGTCGCCAACGCCGAGACCTACCGGCGCCAGGTTTCGAAAATCCTCGATCCCGCGCTCACCGAGGTCCGTTTCAACAGCGAATGGATGGACAAGCTCGACGTTCGCGGCCTCATCGAGATCGCCGCCAAGCTGAGTGTGGCGCGGATGCTCGAGCGCGACGACTTCGAAAAGCGCCTCGCCGATCAGCAGCCGCTGTTTCTCCACGAGCTGCTCTATCCGCTGGTCCAGGGCTACGATTCGGTGGCACTCCGCGCCGACGTGGAGCTGGGCGGCACCGATCAGAAATTCAACATGCTGGTCGCGCGCGAGCTGCAGCGCGCCTTTGGCCAGGCGCCGCAGGTCGTGATGACCATGCCGCTGCTGGAGGGACTCGACGGCGTGCGCAAGATGTCGAAGTCGTACGGCAACGCGGTCGGTCTGACCGACGCGCCGCGCGAAATGTTCGGCAAGCTGATGTCGATTCCGGACCGCATGATGCCGCGTTACTTCGAGCTTCTCATGGACGTGGCGCCCGCCGAACTCGCTACGATCCGCTCCAGCGAGTCGCATCCGATGGAATCCAAGAAGCGGCTCGCCACGACGATCGTCGCCGAGTATCACAATAGCGCCGCCGCCAAAGACGCCCGCGACTACTTCGAGAGCAAGTTTCAGCGCCGCGAGGTTCCGCAAGACGTGCCGGTCTTTCGCATCGCCTCAGAGCTTTGGATCTGCGAGTTGATAAAGCAACTGGGCTTCGCCGTCTCTACTAATGAGGCGCGCCGGCTGGTGGGGCAGGGCGCCGTGCGCGTCGACCGTCAGACCGTCACGGATATCGACTTTCACTTCGTTCCCGGACAGCATCACATCCTCGAAGTCGGCAAGCGCCGCGTGGCCCGCATCGAGCCGTAAACAGCGCTCTTTGTCATTCTGAGCGAACTCTGCGCGAGTTGAAGCACTCCGACCTTTTCCGGGCGAGCTTCGCGAGAGTCTCGAAGCACAATAATCCGGGGTCCCTCGACTCGCAGACTCGCTCGGGATGACAGAAGCAGAGGCGCGCGGAGGACCGCGCGAGATCCTTCGACTCCGCTCTCAGATTCGCTTCGCTCAGGATGACCGAAGAAGAAAGGCTTCGCTCAAAAAATTAACGAAATCTCAAGATGACCGAAGAGACCGCAGGTATAAGCGCCTAGAGAAAGCATCCAGGTATAAGGGTCCTGGGGCGCGCGCTATTCCTTCTTCGCCGCTTCCGCCGCGACCAGTTCCTTGAGCCGCGTCATCACGCGATCGAGCGCCCGCGTGTAGCGCTGCTTGGTCCAGGTTTCCTTGGTGCGCATCTTGAGCCATCCGAGCTTGACGGCGTCGGGCTTGTTGCCCATCTCGCCGGTCGAAACCTCGATCACCGCGCGCTCCTCGGGCGTGAGCTGCGCCAGCACTTCGCGTTTGAGGTTTTGCAAAAAGCCCGCCTTGAGGTCGATATCAACCTTCATACTCTTGCCTCATCGTGGGCCGTTCGGTCAGTCGGAACGTGAACCATACGATCACTCTACTCTCAATCGCCTTGACAGCCGAAGCGCGTGCAAGCTACGCCAGCGGCCAGGAGGTGCGCGATGAAACACTGGACTGTCGAGCGCCACGATCACGTCGAGGTATGGACCTATCGCAATCCACCGATGAACTATTTCGTCGGGCCGGGTGCCGGCGAGCTACTCGAGCTTATTGGCAAGGCCGAGGCCGACGCGGAACTCCGGGCAATCATTCTGACCGGCGGAATCGAAGGCAAGTTCATCACCCACTACAGCGTCGATGAGCTGGCGCAGATGGCTGCCGACCCGGCCGAGTGCGCTCGCGTGTTCCCCGAAATGGAGCTCGGATACCATCGGATGCTCGACCGGATCATGCTGATGCCGAAAGCGGTAATCGCGGCGATCAACGGCGACTGCATGGGTGGCGGCTACGAGCTTTCTTTGGCGTGCGACTTCCGCCTGGCGGCCGACGGGCCGTACCAGATCGGCCTGCCCGAGGCGGTGCTCGGCATCCTGCCCGGCGGCAGTGGAACGCAGCGTCTGCCGCGGCTCATCGGACGCGGGAAAGCGCTCGAGGTGATGCTGTTCGGCAACGTCTATTCGCCGCGCGATGCCGAGCGGATGGGCATGGTGAACCGGGTGCTCGCGCCGGACACGCTGATGTCGTTCGCGATGGGGTGGGCGCGGACGCTGGCCAGGCGGGCGCCGCGCTCGGTCGCCGCGATCAAGCGCGCGGTCTATCTGGGCGCCGACCTGCCGCTGACCGAGGGACTTTATATCGAGCGTGCCGAGATGCGCGATGTGATGTGCACCGAAGACGCGCGCACTACGATGAATGCCTACAACAAGGCCGTGGCCGAGGATGCGATGAAGGCGCGCAGCGATTTTCTCGCAGGTCTTGGTGTGCCCGAAACCAAGGGCCGATAACTGCGATCGATGCCGCGGCAATTTTGCAAAAAGCTCAGTGGAGAATCACCATGAAAACGGAATCTACGCAATCCACCGCGGACCGTCTCGCAATTACCGAGACGCTCAGCAGCTACGCATGGGGATACGACTCGCGCGACCTCCGGATGCTCGGCGATTCCTTCTCGGAAGGTGCGAGCTTTACGATCCATCTTGCGGGTACCGATGGCTGGGGTCCATACACGGGCCGCGGCGCCATCGTCGATTGGCTCGCGTCCGTGATGAAGACGCAGACCGATCAACGGCGTCACTGCCTCTCGAATCTTCGCTTCGAGGAACTGACAGACGACCGCGCCGTGGTGGTCTCTTTTCTGACGCTCAGCGCCGCGGAGCACGGAAAGGCGCGTCTGGTGACGACCGGATGGTACCGCGACGAGTTAACTAAGGAAGACGGCGCCTGGAGAGTCAGCAAAAAAGATCTTTATCTCGACGCCGCGTTCTAAAGCCGTCGCTCAGCCGCGGCCGCCGGCGCCTGGTGATCCGACAAGCGCGATTTTTCAGCCACCGTGCGGCGGCCGCGCGTTCAAACGACGCTCGCCAGGTAGATCGCGATCACGGTGCCCAGTGCCGCCGCCGAATACAGCACCACGCCGAGCGCGTTCTCCAGATGCTTGACGCGGAGGAAGTCGACCAGCGTCAGGCGCAGCCGGTGCGCGGCGTGAAAGAGGCCGAAGAAGCACAGCACCACCAGATACAGACGCGCGAGCGGATGTTCGAACAAATGAAGCGTCGCCTGGTAGCCCGGGTCTTTGAATATCCCGAGCGGGAACAGGATGCCGAAGAACAGGATGTGTACCGGCAGCAGGTAGCCCGCGATGAAGCCGCCCGTGCCGAACAGGAACCATACCGCGGGTTCATTGGCGCGCTTGCCCATTTACGCCCCCATGATGATGGCCGCCACCACTATCGTGGCGACAGCCCAAAGGATGTAGCTCGGCAGCGCGGTCGTCATCTCGGGGAGAGGATGGCCGTGGCTGCGCGGGAAGAACGCTTTGGGCACCAGCTTGGACCAGGTGATGGTGTGCAGCACCAGGAAAGCGAGCGCGATGATGTTGAGCAGAATCACCAGCGGATGCCGCATGTGCGCCTGGAACGCCGCGTAGGCTTCGGGGCCGCGCGTCAGCGCGCATACCTGGAACAGCGTCACGATCAGGAAGTAGCCGACGAAGACGCAGGAGAACTCGCGCAGGATGAACTTCAGGTAGTTGAAACGCCCGAGCCACCACCAGTTGGAAAAGGAGCGGTGATATTCGCGCGGCTGGAATTGCGGGTACGAGGCCATCGGGTCACTTGCCTCCCCACGGCATCAGGAATGATTTGTACCATTCCTTGGTGGCGGTGAGCTTGAATTCCTGGATCGCCAGCGAGGGGTCCACCTCCTTGGGGCAGACCTCCGAGCATTCGCCGATCACCGTGCAGTCCCAGATGCCGTCGTGCTGCGAGAGGACATCGAGCCGATCGCCGGTTCCCTGGTCACGCGAGTCCAGGTTGTAGCGCTCGGCCAGCGCGAGCGCGGCCGGGCCGACGAAGTGCGGATCGATTCCGTACACTGGGCAGGCCGAGTAGCACAGCATGCAATTGATACAATTGCTGTATTGCTTGAAGGTGGCGAGCTGCTCGGGACTCTGGAGGTATTCGCGCGCCGGCGGGGTCTTGTCCTTGCGCACGATCCACGGCTTGACCCGGGTCAGTTTCTCGAGGAAGTCGGTCATGTCGATCACGAGGTCGCGCGCGATCGGAAAATGGCGCAGCGGCTCGACCCGTACCGGGCCCGGCGCGAACTGGGCGAGCAGGGTCTCGCAGGTCAGCCGCTCGTATCCGTTGACCACCATCCCGCAGCTCCCGCAGATACCCATCCGGCACGACCAGCGATACGTGAGCGAGCCGTCGAGCTTGTCCTTGATGTAGTTCAGCGCGTCAAGGACCATCCAGTCCCCGCGCAGGGGAACCTGGTACTTTTGAAAATGCGGCTCGGCGTCGGTCTCGGGCGAGTACCGCGCCACCTCAATGACTATCGTGTCCGCCATCTGTCGATTGCTCTCCGTATACCCGCTTGCCCGGCGGCCAGCGCGTGATGGTTACCGGCAAATAGGAGACCACCGGCCGCCCATTCGATCCCTTGGAGACCAGCGAATGCGCCAGGAATTTAACGTCGTCGCGATCGGGAAAATCGGTGCGCTGATGGGCGCCGCGCGACTCCTCGCGCTGCAGGGCGCATTGCAGGATGCTCTCGGCGACGTCGAGCAGAAATCCCAGCTCGAGCGCCGCCACCAGCTGCGTGTTGAACGCGAGGCTGTGGTCCTCCATCGAGATCGCCTTGTAGCGTTCCTGCATCTCGGCAATCTTGCCCGCCGCCTCGGCCAGCGACGCGCGGGTGCGATAGATGCCAGCGCCAGCCTCCATCGTATGCTGCATCGCTTCGCGCAGCGTCGAAATTTTCTCGCTCCCGCGGGTCTTGCGCAGGTACTCGGTTTCGATTCGCCGCTCCTCGTCGGCGCCCAGCGCCAACATCGGGTTGACAGCCGGCATCGAGGCTTGGCTCGCATACTCGGCCGCAGCCCGGCCGGCGCGCGCGCCGAACACCAAGATCTCGCTAAGCGAGTTGGAGCCCAGGCGGTTGGCGCCGTTGAGGCTCACGCAGGCGGCCTCGCCCGCGGCGTAGAGTCCCTTGAGCGGGGTCGCGGCGCTGGTGTCCGTATGGATACCGCCCATCATGTAATGTTGCACCGGCCGCACCGGGATCATCTCATGGACCGGATCGATGTTCTCGTATTTCACGCACAGCTCGCGCACCATTGGGAGCTTGGCGTTGATTTTCTCCTCTCCGAGATGGCGGAGATCGAGATGAACCACGTCGCCGTAGGGGCCCTTGATCGTGCGCCCCTTCTCCATCTCCTTGACGAAAGCCTGCGAGAGGCGGTCGCGCGGGCCAAGCTCCATGCTGCGAAAGACCGGCTCCTTCTGCGGCTTGCCGAGGTTGTAGTCCTGCAGGTAGCGGTAACCGTCCTTGTTGACCAGCAAACCACCCTCGGCGCGCGCGGCCTCGGTTATCAGGATGCCGGTGAAGGGGAGGCCGGTCGGATGGTACTGAACCATCTCCATGTCCTTGAGCGGCGCGCCCGCGCGGTAGGTAAGCGACATCCCGTCGCCGGTGCAGATGTTGGCGTTGGTGGTGTACGGAAACACCCGGCCGCATCCGCCGGTGCAGATGATCACCGCCTTGGCCGTTATCAAGCGGACCTTGCCGGTCTTGAGCTCGATCGCGACCACTCCGCATACGCGGTCGCCCTCAACCATCAGCTTGGTCACGAAGGTCTCGTCGTAACGCGTGAGCGGATAGCGCAATGAGGTCTGGAAGAGCGTGTGCAGCATGTGGAAGCCGGTCTTGTCGGCGGCGAACCAGGTGCGCATCTTCTTCATCCCGCCGAACGGGCGCACCGCGACCTTGCCGTCGTCGCGCCGGCTCCACGGGCATCCCCAGTTCTCCAGGCGCAGCAGTTCCTTGGGGATCTCGTTGACGAAGATCTCAACGCAGTCCTGGTCGCTCAGCCAGTCGCCGCCCGAGATGGTGTCGTAGGCGTGTTCGTCGAGCGTGTCGTCGTCGCCGATCACGCCGGCGGCGCCGCCCTCCGCGGACACGGTGTGGCTGCGCATCGGGTAGACTTTGGAGACCACCGCGACGCTGAGCTTGGGGTTGATTTCGGAAACGGCGATCGCGGCGCGCAACGCGGCGCCGCCGCCACCGACCAAAAGAATATCATGCGAAGACGTTTCCACGGATGTTTCAGACCTCGGCCTGCGCCACCGTACGATAAGCGCGGCTACTTCTCAATAAGATACTCTCATAAGCCGCATTGCAATCCGGGCGGCCTCCCACCCATCGCTGCGATCGGAATCGGCCCACGGCCTCGCGCGGCGTCCCCTGCCCGATCCCAACGCGAACCAAAACGGACGGACTATAGCGCAGCCTCCTTTCACTTGCCAACCGAAAGAAGGAATTCGCGCAGTACTTCACCCTCGCGAGCCAATTGCGCTAGTTTCGGAGCCATCAGCTACAACAGGGGCACAACGGGAGGCATCAGCGATGGCCGAGCGGATACTCAGCAATGACGAAATCGCCGAGATGGAAAAACTGACGGTCGACCGCGTGGTCGAAAGTATCGATCGCGGCGACCTCGAAGGCGCCAAGAAACTTGCGCGCCGGATGTACAACGAGTTCCTCAGCATGCACGATCTTTATCGCAACTGGACCTCCGCTACGCTCAGCTTCGTGGGCAAACGCTTCGGCGACAAGGTGCTCGAAGAGGCGATGGACGAGGGCGTGAAGGCGTGGTGGGGGCCAAACCTGGACAAGATGCCGCAGGACCTGCGCGCGCGCGTAAAAATGTTCGCCGCCGGGCTGCGAGCTCACCTGCAGCCGCTGCATATCGAGGAGGATGACGAGAAAGTCGTGATCCAGATGCGTCCGTGCGGGAGCGGCGGCCGTCTCGTGCTCGAGGGCAAATACGAGGGCCCCGACGCTCTGTTGACGGTCAAGGGCAAGCAGTTTCTGACCTACGGGCGCGACAGTTTTCCGGTTTACTGCACGCATGAGCCGGTGATGGAGCGTCAGGACATCGAGGCCCACGGCTCGCCCTTCGTGGTGGTCGAGCCCGCGCACGAGTTGGGCAAGGAGCACTGCAATTTCATCATCTACAAGGATCGCTCCAAGGTCCCGGCCAAGTACTACGAACGGCTCGGCCTCAAGAAGCCCGAGCCTCCGAAATGATCTGATGCCGCTAGACTATCGCGGGCGAATGGCACGCTTGAATTCCGGGCCGCTGCGGCGCTCACAAGGAGAACGTCGCGAACGCCGCGGCGCGGACTGATGCCGGGGTCCATGGTCGGGTAACCGATCCGAAACGACATCAGCGGATGCCATTCCGGATCGCCGATCACGGCGGCCAACGCGTTGGTGAACCGCGGCTGAAGATGGGCGGTCTGCTCGCGCTCGGAGCGCTCGATCGGCTGATTCAGCGGATGCATCGCGAGTCCGTGGACGGTCGCCCACAGATGCATCCGCTGCCACATCCTGCCCACCTTCATCCGGCACACGTTGCTGCGCGGCTGCCGCGTCATCAGTATGCCGAACGCTGACGCGGTCGCCACGTGCTTGTCGCGCGTCGCGGCGAGCCAATAGGTGTCGGCGGTCTTGCGCGATACCGGCACCACTCGCGCCGCCAGCAGCATCAGTGGCGAGAGCCCCTGCGTGTAGACAGTGATACCGTCGCGATGCGCCTCGATCTCGCACGAGCCGTTGCGAAGCCATCGGGCGCTGTCGCGCGATTGGTCGGAATCGGCAATGAACGCCTCGGTCGCGCCGACGACAAGCTCGCCGAATCGAGTCCGCTCGGGCTCGCTGGAGAACCAGATTGCTTTCACCTGCTGGTCGTCGATCAAACCCTGCAGGGCGCTCAAAGTGTCGGCGCCGACGGGCCGCGCTGTATCGTAAGCGCCGCGATTCGTATGCCGGCTGCCGATCGCGTCAAAGAGCGGCGACTTCGATGGAGCCACGGGAGCGAGATCAACAACCGCCACGGGGGATCCGTTTTCGTGGAGCGAGAGTTTGCAGGCATAGCCGTGAGCCGGCGCCGCCAATGCCAGATTTTCCAGCGCGCATCCGATGCCGATATGCATCTCGCGCAGCATCGGGTCGACCGTCCCGATGTTGCGGCTGGAGTCCGCGACGACCTCGATTCGCGACGGCGTTACGCTAAAGAACCAGGGCTGGGTGTTGTGGGCGTTGGCGGCCACGACCGCCGCGCGGACCAGCGCCAGCGGACCGTCGGACGGCTCGCCCGCCCACGTCGTCCACGGCTCGTACGCCGCGTCGCCGTTGCCCATCGAGAGCGTCTGCCCCGCGAACCCGCGGCAGGCATAGGCCGACGCGAGAACCAAGGACGCCCCGGTGCCGGCGATGAATGCGCGGCGGCCGATTTTGTTCTGGCTGAGTGGTTTCATAATTGCCTCGACACAGTTGGAATGGGCTGCTAAAGTCTCTGCTAAGAGACTTAGTGCCATAATATGTCTCTGTCAAGAGACATAATGGTGGACGAGAACCGAAGGCGAGAGCAGGCAGCGGCAAGGACTGAGGCTGCGAACGGAGCGAATGAGCATGGCAAAGCTGCGAACCGCCGCGGTGCGGAACCGGCCGGTGACCGAGCGCAAATTGATTCGGGCGGTTGAAAAACTGCTCGCGCGCGGCGGCTTCGGGATGCTGGGTCCGAGCGCCGTCGCGCGCGAGGCCGGCGTCGACAAGATGCTCATTTACCGGTACTTCGGCAATCTCGACGGACTGGTGGCCGCGGTCGTCCAGAATCCGGGCTTCTTTCCGACGATCGAGGAAATCTGCGAGGGCGATATTGCGGCGATGCGCGCGCGTCCCGCGCCCCAGCGGGCCGCAATGATCGCGGGCAATTATGCACGCGCGCTCATCAAACGACCGGTCGTGCTCGCGATGATGGCGTGGGAGACGGTCGAGCGTAATCGACTGACGGCGATAACGGAGACTGAGCGCGAGGAGCTGAGCAACCGCATCGCCCAGACGCTGCTAGACGACGTTGGCCGCGCACCGGGAATCGCCGGCGCCTATGCGATCATAGGCGCGGCGGTCAATTACCTGGCAATTCGCCAGCGGAAGATTCGGATTTTCAGCGGGGTCGAAATCCGCACCGAACAAGGCTGGCGCGAGATGACGCGGGCGATCGAACTGATGATGGCGGGTTTCATCAAGACCGCGTGAGCGGAGGTGAAGTCGGGGTGAGGTAATCGCAGCATGATGCAACGAAGAGAGAAATTACGATGAGCACCGATAGCGACGGAGCCCTGTTCGTCTACGGCTCACTGCTTGACGCGGCCCATCGCGCCGCGTTGCTCGGACGCGAGGTCGCCGCCGCGCCGGCGCGGATGGCAGGCTACGAACGCCGGCGCGGCCGCTACTTCTATATCGTCGAGCGCGTGGGCGGGGAGACCGTGGGTCTGGTGCTGAGCGGGTTAGGCGAGCGCGACTTCGCGGTGCTCGACCGTTACGAGGAAGTGCCGAGGCTCTACACGCGCGTGAAAATCGAGGTCACGAGCGCCGGCGGCGCGGCCCTGCGATGCTGGGTTTACCTACCCACGCCGGCATTGCTCGGGCCTAAGGACTGAGTTCCGGGCGGCGCTCAACCTTTGAAGTCGGTCGGCAGCGAGCGTCCGTCGGGTTTTTTGATCCCGAACTTGTCCAGGCGGTACTGCAGTGTGCGGTAGCTCATGCCGAGTATCTTGGCCGCCTTGGCGATCACCCATTCGCCGCGTTCCATCGCCTGTAGAATCAGGTCGCGCTCGAAATTCTCGAAGTTGAGGCCTTCAGCGGGAATCTCGAAGCGCTCTCCGCGCGGGCGCTCGGCGACGCGGGCGGGCGTCTTGCGTCCCAGGACTTCCTGCGGCAGGTCCTTGGGCATGATGCGGTCGCCCTCGCACAAGAGCAGCGCGCGTTCGATCGCCGATTCGAGCTGGCGCACGTTGCCCGGCCACCAGTAGTCGAGCAGCACCTCCATCGCTTCGCGGCTGACCTCTTTAACCCGGTTCTGCGCCAGGTGGGCGAATCGGTTCTTGAGCGCGTTTTCCACCAGCAGCGGGATGTCCGAGCGGCGGTCGCGCAGCGGCGGCAGCGTGACGGTGACGACGTTGATGCGGTAGTAGAGATCCTCGCGAAAGCGTCCCTGGGCGACCTCCTCGGCGAGTTCGCGGTTGGTGGCGGCGACCAGGCGGACATCGACCCGGATGGATTCGTTGCTGCCGACGCGGCGCAGCTCGCGCTCTTGCAGGACGCGCAAAAGTTTCGCCTGCAGGCCGATGTTGAGGTCGGCGATCTCGTCGAGAAAAAGCGTCGACTTGTCGGCGCTCTCGATGAGCCCGATCTTGCGCTCGTTGGCTCCGGTGAAGGCCCCGCGCTCGTGGCCGAACAGTTCGTTCTCGATCAGGCTGTCGGGAATCGCCGAACAGTTGATCGCCACGAACGGACGCAGCGCACGCGGCGAGAGCTTGTGGATCGCGCGCGCGATCACCTCCTTGCCGGTGCCGCTCTCACCCTGGATGAGCACCGTCGAATACGACGGCGCGACCTTGCGCACCACACGGATCACGTCCTCGATCGCGGGATGCTGCCCGATAATGCCTTCGATCTGGAATTTGCCCTCAAGCCGCGTGCGCAAGAGGATGTTCTCCTGCGCGAGGCTCGCGAACTCGGCCGCCTTGCCGACCGTCATCACCAGCTTCTCGCGGTCGGTGGGCTTGGTCAGGTATTCGAAGGCGCCGCTCTTGGTCGCCTTGACCGCGCTCTCGATGGTGCCGTGCGCGGTCAGCAGTACGACCTGGCTGCCCGGGTGGGTCTGGCGCACCGCGGCAAGCAGCTCCTCGCCCGTCATCCCGGGCATCAGCAGATCCGTCAGCACCACGTCGAAGCCGCCCAGCGCGAGCTGCTCCATCGCGCGTTTGCCGTTGGGTGCCTCGTCGACCAGGAATCCTTCCTCGCGCAGGGTCTCGACGGTTATCTGCCGCTCCAGGTCGTTGTCCTCGACCACCAGTACCGATGGTTGGCTCATGTATGTTTACCTAGTGCGCCGAGCGGAAAGATGAAAGTCACGGTGGCGCCGCGTCCGGCCGGATTGGGGCCGATCCTGATGGAGCCGCCGTGGCGTTCGACGATCGCGCGCGAGAAGAACAGGCCCAGGCCGATGCCATCGCGCTTGGTGGTGAAAAATGGTTCGAAGACGTGGCTGGCGACCTCGGGCTCGACGCCCGCGCCGGTATCGGAAAATGTTATCACCTCGGCGTCGCCTTCGCGCTTGAACGCGACTCCAAGCTGTCCGCCCTCGGGCATCGCCTGGATCGCGTTCGCCACCACATTGATGAAGCAGGCGTGAAGCTTTTCGGCGTCCACGTTCAGGATGACCGGCGCCTCGGCCCCTTGCTCGAGGGTCTGGATCGACTGGCTGCGCAGCTTGGAGTCCGACAGTTCCAGCACGTTGGCGACCAGCGCGCGCACGTCGGTGGGCGCGGGATGGACCTCGATCGGGCGGCCATAGTTGAGGAAGCTCTGGATCAGCTCGGAGAGACGATGGATTTCGTCCTTCATTATTCCGAGCTGGCGGCGATAGTTGTCCTGGTCGGTTTGCAGTTGCGGCGCATAGCGCGCGCGTAGCTGGTCGATCGCGAGGCTGATGAAATTCAGCGGGTTTTTGATCTCGTGCGCCAGCGCGCCGGCGAGCTGGCCGAGCGCGGTGAAGCGTTCCAGCCGGTTAAGCTCGGCCTCGCGCTCGCGCGCGCGGCGCAACTGATCGACCATCTCGTTAAAGCTGCGCGTGAGCAGCCCGATCTCGTCGCGCCGATGCGCCTCGGGCACCCGTTCGAGGCCGCGCGCGGCGATGTTCTGCGCGGCGGCGGCGACCGCGTGGATCGGCTCGACGTAGCGATCGGCCAGCACGTAAGAGAAAACCAGCCCGATAGCGAAAATCGCCAGCGCGACCGTCAACAGATGGATCCGATGCTCCTCGAGCGGGCGGGCGAAATTGGCGAAGTCCGCCACTACCTGGACGTAGCCGAGCAGATGGTCCTCGACCTCGACCGGGATGAGGTAGACGGTCTGCTCGCCGGCCGGACCCACCGTGAAGGCCGGCACAGGAAGCGGGTCGCCGCCGCGCGCTGCGGTCTGCGCCGCCGCGACGTGGACGGCGCCGCGGTTGATGGCCTCGCCAATCAGCGCCGGGTTGGAGCTGTTGATGATCAGGTCTTTGGTCGAGGCGATGGAGACTTCGAGTCCGTTGTTGTGCAGCGAGTTGACGTAGTTCTGCAGGCGATCGCGATCGAAGGTGCCGACCGAGGTGAGCTCCTGCACGCTGATCTGGATGGCGCTCGCGAGTTCCTTGACGTTGTCCTGGGTCGCTTCGACGATGCGGTTTTCAGTGTCGAGGCTGACCAGCAGCTCGGCGCCGAGCGTCAGCCCCAGCAGCACTACCATCAGCGCCATCAGCTTGGCTTTGAGATTGAGCCCCGGAAGTCTGAATCGCATGATTATTTTTCAAATCCGCCGGCGGACGCGGCGCCCGGCCGCATAAGCGCGAGCGATCGGCGCGCGAGCGCCATGGACGTCGGCCAGGTCTAGGTTTCCCCGCGTTCGCGCGTGAACATCAGCATCCGCATCGCGATGACCGCCAGCGAGAGCGCAAGCACCACCCAGATGAACTTCTCGAATCCGCCAATATAGCGTAGCACCGCCTCCAGCTCGTCGCCGAAGAGGTAGCCGAGCGTGATTACGATTGGTACCGAGATGAGCGCGCCAGCCAGATCGTACAGGAAAAACCGCAACGGCTTCACCCCGAACGAGCCGGCGGTAAGGTAGACCAGGGCGCGCAGCCCGGCGACGAAGCGCGCATAGAAGATCGCTCGATGGCCGTGGCGGTCCATGAATTTCTTGAGCCACTCGATCTGACGCTGCGAGCGAGGCCGCCCGATGCCGAGGTAGGTCACCAGCCCGGTGCCAAAACGCCGGCCCAGGAAAAATAGCGAGTTGTCGCCCGCGACCACGCCCACCAGCGCGACCAGGATGGTGATCGGGTATTGAACTAATCCGCGATGCACCAGGAAGCCGCCCGCCAGCAGCACGACGTCTTCAGGTATCGGCAGGCCCATCCCGCACAGCACCAGGACCACCAGGAGACCAGCATAAGTGAAGTGCTGGATGTAACCCGAAACCAGACCCGCCAAGCGTCAGTTCCCCTGCGCGTAATGATCGCGCAGCACGCGGCGGATCTGGTCGACAGGCAGCCCTTCGTCGGCGAGCTTGGCGGCCTCCAGCGCTTCTCCGGTGCAGACCGGGCAATGCCCACCGTGCTCGTCGCGATAGCAGTCGAGCAAATTCTGATGGCCCAGTTCCTTGTCGCATCCGCAGTAGCAATGAAGCTGCGCGAGTAGCGCGGGATTTTTCGCCGCGACTTCATAGGCCTCGCGCGCCGCCCCGAAGAAGCGGGCCGGGTCGAGTGTCACGGGCTGAGCCTTGGCCGTCGCGGCCGCCGGATCAGCCGCCGAGTGCATCGTCCACGCGCCTGCGCCAATCGACAGGATCACAGCCGCGGCAATCACCGCAACTGTCCATCTTCGCTTGTTTCGCCTGCCGCCTGCCGACGGGCTTTTGGTCTTGGGCATGATGCTCACCGATTATCCGCGCCACTATAGCATTTCCACGACCTGCGGGTCGCGCCGGATGAAACTATAAAGCGCGGCTGGGCGATGGGCGCCGCGGCGCGTGGCCGGGAGCCGGCGCAGGATTCCCATCGAGAGAATCCGCCGGCGAAAATTGCGGCGGTCGATCGGCCGCTCCAGAATCATCGCGTACAGCGCCTCCAGCTCGGCGAAAGTGAAGGTCTCAGGCAGCAAATTACAGGCTATATTGGTGTATTCGAGCTTCGCCTTGAGCCTTCCCAGCGCGTATTTCGCCATCTGTTGATGATCATACGCAAGCGCGGGCAGCGCCGAAACCTCGAACCAGCGCCCGTCCAAGTACTTGCCACCTGGCGCGGCCGCTTTCTGAGCGTCTGCGATTAGCGCCATGTAGGCCACCGAAACGACGTGGGCGCGCGGGTCGCGCGAGGGGTCGCCGAACGTGAAAAGTTGCTCCAGGTAAGCCTCGCGGATGCCGGTCGACGCGAAAAGTTCGCGCCGTGCGGCCTCGTCGAGCATCTCGCCCATCCGCACCAGGCCGCCGGCGAAGGCCCATCGCCCGCGCGCCGCGCCGCGTCGCAACTGCACGAGATAGGTTCTGAGGCGGCCGCCCTCGACCGCGAACACCACCATGTCGACGGCGACCTTGGGCCGCGCCGCCCGATGGCTGCGCGGAGCCGCCATGGTGCCGGCGGCTCCTCTGTTCGATGGCGGCGGGGATTCAGCGTTCACCGCAGCAAGCATAGCCGCCCGATCGCACCTCGTTCAAAGCGCGCGTCTCGGATCGAAGGAAAAGGGCCGCTCCCGCGCCTCTGCAGAGGACCGGCTACGAGCGCGGGTCCCCCTGATTTGATTCGCCGCACTAATCAGCGCGTGCAGTTGATGTAGGTCCAGCAAGCGTCGAACTCGGTGCGGCCGCCGAACAGAGTATCTATTGCCTGACGGATTAGTGAGAGCCGGTCCGCGACGGCCTCCGCGGTCGGCGCCCGTCCGTCGATTTTCTCGTTTCCGCCGACCCAACCGAGCACCGCGTCATGGTACGCCGAGAGGAATTCGTACCAATCGTCGACCCGAGCCCGAATGTTGCGCTCCACCACGGCTTCGGTCTGAAAGCCGGCGCTCCTTAGAATGTTCAGGTAAAAGTCGAGCCGCCGGGGCTCGACGAACACTCGATTTCGAAACGCGCTGTGCGCCTCCATGCGTTCACCGTCGTCGAGAATGGACCGATATGCCGCATAGCGGGGGTCGCTCCGGACTATCCCGTCCGCAAGGTCATTTATGACCCATACCGTTTCGTCGAGGATCCACTGATTAGGCTTCGCGCGAGGATTGCGGATGTTTCCGGAGTTGATGAACAACTTGCCGCCGGGCCGCAGGACCGAAGCCCAGGCGGAAACCGTGTCCTCCAGGTCAGTGTACAGATGGACCGCGTTGGTGCAGGCAATCGTGTCGACTCCGCGCTCGAGCAGCGAGGGGCTCAACACCTCGTTGATTCGCTGCAACCGCTTCTCCGCTTTCGAGAAGCGCAGGAGCCGAAACGCGACGCGCGGATCGGCGGCGAACTTCTCGACCGCAACCCGCAAAAAGCGCGGCGAACTGTCCACGATAAGGATGCCGGCGCGACGGTCGAAAATCCTTAATTTCAGACGATCGAGGAGGATTCCGGTTCCGCCCGAATAATCCACCATGATGTCGCGATCTTTCAGATTGGCGGCAAGCTCCTCGATGATCGGGTCGAGATTTCGGTACCAACTGTGCCGGTCAACTTTGTCGTAGGCCAAGCCGAAACGGTCCACCGGCTGATGAGTCCAATCTTCGTCCGGGATCCGATCGAAGCCGCTGGGCCATACGAATGATGCCTGCTGATCCGAGGTCGAGACCACCGGTCGTGCGACAGCGGCGTGCAGTTCGAGCAAGTCCGGGACGACCCGCTCGGGTTGCCGCCCCCATCCGCATACCGTGGCGGCGCCGAATCCGTCAACGAACGAACGGGCCAGCTTGATTCGTCTGAAAGCCCCCTCGATTCCGTCCGCCGGGTCGATTACGCCGAGGTAAAGTTCGGTCTCCGGACGCAGGATCAAGCGGGCCATCGGTGAGAAGTAGGACTCTTCGGCACGCACGGGCACTGGCATGTGCAGCCAGTTGAGCGGCCGGTCCAGACTGGCCGCCAGCGCGCTTGCGATTTCGACCAGCTTGCGCGCGTCCTTCGCGGCAGTGTGGTGATGACGGCCGTCGCCGTAACAGAGGTGATACCCCAGTTCGACCGAAGGCGGTATCCGGCGACTGAGGCGCAACAGCCGTTCCATGATGCCCGCGCGCACGTCGTCGAACCACGCTGGCACTGAGCCCTCCAGCATCGCAAACTCGACATTCGTGTCCCATTGGATGGCGAGTTGATCGGCCGGGATCGCTTGTATGATAAGCGCCACCTCCTCCAGCATCCGGGCTTCATAGATCGGCTCGACCGCGCTCTGGGCGTCGCTCGCCACGAAGGCGCTGATGGGGGCGAGCGGAGTGGGCAGCGAGACCTGGAAGCGGCAATGTCCCGGCACTATTCCGTCACGCTTGAGGGTTGCGAATAAGCGGTAAGACGCGATCGCCGTCTGTGCGTAGCCGAGCCGCTCGAAGGCAATATCCGCGGCCGCGACACCTTCACCAAGACGGAGCCTGGGCAGCGCCCGATAATGCTCGGGTCCCGGAGGGCAGATCTCGAACTCCGGCCGGGAACTGAGGACGGGATACTGCCAGATGATCCAATCCGCGCGCGGACCGGTCTCGCCATCGGGAATGCGCTTTAGCCGGTCACCGAGATCCGCACTTATGCGTCGAAACACCTGGTCGGCATCCGCAAGCGGAACGCTACCTACCAGATGGACCCCGGAAACCTGCCGCTCGTCGGACACCGATTGAGCCGAGTTCGACATTTGTCTCTCTCCCGGTCAATTGTTACGGACGACTGAATGGAGCCGCTCAATAGAACCTCAGAACGTCGCATTTCAGGGTATTCGTTCCATTCCGATGCGTCTATCGGGCAGAGGCCGATGGGTCTATCGGGCAAAGGCGTTGACTACCGGGAAGCGGGAAAGACTGCGAAGCGCGAAGGTGCTCAGTGACTGAGTTCCGCCCGGACCGCGGGCGAAAGTTTGTCCGCGTGGGCGACCAACATGGTAATCTGCCAGCGCTGCATGTCGGACAATGTCTTCTCGAATGCCGGCATTCCGGACAGCCGAATCCCGTGAGTCACCTTCCAGTAAGTGACACCTTCAGGATCGTCCGTGACCATCTCTTCGTCTCCAAAGAGCTGCGGCGGTGCGGGGAACATGCCGGCGGCCGCATCCGGCAGCGGTTGTCCCGGCAGGCCGTGGCAAAACGCGCAGTGGTCTTTAAATTCGCGCGCGCCCGCCGACATGTTGGCGTCATCGAAGGGAAGGGGATTCTTCAGATCCGCCGCGTCGCCCATACTCGCGTGCAGCGCCATTTTGGCCACAGTCCTTTCCAGCGGAAGCGGGGGCGCGGTGGTTTCCATAGAAACTCCGCCGGACCTTAGAAACAGGTCCCCACCCACGAAGAGCGCCACGAAAGCTCCCACGAAACCGATAACAAACCATCCAAAACGTGACGACATTCGTCGCTCCTGTCAGGCCGCTACGGCCTTAGACAGGAACGCTACAACAGTTACGCTCCGAGTTCGAGCATTCGCTCCAGCGCGCGGCGCGCCCCTTCGCGCACGTCCTCGGGCAGCTCGATTTCGAACCGCAGGTTGCGCAACGAATCGAGCGTGCCGCCCAGCGTAATCATCTTCATGTAGCGGCAGAGTTTGCACGCTTTGTAGAAATGCTTGTTCGGAATTTCCATTAGCAGACGATCCGAGAGCCCGCACTCCGTCACTATCAGGAACTTGTCGGCTTCGCTGCTCTCGGCATAACGCACCATCGCGCTGGTCGAGAGCACCGCGTCGGCCAGCCGCAGCACGTCGGTGCGGCATTCGGGATGGGCCAGCACCTTGATTCCGGGGATCGCGCGCTTGACCTTGTCGACCTCTTCGGCGGTTATCTGGTGATGCACATAGCAGTTGCCGTCCCATGAGATGATCTTTTTGCGGGTCTGGCTCTGCACGTAGTTGGCAAGGTTCTGGTCGGGGACGAACAGCACGTGCTCGGAGTCGATCGCCTCGACCACCTTGAGCGCGTTGGCCGAGGTGCAGCAAGCGTCGGATTCGGCCTTAACGTCGGCCGTGCAATTGACGTAAGAGACGACCTTGAGGTCGGGATAAATCTCGCGCAACTCGGCCTTGCGCTCGGCCAGTGCTTCGGCCGTGATGCTCTCCGCCAGCGAGCATCCGGCCCGCAGGTCCGGGAGCAGCACCATCCGCTCGGGGTTGAAGACCTTGGCGGTCTCGGCCATGAAGTGGACGCCGCAAAACACGATGATTCCGGCGTCGCGGACCTCGCGCGCCTTGTACGCCAGCTCCAGCGAATCGCCGATAAAGTCGGCGACCTCGAATATTTCCGGGCGCTGGTAGTTGTGCGCCAGCACGACCGCGTCGCGCGCGGCCTTAAGGCGATTGATCTCGTCGATCTGTGCGGCGTAGCGCTCGCAGGTGGCGAGGTCGTAGCCGTCCTGTCCAAGGGCGGCGAGCTTGCGATGGAGCGCGGCGGCGGCGGTGGTGGTGATGGTCGAAGGTTGCACTTGTAGCGGCATCGGTTGGGACCTCTTGTGGGCGCGCGTTACGAGGGTCGGGCAAAGCCGTGTTACGGCCGTTTGAAGATTGCCTGAACTTCGATAGTTTGCGTCAAACTGACGCTTACTCTATCAACATGCCGGCCGCACTTGCAAGTCCGGTGCGCTAAAAGTCCGGTACGCTGCGAGTCCAACAACGGCTTCACGCGCCTACCCCATGCCCTGATGCCACAGAGGCCGTTAGAGAAATCGGAGTCTTAACGCTGTGCTCCGGAGAAATTCCGGAAGAGACTACTCGAGACCGAGCTGCGTCTTGATCGCGCGTTCCACGCCGGCCAAGTCGGTAGAATCGATCTTTCCGGCCTTTTCGCGCAGACGCCGCTTGCTGGCAGTGGTTATCTGATCGGCCATCGCCTTGTTGCGCACGCCATTGACTCTTACGTACGCCTCGGCGGGATAGAGACGTTTCACGTTGCTGGTCAGCGGAACGACCTGGACGCGGTTAAGGTGACGGTTGGCGCTGTCATTGCTCACGACGATCGCTGGCCGCGTCTTCCTGATTTCGCCGCCCACCGTTGGATCGAAGGCTACCCACCATACCTCGCCGCGCTGCGGCGTATCATCGGCGCGGCTCATCGCCAACGTCTCCCAGCAATTCCTCGCTCCACTCGGCGGCTTCGCCCTCGCGCTGTTCGTCGTCGGCCATCGCGCGGTAGCCCTCATCCAGCCGGTCGCGCACGACATGGGGCCGCGCGAGGTCGTTCAGAAAGCGGCTGATGTTACGCGGGCCGACGATCTTGCGAAGTCCCCGGTAGACGGCATCTTCGACGGTTATGGTCAGCTTTCTTCGAGGCTTGGCAGCCATATACGTATACTACACGTACATCTGGGAGATTTCCACGGAGGCGCCGCCGCCCGGCAGGAGGCAGAGAGGATGCTTCCGCAGAGAACAACGAGAGGCGGCTGGCGCGATGCCGGAAAATCGAAACCGAACGGTATGGGACTTGCTCCCCTATCCGTGTCGTGAGACCGGCGAAGTATCGATCGAGGTATCAGGCGCCGCTCGCGCGGCCGACAGCCGCCGCGCGGCAGATGGGCGAGAACGAGGTCGAACCCCGTTCGATCGTGCTCTTCTTCCTGCTGTTGGCGACGTTTATCGCGATCCTGACTCTGCGCGCGCACCTTGTCACTCCGGTCGATTCGAGCGCCACGGTCGCCGCTTCCAAGGCGCCTCCTATCGCGCTCGCCGCCAAGCCTTCGTCGCGCCGGCCAAATTTCTGACGCTGCTGAAACTTCGCTACTTTCTGGTCGGCCCGCCGGGTCGCTGCTCCATCGCTAATCCAGCGCTAATCCCGGCCGCTGAACCGCGGGCTGGAGCTGTGGCGCTACATTCCGGTTGGCAGTCTGCCGTTTCCTTCTGTTAATCTCGCGCCAAGGGCGCCCGGCTGCCCGCTGGCTTTTTTTATTCTTTGCATTGATCTTTTGCATTCATTCTTTGACTGGCCGAAAGGAACTGCGAAATGGCAGAGACGTTGGATCATGATGTAATCGAGGCGGTGCGCCGCTTCGTCGACCGCGATGTTATCCCGGTCGCCTCCGAACTCGAGCATGCCGACGAGTACCCGCACGCGTTGGTTGCCACGATGCGCGAGCTGGGGCTGTTCGGCGCGACTATTCCGGTCGAGCATGGCGGCCTGGGACTGAGCTTTGTCAGCTATGCGCGGCTGATGGCGGAGCTGTCGCGCGGCTGGATGAGCCTGGCCGGCGTGATCAACAGCCATCTGATCATGGCCTACATCATCACGCATCACGGCACCGACGAGCAGCGCAAGCGCTTTTTGCCCGCGATGGCGGCGGGCGAGAAGCGAGGCGGCCTGGCGCTGACCGAGCCGCATGCCGGCAGCGACGTGCAATCGATTCGCACCACGGCGGTCCGTCACGGCGACAACTACGTGCTCAAGGGCAGCAAGATGTTCATCACCAACGCCCGCCATGGCACGATGCTGGCGGTCGCGGCCAAGACCGATCCCAAGGCCAAGCCGGCGTACGCCGGAATCAGCATGTTCGCGGTCGAAAAGAACGAGCACGGGCCGACCGTCAGCCGCAACATCAAAAAGCTCGGTTACAAGGGAGTCGACACCTGCGAGGTGCTGCTCGACGACCTTGCGGTCCCGGCCGGCAATCTGATCGGCGGCAAAGAGGGGCAGGGCTTCAAACAGGTGATGAGCGCGCTCGAGGTCGGACGGATAAACGTCGCCGCGCGCGCGGTCGGAGTCGGGCAGGCGGCGTTCGAGAACGCGATCCGCTACTCCCAGCAGCGTACCACCTTCGGCAAACCGATCTGCGAGCATCAGGCGGTGCAGCTTCTGTTAGCTGACATGGGGACGCGAGTCGAAGCGGCGCGCCTGATGGTGCATAGCGCCGCGCAGAAGAAGGACGCCGGCGAGCGCTGCGACGTCGAGGCGGGGATGGCCAAGCTGTTCGCTTCGGAGGCCTGCGTAAAGGTGACGCTGGACGCGATGCGCGTGCTGGGCGGCTACGGCTACACGGCCGAGTTTCCGGTCGAGCGCTTCTACCGCGACGCGCCACTGATGATTATCGGAGAGGGAACCAGCGAAATTCAGGCGTTGGTGATCGCGCGCGGCCTGCTCAATCGCAATCGCATCTGATCCCTGCCGGCGAGCGCGGGCGTATCGAGGCGAAGCACTGCCGCAAGGTGACACCGTATGCGGCGCAAGCGGCATTTTTTTGCCGCTTCGGTGGGAAAATAACTGCCTTTTATAGCCTTTTTTGGCGGCCTGTCTCTTGCTCAAAAGGACCTACGGAAGGATTTCTCGATCGAATCGGGGCCCGAGGACGGCTTCGCGGGGGACAATCGGAACCGTTGGGTTTCGCTTGGCGAGAAGCCGCACTAGCCGCAAGGGGGGGGACGACAGATCGAAAAATTCCGACCCCGTTGAGCCAAGGCGGCAACGAGAGCCAAAGGGGGCGGGCGGCATTTGTCAAACCCTATCCGCAAGCGGTCGGCGACCGCTGTGCGATTGATGGTTCTGCTGATAACGGGATGGACGGCTCTCGTTGTCGCCCGGCCATGGACTGCGGCGAGTCTCGCGGCAAGCGCCCCGGCAGCTTTAGCCGCGAGTCCTGGGGCGAGGTCACCGGCAACCTCGTCGAACGCTCTCGCGGCCGGCGAGCCCGGCATCCAGCCTCCGTCGGATAGCTATTCCGAAACGCAGCGTTCGCTCTCTGGCACCACTGACAGCTCCAGTGCGATCGTCGGTTCGGCAGCGCTGGTGCCGCGCGATGACTTTGCCCCCGCGCGACGAATCGCCGGACGCTCCGATCACGCCGCGGCGCACGTAACGATAAACTTCGCGGCGCTCGCCCGTGACGAAGCGCGCGGCACCTTCGCGCCGGCGCGCCGCCATAGCGGTATGCGCCCGCAGCGCAATCCTTTTGCGCAGGGCAATCCTCTAGTCGGAACTGCGGCCGTCGCCAGTGTGCGGAAGGCGCGCCGGAAAAGACCCCTGGCCTCCATGGCCGGCGAAGATCGGCCGGATGCAGGCGCCGCGCTGATCGGATTTCCGGGGCTCGGTGACAACAACATTTCGATTCCGCCCGACAACGACGGCGCAGTAGGTCCGGCCAATCTGGTAGTGGCGCTCAATAGTCAGATCGAGATTCAGACCCGCGCGGGAACCCCTATAACCTCGGTCAGCACGCTTAGTTTCTGGTCCAGCCTGGGCGTCGGCTCCATCACCGATCCGCGAGTGATCTACGATCCGTACGGGCAGCGATGGGTTATCGTCACTGCGGGCGATCCGGAAACCACGGTCTCGGCGGTCTTGATTGGCGTGTCGCACAACAGCGACCCGACCGCGGGCTGGGACCTTTACCGCGTGCCGGTTGATGCGACGGGCCAGCTATGGGCCGACTTTCCCACCCTCGGGTTCAACAAGAACTGGATAGTGGTCGGGATCAACATCTTCACTATCCAGGGCACGTTCTACGAGTATGCGAACCTCTATGTTTTCGACAAGGCCAACCTGTACGCAGGTGGCGCAGGGCTTTTCACCTTGCTGCAGGATGACACCGGCGGCTTCTCGATGAATCCGGCGCTGACCTACGATCCCAATCTCGCGACGCTCTATGTGCTGGAGTCGTGGAGCTCGGCCAACAGATTACTCAGGATGAGCACGATCACCGGTGCGGTGGGCTCCGAGGTGCTTACCACCGGAGTTGCCCTCCCGGCGGCGCCGCAGCCGTGGCAGGCGGTTGAACCAACGGTCAACTTCGCGCCGCAATTGGGATCGACCAATAAAATCGACACCGACGACGACCGACTGGATTGGACCGTCTATCGAAACGGCTCGCTGTGGACCGCGCAGACCATCTTCCTGCCCGCCACCGGCACGCCCAATCGATGCTCGGTGCAATGGTGGCAAATCGATACGACGGCGGGCGACGTGGGCGGAATCCAACAGCTTGGACGAATCGACGACCCGACGGCGACGGTCTTCTACGCCTATCCGTCGATCGGCGTCAATCGGGAGAATGACGCGCTGGTCGGATATTCGCAGTTTTCGGCGGCGGCGCAGTACGCAGGCGCCGGCATCTCGTTGCGGATGGCGGGTGACGCGTCTGGCACATTGCGCGCCGGCACCGTGCTCAAGGCGGGCTTGGCGCCTTACTTCAAGGACTTCGGCACCGGGGACAATCGATGGGGTGATTTCAGCAGTACGGTCGTCGATCCGCTCGACGACCTCAGCTTTTGGACGCTCCAGGAGTATGCGGCGACCGGCAACAACTGGGGCACCTGGTGGGGCGAGGTCTCTGTGGGAGGGCCGACGTCGACCCCAAGCCCCACGCCTTCGCCGACGCCGACGCGAACTCCCACACCCACCGCGACGCCTTCGCACACCCCGACGCCCACGGCGACGCCGACCGCGACGCCTTCGCCGACGCCGACGCGAACTCCCACACCCACCGCGACGCCTTCGCACACCCCGACGCCCACGGCGACGCCGACCGCGACGCCTTCGCCGACACCGACGCGAACTCCCACACCCACGGCGACGCCGACTGCTACGCCTTCGCACACCCCGACACCCACGGCGACACCCACCGCGACGCCTTCGCACACCCCGACACCCACGGCGACGCCGACTGCTACGCCTTCGCACACCCCGACGCCTTCACCGTCGCCCACGCGATCTCCCACGCCCACAGCAACCCCGACTCCGAGGCCGTCGCCCACTGCCACACCCACGCCGTCGCCGGTCCCGACCGCGACACCCACTCCGACGCTGACAATCGCCGCCACGACACTGCCCGACGGCAGGGTCGGCGTCTTTTATCACGCCTTACTAGGGCTGAGCGGCGGGACGCCGCCTTATCTCGTCTACGTCAGTGCGGGCGCGGTGCCGCGTGGGCTCGCGCTCAACACTTTCGATGGCCAGCTTAGCGGGATACCGGGCTTCGCCGGCCTTTCGTCGTTCACGGTTTACGCGACTGACCGGGGTCACGCGTCGGCCAGCCGAGCCCTCCAGATATCGATCACACCGTAGTCTCAGGTCCGCACCCCACAAGTCTCATCCGGGTAGTCCACTCCGAATTCGAGGAGCTGGGTACCGCGAGCACTATTCCTGTCGCCGATTCGATACAGGTTGGGAAGATCGCCGCGGCAGCGATGGGTGTTCTCAAATGAGACGTCTTGAGCCAAAGGACGCCGAAGGATAGTCCGTATTCGTTCCGAGATTTTGGCTCAAATAGAGGCATACATACCTATCGATGCATGCGATGTCTCATCTATGCGGGCTTGATCCGAATTTCAGCATTTATG
Source organism: uncultured delta proteobacterium (assembly GCA_963796565.1). Lineage (GTDB taxonomy): Bacteria > Desulfobacterota > Binatia > Binatales > Binataceae > JAKAVN01. The sequence continues at coordinate 297,434 of CAWCMA010000005.1, read as the reverse complement.
GCGTATCAGAGATGAAAATGACTCGCGTGGTCTTGTCGTTGCGTTTTATAGCCTTGAAACGAGAGAGCCCTATACATCAAGGGCTGGCTCCAGAGGCTATCCAAGGTGACAACAACCACGCGACAAATTCGGCGGTTCATTATCTCGGCGGCGATTGCGCTTGTGAGCGTCGTCGGCGCTCAGACCCTGGCCGGGGCGGCTCGGATCCAGGTGACTGGTACGGTCGGCAGGGCCGCACAGCACGCCTCGATTAACTTCAAGAGGGTCGTTCGTGAAGAGGCGTTTGGTCCGATGCCGCTAAACGAGCATCGTCAAATTCATCGCCCGCTCGCGCCACGGATCGAAAGCGACACAGAGAATGAGGAAGCGATTGCGGAGCCCCAAAACGAAGCGCAGGCGTCTGCGGCGACGGATTCCACACTGCAATCGCTCCCGCCCGTCAGTAGCTTCGCGGCGGTGGCCGACAATGGCGCAGTGATTCCGCCGGATACCGAGGGCGCGGTCGGGCCCAATCACTTGATGGAAGCGCTCAACAGCCAGATTGTTATCCAGGACAGGTCGGGCAACACCCTGAGCGCAATCACCAATTCGACGTTCTGGTCGTCTCTGGGCATAACGGAGTCGTTCGACGCACATATCCTCTACGATCCGTATGCTCAGCGCTGGATCTTTTCATCCGCCGCCGGCGAGAAGTCCTCGGACTCGGCCATTCTGATCGGCGTCTCGCAGACCAGCGACCCCACCGCAGGGTGGAACCTTTACAGAGTGAACCTCGGCTCGTCGGCCAATTGGATCGACTATCCGACTCTCGGATTCAACAAGAACTGGATCGTGGTGCAGGCCAACGTCTTCACCATCGCGGGCGACAATTTTGTCAACTCGACAATCTGGGCTTTCGACAAGGCTGACCTGTACGCCGGCGGCGCCGGCAAATATACGGTGCTTACGCCTGCCAGTGGTTTCACCCAGGTTCCGGCCACCACGATGGACCCCGATCAATCAACGATGTACCTGCTGGAGACGAGCAGTTCAGGTTCCGGCCAGCTCCGGATCGATACCATAACGGGCGCCGTCGGGTCTGAAGTGCTAACGACCGGCGCGGCCTATGCGACGGGCCCGTCGGCTTGGCAGACTTTCTCGCCGGTTACCAATTTCGCTCCGCAACTCGGCTCCAGCGAGAATATCGACACCGAGGACGGGCGCATCCAAAGCTGTGTGTACCGCAACGGCTCGCTGTGGGCCTCGCATACCGTCTATCTTCCCGCCACTGGAACCCCGACCCGCACTGCCGCGCAGTGGTGGCAAATCAATGTGAACGCCTCGGGCTTCGGCCAGGTACAGCAATTCGGGCGCATCGACGACCCTAGCGCCGTCAACTTCTACGCCTACCCGTCGCTGGCCGTTAACCGATACGGCGACGTGATGCTCGGCTATACACATTTTGGGACCGGAATTTACGCGAGCGCAGCTTACTCAATGCACCTGGCGACCGATCCTGCGAATACGATGGAAAGCGAAGTGGTGCTGAAGGCGGGCGAAGCGTCCTATTTCAAGGACTTCGGCACTGGCGACAACCGATGGGGCGACTTCACCGCAAGCGTGGTCGATCCGGTCGACGACACCTCGATGTGGACCATCCAGGAGTACGCCGGTCAAAACAATATGTGGGGTACGTGGTGGGGCGAACTGATGCCACGCGGCCCGCGACCGACGGCCACTCCAACACCTTCGCCACTGAAGATTAGCGCACCCGCGACCTTGCCCAGCGCACATACCACGGTGCCCTATGGTGCGTCGCTTGGCATCAGCGGCGGCCGCGCGCCCTACACGATCGCCGTGGTCCTGGGCCGTTTGCCCACGGGTCTCTCGATCGACTAGGCTTCCGGCGCGATTAGGGGAATCGCGAAGGGGCCCCGTACCTGGCATCCGACGATTCGAGTGATCGACGCTTCGGGCAACCGGCTGCGCAAGAAATTCACGCTGACAGTATGGAAAATCACCGGCGCATATTGCGCAAGGACGGGGCCGTGTCAGTCACCGTCAGGAGTCATGGTAGGACGCGTGAGCGCCGCTCGCTGACGGGTCGATAAACGTGCGGCAATAAAAAGGGCCGGCCCCGCGGGGCCGGCCCTCTCTTCGTTGCCGAACGATGACCTACGGACACGCTCCGCCAGTGAGATGCGTCTGGGCGAAGCCGTCCGGCGTGCACTCGTCAAACGAGTGGTTCAGCGCATGGAGCAGGTCGCCGAACGAGTCGGGGTTGGACCCCGGCGGCAAGCCGCCGTTACCAAGCCCCGTGTTGGCGACCGCCAGGATATCGGAAAGCGACATTTCGTCGTACGGAGTGCCGGTACCGCACAGGTGCAGATTTCCAAACGGTCCTCCTGAACCCTCGGTGAAACCGGCTGCGCTGAAATCGACGTTCAGTTCCAACGCCAGGACTTCGCCGCCGAATTCGCCTGAATGCGAACTTGATGGATTGATGAGGCACGCATTCAGCACTCCGCTCGCGCCGACGGCCGGCAGGTAGTTCTCGATTGCGGCCGCCGAGGTGAAGGTCATCCCGAAGCGGTCGACGGTGCAGGCGAGGCCTACGTGCACTCCGCCACTGGCGCCGTACACCGCGTCGAAGTTCTGGATCAGGATGCTATTGCCATGGTTGTCGTCGTGATCGCAGTCACCGTCGTCGAGAGTCTGGAAACTGTGCACGGACGATTGCGCTTCATCGACGCAGCCCTGCGCCCAGTGAGCCTCGTCAAAGGTGCAGAACTCGCCATTGACATAGGGTGGACCTACCGGCGTGGCAGTCGCAGTCGGGGTCGGTGTCGCGACCGGGGTCGGTGTGACAACAGGCGTAGGGGTCACGACTGGAGTGGGCGAGGCGATCGGAGTCGGTGAGATTACTGGCGTCGGTGTCACGTCCGGAGTTGGGGTGACCTCAGGAGTGGGCGTAACGTCCGGAGTTGGGGTGACGTCAGGTGTGGGAGTAACGACGGGAGTTGGAGTGACGATCGGCGTGGGCGTGATCTCTGGTGTCGGTGACGGAGTGGGCGTCGCCGGGCCGGCAGCTCGGGGCACGTCCTGCTGATCGCAGGCGGTTTGGTCGACTCCGGTGCACACGCTGAAGACTTTGAGGAACGGGCCCGTCCCCAGTGTGATGGTCGTGTCGGGGCCGGTGATATCGGCGCAGTTGGTGATACTGCCGCCGTTGGCGCCGCCATCCACCACCGCGCTTACGTCCTGCGTGTTAGTCTGCCCATCGGTCATCGACGAGCCGTCAATCGGGAGCGTCCCGCCGCCATTGAAGGTGGTGAAACTGGTGAGCGTGGCGGTTCCGGTGAGCGCCGGATTGCCGGCGTTTTGCGCGTCGGTCAGCGTGATGGTCTGGTTGCACTGTGCGGGCGTGGGCACAAATATGTGACGCGTCGCTACGCTCTGTGACCAACCCTTGTCGTCGCCAGTGGGTGACACGCCCTGACCGGACGGCCCGTCATCGTCGTCAGCGTCGAGGAGCCTCATGGCGTTATAGGCATGTGCCACCGCGTGGCTTACGGTGACGATAGCCTCGGGCCGCAAAGGAGTTCCGGGCGCGATGCCCAGGATGGTGTTGTCAAAGGTCGCAGTGTAGAAAAGCTTGATCGACGCGCCGGCGGCCAAGTGAAAGGGAGGCACCAGCGAGAAAACCGAGTTGTTAGCCGCATTGGTGAAGTCGACAGTGCCCGAGCCGGGAGTGGTGAAGAGAGTTCCCTCCTTAACCGTCTGTCCGGCGACTTGGGTGAGCACATAATTGCCGGGCCCGACGCATGAGGAACCGGGCTGGTTGCGCGCGACGTTTTCGTACGATGCCGAGGAGACGAAATTGCCGTAGGTCGCCGCCGCACCAAAGGTCGCGTCGGCCACATCCGCCGCGGCCGAAACCCATTGCGCACCACAGGGGCGCTGCAGATTGATCACGATGTTGCCGAGCCCCGCAGGCCCCGTGCCGATATTGGTCAGTCGGAACTGGCCATCGACCTGGATTATCTGATCGCTCACGGAGACCTTGGTCACTCCGACGGTCCAGCTCACGGTGCCGCTGGCTAGGACGCCGCTTTTGGCTATCGACCAATTCGTATTGGTGGCAAGCGCGCCGGTCACGAGGGCGTGACTCAGCGTTACATTGGCCTGCGCGCGCGCGGCAACTGTCCATGCCAGCTCGAGTATCAGCAGGATGGCCGCGCTCGCCAGACACGTCATCGCGCGCCCGCCCGCATGCCGCGCTTGGTGTCCGCTTTCGTCTACCGAAATCCGATGTGGGACCAGACTTAAAGCTCGTCGCATATATACTCCCTGTTCGTTGCCGCCGTATGTGGTGCGACGCGCGCGATGAGTGAATGTCCGCTGGCGCGGCGGGGCCGACTGACTATTGAAGAGACAGCCGCCGCTTCCAGAGGTTTCGCCCAGATGATTTCTGCCAATATGTCACGCGCACGTTTGCGGAATTCGCACCCTGTTGCGCGGGAGCACGTTGCGTGCCTGAGGGGTGAGATCCAAGTAAGGTCGAATTCGCGCAGACAAGACGTTTATGGACTGATTGGTGACGAGAAACTGGCCCGCAAACAAATCAGCGGAGTGACAATATATTGTCGCTGAAGCGGAAGAGAGCGCGCGCCGATCGGATCGTCGTGACGCGCCTGCGGCTGAGCGCGTTTGAACTGGACTAGCGAATCGCGATTGTGGCTATCAGCCGGCGCATCATGGCGCCCGGCGCGGTGACGTTCGACGGGCCCTCAAGCGGTGCGATCGAGGCGACACGGGCCGCTAGAAGAGCGCCTTCAGCGCCGCTGGCCGTGGTTCTGAAGACGCGATCCCACAGCGGCGTGGTGACTCCGAAGAACAGCGCCGGTGCACAATAGTGGTGGATCAGGTGGCGCGTGCGCATCCGCGCCTCGGCGCGGCAGATCGGCGCGCGAAAGTGCATCCGGTAGTGCAGCACTTCGTAGGCTGCGAACCCGGCCAGGATGCCGCCGTAAAAGATCGTCCATCCGCACGCTCCGCGGGCGGCGCCGATAACTAGCGGCAGCAGGGCCGGCAGCCATGCGCCAAGGGCGAAGACCGCACGCAAGTCGCGATGGTGCACGTGGTGCAACGGAGTCACGAAAGTCGCGAACCGATGGCCCATCCAGCCATGGATCGCATACTCCAGAAAAGTCCAGGTGAGGAGCCCAGCGCCGAAAAATCCGACGATAGAGAGTGCGTCGAGCACGCCAATATCGTAAGGCAGTGGACGACGCGCGCGCAATCACCTCGAACGGACAGAGACTGTCCCGCTAAGATACACCGAGGGCGCCACGATGGAGGCTTGGGCGGGCGCGCGTGCCGGTTCATCCTTGGCGGCAGGCTGTTCCCTGGCGATGCTCGTGCCATCGTGGGCCCCCGGCTGACGGAGCGGAGGCGGCTGGCGTTTGCTTAGCGGTGCTTTTCTGATTTACTGGAAAACCGGATTACTGGCGGATTCGAGCGCGACGCGAGGCGGCGTTTCCGCAGGGAAGCTGGTCGCACGACACACGTCGTCTGAATTTAAGCCGTCCACTATCGTCTTAACCCAGTATGTAGTGCCGTGCATAAGCGGATGGACATGAACGTTGTCATCTCCAGGAGGAGACTGAATGTTTAAGAAGATCGCCGCGGTATCCTGCGGCGTATTCCTGGGTATCGTAATCGCCTTTGCGCGTGCCGGGGCCTTTCCGTTCTGGAGTTCCAGCTCGCAGCAGGAACAAGTTAAATCCCAGTCCGCCCCCGCCGAACGAATCGCCCAAGCGCAGACGAATAGCGCGCCCGCGCCGGCCAATCAGCCCGAACCCAACGAAGCCGGCGTATTGATTCCCTCCTTCGCGCCGTTGGTCAAGCGGGTGATGCCGTCGGTGGTCAATGTCAGCGTGGTGCAGCAAGTCAAGGCCGGGATGCAGTCCGGCGGCGATCAGGGTGGTCCGGGCGACTCTCCTGACGGACCGGAAGGACAGGACGGGCCGGGTGGTCCGGGTGGACCCGGCGACCAGGGTCCCGGCGGGCCGTTTGGTCAGCAGCAAAACCCATTTGACCAGTTCCGCCGCTTCTTCGGCCAGATTCCCCATCAATACAAAGAGCACGGACTGGGCTCGGGCGTGATCGTCTCGCCCGACGGCTATATCCTAACCAACAATCACGTGGCCGGACACGCCGACGAGATTCACGTCCGGCTGCTCGACAAGCGCGAGTTTACCGCCAAGGTCGTCGGCAAAGATCCCAAGACCGATCTGGCGCTGATCAAGATCGACACCAAGCAGCCTTTGCCAGTGGCGCCGCTGGGTGATTCCAGCACGGCGGAGGTCGGCGACTGGGTAATCGCGATTGGCAGTCCGTTCGGCTTCAACTCGACGGTCACCGCCGGCATCATCAGCGCCAAGGGGCGCGCGCTCGGCGGCAACTACGACGATTTCATCCAGACCGACGCGTCGATCAATCCGGGTAACTCGGGCGGTCCACTGTTCAATGCCAAGGGCCAGGTAATAGGCATCAATACCGCCATCTACAGCAGCACCGGCAGCAATGCCGGAATCGGCTTCGCGATCCCGATCGACATCGCCAAGCAAGTGATGGAGCAACTCAAGGATCATGGCAAGGTGGTTCGCGGGTGGCTGGGAGTCGAGATTCAGGAAGTCACGCCTGACCTCGCCCAGTCCTTCAACCTGGCCAAGCCCGAGGGCGCGTTGGTGGCCAACGTCGAGAAGGAAGGCCCGGCGCTCAAGGCGGGCATCCAGCGCGGCGACATCATCGTCAAGTTCAACAACCAGCCGGTGCAGGACGAGCATCAGCTTCCCGAACTGGTTGCGCAGACGCCGATCGGCGACACCGTGCCGGTCGAAGTGATCCGTAACGGCAAGCATCTCACAATCCAGACCAAGGTCGCCGAACTCAAGGATCAGCAGCTCGCCAGCGCCAAGAGCGAGGAGCCAGGCTCCAACTGGGGCCTCCAGGTCCAGGGGATCACGCCCGACATCGCCAATCAGCTCAACCTCAACAGCACCAAGGGCGTGGTGGTCCGCGGCGTGCAACCCGACAGCCCGGCCGCGGACGCGGGAATTCAGCAGGGCGACGTCGTGCTCGAAGTCGACCACGCGAAGGTCAATTCGGTTGACGATTTTCTGTCGGCCGCCAAGCAGGCCAAGAAGAACAAGAACTCGGCTTTGCTCCTGGTGCAGCGCGGCAATGCCACGCTGTACACGGTGATCAAACCGCAAGGCTGAGGCGAAACGCCACGATGTACGTGGTCCTCAAAGTGTAGAGCGGAGCTGGAACGCCAGCGGGCCTCGCAAGAGAGTGGATGAAACACGCGGCGGGCGGGTATCCCTGGAACAGGGGGGAGCCGCCCGCCGCGCGTCATTTTGATGAGGCCGATTCGATCGCGCTATTCTGCTCGCGCTATTCCGATTGCTGCGCTGACGGCGCGGCGTGCGCGCGCGGCCGGTTCTATTTGGTATCGCGGTGGGGTAGGATTCCGGCGCACCCACGTGCGAATGGAGTATCCGGCGCGCGGCGGCAGATTTCGGGAATTCCGTAAGGATGATGGGTTGGCGGTTCGCGGCGCAGGGGTTCGATGGCAAAACGGCGGCGGCGACGGCGGTCACGCGGGAAGCGCAAGCGTCCGAGCCTGATCCTGATTGTGGCATTACTCGTGCTCGCCGCGGGGTTTCTTACCCGGCGCGTGTTGGCCCCGCGTGCGATGCATTTCCTGACCCATCGTTCCGCGGCGCCCCCGCCCGAGCCGTCCGTGGACGGTGAACCTCAGCCGGAACCAGCCACTGACGGCGCAGGCGAGAACCTGACCAACTCCGACCGCCGTGCGCTCGATCAGGTGGTGCGAGAAAGGAGCGGCCGTTAGGCCGGACCCGGATGGCATCGTGGCTTCAACTCAACGACGACATCGGCCTCAAGGTCGAAATCGAGCGTCCGCCCGAGCGCGTCGTCTCGCTGGTGCCAAGCTGGACGCAGACTCTGTTCGCGCTTGGCGCGGGCGAGATGGTCGTTGCGGCAACGCGCTTTTGCGTCGAACCGGCCCAGGCGCTCGCCGCCATCCCCAGGGTGGGCGGCACCAAGAATCCCAACCTGCGCGAAATCGCGAAGCTTAAGCCCGACTTGGTGATCGCCAACGCGGAGGAAAACCGCCGCGAGGATATCGAGCGCCTGCGCGGGCAGGGAGTGCCGGTGCTGACGACCTATCCGCGCACCGTGCCGGGCGCGGTCGAATCGATCCTGCGCCTGGGCCGCGCGCTGGACCGCGAGCCGCAGGCGGCCGCGCTAGCACGCGAGATAACGCTCTCGGTGAGCGGAATCGAGGCCGGACTCGGCGTCTGGAGCAAACTTCGGCTGCGGGTCTTCTGCCCGATTTGGAAGAAGCCCTGGATGACCTTCAACGCCGACACCTACGCGCATGACGTGCTGCGCATGATGGGCTTCAACAACGTCTATGCCGCCTCGGGCGAGCGCTATCCGCGCACCACGGTGGAAGAGGCCGTCGAGCATCGCCCCGATATCGTGCTGTTGCCCGACGAGCCTTACGAGTTCGGCCAGCGCGACGTCGAAGAGCTGAAGGCGATGCTCCCGGCGGCGCTGGGGCGCCGGATGCTGCTGATCAGCGGGCGCGACCTGCACTGGTACGGCGTCCACATGGTCGAAGGGCTGCGCGCGCTCAACGAGCGGCTGTCGCGGTTGCGCGCGGCGGTGGTCTGAGCCGGCGGGCGGCGCCGGTGCTGTGATGACCAACACGGCCAGGGACGCGAGAAAATCGCGCGCTATCGATCTGGAGGGCTAGCGGTCGGCATCCAGGCGCAGAAATCCGCGAATCATTTGATCGACTCGCCGTTGGCGTCGGTAAGCGGCTCCCGGTCGACTTTATACGCGACCGGACCATGTTCGAGGCCGTATTTCCCCGAGAAAGCCACCCCGCGATCAGGATCGTGGCTCAGAGTTCGCAGATATCTCATTGCTTCCGGGGTCCCGATATCGGCGAGCACGTCCGTCGCGAAATCGCGGTCATCCGCATCGTCGCTGTTCGCCAATTTTATCGCGTCGTTCATCCCGGCATCGCGCGAGATGCCGAGGAAGCGCTCGATCTTGGCCGCTTACGCCTTGGTACATTGGAGTCCATTCCGGTCTGGCGGAGGCGCATCCGGTGGCTGCGGCGGCGGCGTCGCCGGTATAACACGCCTCGACACGCTGATGCTGGTGCCCGGCTCATTACTCTCGGTCACTGACACGACGTTTTCCGCGGACGAAACCAGAGGCTGGTTGGTGATAACCGGGCCGTTAGCGGTCGCCGCAGGCTCTGGGCCTTGAGCAGCAAGCGCCTGTTCCGCGCGCTCTTCTTGAGCCTCCGCCGCCGCTATGTCTTTTTGCAGAGCGGCAAGCCGCTGTTCGTAGTAGCTCTTGTAATGGCTGCTAACGTCGCTGTAACCATCGCCGGTCCAGGCGTATATCACCGGCCATCGCGTCATGCAGTACCCAGCACCGTAATAATCGGTGAGATCCGTAGGCACGATCAGCTCAAGGTTGCCGTTCCCATCCAGGTCTTTGATTTTCGGACCGTCCGCACCGTGGGAGAGATCGAAACCATACCTCGAAAAGCCTCCGGCAGCTTTGTCAACCACAAAGAGATGGCAAGCCCTGCCGTCGTTCTCCGCAACGACCAATGACAACGTGCCTGAATGATGCAGGTCGGCGAAGTGCGCGTAGCAGATGCCTAGCGGATATCCCGGGCCGCGGTCGAGATTGCTCATGAAAGCCTCTACTACGTCTTCAGCCGGCGGATTGGCGGCCAGATTGTGCGGCGCTTTAGCCGACCAATCCGAGGAGGCGAGATCTGGTGGCGCCGCCAATGCGTTCGACGCGAACAGGAACATCGAAGCTAAAAGCGCGCTTGGCAATACTCTCTTGCGCATACTCAGTTCTCCGAGTCAGTCGCACGTGGTCGACGTCGGGAATGAATTATTCAGGGGTGGACTGTAAGTGGTCGTCACGTATTTCTGTCCAGCCTTTGACACGCTCTCATTAAATGCCCACTGCCATGTGCCGCCGATCGGTTGAGGCGAGTAGTATTGGTCGCGTGGCTTTCTTGGCAAAGGCACGAAGCCGCCGTATTGTAGCAGAGCCATCTTTTCCAGTTGAGCCTGGGTTAGCGGTGGCAGCGTTGGATGGTCCTTTACCGCCGTCTGTACGGCGGCGACAACAAAGAGGACTTTCTGAGTGAAAATTTGAGAGGCGTTCCGAGAGTTTGTCAACCAGTTCCAGGCTGTGTCCATCGGTCAGTTACATGGTTGCGCGCGGCGGTGGTCTGAGCCGCGCACGGGGGCCGCGGCGCGAACGGCTGGGCCGAAAGGGTTTGCGCACGTGGACGCAACGATTCAAAGAAAGTAAATCATCATCAGGGCAACCGGGCGCGCTCGGGACGGCTGCGCCGGAAAGCGCGGCGGCGGGCGCTGCTCGCGGGCCGGCTGGATTGCGCGGACGCCTTCAAAGCGCCGACGCCTCAAACGAAGGAGAGACTGCAAGTATCATGGCTTCAATCGCACCCCTCAGCGGCATCAAGATTGTCGACCTCACCAAGCTCGCTCCCGGACCGCATTGCACGATGATCCTCGGCGACCTTGGCGCCGATATCATCAAGGTCGAGGAACCCGGGCCGCCGACCGGACGGCGCGCCGAGCAGGCCGCGGCCTCGGGCAAGACGCAACGGCCCGCGACCGGCCTTGGCGTACACAACGCGCTTGGGCGCAATAAGAAATCGATCGGGCTCAATCTCAAGAGCGGGGCGGGGCGCGAGGTCTTTCTGCGGATGGCGCAGCGGGCCGACGTGGTGGTCGAGGAGTTCCGCCCCGGCGTCGCCAAGCGGCTGGGGATCGACTACTCGATGCTGGGCGCGCGCAATCCGCGCCTGGTTTACTGTGCGGTGACCGGCTTCGGCCAGACCGGGCCGTATCGCGACTTCGTCGGCCATGACCTCAACTATATCGCGCAATCGGGCGCGCTCTCGATGATCGGGCGCAAGGATCAGCCGCCGACGATTCCCCAGAACCTGCTCGCGGACTATGCGGGGGGCGGGATGCACGCGGCGATCGGCGTGCTCGCGGCGCTACTCGCGCGCCATCAGACCGGCCGCGGACAGTACGTGGACATCGCGATGCTGGACGGGACGATGCTGCTAATCGCGCAGGCGCTCTCCAACCATTACGGCAAGGGATGGATTCCGCGGCGCGGCGCGACCACGCTCGACGGCTCGGCGCCATACTACAATCTCTACGTGACCAAGGACGACAAATACATCACGATCGGTTCGGTCGAGCCCTGGTTCTACTCCAACCTGTGCCGCGCGCTCGGCACCGAGGAATTTATCCAGGACGAGTACAACAGCGCCCGGTTTGACGAGATCAAGGCGCGCTTCACCGAAATCTTCAAGACCAAAACGCGCGACGAGTGGTGGGAGGTGCTGACCAAAAACGACATCTGCGTGGGCCGGATGCTGACGCTCGACGAACTCGAACACGACCCGCAAATCCGCGCGCGCAACATGATCGTCGAGGTCGAAGCGCCCACCGGCGAGAAGATCAAGCAGGTCGGAATTTCGGTCAAGCTCTCCGATACTCCCGGCTCGATCCGCTCGCTCGCGCCCAAGCTCGGCCAGCATACCGACGAAATCATGGCCGACCTCGGCTACAATCAGCATGATATCGACCGCTGGCGCGCCGAGGGCGCGATCCGATAGGCGCGAACTCTCACGGTTGTAGGAGCGTGGCGATGGCCGAGTTGTCCAAGTTGCCGTTGACTTTTATGCGCGGGCCCTATGAGCCGCTGCTTATCGAGCGTGGCGAGGGCGCCTGGCTCTACACTGCCGACGGCAGGAAAATCCTCGACGCGGCAGGCGGAGCCGTGGTGACCAACATCGGGCAGGGGCGCGAGGAAATCGCGCAACTGGTCGGCGAGGAGGTACGCCGCGCCAACTACGTCCTGCCGGTCTGGTCGACGCCGCAGCGCCAGCGGCTGGTCGAGCGGCTTGCACGATGGACGCCGCCGGGCCTCACCCGCTTTTTCTTCACTTCGGGCGGATCGGAGGCGGTCGAGGCGGCGCTCAAGTTTGCGCTGATGTATCACAAGGTCCACGGACGCCCGCAGCGCACGAAAATAATCGCGCGCGAGGCCTCCTATCACGGCAACTCGATCGCCGCGCTTTCGGCCGGCGCCAGCCTGCGCCGCGCCGACTACGAACATGTGCTGTTCGACTGGCCGAAGATCAAACCGTCCTACTGTTACCGTTGCCCGTGGGACAAGACCTACCCCGGATGCGATATCGATTGCGCCAATGCGCTCGAGGAGGAAATAACCCGCCAGGGCGAGGACACGATCGCGGCGTTCATCGCCGAGCCGATGATGGGTTCGGCGGGCGGCGCGGTGCCGCCGGTCAAGGAGTACTGGCCGCGGATCGCCGAAATATGTCGTCGTCACGGCGTGCTGCTGATCGCCGACGAAGTGATGACCGGGTTCGGCCGCACTGGGCGGCGCTTCGCCGTCGACCATTGGAACGTCATCCCCGACATCCTCGTTGGTGGCAAGGGACTGACCGGCGGCTACATGCCGATGGGCATGATGGCGGTGCAGGAGAGCCTGGCCGCGCAGTGCGAGGCGAAGGGTGCCGACTTCATGTTCTACACCTACAGCTCGCACCCGGCCTCCTGCGCTGTGGCCGACCGCGTGCTCGAGATCATGGAACGCGAGCATCTGGTCGAGCGCGCGGCCGAGGTCGGCGCGCGACTGGGAGCGCAACTCAAGGAGGAGCTGTCGGGACATCCGATGGTCGGCGACATCCGCGGCACCGGAATGTTCTGGGGCGTCGAGATGGTGCGCGACCGCGCCTCGCGCGCGCCGTATCCGGCGGCGATGAAGGTCGCGAGCAGGGTGGTCGCGGCAGGGCTGAAGCACGGGATTTTTGTCTATCCGGCGACCGGGATGGCGCGGCCGGGCGGCGACGCGGTGATGGTCACGCCGCCATTTATAATCGGCACCGACGAGATCGATTATATCGTGAGCCGGCTCCGCGCGACGCTCGACGACGTGTATCCGAATTTGCAGTAGCTTAGTTCGCGTAGCGGACAAACTCATCGTGGGGCTTGCAATCAGCCCTTGCGGCTCGGCCCGCTTTCGATTGGATTATAGGGCTGGTTCCGTACCCGCCCGTCCTGGCGGATGGGCGCGGACGGGGCAGGGCCGGGCGGACGGCCAAAGGAGGCGCCATGGCGGATGTGATCGCGGATATTATCGGTCCCACTTCGCACTACTTTTATTCCCAGCGGCTCAAGCTTCACTACGTTGACTGGGGCAACGCGGACAAGCCGATGGCGATCCTGGTGCACGGCGGGCGTGACCATTGCCGCAACTGGGACTGGGTCGCGCTCGAGTTGCGCCGGCATTTCCATCTGATCGCACCCGACCTTCGCGGCCATGGCGATTCCGACTGGGCAGTGGGCGGCAGCTACGCGATGATCGATCATGTGCTCGATCTTCATCAGCTCATGAGCGCGATCGCCGCCGGGCCGGTCACGTTGATCGGCCATTCGCTGGGCGCGGGCGTCGCGCTACAGGCGGCCGGCGTGTTCCCCGATTCGGTCAAGGCGCTGGTCGCGATCGAGGGCCTGGGGCCGCCCTCCGCGATGCTGCGCGAGACGCCGGCTTACGAGCGGATGGAAAACTGGGTGGGCGACATGCGTGCGCTCGCCCAGCGCAAGCCGCGCGAGTACCCGAACATCGAGGAAGCGCTGGAGCGGATGCGCGTCGCCAACCCGCATCTCAGTCCCGATCAGGCGCGTCATCTGACGATCCACGGCGTGCGGCGCAACGAGAACGGCACCTACTCGTGGAAGTTCGACAACTACACGCGCGCCCATTCGCCCTATCTGTTCAACCTCAAGGACGCGACCGAAATCTGGAGCCGCATCCGCTGCCCGACGCTGCTGGTGCGGGGCGACGAGTCGTGGGCCGGTGATTGGGAGCGCGACGGGCGCCTGGATTCGTTCCGCACCGCCGAGCTGGTGACGATTCGCAAGGCCGGCCACTGGGTCCATCACGACCAGCTCGCGGAGTTCCTCGCCGTCGTACATCGCTTCCTTAGCGTGTAACGTATGGCCGGGCAAGGCGCCGCAGCCACGCGGCGGACCTTCCCTTGCGCGAGGAGGATGAGGAGGGATCTGGCTGATGCGGGTATCGCGGCCGCTGTCGCTACGCACTGACGAGTTCAACTACACGCTGCAAATCCTGCTGGCGGCGATGGTCGGCGTGCTGGCCGCGCTTGGCAATCTGGGGTTTCGCGCGTTCATCGATTTCTTTACCTGGGTTTTTCTGGGACTGGAATGGGGCGCGCTTGAGATCGCCCACGGCGGCTTGCGGCTGGGGCTGGTGCCGGTTGTGTTGCTGAGCGGCGGGGTCGGGATGATCCTGCTCGACCGGCTGTTTCCGGGCGACGTCCTCGGCTACGGCTTTCCGAATTTTCTCGAGATGGTGAATCTCGGCAGCGCGCGCATCAAGCGGCGCTGGATACTGCTCAAGGCGCTGGGTGCGGCGTTGTCGCTCGGCTGCGGCGCCTCGGTCGGACGCGAGGGACCAATTGCCCAAATCGGCGGAGCGATCGGCTCGGCGGTCGCGCAATTGCGTCGCTTACCGGCCGACCGCGCGAAGGTTCTGATAGCGGCCGGCGCTGGGGCCGGAATTGCCACCACCTTCAACGCTCCGGTCGGCGGCGTGCTGTTTGCGCAGGAGATAGTTCTGCTCGGCGAAACCGAGCTCAGCAACCTGACGCTGTTGCTGGTCTCGACCGTAAGCGCCGTAGTCTTTTCGCGCGCGGTTACGGGCGACTTTGCAGTTTTCCAGAGCCCGGTCTTTGTGATGCGCAGTTACTGGGAACTGTTGTCCTACGCCTTAATGGGCGTCTTGATGGGGGCGCTCGGCGCCGCCTACATTCATTTCTTCCATGCTACCGCGGCCGCCTTTCGCAGAATGAAAGTGCCGCAGTGGGCGCGCCTGGCGTTGGGCCTGCTGGTGGTCGGCTTGGTCGCGATCCCGTTGCCGCAGAATCTCTCCGACGGCTACCCGATGATCAATGACGCGATGCAGGGCAAATTCGGCATCCGAGTGACGCTCGCGCTGACTGCGGCCAAGTTCTTCACCTCCAGCGTGTCGCTCGGATGCGGCGCGCCGGGCGGCGTATTCGGTCCGACGTTCTTCATCGGCACGATGGCGGGCGCTACGTTTCAGCGCTCGATGGCTTCGATGCTGCCGAAACTGATAGGGCCGCGCGGGTCGTACGCGCTGGTCGGACTGAGCACGTTCCTGTGCGGTGTGACGCACGCGCCGCTGACCGCGCTTTTTCTGCTGCTCGACATGACCCAGGACTATCAGATCGCGCTGCCCGCGATGATCGCGGTAGTGACGGCGCTGGTGGTCGCGCGCTCGCTCGAGCACGAGTCCATCGATACCTATCGCCTGGCGCGCGAGGGCAAGACGCTCGAGATCGGCCGCGAGCGGATGGTGCTGACGCAAATCCCGGTCGAAAGCGTGATGACGCACGATCCCGCGGTCGTGCACTCCAACGCTCCGCTCGTGGAAGTTCTCCGGGCGGCGGGCGACACCGCGCAGACGACTCTGCCGGTGGTCGATGATGCGGGCGGACTGGTCGGCCTGATCGTGACGCGCGACCTGGTTGCGATGCTGGGCAGCCAGGAAGACGTGGCCGGACTGGTTAACGCCTACGACATCTGCCGGCGCAACTGCCCGGTGGTGAGCGGCGACTCCAATCTCGACGAGGCCGCGCAATTGATGGAGTCGGAAGATCTTGAGGAATTGCCCGTGGTGGAGAGCGTGGTCGGTCAGCGCGGCCGTCACCTGGCCGGCATCATCGCGCGCAAGGAGATTGGCCAGGTGCTGAATCGGATGGCCGTGTCGCTCTCGACGCTCGCCAACACCGGCACCAGCATCTTCTGGGCAACCGGCTATCGCTTGATGCGTATCACCGTGCCCGACACCGCAGAGGGCAAGACGATGGTCGAGCTGGCGCCGCGCACGCGCTTCGGCGTGAGCGTGCTCGCGGTGCAAAAAGCAGGCGATAGCGGCGACGGGTTTGTCCCGATTAGCCCCGACCGCAAGCTCGGTCCCGGCGACACCATCATGGCCGCCGGCCGCCCGTCCGATCTGCGCCGTTTCATCCGCGCGCTTGAAGGGTTGTAACGGCCCCCGAAGTTCGCCGCTCAACCTCACTGGAAGACGTGAGTTTAGTGCGAGTCGTCCGATGTTCGACGTTGACCCAGGGCAGGCTGGTTGCTCTCGATGCATCGCGCCTGCTACGCAGTTGCGAAGTTCGTCAAGCATCGGCAGGTATTTGCGCAATAACAAGACTGGAGATCGATATGACGGCAAGCGCGCATGATCTTTCCGCCCCCTGGACCCTCGCGAACTACCTGGACAATTCCACGCGCGCCGATCGGCTCACGGGCGGAGTGCGACGCATCCCGATCACGACGCCTCGTGGCATATTCAAGGTCTGGACCAAACGCGTTGGCAACAATCCGCGCATCAAACTGCTGCTGCTGCACGGCGGCCCTGGTTGCACGCACGAGTACTTCGAAGCGTGCGATTCCTATCTTCCCGCCGCAGGCGTCGAGTACTACTACTACGACCAGCTTGGTTCCTACTACAGCGACCAGCCCGATTTTGACGATCTTTGGGAACTCTCACGCTTCGTCGACGAGGTTGAACAGGTGCGGCTGGCACTCGGGCTGGACGCCACCAATTTCTTTCTGCTCGGCCATTCGTGGGGTGGAGTACTCGCCATCGAGTACGCGCTGCGGTATCAGCAGCACCTCAAGGGATTGGTGATCTCGAATATGATGGCAAGTTTCCCCGCCTATAACGCCTACGCCGAGACTGTGCTCATGCCCACGATGGATCCGGCAGGGCTTACGGAGATTAAGCAGCTTGAAGCGGTCAAGGATTACGCGAACCCGCGTTACATGGAATTGCTGATGCAACACCATTACATTCATCACGTGTTGCGCCTGCCGCCTGGCGAGTGGCCGGATCCGGTCGAGCGGACTTTTAAACACCTCAATTCAAAGGTCTACATCCCGATGCAGGGGCCGAGTGAACTCGGCGCCAGTGGCAAACTGATGCAATGGGACCGGACCAATGATCTGCGTCATATAGGCATTCCGAGTCTGACTATCGGGGCGCGCCATGACACGATGGATCCGGCCCACATGGAAGAGATGGCTCGCAGCCTGACGCACGGCCGCTATCTGTATTGCCCCGACGGCAGCCACCTTACGATGTACGACGATCAGCAAAGGTACTTTGCCGGCTTAATCGGCTTTCTTCAGGACGTCGATCGCGAGCGATCGTAAACCCGTGCCCTCCGATTACGAGCCGGGGCTCGCGGCACAGGCGCTGGATCCCAGTTCTCGCCTGGAGCAGTTTGGCTACCAGGAGCAGTTACATCGCACGCTCACCACTCGGGATTTGGTCGTATACGGCATGATCTTTATGGTGCCCATCGCACCATATTCCGTATTCGGCTTCGTCTGGAGTGATTCCAAAGGCATGGTCCCGCTCGCCTATTTGGTCGGTCTCGTCGGGATGTTTTTCACCGCCCTGAGTTACGCTTCCATATCGCGCGCGTTTCCGCTGGCCGGCTCGGTATACACTTACGCACAACGGGGCTTGCATGATCTCGCCGGCTTCTTCTCCGGCTGGCTGATTCTGCTGGATTACATTCTTGTCCCGGCGCTTTTGTACATATTCAGCGCCATTGCGCTGCGGGGGCTGCTCCCAGGCATGCCCGAGTGGGCGTGGCTCTTGGGATTCATCAGCTTTAATGCGGTCGTGAACCTCCTCGGGATCCAGTTCACGGCGCGCGTCAATTGGTACATGCTGATCATGGAACTGATCGCGCTGTCGCTGTTTGTCGCCTTTGGGCTGATCGCGCTGTACCACGGTCGCGGCGCCGGTCGCTTGACCCTCAGGCCGATCTACAACCCGAGTGTATTTTCATTTGCTACGGTGGTGGGCGCCACATCGATCGCGGTGCTCTCGTTTCTCGGTTTTGATGGAATCTCCACGCTCTCCGAAGAGAGCCGCGGCGGTCAGGGCGCGGTGGCTCGCGCCACGCTGCTGTCGCTCGCATTGATCGGCGGGCTTTTTATGCTGCAAACCTGGATCGCTACCGACTTGGCGCAGGGCATGCACTTCTCCTCGGCGGCGACGGCGTTTTACGAGATTTCGGAACGAGCCGGGGGAGCCTGGCTACGCCTCATCACGATCGGTGCAGTGGTTGTCGCCTCGGGGATCGCCAATGCCCTGGTCGCGCAGGCCGCCGTGGCGCGCATTCTTTTCGCCATGGCGCGCGATGGCAAGTTGCCCGCGGTGTTGGCCAGGATTCATCCGCGCTATAAGACCCCGTACGTCAGCACGCTGGACGTCGCCGGTGTGTCCTTGATGGTTGGGCTGTTCTTCGCATCGCGCGTGGATGATCTGACCAGAGTCGTCAATTTCGGTGCGCTTACCAGTTTCCTGCTGCTTCATCTTTCGGTGATCAATTATTACTTCGTTCGCCAACGCAGTGGCGCGTGGCTACGCCACCTGATCTTGCCGATGGCAGGATTCACGGTTATTGCCTACGTTCTCTACGAAATGGACAATGCCGCGAAGATCCTGGGAGCGTGCTGGATTGCTATCGGTGCCCTTTACTATCTCGTCCTGACTTACGTCCTGAAGAAACCGGTCGCGCTCGAGGTCTGAACCAGTAATCAGGGTCGAGAAATCCAGCGGTTGCCTAGCAACCGCCCTGAAGTGATACAAAGTCTTCGGGGACCTACGGAACACTCACTCGGAGGACAACGCTATGCGCGCTGCGGTGATGCGTAACAAGAAGCTGGTGGTCGACGATGTTGCGACGCCCGCGCCGGGCCCTGGCGAGGCGCTGGTCAAGACGCTCGCTTGCGGAATCTGCGGTTCCGACCTGCATGCGCTCAAGCATGCGGAAAAACTGGTCGAAGGGGCGCGCCGTTCCGGCGGCCCGTTCATCATGGATCTCAAACGCGACATCGTGATGGGCCACGAGTTTTGCGCCGAGGTCGTCGATTACGGGCCGCAGACCCAGCGCCGCTTTAAGCCCGGCGCCCGGGTGTGCGCGATGCCCGTGCTCATCCGGCCCACCGGTGTCGAGACGGTCGGCTATTCAAATGATCATCCCGGCGGCTACGGCGAATTCATGCGCCTGACCGAAAAGCTGCTGCTCGAAGTACCCAACGGCCTTGCGACCGAGCGCGCCGCGCTGACCGAGCCACTCGCGGTCGGCTATCACGCGGTGGCCAAGGCACGGCTGGAGAAGGACGACGCGCCGCTGGTAATCGGATGCGGTCCGGTGGGATTGGCGGTTATCGCCGCGCTCAAGCTCAAGGGCGCGCATCCGATCGTCGCCGCGGATTTCTCGCCGCGCCGCCGTCAGCTCGCGCTGCAGATGGGCGCCGACGTCGTGGTCGATCCCAAGGAAAAGTCGCCCTACGATAGCTGGAGTGAGCTCGCCGTCTACGCCGACCCCGCACGCGCGCCGCAACTGCCGCCATGGATGCCGGGGCCGCCGCGCCGGCCCGCGGTGATTTTCGAATGCGTCGGAGTGCCCGGAGTGATCGAGTCGATAATGGCTGCGGCTCCGGCCCACGCGCGGATGGTAGTGGTCGGCGTGTGCATGGAGCGCGATCATATCGAGCCGCTGTTCGGCATCAACAAGGAACTGAATCTCCAGTTCGTGCTCGGTTATACCGGCGAGGAGTTTGCCACTACGCTGCGCAACCTGGCCGAAGGCACCGTCAACGGCGACCCGCTGGTGACCGGCAAGGTCGGGGTCGAGGGTGTGGCGCAGGCGTTCGAAGACCTGGCCTCGCCCGAGCGGCACGCGAAAATCCTGGTAGAGCCGTGGCGTGGCTGAGCGGAAGCTCATCATAGTCCGAGAGCTTCCCGGTCATCCTGTGCGAAGCGGACTCGCAGCGCTAAGGAGAACCGCAGAAGCACTTGCGCCGCTCACTATGCGTCGGTCGGCGGAGTTGCCGCGTCGTCGAAGCGGAAGGGGCGGGCGCGTCCGGCGCGCAGCTCGGCGCACAGCCCTTCGACGTCGCCTACCTGGCGCTCCAGCTCGGTCGCGCAGGTGAGAAACCATTTCGGGGTCACGAAATGGGCGTCGCTGCCGCCGACGCCGACCAGGCCGAGTTTCTCCGTCGCGATCAGGGCCGCTTCGTTCTCGCGCGGCGAGTTCTGCCCGTTGAGCGCCTCGATCACGCCGAGCGCCGCGCCGTGGCGCGCCAGCAGATCGTCAAGCTGTGGACCGAAGCCCGAGTCGCGAAACGGATGCGCCGGGATCGCGATTCCGCCCTCGCCGTGGACGACCTCGATCAGAACGTCGCTTTTGAGCATCCGCGAGCTCAGGTCGAAGCGGCGAAGCACTTCGCGCGTCACCCCGAACAGCAGCAGATGGCCCAGGTTGGTGTCGGCCTCGATACCCTTGAACACCATCACGCCAAACTGCTCCGTCAGCTCGGCGTAGCGCTTGTCGAGATCCGGATCGGCCGGGAACAGACGATGCTCGGTGAAGCAGATGGCGTCCAGGCGGCGCGGGCCGCGCGCGGCGGCCTCCACGTATAGCTCGGGCGCGATGTTGGAATCCGAAGAGAGCAGAGTATGAACGTGCAAGTCGATGAGCATAGCGCAATGATTCTCACATTTGCCGGCGTGCCTTGGAATGCCGCTTCGCGAGTCGCGGGCGAAAAGCGATTTGCGGTAGCTTGACGGACTGTCTCGTTTCGACGGCTGCCCTATGGACCGGCGAAGCCGTTCCGCACCTGGATACGATCCTTGAGCGAGGCCACACCCGCGATGTTCAACGCGAGCATCTGCACCATTGCTTCATCGGTCGCCGTCGGAACTGTTCCCGTCAGGACCATCGTGTCGCCCACCATCCTGAAGCGCACGCTGCTATAGCCGCTGGCGTCGAGCGCCGCGCGGAAAGCCTCCAGCCGGGCGGAAAGAAAGCTTGAAGTGGAAGGCGGAGAATCAGGCGCGGAGCCCTGGGGCTCCGCGTCAGGTGCCGACGCGTCAGGCGCGAGCGCTCCGGGTGCGGGCGTGTCGGCGCGCGTCGCGTCGGGAGAGGTATCGCCCGAATAGTTACCAATAAGGTTCAGGCACGAAACCACCTTCACTGCCGTGAAAGCGCCTGCGAAGATCAGCACCAGCATCAGGATGGGACGGCGCGCACTGTACCTACGATGGGGCGGGTGCGCGTCGCGGGGCGGAACGCGCGGCCCGTCGTGGACCGAGGGCGGCACCGAGAGCAGCACGGTTTCGGCGTCGTGATCGGGGGCGACCCTGGCCTCGGCGATCGCGATAGTCACTTTCGCGCCGCAGAAAGAACAGAAGTGTGAGTCTATGGGAATCGAACGGCCGCATCGCGCGCAACTCATCTCCGATGTCGTACGGAGCACCGTCGGCGCGGAAGGCGATGCGGGCCGCGACGCGCCGGGGTTTCCCAACGGCAGCCGAAGCTGCGAGCGGG
The DNA here is from genome assembly GCA_963796565.1 of uncultured delta proteobacterium. Taxonomy (GTDB): domain Bacteria; phylum Desulfobacterota; class Binatia; order Binatales; family Binataceae; genus JAKAVN01. Next base: position 275,782 of record CAWCMA010000005.1, on the reverse strand, counting down.
CGGGGCTGGAAGCCACCTGGGACGGCGCAGTCGATTGTGATGGGCCCGGAGCTGGCGGACGTAGTTCGTGGTCCGCGTGGCTGGCCGTCGACGATGACGCCGGAGCGCTTGTCGGAGCGACGCCGTCGCGAATGTCGGCCAGCCGGCGCTTGAATTCCTCCGCGCTGGGTACCCTGCGCTCGACGTCGTAGGCGAGGGCGTCGTCGACCAGCGTCGCCAGCACGTGGTTGACCTCGGGACATAGCGTGCCGAGCGGTGGAAAGCTGAACGGAGCCTCGTTGGCCGGGTCGCGCCCGGAGAGCGCATGATGCATCGTTGCGCCCAGCGCGTAGAGGTCCGAACGCTGCTCGACTTTGCCGCGATATTGCTCGGGCGGCGCGTACCCCTGGGTGCCGATCATGGTCGCGTTCTGCAGCGGCTGAAAATGGCGCGCGATGCCGAAGTCGATGAGCTTGGCCTGCCCGCTGCTCATCATCATCACGTTGGAGGGCTTGAGATCGCGATAGATTACCGGCGGCTCGAGCCCGTGCAGATACTCGAGCGTATCGAGAATTTGCAGCGCGATGTCGATGACGCGCGGCTCGGCCAGCCGCCCGCCCGTCTGCTTCATCTCCTCCTCGAGCGTCGCGCCGTCGATATATTCCATCACCAGGTAGTGACGGTTTTCTTCGCTGAAGCGGTCGAAGACGCGGGGGATGTGCTCGTTGTTGAGCCGCGCCAGCATATCCGCCTCACGCTGGAAGGCGTCGACCGCCTGGCGCTGCGCGTCGGGATTGGTGAAGTTGTCGATCACTTCGGCCAGCGCGCAGCGGCGCGCCGCCAGGCGCAGGTCTTCGGCCAGGTAGACCAGCTTCATCCCGCCGCCGCCGAGCGGCTTTACGACGCGGTAGCGGCTGCCGACTATGGTGTTTGGCGCAATCATTGCGGAGGTCGCGGCTAATTAATGCTGCCGCGGCCTTGCCGTCAACGCTCCAGCGGCGCGAATTCTGCGCCGCTCAGCATCAAGTGTGGCGGCGCGCGCCGCCGATACCGCGCATACCAGATGAATCAACACGCCCAGTGACGACGAAGTGCCGTACGCGAATAGCGCGCCGAAAAACCATCCGATCGCTCGACCCGTGCGCCCGGCATAGAAGTGGCCGAGCCCAGGCACCACGCTTAACACGAACGCGATTAGCGCGGGTGAACTCAGATCGCCGAGCCATCCCACAACTCCCAGCCTCGCGCCGCACTGCTTGCAGAACACCGCTTCGGCGACCGTCACCGGCTGGCCGCATTGCGAGCAGAAGCGCGCCCGGGTCGTAACAGCGTCAGCCATGCCGGTTTCAGCCATGGAATACAAACGGCGCGTCCCCGAGCCGCACGTCGTCGCCGTTGGCAAGCTGATGCGTGCCGTCGATCCGTTGGCCGCGCAGGTAGGTGCCGTTCTGACTGGCCAGGTCGCGCAACGCGAAACCGCCGTTGTGCGGCACGATGCTCGCGTGACGGCGCGACACGGAGGCGTCGGAGATCACGATGTCGTTGTCGGTCGCGCGGCCCAGGGTCGTCGGCGCTTGCGCACGCAGCTCATAGCGGCGTCCGTTGCCGTCGACCAGGCACGGCGTCGCAGACTGCGCGGATGCGGAGGCCGGTGCGGCGTCCTGGCGTAAGACGGCTGGGCGCGAACCGGCGCTGGCGCTCTTAAGGTGGAAGCTCAATTCGTAGTCGGAAATCTTGATTCGATCGCCGTCATTCAGCTCGGCGGTTTCGATCCGGTTGCCATTGAGAAACACGCCTTGCTGCACGGCGAGATTTTTCAGCACGTAGCTGTTGCCGCGGCGCTCGATTACCGCGTGGCGCGGTTGCACGCCGGAATCGCCGAAGAGTCCGACCACGTTTTCCTCCGCGCGTCCGAGCGTCGCCATCGCACGATCGATATTGAAGCTGCGCCCGCGCAGCCGTCCCGCCTCGACGTTGAGCCACGCGCTCTTGGTCAGCTCCTGCACCAGCCCGATCATCAGGCCGACCGCCAGTCCGAGCGCGCACAATCCGAACAACCGCGCGTAGAGCCCGCTCGCATTGGCTCCGATGACGTCGAAGGCCACACCGCCGACAAAGCCGCCCACCCATCCGCCGACCGCGCCTTTTATGATGTTGCGCAACGATCCCATCAGGTCGTTGAGCGAGCCGCTCGCCAGGCCCACGCCGGCGCCGCAGATGAAACCCATCAGGACCCATCCGATTACCCGCGCGGCACGCAAATAAATCTCCGAACCGGCCTGGTTGGCGCCCCATCCGCCGGCCGTGAGGATCATCGTGAAGACGACGTTGGAGTAATAGACCGCGGGCAGACCGATGAGAAAGCAGACCACCAGTCCGATGAGAAAACGCCGGGTCAGGGTCGGCGTGAGTTGCAAGCTTTTGCCCTGAGCGCCGACGATGAAACCGCCGACCAACCCCCAGAACAATGCCATCGAGACCACACCCGCGAACTGGGTCCAGAAGTTCTCGACCTGCGTGATGCTGTGTCCGTGGCTGACCAACTCGACCGGCAGCCATCCGAGCGCGCCGCCGAGAAGGCCGGCCATGGCCATGAAGGTAAGCTCGCGCCGGTCAATCGCGTCGTTCATCGCGGCGAACCTTTCTCAAAACTCGTCTCAATTTCGCGTCTCAAAGTTTAGCCTAAGCTTTGACTCAAGATTTGACGAACCGTTTGTCACGGAATTCGACCAAGAATCCGACATACAACCTGACGCAGACACTTCCAACCTGCCGTGAATCGCGGCACGCCTCTGTATAATATCGCGGCTTGCGGACGCGGCAAACGTCCGGCGAAGTCCGTAACGATAGGTGCGCGCGCGGGTTGCCCCGCTCGGCACAAACGGTGCATGATCCGGTTTTGACCGACAGCGCCGACTTTCAGGAGGCCACGATGGCGGAGAAGACCCTTGTACCCGAGGCTTTTGGACCACTGCAGGGGGTCAAAATCATCTCGAGCGGCACCTTGATCGCGCAGCCGTTCGGCGCGGCATTGGCCGCCGAGATGGGCGCCGAAGTCATCCAGATAGAACGCCCCGGCGTGGGCGACATGGGATGGCGCACCGTCGGTATCCGGCTCAAGACGCGCGACGGCAAGGGCGAAACCGCTACCAACTGGGTGCAAGAGCGACGCAACGTCTTCTGCATCTCGCTCGACCTCACCCAGCCGCGCGGGCGCGACTTGTTCCTGCGCCTGGTCGAGCGCGCCGACATCTGGATGGAAAGCTCGAAGGCCGGAACCTATCCGAAATGGGGCCTCGACGACGCCTCGGTATGGAAGGTCAATCCGAAGCTGGTGATTACCCACGTCAGCTCCTACGGCCAGTACGGCCATCCCGACTACATCGGCCGCACCTCGTATGACATCGTGGGCCAGGCCTTCGGCGGCATCATGTATCAGACCGGTTTTCCGGAGACGCCGCCCTCGCGCGCCGCACCGTGGACCGGCGACTATCTGACGGCGCTGTTCACGTTGTGGTCCTCGCTGGCGGGACTGACCTACGCGCGAAGCTTCGGCAAGGGCCAGGCAATCGATATCGCACAGTACGAAGCGATCCATCGTACGCTCGGCGGCACGATGGTCGAGTACTTTCAGCAGGGGCTGGTGCGCGAGCGCTCGGGCAACAAGGCACAGGGCTTTCAGCCGCTGGATAGCTTCGAGGCCAAGGACGGATGGGTGGTGCTGGGCGCGATCGGCGAGGTTTACGACCGCGTGGTGCAGGCCATCGGTCTGGACCCGGCCGATCCGAAATGGCAGAAGGCGCGCCTGGACATCGAATCGATGGAAGGGATCGAATTCGACGCGCTGCTGCGCGGATGGATCAACGAGCGAACCGCCTTGGAAGTCGTGCGGCACATGAACCAGCATAACGTCGCCTGCAACCGGATCATGTCGAGCAAAGACATGGCGGAGAACGAGCAATACCAGGCGCGCGACATGCACGTCGAATGGACCGACGAACAGGCGGGCAAGGTCAAAGGCGTCGGGATAGTGCCAAAGTTTTCGGACACGCCGGGCAAGATCTTCCGCGGCTCGGTCGGAGTCGGCCACGACAACGAGCGGGTGTACGGCGAGCTTTTGGGGCTCAAGCCGGCCGAGATCGAAGGTCTCAAGCGCGACAAGATCATCTAGAGGCAAGCTCGTTTGGCTCGGTGACCGCCGCGCGATCGCGCGGCGGTGCAGCATTGGACGGGGGCGGGCGCGGCCACAGGCCGCGCCCGCCCCCGTCTTAGTGCTGCAGGGCAGAAGCCGCGCGGCGCGCGCGTCTCATCGCGCGACGCGCGTCATGAACGCCTCGGCGCCGCGGACGAACTCGCGTTCGTCCGCGTAGCGGCCGAGGTCCAGGATGAAGTACGTCGCGCCGGCCGCGCGCTCGGCTTCCAGCCGGGCGCGGGCGGCGGCGACATCGTCCAGCTTGAGCGCGCGGCGCACCACGATTTCCGGCTCGACGCGGCCTCGCGCGCGAGCCTGATCGCGCAGTGCGGCCACCGCCGGACCAAGCTTCTCTACCGGCAGCATCGGATGCCATCCGTCGCCGAATTCCAGCACACGGGCGATCGCCTTGGCACCGTTGCCGCCGATCCAGATCGGTGGCAACGGCGGACGCGGAAGAAATACGAAGGGCGCGAAGTGCACGAGTTCGCCGTCGTAGGACGCAACGTCGTTTGAGAACAATTGATGCAGCACGCGCAGCGTTTCGGTGGTTAGCGCGCCGCGCAGGCTCGGGTCAACGCCGAGCGCCTCGAATTCGCGCCGCATCCATCCGACGCCGGTGGCAAGAATCATCCGGCCGCCCGATAGTTCCTGGATCGTCGCGACCTGCTTGGCGGTGAGCACGGCCGGACGATAGGGCAGCACGAGCACCGACACGCCCAGGCGGATCCGCTCGGTCGCGCCGGCGAGAAACGCGAGCGTCGCCAGCACGTCGAGGTAGCGGCCGCCCGAGCCCTCGACGTCGTCGGGTGGCAGGGCCAGATGGTCGGAGACGAAGCCCGCGTCGAAGCCGAGTTGCTCGGCGGCGCGGGCGCAAGCAATCAGGGCGCCACGAGTCGATTGCGGTCCCATGTTGCGGATCGCGATCCCATACTTCATCGCCGGATCCTCCGTATTCGATCCTGCTGTGTTCGACGCCGGGCACCGGCACACGGCGTTGGCTCGTTTGCTATTTCTCGATTTCTTTATTTCACGGCTTTGAGTTTGCGCCGGCCGTGGCGCCCCGAAACCAGGCGACGCGCCGCGGCGCCCAGCGTGCCTGCGCGATGCCATCGGCCGTACTGCTCCAGCGTCAGCCCGCGCGCGGCTTCCAGAGCGACCGACAGCGCGGCGAGCACGCACACCTCGGCGAGTACGCTGATGCGCGGCGCGAGGCCGAGCACGCCGCCCTCCTGCTCGATCGGAGCATTGATAACGAGGTCGGCGAGATGCGAGAGTTCGGAGGCCGGGTTGCCGGTCACCGCAATCAGTTGCGCGCCGTGCTCCTTGATCGCCACGGTGGCTTCGCACAACTCGCGCGTGTTGCCACTATTGGAGATCGCGATCACGACGTCCTTGGGATCGACCTGACCCAGACTGCCGTGCAGGGTTTCGGTCGCGTGCAGGAAGGTCGCCTGCGTCCCCACCGAGCACAGCAGGCTCGCGGCGTAGCGCGCCACGTGCTCGGGCTTGCCGACGCCGGTCAGATGGACGCGGCCGCCGCGCGCCTCGGCGGTACGGATCATGTCGACCGCGGCGCGAATCTGGTTGAGATCGATCTCGCGCCGCAGCGTCCCAAGCTCGCTCAGGCACAATTCCAGGAAACGGTTAACCTCGACCGAGGGATCGAGCGGTCCGCCGATCTGCGCAGGCGTTTCGATCTCCGGCAGCGCCTGATCGGGCATCGCGCCGTGAAACAACTCGAGCACTTCGTCGCGCACCTCGAAGCCGGTGGGAAACGCGCCCAGCCGTCCCACGCATACCGCGCCCGCCGCGTTGCCGAGCGTCCCGATCGCGCGCCACGGCAGGCCCCATCTGAGGCCCGCGAGCATCGCGCCCATGAAGGCGTCACCTGCGCCGGTGGTGTCCACCACCTTGACCGGGAACGCCGGCAGCTTAAGCGCGGTCCCTTCCGCCGCGATCGCGCATCCGTTCTCGCCATCGGTGACGACCACGGCCTGGCTCTGGTAGCGCGCGCGCATCGCCTGCGCGAGCTTTAGCGTATCGCGCCCCGTGCCTATCAGTGCGCGCGCCGCGAGACGGGTAGGCTTGAGAATCGTGGCCAGGCGAAGGGCGCGCGCCAGTTCGGCGCGAGTGCCGAGCGCCGGACAGGCATCGGCGGGCGGCAGATCGACGTCGAGCACGGTCGGGACGGAATTGGCCCGCGCGAACAGCAGCAGGGCGATGACGGTGCGGAGCGGGAGTTGCGAAATTTCGGTCGAGACCATCCGGGCGTGTCGGATGAAGCCGGCGTGGCGGCGGCGAATCTCCTCGGGTGCAAGCTCGGCGGTGGCGCCGCGCGCCATGTAGATCGCGCGGCCGCCGCGCGCGTCGACGAAGACCTTGGCGAACGAGCTGGCTGAGCCGTCGGTGGTCAGATGATGCCGAATCCCGAGCTGTCCGATCCCGCGGCACAGAAACTCGCCGTAGCGGTCGGCGCCGATTTTGCCGAACACGCCGACCTCGAGTCCCAGCACGCGCGCCCATCCGAGATGGTTGAGCACCAGGCCGCCGACCGCCGCCCGTTCCATCGGGCCGTCGTCGAGATGCGCGTGGAGTGCGACCTTCTGCTCGGCGTGAACGAACTTCGGCGTGCGGTAGAACAAGTCCACCACCATGCTGCCGCAGCCGACGACGTCGAGTTTTCCCTCAGCCATCCTTAAGCGCGCGCCTCGCCTGAGAGCGCTCCGCAACGGCCTCGCTGAGCCATCCGGGCTCGAGCGTGGCTGCAGCGCGCCGGCGCTGGTCCTTGAAGCGGCGCGCAAACTCGCGCCGCTCGCCGCCGCTGAACGCGGGCGTTCCCGGCGCGAGCGCTTCGCTGCGGCACACGCCCATCTCGACCAGCGCGGCCTTGAGGCAGGCCAGGGTGGGGCGGAAGCTGCGGCCCCCGCGGTTGAACTCGCAAGCGGCACGGAACTCCTCGAGCACCTGGGCGTAGCGATGCATCAGGGCGGAATCGCCATTGCGGCACACGCGGAGCGCCCGCTGCCATTCGCGCGGCATCGCGTTGCTTGGCCCGGCGACGATTCCATAGGGCAGCGAATCGCGAGTCCAGTAGCGGTTCCAGTAATGCCGGGTCCATCCGCGCGCGCCCTTGGGCGGCGCGAACAGGTCGAAGATGAGATATGGGTCGCCGGCGTAAATCGCGAAATCACCGCCGCGGTTGAAGTGCGACGCCGCGCGCGTGTAGTTGCCTAGCACCGCCTTGCCGGCGGTGACTTTGACCCCGCGTACGTAATCCATCCGGCTCATCTGTTTGACGTCGCGCGTATGCAGGTGCGGGGTATGGCCGGGCGCGGAAATCTCGGCGTTATCGTAGAGGAACACCGGGATGCTCTGTTTTGCGCGCTCGAACAGCGCATTGATTTCACGATTGACGAAGCCGACCGGATCGTCCGAATCGCGAATCGAAAGTGGCGCGACCACTACCGCTTCGGCGTTGATCTCCAGCGCATATTCGAGGTTCTCCAACGTCTCGGCGCACGTATGTCCGGTGATGCCGACCCAGGCTTCGACCGCCACGCCGGCAGCACTGATGTGGCGGCATTCGTCGACCACCACGCGCGCGATCTGCTGGCGGCGCGGATTGTCGAGCTTGTTCCACTCGCCGGTGGTGCCTGCGGCAAAGATGATGTTGGCGCCGTGGCCGTCCTGCACCGCCCAGCGCACGACCGCGCGCTGCTCGTCCTCGAGCACCTCGCCCGAATGGTTGAGGATGGTGACGACCGGCACCGAAAGTCCCGCGTTGGGCACGTAGCGATGAGCTACCCGCTCGCCCGCGCCCTGCGCCATCCGCCCCCGCCCAACAAGTCTCAGTTGTGTCTTATCTGTCATCGTACCTCGTGATCGAAAAAAACACCTCGGCGAAATCCCCCTCCGGGAAAATCCACGCGGGCCCAGGATCACAGAATCCCCAGGCCAACCTTCGTGGTGAACGTCTGATTGCCCTCCCGGTCCGCACTATATTTGCTAAGCTGGGCTTCAATACGCAAACGGTAGGTGCCGTCCTCGGACAGCGCATCCTTGGGCATATTGTTGGCCCACAGCGATGCTTTGCAGGCGGCGACGACGAAATTGTCGACCGCGGCGAGTCCGGAATGCTGCTGGTAGATCAGCTCCCTGAGCTGGCCCCTGTTGTCGAGGACGGCGATCAAGATGACGGGCTTGACCTCTTCGGACAATTCCACCGTCACCATCGGTTCAACCTTCTCCTCCTTGACCATCTCGCTGAGCAGTTGTGCGAGCATCAAGCTCGCGAAGCCTGGATGCGCAGCGGCCTTGGCATTGAGCAGCCGTTCCTGGGTATGCGGCACCGCGGTATCGGCGTAGCGCGGAGAGTCGGGATGGTCCAGGAACAGCCGGCGCAGAGTCGAGGGCCTGTCCTCGCCCCCGCCGTGCGCGACCAGCGCAAGATTTTTGTCCCGGGACGGATCGGATTTCAGCACCTTCGCGGCGTTGCTGAGCGAGGCGGCATCGGTGTTGCCGGATGAAAGCTGCGAGAGGCTGGTGATTACTTGTGGCGAACCGGGAGCCGTAGGCGGCGGCGGTGGCGGGGCGGTTGTGGCTGGGCCTTGCGATGAGCATCCAATGGCCAGTGCTGTTGCGAGAACCGCCGCGCTAAGCCGGCCGATCGTCGCGGTCGCGCGCACACTGGCGCGGACCTGGGTTGTCAAAACATATGGCATTGCCGTCCTGATGGAAAAATCTCGTGCTTGCGCTCGCGCCGCGAGCGCACGATTTTAATACCGAAGCGCGGGGCTGACAATCGCCGCGTGCCGTCGTCTCAAGGGCCGTGCAGTCGTCTCAAGGGCGATGACAAACCGCCAGTTCGTGGTTATCTTAGCCCAAGGTCAAACGGGGCGGCGCCTGAAGAGGGGTCGTTCACCAACGGCTCCCTCGTTAGAGACGAAGTGAGTTGATGAATTGAGTTGACCGGCCGCCTGATGATAGAATGTTGCGGAAAGAAGGAAGGAAATGAAACCCGGAATCCATCCCGAATACCATCGCTGCGTAGTTACCTGCGCATGCGGCAACACGTTCGAGACGCGCGCGACGGTGGGCGAGCTGCAGGTCGAGGTCTGCTCGAACTGCCATCCCTTCTATACCGGCACGCAGCGGCTGGTCGACACAGCCGGCCGGATCGAGCGTTTCAATCGCAAGTACGGTCGTAAAGTAGCATAGCAACCTCCGCTGCCCGCGGCGCATTGCGATGCGTCCGGGTGGGCGGGGGATCGGTCTCGATGGCGCGGCTGGCCTCACACTTGGTAGCCGCGCTAAATTTTTGTCCCGTGTGGCGCTGAATCCGCGCGCGCCTCACGACGCAGGTGCCGATGCTCGACAAGCTCAAGGGAATCGAGGAGCGCTTCGCCGAACTGGAGCGGCGCATCAGCGATCCCGCCGTAATCGCCAACAATCGCGAGTATGCCCAGCTTGCCCGCGAGCGCTCCTCGCTCCAGGAAGTGATCGGCGCCATCCGCGAGTATCGCCACACGCTGGGCGACATCGCCGAGCATCGCGCGGTGCTCGAAGGCGACGACGAGGACTTGCGCGAACTAGCCAAAGGCGAGCTGCCGACGCTGCAAAAGCGCCAGGCCGAGCTGGAAGAGCGCATCAAGATACTGATCACGCCGCGCGACCCCAACGACGACCGCAACGTGCTGCTCGAAATTCGCGCGGGCGCCGGTGGCGAAGAAGCCTCGCTCTTCGCCACCGAACTGTTCCGGATGTACACCCGCTACGCCGAACGCCATCGATGGAAAGTCGAGTCGCTGAGCCTCAGCACCACTGGCCTTGGCGGAATCAAGGAAGTGATCGCGCTCATCGCGGGCCGCGGCGCATACAGCCGGCTCAAGTTCGAAGGCGGAGTGCATCGCGTGCAGCGCGTGCCCGCGACCGAAGCCCAGGGCCGCATCCATACCTCGGCGGTGACGGTCGCCGTGATGCCCGAAGCCGACGACGTCGAAGTCAACATCAACGAGGAGAAAGACCTCCGCATCGACGTTATGCGCGCCTCGGGCCCCGGCGGTCAGAGCGTCAACACCACCGACTCGGCCGTGCGCATCACCCACCTCCCGACCGGAATGGTGATCGTTTGCCGGGACGAAAAATCGCAGCACAAGAACAAGGCGCGGGCGCTCAAGATCCTGCGCGCGCGCCTGCTGGAAGCGGCGCAAGCCGAGCAGGACGCCAAGACGGCCGCGACGCGACGCTCGATGGTGGGCACCGGCGACCGCTCCGAGCGCATCCGCACCTACAATTTTCCGCAGTCCCGTGTCACCGACCATCGCGTCAACCTGACGCTGCATCAACTCGACCAGGTGCTCGACGGCGCGATCGATCCGCTTATCGACGCGCTTGCCACGCGCGAGCAGGCCGAGGCGCTCAGCACGTAACGCGCCGATGGATCCCGAGGCAATCACCGAGGCGCGTATGCCTGAGCGCGAAGCCGCGGCCGCAATCGCGGCCGCGAGCGCGCGCCTGGCACGGGCCGGCGTCGCGAGCGCGCGCCTGGACGCCGAATTGCTGATGGCTGCGGCGGCAGGGGCTTCGCGCGCCGCTGTGGTGTCCGGCGCGATGCAAATCGACGCGGTCGATTTAGGACGCTTCGAGCAGATGGTCTCGCGGCGCGAGGCCCGCGAGCCGCTCGCCTATATCGTCGGGCAGCGCGAATTCTTTTCGCTCGAGATCACGGTCGGTCCCGGCGTGCTCATCCCGCGTCCCGAGACCGAGACCGTGGTAGAGGCGGCGCTGGATTTTCTGCGCGGGCGTCCGGCCGCGACGGTGCTAGACCTCGGGACCGGTTCGGGCGCTATCGCAATCGCGATCGCGAAAAACGCGCCCACGGCACGGATCGTCGCTCTGGATATATCTAAAGTGTCGCTTGAAATTGCCGCCGACAACGCACGGCGCCATCGATGCATGGACCGAATCACTTTCGTCCAAGGCGATTGCTTCGCCGCGTTGGACCAGAGCCGATCGCCATTCGACCTTATAGTTTCCAATCCGCCTTACGTCGCTGGAGCCGAGCTTGCCACACTCGAGCCGGAGGTCCGCGATTTTGAGCCGCGGATCGCTCTCGAGGGTGGCCGCGACGGTTTGGAATTCTATCGCAAAATCGCGGACGGCCTGGCGCTATGGCTTGTGTGCGGCGGTGAAGTGATACTTGAGGTTGGTGCGGGACAGGCGGATGCAGTCGAGACGATGATGCATGCGGCGGGATGCGACACGAGCGTGCGGATGTGCGATCTTGCGGGCGTCGAGCGCGTGGTGCGGGCGCGTCGCGCGCTTTAGCTGTGCGCGAATCGTTGATCCGGGGGAACTCTACATTTTCAGATGGACAAGATGATCATCCGCGGGGGTGCACCGCTGCGCGGTACGGTGGAACTCTCCGGTAGCAAGAACGCCGCCCTGCCGTGCCTGATGGCGGCGTTGCTGACTGACGAGCCAGTGCTCGTCCATAACGTTCCGCGCCTGCGCGACGTTCGGACCTCGATCGAGTTGCTCGGGCGTCTGGGCGTCGAATCGCGATGGGTCGGCGACCATGACGTCGAGCTGCACGCAGGCACCATAACCTCGCACGAGGCGCCCTACGAACTGGTCAAGACGATGCGCGCGTCGTTCCTCGTGCTGGGGCCACTGCTTGCGCGCACCGGACGGGCGCGGGTTTCGACGCCGGGCGGATGCGCGATCGGCGCGCGGCCGGTCAACCTGCATATTGCGGGAATGCGGATGTTTGGCGCGCGTATCCAGATGCGCCACGGCTATGTCGAAGCCCACGCAGGCAATCTCCACGGCGCGCGAGTATGGCTCGACTCGCCCTCGGTCGGCGCCACCGAGAACATCATGATGGCCGCGGTGCGCGCGCGCGGCCACACTTCGATCGAGAACGCGGCCCGCGAGCCCGAGGTGCAGGACCTGGCGCGGATGCTGACCGCGATGGGTGCGCGAATCTCCGGCGCCGGCAGCCACGTGATCGAAATCGAAGGCGTTGAGCGCCTTGGCGGCGCCGAGCATACGGTGATTCCCGACCGTATCGAGGCCGGCTCTTTGATGATTGCGGCGGCGGTGACCGGGGGTGACGTGGTGGTGCGGGGCGCGCCGCTCGAGCACCTGGAAGCGGTTATCGCCAAGCTCAAGGAGACTGGGGCCATGGTCGAGCCGGTCACGGGCGGGCTGCGGGTCGCGCGCGGCGCCGCCCTCCGCCCGGTCGAATTGCGCACGCTCCCGTACCCTGGATTTCCCACCGATTTGCAGGCGCAGATGATGGCGCTGCTGACGCAGGCCGCCGGAACCTCGGTCATCACCGAGACCATTTTCGAGAACCGTTTCATGCACGCCCTTGAGCTGATTCGAATGGGCGCCGATATCGTGATGAAGGGGCCGACCGCGGTGGTGCGTGGGCCGACGGCGCTGTATGGCGCGCCGGTGATGGCAACCGACCTCCGCGCCAGTATGGGGCTCATCCTGGCGGGCCTCGCCGCCGAGAACAACACGGAGCTGAGCCGCGTCTATCATCTCGACCGCGGCTACGAAGCGCTCGACGCGAAGCTCCGCGCGCTGGGCGCGGGCGTGGAGCGGGTGCCCGAGGAAGAGGCGGCGTGAGGTGAAGCTCACAATCCTTGACTCGCACGGCGCCGCGTTTCGCCGGTTTCTCGACGCGATGCTGATGCGGCGCGGCAGTGACGGCGTAGCAATCGACGCGGCGGTGGCGAAAATAATCGCCTCAGTGCGCCGTCGCGGCGACCGCGCGCTGGTCGAATTCGGCGCCCGCTTCGATCGCGTTAAGCTCACACCGGCCCGCCTCCGCGTGCGGCCCGCGGAGATGGAGGCGGCGCGCCGCGCGCTTGCTCCCGCCGAGCGCCGCGCGCTCGAGCTTGCGGCACGGCGTATCCGCGAGTTCCATCGCCGTACGCTAAGCCGCTCGTTCACTTATCGCGACGCTTCGGGGATGCGCCTGGGCCAGACGGTGCGGCCGCTCAGGCGGGTCGGAATCTACGTTCCGGGAGGGCAGGGCGCGTATCCTTCGACCGTGCTGATGAACGCTATTCCGGCGCGCGTCGCGGGCGTCGATGAAATCGTGATGATGTCGCCGCCGTCGCCCGCGGGCGACTCGACGGCGGTGCTGGCGGCCGCGGCAATCGCCGGCGTCGATGAGTTCTACCGCGTCGGCGGCGCGCAGGCGGTGGCCGCGCTCGCCTACGGCACGCGCACCATCGGTGCGGTCGACAAAATAGTCGGCCCGGGCAACGCCTGGGTACAGACCGCGAAACGGATGGTCTACGGCGCGGTCGATATCGATAAAATGGCCGGGCCGAGCGAGGTGCTGGTGATCGCGGACGCCGGCGCGCGCGCGCAATGGGTCGCGGCCGACCTTATCGCGCAGGCCGAACACGGATCGGGTGACGAAGCCGCCGTGCTGCTGACACCCTCGCGCGCCACCGCCGAGCGTGTCGCGGCCGCAATCGAGGAGGCCCTCGCGGATCTTCCGCGCGCCGCCACGGTCAGGCGCGTATTCAAACGGCGCGGCGCCCTGGTCGTGGTGGATAACCTCGAAGAAGCCTTCGCTCTCGCCAACCGGATCGCGCCCGAGCATCTTGAACTCGACCTCAGGGACGCGCCGCGATGGCTGGGGCGGGTGCGCGCGGCGGGCGCGGTGTTCGTGGGCGAGCTTAGCCCTGCGCCGCTCGGCGATTACCTCGCCGGACCCAATCACGTGCTGCCCACGGGCGGCGCGGCGCGGTTCGCTTCGCCGCTGGGCGCGTATGACTTTGTCGCGCGCACCAGTGTAATCGAGGCCTCGGCACGTGCGATCGAAAAACTCGGGCCAGCGGTCGCGCGCCTGGCCCGCATGGAAGGTTTCGAGGGCCATGCGCGGGCGGTCGAGTTGCGGATGGGCGCCGGCGCGCGCCGCGCTCAGCGGAAAAAGTGAAGGAGGCCGCTGTCCAAGTCGCTGGCGAAAGATATTGCGTGAGTTACACGAGGGCCGGCCGACAGGTAAGATGACAATCCGATGAAGGCGACGCGGGATGCGGCGCGCCGCGTGCCCATTACGTGGCATAAAAGATGGCGAACAAGGCTCATTTGAAGACTCCGGCTTCCAATTTGAAAACTTCAAGCAAGACTCCGCGCCTGAAAGTCGCCTCCGCGGACAAACAGGACGCGCGGGCCAGCGCCAACGGCCAGCCGCTCTCCGGCCGTTCGGCCGCGGTCGAACGCAAGACGCGCGAGACCGAGGTCAAGGTCGCGCTCAATCTCGACGGCGGCGGACGCGGCGCGGTGGAAACCGGCGTTCCGTTCCTCGACCACATGCTGGAGAGCTTCGCGCGCCACGGCTTCTTCGATCTCGTGATTCAGGCGAGCGGCGATGTCCATATCGACGAGCATCACACGGTCGAGGACGTCGGTATCGTGCTCGGCCGCGCCTTTCGTCAGGCGCTCGGCGATCGCTCGGGCATCCGGCGCTTCGGCGAGGCGATGGTTCCGCTGGACGAGGCGCTGTGTTCGGCGGTGGTCGACATCAGTGGCCGCAGCTATCTCGCCTACAACGTGCCGATCGCGCAGGAGCGGGTGGGAACTTTCCAGACCGAACTGGTGCATGACTTCATGAAGGCGCTGAGCGACGAGGTCGGGATGAACCTGCATCTCAACCTGGTCGGCGGCCGCAACCCCCATCACGTTATCGAGGCTGCTTTCAAGGCGCTCGCGCGTGCGATGGATCAGGCGACTGCGCGCGAACCGCGCTCGGGCGGCGCCGCGTTGTCGACCAAGGGCACGCTTTCGTAACTACGCGCTTGTTCGAGAAGTTCACCGTCATTCCTTCGATTGACCTCAAGGGCGGCGAGGTCGTGCGCCTTCTGCGCGGCGAGATGGACCGCGCAACCGTCTACGGCCAGGACCCGGCGGCGGCCGCGCGCGCTTTCGAAAACGAGGGCGCGCGGATAATCCACGTCGTCGATCTCGACGGCGCGATCGCCGGCGCGCCGCGCAATCTGGAATCGATTCGCGCGATCCGTTCGGCAGTCGGTTGCGCGCTGGACGTAAGCGGAGGGCTAAGGACCGTTGATTCGGTGCGTGCGGCGATAGCGGCGGGTGCGGATTACGTATCGATTGGGTCGGCTGCGATGCTCAACCCCTCGATGCTCGCCGAGGCTTGCCGCGAGCATCCGGGACGCGTATTCGGCTCGCTTGATGTGCGCGACGGGCGCTTGGCGATCAAGGGTTGGCGCGAGACCAGTCAACTTGTCGTGGCCGACGCCTTGGAGCGCTTCCAGCAGGCTGGGATAGCCGCGGTTATTTTGACCGACATTTCCCGCGACGGCACCGAAAACGGGGTCGACATCGAAATGTACGAAGCGGTCGCGCGATCCTCGAAGACGCCAGTGATTGCTTCCGGCGGGGTTGCGCGGATCGATGATATCGTCGCGTTGCGTCGGCTGTTCCAGCACGGAATAGCCGGCGTGATTACCGGTCGCGCCCTTTACGAAGGACGCTTCACGCTCGCTCAGGCGATCGCGGCGGTAGCCGCCGCAGGAGACCGATCCTGATCAAATAACGCACCCGTCAGCCGCCGGCCTGGAGGTGCGTCAGCGCATTCGCACCGCCGGGTTGGCGCAATGCCGCGGCCGCCGTCCTTCGAATACATCGAGCAAATTGTCCACTGCGAGCTCGGCCATCTTGAGCCGCGTTGCGTGGCTCGCGCTCCCGATGTGCGGGGTGATGACGACGTTGGAGAGCTTGAGCAGCGGATCGTTCGCGGCGATTGGCTCTGGGTTGGTTACGTCGAGCCCGGCTCCGGCCAGCCGTCCTGCTCGGAGCGCGCCGCTGAGCGCCGACGCGTCGACGATCGCGCCACGCGCCGTGTTGATCAGGATGGCCGTGCGCTTCATCGTCGCGAGTTCAGCTTCACCGATCATGTGGCGAGTCTCGGTCGTGAGCGGCACGTGCAACGAGACAAAGTCCGATTCCTCCAGCAGCCGTTTGAGACTGACCGATTCCGGCGTGGAGGAGCCAGCGCCGGCGGATGCTCGCGGTCGCCGGCTTCGCGCCGAGTGCGCCGCGTGCCGCCCAGGCAAATAAAGCACCCGCATCCCAAAGCCGGCCGCGCGCCGCGCCATCGCTTGCCCTATAGCGCCCCAACCGATTATTCCCAGCGTGGCGCCGTGAATGTCGCGCCCCAGCAACACCTTTGGCCCCCACGTTCGCCATCGTCCGCCGCGGACGTAGCGATCGCCCTCGGCGATTCGCCTCGCAGCCGCCATCAGCAGTCCAAAGGCAAGGTCAGCGGTCGTCTCGGTCAGGATGCCGGGCGTGTGACCTACCGCGATGCCGGCGCGAGTCGCGGCGGCGAGGTCGATATTGTCGACGCCCACCGCCAGGTTGCTGATCGCGCGCAGCCGCGGCAGCGCGCGGATCATGGCGGCGTCGAAGCGATCGGTCACCATGCTAAGCACGCCGTCGGCCTGACGCGCGCGTGCGCGCAACTCGGCCGGCGGCGGCGGCATCTCGTCGTCCCACAGGTCCACCCGCACCATCGCCGCCAGCCGGTGGATCGCAGGTTCCGCGATCGGCCGCGTGACGAACACTCGCCGTTCACCTTCGCTAGTTTTGCCGCGCTTGTCCTGTTCGCCGCGATGCTTCATCCGGGTGCCACACTTATCGTATCTTGGCGGTCGCGCGGGCGCGTTTCAAATCGTTGGGCGCGTTTGCTATAGGCCTCGTGTGGACGCATCAATCGCATCAACCATCGACCGGATGCTCGCGAAGGCTATCGGAGCCGGCCGCACCGAACTCTCGGAAATCGAATCCAAGCAAATCCTCGAGGCGATCGGAATTCCGGTCGCGACTGCCTATCTCGCTGAGAGCGCCGAGGAAGCCGTGGAACTCGCCGCGCGCGTGGGCTTCCCGGCCGTACTCAAAGTGCTTTCGCCGCAAGCGGTCCACAAAAGTGAAGTCGGCGGCGTCGAGCTTGGCCTGGGCTCGCCCGCCGAGGTCAAGGCCGCGTTCGAACGCATCCGGCAGAGCCTGGCCGCCAAGCGTCCCGGTGCGTGCTTCGACGGGGTTGCGGTGCAGGCGATGGCGGCGCGGGGGCTCGAACTGATTGCCGGGGTAACGCGCGACGATCGCTTCGGCGCGCTCGTGATAGTGGGGCTGGGCGGCGTGCTGGTGGAGGTTTTCAAGGACACTGCGCTGAGAATCGCGCCGGTTACCGCCGCCGACGCGCGCGCGATGCTCGGCGAGTTGCGGGGCGCGACGCTCCTGCAGGGTGTTCGGGGGAGCGCGCCGGCCGACCTCGACGCGATCGCCGATCTCGTCGCGAAAATATCGGAGTTCGCGTCCAAGCATCCCGAGGTGCGCGAGATGGATCTCAACCCGGTGGTCGCCTACCCCAAGGGACTGCGGGTGCTTGACGCGCGCATCCTGCTCGACCCCGGCTTGCTCGCCCCCGGCGCCGCACAGTCCGCGGCCGCCGTCGATCCGCGCCATGCGCGCCGGGCCGAGAACCTCGCCCGGGCCTTCGACGCGCGCGCGGTCGCGGTCATCGGCGACAAGCGGATGGGCGGTTACATGTGGCTGCGCGCGATGTCCCGGTTCTCGCGCAAACTGTACTCGGTGCAAATCGATCCCAACGAAATCCCGGGCATCGAGGCGATGGGCGTGACGAATTGCAAGAGCCTGGCCGAGGTGCCCGAACCGATCGACTACGCCATCAGCGCTGTGCCCCGACAAATCGCGCCCCGCATCCTCAAGGATTGCGTCGCCGCCGGGGTCAAGGGAATCGGCTTCTTCACCTCGGGCTTCTCCGAGACCGGCGAAGAGCTGGGCGTGAAGCTGGAGCGCGAGTTACGCGCGACCGCCACCGAAGCGGACATCGCGCTGGTGGGTCCCAACTGCATGGGGCTGTATAACCCGTCGATTGGTTTGTGCAACTTCCCCGATCTTAGCGTCGGCGGCGGCGGAGATGTGTGCTTCATCTCGCAGAGCGGCACCCACAGCATCAACTTCTCCTTGCAGGCGCCGATTCGCGGCATCCGCATCAATAAGGCCGCCTCGATCGGCAACGTGTTGATGCTGGAGGCGGCGGACTATCTCGACCTGATGGCGGACGATCCGGCCACGCGCGCGATCGGAATGTACCTCGAAGGCGTCCGCGATGGCCGGCGTTTTTTCGCAAGCCTGCGCCGTGCGGCCGCGCGCCATCCGGTGGTGATATGGAAGGGCGGAACGACCGAGGCCGGCGCGCGCGCAACTTTCTCGCACACCGGTTCGCTTGCGACCCCCGCCGCGGTATGGCGCGCCGTGATGGTGCAGAGCGGAGCGGTTTCGGTCGCGAGCCTCGACGCGATGCTCGATGCGATGGAACTGCTGGCGCGCGGACGCCGCGTCCGCGGCCGCGGGATGGGACTGGTCGCGATGACCGGCGGCCAGTCGGTGGTGATAACCGATACCTTCGCCTCCGCGGGGCTCGAGGTGCCGGCGCTTTCGGAGGCCTCGTACGCGGAGTTGAAAGGCTTCTTCAACATCATCGGCGGCAGCTATCGCAATCCGCTCGATGCAGGTGGGACGATCGGAATGGGGCACGACCAGGGCAACCTCGATCGCATCCTTGACATCCTCGAGCGTGACGCGGCCATCCATGCGATAGTGCTGGAGATCGGCACTGGGTTGCGCGCCGCGCGCTGGCCTGCGCATGAGGAAGAGCTGACCGGCCTGCTCGACAAGCTCGCCGAGTTCAACCTTCGCTCGCACAAGGGCTTCGCCGTGATTCTTCATCCGGCTCACGTTGAAGTGATCGTCGTTCGCGCCAAGGAGTTGGCGCGCGGCCGCGGTCTGGTGGTGTTCGACAGCTTCGAGCGTGCGGCGGCCGCGTTCGGCGTCGCCGCCGAGTACTGGCAGGGCAGAGGCGATTCGTGATGTGCGATCTTCGGCGGAGTCTGGCCCGACGCGGCGCGGGTCTGCGCTAACGTGCCGGCGTGATCACGGCGAACGCGCCGGTCGTGCCGTCGCCGTCGAAGATCACCAGACGGTTGGCCGAGGGCGACCATCCGATCACCGCGACGCCACGGAACGGCCCGCTGGCCAGCACGAATGCTTTGCGGTCGATGATCGAGAAGGTGATGATTTCGCGCATCGGGCCGGCCGGTCCCGCAACGAATAGTTGCAGCGCCAGTTCGGCGAAGCCGTGCGAGTAGGTCATCGTGCTCGCCATCATCATTGCGGGCGTGGTCGGCGTTCCCAGGGTATCGACTAGCGTCTCCTTCTGCTTTGGGGAGAAGCTCGCGATCTGTGCGGTCACCCGCCGGTCGGGCGACGACGCTGCGCTCAGGGGATTCAGGTCGCGATTGCCGAGCGCCATGACGATGCCCCCGCCGGTGTATGCCGCGGCTCCCGAGGAGACCGCGATAAGATCGGTTTTCCGGCTGGCGATGCTGTAGCGGAAAACGCCCGCGCCGTGCCCGCTTCCCGCTGGCGTCGAGTACAAGAAGGCACCGCTTCCCGGCGCCCAGCCGAGCACCCTGATTGGCCCGTCGACGCCGATCGGCCGGCAGCTTCCATTGCGGCTGTCAAAGAGCGCCGGCGGCGTCTGATGGTCGCCCTCGCCGACCGCGAAGCGCGCCTCGGGGCTGAAGACCAGCATCGAGAGCGGGCAGGTGAGCTTTACCTGCTCGACTGTAATCGCGCCGAGGACGTGAATCAGGTACAGCCCGCCGGCCTGGGCCGGCGCGGCACCGGGCTCGCCCGCCATACCTACGGCGAGCGTGTCGGGCGCGAGCCAGGTCAGGCTCACCGCGTGGAAGTTGCCGTCGAAGCTCGCGACCGAGTTTTGTCCGCCGTTACTGATCACGTAGCGCACCACGATCTCGATCCGTCCAGGCTCGGCCTCTGCCACCGCCAGCGTCAGCCCATCCGGGCTAGCGGCGAGACCGACGATTTTTCCGTTCGGTGCGCCGGGCCCGCCGTCGGCCGCGACTAATCGCACCTTCCTGTAGTTGGCGCCGCCGAAGCCCAGCACCTCCGTGCGTCCTTCCAGCGTTCCCACCAGCGCGACTTCCTTGGCGCCTTGCAGCCACATCGGCGGCTCGCCGGCGATCGGCGTGAAACCGGGTGGCGTTGCGACCAGTGCATTAATGTTGATGTCCGGTGTGAGGTCCATCGTCGCCGTATGCCGCGTGATTGGCGGGGCGGAGGGTTTCTCGTGGCCCAGGAGCGAGCACGACGCGGCGCCAAAGTTGAGCAGCACGATAAGTGAAAGGATGAGTGTAAGAGATCGGTGCATGGAAAAAGGCTAGTTTAGAAGTACGCTCGGGCGAAGCTTGAAGGAGCCGAAGATGAGGATAGCGATTCATTCACTGCGACGCGAGTTCAGAGTTGCGATGCTGGTTGCGCTGGTGGCCGGAATTGGCGCGCTCGGCATACACTATGGCCTGCGCGAGACCGGCATCGCGTTGTGCGTGATGGCCGCCGCGATCGTGGTCGCCTTCTTTTTGCTGATCGTACGCCCGGCGCGGATCCCGCACGATGCAGTGCTGACGGTCAAGCTCGCGGGCGCGATGCGCGAGAGCACGCCGCGCTCACCGCTGGACCAGTTGCGCGGCCGCGCCAGCCCCACGCTCTTCGATCTGCGCCAGGTCCTCGAGGGGGCCGCGCGCGATCCCCGGCTAAGCGCCGTGATCGTGCGGATTGCCGGGCTGGAAACGGGGCTTGCCACCGCCGATGAGTTGTACGCGCTGTTGCGCGCGATCGGGCGCGCCGGCAAGCGCACCATCGCGCTGTTGGAGGGCGACAGCGCAAGCGTGCGCGAATATCTCGTCGCCTGCGGCGCGAGCGAAATCGTGGCCAATCCGAACACGCTCGTGACGATGCTGGGCGTGGCCGCGGGCGGCGTCTTCCTGCGCGGCGCGCTGGACAAGCTGAAGGTCGAAGCGCAAACGCTGCAATGGAAGGAGTATAAAGGTGCCGCCGAGACGTTTACGCGCGAGCGGATGTCGCCCGAGCTCCACGAGAGCCTCGAAGCGATCGTCGCCGATTGCAAGGAACTGCTGGCCGCGCGAATTGCCGAGGCCCGCGGCCTCACGGCCGACCGCGCCGAAGAGCTTGCGGGCAGCGGCTTCCTGAGCGTGCGCGCGGCTTCCGAGGCTCGCCTCATCGACCGCGCCGGCTACTTCGAAGACCTGCGTACCGAGTTCGACCCCAAGCACGAGGAGCGCGTTTTCGTCGGACTCAACCGCTACCTGCGCCATCTGGCCTATTCCCGGCGCCCCGGCGACGACCCGCGGCTTGCGCTGATTCACGGCGTGGGCCCGGTTGTCGCCGGCGAGCCGCCCGCGGCCGGCGATTTTCTGAGCGGCGAAGCGGTCGCCGCTCAATTCCATCGCGCCGCCAGCGACAAGGACGTCCGCGCGATCGTCTTCCGGGTCAATTCGCCGGGCGGCTCGGCGCTCGGTTCGGACCTGGTGTGGCGCGCGGTGGGCGAGGCACGCGAGCGCGGCAAACCGGTGGTGGTCTCGATGGGTGACGTCGCGGGCTCGGGTGGCTACTACGTCGCGATGGGCGCGGATAAGATCGTCGCTGGAGCGGCCACTATCACCGGCTCGATCGGCGTGGTCTACGCCCGCTTCAACGTGGGCAAGGCGCTCGCCGCGATGGGCGTGGGGATGGAATTCGTCAAGAGCGACGAGATCAGTGACGGGCTTTCGATGGCTCGCGCGCTCAGCGCAGCCGAGCTTGACCAGCTCAACAATGCCATCGGCGAACTCTACGCTAACTTCACCGCCAAGGTCGCCCAGGGGCGTGGACTTGATCCTGCGCAGGCTGAGGCGATGGCGCGTGGGCGGGTATGGAGCGGCGTCGCGGCCCGGCGCGGCGGACTGATCGACGAATTGGGCGGGCTCGACAAGGCAATCGAGATCGCGCGCGAGCGAGCCGGAATCAAGGACGGCGAGCGCCACGAGATCGTGCTCTACCCGGCGCGAGGAATCGTTGCGGGAATCCGCACGATGGCCGCCGCGGCGCGCGTGCCGTGGGGCATCGGGCTGGCTGCGGAGACGATCGGATTGCCACGGCGATGGGCGCCGGCGATGCTGGGGTTGTTGGTGCGGGGCGGGGCGCTGTTGCTCTGTCCGTTTTTCTGATTGAGCCGTGGCCGCGAGTGTCGGTGAAACGAATCGCGGATCGGATTTCGAGAGCTTCGCGCGCAACTTCGGCCAAAAGATCATCGCGCGCTTGTAGCCGACGGCTAATCGGCGTCGAGGAAAGAGGATGGCGCGGCCTAACGCTCCAGTTCTTCGCGGATCGAGTACATCTTCTGTCGCGCCTCCGAGATGTAGGCGTCGAGGTTGCGACGATGGTTGGCGAAGATTCCGTCGGATGAATCGTCGAGCACGATCAGCGGCTTGAGCATCGCCGCCTTACCGAGCGCTTCGATCGTTTCGTCGAACAGTTGCGCCAGCACTGGCTTGGTGGTGAGCGCCTGATGATATTCGCGCTTGACCGCCTGCATCATGTAGTACATGACGGCCGCGTAGCCTTGCGCGTGGTAGAAGTAATCGTCGACATCCCAACTGTGGACCGCGCTGCCGTCATCCTTGCGAGTTCGGTAGAGAGTGGCGTGCGCGTCGCCGAGCATGTCGCCCCAGGATTGGAAGAGCCGGACAAGCTCGACGTTGCGCTGGTTGAGTTCGCGCGAGGTTGGCGGATTGGCGTGCAGGCCCGCGACGTAAAGGCGCAGACGGTGCACGCCGTCGCGATACTTGAACTCCGCCGACGGCAGCATCCACTTCGCCGCGTCATTGCGGAAATCGGTATCGGCGATCACCAGGTTCGGATCATATGCGTTCGCCGACACCTTGGTCATATGGTCCTTGAAGATTCGCGTGGTCTCGCGCACAGCCATGATGATGCCGAGTTGGCGATTGGCGTTATTGTCGGCCATCACGTGCATGCCCCACAGGTAAAAATCATTCGGGCGCCATCCGAAGCCGCGGTTCAATTCGTTTTCCATGATCGCGGCGAGCGTGGTGGCATAGATCTCGCCGGGCACGAACGGTTTGTCGGGTGGAAAGGCTTCACTGACGGAGTAGTCAAGTCGATCGTGCCTTTTTTGACCGAAGTGGAGGCCCAGGTTGATCATGATGAAAACGGCGAGGACGATCGTACCGGCGATGGCGAGCTTCTTTAGTGACATCGGTCGATTTTCCACCAGAGTGCGCCTCAGGCCAAGCTGCGACTGCGCGGCGCGAGCGACAACTCCTGACAGTCCTTGTTCATAGACGAAATTCGGCCTATCGTACGCGCGTGTGAAGGGAATGCGGCTTCCCGCTCCCAGCAAGTGGCCGCATTCCGAGACGAGCCGCGTAATACCCTTCGTTGCGCCCGGTCTCAACCTGAAAACTCGAACGGAGGAATACCTCCATGCTCGCCATCGATGCCGACAGTCATTTCATGGAACCGCTCGACCTGTTCGAGAGATACATCGATCCCAGGTTCCGGGACCGCGCGTACAGGGTCGAGAGAGATTTCACTACCGGCAAACGCCGACTGGTCGTCGACAACAAAGCTCTTCAGTTGCTCGACGTCGAAGAATTGCTGAGCGCGATTGTCGGTTACGGTCAGAAGGAGGCTGGGCACGACCTGAGTAACTTCGACCGCGAACTGCCCTACAGCACGGACTGGCAAAACATGGACGAACGCGTGAAGTTTCTCGATCGTGAGGGCTTTGCCGCGCAGGTTATTTTTCCCACGGTCGGTCTGTTGTGGGAGGACACGGTCGACGATCCGATACTCGCCGACGCGCTGTGCCGCGCGTACAACACCTGGGCGCTAGAAATTTGCGCTTCTCACAAAGACCGCCTTCTTCCTGCCGCACACATCTCCTTGCGCGATCCGGGACTCGCCGTGCGCGAACTGGAGCGCGTGGCAAAGCTCGGATGCCACTCCGCTTTCGTGGGGGCGGCGCCTTACAACGGCAAAAGCTTTGGCGACTCAATTTACGATCCGCTATGGGCCGCCGCGCAGGATCTGGACCTCGCAGTCGGCCTGCATCTGGTCGGACATTCTCACTATCCGGGAAGCGAGTACTTCCGGGGCCGGGATCCGGGCTTCATGTGGGTGACGATGAACGTGATCCAGGATCCCCGACTTGCGCTTGCGACGATGGTCTACGACGGCGTCTTCGAGCGCTTCCCACGCCTGCGTGTGGCCACGATCGAAGCGATGGCCGGCTGGGTCGCCGAGTGGCTGGAGCGCTTCGAGTACCGCTACAAGTACATGAAGCATACGTCCCGGATGAAGCATTCGCCGACCGAGTATTTTGCGCGCAACATCTGGGTCAGTGGCGATCCCGAAGAACGCATGTTCCCAATCGTCGTTCAGTTCGCGGGCGACGACAAGTTCTTCATCGGGTCCGATTACCCGCACGCCGAGGGTTTTGTCGATCCGGTGCGTTCAGCCCGCGAGCGGCTCTCGTCATTACCGTCGGAGTCAGTGGATAAGATTCTCTCTCTGAACGCACGCAAGTTTTACCGAATCTCTTAGGGCGATTCTGCCGCGGCGACTAAGTTCGCGTGGAACTGCTCACGGGGTTCGGGATTGTCGGGGAAATCGCCAGGTCGAAGATAGTTTTTCGGGGGTTTTCGGACATTGAGACAGTTGCACAATGACTACGAGCGCAGGAGGGACGGAAATGGAGTCCAAGGATTTAGAAACACGGATTCAAATGCTCGAGGATGTCGCGGCCATCAAATGGCTGAAGCATCAATACTGTCACTATTGCGACGCCAACTATGATGCGGATGGGATCGCCGCCTTATATACCGAAGACGCCGTATGGGAGGGCAACGGTATAGGCAAATTCGAAGGGCGCGAGGCGATTCGGAAGTTTTTTCAAGGAGCCTCGAAATCCTTCAAGTTCGCGGTCCACAACGTCATGAACCCGATCATCGACGTGCAGGGAGACAAGGCCACGGCCGAATGGAAGCTGCTCCAGCCGTGCACCGTGGACGGAAAAGCGGTATGGCTCGCGGGAGTTTACAACGATGACTATGTCAAAGTCGGCGGCAAGTGGCTATTCAAGCACTTGCGAGTGAAGATACTGTTTCTTACGCCTTACGAGGACGGGTGGGTCAGGAAGCAATTTGTCGATGGCTTCAAGGGTTGAGTGAAAGAAGCCTCGGGGGGCCTGGTTGTGAGGCGCCCTGGCGTTTGATCGACTCGATTAGGGGAACGGCTGATGGAGATCGGAATCTACGCCACTACTCATGGGATAGGGTATCGGGACGAGCAGAATTTCTTTCTGAAAAGCGTGTCGCTCGAAGAAATGCGGCCGGTCAGGATTGCGCAGCTCGTGGAGCGGGCGGGATTCCATTCGATGTGGTTCGCGGACCATGTCTGCATGCCGACCGGTTCGGCGAGCGCGCACGTGGCCAACGCTTCAGGAAAGCGCGCATACGAAGCGCGTCACAACATGTTGGATGCAGCCGTGACCATGGGCGCCGTTGCCGCCGGCACCAAGACCCTGAAGCTGGGAACCAGTGTGTTGATCGTTCCGTATCGCAATCCGCTGAGCGATGCGCGGCAGTTTGCCACTGTCGACTCGCTTTCCAATGGCCGATTGATCCTCGGTGTCGGCGCCGGTTGGATGAAGGAGGAGTTCGATGCCTTGGGTCTGTCGTATAAGGAGCGCGGCGCGATGGCCAACGAATGCATCGAGATTTTCAAGCGTTCGTGGACCGCCGACGTGGTGGATTTTCACGGCCGATTCTACAACTTCGAGAGTGTCTCGATGGATCCGAAGCCGGTTCAAAAACCGCGGCCGCCAATCATTTTCGGTGGTGTGGTGCCGGCCGGCGCGCGCCGCGCGGCGCGCCACTGCGACGGGTTTTATCCGATTTTTCTGGATCCGCAGGCTGACCCGAATCGCTATGCATCGCTGCTGGACGAGATTCGACGCGAAGCTGGCCGGGTCGGACGGGATCTTTCAAGGTTCTTTCTTATGGCCGTGGCCTCGGGGCGGCTTACAGCTCCAGGCGACCCGCAACACGATAAAAATCCGCGCAGCATTTGCACCGGTGGAGCCGAGCAGGTGCTCTCTGATCTTCAGCGGTTTGCAGATGCCGGCTATTCATTGGTGGTCCTAATCCTGGACTGCTCCGGGCGGATCGAGGAGCTCGAAGAACAGATACAGCGCTTCGGCGAGGAAGTTATCCCAGCCGCCAAGGGCATTAAGGCCAAGGGCGGCTGGGCCAGCACGCCATCGCCGATCTGACAGAGCCCCGCCATGCTTCTCGATCGCGCGCGTCGGCAAAAGTGATCGGTTCGAATCCGCGCGGAGAGTGTGGCATTTAACTACGTTTTCGTTCGCAATTGACGCCAGGCTCAAAGCGCGCCGCGCAGACGCTGTATCAGCGAAGGCTGCGAGGCTATCGCGGCCGGCGCGACCAGCGGAGCGCTGGCCAGCACTTTGCCGCCGGAGGTGATGGCCTGCCCGATGCCCACCGGCTGTCCGGCGCGGATCGGCGCGGCGAGCGAGGCTGGAAGCCGAAATTGGACCTTGAGCGCGGCTTCATCATCACGCTTTTGCAGCACGCTCAGGTTTTCGCCCCAAACCGGTCTGAAGCCAGCCACTGAACCGCCGCTGACGGCGAGTGTCTGTTCGATCGGCGCACCCTGCTTGGCTACGACGCTCATCTGATAGTTCGCAAACCCCTGGGCCAGAAGCTCGGCGGCCGAGTTGAAGTTCTCTCCCTTTCTGGGCGATCCGAGCACCACGGCAATCAGACGCATCCCACTCCGATGGGCGGTCGCCACCACGTTGAATCCGGCCTCGTAGTAGAAGCCGGTCTTGAGCCCGTCGCATCCGGGGAACGTGCGCACCAGATGGTTGGTGTTGCGCAGGGTGAAGGCGCCTCCTCGAAACGGCGCGGTATCGATCGACGCCCATTGCATGACTTGCGGGTACCCGACCAGCGCGCGCGCTAGGAGCGCCTCGTCCCATGCGCTCGAAATGTCAGCCTGCTCGCCGGATGCGGGCGGCAGACCGTGCACCGAGTAGTAGTGCGTATCTTTCATGCCGAGACGGGCGGCCTCGCGATTCATCATCTGCACGAAGGCTTCAGTCGAGCCGCCGACATACTCGGCCACCGCGACGGAGGCGTCGTTGGCGGAGTGCACCATGATCGCTTTCATCATGTCGTCGAGCGAAAACGTCTCGCCCTCTTTGAGGTAGACCTGCGAGCCGCCCATCTCGGCCGCCTGGCGCGAGCTTGCGATCATGCTGTTGAGCTTGAGGCTGCCGTCGGCGAGCTTCTGCGCGACGATCATCGCAATCATCATCTTGGCCAGCGACGCGGTAGGCCATGGTTTGTGCGCGTTGTTCTCGAACATCACGGTCCCGGTCTCAGGTTCCATCAACAGCGCGGCGGCGTATGGTTCACTGAGTTTGCCGGGCTGCGCGGGCTCGGTGGCGGCGGGATGCGAACGGCGCTGGCGCGCGAACGCGGTAGCCGGCGCCATCATCGTAAGCATCGTCGCGGGTATTGTGATGACGATGGTCAGCGCAGCCAGCAGCGGCGCCAGCCTGCGGCTCTTTGCGGCGCGAAACGAAACGATTGCCAAAGCGGGCGACGAGCGCATAACCCCTACCTCCAGAACCACCCCAGCCGCGTCGTCGCGGCACACGTGTTAGTTCAAAAACGATCAGCGGTCCAATATAGCGCGTTTGGCCCCTGGAGCATCGCGAACAGCGCCGCCTCGGTCTGGTCGGCGGAGACGCCGAGGCGCCTGGCGAGCTTGTGCGGCGAGATTACGCGCCACATGAAAAAGTTGTCCGAATGATGCATCACGAAGACGCCGGCCGCGCGCAGGCTTTCCTCCAGTTCCGGGTCGTGAGCGCTATGGGTCACCAGCAGCGCCGGCCCGGGAGCATCGGCGGGATTGTGCAGCGTCGCCGCGTCGCCACGGCTGCTTGCCAGCGGAATCGAAGGCGGGGTACCCGAGGCCGTCTCACCTATATGCCGTATCAGCGCGAGCATCGCGTCCGCCGCCTCCGGCGTGTAGCCGTACTCCATCACCATCGGGAAGCCGTGGAACATCATCGCGCGCGCGTAAGCGGCGAGCCCATCCGTCGCGACGCGGCGGCACACGACGAAGTATTCGCCCGGATTTCCCGCGTAGCGAAGATTGCCGCGCCATCCGTCGGGGTCGCGCACCGCAGTGCCGTCGAAACGGCCGCTATAGCTGCGATGGAGCGCGGCGGCTTGCCGGAGGTCGCGTGCCTGCTCGAAGCGCGCAAGCCGAAACTCCGCGGCCGTGCGCATCGTCTGGGTATCGGCTAGTGCGCTGAACTGACGCGTGACCGGGCGCCATCCGAAACGCGCGTAGAAGTCCAACTGCTCGGCGAACAGCAGCGAAACCTCGAAGCCCGCGTGCTCCATCGTCGTTACCGCCAACTGCATGAGCGCCGATCCGACGCCACGGCCGCGATAGTGCTCCATCGTGTACACCGAGCCGATGCCGCCCAGGGGGACGCGCGCGCCGCGCAAGTTCACGACGCGCTGGAAAATCTGCGCGGTAGCGACGATCCGGCCGTCCTCGCATGCGACCAGGCACAAATCGTCGCGGAAGCCGGGGTCGTGATGGTTGTAGCGGGCAAAGAAGCCGCGGTCGCCGTACCACAGCGCGAGCAGATCCAGAACCTCGTCGCGCTCGCTGCTGCGCGCCGGTCGCAGTTCCATGGTCAGCGAATATTATACTGGAGCTGAACCGGTTGGCCGCCGCGTATCACGGTCAAGCTGATGGAGCTCTGATTGCGCAAGGTGCCCAACAATTGCATCGCCTTGGCGGGGTCGCTCACGCTCTGCCCGCTGACCCCGGTCAGAACGTCGCCGTCGCGCAGGCCGATCTGCTGAAACAGCGAGTCGGGCTGAATTTCGGAGAGCTTGAAGCCGTTGGATTGTCCGTCCGCGCCGAGATTGGGGATGGCGCGAACCTGAGTGAAGAGCGCGGCCATGTTGTTCAGATTGTTGTTGAGGGTCGAGCGGTCGAGCACGTAGCGATTGGGATCGACCTCGCGCACTCCGTTCATGCCTGAGCGGCCGCGCAGAAAGCCGCCAATCCCCCGGCGCGGAAGCGCGAACGGACGCGGGGCGTGAGTCGGCGTGGCCGGCGTACCGTTCTGGTCGGCTGGCATCTCGAGCTTCGTGCGGTGGCCTTGGTGCAGGATGATCGCGTGATCCTTGTAGACTCCGACCAGTTTGCCGGCATCTGGAATCTCGTCTCCCATCCGATAGAGCGATTGCTCGTGATTGTTATCATCCTCGACGATAATGAACGGCTGCGAAAGAGTGAGCATCGAGGTGCCGAGCAGCTTGATGTGCAGATTGGTTGCAACCTCCGCGGGAGCTTCGACCACCGCCGGCACCAGATTGAAGATGTCGCGCTTCGCGATCGCGTCGTAGTAGGCACGGGGACGGGCGACTGGTGCGGGGGGCTCGGCGCCGACCAGCGAGGGCAGGTGCGCGCGTGTTCCGCGAGCGACGCGGCCGAGAATAATATCGTTGACCGAGAGCGCCAGGAAGTAGGCCAGGATCGCGATCAACAGCAGGTTGAGCGCGATGACGTAGCGTTCGGAAAAGCGCAGCGTCATCAGCTAAATCTCTCGGCCTGGTACGCGGTGCCCTCGACCAGCCGCTGCACGTCGTAGTTCCATCGCCCCTTCCAGCGCTCGATGGTCAGGCTCGCCTGTGTCCATCCGTTGCGCACCTGGTCGAGCAGGCGCAGAAGGTAGATGCTCTCGTTGTCGCCGTGCTGGTTGAGCGCGCGCTGGCGTTCCAGCCCGACGGTCGCGATCATCAGCGCCTCGAGCGCGAGTTCGCGCATGCTAATGCGGCCGGCGCGGGCCTCAAGGCCAACTTTCTGAGCGGCGTCGGTGAGCTCCAGGCGCTCCTCGAAGCTCCAGCGCTTGACCAGGTCCCAGGCGCCCGTCATGCAATCGGAATCGTACAGCAGGCCCTTGTACAACGCGGGCAGCGCCAGCATCAGGGCCGGCGGCTGACTGTCGGCGGTGCGCACCTCGACGTACTTTTTGAGCCGCACCTCGGTGAAAATAGTGGTGAGATGGGTCGCCCAGTCGTCGAGCGTCGCGCGCTCGCCGCGCCATCCGCGCTCCATGAACTGGCGAAAGGTAAGACCCGGCGGTTTGGTCAGGTCGTGAGGTTCGTGATTGCGATAGATGAAATACATCGGAACGTCGAGTGCGTATTCGGTGTAATCCTCGAAGCCGGCGTCGTCGCGGAAAAGAAACCCCAGCGTCCCGCAGCGGTCGGGGTCGGTGTCGCTCCAGATATGGCCCCGATAGCTCTGGTAGCCGTTGAGACGGCCGTCGCTTAGCGGCGAGTTGGCGAACATCGCGTATACTAGAGGCACCAGTCCCATGCTCAGGCGCAGCTTCCGCATCGCGTCGGCTTCGTCTCCGTAATCGAGGTTGGCCTGCACGCCGGCGGTCTGCTTCATCATCCGCTGGCCCAGCCGTCCCTTGCGTGCCATGTAGGGATACATGATCCGGTAGCGCCTTTTGGGTATGAGCTCGATCTCGTCGATGGTGCTGATGGGCTGCATTCCCAGGCCCAGCACCACCGCTCCGTATTCGTGGCCGACTTCGACCAGCTGTTCGATGTGCCGGCTGAACTCGGCGTGCGCGCAGTGAATGGTCTCGCACTGCTCGCCCGAAAGCTCGATCTGGCTACCGGGCTCGATGGTGATCGCGGCGCGCTCGCCTCTAAGCCCGATCACACGTCCCTGCTCCGCGTCCGGCTCGTAGCCGTAGCGCTCGGCCATCCGGCGCAGGATTTGCTCGACTCCGCGCGGTCCCGAATAGGGCAGCGCGCGCCCGTCGTGAGCCGACACCGTGACCTTTTCGTACTCGGTCCCGACTCGCCATTGCTCGCGCGGCTTCGCTCCGCTCTCGAAGTAGCGGATTAACTGCTCGCGGGTTTCGACCAGATCGGCGCTCGTTGTCATACGCACACGTTTCCTTAGAGGCGCTTCGACCGCGAACTTATCATGGCTTTGGCGAAAATTGGAGGCAAGCCGGGCGAAGACCCTTGTCGACGAGAGCAACCCTCGCCTAACTTAAGGCGCGATTCGGCACGCGACTTTACGCACAGGCTGCCGACACCCAGAGCTACGCAAAGGTAAGGTCAGATGGCTGAGGCGGTGCTCGCAATCGACCAGGGAACGACCGGGACCACGGCGATGGTGCTCGATGGACGCGGACGAATCCTAGGTCGCGCCTACGGTGAGATACGCCAGTTCTATCCGCGGCCCGGATGGGTGGAGCACGATCCGGAGCAGATCTATCGATCGGTGGTGCGGCTCGGCCGCGAGGCGATCGCGGCTTCGCGCATCCGGCCCGCCGCCGTCGGCGCGATTGGAATCACTAATCAGCGCGAAACGTTCGTGGTATGGGAACGGCAAAGCGGCCGCCCGGTGCATCGCGCCATCGTATGGCAATGCCGCCGCAGCGCCGGAATTTGCGCGGTGCTCGCCCGGCGCGAGGCCGAGGTCCGCCGGCGCACCGGACTGCTGATCGATCCTTACTTCTCCGGCACCAAGCTCAAGTGGCTGCTCGACAGCGACCGCACGCTCCGCCGACGCGCCGCGCGCGGCGAACTGTGTTTCGGCACGATCGATTCATGGCTGATATTCCGGCTTTCGCGTGGTGCGGCCTTCGTTACCGACTTTACCAACGCGTCGCGCACTATGATGCTCAATCTGAAGGAGCGCACGTGGGACGCCGCGATGCTACGGATGCTCGGCGTGCCGCCCGCGATGCTGCCCGAGCCGGTCAGCTCACGCGGCCCGTTGGCCGAGGCGGCGCGCGGCACGTTCGGCCCGCGCGCCATCGCGATTGGCGCAGTCATCGGCGATCAACAGTCAGCGCTCTTCGGCCAGCGCGCGGTCACCTCCGGCGCGGCCAAGGCGACCTATGGCACCGGCGCTTTTCTGCTGATGCATACGGGCCAGCGCGCTGTCGCCTCGCGCAATCGCTTGCTGACGACGGCCGCGCTGGGACCCGCGGGCGAGCCCGCCTACGCGCTGGAGGGTTCGGTATTCATCGCGGGCGCGGCCATCCAGTGGCTCCGCGACGAGATACGCATGATCGGCACTGCGGCCGAGAGCGAGAAGCTCGCGCGCTCGAGCCGCGATCGCTCGCAACCCTACCTAGTGCCGGCCTTCGTCGGCCTCGGTGCGCCATACTGGGACCCCGGCGCGCGCGGCGCGATCGTCGGCATAACTCGCGGCACCAGTCGGGCCGACGTGGTGCGCGCGGCGCTCGACTCGATCGCCTACCAGGTGCGCGACGCCTTGGCTGCGATGGAGAAAGACAGTGGACGGCGGGTGCGCGAGTTGCGCGTCGATGGCGGCGCCACTGCCAACGGCTACCTGATGCAGTTTCAGGCTGACGTGCTTGGACGCCCGGTGCGGCGGCCGAAAATGGCCGAGACCACGGCGCTGGGTGCGGCGATGCTGGCCGGACTGGCGGTGGGCCTGTGGCGATCGCCAGGCGAGCTGGCCGCGCTGGGCGGGAGCGAGCGGCTGTTCCGCCCGTCGATGCGTCCCGCCGAGCGGGAACGGCTGGTCAACGGATGGCATGCGGCGGTGGCGCGCGTGCGAAGCTAGCGCTTTGGCGGCTGCGGCGCGGACGTGAAGCAAGATCGAGAAACCGGTCGCCGGGATGCTACGGCAATGCGATAGTAAGAAATCGATGGCGCAGAAATCGCAAGATAAAAGATCGACAGATCAGAACTCGTGGCCGCGCGTCGCGTTGGTCTTCCCCGAGCATTACTCCGACGCCGCCGGTGTGCTGAGCCGCGCCTTTGTCGACGATCCGCTCATAAATGCGCTTGCGCCCGAGCCGCGCGAGCCGGGCGAACGCGCGCTCCGGCTGGCCGGGCTGTTCGCGGTCGTGCTCAAGCTCCAGCGCGGCGGCGGTCAGCCGGTCTTCGGGGTGTTCGAGGACGGCCGCCTGATTGCGGCGGCGGTGGTCGAGGGAACGATGCACGCGTCGGTCGGCGCGACGGTCGCGAGTGGGCTGCTGAGCCTGCCGACGCTGGTGCGCGCGGTGGGGTGGGGCGGCGTGCGGCGGTCGATTCGGCTGGTCGATACGCTGACGCGCAATCATCCGCCGCGGCCGCATCTCTATCTCAACATCCTCGGCGTCGAGCCGTCATTCCAGGGGCGGCATTGCGGAGTCGCGATCCTCAATCATCTGCGCGATCTGGTGGAAACGCGCTCCGACCTTGACGGCGTGTACCTGGAAACCGCGACCGAGGCCAACGTCGCCTACTACACGCGCAATGGCTACGAGGTGATCGGCGAGTTCTATCCGTTGGGGGTGAGGATGTGGCGGATGTTTCAGGCGCGGCGCGATTCTAGTCCGGGGCCGCGTCGCGGCGAGAGCGCGCCGGCTTGATCAGCGTGACGCGCAATCCGCTGGAGGTCCATCCGACGTCGAAGCCGACGCTGTCGCCTTCGCTTAAGAGGTCGATGCCGGGGAAGCGGCCGCCCAGCGGCGCGCCGGCGATCTCGACGAAGGGAAACTGGAACAGCACTTCGCGTCCCTGATGCGAGCGCACGGCGCCGCGGCCGCGGGCGCGGTCCAATCGCATGATCATCCCCCGGTAGAAGTTGCCGGGAAAACGCTCGGCATCGAATTCGTCGCTCATCATTGTTTCCAGAACCGCGTAACCGATCGCCAGGCCGGCTCAGCCGGGCTCGCTCAGCAGCGGGTCGAGACCGCCTTCGTCCTCCAGGGCGCGCAATTCGTCGTACCCGCCGATTATTTTGCCGTTGATGAAAATCTCCGGCACGGTGCGCCGGCCGCCGGATAGCTCGATCATCTTCTCGCGCAGCGCGGAATTGCCGGAGACGTCGATCTCCTCGAACGCCACGTCTTTGCTCCTGAGCAGGGATTTGGCGCGCGTGCAGTAGGGACAATATGGCGTTGTGTAGACCTGGACCTTAGCCACTGACGGACCTCTGGCTCTCATTTTCGACTGGCCCGCCACGGTTGTAAAGGCGGTTCAGCCGGGCGGGCGAGACCCCGAGCAAAAATGCGACCCGGATGAACCACATGCGCATCGTTGTCGCCAGCACGCCGCGCTCGCGCCATCGCCGCGCCGAGGTCGTAACTCGCGAGCGCAGGCAGGCGACACGGCCGATGCGTTTGAGCCGGCGCGCCAGGTTGAGGTCCTCGCAGAGAGCGATGTCGCGGTAACCACCGAGCCGTTCGAATGCCTCCCGCCGCACGAAGATCGCCTGATCGCCAGTGCCCGTGCGGCTCAGACGCGAGCGCGCGCTGATGAGCCATCCGATAAGCCGCAGAAGCGGCGCGTCGTCGTCCAGGCGCAGATCGAAGCGGCCGCCCATGACGGCGGGGTCGGCGAGCGCCGCGGCGATGTCG
The DNA here is from genome assembly GCA_963796565.1 of uncultured delta proteobacterium. Taxonomy (GTDB): domain Bacteria; phylum Desulfobacterota; class Binatia; order Binatales; family Binataceae; genus JAKAVN01. The sequence continues at coordinate 241,118 of CAWCMA010000005.1, read as the reverse complement.
CCGGCGAAACTCCGCGGCACAAGCGTGTCGGCGTGCACAAAGACCAGCGCGTCGCCTCGTGCGACGGCGGCGCCGGCGTTCATCTGACGAGCGAGGCCGCGCGGCGCGACCAGTAGCGTCGCGCATCGCGGACGCGCCTCGTCGCGGCTGCGATCGGAGCTGCCGCCGTCGACTACGATCACTTCCACAATCACCTCGGCATCGAGCGCGCCTGCGGCGATCGCGTCGAGCGTGCGCGCAATCTCCTGCTCCTCGTTGAGCATCGGGACAATCACGGAAAGCTTGTTCATTCCTTCTCAGCTTCGCTGGAGCGCGGCAGGTGGCCCGGCCGAGGCGGTAGTTCAGTGCGGACGTTTCATGCGCGGCGAATGCGGCGAGCGGGGATTCACCAGCGCGAGTGATTCATCGCCGGCCGGGAAATCCGCGATGTGCACGGTGCGGCCCTCAATCGTGAGGCGGCCTTCCCCAAAGAGCTGGATTGCCCAGGGATAGATGCGATGCTCCTGCGCGCGGATGCGTTCGCTCAGGCTTCCCTCGTCGTCGCCGGGCATCACGGGCACCACCGCTTGAACGATGATCGGTCCGTCGTCGACGCCCTCGCGCACGAAAAATACGGTGCATCCGGTGAAGCGGACGCCGTGCTCGAGCGCCGCCTTTTGCGCGTGCACGCCGGGAAAGGCCGGCAGTAGCGCGGGATGGATATTCATCACGCGATCGGGAAACGCCGCCAGCATCACCGGCGAAAGCAGCCGCATAAAACCGGCGCATACCACGAGTTCGACGTTGTGATCGCTCAGCGCCCCGACCAGCGCGCGGTCGAAGTCTTCGCGCGAGGCGTAGCGGCGATGCTCGATGAGGCGGGTGGGAATACCGTGGCGGCGAGCGCGCTCCAGCCCCTGCACGCCGGCGCGATTAGAGATCACGACGCGGATTTCGGCGCGCAGTTCGCCACGCTCGAGCGCGTCGATAATCGCCTGCAGGTTGGTGCCAGTGCCGGAAATCAGCACACCCAGTTTGACCGGCGCCCGCTTTGCCATCGCGTCTCTAGCTCCGCTTGCTGCTAGTCGCCAGCAGGGTGTTGATAAACAGAAAAATCGCTCCGCGTCGATCCTTCACTTCGACAACCCTCGTTCAGGATGACAGCAAAAGGGCTCCGTTTCTGTCATCCTGAGCGTCAGCGAAGGATCTCCGCGAAGCGATGGATCTTTCTCCCTGTATTATCAACATTCTGCTAGACGAGCACGGCTCCACGCTTGCCGCGGCCAACTCGTCGAAGCTCGCCGACAAGATAAGCTGGCGTGCGCAGGCGGCGCAATTGAGCGACCAGGGCGTCGGCCTGGCCGGGAGGCACGACCGCGATCATCCCCAGGCCGTTGTTGAACGTGCGATCCATCTCGGCCTGGCTGATTCGTCCCAGCCGCGCGATCAGATTGAAAATCGGCGGTACCGGCCAGCTTCCGCGGCGCACGACCGCCTCGATCCCCTTTGGCAGGACGCGCGGCAGGTTCTCGACTATGCCGCCGCCGGTGATATTGGCAAGCCCGCGAATCGGAAAGCGCTCGAATAGCGCGATCGCGACCCTGGCATAGATTTTCGTCGGCCGCAGGAGTTCGTCGGCGAGCGTGCAGCCCAACTCCGCGACGCGCGAGTTGAGCTTCAGCCGCGCGCGCTCCAGGAGTACGCGGCGGACCAGCGAAAAACCGTTGGAATGAAGTCCGCTGGAAGCCAGGCCGACCAGCACGTCGCCCGGCCGGATGCGCTCGGGCCGGGGAATTCTGGCGCGCTTGGCGAGGCCGACGGCGAAGCCGGCGAGGTCGTATTCGCCGGGGCGGTAGAAACCCGGCATCTGCGCCGTCTCACCGCCCACCAAGCTCATCCCGGCGAGCTTGCACCCACGCGCGACGCCTTTCACCAGCGCCAGCGCGACGGCACTCTTGAGCTTGCCGGTAGCGATGTAGTCGAGGAAGAACAGCGGACGCGCGGCGTGGCACACGATGTCGTTGACGCACATCGCGACGCAATCGATACCGACCGTGTCATGGCGGCCGGTTAAAAACGCGATCTTGAGCTTGGTCCCGACGCCGTCGGTTCCCGCGACCAGCACCGGCGAGCGCATCGCGCGCGCGCCATCCAGCGCGACCATTGCACCGAAGCCGCCGACTCCGCCCAGCACGTGCGGCCCCAGGGTCGGTCGCGCGAGCCGGCGCAGCATCGGCACCAGCCGCTCCTTGAGATCGATATCGACCCCGGCCGATTTGTAGCTGAGCGCGCGCGCCATCTATCGGACGTCTCGGCTGCTCTGGGCGCCTCGCCGGATGGCCAGCGCCGACGCACGCCAGGCGCTTTTGCCGTCGGGATAGGCGACGATGCCCTCGCGGTAGCGCACCAGATCCATCGCGCTCAACATTTCGCGCAGCTCATAGTGTTGCAGCATGAATTCGGGATTGCGCGGATGGCCGGTCGCCGCCTGGTCGATGAGAAAAGTGTCTAAGAGCAGCGCGCCGCCGGGCCGCAGGCCCTCGATCAGGCGCGGCACCAATGCGCGATCGAGAAAGTTTAGATTGAGTATCGCGTCGAAGCGGGCGCGTGGCAATGGAAAGTCCGAAAGGTCGGCGGCGACTGGCCATACGAGGAGCTTTTCTGCACGCGCGATCGATTGCAGCGTGCGCAAGGCCGCTTCGGCGTAGTCGATCGCGACGACTTTGAATCCCGCGCGCGCCAACGCCAAGCTATGGCGGCCGGTGCCGGCCGCGACATCGAGTGTGAGGCCGCCGCGCGGCAGCAGCGCGAGCCATTCGATGACCGACGGCTCCGGCGCGCCGGGCGCGGCACCGGTACCATGGCGGGTCTCCCAGTAGCTACGCTTCTCGCAGGCGCCGCGTGGTTGCAACTCGCTCCGGTTCGCTTCGCTCATAGCACGCGGGCCAAAGTCAGCACGTCAATTCGCTGCGCGCCCGCCGCGCGCAGCACGCGCGCGCATTCGTCGGCGGTCGCGCCGGTGGTCATCACGTCATCGACCAGCAATACGCGCCGGCCGGCGACGCGGGAGGGGCGGCGCACCGCGAAAGCGTCGCGGACGTTGCGCGTGCGCTGGGCGCGGTCGCGCGCGGTCTGCGGCGGGGTGGAGCGGACACGCGCGAGGCTGGCAACATCGAGCGAGCAATTGAGCCGCCGCGCCAGCGCCGCCCCCAACAGCGCGGCTTGGTTGAAGCCGCGCCATCTAAGGCGCGAGCGATGAAGCGGCACCGGGATGACGACGTCGTAGGTATCGGCATCCAGCGCGGGCGCGGCGTCCAGGTACTCCGCGAGCGCGCGTCCTAGCGACTGGTCGAGGCCGTACTTGTGGCGGCGCAGCAGCGTTGCGACCGCGCTCGAGCCATCCGTGCCGGAGCCGTCTGCGCCGGAGCGATAGCGCGTGATCGCGCGGGCGGAGTCGAATGCCGGCGGAGCAGCGTGGCAGTGACGGCATCGCTCCGCGTCGTCGGTCGCGCCGAGCGGCGTTCCGCATACGCGGCACAGCGGCGGGCGCAGGGGCTCTATCGCGCCACGGCACGGCGCACAAACGCGGCGCCTGGCGTCTATCGGCAGGCCCGCACCGCACGCCGCGCATCGCGGCGGATAGAGAAAGTTGAGCAGGTAGTGCAGCATCGCTCTGGTTCTATTGATGAAGCCTCCGGCGTGGTAACTCAAGCGCCAGCGGGTCAATTTGAGCCGCGAATTGCCGGCCGGGGCGGCCCGCGTTGTGGACAGGGACCGCGATTATGGCTTGGCGGGGGCGATCCCTCGCGACCCATCTTGTGGTATAGGGGAAAATATGAAGACGCCGCTTGACGGAATAAGAGTCATCGATTGGACGATTTGGCAGCAGGGGCCGTTTGCGACCGCACTGCTGGCCGACCTTGGCGCAGAGGTAATTAAGCTCGAAACGCTCGACGGCGATCCGGGACGTGCGATCTTCGCGGTCTCGGGCGCCACCACCGCGCGCAACGGGAAGAACTTCTACTTCGAGTCCAATAATCGCCACAAGAAAAGCATCACACTCGACATGAAGAAGCCCGAGGCGCGAGAGATCGTCTACCAGCTCGTCGCCAAGAGCGACGTCTTCGTGCAGAACTACCGCAAGGGCGTGGCCCAGCGCCTGGGCCTCGACTATCAGACGCTGCACGAGATCAACCCGCGACTCATCTACGCGACCGCGTCGGGCTATGGCCCGGAGGGGCCCGACAGCGGTGAGCCCTCCTTCGATTACCTGGCGCAGTCGCGCTCCGGCGTGATGCACATCGCGGGAATCGACAGCGACGAGCCGGTCTACCTTTTCGGTGGCGTGGCCGATCAGATGGGCGCGATCATGCTGTCGTACGGCGTGATCACGGCGCTGCTCGCGCGAGAGCGCTATGGCGTCGGGCAGGAGGTTAACGCCTCACACCTGGGCTCGATGATCGCGTTGCAGGGGCTTAACCTTGCCTGCCGCAACATCATGGGCACCGAGTTCCGCCGCAACACGCGCGAGAACGCTTTCAACCCGCTGTGGAACCATTACCGATGCGCCGACGGCAAATGGCTGACGCTCGGGATGCTGCAGGCGGACCGCTACTGGAAGGACCTGTGCAACACGCTTGGCTTGCCGGAGCTGATCGACGATCCCCGCTTCAAGGAGATCAGCGTGCGCGGCAAGAACTGCAAGGCGCTGGTCGCGATCTTCGACAAAGTCTTCATCACCAAGCCGCGCGAGGAATGGATGAGCCTGCTCAAGGCCGGCGGCGACTTCATCTACACCGTCGTCAACCGCGTCTCCGACCTGCCCGACGACTCGCAAGTGCTGGCCAACGACTACGTGGTTGACTACGAACATCCCGGGCTGGGCGCGATGAAGCTGGTAGGCTTTCCGGTCAAGCTTAGCGAGACGCCGGCCGAGCCGCGCGGCCATGCGCCCGAGCTGGGCGAGCACACCGAGACGCTTCTCACCGAGATGCTTGGTTACAGTTGGGAGGACGTGGCCCGGCTCAAAGAGTCGGGTGTAATCTGAAGCAACACGGCGCGCCACCCGGCGCGCATGAAGGAGGAAATGTTATGCCGGCGATCACGGGAAGCAGCGAGGACCGCGAGCAGATTCGCGAGCTCTATGCCCGCTACGCGCTCTACATCGACGCGAGCAAGTTCGAGGAGTGGGTCAATTGCTTCACTGAAGACGGCATTTTCGAAAGCCCGTCGCTCGGCAAGCACGCCGGGCACGCCGCGCTGCGCAAGTTCTGCGCGTCGTACAAAGAATCATGGGCTGGCGCGCAGGTGCGCCACATGATGGTGAACGTGAGCTTCGATGTCCACGGCGACCACGCTCACGGCACCTGCAACCTGATCTACTTCCACATCAAGGGCGGCAAGACCGAGCTGGCCGCGGTCGGCGGTTATCGTGACGAGCTGCGCAAGGTCAACGGTGACTGGCAGTTCGCGCATCGCCAGGTTTACGTTGACAAATAGATCCTGCTCCGGAGATCGATCCTGCTCCGGCGGATCACGATGCGCCGCTAAGCGCGGCGGCTCGCCTCCTTGAGCGCGTTCTCGAGGTCGCGCGGGAGCGGCGAGCGCACTCGTACCGGGCCCGAGGCGGGCGAACGAAATTCGATCTCCGCAAGATGGAGCCAGAACCGCCCGTCGGCGAGCGCGCCGAGCGCCGGCCCCCCATAGAGCGTATCGCCGGCAATCGGATGGCCCGTCTGCGCCAGGTGTACGCGAATCTGATGGCGCATCCCGGTGCGCGGCCTTACCGAGACCAAGGTGAAATTCCCAAAGCGGCGTATCGGCTCGACCGCCGTCGTGGCAGCACGGGCGCCGGTCGCATTTGGCGCGACCGCGATCATGCGGCGCGGATTGCGCGGGTCGTGCGCGAGCGCTTTATCAATCTGAAGTGATTCTTTAAGATTACCGGCGACCAACGCCTGGTAGTCCCGCCGGATGCGACCGGCGCGGATCGCCTCGCGCAGAGCGGCGAAGGCGGGCGGCTTGAGTGCCACGAGCAGCGCGCCCGAGGTGCCGTTGTCGAGCCGATGGACCAGGCCGCCTTCGCGCGGATTGTCGCCGGCCGTAGCCGCCTCGGGAAAGGCGGCAACGACACCGTTCATCACGATTCCGCGCTCGCCCGGGCGCAACGGATGACACGCCATCGGCGCGGGCTTGTTGACCACCAGCACCGCGGGGTCGCGAAACAAGACTTCAATTTTTACTTCCGAGTCGGGTGCGAGTGCGGCTAGCGCAGGGGCCTCTACAATTTCGACTGCGTCGCCACCGCCGATCAGCTCGCCCTTACGCAAAACGCGGCCGTTGACGCGGACCATCCCGCTCGCGAGCATCTCGCGCGCGCCGCGCCGCGACCGCGCCCATCCCAGGCGCACCAGGTAATGGTCGAGGCGCTCGCGCGCGTCAATCGCCATCAGTTCGCGGCATCAATTCGCGGCATCAATTGGGGGTCAGCCGCAGCCGGACCCAGCCCTCGATTTTCTCGGCGAAGCCCGCGAACGGGTCCTGGTTGGGCGCGGGTTTGAAGAAGCACTTGCGCATGTAGTCGAGCGCGCCCGAGTAGTTCTCGAAGCTGCGGCTCAGCTCTTCGAACATCAGAAAGCCCGGCCGGTACAACGCGACGTCGAGCTCCGAGACAGTCTGGTAGGAGCGCTTGCCTTCCTCGAGATAGTAGTCGAGGTAACCGCCGCGCTCGACGAAGGTGCGGAACAGTCCCGACATGAAGAGCGTGTAGTCACCGACGTACTTGCGCAACTCGCGCTCGCCGAGCACGCGCCCACGGGTTTGCGGTGCGCCCGCCTGCGAGGCCAGCATCTCGACCACGCTGGTTAGCCGGCGGCCCTCGGCGTCACGCAGTGCCAGCCATCCGTCGGCCGCACTGAAGTCGGTCAACACCGAAGCGACGTATTCGACGACCTGCCGGTCAGCGAGTCCGAGCTGGCCAAAGCTGGTGCGCGTCATCGCGAGAAAGAACTCTTTGAGGCGCTTGGCGGAAGGCTGGTCAGGGTTCATGCTCCGCTCCCAGGTTAAGGCCCGGGGGGCTTTTCGCCCCCGCCGGGACGATGTAGCGCGCATCCTACCAGAGCGCGTTCAGCGTTGCGATGCATTTTTGGGCAGCCGAGCCTCCCAGTGAAGAAAATAAAAATCGACACCGATCAGATCATTTGAAGAAATTTCAAAATGCCTCACTGCTACGGAGCAGGAGGCCGGATGTTTCTCGGCATTGGCGCTCGAGGCACGGGAGTGAGAATCCGGCGCGGCGTGAACGGGCGGTCGTAAGCGGGGAACTGCTTCCACGCGGCGAAGAGCAGAATCGCCATCACGATCGCGATGACGATGACGTCGCTGAAGCCGAGCCGCGTTGCGCCGCGATGCGATCCGCCGAGCCGGCAGGTCATCCGGCGCTCGCGCGCAGCTTGGCCGAGCGCGCCGCGGCGCTCGGCGCGCTGGCCGGCAATCCGAAGAGCCCGCGCAACTCGCGCCCGGTCAGCGAACGCGCCGCCGCTGCGACCTTGAGTGGCGGGCCCGCCGCCACCACGCGCCCGCCGTCGTCGCCGCCGCCTGGACCGAGGTCGATGACGTAGTCGGCGTGCGCGATGAACTCGAGATGGTGCTCGATCACCACGAGCGTGTTGCCCTCGGCCACCAGCCGCCCGAACACGCGCAGGAGTTGGCGGATGTCGACGGAACTCAGCCCCGTGGTTGGCTCGTCGAGCAGAAAAACGCGCCCCAGCGGCTTGCCGTCCGGCCCCGCCGGCAGCGGTTCGAGATCGGCGAGCAGGAAGCGCGCGAGCTTGAGACGCTGCGCTTCGCCTCCGGAAAGCGTCGAGGTCGCCTGGCCCAGGCACAGATAGCCCAGGCCGACCGCGCTCAGCGCTTCGAGCCGGCGCGTGACCGCGGAGGACTTGGCGAAGAAGCCGCGCGCCTCGTCGACCGTCAGCGCGAGCACCTCGTTGACGTTGCGGCCAAGGTAGCGGATGGCCAGGATGTGGCTCTGGAAGCGGCGGCCGTCGCACGCGTCGCACTGCACTTCGAGGTCGGCCATGAAATGCATCTCGATCGTCACGGTGCCGGTGCCGTGGCATTTCTCGCAACGCCCGCCCTCGACGTTGAAGGAGAAGTGACGAGGTTGGATGCCGAGGCGGCGCGCCTCGTTGCTCTGCGCGAACAGCCGGCGGATGTCGTCGTAGATTTTCAGATAGGTCGCGGGATTCGAGCGCAGCGAGCGCGCCGGCAATTCCTGACCCATGTGGACCATCTCGCCCACCAGCTCGAGGCCCTCGATCCGATCGCAGGCGCCGACTTCGCTCACCGGCTCGCCGCGCCGGCGCAGATAGTTGTTGTAGAGCACGTCCTCGACCAGGGTCGACTTGCCCGATCCCGACACTCCGGTGACGCAGACCATGCGGCCGAGCGGAATCCGTACGTCGAGGTCCTTGAGGTTATGCTCGCGCGCGCCCACGATGCGCAGCGCCGGGTCGCGCCGGGTGAAACGCCGCTCACGCGAGAGCGTCCGCAGCAGTATCACCCGACCCGGCGTCCCCGCGCTCGCGGGCTTGACGTTCTTGGCGCCTTTGCTCGCGCGGCTGCGCGCGGGAGCGCCGGCACGAATCAGATTGCCGCCCTCACGGCCGCCGCCGGGCCCGAGTTCCACGGTGAAATCGGCGCCCGCGATCATCATCGGATCATGCTCGACCACCACCACGGTATTGCCCAGGTCGCGCAGATGGCGCAACACGCCGAGCAGGCGGCGCACGTCGCCCGCGTGCAGGCCGACGGTGGGCTCGTCGAGCGCATACATCGTGGACGTCAGCAGGCTGCCGAGCGCGCTTGCGAGATGGATGCGCTGGGCCTCGCCGCCCGAAAGCGTGCGCGCCTGGCGCTCCACCGTCAGGTAGCCGAGCCCCACTTCGTCGAGATACCCGACGCGGCTTTTAAGTTCGCGCAACACGACGGCGGCGCGCTCGGCCGCCCGCGCCTGGTCGCCAAGATGCTCCAGCCACACCTTGAGCTCGCGCACCGCGAGCCGCCCCACCTCCGCGATAGTGGTTCCTTCGACGCGCACGTTGAGCGCTTCAGGTTTGAGCTTGGCGCCGCCGCAGGTGGGGCAGGGGACGAAGCGGCGGTAGCGTGCGAGCAGAATACGTACGTGGGTCTTGTAACGCCGCTTCTCCATCCAGCGGAAAAATCCGCGCACCCCCGGCCATCTTTCCCAGTCATCGCGGTGCGCGCCTTGGTCCTCGCCGTCGCGCGCCTCGCCGTCGAGCAGCCAGGTGCGCTCGGTCTCCGTCATCTCGCGAAACGGTACCGCGGCGCGCACTCGCGCGCGGCGCGCGCACTTGAGCATCCAGGTCTTCATCTCGAGGTAGGCGGGCGTGCGCCACGGCGCGATGAGACCTTGGCGCAGCGAGAGCCCGGGGTCGGGCATGACCTTTTCGAGATCGAGTTCGACCGTGCGGCCGAAGCCCTCGCATTCGGGGCACGCGCCGATCGGACTGTTGGCCGAGAACAGCGCCGGCGTGGGTTCCGGGAAAAGCGTACCGCAGCGTGAACAGTTGAAGCGGCGATCGAAGGCAATATCCGCCACCGGCGTCATCCGTCCGTTCTCGCGCACCACGGTGACCACCCGGGCGCGCCCGCCGCCCAGATAGAAAGCCTTCTCGAGCGCCTCGCGCACGCGAGCCGGGGCGTCGGCGGAATCGTTGGCGACGCGGTCGGTGACGACCATTAACGGTTCTTGCAACGACTCGCTCGACGACTCGCCGACTTCGCGCTCCGGGGCCGGCGCCGCGCGCGCGGCAACTGTCGCCGCCTCTAGTTCCGAGTCGCTAGCGCTGTGGATGGCAGCAGTTTCGATAGCGTCTTGCCCGGCATCCTGCACGACGCCTTGCACTGCGCGCCCGAGCAGTTCGGCGGTCTCGACGATCGCGCCGTCGACGAACAACCGATGGTATCCGTTGTGCGCGAGGAACTCGCAGGCCGCCGCGGCCGAGCGCGAGCCCGGCTCGAAGGGCGCGAGGAACAAGTGCATCCCCGGGCCGGCGAGGGCGTGGGCCGCCGCGCTCTCGACGCTGTCGCGCGTGACCTCACCGCCGCATCGCGGGCATATGGTGCGGCCCAGGGTCGCGAACAGCAGGCGCAGGTAATCGCTTATCTCGGTGACCGTGCCGACAGTCGAGCGCGCGTTCTTGATGGTGTTTTTCTGGCGCAGCGCGAGCGCGGGTGGAATTTCCGAAATCGAATCGACGTCCGGCCGGTCCATCCGCTGAAGGAACATCCGCGCGTAGGTCGACAGGCTCTGCACGAAGCGCCGCTGGCCCTCGGCGTAGAGCGTGTCGAAGACCAGGCTGGATTTGCCCGACCCCGACACTCCGGTCACCACGATCAGGCGGTTATGCGGGAGGTCGAGCGAGATGCTCTTGAGATTGTGAGTGCGCGCTCCGCGGATACTGATGGTGCGCTCCACGCCGCTCAATGCTTTTTCTCTAATCCCTGGATGAAGAAGGTTGATGCCGGCCGGCGGTAGCCGGTCCGCGGCTTAGCGCGGGTCGGCCAGTGGGCGGGCTTTCTTGCGCCGCTCGCCCGGGTACTCGTTGGCGACCTTGGCGTAAAGCTCGGCCAGCCTGACGTCGAAGGCGCCCTGCAGGCGCGCGGTCTTCTCCTGGCGCTCGGCCGCGGGCAGGTCCCGCAGGCGCGACAGGTCGTCCTCCAGCCGGTACATCAGGCGATTACGTTCGAGGAGATATTCGTAGCCATTCATAGGGCGACCTCAAGCGCGAATTCCAAAGATCAGAATTATAGGTTAACCTCCGCATACCGGACAACCGAGTGCGCGCGCTTCGTCGAGCTACATCGCTTCCGCCGGTTCCTCCTGTACTTCAAGCCTGGGACGAGCCTACGGTATGCCACGGCTTTTTGGGCCGTGAAGGCGGCGGCAGCCGCGGACCCTACGCTTCGCTGAATCTCTCGTACTGGGTCGGTGACAACTCGCGCTCGGTCGACGTCAACTGGCAGCGCGCGCGCCGACTGATGCCACGCGGAGTGCGCTTCGCTCAACTCAAGCAAGTCCATGGCAAGGCGATACATACCGTAGGTGTACGTGCCGACGGCGATCCGCGTCCCGAGGGCGACGGACTGGTCACCGCGATGACTGGTGTCGTGCTATGCATCTTCACCGCCGACTGCGTGCCGGTGCTGCTCGCCGACACCGAGCGGGGCGTGATTGGGGCCTTGCACGCGGGATGGCGCGGGACGCTGGCCGGAATAGCCGGGGCAGGCGTGCGCGCGATGGTGCGGCAGGGAGCGCGGGCGAGCGCGATTCGCGCGCTGCTGGGCCCCTCGATCGGCCCGTGCTGCTACGAGGTCGACGACGATCTGGCTCGGCGTTTCGAGCGGCGCTTCGAGCGCGCTCATAGCCATGTCCAGCCGAGCGACCGCGCCGGTAAGGCTTACCTCGATCTCCGCGGTATCGTTGCCGATCAGCTCGCCGTGGCAGGTCTCGAGCGCGAAGCGGTCAAGAGCGTCGGTCCGTGCACGAAGTGCGAGTCCGAGCGCTATTTTTCGCGGCGCGCGGCCGCTGGCTCGGTCACCGGCCTGCAGCTCAGCTTCATCGAGCGCTTCGAGACCTAGCGCAACTTTTCAAGGCTGGATTTGCTCGACTCGTGGATTAGTATTCCACATCATGCCGCCGCGTAAGCCGATCCGGCGCAAGCGCAAGTCGCCGTCGAGCAAGGTGCGCAAATCGGTGCCGCCTCCGACTAGGGTCGAGGAGCCACCAACGACGTATCGCCGTGCACGCGAACGCGAGCGTCTGCGGCGCGAGCAGGAAGGCGAGAACAAGGAGGGCGGCGTCTGATACTGATTGCCGCCGCGCCTATTCCCACTCTCTTAGTAAGCCCAATAAGGTCCGGTACCGGCAGGCGTCTGTGCACCGTCGATCGCGACGAACACATTGCGCCCAAAGAAAAACGGCGCTCCCCAATCGAAGGAACCTGGATTGGGGCCGCCAAGATTGCTGTAGGCGGCGTTCCCGGTCAAAAAGAGCTTTTGCGCATTGGCGACGCTGAATGCCACCGTTCCAGAAGTGCCGTTCTGTCCCACGTTCTGGGCCGCAAGACTCACGGTGTTTGATGGGCAATAGAAAGCTGCATCGCCGCCGGTACACTGAACGATGCCGGTGACGCCGGAGCTCAGGAAAAACAGCCCATTGGAACCGCTGTCGATAAAACTCGATGAGTAAGGAGTGCCTTCAAATATGGTGGTAAAGTTGCCGAGATTGTTGGTGCTATAAACTTGGGCACTACCCAAACCGTTGTCGGATTGCGTCCCGATTCCGAAAATCAGCGAACCCGAGGCGGTCGCCGCCCCTTGTGCACCAACGGCCGGAAGTTGAATCAGCACGCCATTGTTGTCCCCCGAAAAACTGGCAACCGGATTTTGTACCTGGTTCTGCGGACTTTCTGTGGTAACCACGCATCCAGACGACGGGCACGAATAGTAGAAGCCGGGGTTGGAAGGACCGCTGCTTGCGCAGGCGGTGCCGCAGTCCGGGACGAAGAGCCCTATCCCTAAGATCCCGTTTGCACCGAGGGCGCTAACCGTATCCGCTGGCGGAAGACCGTTGGGGCAGTCAGCCGGAGGGCCGGGAAAGCTCGCGGGTCCAATCAGTTGCACGGGCACGCTGGGTGCGCTTTCGCCCGCCATCTGGACGTTCGCAATTTCAACCGGTCCCCAGGTAAACGACTTGACGAACTGTGCGCACTCTCCGATTGAATTGCCGCCCGCGTCGGTCTGGCCGGGCAGGCCAAGCGTCAGGGCGGACGCCAAAATGCGCAATCCGGAAGAGCCGGTGTCTACCAGAATGTCATTGACGGTCTGGCAGCTCGATGTGCCTGGAATGCATAGCGTCACCGAGGTGAACAATCCGTTAACGTAGTTCCCTTCAAGGCCCAAATTGACGCTTACCGGTTGGACGTTGGACGCGGCGGCCGGCGGCGGTGACGATACGCTCGGTGAGGAGGAGGAAGAGCCGCCCCCACCACCACCGCACGCGCACAAGACTCCCGCAAGACAGAACAATCCTACTAACCACCACGATTTCATTGAATTTCGTCCGCGCTGACGCCCTGTGGTAGCAGGGCGGGAAGATAGGCGCGGCCTCGCAGGTCGCGCATGTGACCACCGGTCTCAACGATGAGGTTATCAGTCCGGATGAGAAGATGGCCGCGCTGCGCCTGCGGCGAAGCGGCCCCCGTCTGGAACTCGGCGAAATGCGAACCGAGAAGCTGCGACAGATCGGGAGGTCGCGGCCCGCGCCATGAGACCGCGAAAACAGTCCCGTCCGGCGCCAGGTACTCCTTCACCGTTACACCGGTGGGGATCGAAATCTGTTCGACGGTGTAAGCAGGATTGGAGGGCGCGGGCGTTCCTTCGGTAGGGGCCCGTTCTCCGGTCGAAGACTGCGGCTGATTGAGAATCCGAAGCTGGCCGCCAAGGGCTTGCTGATCGGCAGCTACGGATTGGGCCGGCCCGCCCAACGTGGCCGTCGCCGTGCCCGGCGCTTGAAAAGCAATCACTGCGCCTAGCGCTAAAATCGCCACTACGGAGCGGCGGTAGGGCGACGCCCCAAAGTGAGCCGCAATCTTGGCTCGCAATTCGCCCATATAGTTTTTAATGCACATCACCTGGCAACTTCCCCTGAGGCACGCGTTCACCCCGCTGAACCCGCCAATCTCAAGCAGAGGCAACGGTCAATCCTATCACGCCAGATGCAAAGACGTCTTTGCCGCGGGAGAAGTTTCATGTGGATAGAACGGGTCCGCGGCGCGAGCAGGAGGCTGCGGTTTTGATCGGCGTAGCCGATGAGGATCCCGCGCTGGCGGATGCGTTATCGCGCGCGCGAAGCTAGTATTGCCGACATAGCTACCGTCGCGCGGGCTTGCCGGCAATCCGGGCATGTGACTTCTCGCGCATACGGCGCAATTTCTATGGAGCCGGTTTGAACTGACCATGCTGAGCTTCGATTTAAGCGAAGAACAACAGATGATCCGCGATACCGTCGGCGCGTTTGCGCGCGAGCAGATTCGGCCCGCGGCGCGGCCTGCCGACGAGAGCGGCGAGATTCCCGCCGCTCTCGTCGCGCAGGCCTGGCAACTCGGGCTGGTGCAGGGGCCGATCCCTGAGAGTCTCGGCGGCAACGGCGACACTCGCCTGGCGACCACCGGCGCGATAATCGCCGAGGAACTCGCCTATGGCGACCTCGCGATCGCTTCCCACGTGCTGGCGCCGCGACTGCTGGCATTCCCGGTGCTCGAGATGGGTACCGACGAACAGCGCGGGCGCCATCTCAAGCGCTTCACCGGCCCCGACTTCGCCGCCGCAACCGCCGCGCTGGTGGAGCCGCGATGGGACTTCGACCCGGCGGCGATGACTACCGTGGCGCGGCGCGATGGCCACAGTTTCGTGCTCGACGGCGCCAAGTGCCTGGTCGCGCTGGCCGCCGCGTCCGACACGCTTTTGGTGTGGGCGGCGAGCGCCAACTACGACCGCGTCGACGGGTTCCTGGTCGCGCGCGACACGCCGGGCCTCAGCGTCGGCGAGCGCGAGAAGAACATGGGGCTCAAGGCGCTCGAGACCTTCGCAGTCGAGTTCAAGGGATGCCGTCTGGGGGCCGAGGCGCACCTGGGCGGCGAGGGTGGGGCCGATTTCAAGCGTGCGATGAGCCAGTCGCGGGTCGCGATGGCCGCGATGGGCGTCGGGGTGGCGCACGCCGCGTTTGACTACGCGCGCGACTACGCCAAGGAGCGCAAGGCTTTCGGAGTGCCGATCGCCACCAAGCAGGCGGTCGCCTTCATGCTGGCCGACATGGCGATCGAGATCGACGCGTCGCGCCTGCTGGTATGGGAAGCCGCATGGCATCTCGACCGCGGCGAGGACGCGCACAAGGAAAGCTACCTGGCGCGCAACTATGTCGCGGCCGCGGCGCTCAAAGTCACCGACAACGCGGTCCAGGTACTCGGCGGCCACGGCTATATCCGCGAACATCCGGTCGAGATGTGGTTGCGCAACGCGCGCGGTTTTTCCGCCCTCGAGGGACTCGCCACGGTCTGACGACCAGGTGGTTAAGCGGCCGAGGCTGGATACTGACGAATCCTTGAAAATGCGCGGGGCTCCGTGCGACGGTAAGCGCGTCAACAAAATAGGCGCGCCCCGGCTTGAGCCAAGGAGAAGTTTCTTATGGCACAGACGCAGGAATTCATGGTGAGCTGCGGCACGCTCAAGATTCCCGCCCGCTTACCAGTCGATCGCACGCGCATCCCTCCGGGTCCGCCGCCATCGGTGGCGCCGCTATCCGATGCGGCCGCCAGCTTCCGTCAGGCGCTGGCCGAGCCGATCGGGATGCCGCCGCTGCAAAAGCTGGTCGCGAAGGGAGCCAAGGTTACGATCGGAATTCAGGATGGCCGCGCGACGCACTACGACCCCGACGATCAGGATTTGCGCATCCTGGGTCTGCCGATCCTGCTCGAGGCGCTGCAGCAATACGGAGTGCGGCCCGAAGATATTCAGATCAAAGTCGCCAACGCCTTGCATCGCATGTGGACGCGCAAGGAGATGACTCACATCCTGGGGCCCAGGCTGCCCTACACTTTGGGTGGACGGCTTTCCTGCATCGACGCGACGGACCCTAACCAGTTCGTCAATTTGGGCATGACCAGAAGGGGCATGGAGGTGATGGTCCATCGCTCGGTGGTCGAGTCCGATCTGTTCATCTTCATGTCGGCGCCGCAGGGATTCTTTCAGGGCGGCTGGAAGTCGATCCTGGTCGGCATGGGTAACTGGGAGTCCATCCGCTACCACCATCGCCCCTGGCCTTTCGCCTCGGGACACTCCGTGCAGGATCCGAAGAACAGCTCGTTTCACAAACTGCTGAACGAGATGGGCGAGTTGATCGATGCCGAGTTGGCGCGGCGCGGGCATCCGCCAATCATGAAGATCGAGGGCATTCTGACCACCAGCAAGCCGCAGAAATTCGCGGCGCTGGATGCCGGCCTGATTACGCCGGTGCGCGAGAAGCATCTCGACATGCTCCTCTCCGAGTTGGTGACCGATGTCAAAGGACAGACCGACGTCCTGTTGCTGGGGATGGCCGACGGCGATAGCTACTCGCGCCTGTCGGTATTCAATCCCATCCATTGCCGCAACAAAGCGCTCTCGGCTCTGTTCAACGCCTATCACGAGAATCCCCTGGTACGAAAAGGCGGAATTTTTATCGTCGCCAATCCATTCGAGCCGAAGTTCAGCCTGCTCAACCATCCGTCGTACCAGGTGCTTTACGACGAAGTCCTGCCGGCAATGAAAGACCCGGTGGAGGTGTGGGACACCTACTCGGAGGAGTACGCGCACCGGCCGGAATTCGTGCACAAGTACCGCACCGGTTTCGCCTATCACGGTGCGCATCCGTGCATCCTGTATGGCCAGGGGCTATACGCACTCAATCATCTGAGCGCGGTGTTCGCCGCCGGGGTGCCAAAGGAAAATGAACAGGTCGCGCGGCGCATGGGCTTCGAGCCGTTTCCCACGGTCGAGGCGGCCCTGCACGAAGCCGAGGATCGCTTGGGCAAGGATTGCACGCTTACCTATCATCCGCATTTGGAGGAACAGACATATTTCACCCGGGTGAGCGTGAGCTGAAACACGTGAGCTGAAGCAAATGATCGGTAATCCATAGCGTGAGTCTCAGAAGGACGTTTCCAGATGATCGATTTCGAAATTGAACCGCAGACCCAAAAGCGTATCGACCTTTTCCATACCGTGGCCGAACAGATGATGCGGCCGATCTCGCGCGAATACGACGAGCGCGAACACGACAAGCCGTGGGACTTCCTCAACGCGATGTGGGCCGCGAGCACCGCATCGGGCGGCGACCCGATGGGCGGCGGCGACGCGAACGGGCAGGGCGCCGTGAAGATGCGCAACCTCTATACGGTCGCCACCACCGAGGAGCTGTGCTGGGGCGACGCCGGGCTCTTTCTCTCGATTCCCAACGCCGGACTGGGCGGCGCGGCGGTGATGGCGGCCGGCACCCCCGAGCAGAAGCAGCGCTTCCTCGCGCCGTTTCGCAGCGGCAAACCCAAGTGGGGCGCGATGGCGATAACCGAGCCCGGTTGCGGCTCGGATTCAGCCGCGGTTACCACCACCGCGACCCGCGACGGCGATCACTGGGTGCTCAACGGCAACAAGATTTTCTGCACCTCGGGCTGGATGGCGGTGGAGAAATCCGAGGGCTTCGTGGTGGTGTGGGCCACCGTCGACAAGAGCGCCGGCCGGGCCGGAATAAAGCCGTTCGTGGTCGAGCACGGGACGCCCGGGATGTCGGTGGCGCGGCTGGAGAAGAAGCTCGGCATCCGGGTCAGCGACACCGCGGCGCTCGTCTTCGACAACTGCCGCGTGCCTGCCGACCATCTGCTCGGCAGCGCGGAGGTCAGGCGCGACGGCGGCGGTTTCAAGGACGTGATGGCGACGTTCGATGCGACCCGGCCGATCGTGGCAGCGATGGCGATTGGGGTGGGACGCGCGGCGCTCGACTTCGTGCGTGAGTTTCTCGCTGAGCAGAAGGTCGAGATTCGCTATGGGCTCTCGCCGCGGCGGTTGAGCGCGGTCGAGCGCGACTTCATGGAGATGGAGGTTCAGCTCAAGGCAGCGCGTCTGCTCACCTGGCGTGCGGCATGGATGATCGACATGGGAATGCGCAACAGCCTGGAGGCCTCGATGGCCAAGGCCAAGGCGGGCCTCGCGGTCACGCTGATCACGCAGAAAGCGGTCGAGTTGCTGGGGCCGCTTGGCTACTCGCGCCGCTACCTGGTCGAGAAATGGATGCGCGACGCGAAGATCAACGACATCTTCGAGGGCACGCAGCAGATCAACATGATCATCGTCGGGCGGCGCATCCTGGAGTACTCGAGCAAGGAGCTGAACTGAACGGTACGTCGCGGGGGCCTGGTCGGACGCTGCTGCGTACCATTAATCGAAATGTCGACGGCTGGCTCCATTGAGCCGGCCGTTTCTTGTCCGATCTACCGCCGCCCCGACCGCGCACGATACCAGTGTTCAGTGCCAACGTCGGGCGAGTTGGTATTACTGAGCAATACTAAATCGCCGTCGTCCACCACCTGAAAGCTCTGCGTATACGAACCGTCCTGACATCCCGGACCGCCGTCGAAGAAGTTTATTGCGTTCGACCCGCTTCCGTCAGCCGCGATCGTATAGGTCCCTTTAATTCGATAGTCACAGGCGTGACCGTCGAAGTTGGCGGTCTCATGACCGTGCAAATTCCCCCTGCCATCGGAGATGAAGACGCCGGTTCCGGCGAATGGCTGCAAAGGATTACCGCCCACGACGTATCCTGAGAAGAGACTGGAGTAGGTTCCACTGACGATCCGCAGTCGCGATCCTTCGCCGGCCGCTGCCGGCGCTCCATTTCCTTGCAGCAATGCGAAGGCGAGCGCAGTTGCGACGAACGCGCAGGTAAGCCTCGATAGTTTCACAATCGCCTCTCTCTACGTAGAACGGCCGACTCGATCGAGCCGGCCGTTGGCATTTCGACGGACGGATGCCGGCCTACCAGAACCACTTGCCCTTGTCGTATGCGAAGATCTCGCGCGTCGGAACCACGGTGGCCGCGTGCGGTGTGGAGTGCTGAGCCTCCTCGATACTTTTGCCGGTGAGCGTGTAGTCGAACTCCTTGTAAGTCAGTATGCCAACCGCAACTCCGTTGCTCGCCTCTTTGCACTTGCAAGAGTTGATCGAGCTATATCCGACATAGCTCCCGGTCTCGACCCCGTCATGCATCACCCACTTGATGTTCCCCAGGTTGTCGTGCTCGCGGACGCTCAGCTTATGCTCCCAGTCGCGGCAGAAATCCGGAAAGGACGCGCTGGCTACCTGGAACTGCTTGAGCGCGCGCATCATCGCCGGGTTGAGCGTTTGCGCCGAGCCCTGCATGCCGTTGCCGTTCAATCCCTTCAGGACCGGATTGCCGGTGTTCGCGACCTTGATGGCCGTAGGGCCGGTGCTCGCGACGATAGCGGCAGCCGGACTTGTCTGTTCGAGGGCGGCCGGCGCAACAGGTGATGGGTTGACGGGCGCTGCCAGCCGCCAGGGCGGCGGTCGTTGGCGACGTCACAGGAGGAACTGTCGGTGCAGGGACCGCGGCTGCCGAGGCCGCGCGCGGAGCAGCGGTCTGCGCGTCAGGTGCGACCGGATCGGCGGGTGCCGCCTCCGCGCTGCTCGTCGCGTGTTCTGTCGGCGTGGTGCCCTGCACATTCATCGATGACCCGGTGAGGGCGGATGCAGCCGACTCATCCGGTGGGGGCGTGGCGACCGATTGGGAGCATCCGGCCATTGGAAGTGCAGCAAGTCCAAGCAGAACAAACCCGGCCGCCAATCCACTCAAGCCGTCAGCAGCCCGCCTGATGTAACTCATAGCTTCCCCCCGGAAGTCATTCCGTTCTCTGCAATGCTAGCCTTCGCTTAGCTATGTAGCATGTAAAGAGTCGGACGCAAAGAACCAAAATGCGGGTGCAAGCCACTGGCACGGCCGCAGCCCCCGCGAAGGGGGCTGCGGCCGCTTACGGAGCTGTACTTTCAGACCCTACGGATTCCAGGCCCTACTGGTTCGGAACCAGTTCGACCCGGCGGTTCTGGGCACGTCCTTCCGCGGTCTTGTTGGTCGCGACGAAGTCCGTCTTCCCATAGCCGTGCGGGCTCATTCGGCCTTCCGCCACGCCGTGGTCAGCCAGGTACTTCACGACCGCGTTGGACCGGCGCTCGGACAGCTTCAGGTTGTACCTGACCGAGCCGATCGCGTCGCAGTAGCCATTGACGTTGACGGTCACGTTCTGGTGCGCCTTCAACGTTTCCGCTGCCTCGTCGAGGACGGCCGCATCCTGTGGACGGATGTTTGACTTGTCAAAGTCAAAGTGGACGCCACGCAGGATGATCTTCTCCGGCGGCGGAGGAGGTGGCGGTGGTGGTGGCGGAGGAGGAGGCGGTGGCGGCGGCGGAGGAGGCGGTGGCGGTGGGCACATGAAGTAGCCGATCAAACCACCGATGAGTGCACCGCCGACGATGCCGGCCGGGACCGCAGGCCAGTTGTCGCTGTTATCGGCTGCGTATACGCCGCCTCCGATACCACCGCCGACGGCGCCGCCCGCCACGGCACCATAGATGGTGCAGTCCCTCTGTTCCTGTGTCATACCGCAACCGGCGAACGTGATCGCGGCCGCTGCCCATAGGACCCAGAACCCCTTTCCTCGTCTTCGTCCTAGCATAACCCTTCCTTTACCTCTCCCGGGCGCCGAAGCGCGATGCGATCGGTCAATCCAACCTCGCTCAGCGAGTCTGCCGAGCACGGCTGCAACCGGTACACAGTATTCCCCCGCACCTATGGGCACCGTTTGGCGGGCGTCAACGAGCACGAAATTGACAACCCAAATTACTACGCCGGTAGAACTATATGTAGTTTTTTAGGTCCATTGCAATAATTTGAAGCGCAACAAAGCCGCATAAATCGGCGGTTTCCGCGCGTTCCTATAGATGCGAGCGCGAGTCATCCGCGTAACTTGACTCTGGTAGACTGCGCGTAGGTGCCGTTATTTCACGACGGCGCACTATAGTTAACGCGTGTGCCAGATGAACAACGCTTCCGCCGATAGTCGGGATGCGAACGCGGGCCGGCCGATCTCATTCCCAGCCCAGGTTCCGTGCTGGTTCATGATTTCGCCGTCCAGGCCCTCTGCGCGAGGGCCTTCGCGTGAGCCGTCGAGCGCGGGTCGCAGGCAACGGGGCGAGCCTGCTAAAGTTGGGTTGTGCTCTCCTTGGCGCGCGGCAAAGAAGGGATCTTCCGGCTGGTTTCCGGTTATCGTCCGGAGGGCGATCAGCCGGCCGCGATCGAGGCGTTGACCCGCAACGTACGCGACGGCGTGCGCCAGCAAGTACTGCTCGGCGTCACTGGTTCGGGCAAGACCTTCACGATGGCCAATGTGGTGGCCAACGTGAACAAGCCCACGTTGGTAATCGCGCCCAACAAGACCCTCGCGGCGCAACTCTACAACGAGTTCAAGAGCCTGTTCCCGGACAACGCGGTCCGCTACTTCGTCTCCTACTACGACTACTACCAGCCCGAGGCCTACGTTCCCTCGACCGATACTTACGTCGAAAAGGACGCCAGCATCAATGACGAGATCGACAAGTTGCGCCACTCGGCCACCAAGGCCCTGCTCGAGCGCAACGACGTCCTGATCGTCGCGTCCGTGTCGTGCATCTACGGCCTGGGCGAGCCCGAGGTCTATTTCGAGATGCTCGCGTTTCTCGAGGAGGGGCAGACCGTCGAGCGCGACCGCGTACTGCGCAAGCTGGTCGACATCCAGTACCAGCGCAATGACTACGACTTTCATCGCGGCACCTTCCGCGTGCGCGGCGACATCGTCGAGGTCTTCCCGGCCTACGAAGAAAGCCGCGCGGTGCGGGTGGAGTTCTTTGGCGATCAGATCGAAGCGCTGTACGAGATCGATCCGCTGCGCGGCAGGGTGATCCGCAAGCTCCAGAGCGTATGCATCTACCCGGCCTCGCACTACGTGACCACCGAGGGCCGGATGGAGGAGGCGGTGCGGAACATCCGCACCGAGCTCAAGGAACGGCTGGAGCTCTTTCGCACCGAGAATCGGCTGCTCGAGGCGCAACGCCTGGAGCAGCGCACGATGTACGACCTCGAGTTGCTGGCCGAGATGGGTTTTTGCCCCGGTATCGAGAACTACTCGCGCCATCTCACCGGCCGCTCGCCGGGTCAGCCGCCGCCCACGCTGCTCGACTACTTTCCGCGCGACTTCCTGATGTTCGTCGACGAGAGCCACGTCACCGTTCCGCAGCTCGGCGGGATGTACCGCGGCGACCGCTCGCGCAAGCAGACCCTGGTCGAGTTCGGCTTCCGCCTGCCCTCGGCGCTCGACAACCGCCCGCTCAACTTCGAGGAATGGGAAGCGCTCGCGCGCCAGGTGGTTTACGTCTCGGCCACGCCGGGCGACTACGAACTCAGGAACTCCGGCGGCCTGGTGGTCGAACAGCTCATCCGGCCCACCGGGCTCATCGATCCCGAAATCGAGGTGCGCAAGGCCGGCACCCAGGTCGACGATCTGCTCGGCGAAATCCACAAACGGGTCGCGGCCGGCGCGCGCGTCCTGGTCACCTGCCTGACCAAGAAGATGGCCGAGGACCTGACCGACTATTATCACGACCTCGGCGTGCGCGTGCGCTACCTGCACTCGGACATCGAGACCATCGAGCGCGTCGAGATCATCCGGGGCCTGCGCAAGGGCGACTTCGACGTCCTGGTCGGCATCAATCTGCTGCGCGAGGGGCTCGACCTGCCCGAGGTCTCGCTGGTCGCGATCCTCGACGCCGACAAGGAGGGCTACCTGCGCTCGGCCCGCTCGCTAATCCAGACCATCGGCCGCGCCGCGCGCCACGTCGAGGGCAAGGTCATCATGTACGCCGACGCGATGACCGACTCGATGCGCACCGCGATCGGCGAGACCGACCGCCGCCGCACCAAGCAGGTCGCTTACAACGAGGAGCACGGCATCACGCCGCAGTCGATCGTGAAAGCGATCGACGCCTCGCTGGTCGAGATGTATTCGCCCGAATGGGCCGTGGTGCCGGAGGTCGAGGACGCTCCGCCCGACACCGAACTGATTCCCGCGCACGAGCTGCCCGACCGCATCACCGGCCTGCGGCAAGAGATGATGGATGCGGCGGAGCGGCTCGAGTACGAGCGTGCCGCCGAGTTGCGCGACCGTATCAAGCGTCTCGAGCGCCAGGTCTTCGGACTCGACCGCAAGCGCGAAGCGGCGCCGGCGGCGCCGCCCGGCTCGGCCCATCAGCATGCAGACGACGCATCGCGCGGACGTGGCGACCGTCACAAGGCAAAAGACGCGAACGAGAAGCCATCGCTGCTGCCGCGCGGACGGAGCAAGGGCCGCGGCCGCGGGGTCGCAACCAGCGCCGCGCCGTCGTCGTCGCGTCAGAGCCGGCTCAAGTTGATTCCCGACCAGCCGAAGTAGTCACGTCGCGCCGATCTCTTGTGACTCTCTCCTTGTCCAAAAGGGCTTCGCATCACTGCGACGACCTCTTCGGACACCCTCTCCTTGTCCAAGGAGAGGGTTGGGGAGAAGTCCGGTGGTCGCTTTACGCGACTCGGCTCGAAGTGGCTGCGGCACAGCGGATTCCAGGCTGACCTCTCCCGCCGCTCGCCATACTCGCGGCGACCTCTCCTTGGACAAGGAGAGGTCAAGAGATATCCGGCGCGCGTCATGCAAAGCTCTCTCGCGACGGAAAGGCCGCAACGACGCGCGCCGGTATGACCTATTTATCGAAGCCGGCGACGCGCGGCAGCTTGTCGCCCAGCTCAACCCACGGCACATGGTCGGGCCAATAGGCGTGGCGCAGCGTGGCGGCCGGGTACGCGAGTTCGGCGTCCGGCGGCAGGCTGGCGCGCGTGACAATCAGCACGTCGGGCATCGGATCGACGTCGACCGTGAGCGTCGCGCCGCAGTTCTTGCATCGGTTGCGATGAATCTGCGCCGAGCTGCTGAAGGTCTGCAGCTCGCCGCCCTTGGTCCAGCGAAAACCGGCGCAGGGAAAAATCGCGAAACTTACGAACGCCGCGCCATGCAGCCGCCGGCAAATCGAGCAATGGCAGTGATGCATCTCCACGGCGGGCTGCGTCACCTCGAACTGGTTCGCTCCACAAAAACACGATCCTTCGATCTTTTTGAAATCTGCCATGACCTGTCCTCCCTGTTGGACGCCATCCCATCTCAATCGCGCTGGGCGGGTCAAGGGATTTTCGATTGCGCGTTTGAGAAACATGATCCCATTTCAAGTGCCCGTCATGGGAGCACCGTGTGTTCGCCTTAAGCCTGGCAGAGGACTAGAGCTGGCTAAGCGCTCAGGGACATCACGGAGGACAGGCGTATGGCAACGGTTAAAGCGATAGGAGAATTTTCGTTCAAGGCCGTTACGGTCACCTACAGTCCTGGGCCGGCCGGCAGTGTACTTGCGCAGGTGAATTGGGAAGGGACTGCGACGGGGTTCGGAGCCGTTTTCATCACCGCCACTTACGTCGGCGGCCCCAAGGGCGGAACTTACAGCGACTGTGCGGCAGCATACCTGGACAATGGCGACGCTCTCACCGTCACCGGTCAGGGAACCACTGAAAGCGTCGGGAAACACCGGTGGCGCACGCAGGGCTTTGTTCAGATCTCCGATGGCCGCAGGCTCGTTTCCGAGGGCGAGATCGACCTGGCCGCGCGCTCGTGGAAAGGGAAGATATCCGAGATGAGCTGAGCCGGGGCGTCAATTTTTCAGAGCGTCAAGTCACTGAGCGCCGCGAGGCTGGAATCTGGGGCTGCGCTTTTCGCCCGCGTCGTGCGCAAGAAGACAGAGGGTTTCAAGCGCCATGTTACTGATGCAGAGGCCTTTCTTCGCAGCTGCCTAGTACGACAGTTCTAAACGGGAGAATCGGCCCTGTAGCGCGCCGCACTCGCCGCTCGTTGAGCGCAACGTTCCAGTCGGCGAGCCCCCCCTCGCAGCCTTCTTTGGTTAGAAAGCTATGATAGAAGGGTCCTTCGCCATAGTGTGAAGCGCCATAGTGTGAAGATGAACCTGGCCCGACAAGAATCCATGCGCCTTGATTCGGTTCGGTTTGCCAGGGCGACACACCGCTAACCGGATAGCCGCAAAATATTTGGGACGCCGGCCTGCGTGCCTCGTGTTCGATGCGTCTGAGCGAGCGCCTCATTCCTGCCGCTTGCGCAACTAAAACTACGAGCAGCACAAAAATACCTACATTAAGGATGACGGTTAATGTGCGTGTCGGCATCCAATCACCTCGTAGCCTTCAGGTTTTAGTCAAAGGTTAGAACGAAGTGATCGCGATCTAATGACATAATATTTCGAGTACCATGTTCCTGACGCGGCGTGATTAGGGATTCACGGGTGAATTTTTGTATCTTCGATGCATTTGGTCGATGGTATTGCCCGTGCCAGGCGTCGGCGACGGTCGGTGTCTGTTCTGATGGTCCCTTCTTTCACCTGCGTTTCGAAATTGGCTCGCCACTTGGCCGCCGCCTCTTCGCAGGCCCGCTTGGTGGGGAAACCTGTTTTGGGCTCCGGGGTGGGGAACCTCGGTATGGTGATGACCAAGGTCCAACTCAACAGCACCAGCGCAGCAGTATGATTTGTCTTCATGTACGTCTCGCCTGATTGTCGTTTCGCGACCATGTGCATTGCGGTTCAGATACGAGGCGGTATTGCCGTAAATTTTAGGCCGCTAGCGCTTAATCTCGAACGACGGGCCGACGTAGACATTGGCCGAGTACATCCCGCCGCCGAACTGCGGATCGCCGAAGATATCGCGCCCGGCCGTCAGCCCGCCGTCGACCACCATCGCGACCCCGGTTATCCATTCCGACTCGTCGCTGGCCAGGAACAGCGCCATGTTGGCGATATCTTCAGGTAATCCAGCGCGGCGTAGTGGATGCAACGGGCCGAGCAGCTTGCCCGTCATCTCGCGGTCGGAAGTGAGAAAGTTGAAAATCGGCGTGTTGATTCCGCCCGGACAGATGCAGTTGACGCGAATCTTGTCCTTGGCGACCTCGAGCGCCACCGAGCGCGTGAGATTGACCACGCCCGCTTTGGCCGCGCTGTAAGCGTGCGGGCCGTAGCCGCCCGCCAGTCCCGCGACCGACGCGGTCGAGATAATCGATCCGCCGCCGACCTTGCGCATCTCGGCTACCGAATATTTGATTCCCAGGAACACGCCGCGCGTCAGCACCGCGAAAGTGCGATCCCAGTCCTCGACGCTGGTCTGCTCGATCGAGCCCAGCGCGCCCGGCAGTCCGGCGTTATTGTAGGTGATATCGAGGCGGCCGAATTCCTTGACCGCGCGCTCGATCATCGCCTTGATTCCGGCCTCGCTGGTGACGTCGGTCTTCTGAAAGACCGCGCGGCCGCCATTTTCCTTGCACTCGCGCACCGCCGCCGCGCCGCCATCCTCATTTAGGTCGGCGATCACGACCGCCGCGCCTTCGCCCGCAAAACGCACCGCCGTCGCCCGGCCCATCCCGCTGGCCGCGCCGGTAATCACCGCGACCTTGCCGTCTAACCTGCCCATCGTGAAGGTGTCCTCCTGGCGTGCCGCCCGCAGGCTCATCGGGATAGATTCCGGTAAGCCCGCAGGCGTCATGATGGTATAATTGCGGGGTTATGTCGAAAGGGCGCGCAGGAGGAGATCGGCGCTCGGCCGCCGCGATGGTGCGTTCGGCGGAGGGCCTGCATGTCAGGCCCTCCGCCGAACCCATCGACGCAGCCGGCCTCGACGGCGAACCCGTCGATGCGGTGGCCGCCGCGGCGTCGGCTTCGCGCGAGGCCGACGCTCCGGGACATGATGGGGGCGCAGGACCGGACGCGCCTTGCGGCGCATCCGGTCCTGCGCCCGGTGTCTCCACCAGCGACCTCGACGTCGGCGCGCAGGGCAACTTGCCGTTGCCCGCGGAGCGCCGGCGCTGGGATTCGCTGGTGAGCTACCCAGGCGACGTGGCCGTCTCCGGTGGCGCGCATGGCGCGCCACCGGAGACGGTCACGCAAGACTCGACATCCGCCGGCGCGTCGGCGGATGCCGAAGCGGTGGACCCGGCGTCGTCGGCGGCGCAGCGCGCCGCCGACGACGCCGCGCTCGAGCGCAAGCTCGAGGCGATCCCAGCGGAGCCCGGCGTCTATCTCCTGCGCGACCGCACCGGCGCGAAAGGCGCGGGTAAAGCCCCGGGTAAAGTCCTGTACGTCGGCAAGGCCAAGTCGCTGCGCTCGCGCGTGCGCGCCTACTTCCGCGAAAGCGGCGACACCCGCTTCCAGGTGCGCTTCCTGATGAAACGGGTCGGCGACTTCGACGTGCTGGTCGCGCGCAGTGAGAAAGAAGCGCTGATCCTCGAAAACAATCTCATCAAGCAATACCGTCCGCGCTACAACATTCGTCTCAAGGACGATAAGTCGTACCTGAGCGCCAAAATGACCAATCATGCGTGGCCGCGCATCATGGTCACGCGCAAAATCGTGCGCGACGGCGGCAAGTACTTCGGCCCCTTCGGCTCGGCTGACGGCTTGCGCGAGACCATCGACGTCATCCGCAAGGTCTTTCCGCTGCGCACCTGCTCCGACGCGGTTTTTCGCAACCGCTCCCGCCCGTGCATCGAGTACCAGATCAAGCGATGCCTTGGGCCGTGCTGTTTGGCGGTCGACCGCGCGGAATACGAAGGCCATCTGCACGCCGCGCAGATGCTGCTTGAGGGGCGCAACCTCGAAGTGCTCAAGGAGTTGCGCGAAAGGATGCGCGAGCATGCCGAACGCCTGCAGTTCGAGGAGGCGGCGCGCCTGCGCGACCAGGTGCGCGCGATCGAAAAGACCGTCGAGCGCCAGACCGTGCTGCATCACTGGGGTATCGACCAGGACGTCTTCGGGTTGTATCGCGAGGGCGGCTTTATCGAGGCGATCGTGTTGATGGTGCGCGGCGGCAAGCTCACCAATACGCAGGGATGGAGTTTTCACGATCTGGAATTCGCCGACGAGGACATCCTCGCCGACCTGCTCACGCAATTCTATGCGGGCGCGCGCATCGCGCCGGACGAGGTGATCGTGCCGGTCGCGCTGGAGGATGCCGACGTGCGCGCCGATCTGCTCACCGAGCGGCGCGGAAAAAAAGTCGAGTTCCTGGTGCCGCAGCGCGGCGAAAAACTGCGCCTGCTCGAAATGGCGATGGACAACGCACGGCAGAGCTTCGCCGCGCGCCGCGACAATGAGAACACGCGCGAGCGGATGCTCGAGGAGCTGCGCACGCGACTCCATCTGCGCAACACCCCCAAGCGCATCGAGTGCTACGACATCTCCAACCTGCAGGGCTCGATGGTGGTCGGGTCGCAGGCGACCTTCGACGAAGGCGAGCCGCGCAAGGACTTCTACCGCCGCTACCGTATCCGTACCGTCGAGGGCCAGGACGATTTCGCCAGCATGTACGAGGTGCTGAGCCGCCGTCTCAAGCGCGCGACCATCGAGAACGAATATCCGGATCTGTGGGTCATCGACGGTGGCAAAGGCCAACTTAATGTAGCACTTGAAGTGTTGCGGGAATTCAAGCTGCTCGACCAGATCGACGTTATCTCGCTCGCCAAGCAGCATGTGCTCAACGATCCGCGCGAGCGCGCCGTGGTCAAATCCGAGGAGCGCGTGTTCCTGCCCAATCGCAAGGACCCGATCGTGTTACCGAAGAATTCGACCGCGCTCTTCCTGTTGGTGCGCATCCGCGACGAGGCCCATCGCTTTGCGATTACCTATAATCGCGAGTTGCGCCGGCGCTCGCGGCTGCGCTCGGTGCTCGATGACATCGAAGGTATTGGGCCGGTGCGCCGACGCGCGCTGCTGCGCCATTTCGGCAGCCTCAAGCGGATTCGCGCGGCGAGCGCCGACGAGATCGCGGTGGTGAAGGGGATGAATCGCGACCTGGCGGCCGAGGTGCGGCGCTATCTCGACACGATGGGCGCGATGCTCGAAGAGCAGGAGCGCGCCGAGGCTGCCGAAGAAGATGCCGCGGTCGCCGCGGCCGACAACGCCGCGGATAGCGCGCAGTTGGAACTGATGCCCGCGCTATCGCCGCCGGGTCATACGGACGTTCCCCGCGATTCCGACTGATGCGTGCCGGGCAGCACGGCAATGCTTCCTTCCGTCATCCTTCGACTCGCGCAACGCTCGCTCGGGATGACAAAGATGACAAAAAGGAGAGCGGCGTCCGATGCCGGTCGAGATCAGCGGCAGTCAGAAATAACCACGAACGAGTCCCAGTCGGTGCGGATTATCCTAAGGCTGAGCGCTTCGGCTTCACTATTCGCATCACAATGATGCGTGGAATCCTTCTCTACGACTCGCACCGGTGCGATGCGCACGCTTGCGGCCGCGGCGGCCGCAAACCCGCCAACCTCCGCGCTTGTCCACGTGCCGTTGGCAGCGCCGGCCGCCTCGCGCGCGCCGCCGGCGTCCCCGGCGCTGTCGCTCGGCTGGCTGACTGAAGTCGCGCCCATTTACCTCGTCGCGGTCGCGATCCTGGCGGGCGACGCGCTCGGCGTTTGCCGCTTAGCGGTGCCGTTGTGGCTTGCCGCGATACTCGCATTAGTGGCCACGGCGCTTTTTATGTGGCGCGCGGCGCCCGCGGCGACCGCGGTCGCGATGGTTGCGATCGCCGCGGCCCTGTCGATACCGGCGCGCGATGCGGTCGCGCCACCAATTTCCGCGAATAGCATCCGTAATTTTTCCGAAGGCGCCGCGCTCACGCTCGAGGGACGAATCAACCGGGCCTCGCAGCAATACCCCGACCGCGAGTATGTATTCGTCGACGTCGAACGCGCCGGCACGCTAGCGTCCGCGTTGCGCGCCGCGAGCGGCACGGTTCGCCTGACGGTTGTGGGCGGCCACGCGCAGGTGCGCGTCGGCGACGAGGTGCGGGTCGCAGGCGCGCTGCGCTTTGCGCGCAACTTCGGCGATCCCGGCGAGTTCGACTACGCGGCGTACCTGGCGCGCCAGGGAATCGCCGCGACGATGGTGCTGAAGGCGAGAGAGCGCGCGCGACTCGTGGCAATCGGCTACCGCCGCGAGTTTCCCGCTTCGCAAATCGCCGCGGTGCGCGCGCGAATCGGCGCCTTTATCGATGCCAACCTCAGCGGCGAGGAACGCGCCGAGATGCGCGCGCTGGTGATCGGTGACCGCGGCGGTATCGGAGAGGCTCTGCGCCAGCGGTTCGCGCTGACCGGTCTTGCCCATATGCTGGTCATCTCCGGGCTTCATCTGGGGTTCGTCGCGGCCGCCGCGTTTAGCCTGGTACGCCTGCTGATGATGTTCTTCCCGGGGTTGACGGCGCGCGGATACGCCAACAAGGCGGCGGCGCTGGCCGCGGCGCTCGGCGCGAGCCTCTACGCCGCGATCGCGATGCCCCACGTCTCGACCGCGCGAGCGCTGGTGATGGTGCTCGCATATGCGCTGGCGGTGATCGCCGACCGCGCGCGCGCATTGCTGGCGAGCCTGGCGCTGGCGGCGATCGTCATTTGCCTGGCGCTGCCCGGTTCGACCGCGGACATCGGGTTCCAGCTTTCGTTCGCCGCGGTACTCGTGATCGTGCTCGGGATGCGCCGGTTCGCGGCGTGGTGGCGGCGGCGGATCGGAATCCGTGACGCGGCGGGGCGCAAGCCGGGCACGAAGCATACGCCGCAATGGCTACCGCGTGCCGGAACCGCTATCACGGCCTACGTTGCGGTCTCGTTCTGGGCGCTGATGGGTGTTGCGCCGCTGACCGCCTATCACTTCAACCAATTCTCGGCGGTCGGGGTAATCGCCAACTCGGTGGTCGTCCCGATCATGGCGATCGGCGGGGTGATTTGCGGACTGACGGCGTGTGCGATCGGAATGATCGCTCCGGCGTTGGGTGCGCCGCTGCTGATCGTCGCCGGATGGTCGCTTGCGGCGGGAACCTACCTCGCCGGATGGTTCGTGCGATGGCCGGCGGCGTATTTCAGAATTTTCACGCCGACGCCGCTGGAAATCGCAATTGTCTATGGGTTTCTGCTCCTGTGGCTGACGAGGCCAATCGAACGTGTGTCACCATTCGCGTTGCCGCAATCCTCCGCGCGATCCACAGGCCGCTGGCGTGTCGCGTGCGTTGCCGTGCTGGCCGTAATGCTGGCCGCGGACGCGGGATGGTGGACGCACGATCGATGGTTCGCGCCCGGCTTGCGCGTCACCTTTCTCTCGGTGGGCGAGGGCGACGCCGCGGTCGTACGCTTTGCGGGCGGGCGCGTGATGCTGATCGACGCGGGCGGCGCGTGGCCCGGCGGCTTCGACTTCGGCGAGCGCATCGTCGCGCGTTATCTCTGGGGCGAGAAAATCATGCGCGTCGACTACCTGATCGTGAGCCATCCCGACCTCGACTACTTCGGCGGGATGGCCTTCGTGGCGCGCAACTTCTCGCCCCGCGAATTTTGGGTGACCAGCGCAGTCAAGCCGGAGGCCATGTACACCGCGCTGCTAGCCGAAGTCGCTGCGGAAAGAATTTCGCTGCGGGTCGTGGACTCGTCGATGCGTCCGCTGCTAGTGGGGGGCGCGACGGTGCGATGTCTCGGTCCGGCGCCGGCGGAGTCCGGGACCAACGACAATAATCTCTCGATGGTGCTGCGGATCGCCCCGTCAGGCGCGCGCGCGCAAAGCGTGCTCTTCACCGGCGATATCGAGGCGGTGGGAGAACGGGCGCTGCTCGCGCGCGAGCCGGCGGCGCTGCTCGCCGCGACCGTCCTCAAGGCGCCGCATCACGGTAGCCGCACATCGTCCTCGAGCTCGTTTATTGCGGCGGTGCGGCCGCAGGTGGCGATACTCTCGCTCGGCTATCGCAACCGTTTCGGCTTTCCGGCTGCGGAGGTGGTCGACCGCTACATCGAGGCCGGAGTGCGCGTGTTCAGGACCGACCGCAGCGGGGCGGTAAGCGTGGACCTCAGCGATGGTCCGGCCGACCGTTCCACCGAACCTCCGATAGCGGTGCGCGCGTATGACGGCGAACCGCAGGACTGAGGCCGCTCTACTTCTTCGGCGCCGGCCCGATATTCTGCAGCCCCAGGCGTTCGCGGTCGAGGAATCCCGTCCGTCCATACTTGCGCACCGACTCTTCGACCTCTCTCATCAGTTCGGCCACCGGCTTTTCCAGATCCAACACCTGCCCGTATGGCTGCTTCGCCTTGAGCCCGGTGTTCCAGTAGGTCTCGCAGCGGTTCCCTTCGGGATCGTAGACGTAGATGCCGATGGCGTTGCCGTGGGAGAGGATGACGTCGAACTTGACGCCGCGCTCCTTGAAGCGGCGATAAAACCCGAGCACGTCTTCGAGCGAGTCGCATCGAAACGAAACCTGCTGCACCACGCGAGCCTCGGCGCCGACGTTGCGTCCGCGGCAGAGCATCAGTTCGTGATGCTCTTCGTCGGGCCGCGCGCTCATGAACACCATCCCCAGCTCCGGGTCCTCGTCGGTCACGGTCAATCCAATGATGTCGCGATAGAAGGCTTTTTCTTTCTCGAGGTCCTCGACGTGCAGACCGACGTGTCCGAGCCTTGCGACCGATGGCGTGGTCATAGCGCGCTACCTCCCTGGTGAACTAATCGAAGTCTAGCGCAAGCGGTTAATTCGGGGTAACCGACCGCCGATATGGTAAAAACGAGTTCGTGAAGCTGTCGCGAGCGGAGTTTTTGCGCCTGGTTGCGCGCGCGCTCGGCGCCGTGGCGCTCGGCGGCCTCGCGAGCGCTTCGGAGAGTATCGCAATGGAGAAATCCAACGGCCCCGGTGGCCCCAATACCCTGATGATGTCGCGGCCAATTCCTAAGAGCGGCGAGATGCTGCCGGTGATTGGGCTTGGCACTTGGCGGACGTTCGATGTCGGAAACGACGCGACCGCGCTGGAGAACCTGGGCGCGGTCTTGCGGCTGCTGTTCGAGGGCGGCGGCAAGGTGATCGACAGCTCGCCGATGTATGGGCGGGCCGAGGCCGTTGTCGGCGACCTGCTCGCCAAGATGCACGCCCGCGAGCGCGCGTTTCTCGCGACCAAGGTCTGGACCTCGGGGCGCGAGGAGGGAATCGCAGATATGCGCCGCTCGGCCGAGCTGCTGAAGACGCGCGTCATCGATCTGATGCAGATTCACAACCTGGTCGATTGGCCTACGCAGCTCGCGACGCTGCGCAAGATGAAAGAAGCAGGGCAGGTGAGATACATCGGAATTACTCACTATACCGCTTCGGCGTTCGGCGACCTCGCCGGCATAATCGAGCGCGAGGAAATCGACTTCGTGCAGTTGCCCTATTCGATCGATCTCCGCGACGCCGAGAAACGGATGCTGCCGCTGGCGGCCGAGCGCCGGGTCGCCGTGATGGTGAACCGTCCGTTCGGCGGCGGCGGCCTGTTCCGCCAGGTGCGCGGAAAAGCTTTGCCGCCGTGGGCGGCGGAATTCGGATGCGCGAGCTGGGCGCAGTTCTTCCTTAAATATATCGTCGCGCATCCTGCGGTGACCTGCGTGATTCCGGCCACCGCCGAGCCCGCGCATCTGAGCGACGATCTCAAGGCGGGTTACGGCCCGATGCCCGACGCCGCCGCGCGCCGCCGCATGGCGGAGTTCTGGGATTCGATGTGAGGCAAGATGGTCGAGCAGGCTCTGGCTTCCTGTCCAATTTATCATCTGGAGATGAATCGGCATTAATGGCCGAGCGCTCCGACCTCCTCCCCCAAGACAATTTGGGGGAGGGGTAAGAGGGACACGACCATTGATCCTTACAAACGATCCTTCAAAATTCCTTCCGAAAATTCCTTCCACCGACAGTCGGTCGCTTTGAGATTCAAACTGCCCCACTGGCCGGGGCGCGGTACTGTCCCATTACGAGAGTGGCCGCGCGCGCTCGGGGTTGACGCTTCGTCGCCGCCTGTGGGAAGCTTTAACGTTACGGCAGACGGTTTTTATTGACGCGGCCATGTTGTCGCTGGCGTTGTGACGGCGGCAGCCGCGGGTATGGATATCGAATTCTGGAGGCATCGTAATGGCTGAGCAGGCTCAAGCGGTCGATAGCGGTCCGCGTCCGATCGTTCCTTTCCTTAAACTGCAACCCAAGCCGCATCTGATGGGCTCGAAGTGCGGGACCTGCGGTTCGGTTTTTATCGACACTACCCGGATTGCCTGCTCCAAGTGCGGCGCGACCGAGGGTTTCAAGCCCATCGAGCTTTCCGACAAGGGCAAGGTCTACGTCTTCTCCGTCGTGCATCAGTCGTTCCCTGGAATCAAGACGCCCTACATCACGGCGATCGTCGATCTTCCCGAGGGTGTCAGCGTGCGCAGCAACATTATCGACATCGACCCCGAGGACGCGCAGAAGAATCCCAAGCAGATGTTCGACATGCCGGTCGAGATGGTAACCAACGTGGTGTCCAAGGATCGCGAGGGCCACGAAGTGGTAGCGTTCGCCTTCAAGCCGAGCAAGAAGTAGCGCTATAGTTTAGACATATTCGAAGCGGGTATTACTGAAAGATCTATCGGGGCGGAGCGCTAAACGCATAGAGCCCCATCGCCGGCCGACCCGGCAGGAGGATCAGAGATGCAAAACGTTTACGTACTGGGAACCGGAATGATCAAGTTCGGCCGCTATCCCACCAAGACCGTGCCCGAGCTTGGCGGCGAGGCGGCGATCCTCGCGCTCAAGGACGCCGGTGTCGGAATCAAGGACGTCGAGATGTTCGCCTGCGGCAACCTCTACCAGTCCAACGCGATGGTCGGGCAGCGCATCCTGCAGCAAATCGGCCAGACCGGTATTCCGGTGGTCAACGTCGCCAACGCCTGCGCCACCGGCTCGACGGCGTTCCGCGAGGCGTTCATGGCGGTCGCCTCGGGAATGTACGACATCGCGATGGCGGTCGGCGTCGAGCAGATGGGCAAGCAGGGATTGCTTGGCGGTGGCGGCGGCGGAACCGATCCGGCTTACAGCGCCGAGGGACGGCTTGGATCGGGCCTGATGCCCGCGGTATTCGGACAGGCCGGGATCGAGCACATGCGCAAGTACGGCACCAAGATGGAGCACTTCGCCAAGATCTCCGTGAAATCCCATCAGCACGCCACCAAGAACCCGTTCTCGCAGTATCGCAACGAGGTCACGCTCGAGGACGTGCTCAACGCGCGCATGATTTCGTACCCCAATACGCTCTACATGTGCTGCCCCACCGGCGACGGCGCCGCGGCGGCGATCCTGGTCTCCGAGAGCAAGCTCAAGCAGCTCGCCGCCGGCCGCAAGCGCGCCCGCGTGGCCGCCTCCGTGCTGACCTCCGATCCCTGGACCGACCGCACCGCGGCTCTGCCCGACGTGAGCACGCTCACGCGGCGCGCCTCCAAGCAGGCCTACGAAAAGGCGGGCGTCGGCCCCAAGGACATCGCGCTGACCGAGTTGCATGACTGCTTCGCGACCGCCGAGCTGGTGCATTACGAAAACCTCGGGCTGTGCGGTGACGGCGAGGCCGGCGCGTTTATCGACTCGGGCGGCGGCAAGCATCCGGGCCTCGGTGGCCACGATCCGGTGAACGTCTCGGGCGGCCTGCTCAGCAAGGGCCATCCGCTGGGCGCGACCGGCGTCGCCAATATCTGCGAGGTGGTGTGGCATCTGACCCAGGACGATCGCGCCAAGGATCGCCAGGTGCCCAATGCCAAGGTTGGACAGGCCCACGTTATTGGGCTCGGCTCGGCCTGCACGATTCATGTCCTGACGATCTAATTCTGATTCGTCCGGCACGGCCGTCGTTCAAGCGGCCGCGAATTTTCGCTGGTACAATAAAGGGCCGCCCGCGAGGCGGCCCTTTTTCTCGTCCGCCCGCGCGGATAGATTTTACGATTGAGCGTTCGCGACCAGTGCACGGTATCTAGCGCACTGCCGCCTAGGGAAATTGTGCAACTAACAAAGCTCAGAGGATTTCGCGATGTGGTCGGCGCCGAGGTTCGAGCGCTGGCAGCAATTGAGGCGCACGCACGTGCAATAGCTGAACGCCACAACGTCAACGAGATCCGCGTTCCGGTACTTGAGCGCCTCACCCTTTACGCGCGCTCGACCGGGGAAACGTCTGACGTAGTTCAGAAACAACTGTACATAGTGCAACGATCGGAAGAGAGTCTCGGGGTCGATGACCAAGTTCTTCGACCAGAAGGCACGCCCGGCGTGGTGCGTGCATATATCGAAGCTGGATTGGACCGAAGTGAGCCCGAACAGCGATACTTCTACAGCGGCCCGATGTTTCGATATGAGCGTCCGCAGAAGGGGCGCTACAGAGAATTTTATCAGTTCGGGGTCGAGATTTTCGGCCGCGCCGACGCCGCCACCGACGCCGAGCTGATGCTGATGGTCGACGAACTGCGGCGCGAACTCGGGCTGGAGCTGAACTTCGAGATCAACTCGCTGGGCGACGGCGAATGCCGACCGGCTTTTCGCCAGGCGGTGCTGGAATACGGCCGCGCGCATCTGGCCGAGCTGTGCGAGGATTGCCGTCTGCGCCTCGAGCGCAATCCGCTGCGTCTGCTCGATTGTAAAATCGACGTCAAGCTGGCCGAGGCCGCACCGAAGAGCCAGGACTATCTGTGCGACAACTGCCGCGCGCATTTTGCGACCGTGCGCGAGCTGCTTACAGACGCGGGCGTGCCGCATATCGTCAATCCGCGCTTGGTGCGCGGGTTGGATTACTACTCGCGCACCACCTTCGAGGTCATCTCGACCGCGGTCGGCGCGCAGAGCGCGGTGGCGGCGGGCGGCCGCTACGACGGCCTGGTCGAGTCGCTGGGCGGCGCGGCGGTCGCCGGGACCGGCTTCGCGATCGGCATCGATCGCCTTGCGCTGGCGCTTGATGCGGCTCGATTCATCTCGCGCGCGGACGTGGCGCTGGCCGCGTTGGGCGAGCCCGCGATGCGCCGCGGAATGAAGTTCGCGGCCGAGATGCGCAGGGCGGGACTCCGCGTCGAGCTGCTCTCGCCCGGCCGCGGCCTCAAGGCGCTGCTGCGGCGCGCCGACAAGATAGGGGCGCGCTACGCGGTGATTATCGGCGACCAGGAACTGAGCCGGGAGGTCGTGATGTTGCGCGATCTTAAACAGAGCGCGCAGCGCGAAGTGGCAGAGCGCGAGATTGTCGCCGAACTCGGCCGCCTTTGCGCCGAGCCCGCTATTCCGTAGCCCAACGCGCGCAGGTATTCTTCCACCGACGTAATTTGATGGCCGCTCCACACGAATACTCGCCGCTGCCGCCCTGGCCGCGCACGGACTATTGCGGCGCGCTGCGCGCCGCCGACGCCGGGCGCGAAGTCGCGCTGTGGGGATGGGTCGCTTCGCGCCGCGACCACGGCGGGCTCATCTTTATCGATCTGCGCGACCGCGAGGGCCTGCTCCAGTTGGTTTTCAATCCCACGCAGGCGCCGGCGGCGCACGAGGTCGCCGGGCGCGCCCGCTCGGAGTACTACCTGGCCGCGCGCGGCAAAGTGGTGATGCGCTCCGAGGGCACGGTCAATGCGGATCTGCCGACCGGCGCAGTGGAAATCGCGGTGACCGAGGCGCATATCCTCAACAGCTCGCAGCCGCCGCCGTTTCCGGTCGATGCCGACACCACTGCCGAGGACGTGCGCCTGCGCTATCGCTATATCGATCTGCGCCGGTCCGCGATGCAGCGTAATCTGCGCCGGCGCGCGCTGGCGGTGCAGGCGACGCGCTCGTTTCTCGACGGCAACGGCTTCGTCGAAATCGAAACTCCGATTCTGTGGCGCGCCACGCCCGAGGGCGCGCGCGATTACCTGGTGCCGAGCCGCGTCAATCCGGGCCGCTTTTACGCGCTGCCGCAATCGCCGCAGCTTTTGAAGCAACTTCTGATGGTGAGCGGCTTTGACCGCTACTATCAGATCGCGCGATGTTTTCGAGACGAGGACCTGCGCGCCAACCGCCAGCCCGAGTTCAGCCAGATCGATATCGAGATGACCTGTCCGCGCGTCGACGACGTGGTGGCGACGGGCGAAGGCATGATGGCGGAGATCTACCGCCGCGTGCTCGGGATCGAGCTCAAGCCGCCGTTTTTGCGCCTGCCGTACGCCGAGGCGATGGAGCGTTTCGGCGTCGACAAGCCCGACCTGCGTTTCGCGATGGAGCTCAAGAACCTGAGCGCCGCGTTCGCCGGCACGCAGTTCAAAATTTTCGCCGAAGTGCTCGGACGCGGCGAGAGTATTTACGGAATCGTGCTTCCCGCGGCATACCAGTTGCGCCGCCGCGAACTCGACGAGATGATCGAAGGCGTGCGCGCGCGCTACGGGCTCGGCCTCGCCTACGCCAAGGTCGCAAGTGACGGATGGCAAGGGCCGATCGCGCGCCATCTGGGCGACGCCGAGCGGACGCGCGCTGCCGAGGCGGCCGGCCTTGCGGCGGGCGACACGTTGCTGATGGTGGCCGGGGCGGCCGCGCGGGTGCGTCCGATCCTGGGCGATTTGCGCCTCCAGCTCGGCGGTAAGTTCAAGCTGCGCGAGACGGGCGAGCTGAAATTCCTCTGGGTGGTGGAATTCCCGCTGCTCGAGTACAACGAAGAGGAGAAGCGGATGGTCGCGGTCAACCATCCGTTCACCGCACCGCATCCCGACGACCTCGGCTTGCTGGACTCGGCCCCGCTCAAGGCGCGGGCGCTTGCCTACGACATGGTGCTCAACGGCGAGGAATTGGGCGGCGGTTCGATTCGTATCCACAATCCCGAGCTCCAGCTCAAGGTTTTCGAGCAGCTCGGCTTTCCGCGCGACGAGGCGATGCGCAAGTTCGGCTTTCTAATCGAGGCGCTCGGTTACGGCGCGCCGCCGCATGGCGGAATCGCGTTCGGAGTCGAGCGAATCTCGATGCTGCTGTGCGGGACCGATTCGTTGCGCGACGTAATGGCGTTTCCCAAGACGCAGAAGGCGGTCGATCCCATGAGCGGTGCGCCCTCTGAGGTCGACGCGCGGCAGCTGCGCGAACTCTCAATCAAGGTGACATCGTGAGAATTCACTTGCCGGCCGTGTATGCGATGGCGCTCGGCCTGGCGCTGATGGCGCCCGGATGCGGTAGCAGCAGCAATAGCAGCAGCGGTTTTTCGCCGAGCCAGCTATGGACGGGTACGGTCGAGTCGCTGCCGGTGGTCGGAAGAGATCCGTCGCTCGAGCTGCATTCCGTGCGCTCCATCCGCACCATCAAGGTGCATCGCATCGCGGTGATGCCGATCATCGACCATCCCAACGCCACCGGCGAGCCGATCGAGGACGGTGCGGCTGAATCGATCACCGCCGACGTCTGGGGGCGCATAACCCTGATCTCGGGCTGGGAAGTGGTGCCCGAATCCGACGTACGCGGCGTGATGCAGCAGATGCCGCCGACCACGCTGGCCAACATGCAGGAGAACGCAATGAAGCTCGGTCGCCAGGTCTCGGCCGATGCCGTGGTTTACGGCACCGTCACCCGCTACCAGGAACGCGTCGGCAGCGACTACGCGGCCAAGAGTCCGGCCGCGGTCGCTTTCGCTCTCCATCTGGTCGACGTCCATAACGGGGTCGTGCTGTGGACCGCGCGTTACGCCCGCCAGCAGGAGGCGCTGACTCAGAACATCTTCAACGTGGGCAACTTCCTGGCGAATCGTGGACGCTGGGTGCGCGCGCACGACCTCGCCGAGCGCGGCGTCGATGAAGCGCTCGACGATCTCAAATCCAAGCTCGGTTACACTCTGCCGGTATCGCCGCAGGGGATGCCGCCGACGATGAACGCCGATTAGGAAGTTTCAACGACCCGGCAAGAAATCTGTATCCCCTTTCCCGCAGCGTGAGAGGCTGCCGATAGACACAAGAAATCGCTCCGCGTCGATCCTTCACTTCGGCAACCTTCGTTCAGGATGACAACGAAAGCGGCTCTGTTTCTGTCATCCCGAGTGGCGGCTGCCGAAGCGGAGGATCTCGCGCGGTCCTCCGCGCGTAGTCCTCAAATTCTCAGGATGACGGAGGGCGGCAATAGAGGCCGACGGCGAGTTCTATTCAACGAATTTAAGAGGCACCACGCTAATCCCACGGCGAGCGCGGTTTCATGCGCAGTGCGGCGGCCACCGCTGGATGAACGATGTGCCCTCCGTAGGTGTTGAGCCCATTGCGTAGCGCCGCGTTGCGGGCGCCGGCTTCGAGCACACCGCGGTCGGCGAGTTCCAACGCGTAGGTCAGCGTCGCGTTGGTCAGCGCGTAAGTCGAAGTGTGCGGCACGATCGCCGGCATGTTGGTCACGCAATAATGCACCACGCCCTGGGCGACGTAGATCGGCCGGCGATGGCTGGTCGGACGCGAGGTCTCCGACAATCCGCCCTGATCGATCGACAGGTCGACCAGCGCCGCCCCGCGCTTCATCCGCGAAACCATCGCACGCGTTACCAGCCGCGGCGTGCGCGCGCCGGCGACCAGTATCGTCCCGATCACCAGGTCGGCGTTCAACACCTCCTCCTCGAGCGTCGCCCGGTTCGAGATCAAGGTTGTCACTCGCCCGTCAAGCAAATCGCCAAGGTAGCGCAGGCGGGTCGGATTGACGTCCAGAATCGTCACTTCGGCACCGACTCCGGCGGCCACCCGCGCCGCATTGGCGCCCGCGATTCCACCGCCCAGCACCGCAACGCGGCCGGGTCGTACGCCCGAGGCTCCGCTCAGCAGCACGCCGCATCCACCGTTTTGCGCCTCCATGCACCATCCGCCGACCTGCACCGCGAGCCGTCCGGCCACCTCGCTCATCGGCGCGAGCAGAGGCAGACTCTGGTCCTCGAGCTGCACCGTTTCGTAGCCGAGCGCGGCCGTGCCGCGGCGCACGAGCTCGCGCGCGAGCGCCGGTTCGGCGGCCAGGTGGAGATAAGTGAAGAGCACCAAATCGTTGCGCAGGAAGCTGAATTCCGAGCGCTGCGGCTCCTTGACCTTGAGCACCATCCGCGAGCGTTCCCATACCGCGGCGGCTGAGCGCACGACCTGCGCGCCGGCGGCGCGATACTCGCGGTCGCCGAAACCACTGCCCGCGCCGGCGCCGCTTTGCACCAGCACGCGATGGCCGCGGCTGCGGAAGGCGGCGACACCGGCCGGCGTCAGCGCGACGCGGCGCTCGTCAGGTTTTATCTCGGTGGGTACTCCAACGATCATGTTGAGCCAATCCTTTCAACCGCGTTGCTTGCGGACGGGGCGCTTAGCCGCATCTTCGCACCGCGGGCGCGTGGCATAAAACTTCAGAACATGAAACTTCGGCACGTGAAACTTTGAAATATAAAACTTCGAATGACGTCCCGCCGGAACTTGACAAGCGGATTTCCGCCGGGCGTGATGAAAGCACGTGGACGCGAGAGCCACACACTGCCCCATTGTGGCGCCGGCGCGCCGCAGGCGGGTTTCAGGGGGTGGACATGGAAGTTCCGCCGGGACTCAAGTACTCGAAGGAACATGAATGGGTCGCGACCGAAGAATCGGTCGCGACGATAGGTATCACTGACCATGCGCAAGACCAACTTGGGGAGATCGTTTACCTCGAGCTGCCCGCAGTCGGCGAAAAGATCAGCAAGGACGATCCCTTCGGAGTAGTCGAGTCCGTTAAAGCCGTCTCCGACATCTATGCACCGGTGAGCGGCACCGTGGTCGAGGTCAACGAGGGCCTGCCGGAAAGTCCGGAGGTCATCAACGAAGACCCGTACGGCGACGGCTGGCTGATCAAGGTTAGAATCAGCGACCCCACTGAACTGGAGGACCTGATGGACGGCGAAGAGTACGAGGAGATGGTCGCCAAGGAGAAAGAGTAGCGCGTTAGCCACCCTCGGTGGCCGGCGGAGGCGCCGCGGCAGGGTCGGCGCGTACGACTCGCAGTTGGAAGTGGTCAGCACCCGCGGGCGGAGCGACGAACACGATCACGAACGGCGCGGTCGCCTGCGGCGCGAGGGTGAAGCTCTTGGGCGCATCCAGCTTCTCGAAAAACTCGATCTCGTGCGACGTCATCTCACCGATCATCTTCGACGACAGGCTGTTGCCGCAGTAGACCGCCTGGCTGCGTAGCGGTTGCGGGTTGGACGCAGTCAGCGCCGCCTCGATCCGCACCGCGCCGAGCGCCCCTGAAGTCAGGTTCTCAACCGTCCCGCTGATTACCAGCGCCGTCTGGTCGCCTTTGAGCTTTGCGTATTGCGCCTGGACTTGACCCAGCGCCACCCGCTGGGCGGCTGAAATCGGCGGCTCGAGGCCCGCGCCGACAACCGGCAGGGCGCTTAG
The DNA here is from genome assembly GCA_963796565.1 of uncultured delta proteobacterium. Lineage (GTDB taxonomy): Bacteria > Desulfobacterota > Binatia > Binatales > Binataceae > JAKAVN01. Next base: position 199,151 of record CAWCMA010000005.1, on the reverse strand, counting down.
TAGTCTGGCGCTAGCGATTGGCGCGCTCTGTATTCCCACCGTCACGACTGCGAAGCCAAAGATCACCAGCGCAAACAGGCCGATAAAATAACCGGCCGAGTGAAGCTTATACGACCGGCCGCGCAGTTCCGCTTCCAGACTATGCGCTTGCGCGCTGACTTCTTCGGGACGTATGCGCTCGAACTCCTGCGCCACTTCGCGGCCCAGCGTCTGGTCCGGGATCGGATCGCCCAGGTCGTCGTCGATGTCAGAGATGCGGATGCGGTGCTTTCGGCGGGGGGGCGGCGGTAGTGGAGGAACGTCCGTGTCGCCGACCTCCCATTTGTCCTCTGCGTACGCGTCCTTTGCGGCTTTGCTCTGGGCCTGACGATGGGAAGTCGGCTCGAGTGTTCGTTGTTCGTCGTTGAAATCGAATGCGAGGGTTTCGCCCGGCTTCTCCGCTTCATCGGCGGGGATGTCTCTGAAGCGGCGCTGGAGCAGTTCGTCGGTGCCATGCCGAATCGGCGGGGGCTCTTCGGGTGGCGCCTGCGGCTCGGCGGCGGGCGCCGCCGAGAGCGGTTGCGCGCGCCGGCCGGCCGCGCCGACCTGGCGCGGCTTCGACGCCGTCGCTTGCGCGGCGGGAGGAGCCATCGCTGCGTCGGGGGCGGCGGGCGGCGGCGGCTCCTCCTGCTGCGGGGGCGAGGGCGGTTTTTCCGCGGCCGGCACGGCCGCGGGCGCCTCAGCGCCAGCGGCCGCTGGCGGCGGCGGGGCCTCCGCCGCGGCAGCGGAGCGGCGCGGCGGCTTCGGGCGCGGCTCGGCGCTGAAGACGTGCCCGCAACGCGAGCATTTGAACGTCGGGGTGTCCTCAGGCAGAATCCGTTCGTCGATTCGGTAGCGGGTCTGACAACTTGTGCACTGGATCTCGATCATCGCCTCCGCACCTCCCATTCCGCCTGATAACGCTAACACAAGGTTGCGCGTCAGGCATCTCTTGGAAGGGCGGCCGGACTGGAGAGGAGCGCCATGCGAATAGCGCTAATCGCGCGGCGCTTCGACCCGGCCGGCGGCGGCACCGAGCGCGACCTTATCGTCACCGCGGAATGTCTCGCCGAAGCCGGACACGACATAACCGTGTATACCGCCGAAGCGCGCGGAGTATCCCAGCGATGGCGCGTGGTCCAGGTGGGCTCGCGATGGCCGGGCCGTCCGCTGCATCTGATGCGCTTTGCCTGGGAGGCGCCGGCGCAGGCGCGCCGCGATGGCGCCGAATTGGTGCTGAGTTTTGCAAGAACTGTGGGCGCGGACGTGCTGCGCTCGGGTGGCGGCGCGCATAGCGCGTATCTGCGGGCGGCGCGGCGATGGCGCGGGGAATGGGCAGCGGCTGCGATACGCCTGCGGCCGTACCATCGCGCGCAAATCATAGTCGAACGTTCCGCTTTCAAATCTCCCACGCTGCGCCGGGCGATCGCAGTATCGGAACTGGTGCGCACGCAGCTAATCGACGAGTTCGACCTCGAGGCGGATAAGGCCGTGACGCTGTATAACGGTGTCGATCTCGAACGCTTCCATCCCTGTGGCATCGCTGAGCGTGCGCGCTCTCGGGGGATGTTTGGGGTCGAGACTGACGCTCCAGTGGTTGCGTTCGCGGGCAACGGTTTCGCGCGCAAGGGGCTCGGGCCGCTGCTCGAGGCGTGGCCCGCGATCGAATCGCGTCCGTACCTGCTGGTCGCCGGCGCCGATCGCGCCGCGCCCCGCTATGTTCGCCTCGCTCATCGGCTCGGAGTCGGCTCGCGCGTGCGGTTCCTGGGCGCGGTGGGCAAGATCGAGCAACTTCTTCACGCGGCCGACGCGTTCGCGCTGCCCTCGTTCTTCGAGCCGTTTGGCAACGTCGTGATGGAAGCGATGGCGAGCGGTGTCGGTGTTCTGACCAGCGCGCAATCGGGCGTCGCCGAGCTGCTGCCGGCCGCGATGCGTCCGTTCGTCGTGAGCGACCCGGGCAATCCGGCTGAAATCGCCGAGCGCCTGACGGCACTCTTGCAAACGAAGCATCAATCCGAGGAGATGGTGCGCGCCGCCGCCGAGGCTCATCCGTGGAGCGGCTACTCCGCCGGGCTGCTCGAGATAGTCGACTCGCTTAAAATCTAGCCGTGCTCGCGCGCGCCGCCGCGCTCGGACGAGCGCAATCCGTCGAGCATGCCCTGCGCGACCGCCAGGCGCCGCTCCTCGCGCGCGAGGCGCTGCGGCCCGGCGCCGACTAGCCGTGCGGCCCACACTCGCAGCGCCGCGATCGCGTTGTTCGCGAGCACCGCGAGCGCGTGATGCGATTCGTGGATCATCCGGCATCGTCCGCGCTCGCGCGCGATGCGCAGGAAGCGTGCGCGGTCGGCGCGCGCAGGATCCACGTCGTGGTAGACCAGCGCGCGTGGCGCGTAGCCGATCCTGAACCCGGCGCGTACCAGGCGCGCCGACATCTCGCTCTCCTCTTCGTGGCCGCACGCTCCCGGCCCCAGGCGCTCGTCGAACGGCCCGACGCGCGCGATGGCATCGGCGCGAAACGCCATGTTGGCACCCAACACGCCGCGCACTTCGATAACTTTCTCGCCGTGGTCGACGATTGGGAGGTCGAGCCATACGGCGGCCTCGGCGCCGACCTTGGCGGCCGGATCCTCGGCCGGCAGGATGCGACCCTTCATCGCGGCGAATTCGGGATGTTCGATGAAAAACCGCTCGACCTCGTCGAGGTAGTTCGGGGCGGCGACGAGGTCGTCGTCAAGGCATATGATTATGTCGCCCTTGGCGTGCCTGATGGCCACGTTCTGAATTCGGCATTTGCCGGGGCGCGGGTCGTGCAGATGCCCCAGCGGCGGCGCCGTCGCCGGCAGTATCGACGGCGCAGGCGTGCCGTTTTCGGCCAGGAGAATTTCGCGCGAGGCTCTGCCGGCCGCGTCGGCTACCTGGGGCGCCAGGCTATCGAGCAGACGTTCGAGCGCGTCGGGACGCGCGTGAGTTGCTATAATGACCGAGAGCTGCAAAATAATTTTCTCGCAAAAAACAGCCTGTCAATACGGCGTGAGAGCGAACCGCAACGGATTGGCACCTTGAATTCGCTCTCCCAGCCGATTAAACCCTTTCACTTACCGGCGTGCGAGAGTGGCGGAACGGCAGACGCGCAAGGCTCAGGACCTTGTGAGCGCAAGCTCGTGGGGGTTCAAGTCCCCCCTCTCGCACCAGTTTCGCCCATTGAGACGGATACCTCTTGGAACTAGCTAAGACTTTCGATCCGAAAAGCGCGGAGGAGCAGTGGTATCAGCGCTGGATTGAGCTGGGCTATTTCAAAGCCGACCCGGCCCGTTCCGGCCCTGTCTTCTCGATCGTAATTCCGCCGCCCAACGTCACCGGCCAGCTCCATCTCGGCCACGCCCTCAACGTCACTCTGCATGACGTTATCGTGCGCACGCGCCGGATGCAGGGCTACAATACTCTGTGGCAGCCGGGCACCGACCACGCTGGAATCGCCACGCAGAACGTGGTCGAACGGGAGCTTGCGAAAGAGGGCAAGAGCCGCCACGACCTCGGCCGCGAGGCGTTCGTCGCGCGCGTATGGCAATGGCGCGAGACCTACGGCGGCAGGATTCTGAATCAGCTTCGCCGGCTGGGCGCTTCATGCGACTGGAGCCGCGAGCGTTTCACGCTCGACCCGGGGCTCTCGCGCGCGGTGACCGAAATTTTCGTCAGGCTCTATCGCGAAGGGCTGATCTACCGCGCGCTCAGCCTCATCAACTGGTGTCCGCGATGCGAGACGGCGCTTAGCGATCTCGAAGTCGACCATAAGGACACGCCCGGCCATCTGTGGTACATGCGCTACCCGCTCGCCGACGGCTCGGGTGCGGTGACCGTCGCAACAACGCGGCCGGAGACGATGCTGGGCGACACCGCCGTGGCGGTGCATCCGGATGACGCGCACTACAAGGCGATGGTCGGGAAGAAGATCATGTTGCCGCTCGTCCAGCGCGAAATCCCGGTCATCTCCGACGATAGCGTCGATCCCGCATTTGGCTCGGGCGCGGTCAAGATCACGCCGGGCCACGACTTCAACGACTTCCAGATGGGCCGGCGGCACAACCTTGCGCAGATTTCGGTGATGGATACGCATGGGCGAATGAACGAAGAGGCCGGCCCATACCGCGGGATGACGCGCGAAGATTGCCGGCTCAAGGTGGTCGAAGATCTCACGGCGCTCGGCCTGCTGGAAAAGATGGAGCCGCATCAGCATGCGATCGGCGTCTGCTCGCGCTGCGAGACGGTGGTCGAGCCGATGCTCTCGAATCAATGGTTCGTGCGCGTGAAGCCGTTGGCCGAGCAGGCGCTCGCGGCGGTGCGCGACGGCCGGACGACCTTCCATCCGAAGTTCTGGGAGAACACCTATTTCAGTTGGATGGAGAACGTTTACGACTGGTGCATCTCGCGCCAACTTTGGTGGGGGCATCGCATTCCCGCGTACTGGTGCGAGCGCTGCGGCGAGATGATGGTCGCGGCCGAGCGCCCGCCAACATGCGCCAAGTGCGGCGGCGGCGATCTGCGCCAGGAAGACGACGTGCTCGACACCTGGTTCAGCTCGGCGCTGTGGCCGTTTTCGACCCTGGGATGGCCCGAGGAGACGCCCGAGCTCGAACGCTACTACCCGACCAGCCTGCTCATCACTGGCTTCGACATCATTTTTTTCTGGGTCGCGCGGATGATGATGATGGGGCTGAAGTGCACGGGAGAGGTGCCTTTTCGCGACGTCTACATCACGCCGCTGGTGCGCGACCAGTACGGCAAGAAGATGACGAAGTCGCGCGGCAACGTGGTCGATCCGCTGCAAATCATGGAGCGCTACGGCACCGACGCGGTGCGTTTTACGCTGGCGCAGTTGAGCGTGCAGGGGCGCGACCTGATTTTGTCCGACGATCGACTCGCGGCGTCACGCGCGTTTGCCAACAAGGTCTGGAACGCGGCGCGGTTTGTGCTGATGAACCTCGAGGGCGCGACGCAGCCGCTACCGCCGCCCGAGATCGCCAGCCTGCCGCTGGCCGAGCGATGGATCCTGGCGTCGTTGGACAGCGCGATCGCGGAAGTCAGCGGCGCGATCGATCGCTACGAGTTCAACGTCGCGGCGCTCCGCGCCTACGGCTTCATCTGGCACGAGTTCTGTGACTGGTATATCGAGCTGGCCAAGGAGCCGCTCAAGCAGAGCGGCGAGCGGCAAGCTGACGTGCGCTGGGTGCTGGTGCGATGCTTCGACGGGCTGCTGCGGTTGCTCCATCCGTTCATGCCCTTTATCACCGAAGAAATCTGGCAGGCGCTGAGGCCGTATATCGACGAGCCCGGCATTGCGCCGCATCTCGCGATCGCGAAATTTCCGGTGCCGCAGGCGCTACGCGCCCTTGACCCGGACGAGGCGGCGGCGATGGAGCGATGTATCGCGGCGACCGAGGCGATCAATTCATTGCGCTCGCTGCTCGGCTACCATCCGGGACAGCGGGTCGAAGCGCGGGTCAAGTTTCTCGGCGACGGCAGCGCGGCGGCGGAGTTCCGCACCGAATTCGAGCGATGGAAACCCTACACCGCGACCATGGCCAAGGCCGCAAGCCTCGGATTAGCCGCGCTGTCGGACAGCACCCAGGACGGGATGGTGACCGTGGTGCTGGGATGGTGCGAGGTCGCGGTGCTGGCGCCCGACGGATTCGACTTCGAGCGTGCGCGCGCCGCGATTCGTAAAAAGCTCGATGAGGTCGCGGGCCATTACAATCAGCATCAAGCGCGGCTCGATAATCCCGACTTCGTCGCCAAGGCGGCGCCAGAGATGCAGGAGCAGATGCGGCAGCGGGCGCAGGAGCTGGCGGGCCAGCAGGAACTCCTGCGCAAGCAGCTAAGGCTTTTGGAAGAGGCGAATTGAGGGCGCGCGCCGTGGAACTGTTCAACCAACTGGAATCGCTCAACCTGAACGCGCTGCTGCGCGGTGCGCTGCAGGAGGATTTGGGCCAGGGCGACGTCACCACGGCGGCGACGGTCGCGCCCGGACAACCCGGACGGGCGCAAATTGTCGTCAAGGAATCGCCGCACATCGTATTTTGCGGCGGTATGTTGCTGGCTGAGGTCTTTCGCCTGGCGGGGGCCGCGCCGCGGATGAAGTCGCTCGCGCCCGAGGGCAAAATCCTGGCGCAGGGCGCCCGCGCGGCGGAGATCGAAGGTCAACTCGCCGGGCTGCTGATCGGCGAGCGCACGGCGCTCAACTTCGTGCAACTGATGTCGGGAATCGCAAGCCTGACCCGGCGGTACGTGGACGCCGTGGCCGGCACCGGCGCGCGCATAATCGACACCCGCAAGACCCATCCGGGGCTTCGCATGATCGAAAAATACGCGGTGCGTGCGGGCGGCGGCTTCAACCATCGCTTCGGCCTCGACAGCGGCGTGCTGATCAAGGAGAACCACATCGCGGCGGCCGGCTCGGTACGCGACGCGCTGGAGCGGGCACGCAAGCTCGCTCCGCACACGATACGGATCGAAATCGAATGTGAGACGCTGGCCCAGGTCGAAGAGGCGCTGGCCGCCGGGGCCGATTCGATTCTGCTCGACAATATGACGCTCGACGAGGTGCGGCGCGCGCGCGTGCTCGCGCCTGCCGGGCGCGTCCTGCTCGAGGTCTCCGGCGGTGTCACGCTCGAGGGCGTGCGCGCAATCGCGGAGACCGGCGTTGACCTCATTTCCGTCGGCGCGCTGACCCATTCGGCAAGCGCCGTCGACCTCAGCATGCGAATCGATCCGCTGTAGCGCGGCACTCGGGAATTCCACCGCACCTGCTGCACGACAGATCGGGACGAATCACCAATGCCTTACAATAATGGCTGAGAATCCCTATCACCCGGCGGAAGCCGGTCGCGCCTCGGGGACTATCGGATGGCGCGTGCACTACTTCGAGGAATTGGAATCGACGCAGCAGACCGCGGCGGAATTCGCCGCGCGCGGCGCGCTGCATGGCGAGGTCGTAATCGCCGAGCAACAGACGGCGGGGCGGGGGCGGATGGGCCGGCGATGGCATTCGCCCCCCGGGGTCAATTTCTACGGCACTTTCATCCTGCGCCCCGAGATACCGATTGCCGAGGCCGCACTGCTCAGCCTGGTGGCCGGCGTGGCCGTGGCCGAGACGATGGAGATGGTGGCGCCGCGAATTGTCGCGCTGAAATGGCCCAACGACGTATGGCTTGGCGGACGCAAGGCCGGCGGAATGATCGCCGAGGCGGTCACTGACTCGCGCCATCGCCTGGCCTGCGTACTGCTGGGAATCGGCCTTAATCTAAACCTCGCCCCGGAACACATCCCGGCTGAATTACGGGATCGCGCGACCTCGGTGATGGCGGCGACGGGCAGACCCTGTGACCGGGTGGAGCTCGCCGGTGAGCTTTTTTCCCGACTTGACTCCCGCTATATGGAAACTATGAGCGGCGGGTTCGCCGCCGTACGGCCCGCCTGGGAGCGTTATTCGGCGTTAACCGGCAAGCAGGTCACGGTCGTCGACGGCGACAGTCGTATCGGAGGGACGGTTACAGGAATCGGCCCCGACGGTGCGCTGCTGCTGAAGGCCGAGGGGCGAATCGTCCGGGTACTGGCAGGTGACGTGAGTATCGAGGGCGCATACGATTGACGTATGACGCGAAGTATGCCGAGCATCGGCACCGCGGCTATCGCGGGTCGCCCGGAGCATCGCGCAGGGCGTCGCGCGGAGGGCCAGACGAAACTACAAAACTTCTCCAGGAGCAACCGCTATGGCTGTGGAGGAAATCGGACGTCTCAGAAGTATAGCGATCGTCGGTCAGGGCGCGACCGGCAAAACCGAGTTGGCCGAAGCGATGCTGTTCACCGCCGGCACGCTCACCCGGCAGGGGCGGCCCGACGAGGGCACGGCCGCGATGGACTTCGAGCCTGAGGAGATCCATCGAAAAATTTCCATTAGCTCCGCATTTCATCACTACAACTGGAAGAAGGACGAGGTCATCCTTGCCGACACGCCCGGCTACCAGGCATTCCTGCCGGATTCCTTCGCGACCATGCGCGCGGTCGACGGCGTGGTGTTCGTGGCCACGGCCGGCGGCGACCTTAAGGTCGAATCGGAAAAAGTATGGGCCGAGATAAGCGAACTCGGCCTCCCGCGAATCGCTTTCGTCTCACGGCTGGACCGCGAACGCACGAGCTTTGACCATGCGATGGCGGACCTGGAGAAGTCGCTCGACGCGCATCCGGTCGCGCTCACGCTTCCGATCGGCGCGGAACTCACGTTCAACGGCGTGATCGACGTGCTCGCGATGAAGGCGCTGATTTACGCCGAGGCCAATGGCAAGCCCAGGGAGGAAGCGCTGAGCGCCGAGCAGAAGGAGCGCGCGGAAACGGCACGCACGCGGCTGTGCGAGGCGGTGGCCGAAACCGACGACGCGCTGCTCGAGAAGTATCTCGACAAGGGCGTACTGGAAGATGCCGAGTTGCGCGCCGCGCTGCGCGCGGCCACCGTCGCCGGCAAGCTCACGCCGGTGCTGTGCGGCTCGGGCCTCAAGAATATCGGCATCGGGCCGCTGCTCGACGCGATCGACGCGCTGCTCCCGGCGCCCAATGAGCGGCCCGCGCGCCAGGGCTTCAATGTCGCAAACAGCGATCCGGTCGAGCGCGCGCCGGACCCGGCGGCGCCCTTTTCAGCCTTCGTCTTCAAGACCTTGATCGATCCGTTCGCCGGCAAGCTGTCGATCTTTCGCGTGGTCTCGGGTCGCGCCGTCAGCGATGCCACGGTGCTCAACTCGACTCGCGGCTCGCGCGAGCGTTTCGGCCAGCTATTGCGCCTGGAAGGCAAGAAGCAGTCGCCAATCTCAAGCGCGCTGCCGGGCGAGATAGTCGCGGTCGCCAAGCTCAAAGACACCACTACCGGCGAGACGTTGTGCGACGAAAAATCACCGGTAATTTTTCCTGGCGCCGAGCGGCCGGCACCGGTCATCTCCTTCGCGATTCGCCCCAAGACCAAGGGCGATGAGCAAAAGGCCTCGCAGGCGCTGCAGCACCTGGTCGAGGAGGACCGCGCGCTGGAAACCCATCGCGACCCGCAAACCCACGAAATCATCCTTTCGGGCACCGGGCAGATGCATATCGAGGTCACGGTCGAAAAGCTCAGACGTAAATTCAATGTAGACGTTGAACTTCAGCCACCTAAAGTGCCGTACAAGGAAACGATCAAGGGCCGCGCCGAGGCTCAGGGCAAGTATAAGCGCCAATCGGGGGGCCGCGGCCAATACGGCGATTGCTGGCTCAAGGTCGAACCGCTCCCGCGTGGCGGCGGCTTCGAGTTCAAGGACGAAATCGTCGGCGGTGCGATTCCGCGCCAGTTCATCCCTTCGGTCGAAAAGGGCGTGCGCAATACGCTGGTCGAGGGCCATCTGGCCGGCTTTCCCGTGGTCGACATCAAAGTGTCGGTTTTCGAGGGCAGCTATCACGACGTCGATTCCTCCGACATGGCCTTTCAGATTGCGGCCTCGATGGGGCTTAAGGCGGCGTTCGAGAAGGCCCGGCCGATAATCCTGGAGCCGGTCATGGCGCTCGACGTGAGCTGTCCCGACGAATGCATGGGGGACGTAATCGGCGATCTCAACGCGCGCCGCGGCAAGGTGCTCGGGATGGATCGCAAGGGCCACAGCCAGGTCATCAAGGCGCTGGTGCCGATGTCAGAGGTTCTGAAGTACGCGCCCGACCTGCGCTCGAAAACCTCGGGGCGCGGATCGTTTGAGTCGCATTTCTCGCACTACGAGGAAGCGCCTCCGCCGGTCACCGAGAAGATCGTCCGGGAGGCGCGCGAGGCGCGCGAAGCGGCGCAAAAGGAGCGCGCACACGCCTAACGCGCGTATTGCCCGACCCGCGCGCGGATGCGCGTGGAATACGTGACGATGGCGCCGTTGGGAAAGGCACTGATCGTGACGGGGCTGCTATTGGTCGTGCTGGGTACGGCCATCTGGGGCTTCGGGTCAAGTTCACTGCTACGGGTGATCCCGGGGCGGCTGCCCGGCGACATCTACGTGCGTCGCGGCAATTTCAGCTTCTATTTTCCGATTACCACGGCCATCGTGATTAGCCTCGTGGCGAGCCTGATCGCCGCCTGGCTGAGGCGTTGAACCGTGGCTCGCGGTCATAACGCACGCGATCGTGGCGTACACGATCCTGCCGCACGCGAAGTTGGCGCACGCGACTCGACCCGCGAGGCCGACCGCAAGCGCCGCCGCCGCGAGCTTATCGCGGTGGCCGTGGCGGCCACGGTGCTGGTCGCCTTCGTGCTCGCGCAGACCGAACTGCCGCCGCTCACCCGCCATACCTCGCTGGTCTCCAACCTGGTCGTAATCCTGTTGTTCGACATCAGTTTCCTGCTGCTGGGCCTGCTCCTGCTGCTGGTCGGACGCAACCTGGCCAAAGTTATCTTCGAGCATCGCCGAGGCCTCATCGGCTCAAAGTTCCAGGTGCGCCTGGTGCTAGGCTTCATCGCGGTAGCGCTGGTGCCGAGTCTGTTTCTGCTGGTGGTCTCGGGCGCGTTTTTGCGCGCCGACGTCGCGAGCTGGTTCAATCCCGAATATGAGCGCGTGCTCGAAGACTCGCTGGATATCGCGAAGGTCTTCTATTTGAATGCGGCCAACAACGCCGCCCACTTCGCGCGCGAGTTGGCAGGCGAGGTCGCCGCCAAGGATCTGCTGCGTCCCGGGCGGCGCGGCGAGCTGAAGAGCTTCATCGAGCAGCGCCAGCAGGATTACAACCTGGGCACTATCGAGGTCTTTGACAGCGGGCGGCGCCTGCTGCTGATCGCGCTCAGCCCCAGAACTCCGACCGGTATCGGCGTGGCGCCCGATTCGCCGCTGCTGGCGCAAACCCTCGCCGGCCATGCGATGACCCGCACCGACCGTTTTGGAAAATCCGACGTTATCCGGGGCACCGCGCCGATCTATTCCTCGCCGGAGGCCGACGTGGTGAGCGGCGCGGTAGTGGTCGACTACTATCTGCCGCGCAGCCTGGCGCAGCGCGCCGCCGGCATCTCGCAGACTTTCGAGGACTACTTCCAACTGCGCACGCTCCGCCAGCCGATCGTGCGGAGCTACTTTCTCGCCCTGATGCTGATCGGGCTGGTGGTGGTGCTGTTGGCGAGCTGGTTCGGGATGTACCTGGCGCGCGGCGTGACGGTTCCGATCAAGCTGTTGGCCGAAGGCACTCAGGCGATCGCCCACGGCGACCTCGAGTATGAAATTCCCTCGGTCGGTGACGACGAGATCGGCCAGCTCGTGAATTCGTTCAACCAGATGACGGCGGACTTGCGCGCTTCGCAGACCGAACTCGAGCGCCGCCGCGCTTATACCGAAACGCTGCTGCGCAATGTCAGCGCGGGCGTGGTCGGACTCGACTCGCTGGGCGTCGTGACCGCGATCAATCGTTATGCGGAACGGATGCTGGGGCTCAAGGCGGGCGAAGTGCTGGGGCGCGGGTGGCGCGCCGTATTCCAGCCCGCGCTGGTGGATGCGCTGGAGGAAATTTTCGCCGAGCATCGCCGTCCGCAGGAGGCGCGCTCCTCGGTCAAACTGCAGCCGCCGGGCGGCGGTGAGATCGAGCTGATGGTCACGGCGAGCGCGCTGGGTGACGGCGCCGACGGTGAGTTGGGCACGGTTCTGTTCCTGGAGGACGTTAGCCAGCTCGCCAAGGTCGAACGGATGGAAGCCTGGCGCGAGGTCGCCCGCAGGATCGCACACGAGATAAAAAATCCGCTTACTCCGATCCAGCTCTCGGCCGAGCGGATGCGCCGCCAGCTCGCCACGCTCGGCGACGGCGACGCGAAACTGGTCGAGGAATGCACCCGCACCATTATCGGCGAGGTCGAGGACTTAAAGCGCCTGGTGAGCGAGTTCTCGGCCTTTGCCCGGATGCCGCATCTCAACCCGACGCCGGGCGACCTCAATCCGCTGACCGAGGAGACCGTCACCACCTTTCGCGACGCCAACCCAGGGGTCGATTTCGGACTCGCGCTTTCGCCCGCGCTGCCGCAAATCGCGATCGACCGCGACGCGCTCAAGCGTGCGCTGGTCAACCTGCTCGAAAACGCGGTTAATGCCGCCGTCGCCGCCAATCCCAACGGCGCGCAGCCGCGGATCGATGTGCGCACCGCGTTCGACGCGCAAAGCGGCGTGGTCACGCTGGAGGTGAGCGACAACGGCCCCGGCATCCCGCCCGCGATGCGCTCGCGGATTTTCGAGCCCTACTTTTCCACCCGCAAGGGCGGCACCGGCCTAGGCCTGGCGATCGTCTCCGCGATCGTCGCCGACCATCACGGCTTCATCCGGGTGCGCGACAACCCACCCAGGGGAAGTAGATTCGTGCTCGAGTTTCCGATAAAAGAGCAGCAATTCGCCAAGGTCCTGGGCTAAGCTGGTTCTGGGCCAGGCGCTTCGGCATGCCGGCGCACGCCGGTTTACCCAAAGGAAAAGAGTGAACGAGACCGTACTGGTGGTGGATGATGAGGAGCGGATTCGGTCATCGCTCCGTGGAATCTTGAGCGACGAGGGCTTTCGCGTGCTCGACACCGGCGATCCCGCCGGCGTGATGGACCTGATCGCGCGCGAGAACCCGGCGCTCGTCCTGCTCGACATCTGGATGCCCAACATCGACGGCATCGAACTCCTCCGCCGCATCAAGGCCGAGCGCCCGCAGGTCCGCGTGATCATGATCTCCGGCCACGGCAACATCCAGAACGCTGTCGCCGCGACCCGGCTGGGCGCCGCCGATTTCATCGAGAAGCCGTTTTCGGTCAGCGGCCTGCTTACTTCGATCGAACGCGTGCTCGAGCGCGAGTCCGGCGGCGTGCGGATGCCCGGCGCGATCGCGGCTGACGCCGCGGCGCCGCGGCCGGCGCCGATCGCGAAGATCTCGGGGCGCAAGCAGCGCACGCTCGCGCGCTCGGTGGTGGCGGCAGGGCAGGGGCTTCATTCAGGACTCAAGACCGGCGTGATTCTGCATCCCGCGCCGGCCGGCTTCGGAATCGTTTTTTCCTCGGTCGCCGACGAGACCGCGATCGCGGCGCGGCTGGAGAACGTCACCGATACCGGCTACAACACCACGCTCACGGCGGGCGGCCGCTCAGTGCGCACGGTCGAGCACCTGATGTCGGCGCTGCACGGCATGGGCATCAGCAATCTGCTCATCAAGACTGACGACGAAGTGCCGGCGCTCGACGGCTCGGCGATCGAATTCTGCCGGCAGATATCCGAAGCGGGGATGGAGGAGCAGCAGGCGGCGGTTGAGCCGGTCAAAGTGAGGCGTCCGATCGCGGTCGGCAACAACGGCGAGTCGATCCGCGTCGAACCCGCCGGCCATCTGATAATCGACTACACTCTGGAGTATCCACAACCGATCGGCCGTCAGAGCGTGCATTTCGAATTGGACTCGCCCGAGGCCTACATGCGCGAGATTGCGCCGGCCCGGACCTTCGGGTTCGTGCACGAGTTTCACAAGCTGGCCGAGATGGGCCTGGCCAGCGGCGGACGGCTCGACAACCTGATCCTGATCGACGACGAGAAGGTGGTTAACACGACGCTGCGCTTCGCCGACGAATTCGCGCGCCACAAGGTGCTCGACCTGATCGGCGACCTCTACCTGCTGGGACGGCCGATCCTGGGCCGCGTCGTCGCGCACAAGACCGGCCATTCGGACAACCTCGCGCTGCTGCGCGCGATAAAGGCTTCGCTGCAAGAAGGGCTTGGCGGTAAGTAGACCGCCGCCGCGGCCTCCGCAACAATATCGTCGTGGAACTCAAGGGCAAGGTTGCGCTGGTGACCGGCGCCGCGCGCCGCGTAGGGCGAACGATCGCGACGCACTTCGTCGAGCGCGGCGCCACCGTCGCGATCCATTACAACCGCTCGCGCGCAGAGGCCGAATCGTTCGCCGCCGAGATCGAGCGCGGGGGCGGCCGAGCGCACGCCTTTGGCGCGAACCTCGAAAGCGTCGCCGAGATCGAGCGGATGGTAAGCGAGGTACTGAGCACGTTCGGCCGCATCGACGTCCTGGTCAACTGCGCCTCGGTCTTCTATCGCAAGCCGCTCGAGGAAGTCACCGAGCACGACTGGGACGTCAACCTCGACACTAATCTCAAGGCGCCATTTTTCCTTTCCAAGTTCGCGGGTGCGGCGATGCGCCGCCAAGGCGCGGGCAAGATCGTCAACATCGGCGATTGGGCCGGCATTCGCCCCTATAACAACTACCTGCCGTACACGGTCTCCAAGAGCGGGCTCATCGGACTGACGCGCGCGCTGGCCAAGGGGCTGGCGCCCGAGGTCCAGGTCAACTGCGTTGCGCTGGGCCCCGTGATGCCGCCCGAGGAGTACAGCGAAGAGGAAAATGCGCGCCTGGTGGCGGGAACTTTGGTCAAGCGGTTGGGCTCTCCCGAAGACGTCGCGCGCGCGGTGATGTTTTTCTGCGAGGGCACCGACTTCGCCACCGGCGCGACGCTGGTGCTCGACGGCGGGCGCCTCCTGAACTAGCATCGCCGCTTGGCCCCGCACAGCCCGACACCGTCAGTGAATCGCGACTACCGGATCGTTCCCATCAAGCGGCGGCTCGCCGTGCTGGCAAGCGGAGGCTTGGACAGCTCGGTGATGCTCGCCGAGTTGGCGCGCGGCGGGCGCGAGGTGTTTCCGCTATATGTGCGCGCGGGCCTGATGTGGGAGCGGCACGAACTGGGCGCGCTCAGAAGCTACATTCGCCGCCTCGAGATGCGCCGCGTTCACGCGGTGAGCGTACTGCGATTGCCGATGGGCGATGTGGCCGGCGGTCACTGGAGCATCACCGGGCGCAAAGTGCCGGGCTATCGCGCGGCGGTATCGTCGAACTACATCCTGGGCCGCAACCTGAGCCTGCTCTCGAAGGCCGCGATTTTTTGCGCCTACAACCGGATCGGCGAGATCGCGATGGCGCCGTTGGAGAGCAATCCGTTTCCCGACGCACGGCCGGAATTTTTTCGCGCGCTGGAGCGCGCCATCGATCTCGGCGTGGGATTGAAGCTGAAAATCCTGACTCCGTACGTCGGGATGACCAAGGGCGAGGTCATTCGGCGCGGTGCGGCGCTGCCGTTGCGTTACACCGTGACGTGCGCGCGGCCCACGGGCATCACGCATTGCGGCCGATGCACCAAATGCGCGGAGCGGATCGAGGGCTTTCGCGCGGCGCAGATTCCCGACCCCACCGCCTACTCTCGCCAACCACCGCGGCCAGCCCACCCGCCGGTTGTGATCGCGTTCACTCGAGCTACGGAATCGCCGCCGGCGTAAAACTGGCGGTGCAGGGCGGGCCCGGCGCGAAAAAGTGACTGACACTTCCGGCGTCGTGTCCGAGGAAGATCAGGCTCGCCGAACGCGTCCCGTAGTCGCCCATGTGCTGGCAGAGCGCGTTGGGCCGTCCTTCGCGGGCGTCGAGCTGCGTTGAGTGATCGGCCAGCAGACGCGCCAATTGCTCGCGATGGTGCAGCGGGTCGCGAGCGAACTCCGCTGGCGGGCATAGCGAGGCGAAACGATCATGAGCGCGGCTTATCCGCGGGCACTCGAAATCGTTCAGATCGACATTGGTCAATAGATGCATCCCGGGCGTGAGGCTCACGAGTTCGAGACCGCCGCCGCGGTTGTACGCGACGAAGGCCTCCTCGCGCGAGGCGACCAACAGGTTAAACGCGTTGTAATCCTCACCGCGCTGGCTGCGTACGAACGTAGCCGCTTCGGCCGCCGTCCGGTGCCGCAGCGCGTCGAGGCATAGCAGGCCTCGCGAGCGCAGCGCCGGATTGGGATCGCCATAGTCGGCGCGCCGGCGGTTGAGCAGGCCCGCCACCAACCCGTACTGGTTGAGTCCCAGCCAGGTGCCGCTCGCCTGGAGGTCTTTGCCGCCGACGACGTGCGGATGCTCGAGCAGCGTGGTCGGGGGCAGCGCAGGGCGCGCAAGATACTCGTCGCGATTGGCCGCGATCACGACCGGGTACTCCGGGAAGACCTTGAAATAGATGGCGAGCGTGCACATGCGCTCTCAAACTTGGCAAAACCCACCCGCCCGAAACAAGGGGTGCCTATCGGACACCGGCGGCATTGTCAGCTCGATGGCCTTCCCGGGACCTCCGCGGCGATCGCCGCAAGTGCTTGCGGAATTAGTTGACTCAGAATCGGGGCTGCGTCTGCGCGGCTGAACACTTGCATTCCTTCGGTTGCCGGCAGTACGCCGTGATTGGCTTCGATCACCTGGCGGATCTCATCGACGAAAACATTCAGGCCGGTCGCTGAACGATCCGCCGCAAATTCCAGGGGCGCTCGCTGGATAATGAAATAAAGTCTCTTCAGGTCCTCGTATGCCGCCGGATTGGAATCGGCCAGCGCGTTATAGGTTTGCGGGTCCTTGAAGGCCTGCCATTCGTCATCCCGCTGCGAATCGAAGCGCTGCGTCGTGACGAATTCCATCTGATACATCGGTAACTGCAATATCGCGCACGCCGCCTCTATTTGCGCCGGCGGATCATCGATCGTTACCGCCCCAGTATCGCTATCGGTGGTAGCGCCGGCCTGGCTGCCGAATCGCGCACGAAAATCCTGGAACGTTCCTGGCCGGTTCGCGATATGAAACAGGACGCAAATGCCGTTGTTGGCGAGAAGATTCTCTGCCACATCCGCGAGCAGGCGCTGTACATCCGAGGAACTCTCGGCGTGGTACATAACATGAGAGGCGTAAACCAGGCTGAACGCTTGCCGCATTTGCGCTCCATCTTGCGGTCCCGAAAGAAGCTCGAGGAGTTTCCCGCCGAACGCGTCTCCGGCGCGCACCGAGAATCCGGCGAGTTTTATGCTGTTCGCCGCTTGCGCCGCTTTCAGCATTTGCAGCGCTTCGCCGCGTTCCGCATCAGCGTACTCGCCGAGATAGTCGGTCGCCCTGACGATGAATCCTGGCTCGAAAAGCACTCCCCTCAAATACATGATCAGCGTGTCGCACGGACCACATCCGATATCCGCGACTGCCGCCGGAGTAGCGCCCGTAAGAATGAGATTCCGTTGCGCTAAATAATTGAGAAAATCGCGACTGAGCTTCGCAGTGATTTCCTTTTCGTCGGTGGCTTCCTTGAATGCCGGATAGATATCTTCGTACACATAGCGATCGAGAGTAAGGCGAGTGATCATATGCATCCTTTCGCGGGCTAGTCTCAAAGACCGAAGAGCCGGAAGCGCTCAGCCGTTCGGAATGGGAACCTGATTAGTCACCGCTGTGGTCCAGCGAATTTTGGCCTTCCCATCCATGATTTCGAGATAAGGCGCCTGATTGGAAAACGTCATCGACCCCATGTTGTTGTTCCAAGTGTGACTCGTCCAATATGCCGTATTGGTGGGCCCATAAAGCGCCAGGTTGCCGTCGTTCTGAAAAACCGCCCGGCAAGTTCCCCCACACCGGCCCGAGGTATTGCTTTGCCACACGATACTTCCGCGAGAATCCGTGATTTGAAGATTACCACTGTTCGTGAACATCAGGCTCACGCCCAGAATATCCACGCTGGCGCCATTCGCGAGAGTCAGCCCAGCGGGCGCATAAGAAATCGAATTCAAATTGGATGTCACGGTCGAAGTGCCGTTGCTGCCACCCGAGCCCTGCCAGACACGGACGTACCTGACCTGCATATCCTGCGGGCCATTCAAAAGATTGGAAACCTTGTTCCCGGCATAGCCATGTCCATAGGCCAGATCGATCATGATATACATCGGCTGATCGAACTTGTCGGTGTATCCCGGGATCGCATTCGGAAGCTGTGCGATACGCTGTCGGTCGTAGTAGAAGGTTATGAAGTCAGGCTGAATGTCCGCGCCATAGGTGTGGAATCCCGCGGTCATAGTGGGTTGACTGCTGCGGTTCTCCTTCTCCCAGAGCTTGGCCCACGAATTGCTCGGATCCCAAAGATGTAAGGTTGAAAACAGCGTGGCGACAGGATCGCCATATTGTTCGACTATATCGATTTCGCCCATGTGGAGCCTGCGATTTAACAGACTAGGCAGACTCATCAGCCAAAACGCCGACCAAGTTCCGGGTCCAGCGGGTAATTTGGCGCTCATTTCGAAGTAACCATACTTCTGAGAGAACCCGTTGCCCTTCGCATCCACGGATGACAGGATGCCCCCATAGTAGACACCGTTGATCGCTTGAGCGCGGATCGTCAGATAGCCATTGCCGAGACTGAAAGGATGAAACGATCCGGAAGGCGCTTCGAAATTCACCCAATCTCCATTGTACGGAGTATGTGCGATCCAGGTTGGCCCGTTTGGTCCTATCGGACCGAGGTTTGAAACGCTAAGGGCTTTCATTGTCGTGAAATCCTGATTGAACGTCATGGTGTAGTGCCTCAGATCCATGCTCTGGGCAAGCCCATGCGGGGGAATTGAAACAGCCGCGAGGATTCCAGCGACGATTAATACTCTACGGAACATCCCTGAAGTGATTGAGCGCATGATATATCAACCGGGATTTCTCCCTTGACTCTCTGACTCCAACTGCCGTATGGACGCAACGGTCTCTCCCGTCGTCATCGGAACTTGCTCCGCGCTGTGCTCGCCCTATGCCGCCGGCGACGGCGGCGCCGCAATCTTTCTCATCATCCCGGCAAACAGCCGCCGCGTCAGAGTCTCGCGGCCGGCCGCCAATTGAGAGAGGGAATTGGACGGCTCAGGCTTCCGTGATCTTTACGGTACAATCATAAAGATGGATAGCGTGCGGCGCTATGACGTGGTGCTGATTGGCGGCGGAGTGATCGGAAGCTCGGTCGCGATGGCGCTGGGCGAGCGCGGGCTTAAGATAGCCGTGGTGGATATCGATCTCAGCGGGCGGCTCAGCTCCAGCGAAAAAAACGCCGGCGGCGTGCGTGCGACCTGGTGGCAGCCGGTCAACATCACGCTCTGCCGGGCTTCGATCAGATATTACGAAAGCGTGCACGAGGAGGTGGGCTTTCGCCAGAAAGGCTATCTCTGGCTCTACGACGCCGCGACCTGGCCCAAGGCCGAGCAGCATCTCGCGTTGCAGCGCGAACTCGGCCACCCGATCGAGGAACTGGACGCCGCCGCGGTGCATCGGCGGGTTCCCGAAATCGAGCGGCTCGACGGAATCGCGGGCGCAACCTTTTCGCCCGAGGACGGGCTCATCAATTCGAACCTGCTGAAGGAACACTACCGCTCACGCTCTCGCGCACTAGGCGCCGAGTATCTGGACCGGCTCTTCGTTCACGCGATCGACGCCGGCGACAGCGAAGTGAGAATCGGATGCTGGCGGGCGGACGACGCGCTCTCCGACGAGACGCTGATGCGTATGATGTCACAGGACGGCCCGGGCGAGGCCGCCGCAGGGCATCTGATCGAACTCAGCGCCGGGGCGGTCGCGATAACCGGCGGCGCATGGTCGCCGAGCGCACTTAAGCTGGTGGGGCTGAAGAACCTGAGCGAGCCGATTCGCCGCCAGATATGCCTGGTCGATAGCCGGGCGACCAATCTCGCCGCCTATGGCATGATCGTCGACACTTCTGGCGTCTATTTTCATAACGACGGCGCTTACGTCCTGGCGGGCTACTCGCCGCCGCAGGAGCCGCCAGGCTATCATTTCAACTACGATGGCGAGCGGTTTTTCACGGACGAAATCTGGCCCCGGCTGTACGCCCGGATGAGCGCCTTCGAGCGTCTGAAGCACGTCCGCGGATGGGCTGGGCTGTACGAAGTATCGCCCGATCGCAGCGCGATCGTGGGGCGCGCGGCGCCGCGCGTGTTCGAGGCTCATTCGTTCAGCGGGCGCGGCGTGATGCAATCCTACGGAGCCGGCCAGGCGCTGGCGGAACTGATTGCGAACGGACGCTACGAGCGCTTCGACGCGAGCGCGCTTTCGCGCGACCGTTTCGCGCGCGGCGCGCTGGCGCTGGAAGAACTGCACATTTAAAGTAAAGGCCGCGGACGGTTTTAAAGCGCAAGTGGCTCATGATATTGAAGATGGACTGCGCGGCAGCCTTTGCGGGCATCCGCAGCGCCCAGGAGGATGAATGTTTGCGTCGATCGAAGAGGTAATCGAACGGTTTGCCGGCCAGAACTATATCGCCAGCCGCCGGATCGCGACCGTGGTGTTCCTGGCCTCCGCGCTCAAGAAGCCGATCCTGGTGGAAGGGCCGGCCGGCGTTGGCAAGACCGATCTCGCCAAGGTGCTGGCGCTCGCGCTCGACCTCGAGCTTATCCGCCTGCAGTGCTATGAGGGGCTCGACGAAGGCAAGGCGCTGTACGAGTGGGAGTATGCCAAGCAACTGCTCTACACCCAGATTCTGAAGGACAAGATTAGCGAGGTGCTGACGGGCGCTCAGGGCCTGGCTGCCGCCGTCGACCGTATCGCCAAAGAGGACGAGGTCTTCTTCTCGGAGCGCTTCGTGCTGCCGCGCCCGTTGCTCAAGGCGATCACTTCGGAGAAGCGGGTGGTGCTGTTGATCGACGAGATCGACAAGGCCGACGCCGAGTTCGAGGCCTTCCTGCTCGAGCTGCTCTCCGATTTCCAGGTCACGGTGCCCGAGATCGGCACCTTCAAGGCGCGCCAGATTCCGCTGGTTGTGCTGACCTCGAACAACGCGCGCGAAATGTCCGACGCGCTCAAGCGGCGCTGCCTGCACCTGTACATCGATTTTCCCGAGCGCGATCAGGAACTCGCCATCATCAAGCTCAAGGCGCCCGAGGCGGCCGACAAGCTGGCCGCCGAGGTGGTGACCGTGGTGCAGTCGCTGCGCAAGCTCGATCTAAAGAAAAGCCCCGGCATCAGCGAGACTATCGACTGGGTCAAGGCGCTGACCTTGCTCAACGTACAGAGTCTCGAGCAGGAACTGGTCAACGAGACGCTCGACACGATCGTCAAGTACGAGGGCGACGTGCGCAAGGCCCAGGAGGAACTCAAGGACTACGTGCGCCGTGCGCGGGCGCGGCGCGGCGGTGACGCGGGTCCGGCCGGAGGAGCGAGCGACAAGGATTTGCTAAACTAGCTTCGGCCATATCATGGAAGACAAGCTGGTCGAATTCGCCAACCTGCTCCGGCAAAACGGCGTCCGCGTGTCGCTGGCTGAGACGCTCGACGCGGTCGCCGCCTCCGGGGTGATCGGCCTGGGCGAGCGCGACGCGTTTCGCGGGGCGCTGCGCGCCACGATGATCAAGCGCGCGAGCGAGCTGCCGGTCTTCGAAGAGCTGTTCGACGTCTACTTCTCGGGCCTGGGCGAGATAATCAAGCAGGCCGGGCAGGGCGTGCAGGACGCGCTCTCGATGTCCGACCAGGAGTTCCAGAAGTTCCTCGACCAGGTCGAGGAGATGCTCAAGCAGCAGGGCGACAAGCTCTCGGAGCTGGCGCGCGAGCTGTTGCAGAATCGCTCGGGCCAGCTAGAGAAGCGGCTGCGCGAGGCGGCGCGCGCGGTGCGGCTGCAAGGCGTCGAACGCACGATCGAGGAGAACTACTTCGCCCGCGCGCTCGCGCGCGCTCTCGGTTTGGACAAGCTCGAGCAGGAGCTTCGCGACCTGCGCGAGCAGATCCAGAAGCTCGAATTTGGCAACGCGCTCAAGGCCCAGCTCGAGAAATATCTCGACCGCCGGCTAAAGGCCCTCGAGGACATCATCCGGCGCTACGTGCGGATGGAGCGCGAGAAGCGCGATCTGCGCGCACGCGAGGAGCAGCGGCTCAACCAGCTCTCCGACAAGAGCTTCTATTACCTGAGCGACGAAGAGCTGGACCGCATGAAAGAGGCGGTGGCGCGGTTGGCGCAGCGGCTCAAGAACGTGCTGGCGGTGCGCCGCAAGCACGCCAAGAAGGGCCGCTTCGACATCAAGCGCACGCTGCGCCAGAATCTGGAGTACGGCGGCGTGCCGTTCAAACTGCGCTTCGAGAAGCGCCGGCGCGAGAAGCCGCAAGTGGTTATTCTGTGCGACGTCTCGGACTCGGTGCGCAACGCGTCGCGCTTCATGCTGCAGTTCGTTTACTCGCTGCAGGACCTTTACTCGCGGGTGCGCAGCTTCGTCTTCGTCTCCGACATCGGCGAGGTGACCGAGCATTTCCGCTCCAACGATATCAAGGAAGCGCTCGACATCGCGCTCAAGGGCGACCTGATCAACGTCTACGCGCACTCGGATTTCGGCCGCGCCTTTCGCAATTTCGTGAGCGACCATATCGGAGCGGTCAATAAGCGCACCACGGTGATCGTGTTGGGCGACGCGCGCAACAACTATAATCTGCCGCACGACTGGTGCCTGCGCGAAATTCGCCAGCGGGCCCGCCGCATCATCTGGCTCAACCCAGAGAGCCGCAATACCTGGGGCTTCGGCGATAGTGAAATGGAACGCTATGCGCCGCATTGTGATTTGGTCGAGGAGTGCCGCAATCTCAACCAGCTTTATCGCGTCGTGGATCATCTCGTTACGCGCTGAGCGCCGCGCTCGGCGCGCTGTGGCGGCAAGTCAGGTTGACCGCCGCACGGGTTTGGTCCAAAATTATTTCTGGACGTGACGAACGTGACGACCGTCCGCGCGGGCGTTTGGGGGCGCGCGGCGAGGGCAATCCTGCCAGCCGCGAGCGCGGAGCGGGAATTGCCGGGGAATGGGGCGGCAGGGCAAAGATATTGATCATGGCTGCGCGCAGGGAAGACTTCATTCTTATGATAGTGGGCGGATTGACCCTCGATCCGACGACCAAGATGCCCATTGTCGTGCTCAAGGATCCCGACAACAAACTCAACTTGCCGATCTGGATTGGCCCGCTGGAGGCCGCCTCGATGGCGACCGAGCTGGAGGGCATCCGCCCGCAACGCCCGATGACGCACGACCTTATCCGCAACGTGCTTGGCGACTTGGGGGCGACGGTTGAGGCGGTCGAGGTCACGGAGCTGCGCGAGAACACCTATTTTGCGCGTATCCTGGTACGCACCCGCGAGGGCCGCGATATGGAGGTCGATTCGAGGCCTTCGGACGCGATCGCGATCGCGCTGCGCACCAAGTCGCCGATCTACGTGGCCAAGAAAGTGCTCGAGATGTCGAGTGAGCTGCACGAGCAGGCGGCCGAGCCGGCCAACGGCGGCGATCAGAACCTGGCCAGCGTCTCGCGCGACAAATGGTCCGAAATTCTCGAGCGCATGTCGCCCGACGATTTCAAGTACAAGATGTAGTTTTGCCGCAACGGCCTCGGCGCGCCGCCTTGGGCGCGTCCGCAGACTAAATTGGCGACCCGCCACCACAAGATAAGCCGCAAAGAGCTCAAGCAGCCCGACGAGTTTCAAAGTATCTTTGAAACCGCCGGACTGTTCTTCGAGCTCCATATGACCGAGGTCATCTTCGGCGCAACCGCGCTGCTGGTGATCGTGGCGATCGCGCTCGGCTTCTACTACTACGACGTCCGTCAAGGCCACGCCGCTGCCGCGCGCTTCGATCAGGCGCTGAGCGAGCTTCAGGGCGGCAAGTACGACGCTGCCGAGAAGGAGCTGTCGAGCCTCGCCGCCGACGAGCCGCATCGCGCCGTCGGCCGGCTCGCGAATCTCTACCTGGCCGTGGCCTACCTGGCGCAAAAGGAGCCCGCCAAGGCGCGCGACAAGCTGCTGCGCTACCTGGCCGAGGACGACCCCTCGCTTTTCCGCGGCGCGGCTCTCGACGACCTGGCGGTTGCCTACGAAGAGCTGGGCGACTACAAGCAAGCGGAAGACGCATACCGGCAGGCGTCCAAGATCGAGGGTCCCGAGCAGGCGAGGGCGCAGCTGGGGATGGCGCGGATGCTGCAGAAGCAGGGCAAACGCGCCGAGGCGATTTCAGTCTATAAAGACTTCCTCGCGCAGAGTCCCTACGCTCCCGAACGGACGGACGTGATGGAAACGCTGGCCCAACTCGGGGTTGCACCCGAGGCCGAACCCTCGATGCCGATCGTCAAGATCATCAAGCCCGCAAGCGTCCCGGCGAAGCACTAGAGAAGGGCGAGCATGGCCCGAGCGTCGCCGCTCGCGCCCGCTCATCCGCCATTGAGAGATAGCGGCAAGACCCGCGACGGCTGCGGACGGGGCCGCACTATTTGCTCGCGCGATGCTGCTTCAGCTCGGAGTTGACCACGTAGTCGAAGGTCTTGTCCGAGGGCAGCCCCACCAGCTCGATCCCGTTGACCAGGAAAGTTGGCGTGGAGTTGACCCCGATTGCGTTGCCATCGTCGCGGTCCTGTATGACCTGCGCCTCGGCCGCCGACGCCATGATACAGGCGTTGAGCACCTGCTGGTCCAATCCGAGTTTCTCGACATAGGTGTCGACGTGCTGGCGCAGATTCTGCGGGTTGATCGCGCCCTGGTCGCGGTAGATGTCGCTCACGAAGGACCAGAAGGCCTTGGGATTCTGGCGCCGCACGCATTCGGCCGCGATCGCGCCCTGCATCGCCCACGGATGGATGCTCAGGGGGAAGTGCTTGAAGATGAGCCGCACCTGGCCCTTGTGGGTGGTGTTGACGACGGTTTCAATCTCGCTGAAAGCGCGCGCGCAAAACGGGCACTCGAGGTCGCCGAACTCGATGATCGTCACCGGCGCGTCGTCGGGCCCGAGCGTGGCGCGGTCGTTGAGATGAAGCTTCTCAAGGTTGATCCGTCCCCACGGGTCTTTGGTCAGGTCGAGTTCGGTGCCGAGGATCGCCTTGCCCGGTGAGTCGGTGATCAACACCGATTTGGCCGGGGCGCCGGGCGCCTGGTTGGCCGGGCGCAGCGGACGGCTCCACAGGCCGTGCAGCGGGCCGGGCGTGGCGGGTCCGACCTCGACGTCGCTCAGGACCGCGTTCTTGCCGGCGGCGTCGGAGTAGAGGATGAAAGTTCCCGACTGGCCGGAGTCATTGTGCATCTTCACGATCCTGAGGGACATCCCCGGGATTGGTGAGGCCTTGGGCGGGCCGATTTCCACGTCAGAGGCGCTGGAGAGCCGGAAGCGCCGCTGGAGAAAAACCTGCATCCGCATGTTCTCGGAAGTGGCGGTGCCGGAGCTCGTGGAAGTGTCGCTCGCCGAGGCGGCACGGGCCGGACCATCCAATCCGAGCGTCAGCAGCGCCGCGAGAAAAACCATCGCACCGAGAGCGCGTCCGGCGCGCGGTCTACGGATAGGTGCGCGGTCCATATTTGATGTCGATCGCATTTGAAGTTTTGAAGTCATAACGGCTCTCAATCATAGAGAGGCGCGGTGGCGCGCGCCAGCCACACGAGACGCAGAGGGAAGACAATAAGACCGCTCGCGGACACGTTAACCACGCCGCGACCTATTGTCCTGCCCTGCGTTGTAGTTCGCATAAGAAATATTATGTCAACTTGTGGGGGGACTATCCGGGACTTGACACCGAACCTAAAAATGGTTATCTTCGCTGTTATGAACATGACGGCAAGACAGATGACCTTTCGGGAATTGCTGGAACGCTTTCCGGATGACCACGCTTGCAAAATCTTTCTAGAAAGAAAGCGATGGCCTGATGGTGTCGTGAAGTGTCCGCGATGCGGCGAGAAAGCCTATAGGCTCACTGCGAGGCCGTTTCACTACCTTTGCAAGAGCGGCAAGCAATCGGTCGACACGCTGACTGGCGAAGTCGTTACCTGCCAGAAAAAGAACGGCTACCGCTTCAGCGTGATCACGCGAACTGTTTTCGAGAACACTAATTACCCTCTTCGGGAATGGTTTCAAGTGATTTTCCTGATGTTCCACTCAAAGAAAGGAATGAGTGCACTACAGATTCATAGGATGCTCGGGACTGGGAGCTACGAGACGGCATGGTTCATGTGCCACAGGATAAGAGCCGCCATGCGCGGCGACGCCTTTCCCCTCGAAGGCGAAGTAGAAGCCGATGAAACCTATGTTGGCGGTAAGGATCGCAATCGCCACTGGGATAAAAAGAGCCGCCAGCAACGCGAGGCCGGGACAACGACCGGTTATGGCAAGGTCGGCGTGATCGGCGCTATCGCACGAAAGGGTAATGTGGTTTGCCGAGTTATCGGCGCGCAGGACGCTCGCACCCTTTCCGGTTTCGTTCGTAGCGTCGTCAGCGATAAGGTTTCACTGGTCGCTACCGATGAGAACCAAGAATATAACTACCTTGATCGAAAGATTCGGCATGAGGCCGTGAATCATTCACGCGGCGAATATGTGCGCGGGAACATTCACACAAACAATATCGAGTCGTTCTGGAGCTTATTGAAACGTGGCGTGATTGGGACGTATCACAACGTCAGCAAGGAATACCTCCCGCTCTATTTGAACGAGTTTTCCTATCGCCACAACAACCGAATGAATCCCGATATCTTCGGTGATATCATAGGAGGATGCTGAGTTCGCCACGCTGGCGGCGGCCTCAGCACAAAGAGGCCAGCGACCCCATACAGTTGGAATTGCCCTTAAGTCCCAAGCGAGCTCTCTGATAGCGCAATCACAACAGGATTGTCCCATTCTTCTGTTTGCTGAAATTGCAATTTGAGCGTTGCTTCTGCCGTGCGGCCGTCACACTTGCCCACAGCTCTGATCACAAATTTGAAAATGCCTCGTGGATATTGTATAAACAAAGGTGCGATCGCGATTTGAAGTGAATCCACAGACAAGTGAAATGAATTGTCGCCTTGTCGAAGATAACCAATGTCTAAAAATTGACTTGCGTTATCGCTGAATATATCCGCCTCAACAATCCCCTGCTCATGCAAATCGGCCCAATGAAGTTGTGGTCGAGTAGCGAACCCTACCGATCTCCAAGAATTGTGATCTAACCGCTCAATGGATTCGAGAAATCCCCTACATTTTAGAACTGGCACGAGTCCCTTGGGCAGGATGCGTATATACAGCGCCCGTCCCCCAGCCATCGTATGGGCAGTATATAAGCAACCTGAATTGGACGGATTAAATTCTAAATGGAACTGTGGCGATGTATATTGCGCAAGTTGCTGATGCGCTGAAAGAAATTCATCGCGTTCGTCGTTCCACGCCAAATAACATGCAATCAACAAACAGATGGCAGAAAAAATAATCGCCATATGTAAATAGGTAGTTGGCGTTGCCAACTTTGCGGTCAAGTCACTATAAATTTGAACGATGATTGGATGATGCGGGCTTAGGAGCGGCATTAGCCAAGCAGGCGAAGAGATGATAAACGCGGTTAATGCCGCCGCAGCGAGAGCGTACCAATGTCTCATGACGGCCCAACAGAAGGCGAGAAATCGCCTAATGCTCCAGTAGGTTCCATCCATTCGCCCTCTCCATTGGTCAAGAGATTTGTTCTTTCCCTTTCAACGGAGTTATACTGCGAACTGATGCCAAAACGCACGACAAATGAAGAGCTGTTGAAACGCCTAGAAGAAAGGGCGCCCGAAGTCCTGAGCGCAAGGGTCAATTTCGATGCGTTGGTCGGAAAGGTTCTTGCCACTGGCACTGTTGACATTGGCCGTGCTCCTAGGCGCCGCAAACGCTCAGTCACCAAATCCACACGCCCAAAGCGAAGTTAAGCAGTCCCAACAAAACGATTCCGCTGGCCAGCCGCTCCAGCCATCTGCCATACCGCAATCCAGTGCGGGCAGCACGATTCAGGCCGTCGCCAATCACTAGGGCGCAAATGGCAATAAGAAAGGAAATCAGAACGTGACCAACATTTTGCTGGTCGTTTTCAACGGGTGTTTGGTAATCGTGACTTGGCGACTCGTTGTCGTAGGATGGAGACAAGCCAAGCATCTTGACGAGACCATGAAGGCTACGAAAGACGCCGCCGACGCGGCAAAAGAAGCTAATACGCTGACTCGGGAGGCCCTGATAGCTGATAAACGGGCTTTCCTTTTTCCTGATACCTTTGATCAGGTTTACGACGCGCCCGATTCCGTAGGGCTTTACAACTGGCACCTGCGCCCTCGTTGGAAGAATGGCGGCGGAACCCCAACGAAGAATCTCAGACTTTTGACGGAATGTGAAGTTAGAAATAGCCTTTTGCCAACGGGATATATTTTCAACACCGCAAAATCCCCAGCAATCGGATTTCTGGCACCCAAATCCAATATGTTCGGTGGTCAGGCACCTCCCGGAATCGGTATTACACCGCAAGATATAGTGGACGCGCAAAATGGCAGGAAATTTATCTATCTCTGGGGTTGGATGAAGTACTTCGACGTTTTTCCAAACACCCCCGAACACACTACCCATTTTTGCTGGTTGATTCTGATCAGTGGCGATCCTTTCAAGTTCGTTCCGAATACCGAAGGACGACCGCCCACTCCCGGTACCTTGTCCTTTTCTCTCCTTCAGCACACCGAAGGCAATTACGCCGACTAGAACCAACGCTAGCGGCCACGCGATGTAACCGCCAGCGAAGGCCGACCTGTCACGTCGGACGCGATTATAGTCTAGGTGTCGAGTTCCGGATAGTCCCCACTTGTGGGGCGATTAGGTCCCAGTTGACTCTTACAAGAAATCGCGCTATTCTTTGGGGTATGGAAACTCTCGGCGCATTCGATAGACGCTTCCCGAACGAAGACGCTTGCCGTGCGGCTTTACAGGCTGCGCGTTGGCCTGATGGCGTGACCTGCCCCAAATGTGGCGGCAAGGAAAAGATATACGCGCTGAAGTCCAAGCCGTTCTATTGGCTGTGCAAACCTTGCGGCAACCATCGCTTCAGCGTGATTGGCGACACGATTTTTGAGAACACAAAGAAGCCTCTGTTGATTTGGTTCAAGGTCGCGTACCTGGTGCTGGTCGCAAAGAAAGGTCGGAGCGCGCTGGAGATTCATCGTACGCTTTACGGCGATCCGTTCACCGCCGACTATCACACGACTTGGTACATGTGCACTCGCCTACGGGCCGCGATGCGCAACAAGGAATGGTCTGCGCTCATGGGCGAAGTCGAGATCGACGAGACCTATATCGGCGGCAAAGACCGCAATCGCCACTGGATTAAAAAGAGCGCGCAACAACGCAAAGCCAAAGGCCCGCAGCCTCTAGGCGATGCAATCGGCTACGGCAAGGTCGGTGTGATTGGCGCAATCGAGCGCAAAGGCAACGTGGTCTGCAAAGTCATTGGCGATGCCAGTGCGGAGACTTTGAGCCGATTCGTTCGCTCTGCCGTCAGCGAGAAAGTCGATCTGGTCGCGACCGACGAAAACCCCGCTTACGATTATGTGCGCGCCGGAATGCCACACAAAAAGGTCAAGCATGGCGCTGGCGAGTATGTGCGTGGCAACATTCACACGAACAATATAGAGAGCTTTTGGAGCCTGCTTAAGCGTGGAGTGGTGGGCACATTTCACAAGGTCAGCAAACCGTATTTACCCTTATACCTCGCTGAATTCACGTTCAGGCACAACAATCGGCACAGCGCAGACCTGTTCGGGAAGCTTCTTTCGCGCTGCTAGCAAACCGATTGGACGTGCGTTACGCTGGGAGCGTGGCGTCGAAACCCAGCACAAAAAAGGCCGTCGAAGAAGCGCGCGAAGAACTAAAGCACGCCGACATGAAAAAATTCGATCGTGCGTTGAGCGCTCTGCTTAAAGTGACCAGTGCCAAACCGCAAGCACACAAGCTCCGCAAATAGCATACCGAAGTGGCCGCTTGTTCGTGTTCGCTGGCTTGACAGCACGACCCCGCCCACTGCTTGGATTTCTATTGCTGAGTGGAAAGGCGTCCGTTCTCTTGAATGCGTTTCCGTAGGTTACTTGATCGCGGAAGATCGTATTTCCAAAACAATCGCGCCGCATTTGGCGTACCCTGACGATTTAGACCAATGCCAAGGCAACGGAATCATCGTGATTCCATCCGGCGCGATCGTTTCTATTGAGCCTCTTACTTCTTGTGAGGCTTCGGATCGTTCCGCTGGTCGTCTAAAATCCGCGCGGCCATCCGCTTGATCTCTTTCTGAGTCACCGTCTTTGGGTTGTTCATCGCTTTTGCTGCAACGGTAACGATTCTGGGTTGCGGTTTTTGTTTCTCTGCCATTGATTAACGCCTCTGCTGCCTAAAATATACGCGCGTGCAAGAGCATTCGGAATCCTGGCTGCGACGAGTAATCCACAGGTCGTATGCGGACCTGCCCATTTATTCAGATAGTCGTTGTGCAAGTAATTGCGCGAAATCTTTAAAGCGCGTTAACACATCAAGCGCTTTGTGCTCAGTACAAGAGACGCGCGAGTGCATGATCTTATCCCGCCAGAGTTCTTTAAAATATTGGCAGCGCTCAGCCGCATTCGCATAAAAATCAATTTCCGTTTCTCGGAGGGTGCCACGGTCCGTATTGCGCAGTTTCGTAAGCTTCGCGTCTATCGCATCCTTGATGGCTTTCCAGTCCGCGTATTCAATCTCGTGCGGAAGTATGACTTCCAAATGCTTCGCTAATGTTCGGATTAAAGCTTCCGTTGCCCGCATAAGATGAAAGACGCAGGCGGTATTGTTCTCCGTTGCATAGCAAGAGCCAGCGGCCATAACGTCGGCTCGAATGGAGCGAAACTTGGCAAACACTTCCGGTCCGCAAAGTTCCCGCTGTCGCCAGTATGGAGCCTTCGCACGCTCTAAAATCAGCAAAAACCGTTCGGACAAATCATCTTCAAACGCGGCTCTAAGTTCTCTCATTTCAAATCCCGACAACAGCGCTAGATTAGAATATGTCTGAGCTTCTTCGACGGTTCGTCTGAATCGGGAAAGTCTGTAGACCGTCCTTTCAAGCTCAAATTTCTTAGCGGCGTCTTCGATCAAATCTAGGCCGAACAATGCTTCTTTGCTCTCAGTCGGGATGACTGAATTATCAGACTCGTTTTCGACAATCCATTGCTCGATTTGCTGCGTAAGTTCGCGGCAAATCAGCGAATAGAGATATTCAAATTCTTTCGCCACGTCCCAAAGGGTTGAGAGGCGAGAAGCCTCTTGCTGTCCATCCCTTGAGGATATTTTCTCAACTGTTTGTGTAAGAGTCAACATCAACCTAATCGCCACTTGCGGGGCGATTAGGTGGCGCGCGGCTCGACGGAGCCTGCCCGCGCCTGTCACAAGAGGTTCCGACCTCGCTGGCACTGTGGGGGATGACGTCGTAGTCTCTCCGCCCATGTATGAGCGCAGGGTACTCGCGCGCGTAGCCATCGCATCGATGTTAGCTTTTGCTGCCGTTCTCGCGATCGTTAGGCCGGCGGCGCGTGCACAAGGAAGTGCCGTCTTTCCGGAGAGCTCCCCTACCCGATCCGTTTCCGTCTCCATTATCTCGCCCGCGAACGGAGGCGCTGCGCCCGGCCAGACCATCGAGGCCGGCGTCTTCAGCATCACCAATACGTCGGCCGTGGTACTATTCGTGGGCGCGGTCACGATCTCTTTCAGCAAACCGTCGCTGTTCTCGTCGGCCACCCTGAGTCCGCCCGCCGCAGTTGGGCCGACCCCTTCAACTGTGCCTCCTCCAGGCAATTATATCGTCGTTAACGGCGTCCCCTCACCCGGCCCGGTGACAGTAAGCCCGCCAACCTCGAGCACGACATTTACATTCAACTCACCGTTCGTAATTGAACCGGGCGGCGAGCCGTTTTTCGGATTGACGGTGAAGCTCTCTCCATTGAGCCGCAAAGACACGAGCGGCGTCGCCTATGCGGGAGTGACAGAGTTCACCGCAGTACGTGGCGCCGGTGTGCCACTATGGATGGCGTTCGCGATACTGGGCCTGGCGATGGCCGCGCTACCCGGCAGCACGCGCCGGCGTATATGGCTGCTCGCGGGACTGATGATCTTGTTGGCGGCGGGCGCGCCTGGCTGCGGCAGTGATTCGAACGGACCCGGACCCTCGTCCACGCAGACGGTGACGGCGGTCTCGGCGACGGGATTAGTGATTGCCTCCACCGGCCCACGGGGGCGGAGCTATTACCGCGTCGCCGGCGACCGTCATAGGGTTGCCGCTCAAGCTGGGAATTATCACGGGGCAGTGAGTCCACGATAGCTGCCGTCGTGCCGGGCTAGGTGGAACTCTGGCGCGCGCCAAGGTCGATGATGCTGTAACCTCTCGGCCATGTACCAGAGCAGGATACTCGTGTGCGTCACCGTAGAGGCTGGATGGGCGAAGATCAAAAGTGCAGTCGAAGAAAAAAGGGAATACCCATGAAGTCCTTCCTGCTGACGCAGGGGCACGGAGTGGGCACCAGGTGGTCACTGGTGTGAGCAACCGTATCGATTCCACTCTGGCCCCTCTTCAAATGCTTCCGGAAGTCACCGTCATCATCCCTACCTACAACGGTGCGCGCCGCCTACCCTTGATACTGCGCAACCTGACGGTCCAGGATGCCGCCGACGGTTCGTTCGAGATTGTCGTGGTCGACAACAACTCGACCGACGACACCGCCACAGTGGCGAGCGACGATGATTCGGTGGCGGTGTTGCGCGCCAGAGGTATCGAGTACCAAGTCGTCCGCGAATTGCGTCAGGGCGCGACCTTTGCACGCATTGCCGGCGCGACGGCTGCGCGCGCTCCGTTCGTCTGCTTCCTCGACGATGACAACCTCCCGGCGTCAGACTACATACGGGTCGGAGTATCCGCGCTGCATGATTCAGGCATCGGCCTACTGATTTCCAACATCACTGCGCAGTGGGAGAGTGAACCGCCGCCGAGCATCGTACGCCGTTCCGCGCTGTTCGCATTGACCGGCAATTCGGAGAACTACGGATACCTGGGAGAATCGCGAATCGACTACGGCACCACGACGTTTGCTCCCACCATCACAGCGGGAATGTGGGTGCGCCGCCAAGTATTCTTCAGCGTCATAGTCTCCAACGGTTCCGCGTTGCTGCCCGGACCTCGACCCCACGCCAGGATAAGTGGCGAAGATCTTGAAGTCGGCTTGCTTATCGGTCGCGCGGGTTATCGCCGCATTTATGTGCCGCAACTCAAACTGAAACACCTTATAGGGCGGCAACGAATGGGAACTGCTCACTTTTCACGACACATCGTCCAGACTATCCGGAGTACAGCGACCTTTCAGTCCCGCTATGAGTTGCGCCGCTTCGGCCTGGCAGAGCGCGCCAGAAGCGGGTTGCGGCTTGTGATCGCACTCGTTGCCATACCCGCAGTGCCGATTATGCGGAGGGACGGCTGGCGCGAGGCGATCTTCATCGTCGCGCAACGATGGGCCGAGTTCGCAGGGCCCTATCCGGAATTCGCGCAGCCACCGAACATATCCACGGATCAAGGTTCCAAGGCATCGGAATGAATTGCCACCGCGTCGAGAAAATGAACTTTCATGGACAGAACAGTTTTTGGTCGGGAGCAGCAAGACCTTCATTTGTCTGACGAAGATGGGCGGCAACGGATGGTGTATCTCTGCTAGGTTAAATTGGTAAGTGTTGGCCAGGAACCTGCTCGCCGATCGCGCAGGAATGGCCTGCCTTCGACTTCCTGCTACGGTCCCCGCTGACACGATGCCCAGTCGCCGAAACAGAATACTGCACATAGGCGTAGGCAATGTTTATGGCGGCGTCGAGACGGTGATGACCACGCTCGCGCGCCATCGAGATCTCTGCCCTGATTTGGAAGTGGAGTTCGCGCTGTGTTTCGACGAGCGCCAGGCGGCCGCGCTACGCTCCGCCGGCGCGACTGTTCATATCATCCGGGAGCCGAGGATTAGAACCTTCTGGCGTGCGCGCCGGCATCTTCGCGACATTCTTCACGCGCGCCAGATCGACGGGGCGGTGTTTCACGCCCCGTGGATTTACACGCTGCTCGCGCCGGCGGTTCGCTCCGCGCGGCTGCCGGCCATCCTGATCCATTACGACCCCGCAGACGGCCGGCGCTGGATCGATCGTCTACTCAGTCCGCGCAAACCCAGCCTGGCGATCGCGGTCAGTCGAGCAGCCGCGGCGAGCCTGCCCAAGCTTTTTTCCGACGTTCGCTGCGAGACAATTTACGTCCCGGCGGAGCTTCCCGACCGGATCGCGTTGTCCGTTGCCGAACGTGACGCCGAACGCGCCGGACTCTCGACCGCTCCCGACGCCACAGTCATCCTTCAGGTCGGCCGGATGGAACCGTACAAAGGCCACAGGATCAATTTTCAGGCGCTGGTCAAACTCGCCGAATTGACTAACCTGGTTTGCTGGTTTGCCGGCCGCGCCGACCTTGACTACGAGCAGCGATATCTCGATAGCCTCAAGGCCGAGGCCGCCCGACTGGGTATTGCCGACAGAGTCAGGTTCATTGGCTACTATGAAGATCTTCCCCGTCTGCTCGCCGCCGCCGATATCTATTGCCAGCCGAATACGGGACCCGAAGGTTTCGGCCTGACCTTCATCGAAGCTCTGTGGGCGCGGCTGCCGGTAATCGGAACACCCATGTCAGGCGTGGTCGATATCCTTGACGATGAATGCGCGATTATCGTTCCGCCGGGCGACTCCGAAGCGGTTGCGAATGCTATCCGGAAACTCGCCGGCGATCCCGACCTGCGCGCGCGCATGGGCTCCGCTGGGCCCGCGCGAGCCGCACAATGCTGCGACGTCGAACGCCAGGTGAGACGTCTGGGCGATGCGATCTTAACCGCCGTCGCGGACGCCACGCGCACATAGCGATCCCGGGCGGCTACTACTTCAGCGGGTGAGCGATTTGCTTGCCGAGCCGCCTAAGGCGCGGA
Organism: uncultured delta proteobacterium; assembly: GCA_963796565.1. Classification (GTDB taxonomy): domain Bacteria; phylum Desulfobacterota; class Binatia; order Binatales; family Binataceae; genus JAKAVN01. The sequence goes on along the minus strand of CAWCMA010000005.1, from coordinate 164,479 downwards.
TCGGCCGAGGAAACGCATACGGCATGGTGGTAGAGCCAGAGCTTGAACTGGATCGCCACCGAGGTCATGTCGCCGCTGCGGTACATCCGCACCATGTTGTTGCGTTGCTCGTCGCAGCCCGAGGCGGTGTCGGATGAATCCATCTGGCTCCACTGGCTGAGCGGGGCTTTGAGCTGCAGCGGGCCGGGCGGATCGCCGGGAGCGAAGGGCGGAGTCAGCAGATACCAGGCGGCGAGGAGGCCGAGCGCGCCCGCGTGGCGCAGATCGATGAACTTCACAGTGGAGCAATTGTAGCGTTCGCGCCGTGGCCGACAAAGCCAAAAAGGCGGCCCGCAATGGCCGTGGACGCCCGCATCGACAAGGCGGCCCGCAATGGCCGTGGACGCCCGCATCGACACGCGTCCGTCGCCATCCCCCCGGGGAATCCGGCTGCCGATCGCCCCTATTCGTTGTTTTGGCGATCGCGCTGGCCTAGCGCCGCGCGTTCCTTGAGCTTCACCGTCGCGCGCGGCTTGCGCCCCAGATCGGCCAGCGTACGCCGAATCGCCAGGTTGTCCGGCGCCAGTTCACACGCCCGCTCGAGGTACACGATCGCCGTCGCGATCCGACCCATCCCGGCCGCCGCGCGCCCGAGCTCGTGCAGCACCTCGGCGCTGTCGCCGCCGGCCTCGCGCGCCTTGCACAGCATCCTGAACGCCGCCGAGTAGTCCTCGCGCGCTTCCAGCAGCGCGCCCAGACCGCACAGCGCCATCACGTTGAACGGGTCAAGCGCGAGCGCTTCCTTGAAGTGCGCCATCGCGTTTCGCGACGCGCCCTTGCGCCGCAGTCCCTCGGCGGCTTCGGCCAGCCGCGCCGCCTCTTCGGGAAAGCGTCGCCCGCCGGCCTCGATTTCGATCCGCTCGGGGCCGATTTCGGCCTTGAGGATTCTGATTCGCGGCCCGAGATACTCGCGCAAGCGGTCGATTATCGCGTCGTGATCGCCGCCGCTGGCTTCGAGAAAAATGAAGCCGAGTATGTCGCCGACATGATCTTCGCGCCGGATGACTATACGCACCGTGGCGCCACGCGCGCGCGCCGCGAGCCGTCCCTTTCTTTCGGGTCCATTTGTGGGCGCGTCAGACACGTTCATCGGGATCGAACAGTTTGCGGTACTCGTCGAGCGCGAAGCGATCGGTCATCCCGGCGATATAGTCGGCGACCACGCGCGCGAGCGCCTCGCCGTCGACCTCGATACGGCGCAGCACGTGGCCAGGCATCTGCCGCGGCTCGCCCATGTAAGTCTCGAACAGGCGCTCGAGCACCCTGCCCGCCTTGCCCGTCATCCGGCTGACCCGGTAATGGCGATAGAGCCGGTCGCGCATCAGTTGCTTGAGCTCTTCCACCATCGGCGCCATCGCGGGGCCGAAACTCGCGAGCGCCCGCCCCGCGCGCCGCACGTCGTCGACGCCGCGAATCGAGCCGCGCTCGAGCTCGGCGTTGATATTGGTGATCAGGTCCGTCACCATCGCGTCGATCATGCGAATCACGGTCTGGTAGCGCACCACTCCCGGCTCGGCCCGCGGGCTCGCGTCGTGCGCGGCGGCGGCCGCCTCGCGGAACAGGCGCGTGCAATTGAGATCGTCCACCGTGAGCATATCGGCCTTCAGCCCGTCGTCGACGTCGTGCGCGAGATAGGCGATTTCGTCGGCGAGGTCGACGATCTGCGCCTCCAGGCATGGGAACAGCGAAGGGTCGAATTCCGCCGCCGCCGGGCGCAGTTTGAACTCGGAATGCTTGATAATGCCCTCGCGGACCTCGAAGGTCAGGTTGAGTCCGCGGAAATTCGGATAGCGCACTTCGATCCAGTCGACCGTGCGCAGGCTCTGCGCGTTGTGATCGAAACCGCCGTAGGGCTCCATCAGCGCGCGCAGCGCCCGTTCCCCGGCATGACCGAACGGGGTGTGGCCGAGATCGTGCGCCAGCGCGACCGCCTCGGCCAGCTCCGAGTTGAGGCCCAGCGCCCGTGCCGCCGTGCGCGTAATTTGCGCGGCCTCAACCGTATGCGTCAGGCGCGTGCGGTAGTAGTCGCCCTCGTGGTTGACGAAGACCTGGGTCTTGTATTCGAGGCGGCGAAAGGCGGCCGAATGCACGATGCGGTCGCGGTCGCGCTGGAACACCGTGCGCATCGGATGCGGCGGCTCGAGGAAACGCCGTCCGCGGCTCATCCGCGACAGCATCGCATACGGCGCGAGCGTGCGCGTCTCCAACTCCTCGAGATCCTCTCGGTTTCGCAACATGATGGCGCGCAGCCGGGTCCGACGGCGCTGATCAGATGCTACCATGCGGGGCGCGGCGCGCCGACACGCCGAGCATATCGGCTGTCAACAGAGCCAGTTCGGACGCCGCCTCGTGAACCGCTCGCGAGGCCGCTGGACGTGCTTTTTATGCCCCGTGGCGCTGCCTATAATCCTCCGGTGAGATGGCGCGCGGCGGGGCCTGCGGCTCGGGCACCGAGGCCGGCGGCGATGCGCGGATGAGGTGCGCGGAGGTGCGCGCGGAGGTGCGGATGATGTGGCGATGGCTTGGGCTCGTAATGCTGGTGGGTGTGATGGCGGCCGGATGCGCTTCACAGCGGCCGGTGCCGAGCGTGCCGCCTGCGCCCGCCCCGTCCGGGTCAGCTCCGATCCGGTCAGTCTTGGGCAAGGCATCATGGTATGGTCCGGGCTTCAACGGCCGCCCGACTGCGACCGGCGAAATCTACGACCAGGACCAGATGACCGCCGCTTCGAGCATCTTTCCGCTGGGCTCGCACGTGATCGTGACCGATCTCGACAGCGGACGCGCGGTCGAGGTGCGAATCAACGACCGTGGTCCGTTTCGCAAGGGGCGCAAGATCGATCTCTCCCATGGCGCGGCGCGCGAGCTCGGGATGGTGAGCCCCGGCACCGCGCTGGTGCGCATGGACCTGGTGTCGACGCCGGCGTTCGATCCCGCGGGCGAACCGCAATACTTCGTCCAGGCCGGATCGTACGCCAACCAGGGCAACGCCGAGAATATCCGTGTCCGCCTCGCCGCCTATTATCCCGACGTCAGGCTGAGCGAGCTTGATACCGGGGGCAGGCGCTATTACCGTGTGCGGATGGGCGGGTTCGCGACTCGCGAGCAGGCCCAAACGCGCGCGGTCCAAACCGCGCGTTTCGGATTGCCGGTCATAATCATCAGCGAATGAGACACTCCACCCGCCTCTTCCACCGCCGTGTGCTGGTTTCAGTGCTCGGCGCGATGCTGCTGGCCACGGCCGGGGTGGTGCCATCCGCGCGCGCACAGGCGGAAAACGGCAAGATCAACGAAGCGGAAGCAGCCGCGGTCGCGCGGACCATCCAGGAAGTGCGCCTGCTCAAGCTCAAGACCAAGGTTCCGGTCGTCGTCCGCACCACGGAAGAGGCGGGCAAGCTGCTGGAGGCGGAACTCGAGAGCGAATACACGCCCGAGTCAATCGAGACCGACGGCCGCGCGGGCGAGCTGATCGGATTGTACCCGCCGGGGGTCAATCTCAAGGCCGCCAACATGGATCTGCTCGAAAGCCAGGTGATCGCGTTCTACGATTTCAAGAAGAAAACCATGGTGATCGTGAGCGGCGCGCTGGACCGCGAGTTTCCCGGCCAGCCGCCCGAACTCCAGGACAAGCTGGACAAAATGATCCTGGCGCATGAGTTCACGCACGCGCTGCAGGACCAGAATTTCGATTTCGGCGCCAAGGACGAAGCGCTCAAGAGCAACGGCGACCGCGCGCTGGCGCTGCACTCGGTGGCCGAGGGCGACGCGACCATCGCGGGCTACGCCTGCATGCTGGGCCGCATGGATTCGGCGATCCTCGCCACGCTGATCGCCAATCTCAAGAGTTTTTCGCAGACCTTCACCGGTGCGGCCGCCGGCGTTCCGCGCGGCGTGGCCGAGCCGCTGATTTTCCAGTATACCGCCGGCGTCAAGTTCGTCGCCGAAGCCTACGAGCGCGGAGGCTGGAAAGCGGTGGACAAACTCTACAGCGATCCGCCGCAGTCCACCCAACAGATCGTCGATCCGTCGCTCTACTTCGACCACCCTACCCTGCCCGACACGGTCGCGGTCGCCGGCTACCAATCGCGTATGGCCGGCTGGCATAAGTCCGACGAGGACACGCTGGGCGAGCTTGGTCTGCGCATCATCTTGCAAAACACGCGGGGCGTGACCTCGCCGGACGTGGCGTTCGCCGCCAAATGGGCGGGCGACCGGATCGTGATGCTGCGCAAGGGCGAAACGGTGAGCGTCATCTGGCTGTTGGCGTTTCGCGACGCCGATTCGGCTGCGCACTTCGCGGCCGTCTATCGTAAGGTGCTCGATCACATGCATGGCCGTCCGGCGGCGCATCGCGTCGAACTCAAGGGCAACGCCGTGCTGGTGGCGATCGGCGAAGCGGCCGCGCATTTCGACACGCTGGGGCCGGCAGTGTGGAAGGCCAGCGCGATCACGACTCCTCCGCCGGCGAGCATGCCAGGCAGTCCGTCGCTTCATGTCGGCGTGCCTCCCGCTCCCGCCGCGCCGGTTCGCCGGCTCGCCGCCGCGCGCTGATGCACTCGCGGCATCCACGGCGGCTCCATCGAAGCGCCGCGCTGATTCTGCTCACGTTCGCCGGATGCGCCTACGGGGTGATGAGCGGTGGCCGGGTCAACCTTCATCGCGCCGAGCGGATCTATTCCGATGTGCAGGAGCTGCGCCAGCTCAGTTTCAACACCGAAGTACCGCTGGTGCCGATGGACCAGAGCCAGGCCAACCTCGTGTTGGAACGCGAAGTGACGCGCCATCACGACCAGGCCGATCTGCGGCGCTCGGCCGAAGTCGGCGCGCTGACGGGACTCTACGCTCCGGGAATCAACCTGGAGGTCCAGACGATGCGCGTGCTGAGCAGCCAGGTCGTGGGCTTTTACGATCCGCAGGATCAGGAAATGATCCTGGTCAAGAAGTCTCCGCCTGGCGTGTGGTCCCGGATGGCGGGATTTTTCTCGCACAAGGATTCGACGACGGGCGAGATTCTGCTCGCGCACGAACTGACCCACGCGCTGCAGGACCAGCACTTTGGCGTCCATTCCGCGATCGACCGAATTACCAACAATGATGATCGCCGACTGGCGTTGAAGGCCGTGACTGAGGGCGACGCGATGCTGGTCGGCTACGGCTATGTCTCGGGACGCGTCGACACCGAAACCATCGGCGCGCTGCTCGCGAATCTCCAGAACATGCCGACACTGTTCGACCTCCAGTCGCCCGACACGCCGGCGGCGCTGCGCGATGCGCTAATTTTCGAGTACACCGACGGGACCCGCTTCGTCGGCGAGGCTTACCAGCATAGCGGATGGAACGCGGTGAATGCGCTCTATCGCAATCCGCCGCTTTCGACGCGGCAGATCCTCGAGCCGGCGCTTTTCTTTGGCCATCCCTCGCCGCCGCTGACGATAAACGTCGGCGGATGGGCGCCGGCGCTCCCGGGATGGCATGAGGTCTCGGAAAACACTTACGGCGAGTTGCTGCTGCGCGTCATTCTGACCCGTGGTCTGGGCGGCCAGTCAGAAGCCGGGCTGGCGCGCGGATGGCGCGGGGATCGGATGGCAGTGTTGGAAAAGAACGATTCGTTCACCGTCATCTGGATCGTGGCGTTGAGCGACGATACGAGCGCCGCCGCCTTTGCCAGCGCCTACGGGAGGATACTGGAGGGAATCGCGTCCGGCGGCGCTCCAGTGCCGCATCACATGGAGCGCCGCGGCGCCGCAGTGCTCGCAATTATCGGCCCCGGTGCCGCGCAATCAGCCGAACTCGCGCCGGCCGTATGGCGCGCGAGCGTGATTGGCGCCACCGCACCCGCCTCCGCGCATTCCGTTTCGCCCCGCGCATAGCCGTTTAGAGTTTTCAGAAAGATTTCAGGAGCGAGAACATTGGCGCGGTACTAAACGCCGAGCATCGCGCGCGCCTTGGCGATCAGCGCCTGCTCGCTCGGATGAGTCGCGCGGGCCAGCGCTTCATCGAAGGTCAACCACGCGACCTCGTCGGTCTCCGAGTCGTGCGCGGAAGGATCGCCGCCCGCATGTTCCATCAGAAAGAAATGCACGCGCTTGAAAATCCGCGTGAGCGTCGAGCCGTCGCGCTCGCGCGACGAGTAGACATAGGAGATCTCGCCGAGCGGCTCGATCGCTCCCACCGTAAGGCCGCTCTCTTCGCGCGCCTCGCGCGTCGCCGCCTGCGCGACGGTCTCGCCGATTTCGAGGTGCCCCTTGGGCAGCACCCAGGTACTACGCCCGGCCGGCCTCACCAGCACCACGCTTACCGACCCGTCGCTTGAACGCCGCCAGATCAGTCCCCCGGCAGAGACCTCCCGCCGACGCTTCATCTTGGGCTCCGCGCCCCGCCGTTTTGATTTGGATCTCGCCCGCGCCATCACGACTAGCCTATATCTCCGAGGCTGAAGCCGAAATCCAGCATCCGCAGGAGCGCCGCGCGAGCTCCCGCGGATTCCGGCAGTTCGAGCGAGGGGTCGCGCTTAAGCCAGCGTTCCGCCATCGCCCGCGACTGCTCTATAAGCCGGCCATCGCGGATGAAGTCGGCAAAGCGCAGCGGCAGCGCGCCGCTTTGCCTCGCGCCGAGCAAATCGCCCGGGCCGCGCAGCTCGAGGTCGGCGCGGGCGACCTCGGCGCCACTGGTGGCGCGGACCATTACATCGAGCCGTGTGCGCGCGTCGTTCTCGCGCGAGACCACCAGGCAGCATCGCGAGGCCGCGGCGCCCCGCCCCACCCTGCCACGCAACTGATGAAGCTGAGCGAGTCCATAGCGCTCGGCCGCGATCACCACGATCACGCTCGCCTCGGGCACGTCGATTCCGACCTCGACCACCGTGGTCGACACGAGCACGTCGAGCGCGCCGTCGCGAAACGCACGCATCGCGCGTTCCTTATCGGGCGGTCGCATCCTGCCGTGCAGCGTGCCAATTTTGAAACCGGCGAGCGGGCCCGCGCCGAGCCGCGTGGCTGTTGCCGCCACGGACAACCGCTCGTTGCCTTCCTCCTCGCCCTCGATCAGAGGAACGATATAATACGCGCGCCGCCCGGCTTCGAGTTCCGCGCGCACGATCGCATCGACCTCGGCGAGCCGCGCTTCGGTGAAAATTTCGGTCAAAACCGGGGTTCGCTCCGGCGGCATCTCGTCAAGCGCCGAGATCTCCAGGTTGGCGAGCAGCGTGAGCGCAAGACTTCGCGGAATTGGCGTCGCCGTCATCAGCAGCACGTGAGCGCTGGGGCCCAGCGCCTTTAAGCGCGCGCGATCGAAGACGCCGAAGCGATGCTGCTCGTCGATAACCGCGAGACCCAGTTGTTTGAGCGCGACGCCCTCCTGGATGAGCGCGTGGGTGCCGAAGACCACTGGAATCACGCCCGAGGCGAGCAGCCTGAGGGTCCGTGCGCGCTCGGACGGCGGAGTTTTGCCGAGCAGCAACGCGGCCGGCACGCCGAGCGCGCCGCACAGCGCCGTGAAGCTCCGATAGTGTTGCTCGGCGAGCAGCTCCGTCGGCGCCATCATCGCAACCTGCCATCCCGACTCGGCCGCACGCAGCGCCGCCCATAGCGCGACCAGCGTCTTGCCGCTGCCGACGTCGCCCATCAGCAACCGGTTCATCGGATGCGCTCGAGCAAGGCCGGCGCCGATTTCATCGATCGCGCGGAGTTGCGCGCGGGTCGGCGTGAACGGCAACGTCTCGAGCAGGCGCGCGGTCAAATTAGCCTGAGCGTCCATCCTCGCGCCGACGCGCCGCGCCGCACGCATCCGATCGATTCCCATCGCGAGCTGAAACGCGAACATCTCGTCAAAGGCGAGCGCGAAATGCGCGGCGCTGTCTCCGGCCTCGAGCTTCACCGGCTCGGCGTCGGCAGGCGGCTGATGAAGCATCCGCAGCGCCTCGCCAAGCGCCATCACGCCGGCCTCAGCGCGCAGCGCGGCCGGCATCGCGCCCTGAATTCGCCCGTCGAGCGCCGCCAACGCCTGCGCAACGAGCCCGCCATAGACCCGCTGACCGATTTCGGGGGGCAGGCCATACACGGGACGCACCGCGGGCGGCGCACCGGAATCCAGCGGGTAAACTTCCGGATGGATGATCTCCAATCCGCCGTCAGGCGCTGCACTCACGCGGCCGTGCATCACGACGCGCTCGCCGTCGGGCATCCGTCCCTTCATGTAGGCCGGCAGGTTGAACCAAACCACGCGAAGTCGCGCGCCGCCTGCGCCTTCGAGCCAGCCGGTTGCCATCCTTCGCCAGCGCGTCCCACGCATCGGGCGTTCTTTGAATCCGACAAGACGGCCTTCGATGACCGCCGAAGTCGCGGGCTTTAGTTCCGCGAGCGGCGTGCGGGCGCGCCAGTCCTGGTAGTGCAGCGGCAGGTTGAGCAGCAGGTCGGCGACGGTTGCGATGCCGCGATCGGCGAGCGCCGCGGCGCGCTTGGGGCCGACGCCGCTCAACGCGCTCAGCGTAGTTTGCATCTCAAGCGACATCGCGCACGAGGACCGAGCGAATGGATGCGCCAGGGCGCGACGCCGGTTTATCCGCGGCGGCTTTCCGGCGCCCGCTCGGCGGCCCGATTGTCGGATTGACTATCCGAGTGATAGTCCTGAAGCGCGCGAACCTCGAATCGTCCATCCTTAAGCGCCGCGATTCCTTCGACCGCGGCCTGCGCCCCCGCCATCGTGGTGCAAAACGGCAGCCGCATCTCCAGCGCCGTGCGCCTAATCGAAAATGAGTCGGCGGTCCCCGATGCGTCAGGGGTATTTATAACCATCGCGATCTTGTTCTCACGCATGAGGTCCACGACGTGCGGCGAGCCCTGGGCGACCTTGTTGACGACGGAGCACGCAATACCCAGTCCCTGGATATGACGCGCGGTGCCGCCGGTGGCGACCAACTCGAAGCCCATCGCGGAGAGTCCGCGCGCGATTGGCTCCAGCAGCGTCTTGTCCTCGTCGCGCACGCTGATGAACACGCACCCTCGGGCAGGAAGATCGGTAGAGGCGGCCAGCTCGGCTTTGGCGAAGGCCATCGCGAACGTCCGATCGATTCCCATCACTTCGCCGGTCGATTTCATCTCGGGACCGAGAATAGTGTCGACTCCGGGGAAGCGCACGAAGGGAAACACCGACTCCTTGACCGAAACGTGCTGCGGCACGCGCTCCGTGGTGAAGCCGAGATCGAGGAGTTTTTTGCCGGCCATCACCAGCGCGGCCAGCTTGGCCAGCGGCACGCCGATCGCCTTGCTGACGAATGGGATGGTGCGCGAGGCGCGCGGATTGACCTCCAGGATGTAGACCTCGCCCTCGTAGATCGCGAATTGCACGTTGATGAGGCCGACGACTCCGAGCTCGTGCGCCAACATCCGCGTCTGCCGCATCAATTCCTCCTGCATCGCGGCGCCGAGCGTGCGCGGCGGCAACACGCAGGCGCTGTCACCCGAATGGATCCCGGCGTGCTCGACGTGTTCCATCACGCCGCCAATCACCACGGTCTCTCCGTCGGAAATCGCGTCGACGTCGACTTCGATTGCGCCTTGGAGATAGCGGTCGACCAGCAGTGGACGCTCCTCGGAAGCGAGCAGCGCCTGCTCGACGTAGCGCCGCAGTCCCGCTTCGTCCGCGACGACTTCCATCGCGCGTCCGCCCAGGACATAGGAGGGCCGGATCAGCACCGGGTAACCGACTTCCTCGGCGCCGCGAACCGCCTGGGCAAGGCCGCGTGTCAGCACGCCGCGCGGCTGCCTGAGTCCGAGCTTTTCGACCAGGACGTTGAAACGTTCGCGGTCCTCGGCGCGGTCGATCGCGTCGGGCGAAGTCCCAAGGATCGGCACGCCGGCGCGCTCCAGCGGCACCGCGAGTTTGAGCGGAGTCTGCCCGCCGAACTGCACGATTACGCCGACCGGGCGCTCGCGCTCGGCAATCGTCATCACGTCCTCAAACGTCAACGGCTCGAAGTACAGCCGGTCGGAGATGTCATAGTCGGTCGATACGGTCTCCGGGTTGCAGTTGACCATGATGGTCTCGAAGCCGGCCGCTTTGAGCGCGAGGCTCGCGTGCACACAGCAGTAGTCGAATTCGATTCCTTGGCCGATGCGGTTCGGGCCGCCGCCAAGGATCATGACCTTGGGACGATCGTCGGGCGGTGCTTCGTCCTCGCCCTCGTAAGTCGAATAGAGGTACGGCGTGAAGGCTTCGAATTCCGCGCCGCAGGTGTCTACGGCCTTGAACACGGGCGTCACCGCGGCCTCGTGCCGCTTGAGCGTCACCGCCGCCTCATCGAGGCCGCTAAGCTCGGCGATTCGGCGATCCGAGAAGCCGCTCTCCTTGGCCTCGCGCAGCAGCGCCGCGTCGAGCGGACCGCGCTTGATTCGCGTCTCGGCCTCGACGATCTCGGCGACCGCATCGATAAACCACGGGTCGATGCCGGTGAGCTGATGGATTTCCTCGCGCCCGATGCCCAGGCGCATCGCGTCGGCGAGATAGTAAAGGCGATGGCTGTTGGGTAGCGAGAGATGGGCGCGGACCGTGGCGAGCGCGGCGCTCTCACGCATTCCAGCCGCGCGGCTTTCGAGCCCCCACGAGCCGATTTCCAGCGAGCGCAGCGCTTTCTGCAGCGATTCCTTGAAGGTGCGGCCGATCGCCATCGCTTCACCCACGGACTTCATCTGCGGGCCGAGCTCGTCGGCCGCGCCGCGGAACTTCTCGAAGGCGAAACGCGGAATTTTGGTCACCACGTAGTCGATAGTCGGCTCGAAGCAGGCGGGAGTCATCCGCGTGATGTCGTTGGGAATCTCGTCGAGCCGGTAGCCCACCGCCAGGCGCGCCGCAATTTTCGCGATCGGAAAGCCGGTCGCCTTGGAGGCCAGCGCCGAGCTGCGCGACACGCGCGGGTTCATCTCGATCACCACCATGCGGCCGTCTTTGGGGTCGATCGCGAACTGGATATTCGAACCGCCGGTGTCGACGCCGATTTCGCGGATGATCCTGAGCGCGGCGTCGCGCATGATCTGATATTCCTTGTCGGTGAGCGTCTGCGCCGGCGCCACCGTGATCGAGTCGCCCGTATGCACACCCATCGGGTCGAAATTCTCGATCGAGCAGACGATCACGACGTTGTCCGCCATGTCGCGCATCACTTCGAGCTCGAATTCTTTCCAGCCCTCGACCGATTGCTCGATCAGCACCTCGTGGTTGGGCGACATCTCGAGGCCCCACTGGACCTTGGCGCGGTACTCGGCGGGGTCGCGCGCGATCGAACCTCCCGTGCCGCCCAGCGTGCGCGACGGCCGGATGATGAGCGGCAAGCCCAGGCGTTGACGGATTTCTTCGGCCTGCTCGTGCGAGCGTGCGACCCCGGAGGCCGGTACTTCCAGACCGATAGCGATCATCGCGTGCTTGAAGAGGTCGCGATCTTCGGCTTTCTTGATCGCCTCCAGCTTGGCGCCGATAAGCTCGACGCCGAAGCGTTCGAGTACTCCCGCTTCCGCAAGCTCGATCGCCAGGTTGAGCGCCGTCTGGCCGCCCACCGTCGGCAGCAGGGCGTCGGGCCGTTCGCGCTCGATGATCTGCTCGAGCGCAGCCACGGTCATCGGCTCGATATAAGTCCGATTGGCAAGTTCCGGGTCGGTCATGATGGTGGCCGGATTCGAGTTGACGAGAATGAGTCGCAGCCCTTCCTCGCGTAGCGCCTTGAGCGCCTGAGTGCCGGAGTAGTCGAACTCGCAGGCCTGACCGATCACGATCGGACCCGAGCCGATCAGCAGCACCGATTTAAGATCTTTGCGAAGCGGCATTTAAACGTCCGAGCCGGCGCCGCGCTCTTCGGCGGCGATGCGGTCGAGCGCTTCCGCGCCCGAGCGCGGAAATTCTTCGACCAGGCGGCGAAAGCGCGCGAACAGGTAGCCAGAGTCATGCGGTCCGGGCGAAGCCTCGGGATGGTACTGCACCGAGAAGAACGGCACGCCGATGCCGCGCAGCCCCTCGACCGTTTTATCGTTGAGGTTGAGATGCGATAGTTCCGCGCGTCCGGCCAGCGAATCGGCGTCCACCGCGAAGCCGTGGTTCTGCGAAGTTATCTCGACCTTTCGCGTGCGCAGGTCCATCACCGGATGGTTGGCGCCGTGATGGCCGAAGCCGAGCTTGTAGGTCCTTCCGCCGAGCGCGAGGCCGAGAATCTGATGGCCGAGACAGATTCCGAAAATCGGCTTGTGGCCGAACACGCCGCGCACCGCTTCGCTCGCGTACGGCAGCGCCGCCGGATCGGCGGGCCCGTTGGAGAGGAAAACGCCGTCGGGATTGGGCGCAAGGATGTCGTCGGAGGTCGCCGCGGCCGGCATAACGCGCACTCGAAAGCCGCTCGCGACGAGGCGATGCAAAATGTTGCGCTTGATTCCGTAGTCCAGCGCGACGACGAGCGGCGCGTCGCGCAATTCCTCTTTCGACGCGCGCCGATAGCCAGTTCCGAGTTCCCAATCACCGAGGTCCCAATCGTAGGGCGCCGCGCAGGTGACTTCCTTTACCAGATCGCGGCCGACCAACCCCGGCGAGGCCTTGGCGCGCGCGACCAACGCGTCGGAGTCGAGCGTGACGCTCGAGATCACCGCCTCCTGCGCGCCGTGGGTGCGGATGTGGCGCACCAGCGCGCGCGTGTCGATGCCTTCGATTCCGGGCACTCCGGCGTGTTCGAGGTATTCGCCGAGCGCCATCTCGGAGCGCCAGTTCGACGGCCGCGAGCGATAGTCCTTCACCACGAAGCCCTCAAGGTGAACGCCTGCCGACTCCGCGTCGTCGGCGTTGATTCCGACGTTGCCGATCTCCGGGTAGGTCATGCAGACGATCTGCCCCTTGTACGACGGATCGGTCAGCACCTCCTGGTAGCCGGTCATTGCGGTGTTGAACACGAGTTCGCCGACTGTTTCGCCGATCGCGCCGAAGGCGCGGCCGCGAAAGATGCGGCCATCCGCCAGAGCCAATATCGCTTCTCGTTGTTCGCTCACTCTGGCACGCCCGTTCTACCGTCATAGACGACGTCACCCGCGACGATCGTAAGCATTGCCCTGCCCTTCAACCGCCGCCCGGCAAACGGGCTGTTGCGGCTTTTTGAAATAAATTTCGCCGGATCCACTGTCCATTCCATATTCGGATCGATGAGCGTGATATCCGCGCGCGCGCATTTCTCAAACGTCCCACCGTCGATTCTCAATAGCTGTGCGCTCCTAAGCGACATCATCTCGACCATCCGCGCCGGGCTAATAACGCCGCGATGCACGAGTTCGAGCGCCAGGCCGAGCGCGGTTTCGAGTCCCACCACGCCGTTGGCGGCCTGCGTCAGCGCCTCGACCTCGCTTTCCGGCAGCCGGCCGCAATCGTTTCCGGACTTGAAAAGCCCGACCAGCCGTTCCATCCGCTTGGAATGCGGATCGTGCGGCGCATGGTCGGTTGCAATCATATCAATCGTGCCGTCCGCAATCGCCGCCACCACTGCCTCGACGTCGTGGATCGAACGCAACGGCGGCGCCATCTTGGCATTCGGGCCCCATCGCAACACCGCGCGATCGTCGAGTGAGAAGTGATGCGGGGTGGCCTCGCAGGTGATTTGCGCCCCGCGCTTGCGGGCCGCGCGGATGAGGTCGAGCGAGCGCGCGGTCGAGACATGCGCGATATGGACCGGCGCCTGGGCGCCGATCGCGAGCGCCAGGTCGCGCCGGATGCGCTCGGTTTCGGCCGCCGCCGGCACGCCGGCCACGCCGAGGCGCTTGGAGATCTCGCCCGCGTTGACCGCGCCGTTGGCGGTGAGCCCGCGGTCCTCCTCGTGCAATGAAATCGCGAAGCCGAGCCGCGCGATTTGCTCCATCGCACGGGCCAGCACGGCCTGATCGTCGATCGGAATTCCATCGTCGGAAAAAAGATGCGCACCGGCCGCCACCATTGCGGCAAAGTCGACCATCTCACGCCCGCCCAGACCCCGCGTCACCGCTGAGACCGGCACCAGCCGCGCCGCATGAACGGCCGCGGCGTGCTCGAGCATGTAGCGCGTCACCTCGGGACTGTCGTTGACCGGCGACGTGTTCGCCATCGCGGCCACCGCGGTAAAACCGCCGGCTGCCGCCGCGCGCAGCCCGGTCGCGATCGTTTCTTTTTCCGGAAAGCCGGGATCGCGCAGATGGACGTGCGGATCGATAAGCCCCGGCACGACCCAGCATCCGGTTGCGTCGATAACCCTCGCGCCGTCGGGCGCACCGAGCCGGCCCGGCGGCTCGATCGCTTCGACCTCGCCTTCGGCGACCAGCAGGTCGCAGGTCTCGTCGACTTCGCGCGCTGGATCGATAAGCCGTCCGCCGCGCAACAGGATTCGGTTCGGCAGGATTGGACTCATCCTGCGTCTTCTCCTTCCTTGAGCGACTCGACCATCGAGTAAATGACGACGCGATCCTGCGTTTTAGCGCGGCCCGGCAGAGCGCCCTCGGGCGGTGCGAGGCGGACCTGCACGCGCTCGGCGCGCGCGGTGGGAATGTTCTTGCCGACGTAGTTGGGCCGAATGGGCACGGCGCGATGGCCGCGGTCGATCAGCACCGCGAGTTTGACCGCGGCTGGACGGCCGCGCTGCCACAGTGCGGTCATCGCGCGCTGCACGGTCCATCCGCTGTTGATCACGTCATCGACCAACACGATCGTGCGATCTTTGACTTCGATAGGGACTTCCAGCGGTCCCACGCCGCCGTCGAGCGAATGGAAGGCGGCCTCGCCGCCGAAAACGTCGAGCGCCGCGCAGGGCGGACGCACGCGGGTTTCAGCTTCGATCAGATCGCGCAGGCGCATCGCGAGCACCGCGCCGTGGCTGACCACGCCGACGATCGTGACGGAGGCGAAGTCGGGCAGGTCCGCGGCCATCTGCGAGGCCAGCGCGCGGCAGGCCGCCGCGACTTCGTCGCTGTTCATGATTTCGCGCTGCGGGCCGCGCCGGTACGGCTCGTAGCCGCTCTCCTCGGCCTGCTTGACGCTCTCGAACACGGCGAGCGAGCTTTCCTCGATCCAGCTACGCACGTAGCCGTAGAGGTTCCGGTCGAAACGGTAGTAGCGCCGCGTGCGCGCATGACCGACGAATTCGATCTTGAGTTCGCGCTCGCAGAACTCGCATACCAGCGGCAACGTGGAAGGGTCGGTCGAGCGGCCCAGCCTGAAGCGCGGCGCCAGGTATGCTCCTTCGTGGCGGCTGATGCATCCCGGGTTGGGACAGCGCGGTGCCGGATGCGTCTTGAAGCGAATCGCGGGGGCCGCCGCAAGCGGACGTACGCGCTCGGTTCCGTTCTGTTCGAGCAGCCACGCAATGAGCGCCATCCGCACCGGCACGCCGGCCGCCGCCTGCTCGAAGTACACCGCGCGGGGGTCGCTATCGAGCTCGTAGGCTAGCTCGTCGGTGCGCGGCAGCGGATGCATCACGACCGCCTCGTGAGTGCGGCTGGTCCTGAGCGCACGCACGTCGAAATGACCGTAGTTGTCGTCGCGGCTCTCCTTGTCATCCATCCGCTCGCGCTGCAGCCGCGTCAGGTAGAACGCGTCGAGCGCGGCCGGCGCCACCGCCGCTGGCAAACCGCCCTCCAACGGCATGTCGGAAGTGAACAGCGCCATCTGATGCGGTGCGCTGGGCGTCAGGTAGAGCGCGTCGATTCCGCCGGCCAGCGAACGCAGTTCTTCCATCGTGACCGTTGAAAGCCCGTATTTGCTCTCGGTAGCGACCCGCTCCAGCACGTAGTCCGGCACGTTCATTCCGTTGTACGGCACGGCCACGATGTTGGCGCCGAAGCGGGCGAGCGCGTAGATCAGCGAATGAACGGTGCGGCCAAATTTCAAATCGCCGCAAATAGCGACCGTCAATCCTCGCAGATGGCCTTTCTTGCGGCGCAGGATGTACAGGTCGCACAGGGTCTGGGTCGGATGCTCGCGGCTGCCGTCGCCCGCGTTGAGCACCGGACATGGCGCGTATTCCGCGGCGACCCGCGCCGCGCCGTCGCGCGGATGACGCACCACAATAAGGTCGGCGTAGGCGCTCACCACGCGCACGGTGTCGGCCAGGGTTTCGCCTTTAGCGGCAGAGGAAGCCTGCATGTCGGCCGAGCTGATGACGGCGCCGCCGAGCCGATGCATCGCGGACTCGAAGCTGAGCCGGGTGCGGGTGGACGGTTCGTAAAAGAGCGTCGCCATAATGAGGCCGTGAGCGCGATCGAGCGTCTCGCCGTGCTCGAGGGCGGTGGCAAAAGAGTCGGCGAGCTCGAAAATCCGCTCGATATCGACCGTCGTCAGGTCTTCGATCGAGACGACGTCGTTTTTTCCCAGCCGTGCCATCGCGCTCAGCCCGGCGCTCCTTTCTTGGCGCCGCCGATTACCACCTCGTCGACGCCGTCGACCTCGGCCAGGCGCACGTAAACCCGCTGGTCGGACGGAGCCTCGATATTGCGGCCGACGTAGTCGGCGCGGATCGGCAGTTCGCGCTCGCCGCGATCCACCAGCACGGCGAGCTGGACCGATTCGGGATGGCCGAGATCGGCCAGTGCGTCGAGCGCCGCGCGCACGGTGCGTCCGGTGTAAAGCACGTCGTCCACCAGCACCACCCGGGCGCGATCGAGCGCGAACGGAATGTCGCGGCCGAGCAGGCGCGGATCGCCCGGCGCGCCACGGCCGTCGTCGCGATAAGAGGAGATGTCGAGCGTGCCGACCGGCACCGCACGCTTGCCGCCCTCGGCCATCGCATCGGCCAGCCGTTCGGCAAGCCGGGCCCCGCGGCGCACGATACCGACCAGGACGATATTGGCGGCGCCGTTATTGCGCTCGAGGAGCTCGTGCGCGATACGCTTGACCGAGCGCGCGATCGCCGCCGCATCCAGCGCCAGCGCCGGCTTGAAGCTGTTCGGCGCGCTCATCGGAGCGTTCGCGGCGGCGCGGGGCAAAAAAAGATCCGCCTGCGGGTGCAGCCGGATCCTGAACTATACACTTCCATCGTCTTACCCTTTCCGCCCTCTCTGTGGCGGGTTAAAGGCTGAGTTATATTTTCTACCGGCGGCGAGGGGCCGGTCAAGCTTGAGCGTGTAACAGATCAATCGTCGCGCGGGCGGACCTGGCTATACCAGTCCCCCTGTTGATAACCATGCGCCTGCCGCACACCTGTTGATAGATGTTGCGGGCGGACGCGAGAGCCGGCGCATACTCGCCGCGCGAGCAGCGCGTCAACTGGCCTTGCGCCCGCGTTCGAGCTTGCGCACGCGCTGTTCCTGGTCGCGGCTCTGGATCGTAATCCGGTCGTCGAAGCGCTCGAACTTGCGCGCCAGATCGGCGACCGCCTTGTTGGTCTGCTTGAGCTCGGCGGAGAGTTTCTTGGTGACGGATTCGGCGGCACTGACGACGTCGGCCTTGAGTTGAGCGGTAGCGTCGCCGATTGCGCGATCGACACCTTCGCGCGTCGCCGCGGGGACCCGGCGCGGAGCGTCGGTGCGCAGGCTCTCGCGCAGCGCGTCGATTTCCTGACCGAGTTGTACGCGAACCGCCTCGGCGCGGCGCGAGACTTCTTCGGAGAGCTGATCGCGCGCCTGCGCTGCGCGTACGCCCATCTCGTTTTGCAGCGCCAGTCTGAGCGCGCTCAACTGTTCTCGAAAATCGACCCGCGTGGCGCCGAGAGTTTCGCCCAGGCGCACGATTTCGGCGCCGAGGTCGGAGCGCACGCCCGCGATGGCGTCGCGGTTCTCTGCGATCTGCTCCGAGAGGAAGCGAATTTGCAGCCCCACCTCGGTAAACTGTCCGAAGATCTCCTCGCGCAGGGCGTCCAGCCGTCCGCCGAATCCGGAGACGGCCTCCAGCACCAGCTCGAAGCGGACACCTAGCTGCTCGAGCAGCGCTCCTACCCGATCAATGGCTTCATCCGACACTGGCACTTGCCCCTTTCTCCGCGCTATCTGATCGCCATGCCAAATCTGCTCCAGCGTATGCCCAGGAACGATTGGCTGTCAGCCCCCCACGACCAATATATGAACATGGCGCGGCCTTCGATCTGGTCGAGCTTCACGAATCCCCAGAAGCGGCCGTCGTAGCTGCGGTCGCGGTTGTCACCCATCATGAGGAACTGGCCGGCGGGCACCGTCACAGGACCGTAGTTGTCGCGCGGCGAATACGGCGAGCGCTCCGCCGGCGCGACCTCGAAGTGCGCGTGCGGGTCGGGCATCGGTGCGCCGTTGAGGAAAACCTGGCCGTTTTTCACCTGTACCGTGTCGCCGGAAATTCCGATGACGCGCTTGATGAAGTCCTTGGTCGGATCGAGCGGAAAAACGAACACCACCACGTCACCGCGGTGGACCGCCGCAAAATGGACCAGGTAATGACCGTACGGAATCTCACCGGCGAACGGCGTCAGGCCGAAGAGCGAGTCCGGCATCCGCAATCCGTAGCGCAGCTTGTTGACCATGATGTGGTCGCCGATGGCCAGCGTCGGCTCCATCGAGCCAGAGGGTATCTTGTAGGCCTGGATAAAAAAGGTGCGCAGAACGATCGCGAGGATGAAGGCGATGACGATCGCCTCGGTCCACTCGCGGAGCTCGGAGCCGTGCGCCTCGACGGTCTCGGCCGGATGTGGCGGCGGGGTCTCACCGGGTCCGGTCTTGCGAAGGTTTCTGACGGGGGATGCCACGATGGGGCCTTACTCGCCGACTTTGAGCAGGGCCAGGAACGCCTCCTGCGGGATTTCGACCTTGCCCACTTGCTTCATCCGCTTTTTGCCCTCTTTCTGTTTTTCCAGCAGCTTGCGCTTGCGCGTAATGTCGCCGCCGTAGCACTTCGCGGTCACGTTCTTGCGCAGCGCCTTGACGCTCTCGCGCGCGATAATCTTGGCTCCAATCGAGGCCTGGATAGCCACGTCGAACATCTGGCGCGGGATGTGCTCGCGCATCTTCTCGCACAACACCCGCCCGCGCTCATAGGCCCGGTCACGATGCACGATCACGGAGAGCGCGTCGAGCACGTCTCCGTTAATCCGGAGGTCCAATTTAACCAGAGACCCCGGCCGGAAGTCCAGAAACTCATAATCCAGCGAAGCGTAGCCGCGGCTGACCGACTTCAAACGATCGTAAAAATCGAAGACCACTTCGGCCAGCGGCATCTCGTAGTGCAGGATCGCGCGGCCGCGTCCGGCAAAGCGCAGGTCGCGCTGCACGCCGCGCCGCTCCTCGCACAGACTCATCACCGCGCCCAGGTACTCCTGCGGCACGTGGATCGAAGCGAGAATGAACGGCTCCTCGATCGCCTCGATCGTCCCCTCGTCGGGAAGCCGCGAGGGATTGTCCACCATCAGGACTTCGCCGTCCTGCTTGCGCACGCGATACTCGACGGTCGGTGCCGTGATGACCAGGTTGAGCCCGAACTCGCGCTCCAGCCGTTCCTGCGCGATCTCCATGTGCAGCAGCCCGAGGAACCCCGCGCGAAAGCCGAAGCCCAGCGCCTGCGAGCTCTCGGGCTCGAAGATCAGGCTGGCATCATTGAGCCGCAGCTTGTCGATCGCCTCGCGCAGCGCGCCGTACTGGTTGGACTCGGTCGGATAGAGTCCCGCGAACACCATCGGCTTGAGTTCCTTGAACCCCGCCAGCGCTTCGGTGGCTGGATGCTCGGCGCTGGTGATGGTATCGCCCACGCGCATGTCGACCACGGTCTTGACGTTGGCCGCGACCATCCCGACTTCGCCCGGCCCCAGCGCGTCGACCTCGGCCTCGAACGGAGTGAAGTGGCCAAGCCGCATCACTTCGCCGGTCTTGCCGGTGCCCATCAAATGGATTTGCATCCCGCGGCGCAGTTCGCCGTCGAACACGCGCACCAGGCCAATCGCGCCCTGGTAGACGTCGTACCAACTGTCGAAGATGAGCGCGCGAGTGGCCGCGCCGGGCGTGACGCGGGGTGGCGGCATTCGCTGGACCACCGCCTCGAGCACTTCTTCGATGCCGACGCCCTCCTTGGCGCTGGTCAGAATCGCGTCGGTCGCGTCGAGTCCGATTATCTCTTCGATTTCGGCGCGGGTGCGATCGACGTCGGCGCCGGGCAGGTCGATCTTGTTGATCACCGGCACGATTTCCAGCCCGTGATCCAGCGCCATGTAGACGTTGGCCAGCGTCTGCGCCTCAACCCCCTGGCTCGCGTCGACCACCAGCAGCGCACCTTCGCACGCCGCCAGGCTGCGCGAGACCTCGTAGGCGAAGTCGACGTGGCCCGGCGTGTCGATCAGGTTGAGCACGTAAGTCTTGCCGTCGCGTGCCGTGTAGTTGAGCCGCACCGAGCGAGCCTTGATCGTGATTCCGCGTTCGCGCTCGAGATCCATCGAATCGAGGAACTGCTCCTTCAGTTCGCGCTTGCTGAGCGCGCCCGTGCGCTCGAGCAGCCGATCGGCGAGCGTCGACTTGCCATGGTCGATGTGTGCGATGATCGAGAAATTGCGGATGAGCGTGGGGTCGGTCATTTAGCGGGCGCGGAATCGATCATTTTCAGAATACGCACAGTACAGGATATGCAGAGAAATACGGCCGCCGTAACGGCGGCCGCGCCATCCCCCAGCATAGCATCATTGGGCTAGCGTGCCGCGCGATCGCGAAAGAAACGCAGCGTCTGCGCCAGACCATCCGACAATTCCACTTGCGGGCGCCATCCCAGCTCTTTGCCCGCCCGCTCGGGCAGGATAACCGAGCGCCGCTGTTCGCCCGCGCGCGCAGGACCGAACTCGGCCGCCCGGCTGGTGCCCGCGTTGCGGGCGAGCGTCTCGTAGAGCTGGTTGACGCTGGTCTCAACCCCGGTCCCGATGTTGAAAGCGCCTGACACGGTGGATGCGAGCGCGGCCAGGTTGGCCTGTACCACGTCAGCGACAAAGACGTAGTCGCGAGTCTGCCCGCCGTCGCCATAAATCGTCACGGGACGGCCCTCGAGAATGCGTCCGCAGAAAATCGCGACTACGCCGGCCTCGCCATGCGGGTCCTGGCGCGGACCGTAGACGTTGGCGTAGCGCAGCGCTACGTAATCGATTCCGTATTGCGCGTGGTAAAAGAAGAGATATTTTTCCGTCGCCAGCTTGGCTACGCCATAGGGGCTGACCGGATGGCGCGGATGCTCCTCGTCGCAGGGAAAACACTCCTGCTCGCCATAGATGGCGCCGCCGGTGGAGGAGAAGACCACGCGGCGCAGCCCATGCGCGCGCCCGGCCTCCATCAGGTTAAGGAACCCGACCAGGTTGACTTGCGCGTCGAAGGCCGGATCGGCGACCGAGCGCCGTACGTCCATCTGCGCCGCCAGATGTACCAGGATTTCGGGCCGCTCGCGCTCGATCACGCCGCGCACGGCAGGTGCGTCGCGGAGATCGACCTGGTAAAAGCGCGCGCGTGGGTTGACCTGTTCGCGCTTGCCGGCCGAGAGATCGTCGATAACGGCGATTTCATGACCGCCACGCGCCGCCAGCGCGTCAACCGTATGGGAGCCGATAAAGCCGGCCCCGCCGCTGACCAGTACTCTCATCAATCTCCTCCCGTGCGGCTATATCGGCCGCCGGCCAATTGAGTAGTAACGAAACTCGAGCGCTTTCATGAGGGCCGGGTCGTAGAGATTGCGCCCATCGAAAATGACCGGAGATTTAAGCATCGTGCGGATACGCTGGAAGTTCGGATGGCGAAATTCGGGCCACTCGGTGAGGATGATTAGCGCGTCGGCCGCGGCCAGGGTCTCGTAGTTGTTCTCGTGATAGGTGATGCGGTCGCCGAAGATGTGGCGCGCGCTGTCGAGCGCTTCGGGATCGTGCGCGCGCACACTGGCGCCCGCGGCCAGCAGCTCTTCGATAACCGTGAGCGACGGCGCCTCGCGCATGTCGTCGGTGCGCGGCTTGAAGGCCAGCCCCCATACCGCAAAGGTGCGGCCGTGAAGGTCGGCGCCGAAATGCTGTTTGACGCGCTCGGCGACGAGCCGTTTCTGGCGCACGTTGACCTCGTCGGTCGCGCGCAACAGTGCGAAGTCGAGACTGTGCTCGGCTGCGCTGTGAACCAGCGCCTGCACGTCCTTGGGAAAGCACGAGCCCCCGTAACCGGCGCCGGGAAAGAGAAACTGCGAGCCGATTCGCTTGTCCGAGCCCATCCCGCGCCGCACGTCGCTTATCTCCGCGCCCACCGCCTCGCACAGGTTCGCCATCTCGTTGATGAACGAAATCCGCATCGCCAGCATCGCGTTGGAGGCGTACTTGGTCAGCTCAGCCGAGCGCGGGTCCATCACGATCACCGGGTTGTCGGTGCGCAGGAAGGCGGCGTGCAATTCGCGCAGGATCGCGGTCGCCTGCTCGCTGGCCGAGCCGATTACCACGCGGTCGGGCCGCATGAAATCCTCGATCGCCGAGCCCTCCTTGAGGAACTCGGGACACGAGCACACGTCGACGCGATGGACCGCGGCCCTGGCCACGATTCCGCGCACGCGATCGTTGGTGCCGACCGGCACGGTGCTCTTGATGGCGATAATGTGGTAGCCGGCGACCGCCTTGGCGACCTCCTCGGCCGCGTGTAACACGCCGCTTAAGTCGGCCGCGCCGTTTTTGCTCATCGGCGTGCCGACGGCGATGAACGATACCATCGCGGCGCCGACCGCCTCCTTAAGATCGGTGGTGAAGCTCAGTCGGCCTTCCTTGATGTTGCGCCGCACCAGCTCTTCGAGGCCGGGCTCATAGATCGGGACTTGCCCGGCCTTGAGCTGCTCGATTCGCGCGGCGTCGATATCCACGCAGATGACCTCGTTGCCGCTCTCGGCAAAGCAGGTTCCACTCACCAGCCCCACGTAGCCAGTGCCCACGACTGCGATATTCATTTGTCTTCCAAAACCTCGGACTCAGCAGAAACTCGGATTCAGACCGCTCTCAACTCAGAACTGTTCCTTGATCACGTAAACCGGCTTGTCCTGCGATTCGTGATAAGTGCGCGTCAGCATCTCACCCAAGAGCCCGATACTGATGAACTGGACGCCAACGATCACCAGCAGGATCGCCAGCAACAGGGCCGGCCGCTCGCGCAGTGCCTGCCCCAGCACGATCTTCTCGAACACCAGTATAGCTGTCCACGTCGCCCCGATCAGACCCATCACCAGCCCAATCGCGCCGAAGACCTGGATAGGCCGCGTCGAGTAACCTGAGAGAAACTTAACCGTCAAAAGGTCCAGAAAAGTGCGAACTATGCGCCCGGGACCGTACTTCGACTGCCCGGTGCGGCGCGGACGAAAACTCACCTCGACCTCGGCGATACGCGCGCCCTGCTCGGCCGCGATCGCGGGAACGAATCGATGCATCTCACCATAGAGCATCAGGCGCTGCGCGAGGTCGTGCCGGTAGGCCTTCAGGGTGCAGCCGTAGTCGTGCAGCCGCACCCCGGTCATCCACGAGATCAGCCGGTTGGCGGCAATCGAAGGCAGACGGCGGCTGAGCCGCGAGCCCGCCCATCGCTCGGTGCGCCATCCGCTCACGAGATCGTAGCCCTCGGCGAGCTTGGCCAGCAGGCGTGGGATGTCGGCCGGGTCATTCTCACCGTCGCCGTCGATCGCGACTACCATGTCGCCGGTGGCCTGATGCAGTCCGCAGACCAGCGCCGCGGTTTGTCCCGAGTTGCGCGCCAGCCGGAATACCCGGACGTGCGCGTCGCCAGCCTTGATCGTGCGCAGGACGTCGACGCTGCCGTCGGTCGAGCCGTCGTCGATGAACAGCATCTCGTACGACGCGGCGGTCGCGCCGAGCACGCGCACGAGTTCCTCGTGCAGCGGAGCCAGGTTGTCGCGCTCGTTGTAGAGCGGAACAACTATCGAGAGTTCCATCGCGTGTACTGCGAGTCGGTCAGCTCGATGAAGGCGCGGTAGCGCTGGTCGATTTCCTCCCAGGTCAGCGTCACCAGCCGCTCCAGCGAAAACCGCTCGACCACGAACGAGGCGAGCACGCTGCCGTAGACCACGGCCGTGCGCAGGATCGGTTCGTCCACGCGGCCATGACGCGCCAGGAAGCCCATGAAGCCGCCGGCGAAAGTGTCGCCCGCGCCGCTGGGGTCGATCACTTCTTCCAGTGGATAGGCCGGCACCGCGAACATCGCGCCTGAGCTGAACTGGAGCACTCCGTATTCGCCCCGTTTCACCAGCACGGTTTCGGGCCCCATCTTGAGAATCGCGCGGCCGGCGCGCACCAGGTTGTGCTCGCCGCTCAGCATCCGCGCTTCGTCGTCGTTGACGGTCAGGATGTTGACGCCCGCCAGCAGGCGCATCAGCGCCGGACGCTCGTTCTCGATCCAGATGTTCATGGTGTCGGCGGCGACCACCTTGGGGCTCTGCACCTGCGACAGCACGCGGCTCTGCAGCTCGGGCGCGATGTTACCCAAAAAGACATAGTCGGCGCGGCGCTGGTCGGGCAGCAGCTCGGGGGCGAAATCCGAAAACACGTTGAGCGCAAGTCCCAGTGTGTCGCGCTTGTTCATGTCCTCGTGATAGCGCCCATGCCAGCGCATCGTGAGGCCCTGGCGCTGCTCCAGCCCGCGCGTGTCGATATTGCGCTCCGTGAACAGGCGCATATCCTCGGCGCGAAAGTCGGCCCCCACCGCGCCGACGATGCTTACGGGTGAAAAAAAACGCGCCGCCAGCGCGAAATAGCTGGTCGAGCCGCCCAACACGTCGTCGGCCCTGCCCTGCTGAGTCTCGATCGTGTCGTAGGCGACCGAACCGACCACTACGATGCTCATTCGATAAAATCCGCCGGAACCTGTCTCATTGCGCTCCTCGCTTGGCCGAGAAAATAGGGTACGGTTTCACTCTTTTAGTATTTCACCGCTTTACTGCAAATATTTGCCGACGATCGGCCGCAGGTCGGCGGCCACCTTGGGCGGGATCACCGCCGGATCGGTGATGATCGCATGGCTGAGCGCGCTCGGACACGCGCAATCGCGCGCGCGCGCGGCGATCCGTCGCGCCAGAATAGCCACGGCGTTCTGCGCATGCTCGACGTTGAGCCGCATCACGCGCAGAATCTCGCCGATATCCACCGCCGCCACGCTTTCGTGCCAGCAATCGTAGTCGGTCACCAGCACCAGCGCCGCGTAACACATCTCGGCCTCGCGCGCGAGCCGCGCCTCCTGCATCGCTGTCATGCTGATGACATCGGCGCCCCAGCGGCGGTAGAGATTCGACTCGGCGCGTGTGGAAAACTGCGGCCCCTCGATGCAGATATACACGCCGCCATGATGAACCGGCGTGCCGCCTTCGCCGGCGGACTCGAAGAGCTCACGCGCAAGCGCCGCGCATACCGGGTCGGCGAGCGACACATGGGCGACGATCCCATCGCCGAAAAACGTGGCCGGCCGCTTGAAAGTGTGATCGATGAACTGGTCGGGCACTACCAGATCGCCCGGCCGCAGTTCCTCCTTCATGCTCCCGGCGGTGCTGACCGAGACCAGGTGATTTACCCCGAGCTGTTTCATGCCGTAGATGTTGGCGCGGAAATTCAGCTCGGAGGGCATCAGGCGATGGCCGCGGCCGTGGCGTGACAGAAAGACCACATCACAGTCGCCAAGCTGGCCGCGGAAGAACGGATCCGAGGGACGGCCAAACGGCGTCGTGAGTTCCACCTGCTCGACCGCGGTCAGCCCCTTCATTTGGTAGAAGCCGCTCCCGCCGATTACGCCCAGCACCGTCTTGCTCATTGCGCGCGCTCCGCTCCTTCAGCCCGATTTCCGTTCCGCGTACAACTGTCCGCACGCGGCCGCGATATCCTGTCCCCGGCTCTCGCGGATTGTAGCGGTCAAGTTACCTTGCCGAAGGATCGCTTGAAAGCCCTCGACTGCGGCGCGCGCCGACGGCGCAAACGGCGCGCCTGGAAACGGATTGAAGATGATCAGGTTCACCTTGGCCTTGAGCTGGCCCAGCAGCCGCACCAGCCGGCGCGCGTCGGCCGGCGAGTCGTTCACCCCGGCCAGCATCACGTACTCGAAAGTGACGCGGTCGCGCCGTTTGATCGGTAAGGCGCGGCACGCTTCGATAAGCGTTTTGAGCGGATAGCGCTTGTTGATGGGAGCCAGGCGGTCGCGCATTTCATCCGTCGTCGCATGAAGCGAGACCGCCAGGTTGACCGACGGAAATTCCACCAGCAACCTTTCCATCGCGGGCACCAGCCCCACCGTCGAGACGGTCACGCGCCGCGGCGAAATCCCCATCCCCCACGCCGAAGTCATGATCGACAGCGCTCGGGCGAGGCGCGGGTAATTGGCCAGCGGCTCGCCCATCCCCATGAAGACGTAGTTGGTGAGCTGCTCGCCGGACTCGAGTTCGCGCCTCGCGGCGGCGATCTGGCCGATTATTTCGGCCGCGGTCAAATTGCGATGAAGTCCCATGAGCGCGGTGGCGCAGAATTCGCACGCCATCGCGCATCCGGCCTGGCTCGACAGACACAGCGTGACCCGCGCCCCCGCCGGGATAATCACGCTCTCGATCGCTTCACCGTCGCTGAGCGCGACCAGCAGCTTGCGCGTACCGTCGGACGATCGGGCGACGTTGGCGGAGGGGAGTGGACTAATCTTAAAGTGATTCTTTAACTGTGCGCGAAGCTCCACTCCGAGGTCGGACATCGCGTCGAAGGAATCCGCGCCGCGCTGCCACAGCCAGCCCATCACCTGGCGCGCGCGAAAAGCGCGCTCATCCGCCGCTACCACGAACTGCTCCAACTCCTCGAGCATCAGCTCGCGCACGTCGCGGACCCGAGCCTCGGCCGCCGGCGCGTCCGCGCCACGCAACTGGACCTCTGCCTGGAAATCTATCTGAGGATGTATCGGCTCGCTCACCGCCACTAAGTCTAAACCAAAACCCGGCCGGTTCGGAGAGGGCTGATAACCGAATGTGCCGCGCGAGTGAGCCCGGCCACTTGGCGGACTCGAGCAAAAGCTGGTGGTGCGCCCGACGGAATGTTACTGCGAGGAAGCGATCCCGCTGCTGCGGTTGTGCGGCCACGCCGTGGTGACGTGTACCCGGGGCGGCCGCAAAACAAATAGTCTGCAGCAATGAGCCTTTGATCTGAACGTTCGCTTAATCGCTGGTGGACTTGCCGTTGAGCGCGAATTGCCATCTGCGCGATAATGCTCATCCGATGGAAAACTCAGCACCAATACCTTCCGAATTGCTCCAAAAGTGCTTGCCCTGGGTAGCCGAGGTTCACAACCGTGTAGGTTTCGGAAATTTGCCGAGCAAGATTACCAAGGCCCCAAATATGGCCGCGTTGGGAGATCTCTCAATCGCGCGCACGATGATGAACAGTGCGCGGGCCTCATTTAAGCTTCGAGTGGCCAATTGGGTTGCAGGTCTCGCGATCCTTGGTCTCGCCTACGCCGTTAGCCCGTGGATTCTTTTGGCAATGTTCTTCGTCGCGATTGCTGATCGGTACCTGAAGCGCGGAGAACGAGAAAGCTGGGAGTTTCTTGCTGCGATTCTTCTGGCGTTGGAAATGCTGGTCAATGACTTCGCAGGCTGGGGCACCGCCTATCCGGACGCGCGGAACTACGCGCTGAGACTTCTTCAGCTGGATCTGATCGGTTCAGACTGGCTCTCGTTTTATGTACCTACCGGAGATTCATCCGTAATGCGGCTCTTTGCACCTGAAATATAATTTCTCAGCCGTGGCAATCAGAGGTAAGTTGCATGCAGAATCAGGTTCGACGGACAGTGGAAGCGTTACAAAACTGCCTCAAGCATGCCCTCCAGATGTCTGATAGAGCGATCGCCGCGCGAGACTCAACTACAGCCGAATTTGCTCAGAACTGGGCTCACTTTATTTGGTACGGGCTCGCACTACTTGTCGGCGACAGCCGCATACTGGAGAGCAAACGAAGTCCGCTGCAAATGCACGTTGAAAGGTGGAAGCAGTTTGCGGAGCAATGGAACTCACACAATTACAGCGACTTGTCCAAAGCCTTGGCAAACCTCAACATCGAGGAAGCAAGCCTGCAAGCAGCGTTGACCGAAATTCCGAAATCCTAGTTTCGAATAGGGCTCCCCCTTTCTGAGCCATCGCATCCGTCACTTGCTGATGGGGATTCTGGATGGAGGCGCTTGGGGCGCTCGCTTCGAGCGCGCGCTTTGAAATTTTAGAATTTACGACGCGATCTCGAGGCTGCTAAAGAAAAACGCCACCTCATGCGCCGCGGTCTCGGGGGCGTCCGAGCCGTGCGTCGCATTCTTTTCGACGTCCATCCCGAACTCTTTGCGAATCGTGCCCGGCGCCGCCTTGGCCGGATCCGTCGCGCCCATCAGGTCGCGCCATTTCGCGATCGCGCCGTCGGCCTCCAGCGCCATCACCACCACCGGCCCCGACGACATGTACTCGCAGAGCGAGCCGAAAAATGGCCGCGCCCTGTGCACCTCGTAAAACGCCTCGACCTGCGCGCGTCCCAGCCGTATCAGGCGCATTGCGCGAACCTTCAGCCCCGCGCCCTCGATGCGTTTGATGATATCGCCCGAAAGCCCACGACTCACTGCGTCGGGCTTGATGATTGCCAATGTCCGTTCAATCGCCATCCGCTATTTGCCGTCCTGATTGCGCCGGGCGTCCACCGCCGCTTTCAATTCTTGCGCCCGTCGAGCGCGGCCTTCATGGTCGAGCCCAAGTCCGCCGGGCTCATAGCGACGCTGATTCCGGCGGCCTTGAGCGCCGCGATCTTGTCGGCCGCTCCGCCGTGGCCGCCCGAGATGATCGCTCCCGCGTGGCCCATCCGTCGTCCCTTGGGCGCGGTCTGTCCGGCGATAAATGCGACCACCGGCTTTTTAAAGTTCTGCTTGATATACGCCGCCGCCTCTTCTTCGGCTGTTCCGCCGATCTCGCCGATGAAAATCACCGCGTCGGTTCCCGCGTCCTTGTTGAACAGCTCCAGTACATCGATCTGATTGGTGCCGATTATCGGGTCGCCGCCGATCCCGACGCAGGTCGATTGTCCGATGCCGAGCTGAGTGAGCTGATGCACCGCCTCGTAGGTCAGCGTGCCCGAGCGCGAGATGACGCCGACCCGCCCGGGCTTGTGGATGTAGCCCGGCATGATACCGATCTTGCACTCGCCGGGGGTGATCACGCCGGGACAATTCGGGCCGATCAGCCGCGACTTGCTGCCCATCAAGTAGTGCTTGACCTTCACCATGTCGAGCACCGGGATGCCCTCGGTGATGCAGATGACGAGTTCCACTCCGGCGGCCGCGGCTTCCAGGATCGCGTCGGCGGCGAACGGCGGTGGAACGTAGATCACGGTCGCGTTGGCGCCGGTCGCCTTGCGCGCCTGCTCGACGGTGTCGAAAATCGGGATGCCCTCGAAGTCCGTGCCGCCCTTGCCGGGCACCACGCCGCCGACCATCTGCGTGCCGTAGTCCCGGCAGGCGCGGGTATGGAACTGGCCGGTGGCACCAGTGATGCCCTGAGTGAGGACGCGGGTGTTCTTGTTTACCAGGATGCTCATCGAATCAATGTCCTATTTGCCGATCGACTCGACCACGCGGCGTGCCGCGTCGGCCATGTCGTTGGCGGCGATCACCTTGATGCCCGACTCGGCGAGGATCTGCTTGCCCTCTTTGACGTTGGTCCCTTCCATGCGGACTACCAGCGGGATGCTGAGCTTGACCTCGCGCGCCGCGTCGACCACGCCGCGCGCCAGCACGTCGCATTGCATGATGCCGCCGAAGACGTTGATCAGCACCGCCTTGACGCGCGAGTCGGAGAGCAGGATGCGAAACGCGGCCGCGATCTTCTGCGCGTTGGCGCCGCCGCCGACGTCGAGAAAGTTGGCCGGCTCGGCGCCGTAGTACTTCACGATGTCCATCGTCGCCATCGCGAGGCCCGCGCCGTTGACCATGCATCCGATGTTGCCGTCGAGATGCACGTAGCTCAGATCGTACTTGGCGGCTTCGGTTTCGGCCGGGTCCTCTTCGTTGGAGTCGCGCAGCTCGCGGATGTCGGGATGGCGGAACAGCCCGTTATCGTCGAACGAAATTTTGGCGTCCAGGCAAATCACCCGTCCGTCGGCCGTGACCACCAGCGGATTGATCTCGATCAGCGACGCGTCGGTCTCGACAAACGCGCGGTAGAGCGCGCCGAGCAGCGTGGCGAACTGGCCGACCTGCTTGTCTTTGAGACCGAGCGCAAACGCGATCCGACGCGCCTGGAACGGCGCCATCCCGAGCAGCGGATCGATCGGGTCGGTGATGATCTTTTCGGGCGTTTTGGCGGCGACCTCTTCGATCTCCATCCCGCCCTCGGTGCTGGCGATGACCGCGACCGCCTCCGCCTTGCGATCGACCACCATGCCCAGGTAGAGCTCGCGCGCGACTTGGCTCGCTTCCTCGACGTACACGCGGCGCACGATGCGCCCCTCGGGACCCGTTTGATGCGTCACTAGCGGCTTGTCGAGCAGCCGGTTGGCGAATTGGCGCGCCTCCTCGGCCGAACTGATCAGCTTCACGCCGCCGGCCTTGCCGCGCCCGCCGGCATGGATCTGCGCCTTGATGACCGCCTTGGGCTGGCCGAGCGCGGTGAATGCCGCCGCGGCCTCATCGGTCGAGGAGGCCGCTTGCCCCTTGGGCACCGGCACGCCGAAGCGGCCGAGCACCTGTTTGGCCTGGAATTCATGGATATTCATGCTTCACTAACCTTGCGTCTGGCGCGAGGCGACCGTCCGCCGGGCACGCCGATGGCGCTCTAGCCGGCTACCGCCTTGTCCATCGCTTCGACCAATTCGCGCACGTGCGAGACGGAGCTATCGAAAGCGGTCTTCTCGGCCGCGGTGAGCTGGATTTCGATCACCCGCTCGACGCCGCCCGCGCCGATCACCGCCGGCACGCCGGCATAGAGGCCGCGCACGCCGTATTCGCCCTCGAGGTAGACCGCGCATGGCAGCACTTCCTTGCGGTCGAGGATGTAGGCCTCGACCATCCGGTAAACCGCCGCGCCCGCGGCGTAGTACGAAGACGTCTTCATCAGTTCGACGATCTCGCCGCCGCCGTTGCGCGTGCGCTTTTCGATCTCGTCGAGGCGCTTGGCTGCGATCATGCGTTCGATCGGGACGCCGCCCACGTTGGTGTAGCTGCGCACCGGCACCATGTCGTCGCCGTGTCCCCCCAGCACCATCGCCGAGACGCTCTCGACCGAAACTTTGAGCTCGGCCGCGAGGAAGGTGCGGTAGCGCGCCGAGTCGAGCACGCCGGCCTGCCCGGCGACGCGATGCTTGGGAAAGCCGGTGACGCGCTTTATCTGCGTCACCATCGCGTCGAGCGGGTTGGTCACCACGATCACGAACGCGTCGGGCGCGTGCTGTTTGATCGCGGCGCCGACCTGATTCATCACGCCGGCGTTGATTTTCAAAAGATCGTCGCGGCTCATGCCGGGCTTGCGCGGCGATCCCGAGGTCACCACGCAGCAATCGGCGCCCTCGATGATCTTCATGTCGGTCGAGCCGCTGACGTCTACGTCGGCGCCCAGCACCGGAGCGGACTCGAGCATGTCGAGCGCCTTGCCCTGGGGCAGGCCGTCGATGATGTCGAAGAGCGCGATATCGCCCAGCCCGCGCAAAAAGCACAGGTGGGCACAGGTGGCGCCGACGTTGCCGGCGCCAATAAAGGCGATTTTTCTACGCTTGATCACACTTTGCCGTAAGGGCGACGCCCTTATCCTCCGTCAGGCTGACTTATATATCCGCAATCCGCACGCGCGCAAAGCTTAAGCCCGCCGCGCCACCAATCCGTGGGCCGGCCGTCACGCCATGCGCAACTCCGAATCAATATCAGCCGCCGCCCGACATGTGAAGCGATGCGGAATCGGCCGCCTCCACCATTTTGTGGCCGGAGCCAAGCCGTGTTACACAAGCCTCAAAGCGAGCACCAGCGAACTATCGACAGTGCGCGAAATCAATCGAAAGGAGGAGATTCACATGGCCGCCGACCTGGAGGCCCGCGTCGCCGCACTTGAGTCCAAGGTACAGGAACTTGTCGACATCGAGGCGATTCGCGATCTGCGCTTCCGTTACCACGAATATATCAACGAGGCGAAGTTCAGCGAGATCGCAGGCCTCTTCACCGAGGATGGCGACCTGCTCTTCGGCCATCTGGGCAACGCCCACGGCCACGACGAGATCAACCGCTTCTTCGGCGGGCTGCTGACCAAACCCGACGGCGGCGGCAAGGCCAAGGCGCCGCGGCTCTCTCGCGTGCGCCAGTTCATCCACAACCACGTGGTCGAAATCCACGGCGACCGCGCCAGCGGTTTCTCGTACCTGGAGGCCAAGCCGGTCTACAAGGGCGAGAGCTACGTGGTCGCGGCGCGCTACGACGACGAATACGTGCGCCACAACGGGCAGTGGAAGTTCAAGAAGATGGCGCTGACGCCGTACTTCATGGTGCCGTTGAAGGAAGGCTGGGCCCAGGACGATCTGCTCAAGATGGGGCATTGAGCAAGATGGAACCCGCGGTACTTTACGAACGCAGCGGCGTCATCGGGTACGTCACGCTCAACCGGCCGCACGTGCTCAACGCGATGAACGTCGAATGGATCCACGCGCTGGCCGCTGCAGCGCAGAAAGCGCATGAGGATGCGGCCGCGCGCGTGGTGGTGATCCGCGGCGCAGGACGCGCGTTCTGCGCAGGCGCCGACCTCAAGGAAATCCCGCAGCCCCAGGAGCTGATGGAGCACTGGCGCACGCACATCGGCCCCGAACAGGACGCCGCGCGCCGTTTCCGCCGCCTCGGCAAACCGCTGATCGCGCAAGTGCATGGCTACGCGGTGGGCGGCGGATGCGAGGTCGCGATGCTCGCCGACATGCGTATAGCGGCCGAAGGCACTAAGCTCGGCTTCACCGAGGTGAAGGTCGGCGCGACGGTGACGATGGGCGGGCTGTACAACCTCACCCGCATCGTCGGCGCTGGCCGCGCTTTCGAGTTGCTCTATACCACTGAGCTGATCGATGCGTCCGAGGCGATGCGGATTGGACTGGTCAACCGCGTGGTGCCGGCGAACGAGCTAGAGGCCGCCGTGCGCACGCTGGCCGAGAAGATCGCCGCGCACTATCCGGCTGAGCTGGCGCTCACGCGCGAAGGCGTTTACCGCGCGATGGACATGGACTTCGACGCCTCAGTCGAGATGGAACTGGGCGCCGCACTGGTGTCGCATCTTGACGGCTCGCGGATCGAGGGGATGGCGCGTCAGGCCGAAGGTATCCATCAGCGCAAGCCTGGTCCCTGACGACGGTGCGCCGGGGTTCCCGAAACCGCGAAGAGCGCGGACCGCAGGGGACGCCAAGGCGCGACGCGCTGACGTTCGCGGCGCTCGCGGCCGCGCTGGTATTGGTTGCTGCCGCACCAGCCTCTCGCGCATCGGCGGCGCAGATCGAGGTCTGCTTCTCGCCGCCGCTTCCCGGCGGATGCGATCCGGCCAAAGCGATCGAGGACGCTATAAGGGCCGCGCGTAAATCCATCCTGATGCAGGCGTATGAGATTACGCCCGGCCCCCTGGTAACGGCGCTCATCGACGCGCATCGGCGCGGCGTCGACGTGCGTGCAATTGTTGATTACAAACAACTCACCGACCGCCGCAATCACGACGACGCGTTCGCCGTGGAGCATCTTGGCGAGGCCGGAATTCCCGTACTGGTCGACCATCCGCCCGGCTTGATGCACGACAAAGTGATGATCATCGACGGCGAAGCGGTCGTCACTGGCAGCTTCAACTACACGTATTCCGCGGAACACAGAAACGTCGAGAACCTGCTGGTGATTCGCGATTCCACGCTAGCCGCGCAGTACACGCGGCACTGGAGGAGCCGCGCGAGCGAGTCGCGGCCGCTTCGCACCAGTGGCAGCATCGATAGCAGGCAAAATTCGGTGGCGCAGAATTCAGCGGCGCAAAATTCAGTGGCCTTGGATAGTGCCGCATCGCCGCCCGCGCCGAGCGGGCCGATCATCGGCAACCGCCGCAGCCGCATCTATGAATGGCCTGGATGCCCCGCCTACGACAAGATCTCGGCCGCCAATCGCGTGCAGTTCCTTAACGCACAAGCGGCCGAGCAAGCGGGCTACCGCGCCGCCCGCAACTGCCGCTGACCTAGCTCATCGCGAGCGCGCGCACGACCGCGCGGAGCGGCTACACGAACCCAACCGCTGCTTTCCTGCTTGTCATCCCAAATGAGTTTGCGAGTCGAGGGACTCCGAGGTCTTCTCACGCGGAGCTTGCGCAACGCTCGCTCAAGAGAATTCCGGGGTCCTTCGAGTCGCGCGACGCTCGCTCCGGATGACAGAATGAGCCGCCTGCGTTCAGGATGTTCTTGTCCTTGCCAGATCGAGACCACATGCGGAACGCCTGCTATACTTTTTTCGTGCCTTTTAGTCTTCGCAACTTCAGCCAGATCCTCATCGATGTTTAGTCAGCCAGGGATTGGTACACCTCCATCGGCATCTCGACTGAAGGAACGCGGTTAGAACTGATCGAGGAGAGGGTTGCTGCGCTCCTTACTGATCTGAAGTCCGAGCCCGCAGAGAACGTCGTGGAGAGACGGGACACGGCTGAAACCTATTACGTTCTGAGCGACGGCGCAGCGTTCGGCAGGATCGCCCGCGAGATTAGCAAAATTGGACCTAACTTGACGCCTAAGAAGAGTTTCTGCATGCTGCTTGAGGGCCCTCTCAATCCTCAAGACGAAACACCGGGTGATGGATCAGTTAACGCCCGCAATATCTTCACCGAGCTAGAACTCGCAGCCTACTTCTCCGAGAAGGGAATATC
Source organism: uncultured delta proteobacterium (assembly GCA_963796565.1). Taxonomy (GTDB): domain Bacteria; phylum Desulfobacterota; class Binatia; order Binatales; family Binataceae; genus JAKAVN01. Next base: position 129,621 of record CAWCMA010000005.1, on the reverse strand, counting down.
TCCCACGGGCTTCGGCGATCTAAGGTTTCGATTCAATGAGGTCAACTATTCGCTGCAGTGTAAACGGTTGCTCTCAGATCTTCGTGTCGAGGAAAACATCCAGAAGGCATACGACCAGCTCAAAGGGGACCTCAGGACCGATAAAGATCGAGGCTTGATCGCTCTGGCCGTGGATAAGGTCATGCGCTTAGAAGGAAAATTTTATAGCGTTGAGGGCGAAATCTGCCTTACGGCAGAGGTTTATAGAAAGACGGAAGAGTTTAAGGAAAAGTTCGGTTTCGCTTGGGCAAGATTCATAGACATCCGCGTGACTGGGATTCTCGTCATTCTCCGGTTCCTTTGTCAGACCACCAAGTTGAATGTGATTGGTCCTGCATATTACGTTAGCGTACTGCCGCTTGCGACTGAGCAGAACCTTCAGGGGTCGGAGTTGCTTCGATTGCGCAACGTTGTCTCACAGCTTTCAGGCCGTTAGACGAGCGGATGATGAGCGTTCGCTACCGCGCCGCCCGCAACTGCCGCTGACCTAGCTCATCGCGAGCGCGCGCACGACCGCGCGAAATTTAGGACTCGTCAAATCCAACTCGTGAGTCAGTGCGCCCAGGCGGTTTCCTGCGTCGTCGCCCACGGATAGACATGCACCATCCATCCAAAGACCTGCGGATAGAAGCGACCGCCCGCGGCGTCGCACGCCGCTTTGGTCGAGATGGAGCCAGTGAAGCCGAACTTCGTCCAGTCGGCGGTCGCGCCCTGCCCCTTGGGTGGAAGGCACAAGTCGACGTGCCGATGCCATCGCGCGACGCTCAGCGGCACCCGCCGGTCGAGCTTTGCTTCGCTGGTTCCGCGCGGTGCCGTGTACATCGCGCCGACCAATTCGTACCCGCCGCTGGGCGTCTTCTTGTAGAGCAGCGAGGTTGGCTCGCCCGGATCGAAAGTGATTGCTGCCTTCAGCCCGTTTTGCCATCGCGTGAAGTGATAGACGTTCTGCGCAAGCTCCGTATGGAACGGCTTGAAGCCGTCGGCCTCGGCCACGTGGTAGTCCTTGTACCTGGCGAGCGCGGTTTGCAGGGTCTTGACGATTTGCGCGGCGCGCTCGCGATCGGCTTCGGTCGCCGGCCGCCGAATATCGCTCCACGCCATGTGCGCCGCCATCGCATCGTGGCCGGCCATGTTCCCGGACATGTGCTCCGAGGAAATCGCGTCGATAGCAGCTTCCGAAGTCGCGGTGTCGCCGCGTTGATTCATCGCGCCCAGCGCCGTTTGCGCCGCCGCTGTCGATCCTGCGCCACCCTGCCCCGTCGCGCTCATGTCTGTGCCGCGTCCCTGTGCCGCCGCCATCGCTAGCAGCACCATCGCAATCCCCGCCGCGTTGTGCAAAATCATCGTTCCTCCCCTTTGCTCGAAACCGAGCGTTCCGCCACCTCCGCCACCAATGACTACGCACCCGCCCCTGCGGGGTTACACAGATACTCACGCAATCTACAGAGATCATTTGACTCCGCTGCGGGGCTGTGCGCCATGGGGGGTGGCGCGCAGAAACCGGTGTGCCAGAGTCTCTAACCACCACCGGCAGTATGGCCGCGAAGGACACCTACCAGCCGGATCGGCCGATTTTAGCCCGCAACACCGTTACGCTGACGCGAGAGCGCCCGCGGGCGATGCCCGCGGGCGCTCCTTACGACCCTGAAAAATCGCGACGCGACGCGCGCCGCCGTGATTTTTTACTTGTTGGCGCTACATGTTGTCGACGATCGCCTTGCCGAACTCCGAGCACTTGAGCAGTTTCGCTCCGGTCATCAGGCGTTCGAAATCGTAGGTCACGGTCTTGTTGGCGAGCGTCTTTTCCAGGCCGCGAACAATTCCGTCGGCCGCCTCCTGCCATCCCATATGCTCGAGCATCATGACGCCCGACAGGATGACCGAGCCCGGGTTGACCTTGTCTTGATCGGCATACTTGGGCGCGGTCCCGTGAGTGGCCTCGAAGATCGCGTGGCCGGTCACGTAGTTGATGTTGGCGCCCGGCGCGATGCCGAGACCGCCGACCTGCGCCGCCAGCGCGTCGGAAAGGTAGTCGCCATTGAGGTTCGTCGTCGCCACCACGTCGAAATCCTCGGGGCGCGTGAGTATCTGCTGCAGCGTGATGTCGGCGATGTTGTCCCTGACCAGGATTTGTCCCGCCGGCGGCTTGCCGTTGCAGTCGTCCCATCCGATCGCCTTGCCCTTGTATTCGCGCCGCGTGAGCTCATAGCCCCAGTCGCGGAAGGCGCCTTCGGTGAACTTCATGATGTTGCCCTTGTGCACCAGGGTGACGCTCTTACGCTTGTGTGCGATCGCGTAGTTTATCGCCGCCCGGATGAGCCGCTCGGAGCCCTCGCGCGACACCGGCTTGATGCCGATGCCTGAGGTGTTGGGGAAGCGAATCTTAGTGACCTTCATTTCCTCGAGCAGGAACTTGATGAGCTTTTTCGCCTCGGGCGACTCGGCCTCCCATTCGATGCCGGCGTAGATGTCCTCGGTGTTCTCGCGGAAGATGACGGCGTCGAGTTTCTCGGGATTCTTTACCGGGCTGGGTGTGCCCTTGAAGTAGCGCACCGGGCGCAGGCAGACGTAGAGGTCGAGCATCTGGCGCAGCGCGACGTTGAGCGAGCGGATCCCGCCGCCCACCGGCGTGGTCAGCGGTCCCTTGATTCCGACCAGGTATTCTTTGAACGCCTCGACGGTTTCGTCGGGCAGCCAGTTGTTAAACTGTTTGAAGGATTTCTCGCCCGCCCACACTTCCATCCACGCGATCTCGCGCTTGCCGCCGTAGACCTTTTTGAGCGCGTTGTCGAACACGTACTGCGAAGCGCGCCAGATGTCTGGCCCGGTGCCATCGCCTTCGATGAAGGGAATAATCGGCCGCTCGGGCACGCGCAGCTTGCCGTCCGACCCCATCGTGATCTTTTCGCCGTTGCTCGGAACCTTGATCGTCTTGAACGCCATCTGCCTTGACACCCACCTGGTTGAGGATAATGTGCGCGCCGGCCGCGCTCGCATCGATGGCGCGTCCGGTCACGTGACTAAACCCAATCCATATAGCAAACGCCTGCCGTCGTGGGCAAAGCGCCGCGTCCCGGTTAACCCGCGACGGCGACCATTGCTATAGTGCCCCGCAATCGCCGCGGGATGCGGCTTCAAGGCGGAGACAGGCGATGGATTTCAGTTTCACTCCCGAACAAGAGGCGTTTCGTTCGCGGCTGCGCGGGTGGCTCGAGAAGACCTCGGGCGAACTGTTCGGCCGTCGCGGCGACGGGATGGGCGCATCGACCGCCAGCCTGCTCGACGTAGGCGACGACTCCAAGTGGCAGGGGCTGCGCGAGTATCACAAGCGGCTTTACGAGGCGGGCTACGTCGCGCTGCACTGGCCCGCGCAATGGGGCGGCGGTGGCGCGTCGCTGATCGAACAGGCGATTTACCAGGACGAAGTGCTGCGCCTGGGCCTGCCGCTCTACGGCGCCAACCAGCTCGCGATCGACCGCATCGGCCCCACCATCATTCTGCTCGGCACCGAGCAGCAAAAGGAGCGCTACCTCGGCAAGATGCTGACCGGCGAGGAGATCTGGTGCCAGGGTTACTCCGAGCCCAACTCCGGCTCCGACCTCGCGAGCCTGCAGACCCGCGCCGTGCTCGACGGCGACTCCTTCGTGGTCAACGGCCAGAAGGTTTGGACCAGCCTCGCGCAGCGCGCCGACATGCAGGTGCTGCTGGTGCGCAGCGACCCCGCGGCGCCCAAGCACAAGGGCATCTCCTACCTGCTGGTCGACATGAAAAGCCCCGGCATCACGGTTCGCCCGCTGATGCAGATAACTGGCGAATCCGGATTCAACGAAGTCTTCTACGACAACGTCCGCGTGCCCAAGGAAAATCTGGTCGGTGAAGTAAACCAGGGATGGCAGGTCTCGATCGCAACCCTGATGTGGGAGCGGGCCTCGGGCGGCACGCGCCATCCGGTCGAACGCACCATCAACGAGCTTATCGACCTCGCCAAGGCGGTCGAGTTCGGGGGGATGCCCGCGCATCGTCATCCCTACGTTCGCCAGAAGCTCGCGCTGTTCGCGATCGAGTCGCGCTGCCTAAGGCTCAGCCGTTATCGCGGCCTGACCGCGCAGCTCAAGGGTAAAGTGCCGGGGCCTGAAACCTCGTTCGGCAAGCTGTTCGCGACCGAGCTGAATCTGCGCGTCGCGATGTTCGCCGACGAGTTGCTCGGACCTTACGCACCGCTGATGAAGGAATCGATCGGAGCGGTCGAGGGCGGTCGATGGATGATGCGGACGCTGGCGGCGCGCGGGCTGACGATCGCGGCCGGCTCGAGCGAGATTCAGCACAACATCATCGGCGAGCGCGTGCTCAAACTCCCGAAGGGCTAGGCGCCCGGAGATGGTTGATCAATGGCGCGCGAAGAAACCACGATTCATTCTGCTAAATGACGACGATCAACAGACTTGTGCGGCACACGGACGGCATCGTCACGCGGACGATGCCGTCCGTGCGTGTTCAGCGTACTGCTTCACGCTGCTCTCCAGGCGTTCGCGCCTGAAGCCGCTTGATGCTCGGTAATCCAAGATTTGTGCCGTCGGGCGTTGCTCTTTTTATGGTCCGAATTCCCGGTCTTTTACGCGCTAAACAATGATGCGCAGCGGGAAATTTTTTTGCTCGACTGTGGGCAGGTTTTACAAAATGGCGCGGCCGGGGTTGAAGCTCTTGTGTGCGATCTGAACCGAGAGCAATAAAAACCGAGAGCAATCGACAAGAGGACCGGACGCCATGAATCAATCGACAATTCCCGCCACAGTTTCCGCGATAACTCCCGCAACTTGGGGCCCGCGCGGACGCGGCGCCGAGATCAGCTATACCATCGTCGATTCGCCGTTCGGGCGGATGCTGGTCGCGGTGACCACGCGCGGCATCTGCGCGCTCTCGGTACATCAATCCGACCAATGGCAGGAGAGCGAATTGCGCCGCGATTTTCGTGAGGCCAAAATCATGCGCGACGACGGCGCGGCGCGGCCGGCCGCGGAGGCCGTGCTGCGCTACTTGCGTGGCGAGACCGCGCGATGCGAAGCGCCGCTGGAGGTCAGCGGTACCCCGTTTCAACTCAGCGTATGGCGCGAGCTGTCCGCGATTCCCGAAGGCGCCACGCGCAGCTACGGAGAGATCGCGGCGCGTATCGGACGGCCGTCAGCGGCGCGCGCCGTCGGCCATGCCAACGGCTCCAATCCGGTGTCGATTCTGATCCCGTGCCATCGCGCGATCGGCGCAGACGGCAAACTGACGGGCTACCGATGGGGCCTGGAGACCAAAAGAAAGCTGCTCGCCTTCGAACAGGAGCGGACGGGGCGCACGTTATTCCATCCGTCAACTCACGTAACCGGGCTGCCTAGCTCGCGTCGCGCGAACGACGGCCTGAGCAGCAGGACGTCGCCGGTTCGTTGATCACCGGCAATGGACGCGGCGCTGCAGCGGCGCCGGCAATCGGCTTGCCGTGCTTTTCTTCGAGGTCATAATTGACATGGTAGACCTCCCACTCGACGCCGTCGGGATCCTGCACCCAAAACTTGCTCTGGTTCGCGTAGCAGCAGTTAACGTTCAACTGTTCGCGCACGCTGAGGCCGGCCGCCTTGACGCGCTCGAGATGGCGCAGCACGGTCTCGCTGGACTCGACCTCGACCCCGAGATGGTTGATTGCGCGCCCGTCATCGCCTGCGGCGCGCCTGGGCGAGATGGCCAGATTGATCGGCGCGAAGGGCGGCACGAACTTCAGATGGTCATCTTTAACCTTGGCTGGCTCAACGCCAAAGAATTTCTCGTAAAAATCGCGGCTGCGAGCCAAGTCCGCGGCCGATAGATGAATATGTACTCTGGCGTCCATCGTCGTTGCCCTCGTTTTCCAATCTAATCAGCGCAGGCCGGCTTCGCCATCGCATTCGGATAACTTGCCTTGCTTGCGCCGTGATAGGAGCATGGACGACGCGGAAAAATTCGCCATCACCCGGAAAAGCGGGCAAGGAGAGCGCCGAATGGACGTTACACTGCGTGAAGGCCGGCCGGATGATGCGCCGGCCTGCGGCAAAATCGCTCACGCGGGATTCAAGTCGGTCGCCGACGAACACAACTTTCCTCCCGACTTTCCCACGGTCGAAAGCGCCATCGCCGTCCTTGGCTTTCTGCTCGCGAATCCGGGCTTCCATAAAGTAGTCGCCGAACTCGGCGGCCGCGTCGTCGGCAGCAATATTCTCGACGAGCGCAACCCGATCGCTGGCGTCGGACCGATAACCGTCGACCCCGCGGTCCAGAACCGCACGATCGGGCGGCGCCTGATGCAGGCGGTGATGGAACGCGCCGCGGCACGCAAGTTCGCCGGCGTGCGCCTGGTGCAGGCGGCATACCATCGCCGCTCGCTCAGCCTCTACACCAAGTTGGGATTCGATTCGCGTGAGCCGCTCAGCGTCTTCCAGGGCGCGGCGCTCAATCTCTCGGTTTCCGGATGCGCGGTCCGGCTGGCGCGCGAGAGCGACCTCGAGGAATGCGCCCGGCTATGTATCCGCGTACATGGCCATGAACGCACCGGCGAGACGCGCGACGCGCTGCGGACGGGCCACGCCGCGGTGGTCGAACGCGCCGGGCGGATCACGGGCTACACCTCGGCGATCGCTTTTTTCGGCCACACCGTCGGCGAGACCAGCGACGATCTCAAGGCGCTCATCGGCGCGGCGCAATCCTTTGGCGGCCCGGGATTTATCGTACCGACGCGCAACGGCGATTTGATGCGCTGGTGCCTGAACAACGGACTGCGGATCGTTGAGCCGATGACTCTGATGACGGTCGGGCTTTATAACGAGCCGGCCGGGGCCTGGCTGCCGTCGGTGGTCTACTGAGCAAGCTCTTCCGACGGCGCGCACGCGGACCTGGCGCTCTCAAGTCCCTTGGATCGGCGCGGCCCAGCGGCCAAAAATCGTCTCGGCGATCTTGCCGAGGCTGGCCAGATGCTGCGGCGCCGAAGCAAGGATCTCGTCGCCGTCGATACCGGACCGCTGCAGCCCCTCGCCGAAATCGCTCACCCACGCCGTGACGATCTGCTGCGTAATCTCGGCATGAAACAGCAGTCCCCACGCATTATCGCCGTAGCGAAACGCCTGCAACTCCGTCAGCTCCGACGAAGCGAGCGGCACCGCGCCAGCCGGCAGGTCGAAGATGTCGCTGTGCCAGTGGCCGGTGACGAATTCTTGAGGCAGCTCGCGCAATAAACGATCGTCCTTCGCCTCGGGGCGCAGCCGTACCGGGTGCCATCCGATTTCCCTGTGCGCGGCGCGCCGCACGTTGGCGCCGAGCGCCGTCGCCAGTAACTGGCTTCCCAGGCACACCCCAAGCACCGGCCGGCCCGCCTTGAGCGCGCTTTCGATCAACGCAATCTCGGCGCGCAGATATGGATAGCGATCGAGCTGGTAGACCGCCTCCACCCCGCCCAACACGATAAGACCCCCTGCGCCCTTCATATCGGTGGGCACGGGACGGCCCTCGAACACGCGCACGTATTGCCATGCGAGCGCCGCCGACTCCAATGCCTCGGCAATTGCGCCAAGGTTCCCGGTCGGAGAATGCTGTAGCACCCAGACTTTCGCCATCGCAGATCCCTTCCTCTATGACTCTCATGTCCAGCTTTGATTCACGACTCTTCCGCGTCAAGCGCTGGCAGCGTTGGCCGCGTTTCCAAAAGGCCGGACGAAAAATCAAGTTGATGGAATTGCGCTGGCGGATTACGCTCGGACTGGGCGCAGCGGTACGTTCACTGGAGCGCACTGAAGCATCCCGGACGACCGCCACACATGACAGCGCAATGGAGGATTCCGGCATGAGCATCATCGGCCTTCGCGAGCAGACCGTCCACGGCGCGAAGAGCATCGCCGACGCCTGCGCACGCCATCGATGGAACATTCCGGCCGACTACAACGTCGCGGTCGATTGCCTCGATCGCCATACCGAACTCCGCGACAAACCGGCGCTCTACTATGAAGATGACGAGGGCCGGGTCGAGACCTACACCTTCGGCCAGATTGGCGCGCTCAGCCGGCGGTTTGCCAATGCGATGGCGGGGTTGGGAATCAAACGCGGCGACGTGGTCGCGGTGCATCTGCCGCAACGGCCCGAGACCGCGATCGCCCACATGGGACTCTATCGCATCGGCGCGATCGCGCTGCCAATCTCGAAGCTGTTCGGTCCCGACGCGCTCGAGTACCGGCTCAACAACAGCGCGGCCAAAGCGATTCTGCTCGAGCCCGACAGCGTCGAGAAGCTGGACTCGATCCGCAAGAACGTTCCCGAACTGCGCCACGTGATCGTCGCCGGCGGCAAACAGGGCGGCGTTGCTTTTGACGATCTCATCGCCAAAGGCTCCGAGCAGTTCACGATGGGTCCGGCGCACGCCGAGGATCCGATCCTGATGATGTACACCTCGGGCACCACCGGCGATCCCAAGGGCGTCTTGCACGTTGCGCGCTATGTGCTGGGGCACAATGGGATCGACTACTCGTACAACTTCCTGCGCCAGGGCGATCTTTACTACAGCCCGGCCGATTGGGCGTGGGCGGGCGGCCTGCTCGACGGCCTGCTTGCGATTTGGCCCTACGGAATCCCGGTGCTCGCGTACCGCAGCAAGGCGCGTTTCGATCCCGACCTGACGCTGAAGCTGCTCGAGAAGTACGGCGCGACGGTCGGACTCTATCCGCCGACCGCGCTCAAGGCCTTGCGCGAGGTCAAAAATCCGCGAGAGAAGTATCGCGAGCTTCGTCTTCGATGCATCGTCAGCGGCGCCGAGCCGGTCAGCCCGGAACTCTCGCGATGGGTCGACAGTCAGCTCAAGGTCGAATTCAACCAGGCCTTCGGCCAGACCGAGGCCAACTACTTCATCGGCAACTGCACGGCGCTGGAGAAGGCGGCCCTCGAGCCGCTTGGCAAGGCCTATCCCGGCCACGAGGTCGCCGTGGTCAATCCGCAAACCGGCGTCCCGGTCAAGCTCGGCGAGACCGGCGAAATCGCTATCCGAACCGACGATCCAGTGGTGATGAAGGAGTACTGGAAGAACCCCGCCGCGATGGCGGAAAAATTCGTCAACGGATGGTGCATCACGGGCGACAACGGCCACATGGACGACCAGGGCTACATCTATTTCCAGGGACGCTCGGACGACGTCATCAAGACCTCGGGCTACCGGGTCGGGCCGGCCGAGGTCGAAGCCAAGATAATCGAGCATCCGGCGGTCGCCTCGTGTGCGGTGGTGGGGGTGCCGGATGAGCGGCGCGGACAGGCGATCAAGGCCTTCATCAAGCTGCTGCCGGGCCATCATGCCTCGCAGGAAATGATCGACGAGATCCAGCAGCACGTGAAGACCCGGCTCGCGGCACACGAGTACCCGCGCGAGTTCGAGTTCATGGACGAGTTTCCGGTGACCGTCACGGGCAAGATTCGCCGCCGCGATTTGCGCGAGCGCGAAATCCAGCGTATGGCCGCCGCGAAGGCATCGCGCTAGGCGCCTCGGGCTGGAGCCGGTATCTTCCTAGCCTACGCGTCTAGCTCTTCGAGTAGTGCCCAAGTGGCTATCCCCCAGGGCCGTTGGAGATATAGCTTTTCAACCGTGGTCGGGGCACTGATCTCGGAGGTGTCAGTATTTTCGGTTTCTTCGACCGGTTGCCAGGTATCGTCCGGATTGTAGTCCACCATCTCGGAGGCGATCTGCTCGGTTTCCGGACCTAAATCCTTTTGATAGATCTGGCCGTCCTGATTGACCACGAAGGTCATCACTCCCGAGTCGCGATAGCGGACTGGATAAGCGACCAGCGCGAACCCACCCGTCATCTTGCCATCGACGATATAGTCCTGGGCGCCGCCATGCGCAGCGGCGCCTTGACGGGTCAACAGCCGATAAACGTAACCGTGGAAAGGACGCGGGTGGCCCGCGGCGTGGTGAGCGTGATGTTTATAGCCTTCACTAGCGGCTTCCGCCACCAGTGGACCCAGGGGACTTTCTGGCTGCTCGCCTGACTTGACCTGCCAGTATAGACCGTCCTGGGTGCCGGGGCTGCTTCTGAACTTCTGAGCGTATTGATGCACGGAGACGCCGTCGTGCAGCCCGGCATAGTATTCCTGCTCGCCACTGACTATTTGCTGGCAGACCTTGATCACATTTAGCTCGTTGGACCCAATCCGGCGATATAGAACCTCCTGCTTGCCGTAAGCCGTATCGAAATACCATTTGGCGCCGGTTTTTTGGAGCGGGATAGCAAGCGGCCAGTTCTCCGCACCTATGTATAGAAACAATCGTCCCTTGCTGGTGGCAACGAAGCGATGCATTTCGTCATACTTCTCGACGAAGCGATCGTTGTTTTCCTTGTCGGCGACCCGGTCGCCGGAATAAATCAATTCCTGCCCGGCGGGACCTAAAATCGCCAACATTTCCGGTTTATCGTGTTTCTTTGCGGCGGCGGCCAGCGCCTCGGCCGCCGCGCTTGGCGAGCTGAAGGTCTTCTGGCCTGGCTCCTGTGCGAAGCTGGTTCGCGAGGTTCCAAGCCCGCCAACCATCACGCCGATGAGTAATACCTTCAGGGCTAGCCGGCAGGTGGCGCGCCCTCGATTGTCGTCTCTGGTTTGAACCATTGCTCTTTCCTTAGTTGGTCAGGCCCCGGCATCCGCAAGGGCGCTTTGCGCGATCTGTCCCCCAGGCCATACTCCGCTCAATGCTTATGATGGCCCGGCTCGGTAGGTCGCGCGGCGGCGTGCGCGGCAGGTGCGGGTCGCGCGGCGGCATGGGCGGCGGGCGCGGGTCGCGCCGCAGCGTGAGCCGGCTTGGGTGCCCGCCCCAGGCTGGCCCGACCCCGGGCGCTGGCGGCTATAGCCTCGCCGCCCGGAGCGATCCTGGCGAATGCGGTTTTGTTTAAGCCGGGAGCCGGAGCCTTGGCGAAACCTCGGTACGGATTGGCTTGCCGGGCCTGCGGCTCGGGTTTATTCCGCATGGCCTGCGGAGCCGGCGCTTTGGGGTTGTGGGCCGATTGGGCGCCAGCCCCCGGATGAGCCTCGGCGGGAGCGCCCATCTGATGGCTTGGGCCGCGGTTTGCCACCTGCGGATTCGCATTAGGCGGATGATTCTCCCGTGCGTTGGGTTTATAGGCCGGTCTGGCACCAACTCCCGGATGAGCCTCGGCAGGAGCGCCCATCTGGTGGCTTGGGCCGCGGTTTGCCGCCTGCGGGTTCGCGTTAGGCGGACGACTAGCTGGCGCACCGGCTCGGTAGCCTGCTCCGGCGGCTCCGTGCGGACGGCCACCGGCCGAGGCGTTGTATCCGCCCTGACGGTTGTTTGGGGCCGAGCGATTGAAGTTGCCACCGCGATTGCCTCCTCCGTACGAACCTGCAGAGGCAAAGGTATTAGTATTCGAAACGTATACGTTATTTTGATAAGTCACATGATGGTGATGCCAGTCGGTATTCCAGCCATGCCATCCCCAGGCCTGGTTTGCTAGTATGCCCACCGCCACCCCCGCACCGAACGCCAGTAGTCCGGCGCCGATCATCTCTCCCGTCGAGTATCCGGGATATACGGCCACTGGGGCGCCGTATATGTCGGCGGGATTATAGGCCGGAACGTAAACCTCATTGGGATTGACCGGCACGATCATAATCATGCCATTCTGGTCGTAGTATCTTTGTTGCGGCGTGTTCACCAGCGTCCTGGCTGCGAGCGCTCTTTGGCGCATCACCTGAACGGCATTGAGCACATCCTCGGGCTGATAGTAGTAGGCCTGGCCGAGTGCGGAGGTCCACGAAAGGTTGTTGTCCATGTTCGCCAACACCGATGGAAACTGGGTCAGTGCCTTGATGCTGGGGTCCCAGTTCGAGCTGTCGACGGCCGCCGCCAGCCTGGCCCCGCTCAGGCCACGGTTTGCGCTCTGCCAGCGAGCCGCTTCGACGACTTCGGTTGGATAGGTCGAGCCTGCCAGGATTTGTGCGACCAGAGCGTCCGGATAGAGTGCAATCGGCGCTACCAACTGGTCGAGCTCGTCACTTGAAAGCGGAGCGGGGGTCTCCGGGACACCCGGTGGAAGCGGCGCCGCGGTCTCCGGTGGCGGCGGATACTCTCCCTGCGCCCATGCCACCGAAAGTGAATGGCTACTTATCCATAAGACGGCCACGAGGCAGCAAGTGAACAGAGACGAACAGCCTCGACGTTTCAGGGTTACCATCAATACGCTCCTTGCGTTACGCTCTTTACATTACCATTAAGCGGCTCCTTGCGTTACGCTCTTTGTGTTCTTTTGAGAACTCGATCTCCGCGAGCGCATGGCCAAGCAGCCGCCGTGTCAGATACCCCACGGTCGAAAAGCAGCCACGCGATGCGCTGTGTATGCTTTCGATTGCCAGCGAGCGTCACACATCGGCCATTTCTGACGGTGTGTTCGATCGCCCAAGCCGCAGACCACGAACGGGATCGCTCGTCGACGGGTTTGCGTCCTAAGGCGTAACGCGGTAAGGAACCGGATCGCTTGATCTAAGCGCCGAGAGGAGCACCATGGCAGCCAGCAAACCCGTACATTTCAGCGAGCTTCTGAAGGACGCACCGAAAAACTGGGGCCGCTTCGGACCCAATGACGAAATCGGCGCGCTCAACTTCCTGACCAGCGCCGAGGTCCTGCGCGGCGTTCGCGCGGTCAAGAGCGGTAAGGTCTTCACGCTGGGCGTGCCGGTGGCGCGGCCGCAGGGCGACCCGCTCTATCCCTCGCGCTCGCAGCCGATTCGCACCAATGCGATGGACAAGGGGCACTATATCAGCGGCAAGGCGACGCCCTTCCCCGGCGGAATGGAATACGCCGACGACGTGATCACGATGTACCTGCAGGGCACCACCCAGTACGACGCGCTGGGGCACGTCTGGCACGGCGACACGCTCTACAACGGCTACGACGCCAAGAGCACGATGGGCAGCCTGGCGAAGTGCTCGATCCAGCCGATCGCCGAGCACGGCGTGGTGGGACGCGGCGTGCTGATCGACGCGGCGCGTTTCAAGGGCAAGGAGAGCCTGGACGCCGGCGAGCGCATCACGCTCGAAGACATGCTCGCGGCGGCCAAGAAGCAGAATTCGCCGATCGAGAAGCACGACATCATCATCATCCACACCGGATGGCTCAAGCGCTTCTACGACAAGGGCATCGAGGGCATCTTCCCCAAGGGCGTGTTCAACGAGCCGGGGCTGGGCTACAGTCTCGAGCTGGCCAAGTGGTTTCACGAGATGGAGATCCCGTCGGTCGGCAGCGATACGATCGCCACCGAGCAGACCCATCATGAAGAGAGCGGCACGATGATCCCGCTGCACATGGCGCTGCTCCATTACCAGGGTGTGATCTTCAACGAGATCGACTGGACGCACGACCTCGCCGAGGACTGCGCCAAAGACGGCCAGTACACGTTCCTGTTCGTGGGCGCTCCGTTAAAAGTGGTCGGCGGGGCCGGTTCACCGGTCAACCCGATCGTAATAAAGTAGAGCCATGAGCATAGCGAAAGATCCGCAAAGGGATCCGCGCGGACTCGGCGCCATCCGAGTCGTCGAATGCGGACAGGGAATATCCGCTGCCTTCGGCGCCAAGATGATCGCCGACCTGGGCGCCGAGGTGATTAAGGTCGAGCCGCCGGGCGGAGATCTGACGCGCCGCCGCGGCCCGTTCCCTAACGACCAGTCCGACCCCGAGAAGAGCGGCCTGTTCGTCTACCTCAACACGAACAAGCGCGGCGTGACGGCCGACCTGGGCAAGCCCGAGGGACGCGAGTTGCTCGGCCGCCTGCTCGAGAAGGCCGACATCCTGATTCACAACGTGCCGCCATACGAGCGCGCGAATCAGGGCCTCGACAGTGCCGCACTGTGCGCGAAGTACCCGGGGCTGATCGTCGCGTCGATCTCGATGTACGGCGACCGTGGACCGCGCGCCAACTGGCGCGGCTACGAACTGAACGCCTCCAACGCCGGCGGCTGGGCGTATCTCAGCCCCGGGGCGTCGCCCTACCCCGAGTTGCCGCCGCTCAAGCCCTTCGGCGCACAGTGCGATTACCAGGGCGGCGCGCACGCCGCGCTGACTTCGCTGGCGGCGATGCGCTACAAGCTGCGCACCGGCAAGGGCCAGGCGATCGACGTCTGCGAGCAGGAAGCGATCGCGGCAATGCTCGAGATGAATTTCATGCACTTTACCTACGCCGGACGCGAAACCTCGCGCCTGGGCTCGCGCGCGCTCGGCCCCTGGTTCCTCGCCGATTGCCAGGACGGCAAAATCTTCGTCCTCGCGGTCGAAGAGCATCAGTGGCAGTACCTGGTCAAGTTGATGGGCAGCCCCGAGTGGGCGAGTGAGGAAATCTTCAAGGACCGCGTCTCGCGCGCGCAGAACATGGACGCGCTCAAGGCGCTGATGAGCGAGTGGATATCGCAGTGGAAGGTAACCGACCTGTATAAGGCGGCGCAGGAGGCGCGAATCCCGTTTGCGCCGGTCAATACGATGCAGCAGATGTACGAAAGCGATCATCTGCAGGAGCGCAAATTCTTCGTGCCGTTCGAGCAACCGGGGATGGGCAAGCTGACGCTGCCGGGTGCGCCCTCGCAATACGGCAAGATCAAATGGGCGCTGCGGCGGCCGGCGCCGCGGCTGGGTCAGCATGACGAGGAAGTCTTCTGCGGCGAGTTCGGAGTGCCGCGCGATAACCTGGCCAAGCTGAAACAGTCGGGCGTGATTTAAAATCGGCGAGATCCGCGAGACACGTGCGAGCCAAATGTTCCGAAGCTGAGATGTTGCTGGAGAGTATGTTATGGCCGATTCACCTTTAAGCGGCGTGCGGGTTCTGGATTTTACCTGGGCGTGGGCGGGACCGTTTTGCACCCAGACCCTCGCGCATCTCGGCGCTGAAGTTATCCGGATCGAAAGCACTTTGCGGCCGTGCGTCACGCGGATGATTCCGCCGTTCGCCGACAACCAGCCCGGACCCAACCGCGCCGGCTACTTCAACCAGTACAACCAGGGCAAACGCAGCATCCTGCTGGATCTCCAAAAACCCGAGGCGGTAAAACTCGCATTCCAGTTGGCCAAGCATTGCGACGTAGTGGCCGACAATTTCGCCGCCGGCGTAATCAGCAAGCTCGGCTTCAGTTACGAGAAGCTGTGCGAGGTCAGACCCGACATCATCCAGATCTCGATGTCCGGTTATGGCCAGTACGGCCCTTTCAAACGCTATGTCGGCTATGGACCGCCGGCCTCCGCACTCTCGGGACAATTCTGGCTGACCGGCTACCCGGGCGGCGATCCGTCGGAAATCGGCGTCTCGTATCCCGACCCCAACGCCGGCGTGATGGGCGCCTACGCGATCATCGCCGCCCTGCTCCATCGCGATTTGACCGGTGAGGGCCAGTACATCGACCAGTCGCAGTGGGAGGCCGTGCTGGTGCATATGGCGGAAGGCCTGCTCGAATGGGACATCAACCATCGCGAGCCCGCGCGTAACGGCAATCACGATCGGCTGATGGCGCCGCACGAGACCTACAAGAGCGCGGGCAACGACGATCAGTGGGTTTCGATCGCGGTCGGCACCGAAGATGAATGGCGCTCGCTCTGCCAGGCGATCGGACAGCCGGCGCTCGCCAACGACCCGCGCTTCAAGAGCGCCGAGCTGCGCAAGAAAAACGAGGCTGCGCTGGATGCGACGATCACCGCCTGGACCCGCGAGCGCACTAAATGGGAAGCCGCCGAGGCGCTCCAGCGCGCGGGCGTGGCCGCGTTTCCCTCGATGAGCAACCGCGATCTCGCCGAAGACAAAGTTCCGATGGAACGCGGCTACCTGGTGCAGCTCGAGCATCCGGAAGTCGGACGCCGCATCCACGCCGGCATCCCGTGGAAGATGTCCGAGACGCCGAGCGAGGTGCAGCATGCCGCCCCGGTGCGCGGCGCCGACACCGACGATGTATTCAAGACCCTGCTGGGTTTCTCGCAGCACAAGATCGACGAGTTGCGGCAGGCGGAAATCATCAAGTAGCGCGGATGTAGGCGAGTAGGGATCGTCACACCCCACGCTCGCGAGTTAACCGGCAAGGCGGCACGCTACATCGGCGGGCCGCCTTTGCTATAAAGAGACTCGCCGCGCGCCGCTCCCGCGACCACCGCGCGCCAGGAGGTGCTTCGTGCCGGTTCGCCCGCTCGACGATATCAGGGTGCTCGATCTCACCCACTTCTACAACGGACCGTACGGAACGTTGATGCTGTCATATCTCGGCGCCGACGTGATCAAGATTGAGCCGCCGGGCCACGGCGAAGGGATGCGCGCGCTATACCGCGCCCCCGGGCAGGACATCAGCATCGGATTCGCGATCCTCAACGTCAACAAGCGCTCGCTGACGCTCAACCTCAAGAGTGACGAAGGACGCGAGATTTTCAAACAGATGGTCGCGCGCGCCGACGTCGTGGCCGAGAATTTCGCCTACGGCGCGATGGAAGGTTTCGGTCTCGGTTACGACGTTTTGCGCTCGATCAACCCCCGGGTCATCTACGCGACTGGCAAGGGCTACGGAATTACCGGACCGTATCGCGACCTGCCCGCGTTCGATCCGGTGGTGCAGGCGATGAGCGGCGTGTTGAGCACCACCGGCGAGGCGGACGGACCGCCGATGAAGGCGGGCCCCGCGGTGGTCGACATGCTGGGCGGCATCCATTTCGCCGCCGCGATACTGGCCGCGCTGCGCAGCCGCGACCGCACCGGCGAGGGGATGCTGGTCGAGGTGGCGCTGCAGGACGCGATCATCCCCGCCCTGACCACCCATATCGGCGCCTACTACGGAATGGGAATCACCGAAACGCGCAACGGTAACAGTGCTCCCGGCGGCGTGATCGTGCCGTACAACGTCTATCCGGCAAGCGACGGCTACGTGCTGATCCTCGCCGGCGACAACCATCGATGGCGCCGGCTGTGCGAGCTGATCCAACGCCCGGAACTGGCCGAAGACTCGCGCTTCGCCACGGCCAAGGCCCGCTCCGCCAACGTCGAAGAAGTCGACGAGATAGTTTCCGACTGGACGCGCGGGCATACGCGCGATGCCCTGATGACGATGCTCAGCAACGCAGACGTGTTCTGCGGCATCGTCAAGGAACTGACCGAGGTCATGACCGACCCGCATCTGCATGCGCGGGGGATGCTGCGCGAAATCGACGATCCGCGCCTCGGCCGCATCACGATTTGGACTTCGCCCCTGCGGATGAACGCCGAGGCGGCGGTGCCGCAATCCTTCGCGCCGGTGTTGGGCGCCGACAACGATGAGTTCCTGCGCGTGGAGCTCGGGCTGGACGCGGCGGCGATCGCGGCGCTGCGCGAGCGCAAGGTCATCTAGCGCACCGATTCGCGACGCACGCGGCTAAAACTGGGCACCGGCGGGCCGCAGCGGATGGTCGCGGAAAAATTCCAGCATCGCCGTCGTCCATTCCGAGGGCCATCGCTGGTGATGACGCAAGCCAAGGAACCAGCCCAACGGATGATGCAGCACCGAGAGTCCTCCATTGGGATCGGTGCCGCACCAGTCCGTGCACGCATCGACGCGTTTGCCGGACGCGTCAAGAATCACGTCCTCGAGATTGACTCCGGCCGCGCGCAACTCCGCCGCCAGCTTCTCTCCGTTGGAGCAGATTCCGGCGGCGTCGCATCCATTGTGCACGTGCATCGCGGGCACGCGCGGATTGTGGATTCGCACTTCGAGGTTGCTGGCCGGCGCGCCGCTGACCGGCTTTTGCTGGCACGGATCGTCAAGCGCGCCGAAGGGGTCGGGTCCGGAATAGATTGCCACCGCCGCGACGTTGGGACGGTTGAGCGCGTAAAGCAGGCCCATCGCGGCGCCGTTGGACCATCCGGTAACATATATTCGCCCGGTGTCGACTTCGCCCCTGTGCGCCACCTCCGCAATGAAGTGATCGATCGTCGCCGCATCGACATTTTCCGGATAGACAGTGCCGCCGACTTTCACGTCGCCCGCCGGACTTAACTGACGATACCAATTGTCCCATCCCAACCCGTGATTGTCGGGCCACGGATAGTAGTGAGCGGTGTTTCGGCCCTGCACCGCGAGCACGATAAAGCCGGGAGCGGTATGGTCGCCACCGATCGCGAACGTATCGTGGAGAGCGAGCAGATTGGTATACGAGATCGTCCACGTTCCAAAGAGCGACGGATGCAGGTAGACCAGCAGCGCCAGCCTGCGTCCGGGCTTCATCGACGCGGGTTCGTGGAGGCAGGCGTAACGATCGGTGCCGTCGCCCTCCTTCCACGGCCCGAGCAACTCACCGCTTCCGCAGCTCGGTTTGACCACGCTGAACATCTTGGCGGGCGGATTTCCAAACGGGCCGCAGGCGTTGGCACTCTGCGCGGCCGCGCGTCCGCACAGGGCGACGGCAAATATCAGTGTGACGCATGACATCAGCCTTGCGGCCACTGGTAGGAACATGCGCGCGCTAAAGCATAATCACGGCGCCGCCGATGATGATCAGCAGTCCGCCGGCGATGGTCTTGTACCCAGGGACGTCGTGGAACAACGCGAGGGCGATGATCTGCGAGACCAGAAAAAACACCGCGATGTAAACGCCCATCAATCGCCCGAAGTCCAACCGTCCCTGGTTGACCACGACGCCATAGATGAACAGCGTGAGCGCTCCCGCGACAAGCCATACCGGCCGATCGCGCAGGCCCATCCGTGTCAGCGCATCGCCGCTCACCTCGAGCAGCGCCGCAGCCAAGAGCGCAATCGCGGTCTGCATCGACACCTCCCCAGTTTGGTCAGATTCGCATCGTCGAATTCCCGCTGCACGCTGGGCGTTACTCGCCGGCCGAATCGCGCGCGACCTCGGCCAGAGAGTCGCCTTCGAGCCGCCACACGGTCCATTCATTTTTCGCGACCGCGCCGCGTGCGCGATAGAATTCCTCGGCCGGATGGTTCCAGTCGAGCACCGCCCATTCCATTCGCGCCCATCCGCGCTCGACCGCCAGTTGCGCCATTCTTTTGAACAGCGCCTTGCCAACGCCCAGGCCGCGAAGTTTCTCAGGCACGAAGAAGTCCTCGAGGTAGAGTCCCGGACTGCCTCTCCAGGTGCTGTAGTTGCGAAAA
Source organism: uncultured delta proteobacterium (assembly GCA_963796565.1). Lineage (GTDB taxonomy): Bacteria > Desulfobacterota > Binatia > Binatales > Binataceae > JAKAVN01. The sequence goes on along the minus strand of CAWCMA010000005.1, from coordinate 110,429 downwards.
AACAGTGCGAAGCCGGCGGGCTCGCCGTTGCGCTCGGCGATGAGGCATTCGAACGGGGGCTGCGGCTGTTCCATCTGCGAGCGGATGAGCGCGGGCGTCGCGGCGACGGCGCCGGCTGCGTGCTCGTACCCGGCGAGTTCACGGATGAAGTGCAGGATCAGTTCGGCGTTCGCCGCGGTAGCGAACCGGATCGTCGGAGTCATCTAGCTCTCCGTCGCATGCCCTGATCCGGTGCGGTGGATGTCCGAGCGCTGAATGCCGTAAACCGAGCGCATCACGCCGAACAACTCCGCCTGCCCCTCCAGCTTCTCGCCAACGCGCAGTGCGACGCGAATCGAGGCGGCGTTATCCGGATGAATCAGGCTGATGACGTGATCCAGCTTGAGCACGGAGAAGGCGTACTCCAGCGCCGCCTTCGCTCCCTCAGTCGCAAAGCCCCTGCCCCACCGCTCGCGCGCGAGCGTCCAGGCCACTTCCAATCCGGGCCAACCTTCGGGGTTGAGGAGCCCGATTCGCCCGACGAATTCGCCCGTCGCCTTTTCCTCGACCGCCCACAATCCGTAGCCGCGTAATTCCCAATGGCCGAGATAGCAGGCCATCATCAACCACGTCTCCGCACGACTCTTCGGTTTGCCGTCGCCGAGATACTTCATCACCTCAGGATCGGCGCTTAGCCGGGCGAGCGCGTCGAAGTCGCTTGGCTGGAATTGCCGCAGCCATAGCCGCGAGGTTTCAAGCGTCGGAATCGAGATCATCGCCGAATGGATCCAATTAAAGTAATAGTTTAGGTTTACTTTTGCCGCACTCAGCGGCCACGGTAACGACCCGGGCGCTTCTCCTTGAACGCCGCCATAGCTTCGCTCATATCGTCGCTCCCCATACACGACAATCCCAGGTAGCCGTCGGCGTAAGTGATGTCGCCCAGGCGGCCGTTGCCCAGCGCCTTGAAGAACTCCTTGGTCCGGCGCAGCGCCATCGGCGGCTTGCTCACCAGCTTGCCCGCGAACGCCAGCGCCGCCGCGCTAAGTTGTTCGGCCGGCACGACCTGGTTGACCAGCCCAATCTTGAGCGCGTCCTCGGCGCTCACTTCGTCGCAGGTCATGATCATTTCCTTCGCCTTGCTCATCCCGACGAGATTGACCAGGCGTGTGACCGAGCCCCACATGTATGGAACGCCGAGGGCGACCTCGGGAATCCAGATGCGCGCGCCGCTCGCCGCGATACGAAAGTCGCACGCCATCGCGAGCGACAGTCCGCCGCCGATCGCGAACCCGTTGACCGCCGCGATCGTCACCTGGTCCAGGCGCTCCCACTCGTCCATCAGACGCCATCCGGTCCTCGCGGTGCGGAGCCGCCCCGCATCGGTCTGCGCGCGCTGGGCCTGCGGGCCCGCATTCGCCGCGAGGAGTCCGCCGATGTCGGCGCCGGCGCAGAACGAGCGGCCCTTGCCGGTCAGGATCACGACGCGAGACTCCTCGTCGTCGCGAAACTCGTGCGCGACTTCGAGCATCTCGGTCATCAGCTTGCCGTTTATCGGGTTGAGTTTCTCCGGCCGGTTGAAATAGACGGTCGCGATCGCGCCCGCACGCTCGACGATGAAATTTTCGTAGCTCATCAAGGTCTCCTGGTTCGCGCTTTTTCTTTAGCCCCAGACGCGCTTTGCGACTTCGACCACCAGCCCAAGCTTGCGCCGCTCGTCGTCGATCGAAAGCAGGTTGCCGCCGACGGTGCTGGCGAAGCCGCATTGCGGACTGAGCGCGAGCCGCTCCAGCGGTACGTACCGCGCGGCCTCATCGATTCGCCGGCAAAGCGCATCGGCGTCCTCAAGCATCGGCGTCTTGGTGCTGATCAGTCCTAGCACCACGGTCTTGTCCTTCGCCATGAAGCGCAGCGGTGCGAAGTCGCCCGCGCGCGGCGTGTCGTACTCGAGAAAGAACGCGTCGACCTCGACGTCGTTGAACAGGCGCTCGGCCACCGCCTCGTAGCTGCCTGCGGCCATCCAGCGCGAGCGCAGGTTGCCGCGGCATAGATGCATCCCGACCGTCATTCCGATCGGTCGCGTACTAAGCACGTCGTTGACGCCGCTGATATACATGGCGACCAGCGCGTCGGGATCCTCGCCGATCTCCCGGGCGCGCTCGCGCACCGCGGGATCGCAGAGCATCGCGAGCGGCACCTCGTCGATTTGCAGGTACTGCGCGCCCGCACGGCCAAGCTCGGCAAGCTCTTCGTGATACACGCGCAGCAGGTCGGCCCAGAAGCCGGCGACGTCGGGGTAAACAAGCGGATCGGCGCAAGCCTTGCCGCGAAAGAAATGCATGAAACTCGGCGCCGGTATCGTGACCTTCGGCACGCGCTGCGTGTGACGGCGGACGAACTCGAACTCGCCCACCGCGATCGGGCGGTTCCGGCGGATTTTCGCCACCGCATAACAGGTATCGAACGGATAACTGTTACCGGCGGCGTCGTGGAACTCGAACATCGAGCGCGCCTCGCCAAACCCCTCGACCGCTTTGACCAGGCCGAAGGCCCACGAGCCGCGGCGGAACTCGCCGTCGCTGATAGTTGCGAGCCCCACGCCTTCCTGCATCCGAATGGCCTCGATGATGTTGCGATCCTCGATCTCGCGATAGTCGGCGTCGTTCATCCGGCCGGCGGCGTGAGCTTTGAATGCGTCGCGCAGCTCGCGCGGACGGAGCAGGCTGCCGATATGTTCGGCGCGATGCGGCAGTTTCAACGTCGATGCGTCAGCCATCAAATTATATCCTCGCAATCTCCTCGCCGGCGTGCGAGGCTTCAGCTCGCCGGACGGCGCAGGATCACCGGGTCAATCTTACGCGGGACCAATTGGCCGAAGCCCAACTCTGCGTTGAGCCGTCCGTTCTCGACGATCACCTTGCCGCGCAGCACCGTCATCCACGGCCATCCCTTGACCTCCCAATTCTCCCACGGACTGTAATCCGCTACGTGAAAGTCTTCGCGCACCAGACGCCGCGAGACCGACGGATCGATGAGGCACAGGTCGGCGTCGCTGCCCGGCGCGATTACGCCCTTGCGCGGATAGAGCCCCATGATGCGCGCGGCGTTGGTCGAGGTCACGTCGGCGAAACGCTCCAGCGACATCCCGCGCTTGACCACGCCCTCGGTGTAAACGATTCCCATGCGCGCCTCCGCGCCCAGGTTCCCGCCGGTTACGTCGTCGATACGGTGGCCTTCGAGTTTCACTTCGAGCGAGGTCGGATACTCGTCGGTGGCGGTAGTCGACACGCCGTCGCGCACCAGCCCTTCCCACAGCGCGGCCTGGTCCTCGGCAAACTTGAGCGAGGGGTAGGTGTGGTAGCAAAAGCCGCGCGGCTTGCGATAGTCCTCCGCGTTGAAGCAGGCGTAATGATGCAAGGTCTCGGCGTAGATCGGAAGGCGATGGGCGCGGGCCTCGACCACCGCCTCCACGCCTTCGCGTGCGGAGGTGTGGACGAAATAGATCGCGGCGCCGGTCGCGGCGGCCAGCCGGATAGTGCGGTGGAATGAGAGTTCTTCAGAGAGCTTGGTATGCACCAGGGCAAGGTTGACGCCGTCGGTGCGGCCCTCTTCGATGAAGCGCTCGTAGTTGAATTGCACCAGGTCGTGGTCCTCGGCATGGACCGTCATCAGGCCGCCGTCATGCGCGATCTTTTCCATCGCGAGCTGCATGCGGCCGTAATCGAGCATGAACGGTAGGCGCTTGGGATGTGGCGGCAGAATTTCCGCGGTGAAAACCTTGAAGGTCGGGAAGCCGTCGCGGATGGCGTCGCCGATCTGATCGAAAATCTTAAGCGGCAGGGCGCCGCCGAGCGCCAGGTGGAACGAGTAATCGACGTACGCCTTGCCTTTCCATCGCTCGGCGCGCCGCGCGAGCGCGGTCGGAATGTCGGTCGCGGGATGAACGAAGCAGAAATCGATATGCGTGGTGGTGCCGCCAAACGCCATCCCGACCGTGTCCTCTTCGGGGCCGAGCGTGAAGAGCCGGCCCTCGGGACGCATCCCGATGAGGCTCGCCAGATGGGCGTGCGGTTCGATTCCGCCGGGCACGACGATTTTGCCCGTGGCGTCGATTATCCGGCCGGCCTCGGCGCGTGTGTCGGGTAGGCCCACCGAGACGATCTTTTCGCCCTGCACCGCGACGTCCCATCGGCCGACTCCCTGCGGAGTCACGACCTGGCCTCCACGGACTATCAAGTCGAACATGGCGTCCTCCAGAATCGCTCTAGCAGGATGGTTCCAGCGAAATGCTGACTGCGACAGCCGCAAACAATTTTTTGGCGCGCAACTTCAAGGCGTCTCCCGAAGGTGCGGAAAATTGCCCCACGCTCGGTGGAGTTACGGACATTTCGCTGAAATCCCGCTCGCCATCATCGTCCCCGCCGCGATGCTCTTGCAAGGATGCAAGTGTCTGTTTGCGGCGAAAACGACAGCCCTTGGCTGAAGTTATCCGCGCGAGTCGCTGCGTTTTCCTGGAATCGGCGTCAGTTGGTACGCGCATTGCGTAACTGCAGGATCGAGGTGCGACAGCGTCGTCCCAGATGAGCCATTATCCGAGACCAAATATGAGCGTCGGTCGCGAGCCGCCCCTGTGCCGCTCGCGATTGCATATCAGGAGTCGGCCAAGCCGTCGAATTTTTCTCGTCCTGCTGCTTCCAGCAATGCTGCTCGCTACGTCGGCGGCGACAACGGCGGCCGCATCCGAGCTGACGCTGGAGAGCGCGATCTCGTTGGCGATTGCCAACAATCCAGACCTCGCCGCGACCCAGCAGGAGATGAAAATCGCGGCGGGCGAGCAGATTCGCGCGCGATATCTGAGCCAGTTCAATCCGCAGTTCGGGACCGACTTCGCATATCGGCCACGTAACGGACGTTCCAACTCGCAGGATTGGCATGTGGCGCTTAGCCAGGAGATTGAAATCTTCGGCCAGCGCGCGCTGCGCCTGAAGTCCGCAAATCTTGGATGGAATCAAAGCGCCGCGATGGTGCGCGACCGCCTTCGGTTGCTGACCGCCGCGGTCAAGATGACGTTTATCGAGACCCTGCGCGCGCGCCATCAGGTTGAATTAGTTGACGAGCTTGAAAAACTGGATGCGCGTCTGTACCAAGCGGCGCGCGCGCGTCTCAACGCCGGCGAGATTGGACAAATAGACTACAACCTAGCTGAAGTGCGTTACGGCCAGACGAGCCGCGCGTCGATCGAAGCCCACGAGCACTATCGCGCCCAACGCTCCAGCCTCGGCCGGTTGCTCGGCGGCGCGAGCGGTCCCGAACCTGTGCCGGCGGACAATTACAGTACCAAACTACCGGCCACCGACCTCGAATCGCTGGTCGCCCTTGCGATGCACAATCGGCCCGATCTGCGCGCCAGCGAACTGGAAATCACCCGACTGGAAACGGAGGCCGCCTTGAACAAGCGTCTGGCGTTGCCCAATCCGCAGATCGGCACTTTCTTTGGCCACGAAGAAAACACCCAGCATCCTGGCGGCGTGAGCCTCGGTTTCTCGATTCCGCTGTTCAATCGCCGCGAGGCCGAAGCCGCCATCATCGACGCGCGGCGCCGGCAGGCCAACTACAGACTGAAGGCGAGCGGCCTCGATGTCGAAAGAGAAGTGCGGGACGCTTACCACGCGTACCTGAGCGCACGACGCGCCGTCGCCGTCTACCAGGATGCGGTCCTCGGTCCGGCGCGCGAGAGTTTCGACCTTCTGGAGAAGGCTTTCCACGCCGGGAAAATCGATCTGCTTAGCCTCTCGGTCGCGGAACGTCAGGCCTACGACGCGCGCGCAGCCTATCTCGACGCCTGGTTCAATCTGCACGCTGCCGAAGTCGCGCTCCAAATGGCGACAGGAGTTACGTCTTGACCCATCGTACCGCGGCCGCTCTGTTCGCAATGCTGTTGTCGGGTGCCGCGGGTGCTCCGGTAGAGGCTGCGGCGCCGGCCCAAACCGTGCTGACGCTAAAAGGTGATTCCGGCGGCCCAACGATCAGACTCGCCAAGATCGAGCGCAAACGCCTGGGTTCCGGGATCAGCGCGACCGCGATGGTCGAGGCCGACGCCAACCGCGTCGCGCACGTGACCAGCCGCATCGACGCGCGCGTGGTCAAGCTGCTCGCGCAGCCGGGCGAGCAGGTCAAGGCTGGCCAACCTTTGGTAGTTCTCAACAGCGTAGATCTCGGCAAGGCCAAGACCGACTATCTGAAGGCTCGCTCGCTCGAGAACATCGCCGCGCAGCATTTGAAACGCGAGCAGCAACTATACGAGCAGAAAATCTCCGCCCGAAAGGACGTGCTGGAGGCCGAGGCGGCGCATGACAGCGCGTTTGCGCAGCTCAAGGCCTCGCGCGAGACGCTGATTCTGCTGATTGGTCCTGACGAAGTGCGCGGCCTCAACTGGTCGGGCAACGGCCATGCTCTCTCCGAATTCACTCTCGACTCGCCGATCGCCGGAACCCTGGTAAGACGCGACCTGACGGTCGGTTCGCTGATCGACAGCGATGACGATCCGATGGTCGTGATCGATCTCGACGACGTGTGGGTGATCGCCAACATTTTCGAGCACGACCTCGCGGGCGTTGCGCTTGGCGAAGCGGCGCGGATTGCGGTCGAAGCCTATCCGGGCCAGCCTTTCGAGGGCACCGTGCGTTACATCGCGGACACGGTCAACCGCGAGACCCGCACGATCGCGGCACGTATCGAGGTCGCCAATCCCGAGCATCGCCTCAAGCCCGGAATGTTCGCGCACGCGGAGATCGAAGCCTCGCGGGAAGGCCGCGCGGTGCTGGTCGCTCCCGACGCGGCCATCTATCAGGTCGGCAAGCGCAAGATTGTATTCGTGGCCGCGGGCGGGAATCGCTTCGAGGTGCGCGAAGTCGTGCTTGGCCGTCCGGACAAGGACGCGGTCGAGGTTCTCTCGGGGCTGCGCGAAGGCGACCAGGTCGCGACCCAGGGCGGGGTGACGCTTAAAGCCATGCTGCTCAACGGCATGACGGCGAGCGTGCGGTAGGGAGGGCGGCGATGGCGCAATGGCTATTCGAGGCGGCCCTCGAAAACCGCCTCATGACGCTCCTGTTGGTGATCGTCATGGTCTTGCTCGGCCTGCGCGCGATGGCACTGCTGCCGATCGACGCCGCTCCGGACGTGACGCCGAACGTCGTGCAGATCGTGACCGATGCGCCCGGGCTGGGTCCCGCCGAAGTCGAGAAATTGATCACGTTTCCAGTCGAGATTGCGATGCGCGGGTTGCCCGAGATCAAGGAGATTCGCTCGATCTCGCGGTTTGGATTGTCCTCGGTCTCGGTCTATTTCGACGAAAAGCTCGACATTTATTTCGCGCGCCGCCTGGTGATGGAACGTCTGCCGACTGCGCGCGAGCTGATCCCCAAGGGCTTCGGTTCGCCCGAGATGACGCCGGTGTCGACCACCCTGGGCGAAATCTACCAGTTCGAAGTCGTCGATCCGAACCGCACTTTGATGGAGTTGCGGTCGATTCTGGATTGGCAGGTTGCGCCGGCTTTGAAGTCCGTCGCCGGCGTGGTCGAGGTGAACAGCTACGGCGGCGAGATGAAGACCTACGAACTTCAGCTCCGCCCCAGCGCGCTGGTAGCTTACGGTCTCGGGTTGAAAGACGTTTTCCAGGCGATCGAGCGCAACAATTCGAGCGCCGGCGGCGGCTACATCGTGCACAACGGCGAGCAGCAAATTATCCGCGGCGCGGGCTTGATCGGCAGCCTCGCGGACGTGGGCAATATCGTCGTCGGCAGCCACAACGGCGTGCCGGTCTACGTCCGCAATCTGGGCAAGGTGGTGTTCGCGCCGCGCGTGCGCCAGGGCGCAGTCACCCGCGACGGCAAGGGCGAAACCGTGGTCGGCGTGGTGATGCTGCTCATCGGGCAGAACTCGCGCACCGTGGTCGATCGGGTCAAGCAGAAGATCGCCGAAATCCAACGCAGCCTTCCGCCGGGCGTGAAAATCCTTCCCTACTATGACCGCGCGGAGCTGGTCCGCCGGACGATCGACACGGTCGCGCACAATCTTGCGGAGGGCGCGATCCTGGTTTCGGTGGTGCTGTTCCTGTTTCTCGGCGACGTATGCGCGGCGCTGATCGTGGCGGCGGTCATCCCGCTCTCGATGCTGGTCGCGTTTCTCGGCATGAACGCGATGGGTGTGACCGGCAACCTGATGAGTCTCGGCGCGATCGATTTCGGACTTATCGTCGACGGCTCGGTGGTGATGGTTGAGAACATCTTTCGCCGCCTCTCCCGCGCACGCCGCACCGACGTCTCGTCGAGCCATCTCGTCTTCGAAGCCGGACGCGAGGTGCTGCGGCCGATCGTTTTCGCGATCGCGATCATTATCGTTGTATACCTGCCTATCCTGAGTTTCCAGGAAGTCGAAGGAAAGATGTTCCGGCCGATGGCGCTCACCGTGATCTTCGCGCTGAGCGGCTCGCTGCTGTGCGCGCTCACCTTTGTGCCGGTGATGGCGTCATTGTTCCTGCGCAGCGCGCCGGCCCGCGAGCCGTGGCTCGCGCGGACCTGCGAGCACTTTCACGCGCGGCTGGCCGGGCTGGTACGCCAGTGGCCGCGCGCCGTGCTGGGCGGCGCGGCGGCAATCCTGCTGCTCGGCTTCGGGCTCGCGCCTTTTCTGGGCACGGAATTCGTGCCGACCCTCGACGAAGGCGCGCTCAACCTCGACGTGATGCAGGTGCCGAGCATCTCGCTGGAAGACGCGGTCAAGAGCGCGACGCGGATGGAGCGGGCGGTGCTCGAGATTCCTGAAGTGTCCCGGGTGGTGTCGCGGATCGGACGGCCCGAGATCGCCACCGACACGATCGGACCCGACGAGAGCGACGTCTACATTTTTCTCAAGCCGAGCGGGCAATGGCACGTGCACAGCAAGCAGGAACTGGTCGCGGAGATCGAGCGCAAACTGAGCACCCGCGTGCCCGAAGCGACCTTCGGGTTCTCCCAGCCGATCGAATCGCGCATCAATGACATGATCGCCGGGGTCAAGGGCGACGTCGCAATCCATCTGTACGGCGACAACCTCGATCGGATGATGCACCACGCCAAGAGCATCAGGGAGATACTCGCCAGCCTGCCAGGGGCCGCGGACCTCAAGGTTATTCCGCGCCACGGCCTGCCCGCGCTCACAATCGAGATCGATCGCGCCGCGGCTGCCCGCTACGGCATCAACGTGGCTGACGTGCTGGACGCGGTGGAGGCGATCGGCGGCCGGATCGTCGGCCAGGTGGTTGAGGGCGACGCGCGATTCTTCGTCGAGGTGCGTTTCTCGCCCACCTCGCGCGAGCGCGCCGACCAGCTCGGCGATATCAAGGTTGCGGCGCCGAGCGGCGCGCAGATCCCGCTCAACCAGCTCGCGCACTTCGTGCAAGACGAGGGTCCGGTATCCATCTGGCGTCAGAATCTGCATCGGCGAATAACGATCGCGGCCAACGTACGCGGTACCGACCTGGGCAGCTTTGTCGCCCGCGCCAAGGCCGCGGTCCAGGATCAGATCAAACTGCCGCATGGATGGTGGATCGAATGGGGCGGCCAATACGAGAATCTTCAGCGCGCCTCGAACCGCCTGATGGTGTTGGTGCCCGCTTCGCTGTTGCTGATCCTGGTGCTGCTCTACAACACGTTCACCTCGATGCGGATGGCGCTGCTGATTTTCGGCAACGTGCTGTTCGCGGCCAGTGGCGGGGTGCTCGCGCTGGTCGCGCGCGGGCTGACCTTCTCGATTACGGCCGGCGTGGGATTCATCACGCTATTCGGAGTCTCGGTGCTCAATGGCGTGGTCCTGGTCTCCGAGATAAACCGGCTCCGCGAAAGCGGCCGTCGAACCGACGCCGCGCTCGCGGAGGGAACGGCCGAAAAGCTGCGGCCGATCCTGATGGCGTCGCTGGTGGCGCTGTTCGGGTTTATCCCGATGGCCATTTCGCATGGCGCGGGTGCCGAGGTGCAGCGTCCGCTGGCCACGGTAGTTATCGGCGGGCTCATCACCTCCGCGCCTTTCACGCTCTACGTGCTGCCGCTGATCTACAGGCGGATCGCCGGCAACGGCGGCGACACGTCGCCGCAGCCGTCGGCCTCTCTCGACGGCTGATTTACGGCTTCCCACCACGCCGCGATGCCGGACCGGAGCACCATCGTCACGAATCTGTTGCGGGGCGCGAAGACACGCGAGTATTATCGGCCGACTCTTTTTCGAACGATCTCGAATCGAAAAGAAAGGAGCCGCGCGCCGACGCTGATGGCGGACGCCGCCATTGATGCTAGCGTTACTGGAGGGGAGATCGAGGGGCGCAATCGGACGCACGCATTCGAGTGGCGCGGACCGCAATTAGCCGAGAGATGCTTTTTCAATGCCGCTTTACGCGATAGTCATTCTGGCCACCGTCTCGATCGCGGTGCTCGCCTTCGCGTTGAGCCGCATCATGATGCGCCGGGGGCGGAGCGCGGCGCCGACCGCTGTCTACGAGGACGAAGCGCGCATCGATGAGGAAGGCCACAGCATCCGCGACGCGCTACGTTTCCTGATCGGACCCTTCCCGCTTTCGGTCGCGCTCCACGTGCTCCTGCTGCTCATTCTGATTGCCACGATCAAAGTCCAAAGCGCGCGCGACCTCTTGATGGTGACCTTGCAGCAGGCGGGCGGCGGCGGCGGCGCAAAGCACGACGAGATGCGCGATGTCGACATGCCGGACCTGACCATGCCCGACACGATGCCGCAGATGGTCGTGCCCAAGGTCGCCGCAGTCTCGCACACCGCAGCGCCGCCGGTTGCCCGAACCTACGTGCGCGACGTGTCCGCCGGCGGAATCGGAACGGGCAGCGGCAATGGGATAGGCTCGGGCTCCGGTCCGGGAATCGGCACCGGCTTCGGCGGCTTCATCGGCGAGTTGAGGCGCAAGGGGCTCGACATCGTGCTGGTGATCGACGATACGGGCACGATGGATCTGATCATCAACGACGTGCGCGAGCGGATGGACGAACTGGTAATGGCAATCCATCGCCTGGTTCCGATCGCGCGGATCGGAATCGTGGTCTTCGGCGGCCGCAACGAACGCGTGGATATCGAACCGCTGACCATTTCGAGCCATCGGCTGCAGACCTTTTTGAGCGGCGTGACCTCCAAGGGACACGGCGGATCGCAGGGCGACGTCTATGCCGCGTGCGTGACCGCGGTCAACCAGATGAACTGGAAACCATACGCCAAGAAGGTGATCGTGCTGGTGGGCGACTCACCGCCGCGCTTTGAGGACTACGGGCCGCTACTTTCGCTGATCGCAAAGTTCCGCGCCGAGGACGGCACCTTCAACACCATCGACGTCTCGGCCGAAGAGCACGAGCGCTACGAGCGCGAGTTCTGGCTCAAGACCCACAGCGGACGGCCGCCGGGCGAGTCGATCTCGCCGCTGGCCGAGTTTTACCAGGACACGCGCGAGACCTATAAAATGCTCGCGGCGGAGGGGGGCGGCGGGATGCGCCCGCTGACGCAGAACGTACACATCAATGAGCAGGTGCTGATCCTTGCGCTGGGCGCGCAATGGCAGGGCAACCTGGCCGCCTTCGGCCGCCAGATAACCGAAAACGAACAATGAGCGATTTGCGACGTGGCCTGTGGGCCGCCGGATGCCTGGCGGCAGCGATCGCGTTCGGTCTGGCATGGCCCCATCGCGCCGGCGCGCAGGCGCTCTCGCATGCGCAACTCCAAGCGCTCAACGACAAGCTCTCAACCGAATTCGGCTACTACCTCGGCGCCGAAGAAGAGAAGCACGCCGACGGTAAGCCCTACGTCGACCTGGGCCAGCGCTTCGAGTACATGCCGAGCCGCGGGCGCGGCGGCGTGATCGTCGTCCACGCCAAGTGCGGCGGCGCCGAATACGTGCCGAACCACGGCGAGATGGCCAAGGGGATCGCAACCGGCAAAATCAAGTACCTGCTTTTCACCTACGCGCTCAGCCACGGCGAATGGACCGAGATCGGCAAGCCGCGATGGCAAACGCAATCCCTCGGACCCAAGGCCGCGCAGCGCATGACCGAAGCCGCCGCGCGCGACGAGGCCGCCGAAGCTGCCGCGCGCGAGCGTCAGTTGCGGGCCACACCTGCGCCGACCGCGCATCCCACCGCGGCTGCGACGGCCGCGGCTGTTCCGAGCTCAGCCGCGCCGCCGCATCAGTAGCGCTCGCCACTCGCCGCTGCGCTCAGGCGCCGTGATCCGCGAATCGATTTTTATGGAGTATAAATCTCGCAGGGGCCGACGACGTCGAAGCCGCTGGAGGCGTTGAAGCCGAAGCCACCGACCATCAGCACGCGTCCGTCGCTCAGCAGAGTTGCGGTGAAAAACTCGCGCGCGATGTGCATGATGCCCGTGCCCACGAAGCGGCCGCTCCCCGGTTCATACAGTTCCGCCGCGGCGGTGACGCCGCTCGCGCCGCTGAACCCGCCGGCGACCAGCACGCTACCGTCACCGAGCAGGGTCGCGGTGCCGCTGTCATGCGCGTTCATCATGCGCCCGGTGGTGCGAAACGTTCCGGTGCCCGGGTTGTAGAGTTCCGCGCTTTCGAGCGCGTGACCGTTGTTATCCTCGCCACCGGCGAGCAGGACCTGGCCGTCACGCAGCAACGTTGCCGTATGATGCTTGCGTGCAACCCGCATGCTCCCGGTCGGACGAAATCTGCCGGTGGCCGGGTTGTAGATCTCGGCGCTGCTGAGCGCGATATCGAAGCCGTCTTCGTCGATGCGCTCGCCCCCGGCGATCAGTACGTCGCCGCCGGGCAGCGCGGTCGCGGTATGTCCGTAACGGCCGACGCCCATGCTTCCGGTGGAAACGAACGCGCCAATCGCCGGGTCGTAGGTTTCGGCGCGAGTGACGGCGTAGCCCTTGGCATCTTCGCCGCCCGCGATCAGCACCTTGCCATTGCTCATCATGGTCGCGGTGTGCAATTCGCGCCCGGCAAGCATCGAACCGGTGAGCGAAAACAGGCCGCTTGAGGGATCGTAGAGTTCGGCGCTGGCGAGCAGGACCGAGAAGCCGCGCTCGTTGACTTCTTCGCCGCCGGCAACCAGCACTTTGCCGTTGGGCAGCAGCGTCGCGGTATGGGCGTCGCGGCGCGTGCTGAGCCGACCGGTCTCGACAAACACGCCTTTTTGCGGATCGAAGAGTTGGCAGTCGATGAGCCAGCCCACGCCCCCGCTGCCATAGCCACCGGCAACCAGCACTTTGCCATTGGGCAGCAGGGTTGCAGTCTGGTACTGGCGGGCGGGATCGATCTCTCCGGTAAGGCTGAACGTACCGGCGCGAGCGGGCGCGGGCGCCACCGCCAAAGACAATGCCACAACCACCGTTATCACGGCGGTCATCGTGATCGTTCCGGTCATGGTTCCGCGCATCGCTCCGCGGGCGACCGAGCCGACGATGCGCGGCGCCTGTTGCGATGGTCGCCCGCCCTGCGCGGCCCGCCGGCTGAATTTGCCGATAGTGCTCATGTGTTTCGCCTGTCCCGGAGGACTTCTTCCCGACGGACAACTCCCCCGATGCTCGCGAGGTACGGATGCGCCGAGTTATCAAACTGCGCGGCCCGCGTGCAAGCCGGGCACGCGCGGTCCCGGCCTCGCGAACTCCCGCGCGGACTCCCGTAGGACCACAACGCATCAAACCTCAGGCGCAGTTCCTTCACACAACCGCCACCAATTCGTTACTTGCGCTTGCAAGATTCGATAGCCCGTTATATTGCTTGCGACGCTGCACCATTAGGCAGCCTGCAAACGGCAAGTAGCGCGCAGGGTAGTAAAGCCTTGATGGCGTGGACGATCGACGCGAGAAGACCTGCTCCGATAGACGCGTGCAGGCGTTGAAGACCTCAGTCGGGGGACTTGGGGCGACACTTGGGGAAGAACGCATGCGAGTGAAGGTTTGTCTGGCAGCGCTCGCGCTGCTGCTTGCGGGCGCCTGCCTGGGCCGCCCGGCTTCGGCGGCGCCGTTCGCCGTCGCACCTGCGTGGCTCGGCACGCCGCACGACATGGTCTTTGGTCTCAGTATGCGCGGCGAGCAAACCTGGGTGGTCGGCAGCTTCGGCATCCTGGTCAAGCGTACCCCGCAATCGCCTTGGAAGCTGATCTCCGACACCGGCGGCATGGCGATGCTGGGGATCGCTTTTGCGCCTAGCGGCGACGGCGTCGCAGTCGGCCAGGCGGGTAGCCTGTACGAAGTGGCGAAAGGCTACGACACCTGGACCCGCCACGACGTTGGCACCACCGAGCGTCTGTTCGCGGTCGCGTCGAGCGCCAAGGGCGAGTTCGTCGCGGTGGGCGCTTTCGGCACCATCCTTGACCGTCCGGCCGATTCCAAGGAATGGCGCCAGGTAAGTGCGACCTGGAGCGGCGGGACCACGCCGCATCTCTACGGAGTGCTGTTCGCCGATGACGCGACAGCGATCGTGGTCGGCGAAGATGAGACCGTTGTCGCCGTCAAAGGCGGCATCGCGACCGATGTCAGCGACCTCGGACAGATGGGCAAACCCAAGCCGTCGCCGAATGCCACCGCTCGGCAAGAGGCGGCCGCGGTCGCGGGAATTGCCGGCGCCGGCCCGGTCGAGCCCGCGTTCTTCGCGATCGCCAAATGCGGCGGCGCGATTTACGCGTCTGGCCAGCAGGGGTTGCTCGCGGTCAAGGAGAGCGGCGCCGACTGGCAGATCCAGACGATTCCCGGCAAACCCGATCTGTTCGGTCTAGCCTGCACACCAGATGGCCAACTGATCGGCACCAGCGCCGGTTTTCTGATGGTTGGTACGCATCGGAACAACGAATGGTCATGGCAGGAAAGGCCGGTAGTTCCGGTCAGGCTTGACTGGATAGCGTCGGCCTTGCCGGTCGGCTCGGACGCCCTGCTGTTGGCCGGGCCCGCCGCCGTTTGGGAGGGACAACTCAATGGCAGTCGGTGAAAAAGCTGCTCATTTTCTGATTCGTTGGCGCTGGCAATACATCGGGCTGTGCGTGGTGCTGACCGTGCTGGCCATAATCGGCAGCACCCGGATGGAGTTCAAGACCTCCTTCTCCGATCTGCTGCCCGAGCGAAGCACGGTCATCGACACTTTCAAGCAGTACTCACAGTTCTCCACCCCCATCAACGTCGAGATTCTGATCAAGGTCAAAAAAGGCACTATCTATACGCCTGACACCCTCGCCCGCATCTGGCGTTTGACCCGCGCCATCGACCTCATACCGAACATCGACCACGTCACCATTACTTCCATCGCCTCGAGCAAGGTGCGCGTCACGCGTGCGACCCCCGAAGGCGCCGAATCGGTTCCGGTAATGCCGGACTTGCCGCCCAAGGACGAGGCGGGTGCGCTGAGCGTGCGCGACCGCGCGCGGATCGCGCCGGGGGTGACCAACATCCTGGTATCGCCTGACGAGAAGGCGGCGATGCTCTCGGCCGGCTTCCACGAAAACGGCATCGACTTCATGCTGGTGTGGAACCGCGTCCACGAGATGCTGGCCAAGGAGGCCGACCCCAACATCGAGTACTATCCGGCCGGCCGCGTGATGCTAATCGGATGGGTTTACTATTACGGTGAGCAGGCGGCGTGGATCTTCCTGCTCTCCTTCGCGCTGATCACGATCGCCCACGTCGACTACATGCGCAGCCTGGCCGGCGCGGCGACGCCGCTCATCGCCTGCGCAGTATCTGCCATATGGGGCGTCGGCGCGGGAGGCTGGATGGGGCTCAACCTGGAGCCGCTGACATTGGTCGTACCGGTCTTGCTGATCGCGCGCGCGCTCAGTCATTCGTTACAGATGACGCGGCGCTACTATGAAATTCTGTACGAGGTCAAAGACAAGAATGTGGCGGCGGGCGGCGCGCTCGCCTCGATGTTCGCGCCGGCTTGTCTCGGTATCATGTGCGACGTCGCCGGTTTGTATATGACCATCCTGGCGCCGATCCCGATCGTCCAAAAGCTCGGCGTGCTGTGTGGAACCTGGTCGCTGCTGCTGATTCCTTCGGTCGTGATGCTCACTCCGTGCCTGCTCGCGGTGCTGCCGCCGCCCAAGGACGTGAGCGTCTTCATCACTCATGAGGTGCGTTCGATCAGCACCCATCTGATCGAGCCTGTGCAGGCAGTGGTGGCCAAGCTGGTGGAGCCGGGATGGCGCGTCGGGACGCTCGCGGTGCTGCTGGTGTTGGCGGCAATCGTGCTTCATCTCTCCTCGCTGCGCGCGATCGGTAACACCACGGTCGGCAGCCCGTTGCTGTGGCCCAACAGCGAGTTCAACGTCGCCGAGGCCGAGATCAACAAGAACCTGGCCGGCACGGTAACGCTCAACGTGGTTTGGGAGGGCAAGGTCCCGCACGCGCTCAAATATCCCGAGACCTTCCAGTCGATGCAGGATTTCCAGCATAGCATCGAGGCGATGCACGGGGCGTATGGGACGCTGTCGATCTCGGATTACCTGCGCGCCACCAATCGGCTGATACGCGGCGGCGACCCCAGGTGGCTACCGGTCGACCTTAAGGAAAGAGAGGTCGCCAACGATCTCTTCTGGACCTTGACCGGCCATAGCCTGGAGGACGTGGCCCAACTCTCAACGGCCAACATGCAAAACGGCGACGTGATCCTGTGGTACAAGGATTTGCGCAGTTCGACGGTCGACCAGGCGATGGCGGCAGTGCACAAGGCGCTCGAACCGATCATGCTTGAGCACTCCAAGGTCTATCACATCAGGATGGCCGCCGGCTCGATCGCTCTCCAGTACGCGATGGACCAGGTAGTCATCCAGTCCAACTGGCGCATCCTGGTCTACCTGCTCGCCGCGATCTTCGTCATGTGCGTAGTAACCTACTCGTCGGCGGTGGCCGCCCTGATGCTGCTGGTGCCGCTGGCTTTTGCGCAGTTCTCGACCGACGCGGTGATGTACATGCGCGGGCTGGGGCTCGACGTCAACACGCTGCCGGTAGTCGCGGTCGGCCTGGGCGTCGGTATCGACTACGGTATCTACCTGATCAGCCGCATGTGCGACGAATTCCAGCGCGTCGGCGACGGCGACGTACAGGGCGCCGTGATGCGCGCCATTCTGACCACGGGTGAAGCGACCTTCTTCGTCGCCTTCACGATGATCGCCGGCGTGTTGCCGTGGTATTTTTTCTCCAACCTGGCTTTTCTGGCCGACATGGGCTGGATGCTCGCGTGGGTCATGCTCTTCAACTGCATACTGGCGATGGTGGTGCTGCCGATCGAAGTGGTATTTGTGAAACCCAAGTTCCTCGGCAGGGTGAAGCTGATGAGTCATTGAGACGGGGACCGTACGCGTTGGGCGCGCGCAGTCGGGGTTGACGCGCGCCGCGACTTCGCCGATAGTCGTGCCGACACGGCATCGCGCGAGCGAAGGACAGAGATGGGCTCGACTGGGGACAGGGCTGCATCGCTGATGATTGGGGGGCGCGAAGGCTACTCGTGGGGACGGGGGGCCTCGAGCGCATCGTGCGGCCTGCCGCCGTCGACTAATCCGATCACTGACGAAGCTGTGGACGCCACCGCTACCGACGCGGTGCGGACGGCCATTGTGCGTGCCCGCATTGGCCCTGATTTGCCTACTGAATCTTATGATTCCGATTTTGAAGATGAGGTCCACAGAACCTCGGCTTTTTGGGACAGGTTTAGGACGATAGCGCATTCACTGAATCCTCAATCTGTGCACCTTTGGGGACAAGAAGGATTAGGCGGCTCGGGTCTCTACGGGGAAAGTTCATACGGAGGCCGCGGGCGATTTTGGAGGAGCGCCAATTCTGCAGGCGCGCTAAAGAGGAGGAGCGAATGAACAAGCGTGACAGGTTTAAGTTCGGAACCGTCATGGGGATGGCGGCGGCGCTGGTCCTGTATGCGGGCACCGCGGCTTGGGCGCAACTCGACACCGACGTACCACTCGGCCACATCAAGCTACAGACCGCATTCGAGACCGACTGGGGCGTACATACCGCGGGCAAGGACAACCGCAACAACAACAATAACAACATCCCTGGAAGCGGACAGGGATTCTCCACCAATGGCAACGATCTGCAGGCGGCCGTCGGTAGAGTCGACCCAACGATAACCTTCCGCACGCGCGACGATATTGCCGAGGCGATGGGCCTCGACAACGCCGACGCTTATCTCCACTTGCGTTTCTGGGGAGACGCGGAACAGTTTATCAATGGCCCGAGCATCTACGAGGTCGGACAAGGCGCCTACCTAACACCGGGCAGCGCGCGCTATCCCGGCGACGCATGGTCGGCCCGCATCAGCGAACACGAGTACGAGGCTGAAGCGAACGAGGCCTACCTCGATTTGCGCAAGGGCCCTGTTGCGTTGCGCCTGGGCAAACAGCAAGTGGTCTACGGCGAAGAACTGGGCGTGCAGACGCTGGACCAGGTCGACTCGCTCGACTTCACTAAGTTCCAGACATTCGAAATCGGTGCGTTGGAATACTCCGACGTGCGCATCGGTGAATGGACCGCCAAGCTGTCGTACCAGCTACCCGATTTCTCCGATCAGGGAATCAACAACTCGCTCATCACCGGCTTCGTCAGCCCTGACTTCCAGCCCGACTACTTCGCCGCCATCGGCTCGCAGTTGAACGACGAGCCGGCGGCGGAGCCAATCGGCGACTATGGCAACCTGCGCAAGGCGCGCAACAAGCTCGTGTACGGGGCGGTCGCTTCAACCACCGTTTATGGCGTCGATCTGAGCGCCAACTTCTATGCCACGCCGGACCACGTCGGATGGTTCACCGTGGCACCCGTTGCGAATCCGTTTCCGATCAACAACTTCTTCGGGCAGCCCTTCTTTGGTCCGAATGGTGGAGAACACCTCTTTCTCCTCCAGCGGCGCTTCTCGCGGGATTTTATCTACGGCGGGTCCGCCTCTTACACAATCCCGTCGCTCGAATTTCCGGGCGCCTACCTGCTCAACGGCGACATCTTCCACTTCTCCGCCGCCTATACTCCGCACAAGTCGTTCTGGACCGCGGCCAGTATCGCGAACAACATGATCAAACCGACGCGAATCGGCGAGATCAACATGACGCTCGACGGCGAAAGATACATCCGTTGGAGCCAGAAGTTCCCCTCGATGTACTTGCTCGGCGAGTGGAATTACAAGAGCCGCAGCACGGTCATCAGCGATATCTATGAACCCGCGCTTGGCCACACGGGCATCCAGACGGTCGTACTATCGCTCACCCAGTTTTTCCCCAACAACATCTGGGGCACCAGCATCGAGGCCGTGTGTGATACCAACGTAGGTGGCAACTGGTTCATGCAGCCGTCGATCACCTACAAGCCGACCTCGAACCAGGAGTACAACGTCTACTGGAATTTCTTTGAGGGCACGAACGTCAAACCGGGCGTCGCCGGCAATCCGTTCCGGACCGGTTCCAAGCTCGGCTCCTTCGACTGGGCGGACGCAATCTACTTCCGCGCCGTCTATAAAATGTAAGTGGAGATGTAAGTGACTGAATAGGGCTATTTTCGCTTCGTCTCACAAGATGGGTCCAGTGAAGGAATGGTATGAATGAATCGGATCGGAACAAACGGAGCTTGCAAACTGTTGACGGTATGCCACCCCCGAAAGGGGGGGCTACGCCGTCCGGGGAGTGACCTTTGGGGGCTCACAACCGGGCTCAGGTCGGCTCTTGCAAGAGTCTATAACTAATGCCAGATATTAGGGGAGAACGCCTGGTCGGATCCCCGAAAAAGGAGCGTAAGGCATGCGTTTATTGAAATACACTGAGGGATGGACACGACGCCACTTCCTCGAGCAGGTCGGCAAAGGTGTCCTTGCTGCTGGCGTGTTAAACCCACTGATGGATGTGATTGGGCGCAACGGCTCACTTGAAGCCGCCTATCCGCCTGAGCTGCTTTCCATCGAAGCCTACACCAAGGGCAAGCTCAAACCGGGAGACGTGCTCAACGCCGAGAACGTTGACATCGTCAAAGACCTGCTTGATCCGGGCGCCTACTTCCAAATCAAGCACGACGGCCGTCTAGTCGATCTCGCCCCAACCGAGACTGATGTAACCAAACTGACACCGACGCCGTTTTTGCAGGCGACCTTGGCCAACAAGGGCAAGCACAAGATCTTCCCCGACGGGAACTGCTACACCCTCGATGGCAAGGATTGGATCGGCGGCAACCCTTTCCCTGAGCCGCAGACGGCTCAGGAAGTGTTAATGGCGAACTCGCTTAGCTGGGGCAAGCACGACACGCAAGCCCACCCTGTCCTCGACTGGGACACCGACGCCGACGGCAACGTCGAGTACCAGTATGCGTCCTACTACGTCGAATGGCAGACCGTGGGACGCCTCGTTCTCGATCCACACCCCTACATGCCGGGTCGCGAGAAAGAGCTTCGCATCCTGGGTGGCACCGTGTTGGCCCCGGGCGACGTCAACGGCACTGGGATTCTTCAGGACTGGGCATACGATCAGCACAAGCTCCCGGGCTATTACGTCTACCAGCCCACCACCAAACGCGTTCGCAGTTACCCTGTGGACCAGCGCTTCGAGCCTCAGTTCCCAGGCAACACCTTCTTCGTTACTGAGTACTGGATGGCGGGTGACCCGCTGCTGACCTGGGGCAATTTCAAGCTCATCGGCAAGGGCCCGGTGCTGACCTGCGCGCATCACTGTGCCGACCTCAACAACCCCAACTGGATCCACAAGACCTGCGGCGGCAAGAGCGGCGTGAAGTATTGGCGCACGCGGATGGAGTTGGTGCCGGAGGCTTACGTGGTCGAGATGGAGCCGGTCATGTATCCTCGCGCGCCGATCGGCAAGAAGCGGATATGGTATCACGCAGCCACGCTCTGCCCGCTCACAATGATCAGCTATGATCGCCAGGGCAAAATGTGGAAGCAGTGGGAAGGCGGGTTTGACTACTACGAGCGCAAGCCCGGAATGCAGTGGACTGAGGGCGTACCCGACCACTTCTGGAGCTGGACGCACGTGCATGCGCATGATCTCCAGAGCAATCGCATGTCGCGCTTCTATTACGCCGAGACGGTTCCCGGCGGGTACCACGCTGATATCGACAATCCGAGGCTGTTTGGTGACTTCTGCTCGATGGAAGCCTTGGAGCGCCTGGGCCGGTAAGCTCCCGGCAGCGCATCTGTAACGTCGCCGCCGGCCCTGCTCGCGCAGGGCCGGCGGCTTTTTTCGGCCCATCATCTCCGACCGCGTCCAACCGCGCGCGTCGTGACAACCGCTACTCAAGTGACCTTTGACCGCTCACTACTGTAGTCACTTGGAACGCTTCAGCCTTCTCGCGGGTTCTGTGCTACGGTGACGGGCAGGTGAGTATTAAGCCGCTGATTCGTGCCGCCACAAATGGACTTTCGAACGCGCAACTGTGAAAGTGAACAAGCGATGCTTAGCACGTCGACTTCGCCGCGCGCGGGCCGCGCCGGGCGTCCGCAGCGATCGCGTTACGATTCAAGCTTCGTCACGCCTCGATCCTGCCTTCTCGCTACTGCGATTTCCCTGGCCGCCGTGGTGGCATTCATGGCACTCGCAGGCCGCAGGCATTCGCATCCACGATCCGTCCAGCCTGCCCTCCTGGCGCGCCTTGAACCTTCGTCGGCCGCACCTTCCGCCTTCCGGTCCGAATTCCCTTCTGCGGCTTCGGCCGCACGGATCATCCGGGTCTTTGGCACGCTTCCCCCGCGCGCGCTGTGCCGCGATGCACACTGGCAGGGGGCTGATCTCAGCCAGCAGTCGTTCACTGGCGCCGACTGCACGGACGCGCAGCTTCAGGGGGCCAGGCTTAACGGCGCCAATTTCAGGAGCGCGAATCTCACCGGCGCACAAATGCAGGGCGCTACGATGTGGTTCGTGAATCTCGACTACGCGCGCCTTTCCAAGGCCAACCTTCGACACGCCGACGTGGCGAGAGGTTCGCTGCGCCAGGCCAGCCTTGAAGGCGCCGACTTGCGGCGCGCGAGCTTCAAGGCGGCCAACATGACGCAGGCCAATTTGCTCGACGCGAAGGTGCACGACGCCAATTTTACGGGCGCCGATCTCAAGAACGCCATCCTTACCGGCCTGAATATGGATGGGGTCGATTTCACCCGCGCCAACTTGGCGGGAGCGGATCTCAGCCGCGCCGATCTGCGCAACGCCCGGGGTCTCACGGCCGCCCAGCTCAAGCTCGCCCATACCGATTCGGGCACCCGGATGCCGGAAGGCATGGCTGCGGCGATGGACCGGCCTCTGCCGCCTTCGCAATGAAAACTTTGCCTGCTACGATTCGGCCCAAATCCGCTACGCCGGGTGGTGCAGCGGCTAAGGGTTCCAGAATTTTCGCGGCCGCTTGCCCTTGTGGCTGGCCCGGCTGCTGGTCGCGCGCGAAGCTTACAAGGGAGAGCTGTTGATGAAGATTCGTGAACGTTGGATCACTGTGGCCATGGCTATCAGCGGAGGTTTTTTCGGCGCGATGCTGTGGGGGCAGCTTTTTGCACCCCGCAGTGTCGTCGCCGCTGAAGCGCAGCAGGGCAGGACGATCACGGCCGACCGTATAATCGTGCGGGAGCTCCAGGTCATCGACGCCTCCGGACGCCAGCGCGCCGTGATGAACGTCACTCCCGACGACTTGGCGCGGTTGAGTTTCCTTACCACCTCGGGCAAGCGCAAGCTGGCGATGGGCGTGTTGGCGGACGGCGAATCGGCGGTCGGTCTATACGACGCGCAGGGCCGCGTGCGCATCGGGCTCAACGTGCCGCTGGATGACTCGGCCAGCATCCATCTGGTCGACAAGACCGGCCACAATCGTGCCAACTTCGTGCAGTTGCCCAATGGCAAATCGAGCTTCGAGATATTTGACGAAGACGGCCACTTGGTGTGGAGCGCGCCGAACGGTAGCGCGGCTGGCTCGGCGAGCGCGCAAGATCCGAGCGATCCCGTGCGCCAGGCCTCGCGCTAGAAACGCGCCGCTTGGGCGCGCTGTAGCGGCGTGCGAAGTGCGGGATTCCTCGCGCCGCAGACTTTGCGCGGACTGACTGATCGCCGGGCGACGCTATTCTGTCAAAGGTCTGGAGCGGCAAGAATTGCCGCATCTTGCGCAGCAAGTGGAACGAGGCGTGGGATGAACCCGGCGCGCCGCCGATCATGGGTTTTCCGATGCAGCTTGCGCTGACGTACCAGACGATGCGGCGCGTTACTCACGCCAGGGCCAAGGAAGTGCTCACCTACCCGGTGGGGCAGATCATAGGGCAGGTCGATCAGTCGCATTCGGTGCGACAGATTTTCTATGAGATGCTCGAGGAATTCGCCGATACCGCCGAGCGGTTCAGCGGTATAGTGAACAGCTGACGGCGTGCCGCGCGCTTGTCACTCCCGCGCATCTGCACTACCCTCGCCCTCACATCCGGCCGCGTCCGCGCGCCGCGTTGTCGACCGATTTAGCGAAGGAGAAAATACACGATGGCCACTCCACAGCTTCAGCAGGTGTTCGCGCAGTACAAGGCATTCGCGAAGGGCGCGGGGCAAGCCAAGAGCCCGCAGGAGCTGCGCGCCTCGATGGCCGCGGCCTTCTCCGCATTCCCCAGCGCCGATGACGTCAAATGCGAGCCGGTGAATGCTGGCGGCGTCAAGGCGGAGTGGATAACCGCGAACAATGCGGCCTCCGACCGGGTCATCATGTATCTGCACGGCGGCGGATACGTGATGGGCTCTATCGACACTCATCGCGAACTGGTGGCCCGCCTTTCCAACGCCGCGCAAGCGCGCGGCCTCGCGCTGGACTACCGCCTCGCGCCCGAAAATCTGTTTCCCGCCGCGGTGGATGACTCGGTTGCGGCCTATCGATGGCTCCTGGCGCAGGGCTACAAGCCTGGACGGATCGTTATCGCGGGAGATTCGGCCGGCGGAGGGCTCACGGTCGCGACGCTGCTCGCGCTCCGCGACCTTGGAGTGCCGGCGCCAGCCGCCGGCGTATGCATCTCGCCGTGGGTCGACTTCGAGGCCGCGGGCGAATCGATGACCAGCCGGGCAGCGCAGGACCCGCTGGTGTCGCGCGAGATGATCCTGAACATCGCAAAGATGTACGTGGGCGAAAACGGCAATTTGCGCGACCCGCTGGCCGCGCCGATCAACGCCCATCTCAACAACCTTCCCCCGTTGCTCATCCAGGTTGGCGACGCCGAAACCCTGCTCGACGACTCAACCCGCCTCGCCGCTCGCGCCAAGCAAGCGGACGTAGACGTCACCTTGCAAATCTGGGACGAGATGCCTCACGTTTGGCATCTGGCTGCGCCGATTCTCCCCGAAGGCCAGCAGGCGATCGACAAGATCGGCGAGTTCATCCGCGAGCGGACTGCCTGAATGCGATGTACTGCGAGATCACGGTTAAGCATCGACGGACAATAGACACCGCCAGCCTGCGATCGGTCATCACGAGATCGTTCGAAAACCCTATCGAGCTTCCGGAGGCATACGCAAAAAGCGCGATTTATAAGAAACAGCCGCCGAAATCCCTCTATCTGCGCTTTTGAGCTGGCCGGGAGCTGTTTCGTGATCCTCCGCAAGGTCAGCATAGATGAAAGCCAATACCATCTCGAGGGAATCGCTCCAACCGTCAGTGTCCGCACGCTGCTGGAGGAAGTGCAAACCTTCTCGCGGCAACTCACGACTCAGCTTCGGGATAAAGCTTTGGGCTCTCAATATAAATCGGACAGGATGACGGCGCGGCTCTTCGAAGATAATGGAAACGAAACGGGCTTGATGGGAGAGCCGGTGACAATAGGTTCGACCTTCAGAGAAAAATTTGCCTGGAAGGAAGTCGCGCCCGCCTTCATCACGTTCGTGACAGCAGTTTTGTTGTTTTGGCGCGGTTTGGATGACAAGCCCGTAAAGGCAGCCGTCTATAGCTTTGGGGTTGTGGTATTTTTTACGCTTGCGAGCGCAGTTGCGGACTACTGGTGGGGGAGTGGTAAAATCATCTGGAAGTTGAGTCGGAACTAATATGAGTAGCGAATCAATCGGCGTCGCACGTTCTGCGCGAGGCTCTTATGAAGTCGGTCCGTTGCCTCTGCACGAGCGTCTAAGCAAAGACCTCGACGGCAAGTTTCGCGATCTGGCTGAATACAAGACCTCTGAGTTCACGCCCGATCTCGTGATTCGCATTGACCAGCGCGTTGCGGTGATCGAAATCAAGACGGGCGATCCCACCCTGCCCTTACCCAGCAGCGCGAACGCGCAGATGCTGATCCTAAAAGATGCCGCCGTGACCAGCCTTGGGGCCGTGGAAGTTGTCCCCGTCCTCGTGACCAATTATCGGATCGACGATGCCGACCGTGAGGAACTCGAAAACACAGGCATCAAGCTCATTGAAATAGACGGTCCGAAGTACGATTCGAACACCCTTTTCTCGAAGATCGAAGAAGTTGTGGGAGCGGGCGCGGCTAAATCGCCACGCGAAAATTCGGGCCTCGTAACGGCGTAGTAGTTCAAGATTGCGGACCTGAATCGGTCCATGAAATGCGAAAAGGGCGGACGCGTCGCCGATGCGCCCGCCCCGCTTTCGTTTTGCCTGTCGCCGCGGCTGCGGCCTACGACCGGCGCGTCACGCGGCCTTGGCGACCGCCTTGGCCGGCGTCAGCCGGCAGTCGACGAACTCCCCGCCCTTCATCACGGCTTCCAGCTTGGTCCGATCCTGCAGCAGCGTTATGTCCTTGGCCGGATTGCCATTGACCACCAGCAAGTCGGCCAGCTTGCCGCCCTCGATCGTCCCCAGGTCGTCCTTCATCCCCATCAGTTCGGCGCCGTTGCGCGTGGCCCATCCGATAACTTCGAGCGGTGAGATTCCGGCGCCGCTGACGTAGGCCTCCAGGTCCTTCGCGTAATCGCCGTGCGGCATCGAGACCGTGCCGAAGTCGTCGCC
This sequence comes from uncultured delta proteobacterium, assembly GCA_963796565.1. Lineage (GTDB taxonomy): Bacteria > Desulfobacterota > Binatia > Binatales > Binataceae > JAKAVN01. The sequence goes on along the minus strand of CAWCMA010000005.1, from coordinate 84,491 downwards.
GGCCACCAGCTTGACTCCCGCCTTGACCGCCTTCGGCAGCACCTTGTACGAGTATTCGAGCCCGCGTTCCATCGCGTCGGCATCGCTCCACGGGCTGCTCCCGGTGCGCCGCCTCTCATCGACCACGCTCCACGGAAAGTAGATGCTCGGCACGACGAAGGTCCCCTGCTTCACCATCAGCTCGATACACTCGTCGTCCATCCGGTCGGCGTGGTCGATGACGTCCATGCCGGCGCGCAAGGCGGCCAGGATGCCCTTCTTCGAGATGATATGGCCGCGGATTTTCCGCTGCCGTTCGTGCGCCGCGCGGGTTGCGGCCTCGATCTCCTCGAAGCTCATCGTCATCACCTCGGCCGGCCACGAAAGGCCGTGCCCGCCGGTCACGTAAAGCTTGATGATATCGACCCCTTCCCTGATCTCCTCGCGCACCGCCTTGCGAAACGCCTCGGGGCCGTCGCAGATATGCGCCAGCCCTTCCATACCCAGGCGCCAGAATCGCGGATGAAGATCGACCGAATCGCCGGTCGTGACGCAGTCGCGCCCGCAAGCCATCAGGCGCGGCCCAACAATGAGTCCGGCGCCAATCGCGCGCTTGAGCGTCACGTCGATGTTATGAATCGCGCCGGCGCCGACCGCGCCGGTAAATCCGCAGCGCAGCAGCAGTTCGGCGTTGCGCGCCGCCACCAGCGTCAGGTAGGTCGGCGGATGCTTGAGGTCGATTTCCTCGATGCTGCTGATGTTGTCGTAGGCGCCGTGGTAATGGCACATCACCATCCCCGGCATCAGCGACTTGCCGCCGAGGTCGAACACCACGTCGTTCGCGGCTGGACGCGGAGCGTTGCCGTTGGTGGCGACGGCCGTGATGCGTTCGCCTTCGACCACCACGGTCGCGTTGGGCTTGGGAGGATGAATTCCGTCGATCAGATTTGCGCGGCGAAAAAAAGTGCGAGCCATATCGAAGTACCCCCTGCTAATGCTTGCATCGGGGCCTGCGCGGCCTTGAAACTTTTATCCGGCAATCCGGCCGCTTATGTCAAACCTCGCGATGCACCGTCATGGTAACCTCCGGTCAAAATCGTGCGCATCCGTAAATCACTCGCTCAGGGCATCCGCACCGCTCCCGCCGCATACGCCACCGCGGCGTACGACGTCAGCAGGTCCGCCCTGCTCTGAATCAGCGTGTAGCGCGCATTGGCGAGGTCGCTTTGCGCGGTCAGTAACTCGACGATCGTGCTGAGGCCCTGCCGATAGGTCTCGATATTGGCGTCGTAGGCTTCCTGAGCCGCCGCGAGCAGCGCCTGCCCGTACGAATATTTCTTGAGCGACGACTGGAACTCGTAGTAGGCCCGCCACATCTCGGCGATCGCGCCAATTTCCGCTGACTTCACTCCCGCCCGCGTCGCTTTGTCTTCGGCCTCCGCAGTTCTCACGTCATTGAGCCGTTTGAATCCCGTGAACACGTCCCACTGCAAAGTGACCAGCGCGGAATATTGCGGCTGATTGGCCCACATGCTCGGCGGTCCCGCGAACGTGTAGCGCCAGATGAGCTGGCCGTAGTTCGCCGTGAGACCGACGGTCGGATACAAGGCCGCCTTTGCGAGCGCGACCCGCGCCTCACTCGCGCGCAGTCCCGCGACCTTGGCTGCCAAGTCGGGCCGCTGCTTGATCGTGGCCGCGATTAGTTCGTCGACCTGGCCGTTGAGCGCGGTCGGCACCGTCACCGCCTCGAGGCTCGCCACTTCCATCAGCGCGTTGGCCGGAATGCCGAGCGCGGCGGCGAGGCTCGCCTGCGCCTCGTGCACCATCAGCTCGGCGTTGGCGACGTCGTATTGCGACTGCGCGACGCGCTCCCTGGCGAGCAGCAAAGCGGGCTCGGTGGCGAGGCCAAGATTGAGGCGCTGCTGCACGGCCTCGAAGTCGGATTGTGCAAGCTTGAGGTTCTGGCGTGCCGCGGTGACCGCCGCCTTGGCCGCGGACAGCGCGTAGTACGCGCGCTGCACTGCGAAGACCACGTCCTGCATCTTGCGGTTGAAACTGAAATTGGCGGCGGCCAGCGCCTGGCGCGCGACCTCGGCACTGGAACTGCGGCGGCCAAAGTCCAACAACGTGTATGTCATCTCAACCAACGGCTGCGCTTGCCACAACTTGTATTGGGCGAGCTGCCCCTCGGTCAGCGGGAAGAGCGTTCGCGTGTAGCCATTGGCCGAATTGGCGCTCACCAACGGATAGTACGGCGCGCGCGCGGCGCCGAAGCTCGCGGCCGCCTGGCGCGCGGATTCCCACGCAAACCGCGTGTCGGGGTTTTCGCGCAGCGCCAGGTCGAGCAGCGCAGGTAAATCGTAGGGCTGTCCCTCCTGATGCACCGGCTCCTGCCCGGATGGCTGCGCGGGGGGCGCCGGCGCGGCGCCGCTCGGCGAGGGCCGCAGGTCGCTCGGCATCCGGTAGTCGCTCGCCGACGCGGGCGACGGAGTCCAGACGCGATCGGCGCTGGGCGGAGCCCATCGATCCGGATTCAACTCGGGCTGCTCGGCAAGATGCGCGCATCCTGCCAGGCAGGTGAGGACGACACCGAGGCTAATCCGTAGCGCTCTCTTCAGATAGCTCGCCAGATGGCTCGAGGTGTGCATGCTGCGCATTCACTCCGCTTGCGTTTGCGACAATCTTATCCGTATCTTTTGCGGAATAAGTATCGAAGTGGATCTGCATCCGAGTCGACCTCCATGGACCACAGGCGTGCGGATGCGCAAGGACTGACGCAGGAATTTCAAGGCTGCGTGAGGATTCAGACCATGGCCACCGCCAAGACACAACCCAGAGTCATCCACGCCAGCGAGGTTGCGGACACCAGCCGCGCCGCCGCGCTGGATCCGCATTACAACTGGAAGCGTGCGCTGGCGGCGCCCGGCCAGCGCGCGGTCGACTTCGAAGAGCGCGTGAATTTTCGTCGCCTGCACGACTATCGCCTTGCACGGGCGCGCCAGGCCCTCGGCCATTCGGATCTCGGAGCGATGCTTTGCTTCGACACCAACAACATCCGCTACCTGACCAGCACCGTGATTGGCGAATGGGCTCGCGACAAGATGATTCGCTTTGCGCTGCTGGCCGGCGACGCCGAGCCTTATGTATGGGACTTCGGCTCGGCGGTGAAACATCACCAGTTGTATTCGCCGTGGCTGCCGCACGACCATTGCCGGGCCGGGATGCCCGGGCTGCGCGGCGCGATACCGCCCGAGTCGGGATTGATGCGGATGCATGCGGAGGAGATCAAGTCGTTGCTCAAGGAGCATGGGGTCGAGCGGATGCCGCTTGGTCTTGACCTGGTCGAGCCGGCGATGCTGTTCGAGTTGCAGCGCGTGGGCCTCGAGATTCGCGACTGTCAGCAGGTGATGCTGGAAGCGCGCGAGCTCAAGAGCATCGACGAGATCATGCTGCTCAACACCGCCTCCGCGATGGTCGATGGCGTTTACCATATGCTGTGGGAGAAGTTGAAGCCGGGGGTGCGCGAATCCGATCTCGTCGCGGAGGCCGCGCGCATGCTCTACCAGCTCGGCTCGGACGACGTCGAGGCGATAAACGCGATAAGCGGGGAGCGCTGCAGCCCGCATCCGCATAACTTCACCGATCGCATCATCCGGCCCGGCGACCAGGCATTCTTCGACATCATCCAGTCCTACACGGGCTACCGGACCTGCTACTACCGCACCTTCAACGTCGGACGCGCCACCGCGGCCCAGCGCGACGCGTACACACGGGCGCGCGAATGGATGGACCGCACGATGGCCCTGGTCAGACCCGGAGCGAGCAGCGATGACGTCGCCAAGGCTTTGCCCAAGGCGCAGGAGTTCGGCTTCGAGAGCGAGCTGGCCGCTTTCGGATTGCAGTTCGCGCACGGACTTGGGCTCGCGCTGCACGAGCGTCCGCTCATCAGCCGGCTGAACTCGCTCAAGCAACCCGCCGAGATCAAGGCCGGGATGGTATTCGCGCTGGAGACTTACTGCCCGGCGAGCGACGGATTCTCAGCCGCGCGGATCGAAGAGGAGCTGGTGGTCACGCCCGACGGATGCAAGGTGATAACCTTGTTCCCGGCGCAGGAATTGCCTATCGCGAATCCCTACTGAGCGACCGTCGCAGTCTCGAAGAGCGCCGCAAGCAACACCGAAAGGATCATGCTCTGACATTGATCGCCGGATGCTCGAAATACGCGCCGGGACGGATCGCAGCGAAATCTCCGCTTGCCGCGCTGATGCTCGCGGCGGCGCTCTGCGCGGGCTGCGACCCGGTGGTCGATATTGCCGGCGCGGATTTTCCGGCCTGGCTGATCTGCGCGATCGCGGGCGTCGCTCTTGCGGCGATGATACGAACGCTGCTGGTCGCGATCCGGATCGAACCTCACCTCGGACCATTGACGATCGTCTATCCATGCCTCGCCCTGCTGCTCTCTTGCGTGGTCTGGATAATTTTCTTCAACCGTATTTGAGCACGGGCTGATGGCGGACGACGAAGCAGTCAGCGAGGGCTCGTGGGTTCTGTCCGTGGCGGGCCGCATCATCGGCCTCGCGATCATCGCTAGCGCGATCGTGGCCGGCCTCTACGTATTGCGCCTGTACTACATCTATCCGCGCACCGACGACGCCTACGTGCGCGCCAACGTGGTCGGCATCGCGCCGCACGTGAGCGGCCCAATCGTCGAACTGCCGATTCGCGACAACCAGCACCTTGCCAAGGGAGCACTGCTCTTTGTGGTCGATCCGCGGCCGTACCAGGCTACGCTCGAGCGCGCCGAAGCCAGCCTCGAGTTGACTAACCTTCAGATAAACGCGCTTCAAAACGCGATCCATTCCGCTCAGGCACGCAACCATCAGCTCGAAGCCGACGCTGCGTACGACAAGCAGTATCTCGATCGCATCGTACCGTTGCTCGCCAGGCATTTCGTCACCGCCAACGACGTCTTCAACGCGCGCAGCCGCCTCGCGGCGGCTCAGGCGGCGGTCGAAAGCGCCCGCAGCGAGGTGCGCAAGTCGCAAAACGAACTCGGCCAGTACGGCGACTTCAACGCACGGCGCAAGGCGGCCGAGGCGGCCCTGTACTACGCCAAACTCAACGTGCAGTACTGCTACGTGCGCGCGCCGTTCGACGCCTACGTCACCAACCTCAACATCGCGGTCGGCCAGTACGCCAACGAAGGCAAGCAGGTCGTGAGCCTGGTCGATAACCGCGTATGGTACGTGATGGCGAACTTTCGCGAGAATTTCCTCGACCACATCCGCCCCGGAATGCGCGTCGAGGTCTACCTGCTGAGCTATCCGAACCGGCGCTTTGCGGGCCGCGTGGAGGAGGCCGGATGGGCGCTCTACCAGGATAACGGCGCCACCGTCGCCGGACTGCCGCGCGTCGAGCAGACACTCAACTGGGTGCGGCTCGCGCAACGCTTTCCGGTCCGCATCGTGCTCCAGGATCGCGACCCCCAGCGTCCGTTTCGGATGGGCCAGACCGCGGTCGTCACCGTCCAGGGCTTCCGCTGAGCCGCATCCCCGCAACACTGCGCGTGCTGAGCGCGGTTGAGACGCGGCTGGATAGATTCGTCCCTTTTCTCGGAGAGGAACTCAGCCCCAGACCCGGCCGCCTCCGGACTTCCGTTCGGATGGCCCTCATCACGGCTCTGGGAGCCGGCTTGATGACCACGATGCACATCGATACCGAGCTTGGCGTCTACCTCCTATGGTCGATCGTCTCCGCTCCAGCCGCGATGATGCTGCCGGCGACCGGGGTCATGCTCATCGCCGTCACGGGCATCGGGCTGGCGATTTCGCTCCCGCTCGCCGGCGTGCTGGTCGAGGCGCCCTGGATGCTCATCACGTTCTTCGCGTTTGCCGCCGCGACATCGACTTACCTGCTGAGCGACGCGCAACTCACCAACGGCTGGAGAATGGTGCAGATTTTTTTTCTCAGCTCGTTCTGGGTCGTGGTGTTCGACCCGCACGGCTTCGGTTGGTCGGTCGCGTATGCTTTCGCGGCGGCGTTGGTCGGCTTCTCGTTCATTATGCTGTTCGACAACCTCCTGTGGCCCGACCCCGCCGAGCGGCGGCTGCTGCGTTTGCTGGCCGCCAGTGCGGAAACGACCCGCAAGCGGTTGGCGGCCGTGGGCCGCGCCTACCTGGAGCCGCCAGGCGCGGCGGCGCTGCCGCGGCCGTCGTTGCACGGCATGATGAGCGCGCATCTCGCCCTGCTCTCGCGCGCCGATCGCGAGAACCTGAACCCGCGACGCCACGCCCGGCTGCTGGCCGCGGTCAGCGTAAGCGAGCGGATGAGGCTCGAGGTCGAGCGCATGCTGTCGATCGCTCGCGAGCCGTTGCCGCATCAGGTCCGCGAACTGTTCAAGCCACAATTGCAGGCGGTACTCGACGCGATCGATGCGGCGCTGGTGATGGAGGAACGGCTGCTCGAGACCGAGCTCGACCTGGCGCAAGATGCGATGCCCGACACGGCCGGCCCCATTTATTCGATGCTGGAGGTCTACAATCGACGGGTCAACGAGCTCCATCCGCAATTCATCGTCGACGCGCGCTCCGACGAAGTGAGCAACTTGAGCGCCTTCGTCCTCGGCTTGCAGCGCATCGCCCGTCTGTTCATTCTGACTCCGATTCCACTGGCCGCGACCGCTCGCAAAGCGGTCCGGCACGATTCAAGCCCGGCCGGCTCGCGCATCGACCGCGCGCGCGTGCGCTACTGCCTCAAGCTCGCCGCAGCGGTTGCGCTGGCGTTCGTGGTCGGAGTAACCACACAGCGCGGCGATTTGACGACGATTTTATGGACCGTCATGATCACCGGCCTGCCGACTTACGGCGCTTCGATGCGCAAGATGATCCTTCGCTTCGTCGGCGCGGCGCTCGGCGGAATTCTCGGGCTCGCGGCGACAATCGCGGTCTCGCCGAACTTCGAGACCGTCGTAACCTACATGGCCGTCTTCTTTATCGCGCTATTTCCGTGCGCCTATATCGGACTGAGCAGCGGACGGTTGGGCTATCCCGGCAAGCAGGCCGGCGTCACCTTCTGTTTGCTGTTCGTAGGGTTATCTCCGAGCGTCCGCGAATACGAAGCGTTGTGGCGGTTGTGGGGCGTCTTTCTCGGCGTGATCGTGGTGGCGGTGGTGTTCATCGTGCTGTGGCCCGAGTATGCGGGTGACTCGATGGTGCCGCGGCTGGAGAAAATGCTCGAGCTGATTTTGTCCCTGATGCCGTGCGACGGCCGCGGTCCAGGCGAGGCCCAGATTGAGTTGTTGGAGATAGATTGCTCCAGGACCCTGGGCGAGTTGCTGGAGATCGCCGACGATGCTCGAATCGAGGGCGGACGCAGCGGCCTCGATCCCGACGCCGTGGTCGACGCGGTCGGTACGCTGAGACGAATAGCGCATCGGCTCGGCAGCGTCGCCTTAGGGCGCAACTCGCGCGAGATGCCGGCCCTCGCACCGCGATTGCTGACGGCGCGTGACGAGATGGACTCCGCGCTGCGAGCCCATTTCGAAGCGTGTCTCGATTACGTAAAGCAGCGTGCGGCTGGCGGCGCAACGCTGCGGGCGTGGGACGAGGACGGAGCCCGTGCGCTGCTGGACAATCTTCACGAACAGATCGCGGCCAATAACTTCAGCGCCGTTTCGTCCTGGCCGCTTGCGCCCCGGCGAACCCTGCTGGCCGAGGTCGAGACCTATCGCCGCCTGGTGGTTCTGGCCGGCGAGCTTACCGATCAACTCTCGCGCATCGCGCTGGCCGGACCCACGCCTCACCGGCAACTCCAGCCTCGCATCGCGACCGCCTGAGGCGCCGTCCTGTACAGCCGCTCGGCTTCGCCGGCCTTTGCCTGTCTATTCAGGAAGGTCAGGACGGTGGCGCAGGACGGCGAACGGGTGACGCTTCAGGAGATCTGATGCTTGCTGAGCGGAAGCTCGCGCACCCGTTTGCCGGTCGCCGCGAACACCGCATTGCACAACGCCGGTACGAACGGTGGAACGCCGGGCTCGCCGATACCCGCGGGAGGAGCGTCGCTCTCGACCAGGTAGACGTCCGTGCGTTGCGGAGCCTCCGGCATCCGGGCAACGGGGTAGTCGTGAAAATTCGACTGATCGATCGCGCCGTTGGTCGCGGTGATTTCGCCGCTGCGCGCGAGGCTCGTGGCAAACACCGCTGCGCCCTCGAACTGAGCGCGGGCGAATTCCGGATTGGCGATCAACCCGGCATCGACCGCGGTATGCACGCGCGGAATTGTGAGCTTGCCGCGGTCGTCGACCTCGACCTCGACCACCGTCGCCACGTAGGTAAGGAAGCTGCGATGCACGGCGATACCCATGCCGGTCCCATGGCCCATCTTGCGCTTGCCCCAGCCCGCTTTTTCGGCGGCTAGCTGGACCACGCGGCGCAGCCGGCCGGTATCGATCGGATAGGCGGTATATGACGCGTTGTAGTTCGGATAGTCGGTACCTTTCAGATCGACAATCCGTGGCGGTCCAATCAATTCCAGCAAATAGTCAACCGGATCGCGGCCAGCCGCATGCGCCAGCTCATCGGAGAACGATTGGATCGCGAATGCATGATAGATATTCGCGACCGACCTCAACCATCCGATCCGCACGTAGGCTTTCGCCGGGCCATTCTCGACCCGCAAGTTGGGGAGGTCATACGGAATGTCGGTCCATCCCAAGCTGAGGTCGTCGGCGCTGCCATAGCGTTCGCCCACCTTGAAGGTGGACGCGATGGGCGGGAACACCGAGCGCTGGAGCCACGCGGTCGGCTTGCCGTTGGCGTCGAGCGCGGCCTTCATATACATCGCCGACACCGTGTGGTAGTAGCCGAACTTGACATCGTCCTCCCGGCTCCAGACGACTTTCACCGGGCGTCCAACTTTCTTGGACAGCACTGCGGCTTCTGCCACGTAGTCGGGCTTCGACTTGCGCCCGAATCCTCCGCCGAGCAGGGTTACGTGGCAAATCACGTTGTCGCGCGAGATCTTCAACTGCTCGGCCACGATATCCTGTACGCCCTGCGGATTCTGTGTGCAGGTCCACACCGTCACCTTGCCGTCGCGATATTCCGCCACCGCCGCCGGCGGCTCCATCGGCGCATGCGCCAGATGCGGTATATAGTACTCGGCTTCGATCACTCGGCCGCTTTTTTTAAACTCGGCGTCAACGTCTCCCGCGCTGCGCGCGACCTTACCCGGCGCGCGCACGGTCTCGAACAACTCCTGCTTGTACTGGGCCGAGTTGTAAACCGCGTTGGGACCATTGTCCCACACCACGGCGAGCTTCTTGTGGCCCTGGAACGCGGCCCAGGTGTTGTCGGCAATCACCGCCAGTCCACCGAGCGGCTGAAAGGCGGCCGGCGGCTTGAACGGCTCGATCGCGACGACCTGGCGCACGCCCTTTACCTTCAGCGTCTCCTTGTCGTCATAGGATTTGACCTTGCCGCCAAGCACCGGCGGATGCATCACCGCCGCGTAGACCATTCCGTCCATCCGGGCGTCCATTCCGTAGACGGCCTTCCCCGTGCACATCGCGGCCAGGTCATAACTCGGATGGCCCTTGCCGATGTAACGCCACTGACTTTTGGTTTTGAGCCGCAGCGCCTCTTTGCGCGGCACGGGAAGCTTCGATGCGGCGGCGGCCAGCGCGCCGTAGCCGAGCTTGCGGCCGGTCGGACGATGGATCACTTCATGAAGACCGGTTTCGCAAGCGTCCGGCGCAACTTTCCACTGAGCGGCGGCGGCCTCGATCAACATCAGGCGCGCAGTGCCGCCGGCCTCGCGCATCACCTCGAAGAAATCGCGGATCGAGTGCGAGCCGTCAGTGTCCTGTCCGCCATAGCGCCAATCACCGATCGCCTGCTCCAGCTTCACCCGCTTCCAATCAGCGTCCAGTTCGTCGGCGACCACCAAAGGCAGCGAGGTGCGGATGCCGGTGCCCATCTCGGAACGATGGGCCACGATATAAACCGTGCCGTCGGAGTCGACGCCGACGAATGCGCTGGGATGCAGCGTGGCGCGGTCGGCGTGCGTAGTGCCCATCGAGATTGGCGCCGCCGCGGCTCTCGCCTCCCTGGGAAGCAGATGCACGCTCAGGACGAGCGCGCCGGTCGAGAGCACTCCCTTGAGGAAGCCGCGCCGACTGACATTTTCAATCGCGTTCACGCGATGCTCAATCGTGCCCACGCGATGCCTCCGCGGCGGCCTTTATCGCCGCGCGAATCCGCTGATAGGTGCCGCAGCGGCAGATGTTGCCCGACATGGCTTCATCGATCTCTTGGTCACTGGGGCCGCGGTTGGTGCTGAGCAGCGCCACCGCCGACATGATCTGTCCCGATTGACAGTACCCGCACTGCGGAACATTGAGCTGCATCCAGGCCCGCTGCACCGGATGCGGTCCCTTGGCGGAGATGCCTTCGATGGTGGTGACCTCAGCGTTTTCGAGCTGGCGCATCTGCGTCACGCAGGAACGGATCGCCTTTCCATTGAGATGCACGGTACAGGCTCCGCAGAGCGAGATACCGCAGCCGAACTTGGTGCCCGTCAGCGCCAGTTCGTCGCGCAGGTACCACAGCAGCGGCATCGTGGGGTCCTCGTCGAACGAACGCTCGACGCCATTAACTTTCAAGCGGATCATCTTTTATCGCCTCACTTGCGCCCCACCTGAACAACCATATGGTGGCCAGAGTCCATGTCTCTCAACAGCGGCGACCTTCGGACGCAAGCCGTTATCCCCGAGGAAAAGCCGGGGCCTTGGCTCTCGACGCTTATCGAACTTCTATATTACGCGAAATTGTGACACGCCGCAGGGGGCTATAGACGCGGCGAAGGGATACGCCGGCGCGGCAGCGGAGGGTCGCCGCCCCATTTGAGGAAGGAAAACCGTAGTGAAGATCGTGCCGGACAGCGCCGACCGGGGATCCCGACCGTCGCCGCGTATCTACTGAGGAGCCGGCTCTTCGCGCAAACCGGCGATCACGTCCGATCGACGACTCGAACCGCCGCTCAGTGCTTGCGCTCCTCCTGGATGCCAGCCCTCAGCTCCTGGATGGCCATGTCGATATCTTTGATCGCATTGGCCTTGTGGCTGTGGAAATCGGAGGCCGCATCGTTCACAAGGGCAGCCTTCGTTTGCTCCAGTTGCTGGATGGCTCCATGCATGACTGGAAAGTGATTCTCCCGCTGGCGATGGAGTTCACCCGGCGCCTGGGCAAACGAAACCGCCGGCATCGCGAGCGCACCGCCGACCATCAGTGTCCCGATCAAAGTCGCAAGGGTCCCCTTCATAGCTCCTCCTAAGGGTTTTTCTAAACGAAAGTGTCTCTACGAAGCCCTCCGCATAGCCGATCTACATTAGGTGATTTGCGAAGCTCTGGCGAGCTGAAGAAGCAGCAGAAGCAGTAGTTTTATGGCCCACGCCATCGCGTAAATGCTCTGGACATCGCGTCATTCGCGAAGAGGTCAAAACACGGCGACCGTTGGCTCGTTACAGTAAGCATGCTGCGCAAAAGCACGATGATTTTCAGTAGCTGCGGTCTATGACCAGTATTCGGATGCTGCTTCCATTTATCGCCACTTGACACGGCTTTAATCTTTCGACATTCTCTGCACGGGCCCCAAAAGGGCAACCCGCTACAAAGTGAGACCGCGCATCGTTTTAGCGGCAATCCCCATAGACACTTGTACGTCTAGGGGGGTTAGCGGCTACGGGCAGGCCATGCTCGATCTTCCGAAAAGCAAAGGAGTTCGCCATATGAATCCGAAAAAGGGGACACTGAGGAGCTTGGTACCAGCCCTGCTGGTTTGTGCGGTGGTGGTTGCCTTGGCTACACCGAATCGTGCGTGGGCAAAGAAGGCCCCCAAGAAAGCGCCGAGCGGGCCGGATCCCATATCAGTCAGCGCGTGCGGCACACTTAGCGGTAACAATATCATTTACTCGGTAACGGCTGACATCACGACGGCAGCTACCGGCAACTGCCTGGTCCTAAGCGGTTCCAACAGCGCGTTGGATCTGCACGGATTCACGATCACCGGTCCCGGCGGATCTTCGACCGGGTCTGGAATCAAAGTCACGGGCAACTACAATCTGGTCGAGGGGCTGAATGGCCTGGTGCAGGGCTTTAAGTATGGTGTCACTGATTCGGGCGACGGCACCGTGGGAGATGATATCAACTTGAGCAGCAACGGCACCGGGTTGTTCACGTCGGATTCGCACTTCAACACGTGGACCAATATGGAGTTGGCGGGGAACACCACCAATGGCATCTACATGTACGATTGCGACGACGGTTGCAGCATGACGGACTTTTTCGCCCACGACAACGGCCTCAACGGAGTGCTGGTGGTAGATTCCAATTACGCAAAGCTTGACCTGTTCACCGCTACCAGTAACGGCGGCGATGGAGTACACGTCGGCCTCCCGTGTAGTTCGGGCGGCGGCTGCAAACATGATATCGGTATCGCCGTTACTGACGGTTTCGCCGGCATCTCCGGCGGGCCCGATCCTGTCGGACCGAATGGCGGGGACGGCGTTGTGTTAGATCTGAGCGAAGCCAAGGCTCAGGATAAGGTCGCAGTCGTTCAGGCCACGGGCAACATGGTCGACCTTTTCGACGCGACCGCGAATTGCGGGAGCAATCCGTTCAACCTCTGGTTCAACAACGAGTACGATACCTCGCAGGCAGGCGCCACCCCGAGTCCGGTCTGCATCGAGCCGTCGATTCCGCTCATGTAAATCCTTTCTCATGCGCCTGAAGAGCGGTTGCCTCCTTCCGGGGGCAACTGCTCTGGCGTTGCCTCTTCAGCAACATTGTGTTGTCTTCCCGCCCTGTCGAACAAAAAAATACGCTTCGTACCCTTATGATTTGCCGGCGGCTCAGCGATGCGCTGCCAGATCGTCAAGCACCGACTGCCTTACGTCGGCAAGTGCGGAAAAGCTGTTGGGCACGACCAGTTGCTTGATCGGCACCCGCTCGGCGATGCGCGAGAGAAAATGAAACTGGCGCCTCAGCATCCCATGGTCGGTAATGTCGAGCCTGTAAGCCGCCTCTAACAGGCCCATCAGCGCTCTCCCGGGAGAGACGTTCCGAATCATAGCCCGGGTCGAGTGTCCGCGCGTCCGCCTGAGTAGATAGACGCGTGCGAGCGGGCGTGCCGTGGGGCAGAAGCTGACAGCGCCAGCGCGACTTCGCCAGCGTGATTTAGCCGCCTGATTGGCAACTCGCTTCAGATGCCGTGAGGCCGCGCCAAGCCCGTGGATGGAGTCCTCCCACAGCCGCAGGCCGGGATATCCGGCAAGGGCCATGATGGTTCCGCCGCCGCCAAGCGTCAGACAATCGTCGCACATGAGCGGATATCCTGACAGGACAAAGCTCGCGGCCAGGGTCGACTTGCCCGATCCCGCACGCCCGGTGAAGGCGCAAACTCCGGCGGGTGTCGCGACTGCGGTGGCATGCAACGCCTCGCCGCCGCGCAGATTGACGATGAGCGGAAGTACCTGGTCGATCAGGAGATGGCGGATGGTGGCAAGAGAACTGTCGCGGCTCGCGTTTCGGCAAACTACTTCGCGTCCGGACTTGTCAACCAGGAAATCAGCGACATCAGGAAATGAAAGCACGTAACCGCGCCGGGTTTTGCCCGACCGAAGCCATGTCGCGCCTCCTGCAAGCCGCGATCGCAAGTACCATCGCGGGTCAAGGCTCTCGTGCTCAAAGCGCCTCGCGAGGCTTACTCGGACAACACCCCTCCCCGCCCGCGCCTGAGCCCGCGGAAGTTCGGAAAGCGGAATGTCTGTTATGATTCGAAGCCCGTAAACCTGCTGATGGAAGTCTCGGATCCTCGTTTCCTGTAAGTGAGACGACAGGCCATTATGCTCGAAGGATTTTTAGTACTGGCGCGATCGGCAGTGCAGCAAAGAGCCAGAGACTCCCGTAGTGTTGCAAGCACGCCAACAGACAGGAGCAGCGGGCCTTGGAGGCCGCTGGAGCCGGGGCATGCGTTCCTACGAGGGCAACTGAATATCGGAACGCTCTATAAGCAGGTTCCCGTCATTCTCGTCATGAGACCGTCAATCGGAAGCTGGGTGCCGCCGGAAGAAGTCAACTTGGCGACGTTGCCGTACTCCACGAGCCGCGGAGAAACATAGGGCTTCTTGGCGGCACCTTCGCCTAGCTTATGCATCTCTTGTTTTGCTCGCTTTATGGTACTTTTATTCATCTTTAGCTCCCACCCCGCTAGCTAGTTCTACCAAGAATCGCAGCTCATCGTCAATACAGTCACTCGCGAAATTTCGAGTTTACCGTTATTTAAATGCAGTCCATGTAGTGCCTGTGTCCAGGTCGATTGCGAAACTTTGCCTTGCTTCAATTGGCCGCGGGCAGTGCGTACGGGCCCAAGACTTCGGCAACGTACGCCGATGCATCGGAAAGCGAGGGAAACAGCTCTGAATGAAATTTGAGCAGTTCCTTTTCAATTTCCGCTACAGAACGTTTTCCATCGACCAGATTAACCACTGAGCGTCTCGCCTCGCCCCAATCCGACAACCGCGGCACAAAGTCGGGCCGCGTCTTTGCCAAGTCCTCAGGCACTAGCAACATACCCTTGAGGGTGGAATGGACGCAACGTCCTTTCTCTATGCCGCGCGAATTTAAAACCGTCACCTTCCAGGTGAGCATGGTCTGTGCCGGTATCATGCTCATCGCAATCTTCAGACGGTCTCCCTTGCGTAACGCGAAGGGTTTCTCGACGGGTAAAAACGCGGCTCGCCGTCCAATGCGGCCTTTGCTGAACGGCGAGTTGGTCATGACTATTCCGGGCCCCAGCTCGGCTGCGAACCATCCACTGAGCCCGTGCATGACACCCGCCGCTGTGACTTCGATTTCGGCATCGGCATGAAAATGTTCCGGCGTCAGATCCGTAAGGTCAAACGTGAACATCAAAGCGGGTTTACCGAACATGCGGAGCGGCCGCTTCTCGCTTGGGTATCCGGTGTTGAGAGCGATGCGGTGCGCGGGCCACATCTTCAGCCCGGCGGGATTTGTGTTCCAGAAGTTTGCGACGCGCCACATCTCGGGAAAGTTCACCGGGGCCACGAAGATTTCGACGCGTCGGGGGATGGCACGGCCGCCGGGTTTCAGAAGCCTGCGGCGGACGTCGTTGAATATCTCGGGAGTTCCGGCGCCGATTCCGAAGTGGCTCAACTGGTCCGCGATGACGACGTCGGCCTTCTCGGGCAGTCTGACACGGGTCGAGAGTTCACGAATTCCGATCGCACTTTCCCCGTAACCGTTGGCGCGCGCCACCTCGCGAGCGATCTGGATCATGGAGGTTACGTCGACCTGGTATACCCTCGCTGCGCCAGCCTTCATCGCCAACATGCCAAGCACGCCGGTACCGCAACAGAGGTCGAGCACGACATCGCCGCGCTTGACTACCGCGTTTGCCGCCCGACGAAACAATGCGGTTCGAATCGGGTCGGACAGGTATAGGCGATGCTCATCAAGCATCAGTGACATTTTACGGATTCCTTTCGATTGGCGTTGCTTCCGACTGCCAGGGGCGCGGGCAACCGCTGTCACATGGCCGCGTTTTCCGCGTGCGCCGTATGCCCAAGAGGCTCCCTGATGCCGAGAAACACGACATTGAACCAGAGTTCGATCACAATGACCATCCACAGTTCGAGAATACCGCTCATGTAGGAGGGGTCGCCGCGCGAAAGCGCATCAGCCATCGAGCGATACATCTTTCGCACAACCTCACCGTCGACCCATCCATTCTCGACCACGCTAAGGCGCTCGAACAGCCGCTCTCCGCCAAGCGCGCCTATCGCCAGCGCGTATATCGCCGTCAGGTCGGCCTTGTCAGGCCGTACGCGCACGCGCTCCGGCAAAATCCCACGCATCGCTTCGCGCAACACGAACTTGCTCACGGCGCCCCGGTATCGCTGCTCGTCGGGTATCGCGAAGGCAAACTCCATGATGCGGCGATCGAGGAACGGATGGCGCCCTTCCATCCGAAAATGCGCGTTCCAGCGCGCATCACCCTGGAGCGCATACGCGAGCATATCGGACGAGTAGCATTCGTACAGCGCCTGCTGGGCAAAGCCGCGGCATCGAGGCAAGGGACGCCGCGCGGACAGCCGTTCCAGTAGCTTCGTCTTTGCGGCGAACGCGGGCGCCACTGGCGCCGGCAGCTTTGGGGGACGCAACCATCGCTTGATCGCGGGCTTGAGGGATTCGGGGACGAGTGGCCAGAGCCCATAATGCACGAGAACGCGGCCATAGCCCGGAAACGGCGCGAATCCGCCGGGAGGGTTTCGATCGATTCGCAGCCGCTCGAAAAGGGTACTAAGCCGAAGCTGTCGGATCAGGTCGGCGTATATCAAGTAGGTTCCGCCGAACCACTCATCGCCGCCCAGTCCGGTCAGACGAGCCCTTAGATCATCACGCTGGCCAAGCAATGGCGTGTAATCGGCGCATACCCCGTTGGGATAGTCCGGCATGTCCAGGTAGTGAGAAACCTGCCGGATGAGTTCATCCGCCGATGCGACTCCCGGCGCAACGTCGGTATGGCGATGCGGGTACTTGCGCAGGACGTCCGCCACGTATTGACCCTCAGCCGCAGGTCCGTCCTCGAAGCGAACCGAGAAGGTTTCAAAACCAGGGACTCGCGCCTCGCCGTCACGACGTAGCTTTTCGGCCATGCAAACAATCGACGATGAATCGAGGCCGCCGCTTAGGTCTGAAGCGACTCCCTTGGGGCTGCGCAGGCGGCATCGCACGGCCTCTTTGAACAGCGTAAGGAAGTGGGCGGCGTACTCGTCGTCGTTGCGGTAAACGATTTCGCGGGAGGGGTCCAGATCGTAGTACCGGCGGCATTCCGTGCCGCGCGATCCCGGCGCTCCGAGGTACAGGTAGTGGGCCGGCTCGAGCGGACGGATACCCTCGAACAGCGTCTCCGTGCGGTCGAGCGACATTCTCACCAATATTTCGGCAACGGCTGCCTCGTTCGGTCTTTTGACGACCCTCGGATCTTGAAACAGTTGATGAAGCTCCGAGGCGCAGAGAAAAAATCCCGGGCCCTCGAAATAATAGAAGCTCTTCACTCCCAGGGGATCTCCGGCACAGAACAGCGCGCGCTTGGTCTGGTCCCAGAGGGCGAACGCGAAATCGCCGATCAGTTTTGCCGGCGCCTCCGTGCTCCAGCACTGCCAGGCCCGCAGCACGATCTCAGCATCGGTGCCCGTGCGGATGTGATGGCCGCGCGCGGCCAGCTCCGCGATGAGTTCGTCGCGGTTGTCTACCCGCCCGTCCATCGACAGCACGAGCCCGGCGGATTCGTCCACGAATGGACTGCTCTCGGCCGCGGCTTCGGGCGTCGCCTGCAGCTTCGCATGCCCGATAGCGACGGGACCGCGCGCCCAGACGCCGGAGCCGTCGACTGCGCTATACGGGATAACGGCGAGCATGCGCTCGACTATCGAGCCGTCTGCTGGAGCTCCATCGGTCTGGTACAGAACCGCGATACCACTCATCAGGTGGTGGGCCCGAAGGGGCAGGTTTGCCCCTTCCACACGGCGTGCGCGCTAGCGGCCATGAGGCTCGGCAACGACGGACACCAGCCCTTTTTCGGCGAGTTGGCGGACCATATCCTCGAGGTCGCGCTTCAGCTCAGCGGGTTTGACATCGAACCGTTTCTTGAGCGCCTCGAAAGCTTTATCGAGTGACCGATGCTCGACGAGCTCCCGCCACATCTGCCCACCGGCGCCTTCGAGCCCAAAATAGACGCCCGTGTCGACGTTCAGGATGACCACGTCGTCCTGAAGGTCGCACCATGTCACGTCGTCGCCAAGTTCAACACGCATCAAACGCTCCCTCTATGAGCCGCGGCCGCGCGATTCCTCTTCGAGGACGCGCGCGCCGTCAGCGGTATGGATCGACGTCGTTCGGGCAGCCGGGGCTGCACTCATCTAACACGATACGCGACGCGCTTTCCAATCGCACCTGCGTTTCGTTTCACGCGAACGCGCAGGTTCGCTCGCCCGCCGTTTCTAAGGTTCATGCCTCGCCGACTATCGGGCTTTCGACCGCGGCGCGATCCATGCATCACCACTAAGTCGAAGGGGTTTTCAATATTCACCACGGAAAATATCGAGAAGGAACTACAACGACAGCCTACCGACGCGTAGAATCGAGGAAATTCGTATTTCGACGTGAACGCCAGCGAGTTACATGACGTCGCGGGCGGGCAGGCTTTTAGTGGCGAGGGCGGGTAATGGCAAAGAGATGGAACGCGAGTTGGGTCGTCGGATTCGTGGCGGTGCTGGTCGTGGTCGGGATGCTAATCCATTGGCATCATGTGAACGAGAAGCGGCACATTGTCGGCTCCGTCGACACGGAGTTCAACCTTATCGGGCCGGATCACAAGATCGTGCTCGAATCCTACGACGATCCGAAAATCGACGGCATCACCGTTTTCATCAGTAAGTCGCAAACGGGCGGAATCAAAGGGGCGCTCGGCCTGGCGGAAGATACGTCCAATGCCTCCGTCGCCGTGCGCCAGACGGGTCCTATCAGGGTGAAGAAACTGTTCGAGAACGGCGAGGACGCCTTTACCGAAAAACGCTCGGTGCTGTTCAAGCGGTTGCATGTCAGCCGGTTTTGGGACGCGCCGCATGAGAGCTTCGTGTACGTGGTGTGGACCGACCGCCTCATCAAAGGCTCACCGCAGAATTCAATTTCCGCGGTGGTGGCGCGGCCATGGGGAGCACAGGCGCCCGATCTGTCGTTCATGAAATCCGCTCCCGCCGCCTCGCCGACGGCGGCACAGTGACGATATGGGGATGAAGTGCGATGCCGGTGCGGGAAGGCTGGCGTCGCGCGCCGATTCTCCGTATTCAGGCGCCTCGACCTATCGGCCGCCGCAGCACGCGCGAGTGTCCCAGACCCGTGGGGCATTTTCCGTCCACGCCCGCGGCGTCCAGTTGCGCTCGGGATCGATCCGGTATCACGGGCGATCCGCTTATTTCGGAGAGGCGCTGAATTAATCAGGGATTCGACTGGGGCGGGTGATCGGTTTCGAATCGACGACCTTGTGCTTGGCAAAAACAAGGTCGCGGCCTGAAAGGTCAACAATCTCAAGCTTTTCCTTCTGCACTGATGTCCCGCGGGAGCAGAATTGGAGCAGGCGGGAGGGTACAATGCTCTCCCGCCGTGG
This sequence comes from uncultured delta proteobacterium, assembly GCA_963796565.1. Classification (GTDB taxonomy): domain Bacteria; phylum Desulfobacterota; class Binatia; order Binatales; family Binataceae; genus JAKAVN01. The sequence goes on along the minus strand of CAWCMA010000005.1, from coordinate 65,267 downwards.
AATTGGGTAAATTAAGAGGTTAAACGACTCTAACTCTACCGCCGCCGGTCGAGGGAGTGGCGCATGAGGACCTTGCCGGCCCCTGGCTCTGGCGGCGGCGGAGTGTCGCTTAGCGTAGACCAGAAGATTCCGCTTAGTTCCCTTCGTGCGTATCGGGTATGCGCCGCGAAAATCAGCCGAACCTGGGTCGAAGTCGACTGGGGAACCGTTTCGGTCGCGCCATTTGATCGCGATGGCGATCGGTTAGGTGCCGGAATCACGTGTGCCTGCCCGACGTCCGCGTCCACGCAGGATCAGACAGAACTCTTCTATCGTCTGGAGATCTTGGATGGACTTCAGATCACACCCGATATTGAGTCTATCTTTAAACCAGCTGAACACCCTTCTTCGAATTTCGAGGCCGTCTTCAGTCTGAGGCTCCGAGCATTCCTCTGAAATTGTAGGAACAGAACCCGTCGATGGGCTGCTCGACGTCTATGGAAATTTCAGCTTGGATCACTTGCGCGCTCTGATAAGGACGGCTTAGTTTGGCGATGCCGTCGCAGCGCAGCGTCGAACAACGGACGGAAAGAGGGGCTGGAATGATGAAAACGATTACTACGGTAATCCGCATTTTGCTCGGTCTGATGTTTACGGTCTTCGGGCTAAACGGCTTCCTACATTTTATCCCCATGCAGCCGATGCCGCAGCCCGCGATCGACTTTTTCGGCGCACTCGCTGCTACCGGTTACATGATTCGGTTGATCTTCTTCGGCCAACTCATCGGCGGTGTGCTCTTGCTGACTGGAGTTGCGGTTCCGCTTGGACTGGTCGTCCTCGCTCCAATCGTCGTTAACATTTTGTTTTTTCATCTGTTTCTGGCTCCCGGCGGACTGGCAATCGCATTTGCTGTGATCGCTATGGAAGTCTTTCTCGCATGGCGTTATCAGGAGGCTTTCGCTCCGCTGTTCAGCTCTAGTGCACCTCCCTAAACGTTTCGTATTTTCCCTTCGACTGTGTTGTGGCTGCCGAAAGCCCTGTCTGGAGTGACGTTCCGCAAGTCGGCGCTTGCACCATCGCTACGAGCGGACCGCCGCATGACTCAGCTCCGGGGTTGCCTGGATCGGCAGGTCGGCAGTCCAGTCGTACGTGATCGACGGTTCGCATTTCACGAAACCAGACTACTACGGATTGAACGCCGGCACGGCATGAACGCGCTGTTCGCCTATCGCGGCGAGCGCCTCGTGCAGTGTGTCAAAGATGTGATCAGCGCCAATAATGTCGCTCAGGCGCGGCACAACGCAACAAACTCTAGCTTCAATCGCTCCACCATTCTACCAACGGCGGCCCTAGCGACATAAGTGAAGAACCTAAGTGTTTTTGCCAGCCGCAAGAGCCTCGGAAATCGCTTCCAGCAGCGAGTCGCGGGTAAACGGCTTGAACAGAACCGCTACAGCCTTCGAGCGCTGGGTCAACTCGCGCGTGGCCTGGTCGAGGTGGCCGGTCATCATTATCACCGGCAGTTGGCATCCGGAGGCGGCCAGGGTTTCGCAGAGCTGCACCCCGTTTATCCCAGGAAGATGTACGTCGACTATCAGACAGGCGTCGGTTTCCGGGAGTTCGCTTTCGAGGACTGTGCGCGGACAATCAAAAGCCATGACTCGAAATCCCGCACAGAGCATCAATCTACGCAGTGCGCGAAGAACCGACGAATCGTCCTCCACCAAGATCAGGACGGATTTCGTTCCGGTCGTCAAAAAAGCGGATCGTCTCCGGGCGAACGGTTTGTCACAGCCGCACCGACGCCATTTCCAGCATGAACAGATTGTGACGTTTGCGAAATAAGACCTTGGTCGGATTCGGCTCGAGTTTGATCGGCCCGGCCTGGGCGCTCAAAATGGATCGGACCAGGATCTTGTTTACCGGTGGGCTGCTCGATCGTCTCACTCACCACGTTCACATCCTCGAGACGAACGGCGACAGCTTCAGGCTCAAGCACAGCAAGCGCCGCGTCAAGGACGATCAACCGTCGACAGAACCCGGATAAGACTGCTCTGTTCGCTGCTCGGCCACATTAAGCACTCCATGCAATAGCGAGGGGGGAGATCCCCTGTATCTTGACAAAGGCTCGTATTGCCCGGGTTGGCGGTGGGGAATGGCTTAAGAATCCGAGAAGCGAAGCGAGACTGTGGAATATCGATCGCTTGCTGATGGTGTGGCTGTATCGACTGTACCCGTCGCTTTTGGCCACGATCATCGTCGTACAGCCGGAGACCATGATCTGCTGGCACCGACGCGGGTTCCGCGCCTACTGGCACTGGAAGTCCCGCCATGTCGGCGACCGTCCGCGGATCGATTCAGAAATTCGAGCGCTGATCAGGCGAATGAGGCGCGCGAACCCGCTGTGGCGCGCGCCACGGATCCACGGCGAATTGTTGATGCTTGGAATCGAAGTCGCGGAGTCGACCGTTAGCAGGTACATGGCCCGGCGCCGCCGAGCGCCGAGTCATCCGATCCGCGACCGCGACCGAGCCTTCGGCTTATCCTACACTCATCGCATTCGGGCAATGGGGATCCGCGATCATCCGATCGCCCCGCGCTCGCCCCGGCAGAATGGCTACGTCGAACGCCTCATCGGATCGATCCGGCGCGAAAGCCTCGATCACATGATCGTGTTCGACGAAGCGCAGCTGCGTCGCGTTCTGAAGGATTCCTACTACAACCACCCGCGCACCGAGTCTTTGAAGATGAGCCGCTAAGCAGGAGTCCTACCGCTGCCGGCAGACCCGCGCGGCGTACGAAAGGTGCAATGCCAAAAATAAGTACCATCCAAATTCGAACTTCGCCAAGGGAGTCAGAGATACAGCGTGTGATCGAATTAATTCAAACATTTCTCAGTCCGGCGCAGGTGAAATGGGTGATTAGGTCCTTAATGTTCTGCTAGAGCTGAAAACGAGAGAACAGAAGGGTTAGGCCGAACCGGACGGTATTCATCGGGGTGATACCGGTGTATTGGCGGTAGGCCGTCCATTCGCCCGACACCCAGGTGTTCAGCTCAGGCCCCTCGAACTTCCACACGCGCCCGAGGCCGAGGCTGACGGGAATCCTGGTGGAACTGCCATGCCGCCACTTGACGGTCCACGTGGAATCCGCGGACTTCACGTACCAACCGCGGCCGAGCGTGTACGAGATAAGCGGTTGGAACTCCATCTCATTTTGCGGGGTGGCCGAGGAGTTCGTGTACGCGAACGAGATCGGGTTTTGGAACAGGAAGCCGACCATCAAGTGCGGAATGCCTCGGTAAACGGCCGCGGCTGCGGGTCCGACCTCCCATGCATGATCACCCGCTTTGGGATCTCTTCCCGTGGGGAACACGAAAGTGGGCCCGATACCCCAGCCGAACCCGGTCTCCTTGGGCTCGGGCCAGTTGGAGAGGAACAGATCGAAAAGTTGCATATCGGCAAATTCAGTTATGGTCGAACTGCCTCGTGACGTGGCCAGAGTCTTTATTTCGAAAGTCGGCCGGATGATTTGTTTGAACGGAAAAAGCGAAAAGGACCCCACGGGCAGAACCGGACGCAGCTGGATCGTGTTGGTTTGGGCGGTCGTCTGGAAATTACTGGAAGTATATAGATCCTGAAGTTTCAACTGCGTGAGAATCGCAGTCGGGTCGTCGATTTCCCGCGCTAACCGATCCTCTTCTGACTCGATTCCGGATGGATTGGGTGCGATGATCTGACCACGCGCGCTGCTCACCGCCGTGAGAAGTACGAACCCTATTAACGAAAGCATACCTGGGCGCTGGATCGTCATGTGGCACTGACATCCACAACGCTCTCCTCACCAATCCGCATCTTGCCATCGGTGGTTCAGTTGTTGATGAGCACCTTTCCAGAGGTGGTGTCGATATGAATGATCCAGAAGGCTGTCGCATCCTCCTGGCTAATCATGGCGACCACTCCCTTGCCGGGCGCGAAGAAGTAGTACGCAGTGTCGTGCGTCTGGGCTGGACCAACCTTGCCCTGACACTTGAGGCGCAACAGCACCGCCTCGTAAGTGCCGGCCGGCACTGTCACTTGGAAGGCGCCCACGTAAGTGTAGGTGCCGCTTAACGATCCTGAATATTCCTGATCCGCCGGGTCGTCCAGTTCAATCACCGAGACCTGTTGCGAATAAGAACGCGTCTCGCCAGGCTTCATGCCTTTGAGCACGAACGGGTTGGCGGGCGTTGTGATGACCACCACGCCTTCACTGGTGTCGGTTACTGCGGGCACCATGAGATCACCCTGTGCCGTCTCATGGATAAATCCAGCAAGCGAGGGCGAGAACTGAAATCGCCAGGCCGATCTGCCACCCGGGCGTCTGGTCTTCGCGAGGCCGAGCGTTTGGGTATTGCCGGCGTTGGGGCCAAAGGTAACGCGGTAATTGGCCGCCTTTTCCTGAAGGGGAAAATAGACGGAAACGTCCTCAATGGGCTTGCTGGGCAATGCCTTGCCCACTATGGGGCCAAGCTTGGCAGTGATTATTTGCCGATCTTCCAGCGACAGCGACAGGACGCTCTGCGCACGCGCGGATCTCGCAACCAATAGCACGACGCCACAAACGACAGCCGCTGTCGTGCGAAGTGTATTTCGTTTCACAAAGTCTCTCATAAACAGCTTCAGCATAGATTGAACCTCCGACTTAGAGCGAACTATTATTAGAATTTCCAAATGACATTGAGCGCGACAAAGTTGAGATAGTTGGTCGAGAAATGCCCTTGCAGCGTTCCGGCGAGCGGTCCACGCCTGTTGCTGAATGGACCGGGGCCGGCGTCCATGAACTCCCATGCGGCACCGGCTGTGACGTCGCGGGTGATCTGATATTGGATGCCCGTCCCATAGCGCAGTTGGCGATCGATAGGCAGGACCGCGTTACGGTTCGCGTTCGAAACTGGCGAACTGTCATACGCAAATCCGGCGGACCACAGCCACCTCTCGGCGATCCGATATTGCTGCCCGACCGCGATTTGACAGGTATCTGAAAAATGCAGATTGGCTTCGACAGACGTTTGGTTCCTGGCCGAGATTCCGACTGGGAACTGCCCGAACGCCGACCAGTTCTGCCATCCGACGTTACCCATCAAACTGAGGTTGGGTATGATCTGGTAGAGCGCGCTCGCCATCACCTGCTGCGGCTCCGTTAACGGAACATTGAATTGCACGCCGCCGATTCTCTTGCTGATAGCGCTGAAGCCCGGACCGAGGCCCGTCAGGAACGGTTTGAAGCCGAACTTGAAATCTTCCGGTGACTGGTAGGTGAGTCCGATACGAAGTGTCGGAATCGGGCTGAGTAAGATGCCGGCTGTACCGCCAAACGCTTCGTCCCACGACTCGAGTGCCATGCGGCCATCTCCCAGACGCGGAAGCGCATTGTTGATCCTTGATTGGAACGTGAGACGTGCGACCGCAATGCTGAAACCCGCCCCCACCGAAAGCCAATCGTTCACTTTATAAGCAAGTGACGGAGCGATTTTGCCGCTAAACAGTGCCTCCCTAGTTGTGTAATAGCGTCCGACCCATGCATTGCCGTAGTTTACGGCCAGACCGTAATCCGAGTAGTTAGCCAGGCCGAACCGTATACGATCTGAAAACTTGTAGACAAAGAAGAACGCCCCCAAAGGCATAAACACCCCGGCGTTGCCGCCACCGGTGCCCTTGGTGGTCGTTTGGGGAGCAACGTCGAAGTTGGTCGAGGGGAGAAGAGCGCCGGCCGCACCTAGCAGTTGCGTTCGGTCGAGTTGAGTCATCCCGGCGGGATTGGCTGCCGCGGTTGAAGCGTCGGCAGCCATGGCGGCTCGCCCGGCGCTCGCGGTACCGAGATCGGGGGCTCCCGTCTCGTACAGCTCCAGCCCCGCGCTCTGGGCGACACCGCTAAGGACTGCTACCAGGATCGACACGCATACAGTAAGCCGGGTTACCCCAGTCTTCACGTACGCATGTCGGACCTGTTGACTCGTAATCCGAGTCTTGTCGATGGGCGATTGTGTTGTCAATTCGATTCTCCGGATATCTTCGGCCGGCCATCGCACGCCACTAGTCCCCAAAAAGATTTCCTTTGATGAGTTTCGGGATGACCGGGGTTACCGCGAATTGGAGGTTCCACTTCTGGCCAAACACATCCGGGTGAACTGGCATCTACTGGCCTTGTACCGCCAGTTTCGCCGGCAAGGGTCCGATTTTGACGACTTTGCTGATTTGCATGCCGATGGGAAACGTAATCTCGTTGCCGCTCTTGTTCGCGTACCAATTCACCAGCATGTTCGGCGACGTACCGATGCCCCATCCGCTGTCAGGAAAATACTGAAAAAAGTACTGGATGTTCATCTGACTCACGGTCTGCGACCCTGGGCCACCGACCGAGAACCACAGCTGCGGAAACACTCCCGCGATCCATTTGCCGCCGAGGTATCCGAGTACGCCTGCCGGCCCCAACTGCCACTTGTTCTGGCCGAGCCGCCAGTTGCTGGCCGTCGAAAAAATGAAGCTGGGTCCAGCGCCCAGATACTCGATATCGGATTCGAGAGTTGCTTGTTTACCTCGTCGAGAGATTTGTTGCCCGTCGCCTGCGCGGCTGTAGTCCCGATGACCATCAAGCCAAAGACTCCGTTCAGCGCAATCACCCTCGGGTACAGACGTTTCAATGCTCCGCTTTCCATCTGTCCGCGTTCGTCCTAAAAGCCGCGCGCTGGGCCCATCTGCGGCGAGAGCACCGGCTTCGCAGAGCCGTAAAGGACCGTCATTCCTGGACTGCCGCAACCTAGTCGAAACGCTTTCCTCGGGTTCACCAGAGAATTACGAGCGTAGCCTACGAAGTACATTTTCCTCTTCTCTATCAACGTTAATTGGTCGCCGAGGGCTGAGCAGTGCCTGCGGGAGCCGGATTGCCCGCGCCGAGCGAGACCGCGCGCTGCGCAATCTTTTGCGACCAGTAGTCCATCGCGGCTTCGGCGTCTCCCCATTGGATCTGCGCTGCGTTGCTCACTGCCATGCCGCCAATGCGCTTGTCGACCGATTCCGCCAGCAACTGTCCCGTGCTCGAATCCGTGGCCTTGAAGGCCGCTTCGGCTGAACCGGCGAAGGCAGCGTGGCCGGTCGCAAGGGATTGCGCGTAGTTCAATATGCGAGCCTGCGGAATAACCAGCGAAACCGATCGCAAGCCGGGTGTGGCCGATTCAGCATTGATAATCGCGACCGCGAAAGTGATCACTCCGGGCCCCGGCTGGTCGACGATGGTGAAATTCTGTTGCAGATTCTTTTGCAGCGAGTTGTAAAAGTACGAAGTCAGCATCTTCTGGTTGTCAGGAGACACGCTCGAGTCGGACGTGTCCCAAAACTCGACCGGTTTAAGCAGAACCTTTTTGTAGCTGCTCCATTGCACGTTGGGATTGATGTATATGTAGGCAGCCTGGCCTTCGGCCCCGGGTTGAAGCAGCGAAGCGTCGCCACCCAGGAACTGCGCCGCACCGGTTGGAGCAGCCTGGCCAGTCGGGGCTGTCTGTTCCAGCGCGACCTGACCCTGACTGGTGGCCGCGCACGAGTACAGAACGCTCACCAAGACCACGACTCCCGCAAATAGCCCGAGCGACATTGCCAATCCGCCCATCCGTGACGATTGTTTTGTTTTCATTGTTATACTCCCCGGCATTTCCTCTTTTTTTTTTCGGTCTCGGATCTTTAACGCCATAGTTCGGCATGAACGCTTGCGACCAGCGCACATAGCAGCTCGAGCGCTGTCGCGACTACTCGACAAATAGCCAGAATCGACTCCAGCATTCGAATAGGCCCTTTAATCTATGGCCACGACTTTCCGGTTCCGTTAGACGCAACGGGCGGCCCTGAAAAGCCGCCCATTGTACCACGTATTGCATTATTGGCCTTCGTGTTCCTTCATCAGTTCCTGAATCTTCTCTTTTATCGCCTGCAGGTTGAAAGATGCCGGCGCTTGCATTGGAGGATACTCGATCGCCGTCATCGCCAGCGTCCCAACGTATTGCTGTACCATCACGAAGCGCCAGAACTCGCGCGCGTAAAAGTCATTCAGGTAGCCACCACCCATATCATTCGTGGTTTCTCCGCGGACAGCCGGTGTGCGCTCGAACGGATCTTGCCGGATGTTCACGATGGTGGGCATGTCAGTGGTGACCTTTTCTCCCGGCCAGCCGTATGGCTGCTGGAAAAACTGGAACTTGAAATCATCGATGCGGATGGCGCCGAGATGCGGGCCACCGAAGTAAAAGATCTCGTGGCGCTTGGATGGTCCTTTGCCAGTTAGCACATCCATCTGGTCATAACCGTCGAGGTGATTCTTGTACGAGCGGCCTTCCAGCGTCACCCCTTTCAGGAGTTGGTTGGTGATGTCGGCATCGCCGGCGGCGTCAGCTAGGGTGGGAAGCCAGTCGAGTCCGGAGAAGATACCATTCTCAACTGCGCCTGGCTTGACGTGACCAGGCCAGCGGATAATCGCGGGCACGCGGAAGCCACCTTCAAAAACGGTGCCCTTGGTCGCTCGAAACGGCGTCATTCCCCCGTCGGGCCAAGTGAAGACTTCGGCGCCGTTGTCCGTGGTGAAGATGACGATGGTGTTGTCGGCCTCACCGATGTCTTCGATATGCTTCAGGATCTCACCGACGCTGTCATCCATCTGTGCCATGCCGGCCTCTTCTACATTGTAATTGTCCTTGGCGTTCATCATCGCCTGGTACTTCGGCGGTAGGTAGGTAAAGACATGCATGCGTGTAGTGTTGTGCCAGATGAAGAATGGCTTGCCGTCCTTCTTGGCCTTGTCCATGAAGCCGTTTGTGCTCTTTACCAGCACATCGTCGAAGGTCTCCATGTCGTACTTGGCCTTGCGACCATGCTGCCAGTTCTGGATGTCAGTCATGTTTGGAAATGGCGCAAGAGGACCCTCGTCTTCGATCTTCTGCTTTCCGATCTTGCCCCAGCGCGGCTGCACGGTGGCGTCATCCACATCGATCGCCCAGCAGTGCACCAGATCGCGTGGCCCCGTCTTGTCTATCCAGCTCTGCGGATAGTCGAACCAGTACGGATCCGACATCGCGTCGAGGTGATAGAGATAGCCGAAATATTCGTCAAAGCCATGTACGCATGGGAGGTATTTGTTCATATCGCCAAGATGGTTCTTGCCGAACTGAGCCGTTTCGTAGCCCTGCGCTTTCAGGACGGTGGCAAGGGTGACGGCCTGCGCTGGCAACCCCACATCCGCTCCCGCCTGCCCTACGGTCGTCAAACCTGTACGGATCGGCAACTCGCCGGTGATGAAGTTGGCGCGCCCCGCCGTGCAGCTCGCCTCGGCATAGTAGTCAGTGAACATCATGCCCTGAGCGGCAAGTTTGTCGAGGTTCGGGGTCTTGCCCGACATGATTCCGCGGTGGTAGGCGCCAATGTTGAACCAGCCCACGTCGTCGCCCATGATGACCACGATGTTGGGTTTCTTGTCCTGCGCCGATGCCGAGTGCGCGATCGACAAACCGATGATCACGCTGAGTAGAAGAACGACCTCGTACCATTTGTCTTTCGACCTATGCATTCGGATACTCCTTGTAAGTTCTGCGCGTGCCTATCTCAGTTGCTGGCGGCTGGCGGACTCGCTTGGTTACCGGCGCCTAGAGAGACCAATCGCTGGTCAAGTCCACCTGGGGAAAAACAGCAGAAATTGTTCGCAAACCTGGGACGGCCGCCGACGCATCGGTGAGAGCCACGGAATCCATCTTCCGAATGAGCCAGCGCATTGTCCTCTCGCAGTGCACTGCGGATTCTTGTTTACAGCGGCGGGTACTTCCAGTTGTACCTTAGGACTACACGCCGAAACGGCCGTATTGTACTAAAGTACCACTGGACAATCTCTTGTCTTTATTTTCACAATGGAGCTAGTGAGGCACTCTGGATCCGCGCACTACGATATTGTCAATTGCCGATTGCACTCAAACCGACTGTCATAGTGATAGATGATGATCTGTCAATACGCCGCGCGTTGAGAATGCAACTACAAGTGGCAGGGTTCAACGCGCTTGCATTCCCGAGTGGCGAAAGTCTGCTACGCAGCGACCTTCCGACCACTGACGTGTGCCTGCTGCTGGACATTTACATGCCCGGGATGAGCGGCATCGAGCTATGCCGGAGTTTGGCTGCTTCAGGTCGACGATTGCCGACGATCTTGATGAGCGCTCGCGACGACGAACCGACCCGCCGGGCCATGAGCGAAAGCAAGGTGGTCGCCAGCTTGTTCAAGCCTTTCGACGAAGAGGCCCTCCTGGGCGCTATTCGTAAGGCACTGCGCAGTCAGTCGAAGTTGCCGCGCTGAGCGTCTGCCGTATTGCCAGGCGACGACGAAATTCACCGACGGATTCTGATGGTTCCACGGAGCTTTCTGGCTCCTTCCAGTGGCAGAAGGCCTTATGCTACAAGATTTGCCGAAAAGGATGAGCACGTCGCATCCTTGCGCAAATGCGAAGACCACGAACGACCTCGGCAAGCAGTCCAACACGCGTAGCCGGCCCGTACAGTAGCGCCAAATCGCAGCAGCTTGAACGCTTTCAGTCGCTGGTGGACGAAATGTCAGCCGCGATGGCACGCGTGCCGGCTGAGGAGATCGACAAAGAGATCAAAGAATGGTTGCGCAAGATCGTGCTCGGCCTCAACGTTGACAGAGGTGCGTTTTGGGAACGAGCAGCGCCTGACATTGGATTCGTCGGCACGCATTGGTGGGCTCGCCGGGGAATCCCAGGGTTGCCAAGCAACATGCTGTCAATGCAGATATCGCCGTGGATCACCGCACGGGTGCTCGCCGGTGAAACCGTTATGTATTCAAGTCCCGACGAGCTTCCGAAGGAAGCGGTAGAGCTCAGGCGATTTCTGAAATCACATGGGCCCAGGGCACAAGTGGTCCTGCCTCTTCAAATCGGAGGTGTTGTGCTGGGCGGTCTGACCTTCGGTAAGTTTGGCGCTCCACGATATTGGTCCCCAAGTGAGTTGCAGCGCCTGCGGATCGTTGGGCAACTTATTGCTAGCGCCCTCGATCGAAAGCGAGCTGTGTTACAATCTCGCAAACTCCGAGAAGAACTTACGCTTGCATCGCGCCGATGGACGATGGGCGAGTTGGCTGCCTCCATCGCTCATGAGCTCAACCAGCCGCTGACCGCAATTCTAAGTGGCCTCGGAGGTCTCGCGCGCTTGCTGTCTCAGGGAAATCCGAAGCCAGGGCTGGCCTCCGCCGCAGTGAGAAATACCATTGAAGACACCAAAAGAGCCGCTGAAATTGTCAGACGCCTTCGGAGCATGTTCAAGGGCGGCGAGACCCGTAAGGCGGCTATTGATATTAGCTCCTTGACCAAAGAAGTCGTCAACCTGGTCGGCAGTGAAGCCGCGTCTCGCGAGATCAGCCTTCGTGTTAATAATTCGCCCGCCCTACCGTGGGCTTTCGGAGATCGCGTCCAGATCCAACAGTGTATCCTGAATTTGCTCATGAACGCTTTCGATGCGACAGTACAAACCAAGTCTGGCCCACGGGAAGTAACGATTAAGATTACCCCCGAGAAGACCGCACATGTTCGAGTAAGTGTGTGTGATACCGGCGCAGGTGTCGATCCATCCGTCGCGGATCGAATGTTTGAAGCGTTCGTTACGACCAAGACCGAAGGAATGGGATTAGGTCTACTTGTTACCCGATCGATTGTTGAAGACCATGGCGGCAGAATCTGGTTCACCCCAAATCGAGGCGGTGGCAGCACGTTCACCTTCGCGCTCCCAATAGCACCAGGGCGGCAAGCTCGCGCATCATGACGTGCGCAGTGAGCTAAGTACCGTTTGGGGGGCCTATTTCGGGAGCGCGGATGGTGCACGATCCGGGTGAATCTGCAGAACCTCAGACATCCGAGAAAGTTCCGCGAGCGAGTCGGCACCCATCTTGCGGCGCAATCGTTCGCGATGCACTTTAACGGTTCGCTCGCTTATTCCCAGTTCCTCGGCTACTTGTTTGTTCAGGAGACCGGTCGTGATCAGGGTGAAAACTTCGCGCTGCCGGACGGGCAGCGAGCTGAAACGTCTTTCGAGGTCGAGGCGGCGGGCGTTCTTCGCGCGTTCCAGACGAGAGCGCTGTACACCGCGCTCAATTACGGTCAGGAGCGCTTCCTCGTCGACCGGCTTCTCGAGGACATCCACAGCGCCCGCTCTCATCGCGTGCATTGCTATCGATAGATCACCACGCCCGGTGATGAAAACGAGGGACACGGAGTTGCCGGTCTCTGTGAGCTGCTTTTGAAGCTGTAGCCCGTTCATTCTCGGCATGCATACATCGACCACGACGCAATCGAAATTGCTTACGCCCTTGGCCGCAACGAATTCGTGTGCGGAAGAATACGAAGCCACCTGAAAGCCGGCAGCGCTAAGCTGGAAAGCGAACGCTTCGCGGACTCGCTCGTCATCATCTATCACGGCCACGTTGGCACCCCCTGCCGTCGCCGGGATGTCGACACCGGTCACGGTGGCCAACTTTGTAGCTTGACGTTTGAGCATAGTTTTTGCGCTCGGGCTCATCGCCGACTCCAGGAGAGAACCAGGCCTAGTTACCTACAGTATAAAACAAACCCATGCAATCATGAGAGCAGGCAAGCACTGTTGGGACAAAGTCGGCGACAACGTGATCGTCTCAGCGCCCTTGGACTTTAAGGGCCAGGCGGAACAATATGCCGACGCAGCTATCTCCTACGTGAGCCAATACTAGGTGCTACGGTTGTGCGCTCTCGTGGATCGACCAGCCATTTGACTGCAGCTGTTGGCGCGCGAGCGGGGTCATTTTGGCAGGAATCCAAAGAACTCGATGCCGGAGGCCGAGCATTGCGGGGGCGGTAACAAACCCCGCGATACGCGGAGTCCACGATACGTAGTCGACTGGCGCGGGCACTATGACGCTGCCGTTCTGATCGCGAGCGACCAACACTCCGGGAACCTGAATCTCTCTAATCGGACTCTTCTGCTGACCCCATTGCTTGAGCATGCGCAAAGAAGTAGCAAGGAAACGTGCCTGGTACTCCGTCATCACGTCGCCCAGAGCTACCGCTGAGGCGCTACGGCCCGGAATGTCGCCGAGACCCTCGAGGTCTTTGACTACAGAGACCTGCAGACTCAACGGGATCGCGGAATTGCTAATAAAGGAGGCGATGTCGGCCTGCGACAGTCCCATGTTCTTCAGCTTGTTCTGAACGAAGATAATCAAATCTCCTTTGGGTTTCTGATAGACCAAGTCGTCAGTAAACTCCACGCCAGTGATGACTATCGAGGCCGGGACTGCCATCATGGCCGCGTCGACCGTCAGCCGCGCAGAGAACATGACCCAGGCGACCGAATTCAGTTTCTTGGTGAGAATCGGATCGGAACTGTAGGGATCGACGTGTAGCTTTCTCGCCAGATCCCGACGGACCTGGTCATATCCCAACGCCGTGATCGTCACATTGGCCGTCTCGCCGGCGGCCTTCCCGCTTCCGAACGAGTTCGAGGCCGACGAAGCTATTTCTCCCGCACCCATGGAGACGCGGTCAAAAAAACTTCCAATTCCGCTGGGCAGTCCGGTTACCGTATCCATCGGATGGACAACCATATTTGCCGCGTCCGCAACCGGGCGTTCTGCGCTTTGAGCCAGCGCTTTGGCGAATACACCGGTCTTACTTACGTTCTCGAGATACGCGATCGCCGGTATCTCGGACAAACGTATTTTCAGCAGATTGAGGCTTTCCACTCGATAGGTGCCTGCGTCGTTCTGAAAGATTGACGCGTCGGCGACGATGGTGTACTGACCCATCGCGCCATTGGTTGGCACCTGATGATCGACATGAAATCCAGGGCCGGAAAGCGCGCTCTCAGACAAAAGTTGAGTGACGTTTATAATCGGCGGTTGTTCGAACCGACCGGCGCTTTGCGCCCACAGCAGTCGAGGAATGACGGCGATGACCCCGGCCATTGCACAAGCAGATCCAATTCTCAAAGCACAGCGCGCTACCGTCCGGGCCCGCGAACTAGTTTCGATCACCTTTTTTCTCCTGCTGCGCGCTGTCAAAAGGCGCAGCTCGAATCCAATTGAAATGTCGTTACAGGCGCTTTTTATCGCGCCAGACGATGCTCCGCTTACTCGATTTCCTCGCGGGGGTCGGCACGTTGCTCGGTCCGCTGAGGCTAAGAGTTCTTCTTTTTTTTCAGGAGGCGCTAGTCGTACTTTGGTACAATAGCGAAAGCCCTAAGCGAGACACGAAATCTGATACCCTGGGTTGCCGGTAGGTCTGTCCGCCGCACCTACGCCCGATGAAGACGTGCGGAGGCATCCGTCACAGCGATCAACGCCGATTCACTTAGGGCGTCCAGGCTATCGGTTGCGCTGAGGAAGCCGGGAGATACCCCGGAGAGATAGACCCCTGCCATTTTGATGCTGCGACACGAGAGTTCGGTCACTTCGCGTCGCGCCGGAACCTTGCAAGCGCGATGCCCGGGATCGAATAGCGCGGCAACACAGAAAAATTTTGCCTGCACCGACTCTTCAGCGCATCGCCGCCTTCGCGTCTCGAAGCGATAATCTCACTTACTTGACCGGGGTCTGAAGTTGTACTTTGGTACGACAAATCAGACTCATCGCCGATGGAGCAAGGTCTAACTTACCGAAAGACCGCGGATGTGAGTTTAATGGCGCTGCGCCTGCAAAAATGCCCGGCATCTTCAGAGGAATGAATGGTTCCAGGAGTATCGGCGGCGATCCGAGCGGCGGTAATTCTCGCAATCACCCTGACTGCGGGATGCGGCGTGCCGTCCGTCACAAATATCACACCCGAGCGAATCGTCACGGGCGAGGCCACTGTGGCTGTTGGGAGTCAATTTCCCGCCGGCGGCGAGCCGGTCGCGATCGCAATCACGCCGGGCGGTGGCAACGTCTACGCAGCGAACTTGCTCGCCGGCACTATCTCCGCTTTCACAGTTCAATCGACCGGCAGCCTTGCGGCGGTCGATGGAAGCCCGTTTCAGACTGGGCTACATCCGGTTGCACTTTGCATCACGAGCAACGGTCGCTTTCTATATGTGGCAAATTCCGGAGGGCAGAGTGTCTCGGGTTTCGCGATTTCCGCCGCCGGCACGCTGACTCAAGTCGGAACGCCGAGTCCTGCGGGGTTCAGCCCGGTCGGCGTCAGCGCGGATGCGACCGGCAATTTCCTCTATGTCACGAGCGCAATCGACAACAGCCTTTCGGCGTTTCGCATCGACCAGTCCACTGGAGCGCTGAGCCGAATTCCAGGCTCGCCGCTTACGGTCGGTAGCGCGCCGGTCGCGCTCGCAGCGAATCCGCGCGGCAGGTACGTTCACGTCTTGAGCGCGGCTAACTCAACTCTGACAACCTACCTTATCGGGCAAAGCGGCCAACTCACTCAAATAGGCCAGAGCCAGACCGGTTTTCAGCCAAGCGCTCTGGCGATCGCTCCGAGCGGCGGGTTGATCTATACGGCCAATGCCGGCGACGGCACGATTTCGGAATTTGCGCTGGACCAACAAACCGGCGCAACCCGCGCGCTCGCCGGATCGCCTGTGCCTACGGGCCTGAACCCGCTAGGGATCGCGGTCGACTCGCGCGGAAGCTTTGCTTACGTGGCAAGCTTCAACAACAATGAAATCTGGGATTACGGCATCGCCGCGGACGGAACGCTCCATATGCTGCCGGGTCCGAAGACGCTGGCGGCGCCACGGCCAAAGTCCATAGCAGTAGCGCCGAACCGGAGCGCTCTCTATGTGACCAACGTCGACACCAATGCGGTGAGCGGCTATGGAATCGGGGACGATGGACTGCTACAGCCGTTGATTCACTAACCGCCCCCCTCATGAACAGATAGTCCGCAGCACTCCGACCAAGGCGGCGATCTGCTTTCGGTCCAACGTGCCGAGCTCAGGCAGCCGCGCAAGTAAGGTAGCCGACGCAACTCCACCGATCCCTGGTGCCGAACGTAGCAACGCAGTCTTTTGCCGAAACTTTGACGTCTGCTGAATCAACGTCGCCAATTGTTTATCGATAGCCGCGATCTGCTCTTTGCAACAGCGAATCTTTGCGACAAAGCCCTCGCGCACCACCTGGAGGGAGCGCCTCCGCCGATTCAGTTCGGCAGTGACCATTTGGACTAGCTGACGTCGGCGAGTGACCAAGGCTCTCAGCTTGCGGGTTTCGGGATCCGCCATCTGTCGCGGTTCGGGCTTCATGACTTCAGCAAAATGCGCCAGCACCTCTGCGTCGATCGCATCCGTTTTCGCTTTCCGGCCGCTTGCGCGGGCGAAGTCACGGACGTGCCGTGGGTTCAGCAGGGCTACCGGCAGCTCCTTCGCAAACAAACGTTCGAGTAGCCCCACTTCACAACCACCGCTGGCCTCCAAAACGATCAGCTCGGGCTGCGAGCGCTCAAGCATTCTCGTCAATCGGATGATACCGCGCGGGTCGTTACCGACTTGCAGCCGCTCACCGCTAGCTCTGAAGGCCACGTCCAGCCGATCACCGGACACATCAATCCCCACGAAACCAACTCGTTCCACCCTGACCTCCTGCCTCACAGCCCTTCCTTGCACGATACGGACTTGCTCGTCCTGGCAACCGTTCGGGCTTGCGATTTACAAAATCCGGCAGGGCGACGACCATGCCAAGCTCTCACACGGTTTCTAGTGTCATGAGTCGTAAATAGCAGTAACGTTTAGGATTGAGCGTTTGATGTCAGCGGCGGGGCGAGTCCAGCGGAAGGTTTGGGCAATTTCATTCCAGTGCGTGAGCCAGCGAGTGATGGCCAGTTGCAGACGCCGGACGCGGTCGAAGCTGCCGCGGCGGATGGCTTGGCTGGTGATCAGGGCGAACCAGCGTTCGACCAGGTTGAGCCACGAGGCACTGGTCGGAGTGAAGTGCAGATGGAAGCGCGGGTGGACAGCGAGCCAGTGCGCGACCGCGGGATGCTTGTGGGTCCCGTAATTGTCGCAGATCAGATGCAACTCAAGTCTTGGATAGCGTTTGGCCAACGATTCCAGGAGGGCGATGAATTCGATGTGGGTATGGCGCTTGAAGCACTCTTCACCTCGTATCCGCCGCTTCCTCCACCAATCCGATTAGCCACTCAGACGAATTATATCGAAGTGAAATTCAGGCGTTTATCAATGTCCTGCTAGGACCAGGCCGAGGGTCGGTCTGTCGCCTGCCGAAAACTAATCGGGCCATCGTAGCGTGTCAGTCTGATGGAGGCTCGTCGCGCTTGCGCGGCGCCCGCCCGGTCGGCCCCCGCAGCACGCGCGAGTGTCCCACACCCGTGGGGCATTTTCCGTCCACGCCCGCGGCCTCCTGCAAAGTGTCGATGTCGTCAGTCATCTCACCCTTAGTTTTGTGCACGCTCGGAGCGCCATGAAGCGACCCTTTACGGCTTTTGACCGGTGACTTTCGCTGGGTCGAAAAAGGTCGCGCCTGCAGCAAGCCAGTTGTCAGGCGGAAAGACGACCGAAAATTCTCGGTCCTTGTAATCGAAAAAACGCAGAATCACTTGCTGTATCACAAAGCGCGACACGTCTGTGCCCGACCGGGCCGACAAACCAAAGGTGACCCACCCGGTTCTCTTTCCGCCCTGCGGAATCGAAGCCAAACCACGCGTCTGCAGGCAGCCCAGAACACCTTCACGGACCCCGAGCCGGGGACCGCGACTCCATCCCAGCGTCTACTTTGCGCCTATATCAGCGAGAAACGGTGAGTCAAAGCGCTCTTTTTCTGATGCTTAAAATGCAGATGAGTGGCTGAATTTACGACGGTCTTTAACTGGAGCGGGTGATCGGTTTCGAACCGACGACCTTGTGCTTGGCAAGCAGAAAAACCACCGATCTCTTGGTCGCTCAAGTTCCCGTGCGAGAAAGGAATTCCGTTATTTGAGGCAGGATCGCTGTTGTGATGTATGTGCCATGCATGCAGAGATTCAGGGCGAAGACGGCACGGAAACTGACCAGGCCGTTGGCCAATACGCTCTCGTCAAATCCGAAAGTCCGCGCGCCGGTCTACTTCGAGCGCGCGCGGAGAACGGTCAGAGTTAGCGGTATCGCGCCGAAGATCGCTCGCCTCGACGGCGAGAGCCTGTGCGCTTCGCGTGAGCGAAGCTTCATTTGGCCGCAACCAGTATGATATTGGTCCCTAGCGCGTCAGCAAACCTACGGCGGCGCGGGAGGATAGGACTGTCATCCCGCGCTTGCAGGTCGCACAGTGCTCTTTTTGCCGCTGGCATTGCGATCCGCGTTCTCGGGTTTTGATCTCAGCAGGAAGTGGTCGTCTTCGGATGCAGAAAGTGCCTAAAGGGTTCTATGAACAATCAATCGACCCAACTCATGACTTTCTCTGAGATACCCGCCTTACGCGCGGCGACTCAATTGCTTTTTGACCTGGCCTGCGCTTCAGGAACCGACTCTCATTTCCAAAAGACGACGAGATTCCGGCGGACGAACTGATGTCAGATCATCTCGCCACAGCGGGAGGGGCTGCCGCGGCTGGCGGTTTCGCGTTTCAGGACGGAGTCGCGGCATGGCTTGCAGGGTTCATTCTCGCTGAAGCTCCCCTTCCTTGGCTCAACTCGTCTTCGGTCTTGCCAGAATCGTTGCGTTGCGAGACCGAAGCTCCCGTGGACGACATCTTAGTAAGCACGAACGCAGGAGGATGGATATTTCTTCAGGCCAAGAAAGGTCTTCAGCTCTCGGGAATCCCATCGCTCTTTGACCAATGCGTCCGGCTAGTCGCCCATTGCAAATCGGCAAAGGGAGCGCGTCCGTGGGAACGTCCTCTCGACCGACAGAAGGATCAAGTAGTTGTTACTGTTGATCCAACATCCTCATGGTCAATAAAAGTTCATCTCCGGAAGGTGCTGGATAGGTTCCCCTTGCCTGCCGAGTCTTCGCTAACCAGTGCAGCCCACAATTTGGCCGAAACACGGGTGCTCTATAGGGCTATAAGCAGCATACGCGAATCGTGGAAAGGAGCGATTGGTGGTGCGCCATCCGATGCTGATATCGCAGATGTCCTGGGAATCCTGCGAGTCGTTACGGTTGATCCCAACACTTCCGATCATCAGGGGGTCGACGCACTGATGCGCACAGTAGTCCTCGCGATTCCGTCGCAAGCAGCGGCGGCCTGGGCCATCCTGCTACAAGCGTGTAAGGGGTTTTCAGAGAACCGAAGCGGAGCGAGCCGCCAAGGATTGCAGCACATCCTCCTGACTAACCAAATACAACTACGGGCGCTACCGAGCTATCAGGCGGACATTGCGTCTCTGAAAGAACAAAGCGCTCGAACCCTCAAATTGCTCGCTCCGCATTCGCGCATCAAAATCGGCAACGTCTCTATCAAGCTAAACAGGATAGCAACCGACAGATTGGTCACCGAGGCCGCCGATCGCTCCGTTTTGTTAGTCGGAGAGCCGGGGGTTGGAAAGTCCGGTGTTGTTCACGATTTCGCCCAACGCGCTATGGCTGAAGGCCATGATGTTGTTGTGTTGAGTGCAGAAGACCTCATGGCAAGCAGCCTGAACGCGCTTCAGAATGAACTTCGCCTTTCCCGGGACACCGCAAACGTCCTCGAGAACTGGCCTGGCAATAACTCAGGATTCCTCGTCATCGACGCACTCGATGCCGCTCGCGATGCAGGCACGAGCCGCGCCCTTCGACTTTTGATCAGCCTCGTGCTCGAACGCTCTGATCGCTGGCGCGTTGTAGCCTCTATTCGGAAGTTTGATCTGCGCTACAGCGCTGAATTGCAGCGTCTATTTCGCCGCATAGACGATGCTGCCTTAGATCCAGAATTTTCAGAACAAGAATTTGTCAAACTCTCGCATCTGAGCGTACCGCGGCTCTCCGACCACGAGTTACGTCAAGCCATACAACAGGCGCCTGCGCTTATTCCTCTCATGGAGAACGCCTCCCAAAAATTATGTGAGTTACTAGGGTTTCCTTTCAATTTGAGACTCGCAGCGGAATTGCTCGACAGCGGCGTTAATCTTGGCGAACTCCATGCCATCGAAACCCAATTGCAATTACTGGATCGATATTGGCATGAGCGTGTCACGCTTAATCGTGGACAACTCGATAGTCGTGCCGATGCGCGAGCAACGGCCCTCCGGGAGACCTGCTCAGAGATGGTGCGTCGCCGTTCTCTCAAAGCGGAGCGCGCTCGCGTCGCGTCGAGATCCGACAGCGTCGCCTTGGACGACCTTCTCAGCTCTCAGATACTGATGGAGGAGTCGCGGGGAACACTCTTGCTATTTGCTCATCATGTTTTGTTCGATTATGTCGCTTTTCGATCGCTACTTCCGAATGATTCAGCTGAATTCAGCAAACAGATTGCTGACGATCCTGAACAGGCATTGATTATTCTGCCGAGTCTCGATCTCTACTTCCGTCACAAATGGCAAGAGAGCTTAAGCCATGATGATCACTGGCGTACCGTCTTCACCTGCATCCAATTTGAACACGTTCCGGAGATCGTCAGGCTCATTGGCCCGTATATAGCCGGTGAACTCGCCACCTCCACTTCCGATCTTGATGAGCTTTGTGCCGCGCTCGCCAGTACAAACGGGAAGCTTCAGAGCGCTGCCGAACGGGCTCTCGACTATCTGGTCGGGGGACTTTCAATCAGCGCGACCAACCAACTCTCACCGCTTCGCTCGGGTGCTACTCTATGGTGTAAAGTTAGCGAACTTGTCAGTCGTCAATTCTCGATACGTTCCGCTTTTACCATCGCTTCATTGCTCGCGCTGCTAAACGACAGGAAAGAACCCTATACGCTAGAGCAGAAGCTTGACGCGAATCGGAGCGCACAGCGCCTTCTAGCTTTCGCTTTCTCAGCAGAACCGTATCAATCCTGGCTTGCAATTCGCGGGATCCAGATACTTTGCAGCACCTTCGACGCCGATACGGACGGTTCGGCAACGTTGGTCCGACAAATTATTGCGAGTGACCATCTGATGGTGCACGGTCACGAAGAGCTTCATTGGTTGGGACGTGAACTCGTTGGTCTGGCAAAATGCGACCCCCTCCTAGTTGAAGAGATTTACCGATCAGCGTTCGCACTCCCATTGCCCGCCGAGGAGACCACTACGCTCTTTCCGAGCCAACTCTTGTCGCTTACCTCGAATAAACGCCAAGACTATCAGGGTGGACTCTGGCAACTTGCCGAGATGTATCCACGGGTTTTGAGGGTTGCTCCTATTAACGGTGTCTCTGCCCTCGTTTCAGTGCTGGAAAGCTACGTAGGCCACCGCCATGCGCGAACGTCGGGAGAGATAATTGAGAGTACATTCCAGTTCCAGGGCCTACTCGCCTGCATCAGAACGGACTACAGCGCCGGCTGGGACTCTGGTCGGGCTTATGTGTACGACAATCCCATCCGCATGCTAAATGCCTTCGATACTTTCTGTCGCGAGCTCGCAAACGAAGAGTCCGCCAAAGAACTACTAAAGGACTTGGTCTATGTCATCGCTCGACAAAACAAACTAGCGGTACTTTGGCGACGCCTTCTGTTCCTCGGCTCACAGTTGCCCGAAAAGATTGGGCACCTGCTAGTACCCCTGCTCTCAGCGACTTCGATCCTCTATGCCTTTGACACTATCGAACCCTCCGGAAAGCTCCTGAGCGCTTTGTTTGAATCCCTGTCTTCCGAACACCGCCAGAAGATCGAGACTGCGATCCTCTCTTATCCCGCAGCGGTAGAGGAAAAGCAGCGCGAAGCGGTCATGCGATACCGCGACAGACTCTTAGGTTGCCTGGCTCCTCCGGCACTTGTCTCGCAAGAAGCTAAAAATATCCTCGCCAATCTCATCGCCACCAACTCAATTCCTCCGAACTCACCGATGTTGGGGCCACATCAGTGGGTCAGTGGAACATATGGGGAAGAGGAGTTCCTGCGCGACCGTGGCGTTCCGCTGGAAAGCGAAGCCAGCAGGAATATCTGCAGCTAGAGAAACAGATACGCACTTTCACCGATAAGTACCGCAACTCGACACCGGAGCCTACCGAGGCCGACCAAACCCACGCCGTTCTTCAAGCCCTCCAAAAGAATTTGACACAAGAATCTGATGTTCATGAAGAGCTAGCGAACCACGCTTGGGGAACAATGGCGGAAGCGTGTGCGCAGATTGCCCGAACACGTGGACTATCTTTGAACGATGCGCTCGGCGCGTTCGTTCGGCAGACACTCCTCGAGGCGAGCGCGCGACCCGAACCGCAACCTGTACCCGAGAGAGACGCAGCTTTCGATCAAGCACCGTCTTGGGGTAGTCCTGCCGCAATAATCGACGCCGCTATAGGTTTGATAACTCTAGCGCGTAAAAAAGACTTTCTAAACGAAGACCTGCTAATTGCAATAGAAAACCTGAGTAACGATCCAGTACCTGCCGTTCGTTTTCAGATTGCTCGCTCGCTGACGTTCCTTCATGACACAGCGCATGACCTCATGTGGGAGATTGCAGAACGAATGTCCGCTGGCGAACCCAGCCGGGGCGTTCTGCAAGCTCTATTGAGTTCACTGAGCGATCTCGCGGTATCTGAGGCAGTTCGAGTAGCTCATCTAACAAAGAGGATATTCAGTCGCGTTCTCAACGGACCCGGAGCCGAGCACGTTCGCGAGCTGTGCGTCGGAATCTTCACGGCTCTCTATATTTGGAAGCATGAGTTACTCAGCGCCGAGCTCCTAAACTCTTTGAATAACGACCCGTGTCATAACACCGGAGAGCTGTCCAGCTTGGTTCTAAACCTTAGACAAACGCTTACTTATGACGGCGACGACGTCCGTGGGCGCAGTCTCACATTGCTTAAGAATGTCTTCGAGTCCGCGAGCGCCGCCTTGCATGCCCTGCAAGCGCAGCACGCACACGACCAGCCCTGGACGCAACCCGATATTGATCAGTCACGCTCCGCTGCGCATATCATCGACGATGTGACGCGTCAAATCTACTATGGTTCTGGGGCTTTCACACTCAGACAGCTTGCAGGGAATAAAGAGCCAGCTCCTACCGAACAACAGCGCGAACGGCTATACAAAGAAGCTCATGGCCTGCTCACAGCATTGTCACAGATTGGGATAGCCTCAATAGCTCATCAGCTGCTTGAGACTCTCAGATCTTTCATAGCGTTCGATCCGCCCGGCGTGTTTCTGAGTATTGGCGATACCCTTCGGGCTGCTAAGCCTAATAACTACCAGTACGAGCAACTGGCCGCAGCCCTGTTCGTCCGGTTGGTAGAACGATACTTGAGCGACTACGCCTATATCTTTCAAGAACGTGACGACTGCCGCAGAGCCCTTCTTGATGTTCTCGATATCTTCGTAGCCGCAGGATGGCCGAACGCACGGAGATTGACCTTCCGACTCGAGGAGCTGTTTCGTTGAGTATCGTCGCGAATTCGGACGACTTCTTCACGAACCTCCAAGGAGTCTTCAACCGTTACGATCTTCTCTTTCCGCAACTTGCAAGACTACGAGCTCAGTATACAGACCAGGAGTGGAATGCTCAGCATCCAGAACTCGAGTTCCATCGGCGCTGCTACGTCATTAACGACCTGTTGGCTCTGCTGAATTGGCGTCTCGATCAGACGTCTGAAACCGGTTTACCGAATCTCGTTCCCGAGCAAGCGCTGAGCTCCGATCAGTCCGGACATACGAGATTTCTCGACTACTTGGGATTCGAACGAGAAACAGAAAGACCGCTGCTCGTTGTGGAAGCTAAGCGCCGACTCGACTTGTCTTTTCTTAAGTCGCCGACGAAGAATGTTGCGACACCGGTTAGTCCTGTCGCGGCTCTTTCGCGCGGCCTAAGTGGTGAGAAGTTGAAAGGCCCGTGGTCCGAATGGCTGGAAACACTAGCTGATTACGTCCACTCCGTTATGATTAAAACAGGCGTCACTCCTCAGCGTGTGATGCTCACCGACGGCAAAATCGTTTTTGTCTTCCTCGATCCCGCCGATGCGTTTATTTCCGGCGGTGCTCGCCTAGAAGATGAGATTTTAATGTTTCAATTGGAACAACTGACCGCAAGCACAGCGAGTCAGCTTTTCCGCGCACTTGTTTACGATGAAGTTGCTCGTAACGTTCCGTTGTTCACGCCTGCCCAACTGCCTTTCGTTCTTGATCCGAAGGATGTCACCCGAGCTATGCATGGCCTTAGATTGGTCTATGAGAAAATAGCTCGTCTCCACCGTCCTTCGCCTGTGGTCACAGTGTGTCCAGTCCTTCTTGCAGCTCTCGTTATGGTTCCTGGGTCACGGTCCGTGGACCAGAGAAGGACGTTGAGTTGGAACGAGAGTACTCCAAGCTCAAGGCCCATCTGGAGGAAATCCGGCAAATGGCGGATGAACTACTTACCGAATAGAGAGTGTTCTCGGCACGAAGCCTTATTTGGTTCATTGCGAACACTACGAAACTGAAGAGTCGTTCCAAGCACTCAAGGGCGTCCGTCAAGTAGGAGAAGAGTACGTCATCGTAACGGGCACCAGCGCTCACTATCTTCTTGATCCGCCCCTTGCACCGCAATGCCCCCACCACGATTGGGCGAAAAGCAAGGATTAGGCCTCGCGACTAATCCGGCCCGGTCTTCACGCGTTCGGTCGATCCTCGCGCCTTCTTCATAAGTGGCGAATCTCATCATTGCGCACACCGCGACGTAAGCACGACAAAAGCAGAACCGATTCGACCTGAAAATCGCGCTCGTTGTGGACCGAGAAGTGGCGAAGACTTCCAGGCATTCTGCGAGATTTGGCGATTTGAGACGCACTTGTGCTGCCGAACCTGTGCATTTCTTCAAGTCTGCGAAAAGGCGAAGGTTTTTCATCTTCCTTGTCAGCGTCCATGAAGTGCCGGCGGAGAAAAGAACTGCGGGAGGTCGAGGCGGGCGCAAAGACACCAGAGGTATGTCGGCGGCACGGGATCTCGGACGCGAACTTCTACAAGTGGAAAGCGAAGTATGGCGGCCTGGAGGTATCGGAGGCGCGCCGGTTGAAGTCGCTGGAGGATGAAAAATCGGCGGCTGAAGAAGCTGTTGGCCTAAGTGATGCTGGATAACGCCGCGCTCAAGGATCTGCTCGGACTCTGAGGGCACCAAAACAAGTTGTTGCTCGGGGTCATACAACCCCTCAGGGCACTGAACGCGTTCATTTGCAAAACCGATGAAGCTTGAAAATACCGATGACCAGTGACAGAGACTTCTTTCGAAGTGTACTGACGGCCGGAGCTATCATCAGCGGGTTCTGCGGCTCTTTTCTGGTTTTCCGGATTCCAGCGCGAGGCCAGCTATTTTCGGTATCCAGGTCTTGGCGACCGGAACCATAAGATTAACCCCCTCGCTCCTCCTGCTAATCGTGGCCACGCTAGCTCTTTCCGTCTTCAGCGTGTGCTTACCCCTGCTGGCCCTAGCAGGCCGGTATCCCCAATGGCTCGGGCCCGATTTGCGACCGACCCTTCTCGTTTGGGGCCTGACGTTCTCGATTTTCACATTGGGCGCGTATGTGGTCGACGAACTCGTTCACTATCGAATCCTCTGTCCGTTAAGGAAAGTCCGAGAGCGACGCGCCCCCAAATGGCTTAGGCGAATCGTCAAGGTCGACTGGTACGGGTTCCGGCGCGAGTGGCCCTTCTTGTTGGGAGGCCTTGCGATTGCCGCGCTACTCGCCTCCTACTTGGCTTGGAGCGCGACCTCTCCAGAGGTCTCCTCGGCCGGCGTGCGCGCGGTCTCGCTGAGCTCAGTTCCACCCGCGGCGTCTGTTTCGCTAAAAGCTACGCCAACCACGAGCCCGAGCGTGCTAGCTCCTAGCGCTGCCCCAGAGAAAGTCCGCCCATCTCTACCGCAGCACCAATCCGTCGGGGTACGCCACGATATGCTTGCCAACCTATTGAGTGGCCTCATCGGAGCAATTATCGGTTTTCTGGCGTTAATCTGGGGCCAGTGGCATCAAGAGTCGCGGCGAAAAAATAGGCGCCGGACGTGCGGTTTTGGCGGAATTGGTTATGAATGCGGAGCGTGCCATCGATGCGCAGGCCACGACAGTCCACCACGATTCCATGGATTGGCATGGAGGAGCCAACTTCCATTGCTCTCACTTCGTCTGAAATGGAATGAAACCCGCTTGATGGTTTCAACTTATGACGGTGCTGTCAGGCTGAACGGAATGGTTCGGAATCTCAAGGACGAGGATATCAGAAAGCCACGAGTGAAGAGACACTTTTAAGAGATGGCGGCGGATTTCTTGCGAACGAGCGAAATGCTATTCGGAAAAGTTCTACGCGGTTCGGACCGCTGCGAGTTCAGGGGCCAGTTGGAAAAGCTTAGACAGCGGATTGAAGTTTTCCAAGAAAGCGTCGAAGCAGACCGCGTCTTGCAGGCTCAAATTCAGAACCCAAGAGGCTGAAATAAAAACTCAGCCACGCCGCTGCGTTCGCGCTTGTTCGGTTGGTATCTCGTGGTGCGGCCTAGCAAGCGCTACACGAGTGAGTCGGAACCAGAACAACCGCTTGGTCAAAAGAAGATGTTGTGAGCCGCGAAACTATAGGCGCCGAGAGTACGAGTGATACTCACTGAGATGAAGACTCAGTTGGGGCGCCCATCAGCGAACGCGACGTAAATGCGGAACGGGGTGGTGGGATGATGAATGCCTTTGAACTCTGCAATCGTGTTGTAGACGATTACTGTGACACAGCGCAGCGAACAGGCGCAGGCTTAACTCCGTGACTCTTAACGAAGCCCAAACCCGTGCCCTGCATATCGACCCGCAGTTGCGGGCTGCTGACTGGAAACTCAACGACCGCACCCAGGTCCGGCTGGAGGTTCCAGTTGATGGCTATGACGCGGAGCCGTGGAACGGCGTCACCGACTATTGCCTGTACGACGCAAGCGGCAACGTGCTCGCCGTCGTGGAAGCCAAGCGATGCTCCCGCAACGCGCGCGAGGCCGACGAACAACTCCGGCACTACGTCACCGAGATCGCCAAGAAGCAGCCTTTTGCCCCCTTTGGGTTCATGGCCAACGGCCACGACATCTGGTTCTGGGAGGTTGGCCTTGCTAATCCGCGCCTTGTGGCCGGGTTTTTCACGCCCGCCGACCTAGAGCGGCTGAAGTTCCTGCGCCAGAACCGGCAACCGCTCGAAACGACCCCCATCAACAGTTCCATCGTCGACCGCCCCTACCAGCACGAGGCCATTCGCCGCCTCGCCGAGGCCTTCGCCGCCAACAAGCGCCGCGCACTCCTCGTCATGGCCACCGGCACGGGCAAGACGCGCGTAGCCATGGCCCTGATCGACGTCTTTCTCCGCGCCAATCAGGCGCAGAACGTTCTCTTCCTCGCGGACCGCGACGCCCTTGTCGATCAGACCCTGACAGATGGCTTCAAAGCCCACTTGCCGAACGAGCCGCGCGACCGGATCTACACACATCAGATCGACAAAACGAAACGCCTCTTTGTCGCCACCGAGCAAACGCTGGCGCTCTGCTACGCCAAGTTCAGCCCAGGTTTCTTCGACCTCATCATCTTCGATGAAGCCCACCGCTCGCTTTTCAAGCGGTTCACCGAAGTCATCGAGTACTTCGATGCCCGCATGATCGGCCTGACCGCTACCCCCGCCAACTTCATCGACCGTGACACCTTCCGGCTCTTCGGGTGCGATGCCAATGTGCCGACCTTCCTCTACGACTATCCACAGGCCGTGAAAGAAGGCTTCCTCGTCGATTTCAGCCTGTACCAGGCGCACACCAGTTTCCAGCGCAAAGGCATCAAGGGCGTGGACCTCAGCGAGGAGGACCGCAACGCTCTCGCCGAGCAGGGCATCGACCCCGACAGCCTCGACTACGCGGGCACGGAGATCGAAGTCGAGGTCAGCAACAAAGACACCCTCCGCAAGCAATGGGAGGAAGTCATGGAGACCTGCCTCAAGGATCAGTCCGGCCAGTTGCCCGGCAAAACGATCGTCTTCGCGATGACCAAGAAGCATGCCCACCGCATCGCCGAGGTTTTCGAGGAGATGTACCCGCAGCATGTGGGCGTCGCGCAGGTCATCACGTCCACGACCGAGCGGGTGCGCGACGGCAGCTATGGCGACGGCCTCATCACCAAGTTCAAGAAGAACAACCTGCCGCGCATCGCGATCTCCGTGGACATGCTCGACACCGGCATCGACGTTCCGGAGGTCGTAAATCTTGTGTTCATGAAGCCGGTGCAGTCACGCATCAAGCTCTGGCAGATGATCGGCCGCGGCACGCGCAATCAGCAGGCCTGCAAATACCTGGACCGTCTGCCGGACGGGAAGAAGACCGAGTTCAAGATCATCGACTTCTGGCAGAACGACTTCAACAAGAAGGCCGACGACAAGCCGCCCATCGACATGCCGGTGCTCGTGTCGGTGTTCAACACGCGACTCAAGATCCTCGAACGTCACCTTCCCGACCACACCGCCGAGGCCTTTCGCCAGACGATCACGGACCTTCGCGCCATGATGGCTCGCATCCCGCGCGATTCCTTCCCGGTGAAGAAGGTGTGGCTGCAAGTTGCCCCGGCGTGGGAGGACGACTTCTGGACGCTCATCACGCCGGCAAAACTCGACTTTCTCCGTCTCCACGTTGCGCCGCTTCTTCGATTCGCCGCCGATGTCGATGTGGCCGCCGAAACCTTCACCCACAAGGTGGAGCGGCTGAAGCTTCAAATCCTCCAGGCCACGCCGTCGCCGCAGTTGCTCCAGTCGATTGCGGAAGACGTGAGCCTGCTCCCCGACATCGCAGAGCGCGTCCGCTCCTCGCCCAGCGCCGCACTCGCTCTTTCCGCTGACCTCGCGACCGCCACGCCAGCGCAACTCACGCAGATCATCCGTGACCTCGCGCCGCAAATGAAGAACCGTCGCGACCGCCCCAGCGCCTTCTTGAAGATCGACCTGCCTGACTTCATCGCGACCCACGGCTACATCTCGGTCGGCGAAGGCGGGCACCAGATCCTCATTGAAGAATACAAACGCCGCGTGGATGCCCGCGTCCTCGAAATTGTGGAAAAGCACCCCGCGCTCGCCGCGCTCCGCGAGGGCCGAGAGGTCACCGACGATCAACTTGTCGACCTGGAGCGCACGCTCCACCGCGAACTCGGCCGCGACGACATCCAACTCTCCAGCCGAAATATCCGGATCGCTTACGGCTTGCGCGTGGACAACTTCCTCGCTTTCCTCCGCCACCTGCTTGCCCTCGATGCCATCCCCGATTACCCTCAGGTGGTGCAGCGCGGCTTCGAGCGACACATTCAGGCCCACAACTACAACGCCGAGCAGATACGCTTTCTTCGGTCCGTTCAGGAGGTCTTCCTCGCAAAGCGCACGCTGGTCGAGGCCGACCTCTACGATCCCCCGTTGACCAACTTTGGCCGTAACGCGGTCGAACGCTTCTTCACCCCACAGGAAATCGGCGACCTTCTCCAACTCACCCAATCGCTCGCCGCCTAAATCATGCTCACCGACACCACACTCCGCTCCGCCGTCGAGGCTCTCTGGGACAAGCTCTGGTCCGGCGGGCTGGCCAATCCTCTCGACGCCATCGAGCAACTGTCCTTCCTGCTCTTCCTCAAACGCCTCGACGAGCGCGAGCAGGACGCCGAGCGCGCCGCCAAGCTCCGCGGCAAGAAGTTCACGCCCATTTTCCCGAGCCCCGACCTTCGCTGGTCTCACTGGACGCAACTTCCCGCCGACAAGGCGCTCAAGCAAGTCAAGGAGGCCGTCTTTCCCTTCATCAAGACGCTCGGCGGCGCGGGCGGCTCCTTCGCGGCCCAGATGGAAAACGCCGAGTTCAAGATCAACAAGCCCAGCCTGCTCATCGAGGCCTGCAAGGCCATCGACGCCATGCAGATCTCGGCGCAGAACCAGGACGTGCAGGGCGATCTCTACGAGTACCTGCTCAGCAAGCTCAACACCGCCGGCCAGAACGGCCAGTTCCGCACGCCGCGCCACATCATCCGCATGATGGTCAACATGCGCGATCCGCGCCCAGGCGAGCGCATCTGCGACCCTGCCGCCGGAACCTGCGGATTCCTCGTCAACGCCTGGCAGCACCTCCTCGAAACCCACACCGACCCGCGCGACATCACCTACGACGAGGAGGGCTACCCCCACGGCCTGACGGGCAGCAAACTCACAAGGAAGAATACGAGTTCAGCCAGACCAAGGCCCTGACCGGCTTCGACTCTGACTCGGGCATGACCATGCTCCGCATCGGCAGCATGAACCTCATGCTCCACGGCATCGCCGCTCCGAACTTCCGTTACACCGATACTCTTTCCAAGGCGTTCACCGAAGAGCGGGCCTACGACGTGGTTCTCGCCAATCCGCCCTTCAAAGGCGCAATCGACGCGGCGGATGTGAACCCGACGCTGCCGGTCAAGTGCAAGAAGACCGAGATTCTCTTCCTGCATCTCTTCCTACGCCTGCTTGAGAATGGCGGCCGCGCTGCCGTCATCGTTCCTGATGGCGTGCTGTTTGGCTCCTCCAACGCCCACGTCGAAATCCGCAAGAAGCTCATCGAGGAAAACCGTCTCGACGGCGTCGTCTCCATGCCCTCGGGCGTCTTCCGACCTTACGCCGGCGTCTCCACCGCCGTTCTCCTGTTCACGAAGGGCGGCACGACGGAGAAAATCTGGTTCTACGACATGGAGCACGACGGGTATTCACTGGACGACAAACGCCAGAAGGTCGCCGAGAACGACATCCCCGACGTGCTGGACTGCTGGAATCACCGGCGAGATGCGAAGTTCCAGCAGAAGCGCGCCCAGCGCCTTGCCGACCTGCAAAAGCAAATTGCCCCGCTGAAGAAGGACCGCCTCGAACACCACGCCATCATCCACCGCCTCAAATTTGAGGAGGTCGTCTCCAAGACGGCTGACAAGGCCCGTGCCGCCCGCGAGAAGGCCGAGGCCGAACTCGCCGAACTCCAATCCCGCATGACGCCGCTGCAAACGGAGATCAACCAGCTCACCCGCCAGTTCTGGGTCACCAAGGATCAGGTGAAGGCCAACAAATATGACCTATCTGCCAGCCGGTATCGGCAGGTCGAGCAGGATGAAGAGTTTTACGAGCAGCCGCGAGTCACGCTTAAACGGCTGCGGCAACTGGAGGCTGTCGCGACGGGCGAAGTCACAGCGTTGGAAGAGGCGAAGCCGATAGACCCAATTGACTATTAAGACTCCTGAGGGCGCTAATTCGGATGTTGATCCATGGAGGTCGCCGACGAACTGTTCGACGCTTGACAGATTCGTTCCATCGGGAAACGCGACGTTCGTCTAGGGCGTCCTACATTGGTTACGGCGAAAGTAAGGAGTTCGACGAGGATGCTGTCATTCTGTCATCGATCGGCGCGCGTTGCGGGAAATGCTTCATTGCGACCGGCCGAGTGGTCAGTTCGCTAACACGCAAGATTCATCCGAACCCGAAGCCTGCCTATGCACGATTTCTCTGGTTCCACTTAATGACGAGCTCGCTGGCCTCGGCCGGCCCGGGCCAAGCGTCATCAAGCCCTCCGATGTCAAGACCATGTTCATCCTGCCCGAGTTGTCCGAGCAGCGGCGGATCGCGGGGCGATTGGAGCAGGCGGACCGGCTAGTCCGCACCCGCCGCTACGCCCTCGAACTCACCGACACCTTCCTCCCCGCCGCTTTCCTCGAACTCTTTGGTGGCCAGGATCTGGTCTTTAACCGGTGGCCGGTGGCCCGCTCGGAGAGCATCTTGAAGCCATTGAAGGCGGGGTGAACTTCAACCCTGTCGGCGAAAACGATCCGGCCTTGGATTGGCGTGTGCTTAAGGTGAGCGCCGTTTCATGGAGCGATCTCCTGCCCGAAGAGAGCAAACCTATTTCGCCGTCCGAAACCTTTAGCGAAAAACTTATCGTGCAACGTGGCGACTTGATCATGAGCCGTGCCAACACCGTCGAACTTGTCGGTGCTGTCGCTCGTGTGCGAACGCCGCCGGCCAAGGTCCTACTACCAGACAAGCTCTGGCGACTGAAGTTGCCCGCGACATCCCAGCTTCTGCCTGACTATCTCCTTTATGCTCTACGAAGCAGAGGGGTACGGGCGAGATCGAAATCAGAGCATCGGGCACGAGCGGGTCGATGAAAAATATTTCAAAAGAAGATGTCCGTGAGCTGCGTTTGCCGCTGCCGCCTCTCCAACTCCAGCAGAGGTTCGCGACCCTGGTTGAGCGAGTGGAGCGTCTGCGCGCGGTGCAGCGGGAGGCGGTACGTCAGGCCGAACACCGCTTCGCCTCGCTCCTCCACCGCGCCTTCAGCGGCTGACCGCGCCCCAATCTCGAAATGGACCTCCGAGGCCGTCATTATCCATTTTCTGACGAAAGCGCGCGGCGTTGATTAAGACGGCAGGCGCCGGAATTCGCAACCTCAGTCTGTACGTTCAAGCCTGCGAAAGGGTTGAAAAGACGTGGCTATCCCACCGTACGCGATGATCCTCGTATTTTCGGGTAACACAGATAAACTCCTGTGAAAGGCAGATATCGCGCCGCCGGATCTGCAGTTTACTCACTATCGGGTAATCCGAAGAAATTCTTCTTCCTCACCTATCCCAAGGGACAGCGGATTCGACGGGACGCGGTTCGGTGTTTCGCCTGTCGCAAGAGATTGAACGGAGCGTTGCCACCGTGGCGTGCCAGATATTGAGTGACCAGGCCGAAATCGCAACGGCTGCTCAGGCAATCGGCCCTTCCTGAGAATAGATCATTTCCGGATCGCCCAGTTGTGCGTCATGCATGGATGAACCCGCCTCAACTGCCAACAGAGACTTTGACAATAAATTGCGCTCGACGGAGTCGACGGTGGTCTTCTCTGGTGCCGTCGCACAACTAAATGAAGCCTACAAATGTGGGCTAATTCGGCCTGCTCGGTGGATAAGCCGCGGAGATAGGGCCTCGATGGCGGAGAGAGGCGGATTCGAACCGCCGGTGCCGTAACAGGTCCCAAACCAAGCAACAGGAACGGAATTGCGCCCTTGGCCCAGTTTGGCGAATCCAATGGCCAAATTAGGCCAATACGCGGTGCCTGAGGCTTGCATTACTCGCAAATTCGCATGAGTGCACAGAGGTACACCATCCCAAAGCAGGCCCTGGCTCCATCACGATTCAGGGCTGACTACCGCATCGGGCCAAAGAATTTTTCCTCGGCCGCATTCGACTCCGGCGTGAGCGCAACAACCGGCACCGCGGGCGTGCGCGTGCGCGACGCCGCGCTCAATCCCATCTCGACGGCAAAGCGGCGCATCGAAGTCGCGGCCGACTCAGCGATCTTGATCAACGGGTTGGCATACACGGAATGGTTCGGACCTTCAATCACGAGCCGGCCGTCCGCTTCGAGTTCGCGCGTCGCTCGACACCATCGAGCAAAAGCATCCGCATAGCCGCCGAGCATCGCGTGATCGATTTCGGACGCGAGCCCGAGGCTAACCAACTTTGCCCCTGTACGGCGAAATTCCCGGCGTGCCTCGACCGAAAGGGCGGACGGACACTTCGGCAGCGTGATTAACGGCCGCGCGACGTGCCGATCTCGATCGGCGCGGTCGCTTTTGACTCTGGTTCCGCGCAACATCCGGATCCGATCGCTGACTTGACGCATATTCAACTCCTTCCGGGCAGCCCCGGAGTTATCCACACAACTCATCATGTCTGACCATCGGCCATGAGAGCGAACCAAGGCGAAGAGGGCAAGGTCCATCTGGCGTATCCCGAGGGCTAGAAGGGTCGTTTCCGCCTCGATACGGGCCATTCCTGCATACCCCGGCCGAGCACATCGAAGTCGTCTCAACGTGCGCGAAGCGTCGGTCTACGGATCGAGACGGGAAACATTTTCATAGTACGTGTGGGGTGTCTGTGATTCATCCACGCCCGGTTGATGTTTTCATCATCATTAGTTGCCGCGCTCACTCTCGGCCTCGATGATGCAGGCGATCACGTCGGCCTCAATTGCGAGCAGCGCCACCCGCAGCGCCACGAAGTGACGATGCTTGAATGTCGTGTCGATCAGCGTTCGGCCGCGATCCATTCTCGGGCGCGCGCGTGCATCGACGCGCGCCCGCATGCTTGGGCACGGCTGCGAAGCGCGCCGTGATGCTCCTGGATCGCCGTGAAGCTCGGCGAAGGCGACGCCGAGGTCCCATTTGGTCGGCTGCTTGAGGTCCACCACCAACGCCATCTCAACGAGCGCTTCTGGTGTTCATCGCCGCCGCGTTGACGTCGGCGCGACACCACGCGCGCGCGGGGCAACGTGAAGGGCACGTCGCCGTTGGGTTAGTAATACTCGCGATTTCTCCGTCAAACCAGGAATGGCAGCAGGTTCGATTTGTCGGAGGGTTTTGATGGGAATGACTTTGCTGTTAGCTTCCCACTTGGAGCGTCGTTTAGTTTGACTGAACGATCACAGGGTGGTTTCACGTTTGAGGTTTCGTTGGTTCAGTGATCATCAGAGCCTCACTTGGCGGTGGCAGACGGGCGACTCGATAGAAATCTCAATTCATCTTACAGTCGGGAATGGGTCCCATTATCCTCAAGACGGCGGCGTCATCCTTCACGATCCTCTGATGCAGTTTAATGTATCTGGGCACAGAACAAGTCGCAGCTTACAGAGGATGTTAAACTTGACCGAAGGGCGTCACCGTCGTCATAAACCAACCGGCCGGCGCTCGAGAGCGCTGGCAGCTGATAAAGAATCTGCCCGGCAACAGACAGGTGAACCTCTAACACCGGAAGAACATTCTCGACTAGCCAAGCAGTGGCGTAAAGCCTGGATTTGCTATTGTGGCCGACACAATGGGGGCGATAGATGCCCCTGCGGGCGTCAGCGACCCATATTCAGTGCCCAGAAATTCAACCGCAAGTATTGGGTCTGTAAGATTTGCGGAGGAATAAGTCCGAAAGCTCCGACACCTAATGATTCAGGATACCGTCCCACACTCCTGAGAGAGCTTTGGGTGGGGTTTGCGGGCACTGTCGAGCCTCTCGTTCGGCTAGTCCAGATCAAGCTCGACAGTCAGCGGAGCGGGAAGCAAATCCCGAAGAGCGAAGATCTATAACATCCCCAATGATGTTCCAGCGACGACACAACCAGGCGGTTTACTCGTTTATACACATCCGACAAACCCTGCCCGGTCAAAGTCGGGTCGTCGAAGACATTGGTAGCTTAGTTTAATCTTACACTGCTTCACGACATTACATCATTCAAGGATGATCACGCTTTTCTCTCCAACTTCTACAGCGAAGATGAAATCGCCGCGATGCTGCTTGAACAGTCGATAGGTGCGGATAAGCGTCATGACGCGTGCCGCCCGCCTTTTTCCAGCAAGTAGCGAAGATCGTCGCTGTATCTGGAGATCGCCTCCAGCATCGGGCGGGTCACCGGCCCGCGGATGTGCAGGTAGTCATCATCCACCAGCTCCAGGAACACTTCCTCACGTTCCAAAAAATGCATCAGCGCGCGGGGCGGATGACCCGACTCGAGCGCGGCTTTCAACCCGGCGTTGCGCCGCACGCGCACCCGCAGCTCGGCGACAAAGGCGCGCACCTCCGGGTCCAGATCTCCGAACGCCTCCAGACGTTTGAGCCCGACCTCTAGGTTGATATTCAGCTCGGCCTGGTATTCCTCGAGTTTGCAGGCGACCGTTGCCGCCGCCTTGATGACCTCGATCGGCTGCCCGGTCAGCGCCGCCAGGGCTTCAACCCAGTGTTCGGTGATCCGTGCCTTGAATTCGGGCGATAGCGGTTTTGAGAAACGCAGCTCCCATCCGCGACCTGTGCGTCCGCCTCGTGCATCATCCTCTGTAGTGCATCCATCATCATTTCCCCGATCCGTCTCCGTTGCCGTTGCTTAACCACCCGTCCGCTCTTGCCAACCGATCTATGCGATCATCCTCAGAAGCCTGCCGGTAATAGCCCCCGCGACTTGGCCAAGTCGACCGCGATCCGCTCCATCACCGTCGCGGCCGCGCCCCCCGACAGCGGATATTCACCGCCGCCGCCGGCGGGGTTGAGACAAGTGACAACGCCCAGGATTAACCCGGTAGAGCATGATCCCCCCGCGGCGGCCGGTGCCCTCCAACCCGTACAGGCCCGGAGGCGGCGACCACTCCCGGACGCTCAGGAACGTGACCTCCGGTCCGACCAGGCCGCCATCTCGGCCTGTAGCCTATCCAGTCTCGAAGGCGAGGATTTGGCGAATAGTTCTGTTTTTTTCAGGCCACGATGCAAGGCATGTGAAAGAGCGTCACCACCGTCACCAGAGGCCGAAATCGTTGATATTTCGGGCCTTTTCTTGGTGACGGCCCCCCCGTCACCAGCGTCACCATCAGCGCCACTATTTTCTCTAGCATTTTCGCGACTTTCTTCGGTTGGTGACGCTGGTGACGCTCTTTTACATGCCTTGTCGGGTGACCCCGAAAAAAATATTCGGACGTGGCGCCGGCGTCCGTCGCGCCACCGCCGGATCTCGATCCCGGCCTCACGGAAGTTGGGCGCCAGTCGCGTGAGGTCGGCCGACAACGCGGCTGGCGTTTTAGGCCACCACTTTTCCTTTTTGGTTACATCGTCGGCCCTGGCATTGAGCGCCGCGAGCAAGTCCGCCGTCTCGCCCCCATGGTCGCCCCCCCAAGGCGCCAGCTCGCGGATAAGGCGCGCGATGGGCGAATGGTCGAGCACTTCCTCGTTCGCGGCGGCTCGATTGCGTACGTATGTTTGCAGGAACGAGCCTGGCTCCCATTCGAGAGCCGGTTCAGCCGCGGTGACCCACACGGCGAAATCCGCCATCCGGGGCAGCTCCGGCAGCTTCACCGTGTCGACCCGCCCGAGCGCACAGGCTACGGCGTCGAGGATCGCGCCGAGCATTTTCGGTTGCCGCTCATAGAACCGTCGCCATACTTCGGACTCCTCAAGGCGGCGATCTTTCGGAATGGCCGGCAGGGTTGCGACTAGCGCGCGGTCTAGAAGGTCCGCGCGCGTGATGACCTCGACGATGCCGTTCAAGATGACGGGTCGCTGCGCCCGCAACACATATTCGTCGCCGTCGGTGAACAGCTGCCGCTTGCCGAGGCCACCGCCACTCGCGAGCCGGCAAAAAGCGTCGCTCAGCCAGGGCCTGATCTCAGAGAGGTTGTCGAACGTCACCGCCCAGGAGCCTCGGGCGGCCGTGATAATCACATCGACATCATCGCGTGGTGGGCTACGCAGTTCTTCCTGGTTGGGATCGATCATCCGCCGCAACATTCGCGCGGTCGTCGACTTGGCGCTTCCGTGCTCGCCGTACAGGCACAACACCGGATATGGACCCGAGGCGCGGAAGGCTGCGAGCAGCCAGCCAACAAGCAGCCGGAACGTGGCGTCGCCGACATTGAGAAGAGCGCGCAGCTGTGTCAGCGACCCGCCGCGCTGCGGCTCGGGAAGCGGCCGCGCGCTACGGGAACGAACGAAACGGATAGGCGCATCGGCAGCCTCGATCATACGCCACCCGCCCGCGTTGACCTCGATGATGCGCCATTGTTCATCGCACAGATCGATATAGGTTGCGCCGGCGTGCTCGGCGACGCGCAGGGCGACGGGCTGCGCCGGTGAGCTGAAGCGAGCGATGCCCTCGAGCGTGGCAGCGGCGGCGGCGATCGCCTCGCGCCCCGGACTTTGGCCGCCGGTCTGCACGAAAAACTCATGACGTAGCCAGGCACGGAAGCTCCCCGCATTTAGTGCGTGTGTCTCGACGTGGTTATTGACCGTGATCGAGGCGTAGCCGGTATCGTCGGCATGAAACAATGTCGCGCGCTTGCGTGCGAGTGCGACCAGTTGGCTTGCTACGCTGCCGGCGCCGCTCGGTCCTCCTCCCGCCGCGCCGGCCGCGACGGCAGCCTTGCGCTCCGCCCGCGCAGCCTCGCGGACCCGGCTTTCCCAGGAACCGATCCGCAGATGGCGACCTTTGAGCTTGGCGACAAGGCGCGCGTATTCGCCGGGATCGAGTTCATACAGGACGGCGGCCGCCTCTACATATGGATCGTCGTGGGCCTTGGTCACATCCGCGTGAAGCAGCGGCTCATGTTTTTGGAGTACGTCCCGCGCCCGCTCTAGGTGCCTGCGGCGCTCCGCTGCGACCTGATCCAGGTCCTCGAAACTGCGCGCCCAGGGATCATCCGACCAATTCCCACCGCCGCCGTTGTTGCTCATCATCGCGATCCTTTGACTGCATTGAACCATTCGTCCGCGACCTGCTTGATCATGCGGACCAAAACCGGATCGGGCACGTTCCACGGTACGATCGCGCTAAGCGGTTTTGTTCTGCCGACGGCCAGCTCAAGTGCGCCGCCGAGGTAGCCCACCGTGATTGGGATGCCTTCGGAGCGCATCCGCTCGATCGTCGCGGGGCATTCGTTCATCAAGTTCCATTTCAGACGCGCCAACAGCATCGAGCGGTCGAAGTCGTTTGGCTTCCACTCGATCTCGATCGGTTTCCAGTTCCGATAGGCTTTGGCGAGAGCCCGCCGGCTGCCCTCGGCTGCCGACAGATCCGGATACGGGTCCCGATAGGGATCACGCTCGGCCGCCGGATCTGAGTTGCCGGCCGGGCTCGTCTTCGTTTTCATTTGCGGCCGGCGGCAAGCCGCTTGCGTACGCTGGTTCGCAACGCCTCGGGATCGACCGTGTTCGCCTCCTGGTAGGCGACGAGGTCCGCCATTCGATATCTGATCGAACGGCCCTGCTTGACGTACTTCGGGCCGACGCGCCGGAGCCGCCAACACTGGATCGTTTTGATCGAAAGCCGCAGAAAGCCCGCCGCCTCATTCTCGGTCAAGATGGCGGGCAACCCCGGCGAAGTTGCTATCTCATTATTTGCCTGTGGCATAGCTGACTACTCCTTGTGAGTAGTCAGCATCACGCGGCGTGTTCGAGTAGTAAATGCGGGGTTGTACGATTACTGACCGTTAGCGGTGCTAACGGTCAACGATCTTGCTTGGCGAACTTCGCGATGGTGCGTTTGATAGTGATCAGCGCATCGCCGCGGACTTTCCGGCCGCCGCTGTCGGCGCGAAGCCGCTCTTGAATCTTGCCGGCGAGCTTCGCTGGATGCGTTGTCGGGCGCAACTCGTCGTAGAGTTCGCGCGTTACCGCGGTTTTTCGCGATCCGCTCGCGGTAAATGACGCGCGGGCCTCTGCCATTCTGGTTTGAAGCCGGTTGTGAAGGTCATCTAGTCCGAGAAGCAAAGCATAGTAGGTGACAAGGTTGTCGCGACGGAGCGCCTGGCGCGCTTTGGTGGCCAGCGATCGTGCAAGACTCGCGGCGGCTTCGGGAAAGATCGGCGGCGTGGGCAAAAACGGCGGCCAATGGGCGTGTGTGCGATCACGATCCTGTCGCCAGTAGTCAGCGGCGTTGCCGGTGCGCGCTTCGTCGGCGAAGCGCAACACACGCTCAAGGCGACCGTCGATAGCGCCGAGGCGGTCGGAAAGTTCCCACTTGCGAAACAGTCGCTCGCTACGATCCGCGGTCGCGCGTTGCACGTTGCCGCGCGGCTTCACGGCCGGCGCCCAGGCCGAGGGCCGAGCATCGCCGCAGCGTTCGCCTCCAGCGCCAGGCGCACCGGCTCCAAGTCGAGGCGCGCATAGACCGCGGTACTGCTCGGGCTCGAATGGTTGAGGGCTTTGCCGATGAGCGTCAGCGAGTGACCGCCGGCCGCGAGTCGGCTTCCAAGGGTTCGGCGCAGATCGTGAACCGTGACGCCCTCGACGCCGGCGCGCTTGCATATCCGCTTCCAAGCGGTCTTGGGTTCGACGATGTGGCCGCTGGCTCCGGTGCCGGGAAAGATAAACACGCCGTGCGGCCGCGCTTGGCGCAGCCCTTGCAGCATCTCGACCGCGAGCTCGGGCAGCGGGATCGTATGCGCCCGCCCGGCCTTGGTTTCGGGCAGCCGCAGAATGCGCACCTCGAGGTCGACGTCGCTCCAGCGCGCCGACTGGAGTTCACCGCGCCTCGCGCCCAACAGCAGCAGCAAGCGAAAGAAAGCCGGCCAGCATGAGTTGACTTCGGCGTCGAGCGCCGTGTTGATGCGGTCGAGTTCATCGGGGCCCAGGAACCGCTCGCGCGATCGCTCCCTGGTGAATGACACCCCGTCCGTGGGATCCAAGCCGGCATATATCCGTTCGCGCTTCGCCCAGGTGTAGACCAGGCGCAGGAGCTGAAAGGTGCGGTTGGCCTCGACCGGGCCGGAGTCCATCGCGATGCGTTGATGATGGCGCGCGCAGTCCTCGGGCGTGATGTCGTCAAGCCGCCGAGTCCGCCAGCGATCGAAATGCCGCTCGATGCGGTCCTCGTCACGCTTCCAGCTTTTGCGCTTCGGCTTGGCGTACAGCTCGATGAAGCGCCGCGCGACCTCGGCCAACGTGAGCGCGGCGCGCTCGGCATGCTGCTCAGAGAACGGATCCTCCCCGCGGTAGATTGCCGCCTTGGACTGGAGCGCCAATTCACGCGCGGCCGCGACCGAGAGCGCCGGATATGTGCCGAGGGTCCGCCGCCGGAAGCGGCCACGCACGCGCGCCTCGAAGATGAAACTGCGCGCGTCATGCTCGGTGATACGCAGCGCGAAGCCAGCCAGCCGACCGTCACGCAGGAACAGTTGACCGCGCTTTGGAGCCGGCGTGGCGGCGATCAGCGCCACGGTAAGGCCGGGCCGCCGACCCTGTGTCGGACCCTCAATATCTTCTGGAGTATGCTCCATGCATGAAGTGTATGCAGAAAAGGGTGGTAAAGGCGAGTATGCCGCGGGAAGTAAAGTTGTTGTGTTCCGGGGTTTTTTGGAGCGGGTGATCGGTTTCGAACCGACGACCTTGTGCTTGGCAAGCACACGCTCTACCAACTGAGCTACACCCGCCCCCAGGCTCTTTCGTCACGCGGCCGGATAGATCGATTTATCCGCCCGCGAGCGGCTTGTCAAACCGCTGCCCGCCGCGGCGGCGGCTTCATGCGCGCGCTAAGCACCGCTCGCGCCCTCAAGAAGTAGTCCGCGCCGGACCATACACTCACCGCCATCGAGATCCACAGCACGAACATTCCGGCCGCGAAAAAATCCACGTGGAAATAAACATAATGGATCAACAGCCCCTGGACCGCGATCGCCTGGAGCACCATCTTGTACTTGCCCAGTTCCTCGGCGGCCATCACCTGACCCGCCGCCGCCGCCATCCCGCGCAACCCCGTGATTGCGATTTCGCGCGTCACCAGCACCACCACCATCCAGGCCGGCACTCGCGGAAAACGCGGCATCGCTGCCAGCATGATCAGCGCCGACGTGACCACCAGCTTGTCCGCCAGTGGATCGAGAAACTTGCCCAGCGTCGTGCCTGAGCCATAGCTGCGCGCGATATAGCCGTCGAAAAAGTCGCTCAGGGTGGCGACGAAAAAAACCCCGGCTGCCACCGCCGACGGTCCCGGCCCCACATACATCAGCAGCCATACCAGCACCGGGACCAGCGCGATGCGCATCAGGGTCAGCAGATTGGGTGCGGTAAGCTCCATAGTGCGGCTCAAGGGCCCCCTTCCCTGCTTCCTCTATTGCGCCCTCGACGCCTCGATAGCCCTGTTCCACAAGGATATGGCAATCCATTAAGGGGGGCAATCGAGTTCCGCCTGATGCACGTTCAATCCCGCCTCACGCCCGGCTTCACGCTCCAACTTGACGGGCCGCGTTTGCCTCGCATACGGTCAAATATGGTCGATTTGTCCCACTGCGCCAGCCGTTTTACATCAGCCGTCGCGCTGCCCGCTTCGCGAATCACGTTCGCTCTCGACAGTTCCGCCACCGGTTTCACGCCATGAGCGGGGCGAGCGACGGCACCTTCGAGAGCGACTACCTGGTTATCGGCGGCGGTATCGCCGGACTGGTGTTCGCGATCAAGGCGGCCGAGACCGGCACCGTCACGGTGCTGACCAAGGCCGCGAGCAACGAGGCCAACACCGCCTACGCGCAGGGCGGAATCGCCAGCGTGTGGAGCGTCGACGACTCGTTCGAGTCGCACGTCGACGATACGCTGCGCGCCGGCGCCGGGCTGTGCAACCGGCACGCGGTCGAAACCATCGTGCGCGACGGCCCCGACGCGGTGCGCGAGCTGATCGCGCTCGGCACGCGATTCACTCGCGTTGAGGAAGGCGGCGAGGACGAATACGACCTCGGTCGCGAGGGCGGCCACAGCCATCGCCGCGTGCTCCATGCGCAGGACCTGACCGGGCGCGAAATCATGCGCGCGCTGGGCGAGGCTGCCGCCGCCCGGCGCAACATCCGCGTGCTCGAAAACAAGCTCGCCGTCAACCTGCTGGTCGAACCGGGCGCGGAGCGCGAGGGCGGCGGCGCTGCGCGATGCTGGGGCGCCTACGTGCTCGACCGTGCCAGCAACGCGGTCGACAAATTCGTCGCGCGCGCCACCCTGCTCGCGACCGGTGGCGCCGGCAAGGTCTACCTCTACACCACCAATCCAGATATCGCCTCGGGCGACGGCGTCGCGATGG
Source organism: uncultured delta proteobacterium (assembly GCA_963796565.1). GTDB lineage: Bacteria > Desulfobacterota > Binatia > Binatales > Binataceae > JAKAVN01. The sequence goes on along the minus strand of CAWCMA010000005.1, from coordinate 22,687 downwards.
CGTATCGGGCGGGCGCGCCGGTCGCCAACATGGAATTTATCCAGTTCCATCCGACCTGCCTCTACCATCCCGCCGCCAAGTCGTTTCTCATCTCTGAGGCGCTGCGCGGCGAGGGCGCGATCCTGCGGCTGCCCGACGGCACGCCTTTCATGAAGAACTATCATCCGGATGGCGAACTGGCGCCGCGCGACGTCGTCGCCCGCGCGATCGACTCCGAGATGAAGCGTCACGGGCTGGATTACGTCCTGCTCGACATCAGCCATCGGCCGGCCGATTTCGTGCGCGACCGTTTTCCGAATATCTTCAACCGATGCTTGAGTTTTGGTTTCGACCTGACCAAGGCTCCGATCCCGGTCGTGCCGGCGGCGCACTACATGTGCGGAGGGGTGGTTACCGACCTCCACGCGCGCACCGCAGTCGCGCAGTTATACGCGGCCGGTGAGACTGCGATGACCGGGCTGCACGGCGCGAATCGGCTCGCATCGAACTCGTTGCTCGAAGCGGCCGTGATGGGCCGGCGCGCGGCTGCCGCGGCGCGCGAGGACGCAGCCGCAATCGGGGAGCGGCGCCCGCCGGACTTTCCGCGATGGGACCCCGGGCGCGCGATGCGCAGCGAGGAGCGCGTGCTGATAACTCAAAGCTGGGACGAGATTCGCCGCCTGATGTGGAACTACGTCGGGATCGTGCGCAGCGACCCTCGCCTGGCGCGCGCGATGCGCCGGCTCGAGCTAATCAAGCATGAGGTCTACGGCTACTACTGGGATCACCTGATCGACTCCGACCTGATCGAGCTGCGCAACCTCGTAGAGGTCGCCGAGCTGGTGGTGCGTTCGGCGACGGCGCGCAAGGAGTCGCGCGGGCTGCACTACAATATCGACTATCCCGAGCGCGACGACGCCAAGTGGCTGCACGACACCGTGATCGCGAAGGGCGCGTAGCCGCCGGCCAGCCACGCGCTTCTGGTGTAACATCTCATACGTTGCATCGAAGAGGTTGCGCCGAAGAGCCTCGTCATCCTGAGCGCAGGCTCCCTTCTTGGGTCATCTTGAGCGGAGCGAGTCCGTGAGCGGAGTCGAAGGACCTCGCGCGGTTCTCCGCGCGTCACGACCGCGCGAGATCCTTCGCATCGGCAGCCTCGCTCAAGATGACGCAAAAGGACTACGCCTGGCTGACTGGTTCGACCGGCGCCGCGGTCTTGGGCGCGTTCGCCTCGAAGATATACACCAGCTTGTCGTCGGCGAGATCGACCTTCGCCACGCCGCCTTTGCTGAGCGCGCCGAACAGCACCTGGTCGGCGAGCGCGCGCGCGACTTCGGACTCGATAAGCCGCCCCAGCGGCCGCGCGCCGAAGCGCGGGTCGTAGCCCTTTTTCGCGAGCCACTCTTTCGCGGCCGCCGAAACCTCGAGCTTCACCTTCTGCGCCGCCAGCCGCTCGGCCAGCTCGCCCACGAACTTGTCGACCACGCGGGCGATTATCTCGGGGCCAAGGCCTGCGAACTCGATTATGGCCGAGAGCCGGTTGCGGAACTCGGGACTGAACATCCGATCGATCGCGTTGCGCGGATTGCCGGTGGTGACGTCCGTGCCGAATCCGATCATCGTGCGCGCCAACTCCTGCGCGCCGGCGTTGGTAGTCATCACGATGATCACGTTACGGAAATCCGCCTTGCGCCCGTTATTGTCGGTCAGCGTCGCGTGATCCATCACCTGCAGCAGGATGCTGAAGAGGTCGGGATGCGCCTTCTCGATCTCGTCGAGCAGCAATACGCAGTGCGGGTTCTTATTGACCGCGTCGGTCAGCAGTCCGCCCTGGTCGAACCCGACGTAGCCCGGCGGCGCACCGATTAGCCGCGAGACGGTGTGGCGCTCCATGTACTCGCTCATGTCGAAGCGCAGAAATTCCACGCCCATCACTTTCGCGAGCTGGCGCGCGACCTCGGTCTTGCCTACGCCGGTCGGGCCGGCGAACAGGAAAGCGCCAACCGGGCGGTCCGGATGCGCGAGGCCCGAACGCGCGAGCTTGATTGCGCGCGCCACCGCCGCGATCGCTGGATCCTGGCCGAAAACCGCCTGCTTCAACTCGTCCTCGAGGTTTTGCAGGCGCGCCCGATCGCTGGAGGACACCGTGCGCTCCGGAATCCGCGCCATCCGCGCCACCGTGCGCTCGGAGTCGCGCGCCCCCACCGTCACGGTCTCGGGGCCGCTCGCGCGCAGCCGTGCCGCGACGCCCGCCTCGTCCATGACGTCGATCGCCTTGTCGGGCAGGTAGCGGTCGTTGATGTAGCGCGAGGAAAGATCGACCGCGGCGCGGATGGCCGGCGCGGTGTAGCGCACTTTGTGATGCTTTTCGTAGTAGCTCTTGAGCCCGTTCAGAATCTGCACCGCCTCTTCCACCGTCGGCTCGGGCACGTCGATACGCTGAAAGCGCCGCCCCAGTGCTTTGTCGCGATCGAACGAGCGCTTGTACTCCTGGTAGGTCGTCGATCCGATGCAGCGCAGTTCGCCCGAGGCGAGCGCGGGCTTGAGCAGGTTGGACGCGTCCATCGTGGAGCCCGACGCGGAGCCGGCGCCCACGATGGTGTGTATCTCGTCGATGAAGAGCACGATCTTCGGGTTCCCGCTAGCGGCCTTGATCACGGCCTTCAGCCGCTGCTCGAAATCGCCGCGAAAGCGGGTGCCCGCGAGCAGCGCGCCCATGTCGAGCGCGTAGATTTCCACGCCCTTGAGCGCCTCGGGCACGCGGCCTTCATGGATCGCGAGCGCCAATCCCTCGGCGAGCGCGGTCTTGCCCACGCCGGCCTCGCCCACGAACACCGGGTTGTTCTTGCGCCGGCGCAGCAGAATATGAATCGCGCGCTCGATCTCGTTCTTGCGCCCGATCAGCGGATCGATTTTTCCCTTGGCAGCGCGTTCGGCCAGATTTATCGCGTAACGTTTGAGCGCGCGCGCCGGAGAAAGCTTCGGAGCGCCCTCCTCGTCCTCGTCGCCTTCGGCCTCTTCGTGATCGTCCTCGCTCTCGCCCTGGCCCTCGTTGGCGCCGCGCACCGTCCGATCGTCGTCGGCGCCGACCTTGGAAACGCCATGCGAGACGAAGTTGATCACGTCGAAGCGAGTAACGCCTTCTTCCTGCAGGAAGTAGACGGCGTACGACTCGGCCTCCTGGAACATCGCGATCAGCACGGCCGGACCGTTTATCTCCTGACGGCCGGCCGACTGCGCGTGGACCGCCGCGCGCTGAAGCGCCCGCTGCACACCGGTCGCGTAGCGCGGCGTGGCCTCGGCGCCGCGGCCGAGCCGCTCGACGCCGTCGTCTAGATAGCCTTGCAGCTTGCGGCGCAGCGAATCGAGATTCGCGCCGCACTGCTTGAGCACGTTGCTGGTGGTGAAATCATGGAGCATCGCGTAGAGCACGTGCTCCAGGCAGACGTATTCGTGGCGCCGGTTCTGCGCCTCGGTCATCGCCAACTGCAGCGTGACCTGCAACTCGCGGCTAAGCATCACGCCTGGTGACGCCATCCACCAACTCCTCTTCGTGTCCGTTCCGGCCGAAATCCTGTCTACTCGGCATAGTCCTCAAAATAATCATTAATACGGATCGCGCCGTTTAGGCTTTCTCCATCACGCACTTGAGCGGGAATTCACTCTGGCGCGACAGTTCGTCCACGGTGCGCACCTTGGTCTCGGCGATCTCGTAGGGAAACACGCCCGCCACGCCCATCCCGTTCTGATGCACGTGCAGCATTATCTTGGTCGCTTCGGCGTGCTGCTTGTGGAAAACAACTTTCAGTATTTCGACCACGAACTCCATCGGAGTGTAGTCGTCGTTGAGCAGGATGACCTTGTACATCGGCGGCTTTTTGGTGCGGGTCTCGGGCCGCGTGCGCCGCTCGACCGCGGTATCGCCGTCGGAGGGACGTCCGCCGCCGGCGCCGTTATCGTCCTGCTTGTCGTCGCGCCTTCGCGCCCGCACTTCTCGCCGCCAGAGATCGTCGCTCATCGTACTTCGCTTCGCTTGCTTCGCGGATCTTCGCCTGCTGCGCGCACCATCAGCCGGCAGTTATCCGAACTCATCGGTTCGCCTGCTCCAATAGAATAGCAAATCAACGCATGGTCTTGGGAGCATCAGCCACCAGCTCTTTGCCGGGGCCTCCGGCACGGCTAAGCTCGCCCATAGCTCCGATGGCACGACACGACAGCAAAAACATGAAAGCGCGCGACGCGAGCGCGGATACGGCGGCGATCGAAGTCGCCGTCGTCGAGGGTATCGATCGCATCGCACGCGAGGACTGGAACGCGCTGCTGGCCGAGGACGACAGCCCCTTCGTCGATTGGGACTGGCTGTTCGCGATGGAGAACTCCAAGAGCGCGGTGCGGGCCAGCGGATGGGGTCCGTGCCATCTGGCGATCCATCGGGGCAAATCGCTCATCGCGGCTTGCCCGCTGTACCTCAAGGGACACAGCATGGGCGAGTTCGTGTTCGACCAGGGATGGGCTGACGCGGCCGAGCGCAGCGGCATCCGCTACTATCCCAAGCTGCTGGCCGGCGTGCCATTCACGCCGCACGGCGGACGGCGCTTTCTCACCGCGCCTGGCCTCGCGCGGCCGCCGTTGATCGCGGCGTTGGGACGCGCGCTGATCCAGCTCTGCGCGGACAACAAACTTTCCTCGGCTCACGTCAACTTCTGCCTCGCCGACGAAGCGGCGGCGCTCCGCGAGCTCGGCTTCCTCGAGCGCCTCGGCTATCAGTACCATTGGCGCAACACCGGCTTCGCCGCCTTCGACGATTACCTGGGAGCGCTCAAGAGCAAGCGGCGTTACGCAGTCCGCCATGAGCGCGCCGCGCTGACCGCCCAGGGCGTGACCATCAAAGTGCATGCGGGCGACGAGATCCCCGACACCATCTTCGGCCCGATGTTCGATCTCTATCTGTCCACGATCGAGAAACTCTACTGGGGGCGTCGTTACCTGACGCGCGAGTTCTTCACCGAGATGCGCGAGCGCTTCAAGCGCTACGTCTGCCTGGTGTGCGCCTATCGCGGCCGCAAACTGGTGGGCGGAACCTTCAACCTGCAGAAATCGGGCGTGCTCTACGGGCGTTACTGGGGATGCTTCGAGGACCTGAAGTACCTGCACTTCAACGTCTGCTACTACGCGGCCATCGAACATTGCATCGCCAACGGAATCGCGCGCTTCGAACCGGGCGCCGGCGGCGAATACAAGTGGCTGCGCGGCTTCGACCCCGCACTCACGCATAGCGCCCACTATATCGCGCACGACGGCTTGCGCCGCGCCATCGGGAACTTTCTGGTTCGCGAGCGGCGCGAGGTCGAGGCCTGGATCGCCGAAGGCCACGAACGCAGCCAACTGAAACCGCCGCCGCCCTCCAATACCGAGCAACCTTAGCCGGCGCGTGCGGCGGCGCGCTACTTCGACGCGGTCGTTTCGGGCCGTTGCTCCACGGCGGCCGCCGGCTCGCGCGGCACGAGGTCGATTTTCTCGAGCTCGCCCAACTCCTTCTTGCCGACGACTCCCAGCTCACGAAAACGCCGCGCCCACGGCATCACCCGTCCCTCGAACGATCCCACCGCGTCGTTGAACGCGCCCACCGACGACTTCAACGAACTTCCGACGCGCCGCAGATGCTCGACCATGGTGGCGAAACGATCCGCGAGTTCCCGCGCCATCTCACTGATGCGTTGCGCGTTTTCCGCGAGCTGTTCCTGGCGCCATCCGTAGGACACCGCGCGCAGCAGCGAAATCAGCGTCGTGGGCGTGGCGAGAATCACGCGCTGGGCGGCGCCCTGCTCGATCAGCGAGGGATCCTGTTCGAGGGCGGCGCTGAAAAACGGCTCGCCCGGCAAAAACAGGATCACGAATTCCGGCGTGGGTTGAAACTGATCCCAGTAGAACTTCGAGCCGAGCGCGGTCATGTGCGCGCGCACTTGCTGCGCGTGTTGTCTGAGTTTTTCCTGGCGTGCGTCCTCGGTCGGCGCTTCGAGCGCTTCGAGGTACGCCTGCAGCGGCACCTTGGCGTCGACGATGATGTTCTTGCCGCCGGGCAACTGCACGCGCAGGTCGGGCCGCAGCTTGCCGTCGTCGCTCGATGCGCTGTCCTGCTGGAAAAAATCGCAGCGCTCGAGCATCCCGGCCATCTCGACCACTCGCTTGAGCTGAATTTCGCCCCAGCGGCCGCGCACCGACGGCGCCCGCAGCGCGCGCGAAAGATTTGAGGCCTCCGAGCGCAGCTCTTTCTGTGCGGTGATGAGCGAACTTATTTGTTCGCCGAGCGCGCCGTAGGCCTGGCGGCGCGCACCTTCGATCGCGCGAATTTCCTGGTCGAGCTTGCCCAGCGATTCGTTGACCGGACCGATCACCGAGTCCAGCTTCTGATCGGCCAACGTCAGGAAGCTGTGGTTGGCCGCCTCCAGCGCGTCGGCCGCGAGCGACTTGAAAGTGTCGGCGAGCTTGCGCTCCGAGCTTTCCAACAGCACCTTCTGCTCGGAGAAGCTGCGCTCGCGCTCCTCCATCCGCACCTCGGCCTCGCGCACCTTGCCTTCCCAGCGGCGGGCGGCGGCAAGCCAGGCGACTATCGCACCCACCGCCATCGCCACGATCACAGCCGCCAGCAATTCCATCCTGCGACCTCCCCCGGCGCTGAGCCCCACGCCGGCCCAGCCCTTTTGATAGTATCCGCCGCTCAGCGCCTGCGTCCAATTGCGCCTCCAACACCATCCACAGCTTCCTTTCCTAACTTCGTAAAATTGCGCTAGCGCGTTGTGCCGGCGGGTTCTGCTATTTTGACGTGACGTCCGCGCCGCTACGCGGACGCGCCGCAACCGTGAAGGAATTGCTCAAGTCGCGCTCCGTCCTCATCGTCCTGGGTTCGGGGGGAGTCGGCAAAACGACCATCGCCGCCGCGCTTGGCGTTGCCGCCGCGACCGCCCATCTGCGCACTGCGGTCATCACGGTCGATCCGGCACGCCGGCTGCGCGACGCGCTTGGACTGCCACGCCTGAGCCGCAAGCCCACGCGAATCGACGCGCGACGCCTGCGCGCCGCCGGGCTCGACCCCGCGCTCAAGCTCAGCGCCATGGTGCTCGACGTCAAAGGCGAATGGGACGCGATGGTGGCCGAGCATGTGGCCGACCCGGCCGTCCGCCGGCGCATCCTCGACAACGTTTTTTATCAGAGCCTGAGCACCCGGTTTGCCGGCTCCGACGCTTACGCCGCGCTGGAGGCGCTCTACGATCTTCACGCGTCGGGCCATTTCGACCTCGAGGTGGTCGACACGCCACCCGCCGCGCACGCGTTTGAGTTCGTGCAGGCGCCGGCGCGATTGACGCGGCTGCTCGATTCGCAGGCCGCGCGATGGCTGCTAAAGCCGGCGGGACGACCCGCCTCGCTCGCACTGAGGCTCGCCGGACGCATCACGAGCTACGTCGCACGCGAGTTGGAGCGCTTCGCCGGCGGCGACACCCTCTCTTCCATCGCCGACTTTTTCGTCGCCGCCGCCGGTGCCGCCGAGCGGATTGCCGCCCGGATGCAAACGGTCTCCTCGTTGCTGCGTTCGCCAGCCGTGCGTTTCGTGCTGGTCACCACTGCGGAGCCCGATCGCCTTCGCCAGGCGCGCGGACTTATCGACAAGATGGAAGCCGAGGGTTTGCACCTCGGCGCGATCGTGATCAACCGTTTCCTGGACGAAGCGATCTGCGGCGGACTCGGGCGCGGGGGCAAAAGCGCTAGCGGGTCCGGCGGCCGGCTTGTCGATCATGTTTTCGGTGATGCTTTAGATCATGCACTCAGCGAGATTTCCGCGCTGCGGGCCGCGCTGGACGCTGATGGCGCCGGCGATGAAGGCGTGGCCGCGGCACTGGCCTACCTGGAGAGTTACGGGGGCCGCGCCGAGGAGGATATCCGCCGCGTGCGGCGCTTTGTCGACGGCGTCCCGGCACGGGTAAAGGTTGCGCTCGCGCCCGAGATCCGGCCCGGCACTCCCAGCCTCGCCGCGCTGGCACGCCTTGCGAACTTTTTGATCACGCCGCAAGCGATGGTGGCGCGGCCAGCGCGCGTGACAGGCGGCGCCTCGTCACCCAAGAGACGCCTGCCGCTCAAGGGCAGCCCGCGCGCCGGAAAAAAATCAGACGCCGGATTTGGTCGAATGCCGGAGTGAGCCTGTAAGCCGGGTTCTGTGCCCTTGCGGGCGGCGATCATTCATCTTGGCCGGCGATTGCTCGCCGGCTCTAGCGACCGAACCCGAGGGATTATGAGCGGGCCACTCACCCTCCTATTTGGTCTTGCTCCGGGTGGGGTTTGGCATGCGCGCGCGATCACTCGCGCGCCGGTGGGCTCTTACCCCGCCATTTCACCCTTACCCTCGCGGGCGGTATATTTTCTGTGCCACTTTCCGCAGGTCGCCCCGCGCCGTCGTTAGCGGCCACCCTGCCCTGTGGAGCCCGGACTTTCCTCCCCTTAACGGGGCGATCGCCCAACTCACTCCGGCGGATTTGATCTTAGCACGCCGCGCGTTGCGGGCCGCCACCTGCGATCGCACCGACCGCGCGCGGATTGGGCCCCATGCGCGCAGCATCTCGCGCTTCAGCCTTCGTAATAGAGGATGCGCTGGCAGTTGGGGCAAAAATGGATCTGGAGATGCTTCTGGATCTCATTGTAGAGCTGTGGCGGCAGCCGCATCCGGCATCCCTGGCAAGTCCCCGACTTAGCCAGCGCGACCGCGAGGCCGCCGCGCCGGCTGAAGATCATCTGGTAGCGCTGCAGCAGCACGTCGTCGATCAAGGCGGCCTCGCGGTCGCGTTCGACGCGCTGGCGCTGAATCGACATCTTGAGCTCTTCGACCTCGGCCGCGATCTCTTTCTCCGCCGCCTTGAGCTCCGCGCGCTTGCCCGCGATAAGTTCGGTCAATTCCTTGATTCGCGGAGCGCGCGGCTCGGCCGCCTGCATCGAGGTCAGCACCTCACCTTCCAGGCGCTGGTTGTTTTCCTTGAGCGACTCGACTTCGTGGCCCAGTGCTTGCAGCTCTTTGTCGTTGCGCACCAGGTTCAGGCGCATCCGCTTGTTGCGGATCTGCGCCTCGCCGTCGGCGAGTTCGCGTTCGAGAAGGCGGCGCGCGGTGGCCGCCTGCTGATCTTCCTCGGTGAGTCGGTCCAGTTCGATCCGAGAGGTTTCAATCTCGCCGCGGAGCTGTTCGACCCGTTCCGCGACCGAAGACAATGATTGCCCGAGTTCGTGCAACTGCCGGTCGATGGTCTGCAGACTCATTAACCGGGCTATCTCTTCACGCAATTCCGCCTCCGTTTGGTGCGGGCCGATTCACGCGTCGCAATCCGCGACATCCCGAACGATCGCGCGTGCCGTTGTGCTTTCTGAACGGATCGTACCGCCTGTTGATGATATGGGCCCACCAGGATTTGAACCTGGGACCAGCCGGTTATGAGCCGGCAGCTCTAAACCGGGCTGAGCTATGGGCCCTCGCGAGCGCATTGTGCGACACACATCGTACCAAGTTTCACGCCACAAATTAAAGGGTGCTCCCAACACCATTATGCTTGACTACGTCGAGGCAATGCTCTCAAGCGCGCCGCACCCCGCTCAACCGCCGCGCCGCCTAAGCGCGATCATCTCTTGCGCCGCGGCCATCGCCTCATCATCGCTACCCGCGTTGGCCGCAGCGCGCCGCGTGGTCTCCATCGCGCGCTGCCGCCGCCGGCGTATCAGCGCCTCGGCGAAATCGTGCGCGAGCGCGCGCGCCTGCGCGGCCGTCTCGATCAGCGGCCCGACCGCGAGCGCGCTCAGCCGCGAGCGCTGCGCCTCGCCCAAGCGCTCGGCGACGTCCACTTCCAGCGCGGCGGCCGGCTCCTGCGATGCGCAGACCTCGGCGAGCGCCGCGGCCACGGCCGCGTCCTCGAGCATCGCGGCGTGCGCGGCGATCTCGCCGCGCAACTCCGGATGCAACAGCGCGATCGCGAGCAGGCCGACCTCGGCCGCCGTCGCGCCATCGCCCGCACCGGCCGCCGATGGCGCTCGCGTCGCGGCCGTCCCGCGCGCGGCGGTGCCGCTCGCACCGCCACCGCGGGCCGGGCTGCGCGCCTCGGCGCGCAGCAGTTCTTCGCCGACGCCCAGCGCGTCGGCCGCCTTGCGCGCCAGCATGTCGAATTCGAACGGGTCCTGCACCAGACGCAGGACCTGGGCGACTTCGTGTGCCGCACGCCCTCGCGACAGTACCGAGACTCCCGCCCGATTCACCTGCTCGGCCAGGAAATAGTCGATCAACAACTCCGCCGACGCTATAAGCTCGGCGAAGGCCTGCGCTCCACGCTCCTTGATGAAGGTGTCGGGATCGAAGCCGGACGGGATGAAAATTCCGCGGCCGAGTAGCCCGGCCGCAAGAAAAATATCGAGCGCCCGCAGCGAGGCTTTGCGCCCCGCCGCGTCGCCGTCGAAACAGGCCAGCACATTGCGCGTGTGGCGCCCGACGAGCCGTAGCTGGTCGGCCGTCAACGCGGTGCCGAGGCTCGCAACTGTCTCCCTGAAGCCCGCCTGCCACACCGCAATCGCGTCGAGGTAACCTTCGACCACGATCGCGCGATCGGCGCTGGCGATTGCAGCGCGCGCCTCGTACAAGCCGTAGACATTACGCGACTTTGAGTAGAGCGGCGATTCGGGCGAGTTGATGTATTTCGGCAGCCGCTGGTCGAGCACGCGGCCGCCAAACGCGAGCACCCGTCCCTGACCATCGCGAATCGGGAACATAAGCCGTCCGCGAAACATGTCGCGCGTGCCCGCGGCGTCCTGCTTGACCAGGCCCAGACGCACCGCCGCCGCCAGCAGTCCGCGCTTCTCCAGGGCGCGCGCCAGGTTGGCCGGCCGCTCGGGCGCGAATCCAAGTCCGAACGTGCGCGCGGTCTCGGCCGCCACGCCGCGCGCCGCCAGGTAGTCGCGCGCCGCGGTGCCATCGGGCGTCTTCCACAACACGTGGACGAAAAAATCGGCGGCGGTCTGGTTGGCGCGCAGTGCGGCGTCGCGCTCGCCCGCGCCCGGCCCCGCCTCACCGCCGCGCGCGGGCAGCGTCACGCCGTAGCGGCGCGCGAGCGATTCGATCGCCTCTGGAAAGTTCAGTCCCTCCGTGCGCATCACGAAGTTGAATACGGTGCCGCCCGCACCGCAGCCGAAACAGTGGAAAAATCCGCGCTCCGAATTGACCGAGAACGACGGCGTCTTCTCGTTGTGGAAAGGGCAGAGGCCGACGAAGTTGCGGCCGGCGCGCTTGAGACGCACGTGCGCGCCGATCACCTCGACGATATCCGCGCGGGTGCGGATCTCTTCGAGTTTGTCCTCGGAGATCAGGGCCATCAGCTCGCCGCCACCTCGCGCAGCCGCTCGAGGTGGTTCGTCATGATTCCGTCAACACCGGAGGCCATTAGCCAGCGCATCGTCGGCGCGTCGTCCACCGTCCATACGTAGACCGCCAGACCCAGGCGATGCGCCTCGACGCAAAGCGCGCCGTCAGCGATATCGAACCGCGGCGCGATGGCGAACGCATGCATCGCCGCGGCCGCCTGCAGCAGCGCGGCCGGAGCTTTCTTGCCGAGCAGGGCCAGGCGCAACGCGGGCTCCTGCGCAGCCACGATCTTAAGCTGGTCCCAATCGAAACTCGACACTATCGCGCTTTCCGTGGCGCCGCGTTGGCGAAGAATGTCGCATACGCGGCCCTCGAGGCCGCGTTCCTTGAGTTCAATGTCCATCCCGCATGCCCGCCCGCATCTTCTCCCACCTCGTGCGCCGAGCGCCGCGGCAACTTCGGCCAGCGTTGGAATGCGCTCTTCGCGAAATTCCGCGCCGAAGCGCACTCCGGCATCCAGACGCCCGATCGCCTTCGCCTCCATCTCGGCGACCCGTCCTCGCCCGTCGGTAGTGCGGTTGACGGTCGCATCATGAATAACCACGACTTCGCCATCGCGAGTCATCCGCACATCGAACTCGCACATATCGGCGCCAAGGTTGGCTGCCGCGATGAATGCGCGCAAGGTGTTTTCAGGATAAAGAGCGCTGGCTCCCCGGTGGGCGATCATCAGCATCGGATGCACCGCCGCAGCTCCAGCCCAACCGCACTCATCGGATCGAGTTTACCCGCCGCGCGTCGGGACGGGCAAATCCAGCCGCGCCGCCTCTCCACAGGCGGTTCCCCCACTCGTCAAGCCGCGCGACGACCCTTATGCTTGAAGTCTAAGACCATGACCCGAATCGTCACGCATACCGGCCGCAACTACGTGCGAGTCGTTTTCGAGACTCCGGCCGCGATGGTCGACGATGCGGCGGCGCTGCTGATTGCCGAGGGGGCGCTGGGATGCGCCGTCGGCGGAGACCATCGCAGCGCGCATCGCCACGCGACGCTGGAACTCCAAGCGTATTTCGAGCAACTGAACCGGTCGCGGCTCGCGGCGATTCGGCGTGCGATGGCGGCGGCCGCAATGCTCGCGCGCCCCGGCCGAACGTCCGATCGCCAGCTCATCACGGATCCCGGATGGGCCACGGCATGGATGGATCGTTTCGAGCCCCTGCGGATAGGACGCCGCCTGCTCATCGTTCCGCCGTGGAACTCCAACGTCGTTACGCGACGGCTGAAGCTGGTGATCAATCCCGGACAGGCCTTTGGCACCGGTCATCATGCGACCACTTACGGCGCGCTCGCGACGATCGAGAAACTTTGCGCGACGCGGCGCTTTGCACACGCGTTGGACGTCGGCACGGGCTCGGGCGTGCTCGCGATCGCGATGCGCCTGATGGGCGTCGGGCAGGTGAGTGCGATCGACATCGACGCGCTGGCGCTCGAGAACGCACGCGAGAACGCGACGCTCAATTCGCTCGGCGGCAAAATCCGCTTCGCCACCACGCCGCTTGCGCGTCTGCGCCGGCGCTTCGACCTGATCACGGCGAACATCCTGAGCTCCACACTCATCGGGATGGCGAGCGCACTGGCCCGGCTGCTGGCGAGCCGCGGCCGCCTCATCCTCGGCGGAATCCTCGATCGCGAGGCAGCCGAGGTGCTCCGCACGTACCAGCCGCGCCTGCGATGCCTCGGCGTGCGGCGCGACCGTGGATGGAGCACGCTGGTGCTCACGCGATGAAGCGGGTGGCGCGGTTTGCAATATCGTCGGCGGCGGTCGAGGGCGCGGTCGCGCTGGTCGGCGGCGCGGAACTCCATCATATGCGCGACGTGATGCGGCTCCTGCCCGGAGCGGAGGTCGCGCTGTTCGACGAGCGCGGCGCGGAGTATGCGGGCATCATCCAGGCCTTCCAGGCCCGCCACGCGGTGGTCGAAATCGGCGCGGCGACGCGCGCGCGCGCGGAAGCCACCTCCGAGCTGGTCCTGGCCGCGGCGGTGATCAAGGGGCCGCGGATGGACTTCCTAGTCGAGAAGGCTGCCGAGTTGGGCGCGGCGGAACTATGGCCGGTGCTGTGCGCGCGCGGTGTCGCGCGCGAGGTCGGCGGCGAGCGGCTCGCGCGATGGCGCCGGCTCGCGACCGCGGCGGCCAAGCAAAGCCGCGCGCCGCGCGCGACCGAGGTCATCGCGCCGCTTGAGCTGAAAGACTTGATCCGGCGGCTTAACGGGGGCAGGCTTTGCGTGGTTCTCAGCGCCGGCGCGCCGGCCCTGGGCGCGGTACTGCGTCAGGCCCGCACGCGCGCGCTGCTGCTGCTGTGCGGGCCGGAGGGCGATTTCACGGACGAGGAATTGGCCGCAGTGCGCGCGGCCGGTTTCCTCCCCGCGGGGCTGGGTGGGCGGCGCCTGCGCAGTGAGACCGCGGCGCTCGCCGCGCTCAGTATCGCGGCCGGGGCGCTCGACGAATTGGTTCGATGATCTCATGTGAGGATTTTGCTTGACGATCTCAGTGGCGCTTTGTGGCGCAGCCGGTGGAGAAGTCTGAGCGGTGGTTTATAAATTTGCCTTCGTGATGGACCCGCTTGAGAAGGTGCTCCCCGACAAGGACACCACCTTCGCCTTCATGCTGGAGACGATCGGTCGCGGGCATCAAGCCTACTTCGTCGCCCTGCACGACCTTTTTGCGATCGGCAGTCATGCGTTTGCCGCTGCGCGGCGATGCACGGTGATGCGCGGGACGCCGCACTATCGCTTTCTCGATGACGGCGCCGAGTATCCGCTCGAAGCGTTCGACGCGATTTTTATGCGCAAGGACCCGCCCGCTGACGCTGCATATCTGTTCGCCACGATGCTGCTAGGCCTGGCCGACCGCGAGCGCACTTTCGTGCTCAACGAGCCCGCGGGCCTGCGCGAAGCCAACGAGAAACTCTACGCGCTGAATTTTCCCGAGGCGATTCCGCCCACGCTGGTATCGCAGGACCTCGCGCGGCTGAAAAAATTCATGGCCGGGCAAGGCGGACAGATGATCGTCAAGCCGCTCGACGGACACGGCGGCGAAAGCGTGTTCCTGGCCTCGGCCGACGACCGCAACCTCAACGCGATCCTCGAAGCGGTCACCCGTTTCGAGTCGCGGCCGATCATGGCGCAACGCTACTTGGCCGAAATCCGCGACGGCGACAAACGCCTGATCGTGCTCGACGGCGAACCGCTGGGATGCACGCTGCGGGTGCCGCGCGACGACGAGAATCGCGGCAACATCCACGTCGGCGGCAATTGCGTCAAGGCCGAGGTCACTGCGCGCGACCTCGATATCTGCCGCATGATGCGGCCGCGGCTCAAACGCGACGGGCTCTACTTCGTCGGGCTCGACATCATCGGCAACTACCTGACCGAGGTCAACGTGACCTCGCCGACGGGAATCCAGGAAATCGATCGGCTTGACGGCGCCAACCTCGAGGCCAAGGTGATCGATTTCGTCGAGGCGCGGGTCGCGGCGCTCAAGCGCTAACGAGGAGCCGCCAGGTGCTCTCCTCGGAACAGGACCTGGGGACGGCATCCGAGGCGTGGCGGCTGTTGCAAGGAACAACGGGGACAGGTACGAATTAAGACCGCGTTAAGGCCCGACGCTTGCCGTCCCGGTGGGCAGGTAGCTCAGTCGGTAGAGCAGAAGACTGAAAATCTTCGTGTCGAGTGTTCGATTCACTCCCTGCCCACCAAATAAAATCAAGCACTTACAGCGTTATTGGAGTGCGTTGCTGTGCTGCGTACCCCCAGCTTATACCCCCATCGCGTGAGTTTTGAGGGTCAAGAAAGGTGACGAGCTTGGTAGGCTCAAGGGCCGCGAGTGGGGTCTGAGAGTGGCCTGTGCGCTCGGCGACGATACACGCCTGGACACAAGCATCTCATCCGCCCTACCCTCGCGCTTCTTAGGTCTATGTACGAAATAAACGAATTTGACGAAAAAAGCCGGAACGCCTGATCTATTCGGCATTCCGGTCCTTACGAGTTTACGAAAAAAAGCCTATTTGCTTGGCTTCTTCACTGGGCGAGGATGCGGTCCATCGTGGCGCCGGCCTCCTGCATCGTGCGGCGGCTCAGGTGCGAGTAGATGTCCGCGGTGATCTGTATCGAGCTATGTCGGAGGAGTTCCTGAATCGTCTTTAACGGGACGCCCTCGTTGATCAAGAGTGAGGCGGCCGAATGGCGCAGGGCGTGAAACTTGATGCGTGGCAATTCGGCCCGAGCCAGGAGGGCGTAGAATTCGCGCCGCAGGTTCGAGGCTTCGATTGGCGTCCCGATGTGGGTCGCGAAAATGAGATCATGGTTGTGCCAATCGCGGCCGGCGGCGAGTCGTTCTTCCGCCTGTCGCGGTTTGTGCGCTCTCAGAGCCACGACCAGTGGTGCGGACAGTGATAGGGTCGCGCGCGACGAGTCAGTCTTGGTGCCACCGAAAATCAGCTTACTCTCGCCCGTGCCGCGACCGATCCGTTTGACGGTCTGGGTGATGGTCACGGTGGCGGCGTCGAAGTTCACGTCCGACCAGCGAAGCCCGAGGACTTCTGATTCGCGGAGGCCGAGGCGGAGAGTCGCGACGAAGAGCGCTTCGAGGCGTTTGCCTTTGACGACGTCTAGGAACCGCACCGCCTCATCGGGCTCAAACACCCGAATCTTAGGCTTGTCCGCCTTAGGGCGCTTGACCAGCTTGGCAACGTTGCGCGCGAGAATCCCGTCGGCGACTGCGCTATCGAGGGCGTGGCGAAAGACAGTGAGCGCGAGCTGCGTGGTGCGCGGCGACAGCCTCTTCAGCATGTTGGACATCCAAGCGCGCACATGGTCGGGCTGCAGCCTGCCCAGCTTGATTGCGCCGAGGTGCGGGAGGGGAAGACATTTACCGCTCGCGTCGCGCGGGGCGAGGTAGAGGCGTACATGCTGGCTGTACTGGTCGAATGTGGCAGGGTCTACGCTATGGCGGATGCCCTCGAGCCAGCGCGTGAGGAAATCAGCGACGGTGCCTTTGGCTGCCAGGGGAAGGCCCTGGCGCTTGTCGTTGAGTTTCTCGGCCTTCAGGTCTACCGCTTCCTCGCACGATTGCGTGTAGAAGGACAACCGTTTCCCATTGAGCCGTATCCGCAACTCCCATAGGCCGCCTTTGTGCTGTCGGATTCCTTCGTGACGGGGCATCGCTCAGATTCTCCTTCAAACGCCGAACCGCGCGAGCTCGGCTTGATGGTTTTCGGCTGCGTGTCGTTCTAGATCTAGGGGGACCATTAACCGCGCCGGCTCGCGACCTGCCTTGATGTCCATCGCCTCCGCGCATAGCGAACACGTTTCATACATCTCGTCTAGGCGGGCCTTCACGTATGAACGGCGGCGAAGCCTGCTGCGGTGCTCAGCGGGGGTATTTTCTTGGTACGTGGCGTTGTGGACCGCTTGTCCGCACTTGGACGAGCAATACTTCTGGAAGGGCCGGGCGGCGACGAACCATCGCCTGCAGCGTTCACCCTCGCGATAGCCTTCGCATTCCCGGAGAGCTTCACGTTGCGCGTCGACCAACTCGAAAGCCAGCCAGACGAACAGCGCGCAGGCGGGGCCTGAGACGATGCGGCCGCTCTTTGATCTTGATGTCGTGAACGTCAAATCGCTGAGAACCGCCTTGCGTAGCGCCCAAGAGCCTCCCCGGCGTAGGTCTTCAAGACCCGAGCGGACCGGCACGATGAATTGACGTTCCAGCCCCGCCATCTTGGCCGGTGGTCGATTGGCCAGCCTGCCTCCGCTAATGACGAACGAAACGATCTCCTCGATCAACGCGCTTGGCTTGCAGGCCGCTAGTTCATCTTTGGTCTTCTGGACGAGATCGAGCAGCCAAGCCAACCGCTCGCCCGGCTTTCGTCCCACGCGCAACGCGGCCTGAACGATACCCTCGCTGACCGTTCCCTGAATATCCTCGCTAGCTCGCTCCTTTGTGGTCATCTTTCGCTGCCCTGGTAAGAGGTCGATTTGCCGATACGAAATATAAAGCTTTAGACATGATGCGTCAAGACTTGCGCGGCACACCTAGCAACGAGTAGGATTATGTCGAAAGGTCGTTATGTAGATATTTCCTCTTGCCACACATGACAACCAGAACAATCTTTATACAAATTATGCGAAGGGGACCGGACTACATGGAATTGACGAATACCGAGGAGCCGTTGTTTCTGAAGCCGATCGAAGTCGCCGCTCACCTCCGGCTGTCGAGAGCGAAGGTGTACGACCTGATCGCTAGCCGCGCCATCCCCTCTGTGCGGATCGCCGGCTCCATCCGGGTGCCTAGGAGCGCGCTGCACGATCTGGCGGCGCAGGCGAAGGCCGAATGATGAGCATAGAAAATGGGACGGCCGATCCCGCCCTTCCGGTCGCGCCCGCACCCGATGACTGGCCGGCGCCGCCCAGCGAGGTCATATTCCGCGGGCCCGTGGGGGAGTTCATCGAGATCGTCGGGTCCGATACGGAAGCGGATCCTGTCGCGATGGTCATTCGATTTCTGGTCGCGTTCGGCAACATGGCCGGTCGCGCTGTGCACAAGGTGGCGGATGGCGCGCTTCACTATCCGAACCTTTTCACCGTGATTACCGGTACGACCTCCAAAGCCCGCAAGGGCACAAGCTGGGCTCGGACTATTCGACCTCTTAGCCTCGTCGATTCAGCCTGGGCAAGAGGATGCGTAGCTTCGGGGTTGTCGAGTGGAGAGGGACTCATTTATGCCGTTCGCGACCCGGTCGAGAAGGAGGAGAAGAGCAAGGACGGCACGATGAAAACGGTCCTCGTTGACAAGGGGATTGAGGACAAGCGCCTGCTGCCCTTCGAAACGGAGTTCGTATCTGTACTGAAAGTCTGTCAGCGAGAACAGAACACGTTGTCTGCGCTGATCCGGCAGGCGTGGACAGCGGCAACCTCCGCATCCTCACCAAGAACAGCCCCATCCGGGCCACCGGAGCTCACATCTCAATCATCACACACATTACCCAGGCCGAGCTGCTTCGCAACTTTTCCGCGACCGAAAGTGCGAACGGCTTTGGGAACCGCTTTGTCTGGATCGCGTCGAGGCGCCAGAAGCTTCTACCCGAAGGCGGTGACCTACAGGATTCAGCATTTGCTGGTCTGGTTCTAAAAGTTCGCCGCGCCCTCGACGCGGCCCGCAAGCCGCGGGAGATGAAATTCGATCAGCGCGCGCGTGATGTTTGGTGGCAGATTTATCCCGACCTCTCACGTGACCGGTCCGGACTCATGGGTGCCATCCTCGCCCGCGCGGAGGCGCAAGTCATCCGCCTGGCTCTCGTCTACGCACTACTAGATTGTGCCACGGAGATTCGCATCGAGCACCTCGAGAGCGCGCTCGGGCTGTGGCAGTACAGCGAGGCATCAGCGAAATGGATCTTTGGTGATGCACTGGGCGATCCTGATGCGGACACGATCTTGAACGCGCTCAGATCGCAGCCGAGCGGGCTCACACGGACGGAAATATCAAATTTATTTGGGCGCAATCTCAGTGCTTCGCAGATCGATCGCGCCCTGACTGTGCTGCTGGGCGCGAAGCGGGCGTCGTTCACTCCGGAGAAGACCAATGGACGACCCACCCAACGATGGAGGGCAATGAAAAGTGAGTGACTATCTAAAGAAAATCACCGCGATCAAGGAAGCCGAGCAGGTCGAGCCGCGTTGCTGGCGCTGCGGGGCCGGCACCGAGCCGCCGCCAGTCGACGAGCAGATCGAGGAACTGGCACGCGCTCACGCCATGCGCGGCCAGCTATTCACCCTCTCCGAGGCTGAACTCGCGAACCTGCGACGGCTTCTCCAACCAGGCGACGTGATCGCCGTTTGCGCGAATGTCTTTCGGGTCCTCGATCCGAACTACGGCTCGGTCACGATCATCCAGGGCAACAATCTCATCGAAATAGATCGGCGAGAATTAGGTAGCTAAGAGCGCGATAATCGCGCTCACACAGAAGGCGAGAGGATCAACTATGACTTGGTGCGAAGTTCAAAATGCCCTGGCGCGCACGATGCGCGATCACTTCGAGAAGTGGCCAGATGCTTGGTCAATATACTGCGGCCGCGACAAGCACCCATCCTGGTCGGAGCTCCACTTCGGCGAAAAGCTACACGTCATTTTTTATTATCAGGAAGACTTGATCGGCGACGTCGGGGAGATCGACGGTCAGGAGTTCATCGGCGACCGACTCGCGCTTGAGTATCTCCTCGGTCACGTACGTCTGCATGTCGCAGCTGGGCCCGGCTATCACAAGCGCTGTGGATTTTGCGATTCATCGTGGGAAGCGCCCGCCGGCAACCTCATCGCAGATTATCGAGAAGCGAAGGCGGTCACCACGTCGGAGGTGCTCGACCAGCTTGCACAGCGGATCGCGCGGGCGAAGAGCGCCAGCATAGGTATGCTCGTGCGCGCGATGTATCGACGAACCTCCGAAGGTGCGGAGGGCGCCGCGTGTTGAAGTTGATCGTGAACAACGCGCCGACCTTCGATGCCACACTTGATGCAGCGGTCGCCGACGTTAGGGAACGAATCGCCGGGCACATCGGCTTGATGGTCGAGAAGCTGTCGCAGATAGATCGTTGCCGGCCCGGAGTCACACCCGCTCGTCGCGTCGCGTTTCTGGAGACGCTGCGGTTCTTCAGCTTGATGCGATGGACTCGTTGAGCATCTCGGCCGCCACAACTGCACTGCGCGCGCTTGAAGCACTGTTCGTGCGCGAGACTGAAGAGCAAAAATTTGCCGGGCACACCTGAAAAAGCGGCATATTTAGAAATGACCAAACCCGCCCAAAAGCCGGGAAAATTGGCGACGCTGCCCGAAGCCGCACGTGAGCTCGGCCTCGATGTCGATACCCTGAAAAAGGCGGCCAACCTCGGGCAGCTTCGCAGCGTCGAAGTCGGGCGACGACGATACATAGTGCGTCGCGATTTGGCCCGCTTGGTGGGTGAGGTTGAGTAGTTTCTAAAAGGAGCAACATGAAGATTGCATTCCCGAAAACCGCCGCGGCGAAGCGCCCATCCGAAGCACTGGAGGAGCGCGTCACGCGGACCGTCCACGACCGCCTGTCCGGACTGCCCGAGACCATCGTCGAGGCGATACTCACCAAGCGGCTGTTCACCTTGGACGAGCGAGCTGCGGATGCGAAGGAGCGCGGCCACGAGGATGAGATTGACGCGCTCGTAGTCGCACTCGACGGCGACCTCCTGCGGGCCGTGCAGTACGAGCGTGCCCACGGCGTTTTGAAGCCTTGGAGCGCCGCGGGCGGAATCGAGAAAAATCGCGGCGCCTGTGCTCAGTGGCACTACGAACCTCGCCTGGTCGAGTTTCTGCAGAGCCAGCTCAAGCCGGGCGAGAAAATCATCAGCGTCGGGCCGCGCAGCGTCGCCACGAGCTTGCGCACATTCACGCGCAGCGAATTGAAAGCTGGATGCCGCTTCGCGACCGAGCGATCGAATAGCAAGTTCGAGCAGCAGTTCCTCAGCGATCACCACATCGATCAACTGGTAGCAGCCGAGGCCGCGCGCGCGAACCCGCCGTCGCCGTACGCGGATGCCGACCGGTCCGCAGGGGACCGGGCATGAAGAAACATCCGTGGGACTGTTGGTCCGCCGAGTTGCGCGCGAATCTGGCCGATTACGAGAAGCGCGACCGCGTCCACAAAGCCGAGCTCGCCGGACGCGCTTCTTTCGACGAGCCGCGACCGCAGCGCGGCGTGGGAATCGCGATCGATGTAGCCCGCATACCACTTTTTAGCGAGATACCGATTAGCCACAACCATAGCCACACGAGGACAACCACAATGAGTGACGCACTTACAATCGCCGCAAACCTTGGCGTGCGCGCCGGCGAATTAGCAACGATGGCCGCGCAAACCAAAGAAGGCAAGCCGTTGTCGCCGAATAGCTACTTGTCGGCGGAAGCACCGATTCGACCGCGGGCGATCTGGTCGACCAAGCCAGAAATCATCTCGCCAGAATGAATGACGATGATGGCGTCGATATCGATCAGCGACTCGACGCGGCGTTCGATTGCCTAAAGCGCGCGCGAGAGCTGCGCGCGTCCAACGCCGGCGGCCTCGGACAACATTCGCGGGTGCGTTTCGTTCGATGATAAACCTTGCCGGGCGCTGGAGCGGAGTCAGCGCCCGTTGCCACCACCGGGGCCATCCTTCCCCCGGTGGCTTCCGGCGCCCGGCATCCCGACATAATGCGGTGCGGCGGGCGGGTACGTACCTCCAGACGCGTCTCCCGTCGCGGCGCGCGGTACTGAGTAATGAGTAATGAAGTGAGCGTTCGCGGGCGCGGGGTGCGCACACACGGCGTGATGGGCGTGTGCGTCGTGCTGCTCGCTCCATCGTTCGCGCGTCTGGTGGCCGCTTAGGACAATCCGAACTTTCGCGTAACGGTTCAAGGCCTTGGGCGCACGCACGTTTTAGTCAACGAAACCTTCGAGAAGCTGCGCGAGCTGGGTCTGATCGACGATGCCGGAGAGCTGAGAAGCAACGTCATTGATACCTTCACGCGGCTCCGTTGCGCTCGAGCTCAAACTTTGTACTGCGCTCGGCTTAACGCCGGCTTCACTCGGAAAGGTCACCAAGGAGAGAGCGATCGACTTGGCGACGGCAATGTCCGCGGAGGTGGTCGATGCCGAGCCTAGCTGATCAGCTCGCCCTGTGGCGCCGCGATCCCGCCGCGTTCATGACGGAGGCGCTGATGAATCCGCAAACCTGCCGACAGATTTGAGCTCTTCGAGGCCGAGCGGGTCTTTCTGAAGCACGCGTTCACACCACTGCCTGATGGGGACCTGCCCTATCGCGACATCCTATGGTCGTGCATCAAAAAGTCGGGGAAAAGCACGTTCGGCGCGCTCTGCTTGCTCTATGCAGTGATTTGCCTGGGCGGCCCATTCGCCGAAGCGTACGTGATTGCTAACGATATGCAACAGGCTGCGGACCGGATATTCACTTCCGCGGCTCGCATCGTTGAAGCCAGTCCCTTGCTGCAGGCGAAGGTGACAGCCGGGAGCATCGGATCACGTTCAGCAATGGCTCGTACGTTCAGGCTTTGGCCAGCGACTATCGAGGCGCGGCCAGCATAGAGCCCGACCATCATCCTCGCGGACGAGTTATGGGGCTTCACCTCGGAATCCTCACAGAGGCTTTACGAAGAAGTAGCCATTACGCCCACGAAAAAACCTTCGGTTGGAATGGTCACTTCGTATGCAGGCTTCACAGGCGAAAGCCAGCTACTCGAGCGCCTCGT
>CAWCMA010000004.1:0-379693 GCA_963796565.1 uncultured delta proteobacterium | reverse complement strand
AAAGCACGTTCGGCGCGCTCTGCTTGCTCTATGCAGTGATTTGCCTGGGCGGCCCATTCGCCAAAGGTACCGTGATTGCTAACGATATGCAACAGGCTGAGGAACGGATATTCACTTCCGCGGCTGGCATCGTTGAAGCCATTTGCCTTGCTGCAGGCGAAGGTGACGGCCGATCGGATCACGTTCAGCAATGGCTCGTACGTTCAGGCTTTGGCCAGCGACTATCGAGGCGCGGCCGGCGTCAAGCCGACTATCATCCTCGCGGAGCGAGTTTATGGGGCTTCACCTCGGAATCCTCACAGAGGCTTTACGAAGAAGTAGCCATTACGCCCACGAAAAAACCTTCGGTTCGGATGGTCACTTCGTATGCAGGCTTCACAGGCGAAAGCCAGCTACTCAAGAGCGCCTCGTCAAGCGCGGTCTAGCCGGCGAGAAAATCGCCAAAGACCTGTACGCCCCCAGCCGGGCATGATCGCGTTCATCAGTCACGATCGGATCGCACCCTGGCAGTCCGAAGCGTGGCTTGAAGAAGCAAGAGCGTCCACGCGGCCGTCCGCGTTCATGCGGCGGGATTTCAACGAGTTTTACTTCAGGCGAGTCCGGGTTTGTCGATATGGCCGACTTCGATAAGTGCGTCGATCCTGATGCGCGCCCGGTACTTTCGGTAAGCAATCGCGCCTTCCGAGTCTTAGTAGGCCTGGATGGAAGCTACGCGCATGACAGCACGGCCGTCGCGGCGGTGGCCTTCGATCCAAAACAACAAAAGGTTCGCTTGATCGCTCACCGGATATTCGTCCCTCGCGCCGACGCCCCTGTTGACTCTGCCTAGGCCGGTTAAAGAAGAGCGCGTTCACCTGCGCCGTGATTTCGCACTGCAGGCGGTTTTTTACGATCCGTATCAAATGGTTTCGCTGTCGCAGCGCATGGTCGCGGCCGGGCTGCCGATGGAGGCGTTCACGCAGACGAGCTCTAACCTCGAGAGCGCGTGCACGACCTTGGCCGAGTTGGTCCGGCACTACAATCTTTCCATGTACGCCGATCCTGAAATTCGATTGGCTGTGAGTCGCACGGTGGTGACCGAGTCGTCGCGAGGGATCAAAATCTCGAAAACGAAAGCGAGCCATCGAATCGACATCGTCGCCGCGCTCTCGTTTGCTTGCTTCGGCGCCGTGCGCGGAGGGCAGGCGGCAACGGGTGTCGACCACGCCTTCCAGCAACGCGCGGCTTCGACTTTCGCCGCCCAGCGCGAGCAACGCGCGAAAACGGGCGCATTCATCCCGGCCCCGCTGCGGCCGACCAAATGTATGGACGCGTAGAGGATTATTTCCGCGCGGAAGACGCCGCGGACGCGACGGTACGGCATCGAAAGTGGCGAGGGTTCTGAATGGCTCGGCACCTCGAAATATCGGTCGGGGGTCCGCCGGCGCGATTGCGGTCAAATTGGCGCGACCACCTGGGCATCGCCGTGCGCGAATCGCGGGCGAGAGGTGTGAACAAGGTGGCCTTGGCCGATTGGAAAACGTATCGACCCGAGCGTCGTAAGTCGCGGGTTAAGACGGTGGGGCTCATAGTATGAAGAAGAAACCTAGGAAAAATCAGCGGCGGTGCGGCGCATGCAACGGCGTCTGGCAAGGTGGCCCGACGCGCGAGCAGATTCGGCGGAAGCAGAATCAGCAAACCGTGTTGTGTCCGAACTGCTGGGCACTATACGGCTGGCGGTCCGTATTCGATCGTGGAGACCGTCAGAGCGAGGTACCGCGCGAGCTCGCCGTACGGTACGGGCTCGACCCCGACGGACGGCAGGCGGCGTGAGGCTAGAAGTGCGCCGGCAGCCGAGTCCGGTCTAGGCGGCGGCCGACCGTTCGCAATACTTCACGTCCGACTTGCGCGGGGGGCCCAGACGCGGCTCCGCCGCCGGCACTTTTGCGAGCTTCATTAGCCGCATAATATCGCCATACCGAGCCTTAGCCGTTCCGTTGAGCAACCATCCTGCAACTTCGCCCCTGCGAACGCCGATCCGCTTCGCCGCCTTCGTGGCACCGCCGAGGCGATTTACCGCGAACAGTAGCCAGTCGATCTGTTGTGTCATCGTCCGTTCTCCTGCCTGCCCGCTTTGGCGGGGTTAAGGGGTTAAAAGGACCTCCATCCGCAGCGATCTGAAGTCGC
Organism: uncultured delta proteobacterium; assembly: GCA_963796565.1. Classification (GTDB taxonomy): domain Bacteria; phylum Desulfobacterota; class Binatia; order Binatales; family Binataceae; genus JAKAVN01. The sequence goes on along the minus strand of CAWCMA010000004.1, from coordinate 377,527 downwards.
TCGGCGAAATACCCTTTCTCCCTTTGGGCAGAAGCACCGCGGTAGCGCGCGGCAGGCCCGAACGGACCTAGATGCTGTGCAGCATAGTTTTGTGGTAATCAAGCTGAATATGATTGCAAAGCAAACCGATTCAACTCGAACGACGACCTTTCGGTTGCGTGCATCCGCATGACCCGCGGCCAAGAAGTAGACTGGCTACTAAAGGCGCTAACAGCGCTCGGGACTGCAGGCGCAGTACTCGTCGCGCTATTCCGGGACACCATTCTTCGCTGGTGGCGTCAGCCAGTTCTTAAGATAACCGCCGAGGTGAGATCTCCTGACTGCGTTAAAATCCCTTTTGAGCGAAAGGACTCTATAACCGGGAGAGTTATTGCCAAGGCGGACGCATACTACTTAAGGGTGAGTGTCCAGAATGACGGCAAAGAAGCGGCCCGAAGCGTTGAAGTTTATGCGAGGTCATTGAGAGCTTATAGGAATGGCGCGTGGGCTGAGGTACGTCAGTTTCCGCCCATGAATCTGATTTGGTCAAACCTAGGGCGGATGTATCTCCCGATCCTCGCGCCGAATGAAACAAGAAGGTACTGCGACATTGCTCATATGATTAAGCCCAGTGAACGAGTTTCTTTCGATGGAACAGAAGACGCGCCCAAGGAACTTAAGGGTTTGGACCCCAGCAGAGTTCTCTTAAGCTTTGATCTCGTCGCGAGGCCTAATCACCGAGGCCATATCGTTGGTCCTGGCATCTACAAGCTGCAGATCGAAATCGGGGCCGAGAACGCTAAGTCAGTCAGAACGACGCTTGAGATTTTCGTTCATGGTGAGTGGGACGAAAATGAAGACGAGATGTTGGGACGTTTGGTCAAAATCTGCGAAGGGCAAAACTGCTCTCAGGGATGGCCTGAGCGCACCTGAGCAAGTCGGTTCGTGGAAAGGATGTCTCGGGCGCTGAAGTAGTTCTTTCCCGCGCCTAGGCCGCGCGCAGCCCGTGTTGGCGAGGTGGGCGAAGGCGCGGACGCCGAAGAAAGGAGAATAAAGGTGGAAGCAGAAAACTGGAAAGCTATTGCAGGCAGCCAAGCCGTACAGTTAGACGCAACCGATCAAGCCCTGCTCGACAAGGTTCAGGCGCGCCTCGCGCTGAGCGATCGAGAATTTCTGCATTTCATGGTTTTGATTGGAAAGGTGGCGCCGGGCGCCGCTCGACTGGCAGGAGCGCAAGTCCAATGAAGCGCCGCCACGCCGCCGCGCTCGCCCTGGTCGGGTGGTATTTGATGATGCCGCCAGTCTATCAGAACGGTAAAGAGGTTGAGCGTGATATTGATATCGGAGGGGGGCACCTCGATGAGACCGCACCGCTCAGCAAGTGGGCCATAGTCGGGTCATTTGACAGCGCTGCGGAGTGCGAGAAAAACCTGCTCGCTGGCCGCGACTTGAGTGTCATGCCGGAACCGAATCTCAAGAGCCAGGCCAGCCAGGCCATAAAGCGCCGCTGGGAGTTTGCGGCATGCATCGCCAGCGACGACCCGCGCCTCAAGGAAAAATAGCGCACCGGCCGCCACAGAAGGCAACGGATGTCAATGACCAGATACAGACCACGCTGCCCGTCTATCGCCTGCTCGGGCGGCGGACCGGGAAGCCTGAAGAAGGTGACCGCGGAACAGGTGCATCTCACGCCAGCGGTTCTTGAGCGACGTGGTGAGACGAATGCTATATACCGCTGCTGGTATTGCGGCTTTGTATGGTTTCAAAAAAGCTCTGACCGGGTAGGCTTAAATCCCGTTCCAGCGGGCCATTATGATAATCCGGCGTTCGCTCCCAACCGATTCGAGCCAGTACCCCTCGAGTTTCCCATCCGTCGCGAGCACACGTCCTACTATTGGGCGGCGCAGCGAGGCAAGGGTTGACAGACTGCGCCCCGTCAGTGGCTTAAACTCGGTCCTGCGAGAAATCGATCGAGAGTTTCATACCCCTTCACCCCCTTGGTGATGTTGGTGACGTTATCCAGCACCCTACGAACTAACACACTTCCGTTGAGTGGGACGGGCGCCCTCCGTGTCGGACACGTTGACCGACACGGACAAATCGCGACCCAAGCGCGACACGCGCGCCGAGATCGCGCGAGAGAGAGACGGTCGAAGCTGCGGATGGCCGAGCAGCGGCGCGAAGCCGGCAAAGTCGGCGATCGGAATCATCCAAAGGTCAGCGGGGAGGTCAACGTGTCCTCGTCGCTGAAGGTGGCTCAGCCGCGTACGCGCGAGGCCGTCGCGCGCGAGGCCAAGGTGCCCGAGCGGAATCTGCACGCCTTGACGCTCACCGCTCGACCGCCCTACGCTGGCGAACATGAAGCCACGCCACGCCGCCGCGCTAAACGCGCATCGCTGAAGAGGCCCCCGCGCGGAAGCTGATGCACCCACTCGTCCAAGCCCTCGTGTGGGCACTCAAAGCCTACGGATTGCTGTGCTTAATTCTTTTCGCGGTCGCCGTACTAAAATTGATCAGGACCGAAATGGCGGGATCTGAACGATCGAGCTACCGGGGTGCCGTCTGGGTCTATCCGCTCGTCTGTGCAGCGATGGCGGCGGCCTCGTGGTATTTGGCGAGATTACTAGCCTGAAGTCGCGACACGCCAAGGCGGCCGGCGGCCACGCCGCGCGCTGAGGCCTCCAGGCATGGATGATAGCGGCATCGGGTTTGAGATGAGATTAGACTAGTCGCTTCGGAACCATCGCCCCCGGCTTCTTGAGCTCGTCGTGGTGGCACTCTTCCGGCTTGCTGACCGGGCCCGGCGCGGCACGTACTTGCGGATAGTCCCAAATTAGAAGCTGGTGACAGTTCGGGTTCAGGCATAGATGCTCGTTATGGTCATCGGGAATTCCCGGCGCCGAAATGTGCGGATACTCGCTTGGCTCCTCGCACTTTGGACATTCCAACTTCATAGAATTAACCTCCGAAGAGACGATCACGCCCAGCCCCTGGGTGCCCGGCGCTGGTGCCACCGAAGACTCGACCACGTGCTCGCCGTGCGCGGCCCGCAGCACGTGAGCTCGGGAGCACCAGCATACCGCCCTCAATACTGACGCGGGCGCCGTGCTCGTGGCGTTGACATCGAACGCTGTAGCAGACGTTAAAACTGCCAGTCGGTTTCGCAATAATCGCAATGGGCTTGCGTCACCCATTGTTTACGTGAGAGCCCCGTTAGCAGGAGTGAAGCGCCGCCGGTCAAAAAAGCGCCAGCGGCTTTGCCTCCGCTTATCCCCACTTTCTGCTGTAATCGCCTTACCCGGACGTTCCCCCTCGTCTGACAGTTTGGGCAGATGATCGCCGGGTTTAAACCTCCATATTTCAGTGTATCCAAAAAGCCCATCTGAATTGCCTCCTTCGCACCTCATTTGAGCTTAGCATTTCGCGCTGTTGAATATCCGGCCCTTTCGTTTCTCCCGCGAGCATTCGCATCACGCCAAGGCGGGCGCCAGCCGCGCCGCACCCTGCGAGCGCCAGGGCCGCGGCCGGTTAATCCCGCTCCCGCCTAAGCGTCCACAGTTGTAGCCGCCGGTGCAAAACTGATCCGGGTCGCCGATTGAAAACTGACCCACCCCGGCGTGGGGTACTCCGCAGCGGAGGACCTCATGCTGGTGGCGGAGGAAGCGGTGGAGATCCGGGTTTTGAGCAGGCAGGGCAAGAGCATTCGCGACATCGCGCGAATGCTGAAGATCTCGCGCAATACGGTGCGGCGCTATGTACGGGGTGAGGGACTGCCGCGGTACGAGCGCAGGGCGCGGCCGAGCAAGCTCGATGACTACAAGCAGTACATCGCTGAACGGGTAAGGGCCGCTGCGCCGGAATGGATTCCGGCGACGGTGCTGCTGCGCGAACTGAGGGCGCTCGGCTATACGGGCGGCGTCAGCATTCTGAAGGATCACCTCGCGACGCTAAAGCCGGTGGCCAGGCCGGAGCCGTTGATCAGGTTCGAGACCGAACCGGGGCGCCAGATGCAGGCCGACTTCGCGACCATTCGGCGCGGCAAGGATCGGCTGGCGGTGTTCATCGCGACGCTGGGCTGGAGCCGGGCGACCTTCGTCGAGTTCGTCACCGATGAGCGGATGGAGACGCTGCTCGGCTGTCATGAGCGCGCCTTTTACTTCTTCGGCGGCATCCCCCGCGAAGTGCTCTACGACAACATGCGGACGGTGGTGACCGAGCGGGATCGCTACGGACCGGGGCTGCATCGTTATAACCGCACCTTCCTCGACTTCGCGCATCATCATGGCTTCGTGCCGCGGCTCTGCCAGCCCTATCGACCCCGGACCAAGGGCAAAGTCGAACGCTTCATCCGCTACCTGCGGGCGAGCTTCTACGTGCCGTTGGCGAGCCAGCTCAGCCCCGAAGGACTCAAGGTCGATCGCGAAACCGCCAATGCACGGGTCGGCACCTGGCTGCGCGAGGTTGCCAACGCCCGCGTGCACGCGACCACCGGCGAGGTCCCTTCGGTGCGGCTCGAGCAGGAAGGTGAGCGCCTGCAAGCTATCCCAGCGCCATGGCCGGGAACGCTCCAGCCTGCTGCTCCGAAGCGTCCGGCGCCGCGCGGGTATCAGCATCCGCTGCGGGTCTATGAAGAACTGATTACCGCGGTGGAGGCGGGATGAGCGTACAGCACGAACGACTGATCGCGCTGTGCAACGAGCTGCGGCTGGGCGGGATCGCGGCGCAGTATCCAGCGCTGGCCCAGACCGCGGCCGAAAAGCGCACCTCGTTTACCGACTTCCTGGAGGAGTTACTGGTGGCCGAGCGCGAATCGCGCCGGGCGCGGGCGCGCGAGATGTTCGCGCGGGTGGCCGGCTTCCCGGCGATCAAGACGCTTGACCAGTACGACTTCGGCTTCGCCACCGGCGCGCCGCGCAAGCAGATCATGGAACTGGCCAGCCTTGCCTTCGTCGAGCGCGCCGAGAACGTGGTCTTCCTCGGACCCTCGGGTGTGGGCAAGACTCATCTCGCGATCGCGCTCGGCTACCTCGCCACTCAGAAGGGTTACAAGACTCGCTTCTTCAGTGCGGCCGATCTGGTGCTGATGCTGGAGGCCGCGCAGCGCCAGGGCCGTTATCGCGAGGTCATGCATCGCGCGGTCAACGCCTACAAGCTGCTGATCGTCGACGAAATCGGCTATCTGCCGCTGAGCCGCGAGCAGGCCAACCTGTTCTTCCAGATCGTCGAGCGCCGCTACGAACGCGGCGCGATGATCCTGACCTCGAATCTGACCTTCGGCAGTTGGGACAGCGCTTTCGCTGGCGACAGCGTACTGACCGCCGCGATGCTCGATCGGGTCCTGCACCACTCGACTATCGTCAGCATCAACGGGGATAGCTTCAGACTCAAGGATAAGCGCAAGGCCGGGCTACTGGCCGTTCCGGTTAAAGCCAATAAGCATTAGACGGAACGGCGAGGGGGAGATCCCCCTCGCACTCCCCTGATCAGACCGCTCCAGGTGGGTCAATTTTACTTCGGCGATCCGAGCATAGGCGGGTCAACATTCAATCGGCGTTGACACAGTGGGCGTGGTGCGGAATCGCCCAGCGTACCTGTGGACGGGCGCTCGTACCCTGGCTTGCGGGCGATCAGGGGGCCGTTAAACTGAAGGAGAGCCGGAATCGTTGGCAGGAGATGAAAAATGCCCGAGAAAGAATTGTGCGACCATTGCAACAAAGTGGTCGATACCCGCGAGGACGGCGGGGAGGATTTCGTGATCGTCAGGGTACAAGCTGGGTCCGTTCCGCGCAGGATCGCCCACGTCGGCTGCGAACAAAAGCATCAGTCTGAGTCCGCTGGAAGTTCGCAGGTAGGCGATAGGGGCGGCGGCTGGGAGTCTCAGTGAAAGGTTCTTGAGCTATCCCCCTACGCGTGCAGTTGCACAACCCTTTCCGAGACCTCGCCCTTGACGATCTCCCGCATCCGCCTGTCCCACCGCACCATCCCGCGTCAGTGATTTGGGCTGCTACATGGTCTATAGAGACGTCCGGGGTCTGTGGGGCACTCGCCTTCGTGCATACCGCACCACCGGCCGTACGTGTGACCAGATTCGTAGTCTTCGCGCAGTCGGCCGGCGCACTTACGGTCTAGGCATTCGCTATCCAAGTGCACCATCCCGGCCATGTCCTGAGCAGACTTCTCTTGCGTCCGCATCGAGCCTCCGCAGTCGGGGCAGAGGCGCTTGTGTTGTCGTTGCGGGGGTATCGGTGGGCGCCGCGGCGGTAACGGAAGTTCAGCGGGCTGAGCTCTCAGCACATGCTGCTCGCGCTCGTGGAGGGGCTCTATGGATACCTTTGGACCCCATTTCGGCGGTTTATTCGTCTTGTCCTCAACCACAGCACACCTCCTGTCGCGATCGTACATCGCGACGGGCGGCCTCGGAAGCGTGCGCCAGGCGGTCCATCAACACCATCCACAAGCGCCGGACAATCCACGACAAGCTGCGAGGCGGCCGAATGGTGCTTGACCCTTATTTCGTAAACCCCGACCCGTCAATCCGTCGAATAATTCAGTATCCACGGCCTTTTTCGTCAAATTCGTTTATTTCGTATAGACAGACAAAGAGCGCGAGGTGAGTGGAGGTGGGATACGCCCTGCCCTTTATCTTTAGAAGAATGACTTTTTTCGGTTTTTTTCGTATCTCAATCTATACCCCCAGCTATACCCCCATCTAGCAGAATCGCTGACATTGGCACGCTTCTGGTCTCATACCCCCACGCGCACCCCATACGGAAACACTACAGTTTTCACAGGTTTAGACGACTGGATAGTAAATTTAGTACCCACTGGACATAGGCAGTCGGCATAGCAGAAAACTGAAAATCTTCGTGTCGAGTGTTCGATTCACTCCCTGCCCACCAAAAAATCTAGCAAATACCGAAGATTTTTCACCGCCACCCGGCCACCAAGGCCATTACTATGCGCGAAACTATGACACAACTTTCTTGAGCGGAACCACCTTAGTGGTCTCGACCGCTACGCGGCTAAGTGCTCGCCCACTCGGTCCATAGCCCGCGCAAGGTCGTTCTCGGTCACGATGTCGTAGCGGTCGAAGATGGATCGCGTCTGATGCCCGCTGATCGACATCGCGATCTTGTCGGGTACTCCAGCCCGAATCATGTTGCGGACGGCGCAACGCCGCAGGTCATGTATCAGCATCGCGCCGAGTTCAGCCTTCTTGCACGCCGTCGCCCAACTCTTGCGGAACAACCCCACCGACTTGCCGTCGCGATGGAACACCATCGGGCATTCGGGTATGCGCCGCGACTATGCGGTCGAATCAAAAAAATACGGCGACTATTTGTTTTTGAGGCGCGGATCGTCGGTAGCGATGCACCGGGCGGCATGGCCTTGGGCAAGCTGTCTCTTGTCGTCCTCCTGAAGATGTCCGTAGCGCTTCACGTTCTGTTCGACGATGTCGACACTATCGATCTCCCATTTCGACCGGGCGTCGCGACATTCGACGGCGGTATCGAACACCTTAATAGTGTTCCATGTGCTCAGCGGCGCGTCGGGTTTGTCCACATTTGGCGGCACGATCAGATACCAGCCGACCAAGGCGAACGCGGCGGTGTGGCGGAGGTTCACTGCCTATCTCTCCATCAGGCGCGGATCGTCACTGGAAATGCATAGGGCGTAGAACGCGATAACGTTAGGATAGAGGCGCGCCGTGTCCACCAAGTCTCTTTCGGCCGATTCGCAATCGGCGGCGCTGTAGTAGTTGCTAACCAAATCCCAAGCCGAAAGGGGCGCATTCAGGTCTACCGTGAAAGAGTCAGTTTGCGGGTTGCGGAATGTGGGCGCCATTATCAGATACCAGCCGACCAAGGCGAGCGCAGCAGCGTGGCACGTCCTCATGACGTGCCCATATTAACAGGCCCACCCTGTCCGATCTGTTGAAGCCTGAGCCGGTTATCCATAAGAGCCGAGGATTCGTAGTGCCAAGTTTCTTCCGAACACCGTCCCTCTATCCGCGTTATCGTCGAAGGCCGGTCGCGACCGCGAGCGGGCGATCAGGAACGTGTGTCGCTCGGCCTCCAGCATACGCCGCCAGCGATGTGGAAAACCAGAAAAGCTCACAGTTTCGGAAGGCATCTGGAGAGCCTATGATCCAGCGTTGATGCTCGGATTTCTTCGACACGCTATGCCAACTCTGCCGTGCGGACGCGCGGGTGGCCTCGCGCGCGGGCACAGGCCGCGTGGCGCTATTTCGACGAGACTTTCATGCCCGAGTCCGAAAAGGAGTCGACATATCTCGAAGAATGCGAACTCTACGCGGCGGGTGGATGCGCTCGCGCTGCCTGCGTTGCCGTCGATTTCAGGCAGATTTTCCTGCTTCGCCTTCGCGCGACGTGCCTAGCGCCTGCTCTCGCGTACCGGGTTATTTTTGAGAGATGGGTCGTCGGCCGAAATGCACAGAAAGTTGACAGGTCGATTGGCGTCGCATTCCTCCTCGGTCGGGAAGACTCCAGCCTTTCCCCACTGCGACAGCGGTGCGAAGATGTCGTTTTGGAGCCACGCATTGTTCTTGGCGATGACCGGCGGCGCCATCAGATACCAGACGGTCAGGGTGAGCGCGGCGGCCTGACAAAGCTTCATACATGCGGCGTGATAGCAGACTTCTGTTACGAGAGTGTGAAGCCCCTTGGCGACGAGATCGCGATGCTTTAGTCGCGGCGAGCGTAGAGGATACCGTGATTATCGCTGAGCTGATGGACGCGGCAGCGAAATCCGGCGCGTCTTAAAACGCTCTCGCATCGCGAGCGCGCGTCGGGGGAGAGATGATCATGATACTCGACGACAAATTGACCAACCTTCTTAAGGCTGTCGGACGAGGCTCCCTCCAAGGTGTCGGCTTCCGCGCCCTCTACGTCCATCTTGACCAGGTTGATCGGACCCTGGCTGGCGCAGCGTGCGACAACCTGGTCCAGCGATACGGCCGGCACGCGGACGCTCGAAGATCCGTTGAGCTGCGCAGATTCGCCGTAGGCGCTCGGGCCCACGCTGAGCCCTGAAACTAGGCCAAGCACGAGCGTACCCGGTTGGCCGCTCACGGCTTCATTGTAAATTCGCAAACGCGCTGACATCTGGTTCGCTGTAATGTTGGCCGCCAGAGTTGCGAAGGTGTCAGGATATGGTTCATAAGCATGGACGACTACTCCGGGCAGTCTGCTCGCCCAGTCGAGAGTAACCATTCCGATGTTGGCGCCCAGGTCGACCATCACTCCGGCATCGGATTCATTTAGGTGGCGCCTGTACAAACGATCACCGAACACTTCCAGAAAGGTGCCTACGGCTACATCAGATGGAGCGCGATGCAAGACGAAGCCCTCCCTGAAGCGCAACGGCGTAAGCGGTTTTCGGCCGCGATACCCGTCGAAAACATCTCGCCAGTTGTCGAGCCATATGACCATCTGGGGTCTTCACGAGAGCCTCCTCGAAGCGCGCGACTGGGCCGAAAGGTATCCGGACTTTACAACGCCATCCACCACGAGGGCCAGTCGGGGCTCTCCGCAATGCGGACAGCTTTCACCTGGACATCGTACTGGTCGGGTTTCTAGATCGTAGACACGCTTTTTCAAAGCCGGCGATACGCAACGCAGCCTCTTCTATCCTGTGCAATTGCTTGAGCACCTCGCGGACGCGCGTCCAGATATTCCAGGCGCTTCGAGCGGCCTTTACATCAGCCCCGGTAGTCATCTCGTATTAGCCTCTCGCGAGCGAACGCGCGCATGCGCCGCGTCTGCACCTCGCGCATAATCAAAGCCCGGAGTATCTTATTTAGTTACAGGAGGTGAGAACGTGGGACTCGCTTTTCAGACGGCCGAGGAGAGTTTCGCTGAGGGGATGTTGCAGTGGTTGAAGAAGCTTCCGAGTGAGTTTCACCAGTTGAAGGTGACGATTTTCGGCGCTTCAGAAGGACAACGCCAATGGAAGGTCTCTTCAGGTGACGATTTGTCTCCCGTTCGGCAGATTGTAACGTATTCGAATACGTTCCCACCGGGCCTTGCGGGTACGCTTGGACCGCAAACCTAACGTGACATCTCGAAGAATCACCCTCTGCCGAGCCGCCGCAGTCGTCGGGTGTGGGTGGTACTTAATGCTGCCGCCCATTACGCGCCAACCACCGCCTTTCAATATCGATGCTAATGCACCTCTGACTCGCTGGCAGCAGCTAGACTCTTACGATAGTGCCGCAGAGTGTAATCAGGATCGGACTCATCGTGGGCTTGAGGTGCTGAAGCCCCACCATCGTGAGGGCTACAAGTGGGAGGACGCCCAGATCATCAGCTCGCTGTGCATCGCCAGCGATGACCTTCGTCTTAAGGCAAAGTAGCCTGGTCGTCAAAATTTTAAGCCCAGGTGGGGGGCTAAAAGAAAACGCCCGAGGAAATAACTTCCTCGGGCGTTTTGAAGAGCGAAGCGCGGAGTTACGCTACGGCTTCCTTCGGTGCCTTCGCTTTCGCGCCCTTGCCCTTCGCAGGCTTCGCGGCTTCAGGCTTCTCGACGATCTCGATCTCGTGTTTCGGATGCTCTTTGAGGTGATCGCGCTGCCAGCCCAAGGCGTCTGATGTGTGACGTCGGCGCTTAAGCTCGCCGCATCCGGTTTTTCATAGAACGACCAGGTGGCCTGCCCCCCAACGCCAAAGCGGCATTCGTCGTCTGAGCGTGCTATGACCCCCGAAATAGAGCCTCACCGAACTTGCGAACGTCCTCGACCGGGATGTTCCGGCTCGACTTCCTCAGCACTGCGACTCGCCCAATCTGGTCAGAGCGCCCAGCTTTAGCCCATGTCTACGGCACTTTTCCGTTCCGATCATCGATGCGTCTGAGACTAAAAGGCTAGCCTGTCTCAAATTGCGACATGCGCTATAAGATGTGAATTAGGCTAAATATATGTTTAGACATTATTATTTAGTATATACAGCCTTATACATCTCTCATATTCTCTAATACAGCTTACGTCACGTTTATTCAGTCCGGCGTATTCACGAAAACCTAACTGGCCGGTGTTGGACGAAAGCTTAGAGAGGGATGGCGCAAGAGGCTCTGAGGCATCGCCGCAAGTCGATTTCACTTATCTGCCTTGCCCTTATTGGGGCCAGACGCTTCGGGACGCGGTGAGTCGAGAGGTTCAGCCCTCCCAAAACAGAGCTGAAGAGAAGCATTAGGGTACGAAACAATTTACAGACGGAGATAGGTAGACAATTTATGAACGCAAAAAGAGTGTTGCTGACGGCGATGATGGTGCTGCTTGGTACCGTCGGCGTAGCCAGTGCACACGGGCATCCGTGTGCCGACGAGAAGGGGAATCCACATTATTGCTGGCAGACGGATAACGACCCTACTTTCTCAATCGTGACCCAGAGTGCGACCGCACAGGTTCAGGTCAATCATGTCGTCACGGTGCAAGCGGATTGCGACGGTGACGATACCTACGCAGTGGGCGGCGGCTATCAGGTGATGCCTAAGGATTCGAAGATCGGTTACGTAGTGAAGGCAAAGGTGCTGAACGATGGCCCGGTCTTTTCGGGAACTCCCGGAGACAGCAATCCGCATGGCTGGACGGTTACGGTCGTCAATCACGCGGCCCAGGTCGCGAACGTGACCACCTACGCCACCTGTATCCAACCCAACTAAACCGAAACGGGGGAGCGGAACGCCGCTCCTCCGGGATTCGGAATCATCGGAGCTGCAGCTCAAAGCGGCTGGAGAATGATGGCCTTCGAACCCCGGTTCACGCAATTATTGCTCGGGCGCTCGTTTAATCGAAAGCTTCGATCGCTCTCCACATCGGGGACAGACGATCAGCACGGTGCGCGGCTCGAGACCGTGATCGCGCTCGAACTTGCGCACGTCTTCCGAGAGGATGTCCGGCTCGATTTCCGCAGCGCTGCCGCCCACGACGCCTCCGCAGGATTGACACAGCAGCATCGTTTTCATTCCGTCGATCCCCTTTATCCCGACCATGTCTTGACGCTTGCTTATCTTGACTATTCCTTATCCCGGAATTCAATCTCGAGAAGCTTTCCGATTTGCACGAAGCCCGCTACGCCGCCTCTGAGAGAGCGTCATAGCGTCCTCCATATTCTCGTCCTCGTTTCTAGTTGCTGGTCTCGCGTAGCGTCTCGTCGGCAATCCCGTCAGTAACCTCGCTGAGCACTCCGCGCATCCCCATCCACATCCTCGCAATAACCTCGCTCACCCCTTCCAGGTCGGGATCGCCGCGGGTGGCCTCATCGGTATTGCTGAGCCAGTTTCCCAGCATTCGCAACGAGTGCCACAGCTCGTCGGCGTCAAGCGTCCTCGTCGGCACTTTGAGCATTGCCGCCCCACCTCCGCGCGCGCCGAATCGGCGCAGATGCTCCTCGGCGAGCGCGTCCAGCAGCTTGCTGAACACTTCCGGAGGCAGGCTCGCAATCCCGTTTCCCCCTTCAAGCATCGCCAGTGCGTCGTCGCTGACTCTCGCCAACCCCAGATCGATTTCAATTTGAGTATTCACGCGTATGTCCTCTCGAAGGGTGTTACCGCAACAATCGGACCGCTGAAGGTTCCGAAGGCCGGGGGAGCGCGAAGTATCAGGCGCAGTCGACAAGGTTACACCCCGATCCATCCGTGCTGTCCCCGATACACCAACCGCTCGGGCGAGCCGGCGAATTGCTCCGCCTCGTGCCGTCGGGTGGCGCGGGCGTCTCGCGAGACCGTTTCAAACTCGGCTTCGATGTCTCACCGCGTCGAGACACAGAACGGCCCGATTCTGACGACGCATCGGATGGGAGCTGATGCGCGAGGACCGAACCGTAGCTGAATTTCCTTGGGTGATCCGATCAGGTCAGAAAGACTTCGCGGACGAGGTTGGTGTCATTGTACTCGAGCCCCTCGGCAATCAGCTCGCCTTCGAAGCGCAGGTAAAAATGGTAACGCTGCACGTAGCGCCGCCCGTTCATCGCAATCGTGTCGCACGCGGCCTGGACCGCGACCTGCGGGCCCTCGCAGATGACGCTCCCGAGCTTCATCTTGAGTCCGTCCGGGAACAGCGCGTCGAGCCGTTCGGTTTCCGTCCGCGCGAAGGCCGCCTTGCCACGCACCGGCGCGAACTCTTTCATCGTGGTTATCATCTCGAACCGGAAATCTTCGGTGATAAGCTCTTCGAAAACTCGCGGGTCCGGATGGTTGAAATTTTCGAGAAACCGGATTGCCCGCTCCCTGTATTCAGCCGCAGTCATCGCCTCTCTCCGTCTTCCAGTCGATCGATACGCGCGCGCTACGAGCGCGACCCTGCACGATCGGCCGCTCTGTCGCTCACTGATTGCCGTCCGCAGCCGTGCGTGAACCGCTCCCGCTCTTGGTGTAGACGATCGCGATGCCGCCCATGAAGTTGCCGGCATGGCCGAGCTCGCCCACCTCGGCATGATGCTTTTTTCCGCCTCCCTCAGTATCGGCGGCAAGATGCGCGCCCACTTCGGCCGGCTCATCCGAGCCGGGTCCGATGTTGCCAAAGCGGCCGGGTGCCACCCCAGCCACAAGATCCCCCTCGTGCTGCGTATGCTGAGAGGTCAAGACCACGGCATCGGCTCCAACCTGGCAACCTTCGCGTTTCAGGTACGTGAGCAGGTCCGCGTCCTTGGCGGCAAGATCGCCCCACGCGTCGACCAATGCCAACTGTTCGTGATCGGCAAGCGGCATGCTATCCAGCACCGGCATCGGGCAATTCGGCGGCTTGGCCGGACGCATGGCGGTTCCCAGCGGAGTGATACTCACGATAGGCGGATTGACCGCTGCCGGCGAGAGGCATCCCCAAACCGACGCTGAAGCGGCCATCAGCATCATGGCCAGTAGCCTTCCGCGGCCTCTGTTGGCTGTCGTCATTTGCATAGCGTTGCGCATACCGTCGCGCATCACATAGTTCAGAAGCTCTTTTTAACCGAACTGCCGCTCGATTAAAATGGGTGAACGCGTCGTTCGAGCGATCCAACGCCGCGCGCGCGGCCCGGGCGCTTGCGCAAGGCGATACGCTGGCGCTTTCGATAATTGCACTTTCGCGCTACTTAGTCCGGACGCGCCGCTGATTCGGAGCCGGTAAAATTGGAGACTGTCGCAGATGGACGGAGCACAGCTCGGTGGAATCCCACTCAACTGGCCGACCTTGATCCGCCTCGGCGTGGTGTTGGTGCTGGCAATAGCGGTGCGTCAATTGATCATGCGCTTCGGCACCAAGGCGATAAATAGCCGCCGCGAAAAGAACCGCAACGGCAAACCACGGCCGTAGCGCAGGCTGGCGCCGCGATGCATCGACCGGCCGAATGCGCGAGCACTGCAGGGCGCGCGAGCGCTACGCGGCGTTGGCGGCGGCCAGCTTCGATCGCGGCCCGCGTGATGGCCGTGGCGATGTGCTTGGCGACGGCCCCGGCCATGTTCCTGATGGTCGGATGCCAGGCTGTCGTCCAGCAATACCAGGCCAACGTAGAGGCCGAGCACAGGGTCGCCGTCGAGCAAGATCATCTCCGGCTGATGGTTTATACCAGCGACCTTGGTGTGCCCTACGAAAAACTCGGCAACCTGAGCTACACCGACCCGCTCAACGGCGAAACCATCGACACCGATCACATCAACGAGAAACTGCGTCAGATGGCGATCGCGCGGTGGGGCCAGCAGGTCGACGCAATCATCCACGTCACCACCAAGGTCGGCGGCGCCGATACGGCCACGATATCGGTCACCGGCGAAGCGGTCAGGCTGAAGGGCCCATGCTCGGGCTGTCGCCACAATGTTTCTGCGCCGCAGACCTGACGGTCTCGCTGAGCTTCTCGATTAACCGGCGCTCTAGAGCAGAGTGCCGCGCCGAGTGCGGCCGAGATGGCTGTACGCGCGCGCGGTGGCGACCCGGCCGCGCGCGGTGCGCGCGATGAATCCTTCCTGTAGCAGGTAGGGCTCGTAGACTTCGCCGATGGTGTCGGCCTCCTCGCCTACCGCCGCCGCGAGACTCTCGACCCCGACCGGGCCGCCGTCGAACTTGTCGATGATTGCGGCCAGGATCGCGCGGTCCATCCGGTCAAACCCGCAGGCGTCGATTTCGAGCAACTCGAGCGCGCCGACCGCGACTTCGCGCGTTACCGTAGCGGCCTCGTTGACCTGGGCGAAGTCGCGCACGCGGCGCAGCAAGCGGTTGCCGACGCGCGGCGTGCCGCGCGCGCGGCCCGCGATCTCGCGCGCTCCGTCGTCGTCGACCCGGACGCCGAGCAGCCGCGCCGAGCGCGCGACGATCTCGGTCAGCTCGTCGTGGTCGTAGAAATCCAGATGGAAATGCTGGCCGAAGCGATCGCGCAGCGGCGCGCTCAGCAGGCCCGAGCGCGTAGTCGCGCCGACCAGAGTAAACGGTTTCACCGCCAGCGGCATCGTGCGCGCACCCATCCCCTTGCCGACCACGATGTTGAGCTCGAAATCCTCCATCGCCGGGTAGAGCACCTCTTCGACCGGGCGGGCGAGGCGATGAATCTCGTCGATGAACAGCACGTCGCCCTCATCCAGACCGCTGACGATCGCCGCCAAGTCGCCGGCCCGCTCGATCGCCGGCCCCGAGGTCGAGCGCATGCTGACGCCACGCTCGCGCGCGATGATATGAGCGAGCGAGGTCTTGCCCAGTCCCGGCGGTCCCGAGAACAGCACGTGGTCGAGGACCTCACCACGCTGGCGTGCGGCCTCGATCGACATGCCGAGGATTTTTCGCGTGCGCTCCTGCCCGACGAACTCGTCGAGCACGCGCGGGCGCAACGAGAGGTCGAGCGCGCGATCCTCCTCGCTCTGGCCCGCCGCCGCCAGCCGCGCCGCCTCGGCGGCCTCGGCCTCCGGTATTGATGGTCTCTCGCTCACCGCCCGTCTATCTCTCACCGGCCAATGCCGCGAGCGACTCGCGGATTATCGCTTCGAGCTCGCGCTTCGCGCCGTTGCCGCGCGCGGCCGCCGCGTCGACAGCCCGGCGCGCGTGTATCGGTTTGTAGCCCAGGTTGACCAGCGCGGAGACGGCGTCATCCAGCTCCGTGGCGTCGCCCGCGACGCCGTCCGCCGCGCCGTCGAGTTCCTCGACGCGCTCGGAGGCGACCAGCTTCAGCTCGGCGGTCTTGTCGCGCAGCTCGCGCACCACGCGCTCGGCCACTTTGGCTCCCACGCCCGGGACGGCGTCGAGCCGTTCCACGTCTTCGCGGGCGATCGCGCTTACCAGCTCATCGGGCGACAGCACCGACAGTATCGCGAGCGCAAGCTTGGGGCCGACGTGCTGCACCAGCATCAGCAGATCGAAGGCCTGCTTCTCGGCGCGAGTGAAAAACCCGTACAGCGTGAGCGATTCTTCGCGTACGACCTGGCGAATCTCCAGCGACACCGAGGCGCCGAGTCCGGGCAGGCGATAGTAGGTGGCGAGCGGGATGCAAACCTCGTAACCGACGCCGCCCGCCTCGATCACGACCCGCCCGGCATCGCGCTGTTTCAGCATACCGCTTAAGCTGGCAATCATTTCGCGCCCGCTCGCATCCGCTTGCCTGACACCTATCTGGCGCCCGCCTTGCGCTTGTCGAGATTGTTGTTTTGCTGGTCGCCCTTGTATTGGACGCCCGCGGCTACCGCCGCCGTCACGCGCGCGCAGAACAGATGGCAGAGCGCGATCGCGAGCGCATCGGAGGCGTCGTCGGCGAGCGCGACTTCCTCATTCACGCCGAGCGCGCGGCGCACCATGAACTTGACCTGCGCCTTATCGGCGTGGCCGTGCCCGGCGACCGTCAGCTTGACCTGGTTGGGAGTGTATTCGAAAAGCGCCAGCCCGCGCGCCGCCGCCGCCAACATCGCCATCGCGCGCGCCTCGCCCAGGCGAAACGCGCTCTGTACGTTGGTCGCGACGAAGCTGCGCTCCAGGCTCATCGCGGCCGGCTCGTATTGGTCGATGATGCCCAGCAGGCGTTGATGGATGTTCTGGAGGCGCTCGCCGCCGCGCAAGGGCGCGGGCGGGCGGATGGTGCCTGCCGCAATATGGGACGGCCGGGCGACGCTGCCCTCGATCACGCCGAAGCCGGTCGCCACGTTGCCCGGGTCGATTCCCAGGACCCGCCCTGTCATCCGCACCACCACCACCTCCGCGCGCGAGCCGCTTACCCGCGAGGCGAAAAATCTAGGCCGCCGAGAACTGCGCCAGCTCCTCGTCGCTGATGTCGAAATTGGAGGCGACGCTCTGGACCTCTTCGTGGTCCTCGAGCTCTTCCATCAGCTTCAGCACCTGCTCGGCGGTATGACCGGAAACCCGCACGGTGGTCTCGGGAATCTTGACCACCTCGGCACTGGCCATCGGAACTTTGGCCGCCTCCAAGGCGTCGCGCACGGCGCTGAACGCTTCGGGCGCGGTCATCACCTGGAAGTTTTCGCCGTCGCCGACGACGTCGTCGGCGCCGGCCTCCAGCGCCAGCTCCATCAGGCGGTCCTCGTCGATCGCACCGCGCTCGACCGTAATCATGCCGCGCTTCTTGAACATCCAGCCGACGCAGTTCGACTCGCCGAGGTTGCCGCCGTGGCGCGACAGGATGAAGCGCAGTTCGGCGACCACGCGGTTGCGGTTGTCGGTCAGCACGTCGGCGATGAGCGCGACGCCGCCCGGCCCGTAACCCTCGTAAACCACTTCCTCGAGCTGTCCGCCGCCTAGTTCGCCGGTACCCTTTTTGATCGCGCGATCGATATTGTCATTGGGCATCGATTGCGTGCGCGCGGTGGTGACCGCCGTACGCAGGCGCGGGTTCGAGTTGATGTCGCCGCCGCCCAGGCGCGCCGCGATGGTGATTTCCTTGATAAGCTTGGTGAAGAGCTTGCCGCGCTTGGAGTCGCGCGCCGCCTTCTTGTGCTTAATCGAACTCCACTTGGAATGACCCGACATTGGTAACGCCCTCGGGCGCGGCCTATCATGGCCGTCCGCCCGGCTGCGAGCCTACCACATCGGCACATCTCGTGGGAGCCACCGGTTGGTTCGTCGCCAAAACCGTTGCACAGGACCCGCCCTGTCCGCTGAAATGGGGCGCTTGCTACAACGGTCGATATTAAGTTAAGCCGCACATGAACCGAGCGACCTCAAGGATGACGCTTGTACGAGGATGGGCCGTGCTGGCGCTAGGTATGGTCTCGATGGCCGCCGGATGTTTCTATCCACCGACCCAGAAGTCTCCCGCGCCAAGCAAGAACGAGATTACGCTGGACCAGCCCTACGACATCGTCTGGGACGCCGTGCACAACGTGATCAGAGAGCACAAGCTGCGGGTCAATGCCGACGATCCCAACCAGGGCATCGTCGAGACCGAGACCAACCAGTTCACGCTCGAGGACGCCGACTGCGGCAAGGTAAAGGGGATCAGCACCAAGTACGCTGCCGAGCCCGACCGCGCCGCGACCGCGGTCTACTACTTCAAGGTCAAGCCCAAGGGCCACGAGGGGAGTACCGTCAGCGTGCAGGCGACCTTCAGCGCGCCGCTCTACATTCCGCTGCACAGCCCGCGCGACGAGCAATGCGTCTCGCGCGGTAAGGCGGAAGCGCGCCTCCTGAACGAAATCGCTGAGCAAGCCGCCGCGACCCATCGCCCCACCTTCGTCAAGCCGGCGAGCTAGGTGCGCGCGCCCGAGGCTTGTCGGCTCTTGACATTGCGCGCCGGGCGGGCGAAACCCAACATCGCAATCAAGCGGGCCGCGCGACGTAGCCGATGCGCGGACCAATACCCCGAGGAGCCTCTCAGAGGAGCCCAATGACATGAAAGGAAAAATCGCCTTCATTCCCGGCGAGCATAAGATCGAATTTCACGAATACGACGTCCCGGCGCCGCCGCCCGGCGGCCTGATCGCCGAAGTCACCCAGAGCAACGTCTGCGGCTCCGAAGTCCATATGTGGCGGGGCGAGTTCGGCGGGCGCCACGGCATCGCGCCGGGCCATGAGATGGCCGGGCGTATCCACGCCCTGGGCGACGGCGTGAAGACCGATTGGGCGGGAGTGCCGGTCAAGGCCGGCGACCGGATAGCGCCGGTATATTACTCGGTGTGTAATCGATGCTCGAATTGCGTCACGGGCAACCAGGCCGCGTGCACCAACAAAGGCTTCGGCGTGCGCCATCCGAGCGAAGCGCCGCACTTCACTTCGACCTTCGCCACGCATTACATCGTGCGCGCCAACCAGAACTTCTACCGCATCCCCGACAACGTGCCCGACCTGATCGCGGCGTCGGCCAACTGTGCGATGTCGCAGGTCTACTGGGGCCTCGACAAGGGCCGGGTGCGTTACGGCGAGAGTCTGGTGGTGCAGGGCGCGGGCGGACTGGGGCTGCATGCGATGGCGATCGCGAAGGCGCGCGGGGCGTTCGTAATCGCGATCGACGGGGTCGAGCATCGGCTCGACGAGGCGCTGAAGTTCGGCGCCGACGCCACCATCGATCTACGCAAGTATGCGACGGCCGACGCGCGCCAGAAGCGAATTCGCGAGCTTGTCGGCGGCCCGCCCGACGTCGTGATCGAGGTCGCCGGCGTGCCCGAGGCCTTCATCGACGCTCTCGAACTCGCGTCGATCGGTGGCCGGGTGATCGAGATCGGCAACATCTCGCCCGCCCTGACCGCGCCGATCGCGCCGTGGCGGGTGACGTTCAAGTCGCTGGAGATAATCGGCGTGGTGATGTATCCGCCGAACTATCTCAAGAAGTCGCTCGACTTCCTCTCGTTGCATATCGATCGCTATCCATACCGCGAGATGTGCGACGCGACCTTTCCGCTTTCGAAAGCGGCCGAGGCGCTTGACAAGAGCGAGCGGCGTGAGGTGACGCGCGCCGCCCTGCTGCCGCAGCAGGGCTGACGGCCGCCACGCCAAGGGAACGCGCGGAGAGCACATCCTGACGCTCTCCCGAGGCGGCGCGGATGTCGAGCGGCGCTCAGCGCCGCCGCGACTGGCGGCGGCGACGCTCGCCGCGCGGCTGCGACGATGGCGGCCGAGCGCCAAGCGGCGCCGGCGCGGGTTCATCGGCGCCATAAATCTTCCATCCGATGACCGCCAGCACTGCCAGCAGCACAAACGTCGCCGGCAGCGTCCACGGCTTGCCCACCGGCGGCGCAACCAGGCTTCGCCTCACAGCGCTGAGGTCGAATACGGGCGCCGCGTTATGCGGCAGCGCGTCGAGTTTCACCACGCGCGTCTTGCGGAAGAACGCGCGCCCCGTGTTGAGGCTGCCGAACCCGCCGAGCCTGAGTGCGACGTCGATATCGGCGCCGTGCGCGCCGACTTTGAGATAAAGACCGAGACTCTGCCAGCCGGCGGCGCCGTGGAGATCCGGCGAATTGATCCCGTCCTCGTCGAGGCTCACGCTCGCCCCCGCGGCGGTGGGCGGAACATCCTCGGTGCGCGCCTCGGCGCCGACGTAGTACCATCCCGGCCCGAGCGTCAGCGTCTGGAGCCATCGCGCGTCGTTGGGCTGCAGGTTGTCGACTGCCAACTCCGGCTCGCTGCCGGCCGAGTGCAGCCAGTCGTAACTCGTGACCGACGGCGACTCGTTCCATCCGCCGGTGCGCCAATTGTCGGGCGATTTGCCGGAACCGTGGGCGAAGTCAGCGTTGGAAAGCAGATTAGGCCCGTCCGGAGCGCCGGCGGCAGCAGCGCTGGCCGTGGGTAACGGGCTGGATAGGCCCGTGCTGTCGGCCCTGGCGCTGCTTGGAGGCGCGGCGGCGGCGCTGTTACACGGGATAATTGCAAATGGCGCCGCGGCGATGGCGATCGCGACCCATGCGACGATACGTGCTGCGGGCTTCACACGCGCGTCCTCATATCCAGTTGCGCAGCCCCGGTCCCTGGAACCACATTCGCGCATAGTAACCTGCGCGATCGATGAAAATGCCGGTCCAGATCGGGAAGTAATAGACGAAGAGGATCGCCGCCGCGCCTACGAAGGCGATCGCGACCAGCCTCGGCCCCCATCGCGCCGGCGCTAAATCGGGAACGCTGCCAGGAAGTATCTCGGCGAGGACCAGATAGAGTGCAAATAACGCCAACACCGCGCCCGGGAACAGTCCCCCCCAAAAGCCGAACCCCAGCAGGCACACCGGCACCATCGTCACGAGCAGCGCGGCGCATTCCCACATCTCGGCTTTGCCCCGCCAAGCGTCGGCGAGGATCGCCGCGAGCGCCAGGTAGCCCAGGTAGACCGACGGCATGTAGTGATACAGGAACAGCGTGCGTCCGACCGGAATCCAGATCGCGAGATACCCAAGGTAACCGAGGACCAGGAACGAGCGTGCAGGGTTCGGCCGCTCCAGCGCGCGCACGGCGGTGATCGTGATTGCGGTGAGCGCACCCCACCATAGGAGCGGATTCCCTCCGCCCCAGATCGTCGCGACTTTGCCCTGCGGCGGAAAGTTCTGCCAATACGCGATCGGCCGCAGCATCAGCGGCCAGCTCCACCACGGCGAGGAGTACGGATGCGTCGCGGCCTCGACGCTGCGCTCGTACCACATCACGTCGCCATAATAATGGACCAGGTCCGAGATCCCGGCCCACCACCCGAGCACGAAATGCGGGAGGAATACCGCTATATAAACCGCCGCGCTCAACGCTCCGACCATCACCAGCGCGCCGGCGGTACGCCAGACGCGCGCCGTCAGCGGCGCCGACTTTTGGGTCCGCATGATGAAATAGACCATGAAACCTGCGCACAGTAAGAAGGTCACCGCCGGGATGTACAGTTTCGCGGCGAGACAAAGTCCCAGCGTAATCCCCATCGCGGCCAGCGTGCGGCGGCGGTCGCGAGGCCCGGTCGCCTCGGCGAAACGGAACAGCAGCAGGTACGACCACGCGGCCATGGTCAGGTAGACGATATCGATCACCGCGACGCGCGAGTCCACCAGGAACATCCCGTCGCAGATGATAAACGAGGCCGCCAGCGCGCCCGCCAGGCGCGAGGCGAACATCCGCCGCCCCAGCATGTAGGTCAGCGCGACCAGCAGGATTCCGAGAAGCGCGTTGCCAATCCGCCAGCTCCACGGATGATCGCCAAAGAGCAGGATGCCGGCCGCGATCACCAGCTTGGCCAGCGGCGGATGCGGATCGAGGAATGGCTCGGCGCGGATGTAATGGCGCGCCTGCGCGACGAAATGAACTTCGTCGAAGACGATCTCCGCCGGGTGGCCGAGATGCCAGAGGCGGGTCGCGGCGGCGACGGCGACCAGCACCGCCAGTACGATCCTGTCGGCGCGCAACCATGGAATAGCGATCAGTGGCTCGGGCGCTCGCTCGATCGAAGCGGCGTCCCGCGAAGCGGCGTCCTGGCGCGAACGAGCGTCCGTGGAACCATCGTCGAGTCGGCCCAGCCGGCCGCCGAGCGAGCTGGTGAGCTTTCGCCAGAGCGGGCCCGCGCCGTCGGCCAGACCGAGGCCGTAGTCCACCGCCAGCGCGAACGCCACGACGTTTATAGCCGCCGCCGCCATCGCGAGCCCGTCGCGCGAATCGAGAAACACCGTGGTGTCGAGCGTATGCAGGACGTACGCGAGGTTGAACAGGCAGGTGGCCGTGAGGATCGCGAACACCGCCGCCATCTCCGCGCCCTCCACCGCTAGCGGCGCGGCGAAGACCAGCCCGGCATACAGGTAGCGTTCGTGCATGCGCGGCGCGATCATGAAGAATCCGAACACCGCCAAGAAAGTCGCGAACATCAGTCCGCGCGGCGAACGCTCATTCCAAAGCCGCCATCCGACAAACCCATACAGCGGCGCCAGCAACCCCATCCCCAGACTGAAGTACGAGATTCCCGCGACCGTGTCGGAGTCCGGTTTGCGCAGCCCGCCCATCAGCGCCATCAGGTTGAACGCGTTGACGGAGGTCTCGTGATAGTACGCCGCGGTCGAGTGGTACAGCTCGACAATCCAGTACCACGGATGGCCGAACTGAAATGGAAGCACGCCCGCCACCGCCACCACCACGGCGGCCAGCGCCGAACGCCACCACTTCGAGTACGGCAGTTTCAGCAGCGTCCACAATCCGAGCACCGGCACGTACATCAACGCTTGCGGCTTCACCAGCACGCTCAGCACGGCCAACCCCCAGGCCAACTCGAACTCGCCGTCGAGCGCCAGGGCCGCACTGAGCATGATCACCACCGTCAGCGCCGAGTCGCTCTGGCCCCACACGACAGTGTCGAAGCCGAGCGCGGGGTTGAGCGCCACCAGCAGCATCGCGACGTAAGCCGCCGTGCGCCGCGCCGGCGCGGTGCGCCGCACGAAAATAAAGACCAGCAGCGCGAGCACGAAATCAGCCAACAGCGCCGGGGCCTCGACAATCATCCGGAGCGCGACGCCGCCCGCGCCGACCGCGTTCGCGACCATTCCCGCGAGCCACAGTGCGTAGAGGTAGCCGGGCGGATAGTCGAGAAAGTAGCCGGCGCGATAGATGCCCGCGGGGCCTACGGCGCTCATCTGGAGCGCCCACGCTTCGTAGCTGGAGACGTCGTTCGAATATCCGCTGAAGAGCGGAAGCAGCGCGAGCTTGACGATCGCGATTCCCGAAAGAATCGCCAGCGCCCATGCGAGCGAACGGTCGCGATTCCTCAGCAACGGAGCGCCATAGACGTAGACCGAGTAGCAAAGAAGCGCGAGCAGCAGCAGGCCGGAGATCATCCCCGGCAGCTTGCCGGTCTGTGCTACTGCCGCCGGAGCCGGCACATCGGCGGCCGCGCACACGCCGGCGCGCGCCATAAGCATCAGTGACGCGACAAGCCCGATCGATGGGGAGCATCGCCAGCGCGTGTGCGAAATGCTTCGCCGCACGGCCTCGACCCTTTCGCGCGGGACTGAATCGCGCCTCCCTACTCTATCTTCCACAACCCCCTCATAGTCCCGTGGCGCGGCCAAATGGCCGCGCCACGGCAGAGCTAACATAACCGCTGCCGCCGTTCACCTGAAGTAAGCGCATCACTGAACGGACGGCTGATATGAACAGCCTCGCGGCGCGCAACTGGCGGGCGGCGCCGGTCGCGGTCTATGATGGCCGCACTCGAATCGAGGAGGCTACGCCGATGGACCTGGTTCACGCCGCCTTCGAGCCCGCGGGCGACGGATCGCATCCGACTATTCTCGCGATGCACGGATAGGGTTCCAACGCGCTCGACCTGATGGGTCTCGCGCCGTATATCGCGCGCGGGCGATGCCTGACGCTCTGTCCGCAAGGCCCGGTCGAAGTCGAGATCGGCGCGGTCAACGGCTACGGCTGGTACCAGTTGCGGATGGGCGCACCGCCGGACATGGAAGCGATGGGCCAGGCGGCCGACCGCCTGATGCGCTTCGTGGACGCCGCGCTCGAGCGCTACCCCATCGACCGCCGCAAGCTTATCGTGATGGGATTCAGCCAAGGTGGCGTGATGGCCTACAATCTGGCGATTCGTCATCCCGAGCGCTTTGCCGCGCTGGTCGCGCTCTCGACCTGGTTTCCCGAGGAGCTTGCCGACTATTCCGGCGATCGCGACGCCCTAGAACGACTGCCGACGCTGGTGCAGCACGGGCGCGCCGACGACATGATCGAGATAACCAAGGCACGCCAGTCGGTCGAGCGCTTACGCAAGTTCAAGCTGCCGCTGACTTATCGCGAATACGACTGCGGCCACGAAATCACGGTGGATGCGATCCGGGACCTGTCGGCGTTTCTCATGGAAAAAGTCATCCAGCCGGTGATCGCGCCGTAGGAAGCGGCACTCCGCCAGGAATTCGAAAGGACCAAGTGCCGAGGAAAGCCGTTTCATCTATCGAAATCGTTGAAATTGAAAAGTCAAAAAAGGAAATTCCCGGTAAGGAGTCTCATGAAACTGATCTCGCGTTTTGCACGAATGCATCGTATGCGCTCACTGGTACTCCGCGCCGTCCTCGCCGTCTCTGCGGGCCTGATAGTCGCAGGTTCCACTACGACCCTGGCGCAACCTAGAGCAGACGAAACCTCAAATACGTTCGGTATTTGTGGGCGCTATAGTATCAGCTTTTCGGGAATTTTGGTGAATAGTCAGGGTTACTTCGCGGGCGTCGGCCAGTATACCTCCAACTGTTTTGGGAGGCTTAGCGGTGTCGAAACCGAAAACTTCAATGGAAAGGTCTGCCAATATACAGCGACAGGTACCTATAAGCTCCGTTCCGACGGAACCGGCACGGTTTCGGTGACAATAGTTCCTGTTGCGTCTGCTGGCGATTGTGAGACAGCGACTCACGCGGAAGCGATTGCAGTTGGAAACAAGGGCCAGATCGTAAAGGCCATCGGCATTGGCTCGACTGCAGTGACCATAAACGAGGAGTGGGTTCGGCAGTAACAGAGTTGCGGTCTTGTACGGCCTGACAACGCAGTGACGAAACAGATGATGGCGGCCGCGTGGGCGAGTTTTAGTCATGGATGAAGCGGCGACGCGTGGCGCGGCAGAGGAATTTCTTGCCCTGCTCGAGGTGGTTCGCGAACTGCGGCAGCGATGCCCGTGGGACCGCGAGCAGGCCCTCCCGGCCTCCGCCCGCCACCTGGTGGAGGAAGCGTACGAAGCCGCCGATGCGATCGAGCACGGTGGCGATCGTGAGATCGACGACGAACTCGGCGACCTGATCGTGCAGGTGCTGTTCGCGGCGAATATCGTCGAAGAGCAACGCGGCGTGGAGGTCGCTGGGATGCTGCGGCGGGCGCGTGAAAAGCTAGTGCGGCGCCATCCCCACGTCTATGCCGGCGTCGCGGCGGAAACCTCGGCCGAAGTCGTCCAAAACTGGGACAAGCTCAAGCAACAGGAGCGCGCGCCGGCGGCTGCAACTTCGGCGGTCGACGGCATAGCGCGCGCGCTGCCGGCGCTGACGCGGGCGCAGAAACTCGGCGAGCGGGCGCGCAGCGCCGGGATGGACTGGCCGGAGGCGGCGGCGGTGCTCGACAAGGTCAGTGAAGAAATCGCGGAGGCGCGCGCGGCGCTGACGCACGGCGATCGCGACCATGCGGCCGAGGAGATGGGCGACGCGATGCTCGCGCTGGCCAACGCCCCGCGTTTCGTGGGCCATGACGCGGAGACGACGCTGCGCCGCGCCTGTGAGAAGTTCATCGAGCGCTTCAAGCAGGTCGAGCGCGCCGCGACCGAACGCAAACTCGAACTCGCCAAGCTTGACCCGCAGCAAATCGAAGACCTCTGGCAGGAGGCCAAGCGGACGCTTGGCAACGACGAGAGCCGCTGACCGTGTCGCGTGAGGGAAGCGTTCGCAGGAAAGGATCAGGACGAAGAAGCGCCGCAGAGGAAAGTATCCAGCGCTTCGTCGCTCGGCGCGGCCTCATTCTTCCCCCAAATCACGGAAGGAGGTCAGAGGGGATCCCGCGGCATATTGACCTGACGCGCAGGCACTGTTAGCTAATACTGGTTATGCCGCATATTCCAGTTCATCCATCAGCAGAGAAGCGCCATCGCCAGAGCCTCAAGCGGCGCGATCGCAATCGTGCGATAAAGACCCGCGTGCATACCGCGGTCAAGCAAGCCATACAGGCAATCGAGGGTGCCGACCCCGGTGGTGCCCAGCAGGAGTTGCGCCAGGCGACCCGCGTGCTTTATAAGGCCGCCGGCAAGGGCGCGCTTCATCGCAACACCGCGGCGCGCAAGGTCGCACGGCTCTCCCGCGCGTTGCATCGCAAGCAGGCCGCCGCCAAATCCTGAACGTCTCTCACGGGGGGAAACGTCTCCCGCGAGATTTCTAACCGTCACTTCCTCGGCAGGCGCTCGAGCCTCCGACTGATCGCGCCCGCCTGCCGCTCAGGCACGGGTCTGCGGCGACATCAGCTCGAGCAGCATCCCGGCCAGAGCCTCTTCGCGCTCCTTGATCCGCCCGTTCTTAAAGTCAGCGTCGAGCTGCGAGACCCGCCGATAGGCTTCGGCAAGGCGCGCGATCCCGAAGCGGCGCGCGCCCTCGATCGCGCGCGTCGCGAGCGGGCTTGACGGCGACATTCCGAGCGCCGCGGCAATTTGCGGCGTGCTCTGCTTGTGGGCCGCCAGCGACGCCGCCAGCATCATCCGCCGCATCACCGGAGCTATCTCGACCGCCAGCAATTCGAACGGATCGCGCCCCGCGGCGATCGCGCGCCCCAGCACCGCAAGCGCCGCCGCAGCACGCCCCTTGGAGAGCGCCTCGGCCAGTTCGAACAGGTCGGGTATTTTGGCCGCTGCCGGTTCGCCAAGGTCGCCCGGGCTGAGCGTGGCGCTGGGTTCAAGAAGGATCGCGGCCTTGGAGAGAGTGTTGGCGATAGCGGCGAGATCGCCGGCGTGGCGCGAGATCAGCAGTTCGACGACGCCGGGGCCGAGGCGCAAATCCTGCGCGCGGGCGAAGGCCTCGGCGAATTGCGCGAGCTGGTTGTCGTACGGGCGCGGGCAGTTTATCGCCAGGCCGCCCTGCTCTACCGCGCGGCGGATTTTGGCTGGCGCTGCGTCGCGCTCGTAGACGATAATTAGCGCCCCCGGACCGCGCATCGTCTCGAGCGCCTCGGCGAGCGCCGCTTCACCGCCGCCCGCGCCGGAACGCGAGCCGCTGGAGGACGCGCCGTCGTCGTCGTCGCTCTGCTCTCCACCACCGCGATGCGAGCGCAGCACGCGGCATCCGACGACCCGCACCGGTGCAAACAGGTCGGCTTCGCGCAACTCGGCGAGCACGGCGTCGAAGCCCTCCGCGCCGCCCACCTGGAAGCCGCGATACTTCATCCCCTGCCGCAGCATCCGGCGTCGCACGGTGTCGAAGACGTACTCGCGCAAAAATGCGTGCGCGCCGCTGATTACGATCGCCCGGGGAAGCGTCGCGCGCTCGCCCGCGCGAAGAATGGAAAGCGCCGTCTCAACCGCCATTCCCCGCCTCCCTCCTCACGCCACGCACGGTTATCCGGACGGGTTATTCCGGCGCGCGCGGGGCTAGAAGCCCTCGGACATCGCGGAATAAATATTTTGCGCCATCTTCGTCATCATCTGAGTGCTCGAGGCGGCTTGCTGGGTCTGTGCGACCTGGATGTCGGGCAGGTTGGCGATGTCCTGCGAGCGCAGGTTCTGCTGGAGGAATTCCGGCGAGGTGGTGACGACGGTCGAGGAGACGGTCGGGAACTGGTCCATGCTATTGAGGACGTTGGCCCACAGCACCTTGTCGGTGTGACGGTCTTCAAGCTGGGCGCGCACCACCATGAACTGTTGATACATGCTGGCTTCGGAGACGCTATTGAAGCCCACCGGCGCGGTGTCGACGCGCAGGATCTGGCCGCTCAGCACGAGGTCGGCCTGCGAAGGCTCGTCAACCAGTTGCAGGCGTTTATGCTCGGCGATCTCATCCTTGAGATAACGCATGAACTGGTCGTTGTAGCCGGTGAAGCGCGAGGTGTTGCTGAAGCGCGAGACGTAAATCGTCTTGGCGTCCTGCGGCAGGCCGGCGCCGGCGGAGGCGAACTGGTAGCCGCAGCCCGCCAGCAGCAGCAGCGCGCTCAGCATCGTCGTGAACCACGCGCTAGTTCCCTTTGTCAAAGCCTCGCTCGCCAACACCACGCTCCTCACCCTTTTGCTTGAGTTCCAGCCGCCCCGCAAGCTCATCCAGCACCCCGTTGACGAAACGTCCCGAGTCCTGATCGCCGTAAGCCTTGGCCAGCTCGATTGCTTCGTCGATCGTAACGCGCGCGGGAATCTCGTTCATCCATAATAGCTCGTAGAGCCCGATGCGCAGAATATTGTGGTCGACCCGCGAAAGCCGCCCGATGGTCCAATGCTCCAGCGCGGCCGCCAGATGCTTGTCGAGCGCCGTTTGCTCGCGTTCCACCCCCTCGACCAGCTCGACCGCGAACTTGCGCGCGCGGTCGTCGGCGTGGAATCCCTCGAACAGCAGTGCGAGGTCTTCACGCGAGGCGCCGCCGCGAATATCTATTTGATAGAGCGCCTTGAGCGCGAGCTCTCGCCCCAGATGTCTCAGTCCCATGGGTTTGAAACCGCCGCCCGTTTGGATAGTCACGCCTGTCGCGCGGGCCGCACTTGGGGCGGCCGCGGCGCAACCTACGTGATGACCTTGAGCCTGGAGAAGAGATGGCCAAGCTTCTCCTTCTTGGTGCGCAAGTAATCGATATTCCCCAGGTGCGGCGCGATTTCGAGCGGCACGCGGCTGACGCGCACGCCGTAGTTTTGCAGGCTCTCGATCTTGTGCGGATTGTTGGTCAGCAACCTGGCCTCGCCGACGCCAAGGTCGCGCAGGATCTGGGCGCCGATTCCGTAGTCGCGCAAATCCTCCTTGAATCCAAGCTGCAAATTGGCCTCGACCGTATCGAGACCCTGGTCCTGCAACGCGTAGGCCTTGATTTTGTTCGCCAGCCCGATTCCGCGCCCTTCCTGGTGCAGGTAGATAATCACGCCGGCCTCGGCGGCCAGGATTCGCTCGATCGATTCGGCCAATTGCTCGCCGCAGTCGCAGCGCTGTGAGCCGAACACATCGCCGGTCAGGCACTGCGAATGGAGCCGCACCAGGGCGGGACGCCCGCCGCCGACGTTGCCCTTGACCAGCGCCAGGTGCTCGCGGCCGTCGACCGTGCTGCGGAAGACCACGGCCTTGAGCTCTCCGGACTCGATCGGAAAGTCGACGTCGGCGACGCGCTGTACCAGCAATTCATTGGTCAGGCGATAAGAAACCAGGTCCTTGACGAACAGAACCGGGAGGTCGTGAGTCTTGGCAAACTCGCGCAACTCGGACAAGCGCGCGGCATCGCCGTCCTCGCGCAGCACCGTGCAAAGCGCGCCGCACGGCCGCATCCCGGCCGCCCGCATCAGGTCGACCGCGCCCTCGGCACGCGCCAAGCGCATCATGACGCCACCGCTCAGCGCCATCAGTGGCAGCACGTGACCGGGCATCACGATGTCCTGCGGGCCGCTCTTGTCGGACGCCAGCACCTGGATAGTGCGGGCCCGATCATGCGCGGAAATCCCGGTAGTCACGCCCTCGCGCGCCTCGACCAGCGAGCCCGCCTGCTCATCCGCAAGCTCGCTCTGGGGCGAGGCGACCAGCGGGATTCCCATCTCGCGCATGCGCCGCTCGGGCAACGCCACCGAAACCACGCCGCACGCATAACGCGCCATGAAGTTGACGTGCTCCGGCGTCACCTTCTCGCCAGCCATCACGAGATCGCCCTCCGCGTCCTCGCCCTCCTCCATCACCATCAGGACCATTTTGGCGGCGCGAATGCGGCTGAAAATTTCTTCTAGCGATTTGGACGACTTGACCATCGCAACTTCCAATTCGAATGTTATCACCGCTCCGGTAAGCTGACCAGCGCGCCCGGCTCAGGCCTGCCGCGCCCGAGCGCGGCGCCGGGTTGCGATATCGGCCTCCATCAACAGGTCGCCGTCGAGCCGCCGCACGCTCAGACCGGCGAGCGCGATCGCGTCGCGCACGCGTTCAAAGCCGAGTCCCTCGACGGCGGGAGTCCCGGTCCCGATCACGATCGGCGCGACGAAGAACGCCACCCGGTCGACGATACCCGCGCCGAGCGCCGAGCCGGCCAGGTGCGCGCCGCCCTCGATCAGCACGTTGCACCATCCGCGCCGACCAAGCTCACGCATCAGGGCGCGCAGGTCAATTTCACTGCCGCGCGCACGGGCGCGCACCGGGCATCCCATGACTTCGACGCGCGCGCCGCCGTAACGCCGCCGCGCCCGGGCCACGTTCGCAACGGTCGTCACCAGCAGGGCCGGCGCCGCCGAGCGCTCGACGAAAACCCGCGCGCGCGGCGGGCATCGCAAACGCCCGTCGATTATGACTCGCACCGGATCGCGCCCGCCCGCCACTCGACAGGTCAGGCGCGGATTGTCGACCACCACGGTCCCCGCGCCGACCATCACCGCGTCGGCCTCGTTGCGCCAGCGATGAACCAGCGCGCGCGAGGCCGACGAACTTATCCATTGCGAATCGCCCGAGGCGGCAGCGATTCGCCCGTCGAGCGAGAGCGCGAGCTTGAGCGTCGCAAACGGCCGTCCGCGCGTCACGCGAGTGATGAAGCCAGCGTTCAGGCGGCGGCATTCGTCCTCGAGCACGCCGCTGGCGACCTCGACTCCGGCCGCGCGCAAGATCGCCAGTCCGCGCCCGCGCACCGGTGGGTACGGATCGACGCATCCCGCCACGACCCGCCGGACTCCCGCCTCCACCAGCGCGCGCGCGCATGACGCCGTGCGTCCCTGATGCGCGCAGGGCTCGAGCGACACGTAGGCCGTGGCACCGCGCGCCCTTGCTCCAGCGCTGGCGAGCGCCACCGCCTCGGCATGCGGACGGCCGCCGGCGGCGGTCGCGCCCTGGCCGACGATTCGGCCGCCGCGCACGATCACGCATCCCACCGCCGGGTTGGGCGAGGTACGCCCGAGCATCCGGCGCGCGAGCGCGAGCGCTCTCCGCATGAAACGCAGATCGGGGGATGAAGCCGGAGCGGCGGGCACGGCGGCTTAGGAAGCGGGCTCGCCTTTGCGGGAGGCGTGTTCGCCCTTCTTGTCGCGCGCGGGAGCGGGCGGCGTGGCGCCGGCTTCCTTGCGCAGTCGGATCAGGTCTTCCAGCTCGTGCATGAATTCGTCGATATCTTTGAAGGAGCGGTAGACCGAGGCGAAGCGCACGTAGGCGACCTGGTCGACGCTATGCAGTTCGTTCATGATCGCGCCGCCGATGACGGAACTCGGAACCTCGCGCCCGCCCTGTTCGGCAACGGTGGCCTCGATCCGGTCGGCAATCTGTTCGATAGTTTCCATCGAGACCGGGCGCTTCTCGCAGGCCTTCTTGAGTCCGGAGACTATTTTGGCGCGATCGAACGGCTCGCGCCGGTTGTCCTTCTTGACCACCATCGGGGCGGACTCTTCGACCCGCTCGTAAGTAGTGAAGCGCCGCTTGCACGACGAACACATTCGGCGCCGCCGGATCGTCGCGCCGTCACCGCTAAGTCGCGAGTCGACTACGCGGTTTCCGCGATGGCGGCAAAACGGACACCTCATGGCATGAGTCTAGCGCGCAAGTCGTGGCCGGCGCATCCGCGGTGCGCGCGCTTGCGCGCGGTCGGCGGATGCGCCCCGGGCCTGCCGGAATTCCCTGGCGGACATGCGCCGGGTGGCATCGAGCCCCCGTTTGCAAGGTTTGCAAGATCGATCTGAAGGATGGACGCGCGTCGCGAACGGTCAGGCCTTGTGCGCTTCGATGTAGGTGACCACGTCCTTGACGGTGCGGATTTTCTCGGCGTCTTCGTCCGAGATCTCCATCCCGTACTCCTCCTCCAGCGCCATCACCAGCTCGACGATATCGAGTGAATCAGCACCGAGGTCCTCGATAAATGACGCTTCCGGTGTCACTTCGTCAGCGGACACGCCGAGCTGCTCGCTGATGATTTCGCGAACTTTGGTTTCGACTTCTCCAGCCATCGTGGTTTGATTTCCTCCTGCCGGCCTGCGCCGGGGGTGGCGTGCCGCGCTCGTTACATTAGTTCAGTTACGGTTGATTCGGTTCCCGCCTGCGCCGGATCGTGCTCGCACGCGCCTGGGCGGCGTATCCCCCCGGGCCAGCAAACGTTACAGCGCAGCTTAGGGAGTTAGCTGCGACTAGGCAAGTTGGGACAAGTTCGAAAACGACGACGCACAACGCTCGATTGGGGACCGCAGCGAGCCGCAGAGCCGCCCGTTTCCCGCCCCCGCGCGCTTCCCGCCCCTGCCGCGTCAAGCACGCTCGGCCGCCTCTTCGGCAAGCGCCTGCCCGGCGGCTCTCAACGAGGCCGGATCCTCCACCGACCGCACCTTGAAGCCCTTGCTGATACGCCGCATCAGACCGGCCAGCACGCGGCCCGCGCCGAATTCCAGCGCACTGGTGGCGCCTGAGGCGCCGAGCCGCGCCATCGATTCCTCCCAACGCACCGGCGAAGTGATTTGTTCCAAGAGCAGCGGCTTGACGCGTTCGGGGTCGCGATTCGCTTCCGCGTTTACGTTGGCGATCACTCCGAAACGCAGCGCGTGCACTTTGAGTGCCGCGATCACTGGCTCCATCCCGACCCTCGCCGGCTGCATCAGGGGCGAATGGAACGGGGCGCTCACTTTCAACTCGACCGACATGCCGGCGCCGCGCTCCTTGGCGATTTCGATCGCGCGGCGGACCGCCGCGGCATGCCCGGCGATTACGATTTGGCCCGGAGCGTTGAGGTTCGCAGGCACTGCCAACTCGCCGTCGTGCGAGACCTGCTCGCAGACTTCGCGCACTGCCGCGAGATCGAGACCGACCAACGCCGCCATTGAGCCCTGTCCCGGCGGGCAGGCCTGCTGCATCTGGCGGCCGCGCTCGCGCACCGCGCCGAGCGCGGCCGCAAATTCCAGCGCTCCCGCCGCTACCAGCGCGGTGTATTCGCCCAGGCTATGGCCGGCGGCAATCTCGGCCTTCACGCCGTACTCGGCCTCAAACGCGCGCAACGCGGCGATTGAAGTCGCCAGGGTCGCGGGCTGCGTGTTGGCGGTCAGACGCAAATCCTCTTCCGGCCCTTCGAAGCACAGCTTCGAGAGCTTGAAGCCCAGCGCCTCGTCGGCCTCGTCGAAAGCCTCGCGCGCGGCGGCGAACTCGCGCGCCAGCTCGGCCCCCATCCCGACCCGCTGTGCCCCTTGCCCGGGAAACAGGAATGCAACCTTCATCTAACCGTGTCCTCGAAGCGTAGATTTCGCGAGATCGTAAATATCGAGATCGTCAATATCAAGACGGATCGGGCTTATCCGACCCCGGCTCAACCTGAGGTGGCGATTCGGCCGCCTCCTCCGTATCGCCCGTCTTGTGCGGTTCATCATGCGTCGCACCAGCAGCAGCCACGACGCCGTTGCCCGCCGCGATCACCTCGGGGAATGGCGGTTCGGGAGCCACAGTCTCTCCGCTTCCAGAGGAGGACACCGCGAGCGCGTTCGGTTGCTCTGAATTCGCGGGATGCACCGCCGAAGGCGTTGCGGAGGGAGCCGCGGCTTGAGCCTGCGGTCCGCCGCCGTCGCGGGGATGGCGATGCAGCCGCTCGCGCATCCGGCCCAGCAGCGCGCGAAAGCCCTTGCCCGCGGACTTGACCGGCATCGCCGAGACGTATCGCGTGAGCATCTCGACGATCTCGGCATTGACGCGTTCGACCAGCGCCTCGTCGGCGGCAGCGCGAATAGCGTTGCGAATGGCGCGTGGATTGGACGAACCGTGCGCGATGATCGTAACTCCGTCGAGCCCCAAAAGCGGCGCGCCGCCATATTCGGCCGGGTCCAGGCGCTCGCGAATCCCGCTCAGGCGCTTGCGCACCAGGAGGTAGGCAATGCGGCCAAAGGCGGTGCCAAAGACGTCGCGCAGGTTGCCTAGCAGGAAAGAGGCGAAGCCCTCCATCGTCTTGAGCGCCACGTTGCCGGTAAAGCCGTCGGTCACCACCACGTCGGCCCTGCCGCGATTGATGTCGCGGCCTTCGACATAGCCGATGTAATTGATCGACTCTCGCATCTCCGCCAGCATCGCGGCCGCCGCGCGCGTAAGCTCAGTACCCTTGGATTCTTCCTCGCCATTGGCCAGGATGCCGATGCGCGGATTCGGCACGCCGCGCACACGGTGGGCGTAGACGTTCCCCATCACGGCGAACTGCGCGAGATTGAGCGGCCTGACCTCGGTATTAGCACCGGCGTCGATCAGCAACGCGAAGCCGTCGCTGGCCGGGACCAGCGAGGCGATCGCGGGGCGGTCGACTCCGGGTAAGGTGCCGAGGATCATCATCGCGGCCGCCATAACGGCGCCCGAGTTGCCGGCGCTGACGAAGGCGCTCGCGTCGCCGCGCTTAACCAACTCGAGCCCAACGTGAATCGAAGAGTGCGGCTTGCCGAGCACGGACTCCAGCGGCGAGGCGTCCATCGCGACGCTCTCGGGCGCGTGCTCGAGGGTTAGCTTGAGCCCGGCGGTCTTATGCTCAGCAAGCTCGCGCGTCAGCAACTCGAGATCGCCAACCATGACGATCTCGATGCCGAAGTCGCGCGCGGCCAGCACCGCGCCCTCGACGGTCGCCTTGGGGGCCAGGTCGCCCCCCATCGCGTCAAGCGCGATTTTCACGCGCCGCTCCGTGCCGCCTACTCAGCGACTTGTGCGAGTTGCCGTCCGCGGTACGCGCCGCAGTGATGGCAAACGTGATGCGGCAGTGTGGGTTCGCCGCACTGCGCGCACGCGATCGGGTTGACGGCGCGCAGCGCGTCATGGGCGCGGCGCTTGTTGCGCTTGGAACGGGAAGTACGTCGCTTGGGTGCCTGCATAGATGGTTACTCTTTTCCGTTTGACTAATGATCTGTGCGATTCCAAAAAAGCTATGCGGTTTCAAAAGATTTGTGCGCGTTCAAGACCGCTCGAGCTTGAGCGTTCGCAGAACCGCCAGGCGCGGGTCGCGCGCCGGTTGTTCGCAATCGCACCTGTGAAGGTTGAGATTAATCCCGCAATGCGGGCACAGCCCCAGGCAGTCCTCGCGGCACAGCGCGCGGCTGGGCAGCGCGAGGATGAGCTGTTCGGCGACCAGCGGCGCAAGATCGATCTGATCGCCGTCGTAGAGCGAAAATTCCAGGTCCTCTGTGCGCAGCCGCCCGTCGTCCTTGTCGCCCGCGGCGCGTGGCGCCAGGACGAAGCGAAACGGCCGCCCATTAAGTGCGCTGAACTCTTCCGCACAGCGCGCACACGAAGCGACCATCGGAGCGCTGAGCCGGCCTTCGAAAAACAGCTCCATACCGGCCCGGTAGTATGACAAATCGACCGCGATCGCACCGCCCACTCGGAACTCATGCACCGGGCCTTGGGCGAGGCGTCGGTTAACTTCCTCCTCGGACTGGAGAAAGGAGACCTCTCTGGCCTCGGCGGTTATTTCGTCGATACGCAGTCTCACGGCACATCACGCTTTTTGGTGTGGGCAATTATTACACGTCGCCGCGCGAGTTCAAACATGGTTTTTCCTTGCGCCAGCTCTGATTTTTTTTGCCTCGGGACGCGGCCGCGACACTCTCGGCACTCCAATGCGGGGGCAATCCGGTGCCAGCACGCAGATTTCGCATCGCGGCTTGCGCGCTTGGCACACAGTTCGCCCGTGAAGTATTAGACGCATCGAAAACGGCGTCCATTCGGCGGGTTCGAGCAGCGCCTGCAAATCGCGCTCGATTTTTTCGGGCTCCGACTCGCGCGTCAGCCCGAGACGCTGCGCAAGCCGCCGCACATGAGTGTCGACCACCAGGCCCGGCTGGCCGAAAACGTGGCCAAGCAGGACGTTGGCGGTTTTGCGTCCAACGCCGGGCAGCGTGACCAAATCTTCCATCCGCGACGGCACCTCACCGCCGAAGCGCTCCAGGATTGCGCGCGCCGCGCCTTTCAGCGAGCGCGTTTTCTGGCGAAAAAAGCCGATGTCGACGATCAGACGTTCGATCCGCTCGGCGGGCGCGGCGTCCATCGCGCTCACGTCGGGGATTTCGGCGAACAGGCGCGGCGTCACCTGGTTTACGCGCTTGTCGGTGCATTGCGCGGAGAGAATCGTCGCGACCAGACATTGCCACGCCGTCCTGAAGTCGAGGCTGATGCGGGCTTCCGAATAGAGTCGGGCGAGCGCGGTGGTGATCCGGGCTGTGCGCTCGACGAGACTTTTGCGGGATTCGCGTGTCATCTGAATTCCGACTGCGTCTTGACGATTCCGACTGCTGTCCCGGCGGACGCGGCTCCGCCCAGGCGGTTACGACGGTGCCGCACTCCCCTCCGGCGCCGCACGCGCCGCGGGAATGCAAGCCTCAAGCTCCGCCCGCTCGCGCGCGCGGTCCCATCCAAGTTCCGTGGCCATCAGACGCGCGGCCGCCTCGGACGCCGCACGGGCGCATCGCGGATGACGCCATGAGAGCGCCGTGCGGCGCTGGATGAAATCGGCAACCGACGCCGCCATCTCGTAGCGCACCGCGTAGAGCACCTCGGCCGCCGCCACCGGGCATCCGGGGGCGAGCGGTACCGCCAGCGCCGGTGATTGGCGGACCAGATTTGCCGCCACGATCGCGCGTGTTCCGTAGCGCGCGACCATCGCCTCGCGCAAATCCGCCGGCAGCGCGGCGAGGGCTTGAGCGGCGCCGCTTGAATCCTCGATTTCCACCGGGCGCGCGCCGGGCAACGGCGTATCGAGCGTCGGCGAACGCCCCGCGCCGCGCCCCAGGATCGACGCGGCGCGATTCACGATTCGCTCCGCAATCTCACGATGGGTCGTCAACTTGCCACCGGCGACCGAAATCAGCCCGGAGCGGCTCTCAACGATGACTTCCTCGCGGGAGACCGACGACGGCGCGCGCCGGCCGCCCACCGCCAGCGCGCGCAAGCCGGCAAAGCTCGCGGCGACGTCGGCGGGGGTGAGCGCCGCTCCGGCAAGGCTTTGCGACAGCACGCCGAGGAGATAGTCGATGTCCTTCGGTTCGGCGGACACGCGCTCGCGGTCGCCGTCGAAGTCAGTGTCGGTAGTACCGACCAGCACCTCCTCGCCATGCGGTATCACGAACACTATTCGGCCGTGTGCGTCGCCCAGCACCAGCGCTTCGCGCACGGGCAACCGCTCGCGGCCGATCATGATATGCACGCCCTTGGTCAGGCGGACCGAGGACTGGACGCCCGGGTCGTCAAGCCTGCGGACGTCATCGATCCACGGCCCCGCGGCGTTGACGAACAGGCGCGCGCGTAACTCGAAGCGCGTCGCGCCCAGGCGATCGCGCACCCCGGCCGCCACGATCCGGCCCTCGGCGTGCGAGAAGCGTTCGAGTTCGACGTAGTTGACGATCGCGCCGCCATGATAGGCCGCGTCGAGCACGTTTTCGATCGTAAGCCGCGCGTCATCGCCGCCAGCATCGTAGTAGAACGCCCCGCCTGCCAGCGCCGCGGGATTGAGCATCGGCTCGGCCGCAAGCACACCTGCGCGGGTGACCCGGCGATGGCGCTCCGCGCGCGGCGTGCGGGCGAAGAGATCGTAGAGCCAGAGTCCCACGCCAAGCTCGATCCGGCCCGGGCCGCGTCCGCGATAGAGCGGGAAGAGAAAGCGCAGCGGCTTGACCAGGTGTGGCGCGGTCAGCCGGCGAAGGCGCTCGCGTTCGGCGAGCGACGTGCGCACCAGGCGGAATTCGCACTGAGGAAGATAGCGCAGTCCGCCGTGAATCAGCTTGGAGGAGCGCGAAGAGGTCGCGCCGGCGAAATCGCCGCGCTCGATCAACGCAACAGCAAGACCGCGCATCGCGGCGTCACGCGCCACCGCGGCGCCATTGATGCCGCCGCCGATGACCGCGAGGTCGAAGCTCTCGCGGGAAAGGCGTGCGATTTGCTCGTCGCGAATCAGGAAGGGTGTGCGCGAATCTCTAATCTTCGGGATCTTCCTGAAACGAATAGCGCTCCTCGGTCCAGGGATCGGCGTGATTATGGTATCCGCGGACTTCCCAGAAGCCGCGCCGGTCCTCGAATGCGAATTCGATCGCACGCACCCATTTGGCGCTCTTCCAGCCGTAGAGCTTCGGCACCACCAGCCGCAGCGGCCAGCCGTGGTCAGGCTCGAGGTCGTGTCCGTCGTGCCGCCACGCCAGCATCACATCTTCGTCGACGAACTCCTCAAGCGGCAAATTGGTCGTGTAGCCACCGTCGCAGTGCACGATGACGTAACGCGCCTCGGGCTTTAATCGCACACGCGTCATCAGATCGGCGACCCTGACGCCCTCCCATAGGTTGTCCAGCTTCGACCAGGTGGTGACGCAGTGAAAGTCGGCGCGCTGACGGCTCGGCGGCAACGCGCGGAACTCCTCGTACGAGAATCGCAGCTCCTGCTCGACCATACCGAAGACCCGGAAGTCCCACTTCCGCGGGTTGAAGCGCGGGGTGGGCCCGTAACTCAGGACCGGAAACTTGTCGACCAAGGACTGACCGGGAGGAATACGTTCGACGAGTTCGTCCGATACCCGCGGTTTACCCATGACGAAGATACATAGCTAAGCGCTATCGTGCGGAAAAGGCCGACGAAGCGTTATTTGAGCGCGCGGATCACCGCCGCCGTCATATCCCCGGTGCCCGCCTTGCCGCCGATGTCCGGCGTCACCACCCGGCCCGCACGCAGCACCGCGTCCACGGCCGAGCGGATCCGATCGCCGGCACGAACGTGGCCAAGATAGTCAAGCAGCAACGCGGCGGTCTTTATCGCCGCCACCGGGTTGGCGACGCCTTTGCCGGCGATGTCGGGTGCGGTGCCGTGAACGGTCTCGAAAATCGCGCCATGCTTGCCATAGTTGGCGCCGGGCACGAAGCCCAGGCCGCCGACCAGCCCGGCGCAGAGGTCCGAGACGATGTCGCCATAGAGGTTTTCCAGCAGCAGTACGTCGAAGGCCTGCGGATTGGTCACCAGCCGCATACAGGCGGCGTCGACGATCTGCTCCTGGTACTTGATGTCGCGATAGTCGCGAGCCACGCGCTGGGCGCATTTGAGAAAGAGCCCGTCCGAGAGCTTCATGATGTTGGCCTTGTGAATCGCGGTCACCAGGTGACGACGGTTCCTGCGCGCGTACTCGAAGGCGAAGCGCGCGATCCGCGTCGACGCGAGCGCGGTTATTATCTTGACGCTCTCGACCACGCCCGGCGCAACCTGGTGCTCGATGCCGGCGTAGAGGTCCTCGGTGTTCTCGCGGATCACGATCAGATCGACGCCGCGAAAGGGCGTATGCACTCCGGCCTGCGTTCGCACCGGGCGCACGTTGGCATAGAGCTCGAACAGCTTGCGCAGGTAAACGTTGATCGAGCGATAGCCCTCGCCCACGCGCGTCTCAAGCGGCCCCTTGAGCGCGACCTTGGTGGACTTGAGCGAATCGATAAGCTGGTCGGGCACCGGCGAGCCGAATCTTCTAAGCGCGATAGCGCCGGCCAATTGGCGATCCCAATCGATCTTTACCCCAACGGCCTCGACTACCTGGACCGCCGCGCCGATGACCTCCGCTCCCACCCCGTCGCCGGGAATGAGCGTCACGCGCGGCGTTCCCGCGCCCTTGCCGCCCGCGCCGCGCCGCCCGTCGTTGTTAACCGCGCCGTGACGCGCACCGCCTCCCTTGACGCTCGCCTTTACTGCCGACCTCGCCATCCTGCCTCTTTTTCTCTCTTCTGGTAGTTCGCAAATGAGCGCGACTCCGAGCGAAGGCTCGAAGTCAGTAGTTGACCAATCCAATGAATATATCCGAGACGTTGGTGCCGGTCGGTCCTGTCACCAGGAGATCGCCGAGCGCGCTGAAGAGCGGATACGCGTCGTTACGCGCGAGCGCCGCACCGGGATCAAAGCCCGCCTCGCGCGCGCGGTCCACCGTGCGCGGTGAGACGAACGCGCCCGCCGCGTCGGTGGGGCCGTCGACACCGTCGGTGCCGGCGAACAGCGCCATGATGCGGCGTTCGTGGCCGAGTCGTTCCAACTCGAGCACCATCGCCAGCGCCGCCTGCTGCGCGCGCCCGCCCCGCCCGCGCCCGCGGAGCGTGACCACCGGCTCGCCGCCGGCGACTACGCATATGCGCGCGCCGTCCATCGCCACGAGGTGGGCGCTGAGCGCACGGCCGACGTCATCGGCCTCGCCATAAAGTCCGCGCCAGCGGTCGACCGTGTAGCCGGACGCGGCGGCGGCATCGGCGGCGGCGTCAACTGCGACACGGTTGTCGCCGATAACGAGGTTGTCGGCCCGCGTCAGCAACGGGTCGCCAGGCTTGATGGTTTCCGCGATCTCTCCGGCCGCGCCGCGTTCGAGCCGGTCGCGGATCGCTTCCGGCGCTCGGCCCCACAGGCCGCGGCGTTTGAGCACGCCCACGGCCTCGGCGAAAGTCGTCGGGTCAGCGGCGGTCGGTCCCGAACCGATCGTCGCGAGTTCGTTTTGCGCCACGTCGGAGAGGATCAGGCTCAGGACTCGCCCGCCACCGCAGGCCCGCAGCAGTCCTCCGCCCTTAATGGCCGAGAGATGGCGGCGCACAATGTTGAGTTCGCGAATCGACGCGCCCGATCCCAGCAGCGCGGCGTTGATCGCAATCTTGTCCGCCAGCGTAACCGGCGCGGCCGGAGCGGCCATCAGCGAGGACGCGCCGCCGCTGAGCGCGAACAGCAACAAGTCGCCGCGGCCGGCATGGCTGGCGAAATCGAGCGCGGCCTCGGCCGCGCGCTGGGACGACGCGTCGGGCAGTGGATGGCCTGCCGCGATGAACCGGATCGCGTTGCGCGCCGCACGGGACGTCCCGGCCCGCGGTTCCGGATCGTCCGCAACCGGCGACGACGGAATTATCGCGAGTGCGTCGTGAAGCTTCGGGCCAAGCCGCGCCGCAACCTCGGTCGCCATCCCGAGCGCCGCCTTGCCGGCCGCGAGAAGGAAAATCCGCGACGCGTCCGCCAGCAGCGCCGGAACCTTTTCCGCGCCCTCGAGTTCACCGCCAAGCGCGCATCCGATGAGATGTGCGGGCGCGACCGCCGAAACGGCGGCGGCGTAGATGCGCGTCAGATCACGCCGGGCGAACGAACTGCCGGGATGAATCGACGCGTCGCCCATCTAGCCCCGGCGCTCGAGCGTGGTAATCGAACCGTCGCCGTTGGCCACCAGTACCAAGCTGGCGATACCGATGAAGAGCCCGGTGCCGACCACGCCGGGAATCGCGATTAGCTCGCGTTCGAGGCCGGCGGGACCGTCGATCACGCCGATACCGCAATCCATCACCAGGTTGCCGTTGTCGCTTAGGAACTCGCCTCCATCGGCGCCGACTCGCACGGACGGTTTTAGCCCCAGGTCGCGCATCCGGCGCATCGCGTAGTGCGCCGCGAACGGCACCACCTCGACCGGCAATCGGCGGCGCTGGCCGAGACGGTTCACGCGCTTCTCCGCGCCGACCAGGATGACCACCTTGCGCGAGGCGCACGCGACCACCTTCTCGCGCACCATCGCGCCGCCATAGCCTTTGACCAGATTGAGACGCGGATCGACTTCGTCGGCGCCGTCGATATCGACATCGAGCCGGCCCTTGCCGTCGAGCGCTACGACCTCGATTCCGAGCGAACGCGCAAGTTGCGCGCTGCTGGTGGAAGTCGGAACTCCGCGCACCTTGAGGCCGCGCTGGCCGAGCGCGCGGATGAAAGCCGAGGCGGCGTGCCCGGTGCCCAGCCCCACCGTCTGGCCGGGTTTGACATAGCGCAGCGCATACACACCCAGCTTCTCGAGCACTTCGGCCGAAACGGGCTCGCTCACTTTTTCACTTTTCACGGTTCACTTTTCACTCTTCACTGTTCCCTGCGCGGCGCCTTCAAATCCGGGATGTGCGAGCGGCGGCACCCTATCCGCGGCGGGCCTACTGCTTAGCGTTGCGCAGCAGGTTCATGAACTCCTGCCGGGTCTCGAAGTGGGTGCGGAACACCCCCAGCATCGCCGAGGTCGTGACGTAGGAATTCTGCTTTTCGACCCCACGCATCCGCATGCACAGGTGCTCGGCCTCGAGCACGACGGCCACGCCCAGCGGCTCGATCTCCTCCATCAGGGTGTGCGCGATCTGCGTGGTCAACCGCTCCTGCACCTGCAAGCGGCGCGCGTAAATCTCGACCAGCCGGGCGAGCTTGGAGAGTCCGATGATGCGCCGGTTGGGCAAATAGGCGAGGTGCGCCTTGCCGAAAAAAGGCAGCAGGTGATGCTCGCACAAGGAGTAGAAGTCGAGGTCCTTGCACAGGATGATCTCCTGGTACTCCTCCTCGGAGAAGACCGCGCCGTTGATAGCGACCTTGGGATCCTCGCGGTAGCCGCGGGTCAGGAATTCCAGCGCGTGCAGCACCCGGGTCGGCGTGAGCTTGAGTCCCTCGCGCTCGGGATCCTCGCCAACGTGGCGCAGGATCAATCGCACCGCGTCTTCGACCGCGGCTCCGCCGGAACTTTGCGCGTGGGCGCTCTCGAT
Source organism: uncultured delta proteobacterium (assembly GCA_963796565.1). Taxonomy (GTDB): domain Bacteria; phylum Desulfobacterota; class Binatia; order Binatales; family Binataceae; genus JAKAVN01. The sequence goes on along the minus strand of CAWCMA010000004.1, from coordinate 334,540 downwards.
CGCTGGTCGCGGAGGGCGGGAGGCTGCCTGAAATCCTATTTTTCTAGCGCGCACCGGAGTCCTCCAGCGAGCGGCTGAACTCGAGCGCAAGCTCGATCGCGAGCGAGGGTCCGCCGCCGCTCATTATGTTAAAGCCTGCGACCTCGCCCGCCAATGCGCGCATCAGAGCGACGCTCGAATCGATCGACATGCGACGCGCCTCCTCTTCGCTGAGGCCGGCGTAGCGGTCGAAGTGCGAATGGGCACTGGCGAGGTCAGGAATGCGATCCTTGAGATAGTCGGCCATCGACTCGCGCTTGACGGGCAGGATGCCGAGCACCACGCGCAGCTGGTGGCGTCGCGCGCGGGCGATGAAGGTCCGCGCCAGCGCGACGTCGAAAACCGGCTGCGTTATCACGAACTCGGCGCCGGCGGCCGCCTTGCGCTCGAGCAATTCGAACTCGCGCTCGGCGGCCTTGCGATTGGGATTGGCGACCGCGCCGATCGCGAACTCGGGAAGCGTCTTGAGCAGGCGCCGCCCCTCACCGGTCTCGCCGCGGCGCAAATCCTTCATCGTGCTCAGCAAGCTGAAGGTGTCGAGGTCGCGGACGGGCCGCACGCCGTCTGGATCGGCGGCGAGCTTGTCGCCGGCCAGCGCCACCACCCCCTCGATACCGAGCGCGCCCGCGCCCAGCAGGTCGGCCTTCAATGCGTAGCGGTTGCGATCGCGGCAGGAAAAGTTGATCACTACTGCCATCCCCAGCCGCGACTTGATCATCGAGCCGAACACCAGCGGCGCGAGCTTGACCCGCCCGAGCGCGTTATCGGCGAGGTTGATCGCGTCGACGTGTCCGCGCACGGCGGCGAGCCTGGTAAGCATCGACTCGACGGCGATGCCGCGCGGCGGAGCGACCTCCAGCCAAAGCGCGGGCTTGTCTGCATCGAGCCGCTTTAGGAGCGCGGACATCGGTAAGTCTCCGGGCAATTCTCTGGGTAATTCTCTGAGAGGTTCGTTGGGGATGCGGCGCTGGACACCGGCGCCGCGGCGCGAGACGGATGCGGGTTCATCGCGGGAACGGGAACGGCGCGCAAAGCGCCGTCAGGCTTTCAGCCGCTCGTTCGCCTTCACCTTCTGGTACTTGCGGTAATCGTACCCGGTCGCCATCGCCATCAACAACGCCTCCATCCCGCCCTCGCGTTCGCGACGCAGGATGCGCAGGCGCTCGAAGAACTCGCGGAAGTCCTTGTGGACCCGGCGGTTGTTGTCCAGCGGATGGAGAAAGAAGTCATGCAGGCGCGTGATGGTGAAGCGCAGCGAAGAGTAGCGCAACTCGTTGGGGAACGCGTCCCATTCCGCCAGCGACAGCGTGCGCACCGACTCGTAGCCGTGCAGCAGAAAACGAAAACGGTCGAGCGAATATTGGCTGTCGACGAAACATAGCGCGTTGACGGCGGTCGCGAGGTCGAAGATGAATTTGCCGCGGCAGGCCGCGTCGAAGTCGAGCACCGCGGTCAGCTTCTCACCGCGGAAAAGCACGTTATCGGCAAACAGGTCGCCGTGGATCACGCCCTTGGGCAGCTTGCCCTCAAGGTAGCGCGTCAGGTAGTCGACCTCGTCTTCGAGCGTGCGGCTTATCTTGCGAAAATAATTCGGCAGCCGGCCGCGCACGCTGAGGTAGAGGTCGGCGATACGCTCGAAGCTGAAGCGGTTGTCGATCCCCTTTTTGTAGCCCTTGCCGATGACGTGCAGCTCTCCGAGCGTGCGCCCGATGGTTTCGAGCTGAGTCGGGCGCAGACGCTCGGGCGGCACGATTCGCCCTTCGTGGAAACGGTAGAGCGAGGCGCACTTGCCTTCGTACTCGCGCCAGTACCGGCCCATCCGGTCCTGCATTGGATGCGGACAGGGAAAGGAATGCTTGCGCAGAAAAGCCAGCAGGTCGATCTCGCGCTTGACCTCGCCCTCGGTCTTGACCTCGTCGACCCGCAGCAGGAAGCGCCCCTTGGCGGTTTCGACCAGGTAGTTGCTGTTGACCGAGCCTTGCGGGATACCGACGGCGCTGAGGATGCGGCCGAGATTGTAATCGTCGCCAATTTGTTCGAGGAACGGCTTGTGAAGCTCGGTGTATGCAGCCATGTATGACGACAGGTATTTTTAGTTGGACGCTTCCCGCCGCAAGCATAGAGCCTGACTGCCACGCCGTCAACTACGATCTTGTGAAGCCATTGCGCCACAGCAGTTTTTTATTGACGTGCGGCGTCCGCGCTTTACCCGTGCCGAAAATGATGGAATCGTGAGTGCGAATCGAGGAGCTAACCATGGCCAAGGCGCGCACCGGAACCGCCAAGACGCCCGTCAAGGGAACCGTGCCCGAGATGGAAGGTCGCAAGGCGCCGCCCTTCGAGCTTCCCGACGGCGGCGGCAAGACCGTCTCGCTCAAGGAGTTGCTCGCAGGCGGCAATCTCGTGCTCTACTTCTATCCCAAGGACATGACGCCCGGATGCACCACCGAGGCGTGCGACTTCCGCGACACCACGGCCCGTCTCAAGGCGCTGGGCGCGCAGGTCGTCGGGGTGAGCGCCGACTCGCCGGAGTCCCATCGCAAGTTCATCGACAAGCACGCGCTGAACTTTCCATTGCTGAGCGACGCCGGCAACCGCGTCACGCGGCTTTACGGAGTCTACAAGAAGAAGTCGCTCTACGGACGCGAGTTCATGGGAATCGAACGCACCACCTTCCTCATCGATCGCGCCGGCGTGATTCGCAAGGTCTTCCCCAAGGTGAAGGTCGCGGGCCACGCCGACGCCGTGGTCGAGGCGGCCAAGGCGCTACGCTGAGGCACGCGCGTCGCGAGCCGCGGCACGGGCTCCAATGGAGAATGGGCGGCCGCGCCGCTTAGGTCCGTATCAGGACGGGGTATGCGTGCGCGGCGCGGCTGCGATCAGGTTCTCACGCAGGAATTGCTTGAGCGGTCCGTCGACCTTGCCGCCGAGGTCGTGGCCGTCGTCGAAAAAACGCGTTTCGACCTTGACCCCGCGGGTCTGAAGGTCCTCGGCCAGCCGTTTGGCCTGCTCCACCGGCATCTTTTTGTCATGCTCGCCGTGCATGATAAGCACGCTGCAATCGAGCTTGGGCGGCAGATGCGCAATCACGCTGCGCTCGGCGAGCACGCGATGGCTCGGCCACACCTGGCGCAGGATGGTGACCTTCTCGCGCAGCGGCGCCTCGGGCCACATCTTGAGCGTGTCATAAAAGCCCGACTGCAAAATAACCGCGCGCAGCCGCGGGTCGCTGTCCATCAGCAGGCCCGCCGCCACCGCTCCGTCCGACAAGCCCCATACTGCGATGCGGTCCGGGTCGACGTCCGGGCGCGCCTCCAGCAGGTCGATCGCGCGATGCGCCGCCTCGACCGCCTGCGGCCCGACGAAGCGGCTCGGGCCCGAGGACTTGCCGTAGCCGGGGATACTGATGCAGGCCTCGAGCATGCCCAGCGCGGTCAGCCCGGCGCTCTGATTGATACAGCGGCGCGCGTTGCCCTCGCCGGCCGTCAGCACGAGCAGCGCGGGCAGGCGGCCGGCGTCGGCGGAATGTGCGATGTAGCCCTCGATATTGTAATGGTCGGCGCCCACGGCGATTTGAAAGTTGAACGGCGCGAAGGCGGGCTTCGAGCGCAACTCCTCCTTCGCGCGATGCCGGCAGGCACCGGTCGCCGCGACAAGCAGCATCAGGGTCGCGGCCAGTGCGCCGCTTAGCGGCCGGAACGCCTTCATTTTCGATTATCGCTCATCAGTTGATACTTTGCGTGGTAGCTCCCTTGCGTAGTCGCCGGCTGGGAGGGCGGACGCAAATCCATCCGCACGTTACGTTCCTTACGCGTCCTTCAGGCTGTCCGAGGACTTGGTGATACACGTGCGAGGGCGCTTCCAGGATAGTTTCACGCCCCTCCGAAGCGACTCTATACATTCCGGGCCTGATTTTGGAACCGCCTGCGCGTGAAGCGGAGCTCTGATTAGGACGGACCCCGGCGCTGGGTAGCCGGTTTTGAGTATCGAAGAGGTCGCGGGCCTAGTTCCGTGAAAACCGCCCATCACCCGGCGCTGCGGCAGCATTGAAACCGCCCGAGGTTTAATCGATACTTCTGTGTTCACCAAAAGGAGTTTGCCGACCTCCGGAGGCCGGCGCGCGCAGATGGAAACCCAGCTAGCATCGCAGCAGGCGGCCTCGCAAATTGATTTCGATAAGAATGGCGGCGTAGTGCCGGCCATCGCCCAGGACTATAAAAGCGGACGCCTCCTGATGGTCGCCTACATGAATCGCGAGGCCTTCGAGGAAACCGTCAAGACCGGCCACGCCTGCTATTTCTCGCGCTCGCGCAACCGCCTGTGGCGCAAGGGCGAAGAGTCAGGCAACTACCAGACCGTGCACGAGATTCGTATCGACTGCGACAACGACACCATCCTGCTCTCGGTCGAGCAGCACGGCGACCGTGCCGCCTGCCACGAGGGCTACGAGGCGTGCTTCTTTCGCGTCTTGCGCGACGGCGCCTGGCACACGGTCGATACGCGCCGGGTCGACCCGGCCAAGTACGGCCCCGGCTACGGGCATCAATCCCAGACCGCCAAGACCGCCAAGCCCGCGCATTGAACGGCCGCGACTCACATACGTTCGAACGATTTGCCAACAATTCGCGAATAATTCATCAACGACCTGCAATAACCGGAACGACACGGAAGCAAAGCTAGCGACTATGCCCGCTGATAACGTACTCAAATTCGGACTGCCCAAGGGCAGCCTCGAAGCCCAGACCATCGAACTGATGCGCAAGTCGGGATGGCGCGTGTCGGTCGGCGCGCGCTCCTACATGCCGAGCGTCGACGATCCGACGTTGAGCTGCCGGCTGCTGCGCCCGCAGGAGATGCCGCGTTATATCGCCGACGGCTCGCTCGACGCCGGTATCACCGGCAGCGACTGGATCGTCGAAAACGCCGTCGAGCTGCATGAGGTCGAAAGCTTCACCTACTCAAAGGTCTCGCTGGTGCCGACGCGATGGGTGCTTGCGGTGCCGGATGTCTCGCCGGTGCGCCGGCTGGAGGACCTCGAAGGCAAGCGCGTGGCGACCGAGATGGTCGAGTTCACGCGCCGGATCTTCGCTCAACGTAAAATTAAAGTAGATGTTGAGTTTTCCTGGGGGGCCACCGAGGCCAAGGCCGCCGAGGGCCTGGTCGACGCCGTGGTCGAGGTCACCGAGACCGGCTCCTCGCTGCGCGCCAACGGTCTGCGGATCGTCGAGCAGCTTCTGACTTCGACCCCGGTGCTGGTCGCCAACCCCGAGGCGTGGGCCGTGGGATGGAAGCAGGCCAAGATTCGGCAAATCGGAATGCTGCTGCGCGGCGCGCTCGACGCCGAGAACCGGGTCGGAATCAAGATGAACGTCGCGCGGGAGAACCTGGAAAAAGTGATCGAGCTGCTGCCCTCGATAACCGCGCCTACCGTTTCGTCGCTCTACCCTTCGCCCAATCTCAAGGGTAAGGAATGGCTGGCGGTGGAGACCGTGATCGCCGAGCATACCGTGCGCGAATTGTTTCCCAAGCTGCTTGAAGCCGGCGCGGTCGGGATCATCGAGTTCCCGCTCAACAAGATCATCTGAAGAGGAGCCTCGAAAAGATTCTGTGAACAGAATAGCCCCCGCCATCCTCTCTGTTTGCGTTGCTCTGATGATGATGTCGTGCAAGCCCTCGGTCTCGGCAACCGGGAAGAGCCTGCCCGCGGACGCACCGCCCGTCACGGGCAAGCAATGGCGCCTCGAGAAGGAAACCATTGCGGCGGACAACAAGGAAGACTACGCGGCAGGGATCGCCGCGCTGCGCTCGCTCGACGCGTTCGGCACGATGGAAGTGAGCAAGCTCTTTTACCATCACAATCTGATGATGGTGCCCGCGGGCACCCTACTCGCGGAGGCTGGTCCGAACGAAAATGGCGCGGCCAAGGTTCGCGTCCTCGACGGCCCGGAAGCGGGCAAGACCGTGTGGCTCTATCCCGAGTCGGCCGAGAAGATGGGGTTTCCAGCGGCGACGCCGGCTCCCTGAAGACCTCATTCACGCTTGCAGCGAGCGGATGAACCGCTCTGGGAGGCCGCCATGGCGACTACAACCGCAATCAAGATGTATGACCTGGCGGGCGCCGATCCCAAGCGCAGGTTCAGCCCCTATTGCTGGCGCATCCGGATGGCGCTCGCGCACAAGCATCTGACGGTCGAGACGATTCCGTGGCGCTACTGCGACAAGCCGGCGATCGCGCACTCGGGACAGGACCGCGTCCCGGTGATCGAGGACGGCGATCGCGTAATCGCGGATTCCTGGGCAATCGCCAACTATCTCGAAGATGCTTATCCCGACCGGCCCTCGCTATTCGGCGGAACCGCCGCCAGAGCCATCGCGCGCTTCATCAATAGCTGGGCCGACACGGTGCAGAACGGCGGCATCTCGACCTTCGTCGCGTCCGACATCGTCGGCCACCTCGACCCGCGCGACCAGGACTACTTCCGCCAGTCCCGGGCCACGCGCTTCGGCATGCCGCTGGAGCAATTCTGCGCCAATCGCGAGGCACGAGTCGGCGGCTTTCGCCAAGCCCTCGAACCGCTGCGGATGACGCTCAAGTCGCAACCGTTCCTCGGCGGCGCCGCCCCACTCTACCCCGACTACATCGTGTTCGGCGGCTTTCAATGGGCGCGCACGATAAGCGGCTTCGCATTGCTGGAGGCCGACGATCCGATCGCTGCCTGGCGGGAGCGGATGCTCGATCTGTTCGGCGGCCTCGCGCGCAAGAACCCGAGCGCCTGACGCCGGCCCAGCGCCGCGACCCGGAAAAATGGCGCGACGAGCGCGCGGCGCATCGCGACATATCTCCTTCTCATATCCGAGCCACAGCGATAGTGTGCCTGGAAAGCGCGCACGCACTGATTCGGCGCTGACGTCTCGCAGAGCCTCGAGGGGGACCATTCATGATCCATCTCAATGCCTTCACCCAGTGCTCGATTTGCCCGCAATCCAAGGGCCAGTGGAAGCATCCGCTGGACCGCTCCTCGACCGGCTATCGCGACCTCGAATACTACGCGGAGATTGCGCGCACGCTGGAGCGCGGATGCTTCGACGCGCTCTTCTTCGCCGATATTCACGGCACCTACGACGCCTTCCGCGCCACCCGCGACGCGGCCGTGCGCCACGCGGTGCAGTTTCCGTGCAACGACCCGACCGTGCTCATCCCGGCGCTTGCGATGGTGACGCGCCATCTCGGACTCGCCACCACCTACAGCACCACCTACCATCCTCCCTACATGGCCGCGAAGCTGTTCTCCACGCTCGACCATCTGACCAAGGGACGCGTGGGATGGAACGTCGTGACCTCGTATCTGCCCGACGCCGAGCGCAACGGCCTTGGCAAAATACTTCCGCATGACGAACGCTACGACCGCGCCGACGAATACATGGAGGTCGTCTACAAGCTGTGGGAGCAGAGCTGGGAGGAGGACGCAGTGGTCCGCGACACCGAGCGCGATATCCATACCGACCCATCCAAGGTCCATGAGATTCGGCACCAGGGGAAATATTTCGACGTGCTCGGGCCGCATCTGTGCGAGCCATCGCTGCAGCGCACGCCGGTGATTTACCAGGCGGGACTTTCAGGGCGCGGGATGCAGTTCGCGGCGGCGCACGCCGAGGCGGTGTTCGTGGTTTTTCCCAACACCACCGTGTGCCGCGCCTATTGCGATCGTATCCGTGAACTCGCCGCGGAAAAGGGCCGCGACCCCAAGCATCTGAAGATCCTGATGGGGATTTCACCGGTGGTCGGCGTAACCGACGCCGAGGCGCGGCTCAAGCACGCGGAGATGATGAAACATGCGAGCCCTGAGGGGGCCTTCGCGTTGTTCGGCGGATGGACCGGGATCGATCTTTCAAAGTACGGTCCCGGCGACAAGATCGGCAACGTAAAGTCCGAGGGGATGCAGTTCCTCGCGCAGTATTTCTCGTCGGTCGATTCGACCCGCGAGTGGACGATGCGCGAGATCGCTGAGTTCGTTTCGATCGCCAGCGTGATGCCGGTGCCGGTGGGCAACTATCGGCGCGTCGCCGACGAACTCGAGCGATGGATCGTCGAGGGCGGCGTCGACGGCTTCAATTATTTCTCGGTTGACACGCCGGTTGATTACGCCAGCTTCGTCGACCTGGTCGTGCCGGAATTGCAGCGCCGCGGGCTGTTGCGCAAGGAGTACGAGGCGAGCACGCTGCGCGAGCACTACTTCGGCAAGGGCCATCAGCGCCTCGCCGACGATCATCCCGGAGCCGCCTACAGCAGCTACCGGCGCAAGGAAAAGTCGAAGATGGGCACGGCACGGCTTTCCGCCTGAGCCCATCGGGCCCTGGTCAGGCGGGTCGCTCAGCGCCCTTCCGGCACTAACCCGGCGGCAGAACCAGTTCCTGGCCCTTATCCGAGATGAGCACCGCAAGGATCTTTGCGGGGCGAGTCTTGCTGGCGTTGCGTGCGATGCGATGCGTGTGCATCGGGAGTTCATACCACGATTGTCCGGCGTGGTAGGTGACGGGCTTGTCCGGATCGACCTCGCTCACCACCGAACCCTCCAATACGTACACGACGGTCGAGCCCGGATGGCGATGCGGCGAGTTGCCGGCGCCCGGTGCGAAGTCGACAATCACCATGCTGATCTGCTTGCCCGGCGCGTCAGGCATATCGTGCTGCATGATCGGGCGAACGGTAACGCCCTTATCGGACGCCAGAGGATTGGGGGCCTTGCCCTCACCCTTCGCGTCACCCTCGGCGGCCTGTGCCAGCGCCATCGCGGCGAACAGTTGCGATGCCACCGCGGCCGAACCGGCCATCGTCTTCATCATCTCGCGACGCGTTATCATCCTGCGCATGCTCCTCCGGCTGGAATGGGTCATCAAAAACTTTCGTCACGCCGATGTCAACCGCGCGCGGGCGCCTCGAGCACCATCTGAGTCTGGGTAACGATGGCCAGCAACCTCCCCTGCGCGTTGGTGATTCGCGTCTGCCAGACCATCGTGCGGCGCCCGCGATGGAGCGCCGTGCACTCGCCGGTAACGGTCGTGCCGGCGGGGGCCGGGGCCAGAAAATTGGTTTTCGACTCGATGGTCGTGGTGCTGGCGCCCTCGGCAAGGTTGAGCATCGTCGCATAGGCGCCAAGCGAATCGGCGAACGCCATCACCGCTCCGCCGTGCAGCACCGGGGGCAGCGTACAGAGGTTTTCCCGCACGACCATCTCGGCCGTCAGGCGTTCCGGGGCGGCGCTCAGAATCCGCACGCCGAGCAGCTCGGCGAACGGCATTTTTTTCTCTTCGATAACCGCAAACGAGTCCATCAGACGCCCTCCCTTCCAGACGCCCTCTCTCCGGGGCAGACGTTCTCCCCTTCCGGAGGTCAGGCCCCACCACGAAGGGTTCTATCGTTCTACTCGTTCTTCCATTGCGGCTTGCGTTTTTGCGCAAACGCGAGTGGCCCTTCGATCGCGTCCTTGGAGTTCCACAACTTCTCCGTCCCGGGAAACTTGTGCACGCACGCCTCCTCAAGCCCCATCCCAAGCCCGCTCATCGCGGCTTGCTTGCTCGCCTGGATCGACACCGGCGAGCATTCCATGATCTCCCCGGCCCATCGCTCGGCCGTCGCGATCAGGTCCTTCAGCGGCACGACTTCGTTCACCAGGCCCCATCGATGAGCCTCCGATGCGCTCAGGGGCTTGCCGGTCAGGATCATGCCCATCGCGATCTTGAGCGGGATGTGACGCGGCAGGCGATGGACTCCACCGGCGCCCGCCATCAGGCCGACCCGCGGCTCCGGCAAACCCAGGCGTGCGTGGTCGGCGGCGATGATGATGTCGCAAGCGAGCGCGATCTCGCATCCGCCGCCCAGCGCGAAGCCGTTGACCGCGGCGATGATCGGCTTGGTGAGATCGAAGCGCGAGGTGATTCCGGCGAATCCGCCCTTGCCCATCTGCGGGCGTTCGCGGCGATGTTCCGCGGTCCATTTAAGATCGTTGCCGGCGGAAAACGCACGCTCGCCCGCTCCGGTCAGGATCGCGACCCACATCTCCCGGTCGCCCTCGAAGTCGTCCCACACCTGGTCCATCTCGAGATGACACGGCGGATGCAATGCGTTCATGACCTCGGGGCGGTTGAACGTGATGTAGGCCAGATGGCCGCGTTTCTCGTACTTGATGAACTTGAGCTCCATCGCTTGCCTCTCGATTTCCCTTGACGGGGTTTTGGTTGCTGACGGTCGTAGTTGCGGTCGGCTGTGCGGTCCCGTGCGCTAATGTTCCTCGTCGCCCAGCAGTTCGAAAAATGCGTCGATGCTCTGCATGAGCTGGCGGCGAATCTGTGCGCGCGTACCCTCGATCAGATGCATCGTGACCCGCCCGGTGCTGCCGTTATTGAGCCGCACCTGTGCGTCCTCGACGCCTGCCACGTCGCTCTGGGCGAAGATTCGCATCCCGTAAACCAGCGCCGCGCGTTCCGCAGCGCCCTTGACCAGCCGTAGCTTGCGCGGCATCGATTCCTCCTCGTCGCCAACCAACGGCAGCGGTTATAGCACGAATGGCTTTGCGCTGGTCATACCGATCCGCCGTCGCCCGGGACGCCCCTCGATGCGAGTTGAAGTTGGCCGGCCCGATGCGAGAAGCTAGCCCCGGGGGCCTTGGGCGCGCGAGCGCCGATCGAAACGCGCAACCGCCGGCCGCCCTGCGAGGCAATCAAAATGAATGGCGACGAATACCTCGAGCGCGTACGTGAGCTCATCCCGGCCTTTCGCGAGCGCGCCGCGCTGACCGAGCGCACGCGGCGCCTGCCCGACGCGAGCTGGCTGGATTTCCAGCGCGCCGGGCTCCTGCGCGCACTGCAGCCCGCACGATGGGGCGGCTTCGAGTTACATCCCGCGGTGTTTTATCGCGCGGTGATGGAGGTCGGCGCCGCGTGCCCGTCCACTGGATGGGTGCTCGGTGTGCTGGGCGTCCACTCCTGGCAGCTTGCGGCGTTCCCCGAGCGCGCACAGCAGGAGGTCTGGAGCAAAGACGCGACGGTTCAGGCCTCGTCGTCCTACGCGCCTACCGGGAAGATCGAGGGCGTCGAGGGCGGCTTTCGGGTGAGCGGGCGATGGTCATTCTCGAGCGGATGCGACTTCTGCCATTGGGCGATCCTGGGTGGCTCGACGCGCAATCCCGACGGCACTCCGGATGCGCGCAGCTACCTGCTGCCGCGGAGCGACTACGAGATCGACGACAACTGGCACGTGATGGGACTCACCGGGTCGGGTAGCAAGGACATCGTGGTCAACGGCGCGTTCGTTCCCGAGTATCGCACGCACAAATTCCTCGACGCCTACAACCGCGACAATCCCGGCCAGGCGGTCAATCCAGGCGCGCTTTATCGCCTGGCGTGGGCGTCGGTGTTCGCCTACGCCATCGCGGCCCCGGCGATCGGCGCGGCTGTCGGAGCGCTGGAATGCTGGCGCGAGGGCAGCCGAGAGCGGCGCGCCGCGTACGACCACAAGATTGTCGCGGAGGACCCGTTCGCGCAGATGCGCCTGGCGGAGGCCACCTCCGAGGTCGACGGCGCACGCCAGCGGATGCTCGATACATTCGACGAGATGATGCGGCTCGCCGCCGAGGGGCGTGAAATAGGCGTCGCGCGGCGCGCGCGGCTTCGCTGGGACGCGGCCAATGCGGTGCGGCTCAGCGTGCACGCGGTCGACCTGATGTTCGAGTCAAGCGGCGGGCGCGCGATCTTTCTCGATAATCCGATTCAGCGCTACTTCCGCGACGTGCATGCGATCCGCGCCCACGCGCTCAACAACCCACAGCGCGCCGGACGGACCTTCGCGATGGCCGAGATGGGCACCTTCATCAACGACCGCGGCTTCCCAGCCGACATTTTCGTCTGAGTGCAGCATACGCACGCCACTACCCCGAAGCTTTCGCTTGCCGACGGTGCATGCATACTCACGGGACACTGGGAGCGGTTGTAGCCAGTTGACCTCTACTATCGGTGCTGTTCAACGAAGGGGAAGTTTGTACTTCCCATCTCTGTTCACCACGGCTGCAGTAGATGTAAGAAACTGACCGTAAAGCATTGGCGCCTTGGAGGCAGCGAACGTAAGGACTGGCCCGGTATCATCCAGTCTTATGTTCGCCAACGGAATCACTTTCCCGGCCTCCTTTGAATAGTAGACCTGTGGTAACGCGGAGATCTGATTGAAAAGTTCTTTGCAAAGCGCATCGTCATATGGCGTCCCTATGCCCTCCGGAGGATCGCAGTTATGTCGCTCCCGATACTGCAATACGACAGCCCTTCTCAGGGCCTCTGCTATCAGGTAGATGCAGCGATATAGAAGGCGCAAGTCTCGATTGAACGAATTTGCGGTGCTCTGGCCATAGGATCCTTTGTGAGAAACCTCGCTAGGTCCGATAGTTCCATCTGAAGTTGCACTTTCAACGAAGTATCCGAGGCATGGCCGAGAATCGATCAAAACCGTGACGGGACGGAGACAATTGCTCGAATGCTTCAGCGCATTGTTCACACGCCTAAAAACATTTGTGTCCTGCTTAATGATCGAGTGATAAACCCTCTGAAGCAGGGCGAGAAAGTTCTGAGCTACTTCCGAAAAGACAGCATGGAAGCTATCGGCAGGATGCCGAAGCCTGTAGTGGAGGTGAGAAAGAGCCGCGTCGTCAATCGAATTCAGGATGCTTGTGACGCGCGGTGCGAAGCCAAATTTTCCGGAAAGCTGGAACTCCATCTCCATGAGAATCTTTGCCCCAACTCGCGGCTTAAAAACCTTATCTGTTTAGAGCTAATTTTTCATCAGAGCATAATGGCTGAGGAGCGTCGGTGAAGAGAGGTGCCCCCGTAAGAACACGTCCGTTCCGGCCGATATTTTCGTGTAGGCAACTCCCAGCAGAGACGGCCTGCCTGTCGTATCTGAGGAAGCGCCCTGCGGCCGTCCCATTTCGACCAGTCGAGGCAAGCTTCAAGCGCCCGTCCGAGTTTGATCCCACAGCGCAACTCGCGGATTCGGATTTCGGCCTCTCGCGAATTGCGCCGCTCTTGGCCCTCTAGTCATCCCGAGCGAGTCGGCGAGTCGAGGACCCCCGGTCTTTTCGCGCCAAGCGTGAGCGACGCTCGTTCGGGAAGATCTGGGGTCCTTCGACTCGCGCAACTCTCGCTCAGGATGACGAACTATGGTCACTTCTGGAAGGCCGCAAGTTGACTTCCGACGCGGATGATGACGAAATTTTGCGCCATGAGACTTCGGCTGTATCTGGTCGCCGCCCTCGCCCTGGCGCTGGGCGGATGCGGCGTCGCCTATCAGGCCTCGACCCAGGTGCGCGCCGCGCGCATGCAACACGACCTCAAGGTCGGCGAGAGCACCGTCGACGTGCATCAGCAGTGGGGCGAGCCCGATCTGCGCCAGGACGCCGACCAGGACACCCAGATCTGGAGCTACGCCAAACGCTCCAACACTAATGACATCGCTGCCACGCTGCTCTACACCAACACCAAGGAGGGCGACCAGGGCGAGTTCGTCGATCTAACTTTCGTCGACGGCAAGCTGGCGTCGTGGAAGGAGCAGACTCATACGATGCCCTCGAAGAAGGGTGGTCCCGGGCTCAGCTTCGGCTTCAGCGGTCCGGGCTCGACCACCGGCAATCAGCGTCATTACTAGGCGCCGCGAGAGGCTTCCGGAGAAAAGCGGCTCACAGCTTCGCGAGGCCGGCCTAAGCGGCCGTAACGCGCCGGTCCAAAAGGAGCATGTTGCAACGCCACCGAGCCATCGTGTCTAATTGAAGATGGCGGATGTGTAACCGGCGCGAGGCGCTTGGAGAGCCGACGCGGTCTGGAGGACGGCGCGGCGACGCGAGGCGCGGCGGCTGGAAGGCGGGCGATTAATTGATCTGATGGCGACTGCGCGAAAAAGTTTCGAGTCAATCCTGCTGGACCGCTCGTGGGTATCCGAGCAGGATCTCGAGCGCGCCCGCCAGCGCAAGAAACCCGGACAGGACCTGGCCGACGTGCTGGTTGACATGGGGGCGCTGGAGCCGCAGCGCCTGGCGCGTGCGATCGCCCAGGAATACTGGCTGCCCTTCCAAGCGCACGTCGACGAGCATGCGATCGATCCGAAGCTGCTCGGCAAGGTGCCGATAAATTACGCCAAGAAAAATGGGGTGCTGCCGCTCAACGGCGACGGCCATAGCGTGACCGTCGCGATCTCCGACCCCTCCAACTACGAGCCGCTTGACGATTTGCGCGTGCTTTTCGGGATGCCGGTGCATCCGGTCGTGGTGCCGCCCGAAATCCTCAACGACGCGATCAATCGCTCCTATGACCAGGCCACTACCACCACCGCCCAGGATTTGATGATCGACCTCGAAGAGGATCGGCTGGACGTGGTGGCCAACGAGTTGGCGCAGGAGCCGCTCGACCTGCTCGATTCGGACGACGCCGCGCCGATCATCAAGCTGGTCAACGGACTGCTGTCGCAGGCAGTGAAGGACCGCGCGAGCGACATCCACATCGAGCCGTTCGAGCGCGACCTGCTGGTGCGTTTCCGGGTTGACGGCATGCTCTACGACGTTATTTCGCCGCCCCAGCGCTTTCAGCCGGCGATTACCTCGCGGGTCAAGGTTATGTCGGGCCTCAACATCGCCGAGAAACGCCTGCCGCAGGACGGGCGTATCAGGTTGCGCGTGGCCGGCCGCGACATCGATATCCGCGTCTCCACCATCCCGACCGCTTTCGGCGAGCGGATCGTGTTGCGGCTGCTCGATCGCGCGCAGGCGCTGGTCGATCTCAACCTCGATCGCCTGGGCTTCTCCGGCGACAACCTGACCCGTATCGACCGGCTGATTCGCCAGAGCCACGGCATCATCCTGGCCACCGGGCCGACCGGATCGGGCAAGACCACTTCGCTGTACGCCTGTCTCGCGCGGATCAATTCACCCGAAAAAAACATCATCACGATCGAGGATCCGATCGAGTATCAGTTGCGCGGCATCGGCCAGATGCAGGTCAATCCCAAAATAGACCTCACCTTCGCCGGTGGCCTGCGTTCGATCCTGCGCCAGGACCCCGACGTAATCATGGTCGGCGAGATCCGCGACAGCGAAACCGCCGAGATCGCGATCCACGCCGCGCTGACCGGCCATCTGGTGTTCTCGACCCTGCATACCAACGATTCCTTCGGCGCGCTGACCCGCCTGGTCGACATGGGAATCGAGCCGTTCCTGGTCTCGTCCTCGATCCTCGCGGTCTTGGCGCAGCGCCTGTTGCGAATGGTATGCCCGAGCTGCCGCGAGGCTTACACGCCGAGTACCACCGAGCTCGCCCGGATTGGGCTGCGTCCCGAGGCCTTACAAGGACCAATCTATCGGCCGGCGGCCAACGGATGTCGCGCATGTCGCAACACCGGCTACCGCGGACGTACGGCGGTCCAGGAACTGATGATAATGGACGACGAGGTGCGATCGTTGGTGATGCAGAAAGCCGACGCGGCGACCATTCGGCGCGCCTGTACCGCGCATGGGATGACGCTTTTGCGCCAAAACGGCGCGGAACGGATTCTTTTGGGCGAAACAACCGTCGAAGAGCTGTTGCGCGTAACTCAGGAAGATATTCTCTAAGCCGGCATTCCAAGTTCACTAGCGATGCCTGTTTTCGCCTATCGTGGATTGGCCGCCAACGGCCGCTCGGTAGCCGGCGTCGTCGACGCGGACAGCGTACGCACGGCGCGCGGCAAGCTGCGCGAGCGCGGCATCTTTCCCATCGACCTGGCGGAGGAAGCGGCGGCGGTCAAGCGCAGCCTAAGCGACTACTTTCCGTCCTTCGGCCGGCGTATCCCACCCGCCGAGCTTTCTCTGCTCACGCGTCAGCTAAGCTCGCTGCTCGGCGCGGGCGTGCAACTGGTCGACGCGCTCGCCGCGCTGGCCGACCAATCGACCCGGCCGGTAGCCAAGCGCCTGCTCTCTCAGGTTCGCGAGCGCGTGCGCGAGGGCACCTCGCTGGGCGACGCGCTCGCCGCCCATCCCGACACTTTCTCCGACCTGTATATCGGGATGGTGCGCGCGGGCGAGGCCGCTGGCGCGCTCGAGACCGTGCTCAACCGGGTCGCCGACTTCAGCGAAAATCAGGCCGAATTCAAGGCCAAAGTGACTCACGCGCTGACCTACCCGGTGATCATGGTATGCGTGGGCGGCGCGATCATGTTTTTCCTGATGAGTTACGTGGTGCCGCAGGTCGCTACCATCTTTCAGCAGAGCAACGCCGCCCTGCCCTTGCCCACCGTAATTCTGATCACGATCTCGAACTTTATCTCGGGCTACTGGATGCTCCTGCTGTTGCTGATCGGAGGCACCGTCGCCGGAATCATGTATGGGCTCTCGACCAAACGGGGCCGGCGCCTTTACGACACCTGGCTTCTGCACATGCCGTACATCGGCGGGACGGTCATCCGCGTGTTGTGCGCGCGTTTTTCGCGCACGCTGGCCACGATGCTGCAAAGCGGGGTGCAATTGCTGCCCGCGCTGGCCTCGGTCAAGCACGTGGTTACTAACGGACTGATGGCCGACGCGGTCGAAGAGAGCCGCACCTCGATTCGCGAGGGCCACGGGATGACTCACCCGCTGGCCCAGAGTGGATTGTTTCCGCCGCTCTTGATCGAGATGATCCGCGTGGGCGAACGCTCGGGCGAGCTCGAGTCGATGCTCGAGCGGGTGGCCGACACTTACGAACGCGAAGTCGAGCGCTCGCTCAACCAGCTCACCACGCTGCTGGAGCCACTGATGACCTTGGCGATGGCGGGGATTATCCTGTTCATGATGCTGGCGATCCTGCTGCCAATCTTCCAATTGAACCAGTTGATGAAATGACGACACGGGGGCGCATAACAATGGAACGAACGCCGCGGCTGCACAAGCTCGAAGCGGGCTTCACGCTGATCGAGATCATGGTCGTCATCCTGATCCTCGGACTGCTCGCCACTATCGTGGTGCAAAGCCTCAGAGGCGCCACCGATAAGGCCAAGCGCACCAAGGCCGAGGCCGACATCTCCGAGATCAAAACCGCGCTCGACCGCTACTATCTCGACAACGGCTACTACCCGACCAGCGACCAGGGCCTGACCTCGCTGGTCAGCGCGCCGACCGGCGGCCGGCAGCCGGCCAATTACGAGCAAGGCGGCTACATTGAAAAGGTGCCGCTCGATCCATGGGGCACCCCGTACTTCTACCAGAGCGACGGCAACGCCTACGCGCTGAAATCGTTCGGCGCCGACGGCAAGCCTGGCGGCACCGGCAAGGACGAAGATATCGACGGCAGTTCGTCGTGACCCAGCCTCGCTCCAGGCGCGCGCGGGCGCGATTCGAGCCGCCGGTTACTGTGCGCGGCGGCGCGGCGCGCGCGGGCCTGGAGCGGCGTACTCCCGCGGGCGGCGCGCCCGGCTTCACCCTGCTCGAAATCGCCGTCGTGATCTTCATCATGGGGCTGATGATGACACTGGCGATCCCATACCTGGGAGGGTTCCACGGCGCCCAGCTCAAGAGCGAAGCGCGCCGCCTTGCCGGACGCGCCAACTATCTCTATGACGAAGCCTCGAACCAGAAAGTCATCTACCGAATGACCTTCGACCTTGACCACAACGGCTACTACGTCACGCGCCTGGATCCCTATGGGCCCGCGCCCAAATTCCTCCCTTATAGCGGCCCGTGGGGCGACAAGGTCGTGATGCCGCCGGGGCTCATTCTGCGCGACGTCTCGGTCGAGGGGATCGGCGGGGCCAAAGCGGGCTCGATAAGCTGCCAGTTCTATCCCGAGGGCTACGTCGACGCGACGGTCATCCATCTGGCCAGTGTTTCGGGCGAGGTCATGACGTTGAGTTTCAATCCGCTGACCGGCGACGTCGGAATCGTGAGCGGCGACGTGCCGCCGGTCACAGCGCTCGCCAATACGCAATGAGCCCCGGGCCGAACACCCTCGCCGGGCCGAGCGCGGCCGCCGGAAAAATCGCGCGCGCCATGTGGGCCGGCTTTACGCTGCTCGAGGTGATGATCGCGATCGCCGTGCTCGGCATCGCCCTGCTCGCGCTGCTTTCGCTCGAGCATCAGGACCTCCAAAGCGTCATCCGCGGACAGGACATCTCGCGCGCCGCGATGCTCGCGCAGGCCCTCATGACGCAGGCCGAGCTCGAGCGTTTCCCGGCACTCGGCGCCACCAGCGGCAACTTCGACCAGATGTACTCCGGCCGCTATCCCAACTTCCGCTGGACGCGCTCGGTCACGCCGTCGTCGGTTTTCCATGACCTGCGGATGGTCGAAATTCACGTGCTTTACGGCCCTCACCTCGGACGCAACTACTCGGTGGTCGAGTTCATGCACAATCCGGCGCCGCAGGTGGTCACGCCGCAGGGCCAGCCGGCGCAAGGCGCGGCACCGAACGGATCGCCAGGCTCCGCCCCGCCGCCAGAGGACTGATGGCCGTGCGCCGCACAGATCGCAGCCTTGCACCGCCGCGCCACGGGCTCAGCCGCGGCTTCACGCTGATCGAGATAATGCTCGCGGTGGCGATTCTCGGGGTTGTCATGGTGATGCTGGCGGGCGCGTTCCACGCCGTGGCCGCCGGCAAGACCCACGCCGAAGGCCGATTGCTGAGCAACCGTCAAGCGCGTGCGGTCCTCGCCCAGTTGACCAACGAGCTGCACGGCGCGGTCCAGACCCCGCTAATCGCGAGCAACGTAATGCTGATCGGCCAGGGCCATATGCAAAACGGCGCGCCGCTCGACAACCTGATCATTTCAACTCTCGACTCCGGCCATCGCCGTGGTATCAGCTCCTTTGGCGCCGAAGAGCTAATCTCCTACAGCGGCCAGCCCAATCCGCAACACCAGGGATGGTACATGCTGATGCGCCAGCAGCGTAGCGCCCTGCTGGGCGCCACCGCGGGCATCCAGATCGCGCCGCCGGTGGTGCTGGCCGGCAACGTGCTGTCCTTCCACGTGCGCTATTTCAACGGCAACATCTGGCTGGAGAGCTGGAACTCGAGCAGTATGCCCCCGGGCACGCAGCTTCCGCAGGCGATCGCGATCGACCTCGTGATGGCGGGCCCCGGCGGCGCGCCGGTCGCGCTCTCGACCCAGATCACGCTGCCGATGGCCTTCACGCAATGGTAGACGCGGCGAAAAAGAGCGAACGCGGCGTCGCGCTGCTGGTCACGATGATGGCGTTGGCGCTGATGACGATGCTGGTGATGGATTTCACCACCTCGGCGTCGCTCGGCTACCGCTCGGCGGCGGGCCAGGCCAACCAGCTGCGGGCCGAGTACCTCGCCCGTTCGGCGATCGGCGTCGGCCTCTCGCTGCTCTCGACCGACGCGCAGCAGGACGCGCTCGCCAAGACCCCGCACGACGGGTTGGACGAGCAGTGGGCGATGCCCTACCCGCCAGTGCCCCTGGGCGGCGGAGCAGCCCAGGTGTCGATCGTCGACGAAGCGCGCAAGATCGATATCAACCTGCTCATCAATCCGCGCACCGGACAGCCCAATCCCCCGTACCTCGCGATCGTCGAGCGCCTGTTCACAAACATCGGGGTTTCCCCCGCGATCATTCCGGCCATAGTTGACTGGCTCGACCCCGATGGTATCGAATCACCGGGGGGGGCCGAATCCGACTATTACCTGCGGTTGATACCCCCGTACGAGCCGCGTAATGGCCCGATGCCGACCATCGGCGATCTCAGGATGATCCGGGGGGTGGACGACGCGACCTTTCTCCGACTGCAACAGTTCCTGACGGCTGCGCCCGAGCCGCGCGTGAACATCAATACCGCGCCGCCCGAGGTTATCGCCGCGCTGGTGCCCCAGTTGTCCAACGACACCTCGATGGTCAAGCAAATTATTCAGGCCCGATCGGTGCAGCCGTTCCTGATGATAACCGACGTCGGCAATCTGGCCGGACTGGGCGACGCCGCCACGCCTCTGATGAAGCTCATCACCACACGCAGCGCCTACTTCACCCTCACCGGCGTCGGGGTCTTCGCGGGCACGCGCCGGCGCATCACCGGCACCTTTCGCCGCAACGCCAATGGCACCTCGATGCTGGCGAGCTGGCAGGAAGGTTAGCCGCCGATGGCGCAGCGAATACTGGCGATCGAGATCGCGGGCGACTCGGTGCGCGGCGCACTGGCCGAGCGCAACTGGAATTCGCTCACGATGCTCGAGGTGGTCGAGGAGCGCCGGGCGCCCGACGAGGCGGACCTCGCCCCCGCGCTTGCTCGCTTGCTCGACGAGGCGGGCGAGCCCGACCTCATCCTGAGCGCGCTACCAGGCGAACTGGTGGTCAAGCGGATGCTCTCGCTGCCGTTCAAGGATCAGCGCCGGCTGACCCAGACCGTGCCCTTCGCGCTGGAAGAGCATCTGCCCGTAAGCGTCGACGAATCGGTAGTCGCTTTCACCCGCGTGGGCCAGGAAGACGACAAGACGCTGGTGATGGCCGCGATGGTGCGTAAGGAAGACCTGCGCCGCCATCTCGAATTGCTCGCGCGTGCCGGAATCAATCCCACCACGGTCACGCTGAGCGCGCTTGCGCTGGCCGCACTGCTGGCGCGCGTGCGCAACGGCAGCGGTGGCGCACATCTGCTGGTCGACCTCGACCAGGGCTCGACCTCGATGGTGCTGCTCGACGGCGCCGGGATGCCACGCGCGATCCGCACCGTCGTGGCCGAACTTGGCCCGGCCAACGGCACGCCCGCACCCGGCACTTCGGCGATTTTGGGCGCGGTGCGTCAGACTCTGCTCGCCCACAGCTCCGATCACGCGCTCCCCGAGCTGGTGCTGACCGGACCGATGGCGGCCACGCCGGACGTGCGCCGCCGGTTGGCCGAGTCGCTCGCCGTGCCGGTCCATACGCTTGACGAATTTGACTGCATAGCGCTGCTGGGACCACTCTCCGCGCGCTCGACGCGCTTTGCGGGATGCCTCGCGATGCTGCTCGGCGTGGCGCCGAGCGCGGCGGTCGAGCTGCTCAATTTCCGCCAGGGCGAGTTCACCTTTCGCGGCCGCACGGGCAGGCTCCGTCCGTGGCGCACGAGCTTCATCCTGGCGAGCGTGGCGGCGGCCGCGATCGCGCTGCATGTCGGACTCAAGGTTTCCGCCAATCTGCGCCGGCTGGCGCAAGCGAACCGCGAAGTCGCGGCTATCGCCGCGCCCGCGCTGGGCCGGCATGTCCCTGGCGCCGTCGCCAAGACCCGACTCGCCGCACAAGTGGCCGCGATGGAGAAAGAGTTGCACTTGATGGGCGGTGCAGGCGCGTCGGCTTCGCCGCTCGACACCTTGCTCGCGCTCGCGCGCGCGCTGCCGCCGCATCTCGGCGCGGAGATCGTCGATTTCACGCTCGACGAAGGCACCATCAAGCTCGACGGCATGGCGGATTCGTTCGCGACCGTCGACCGGGTCAAAAAAGCGCTGGACTTGAGCGGCTACTTCCGCGATATCCAGGTCACCCATGCCACCGCAGGGTCCGATCCGAGCAAAGTCGAGTTCCGGCTCACCGCGGCGGTCCGCGGTGAGATGATGGAGTAGGCGATGTCGATGCTGGAGCGAGTGCGAACGATGGCCGCCGGAACCGCCGACGCGATGCGAGAGCGCCTCTCCGCTATTTGGAGCACCGGAACCGAGCGCGTGCGCACGGCGGCCGCTCCAGCGGCCGCGGCGGTGCGCGCGCGTTACCAGAAGCTCGAGCGGCGCGAGCGTCTCCTGGTGAAAGTTGCGGGCGCGCTGATTGCGCTCTTCATCGTCTTCAACTTTATCTACCTGCCAATCCAGGGCGCGCTCGGCGGGCTTGGCGATCGCATCCAGGAGCGCCAGCACGACGCCGTCGACGTCGCGCACATGATGCGCACGTATCGGCGCCTGCGCGTCGACCTGGCTACGATGCGCGCGCGCACGGTCCCTGCAAGCGGTGACTTCTCGCTCTTCTCGGTGGTCGAGCAGGCGCTCACGCATGCGCCGGGCAAGGACAAGATCGGCTCGATCACACCGGCCGAGAAAGCGATCCCGGGAGGGCTGAAACAGTACACCATCGAACTCAAGCTCAACGCGCTCAGCCTTCCGCAGATCGTCGATACGCTCTATGGGCTCAGTGCGCTCAGCATCCCTGTGACGGTATCGACCCTGCACGTCACCCGGCGCTCGCAGGATTCGCATACTTTCGACGTCGAGATGACCTGCGTCGCACTGGGCCGCAATGGCTGACGGTTTTGCCGCACGCCTGGGTGATTTTGCGCGCGAACAGCGCAGCGCGATCGTCTACTCCGCCTTCGGCGCCACCGTCTTCATCGCCTCGCTCGCGGCGACTTTTCCCTACGCGGCGACGCTCACCGCGCTGCTGCAGCCGCTAAGCCTCGGCTTCAGTTCCTCGAGCCAGGGCCTGAGCCTGCCGCTGGGCGCGGCGCTTAGCGACGTGCGCGTGGTCTCGCTCGAGCCCGCCTCGCCGTTCGAGATCGAAAGCCCCGACGTGACGCTCGCCCCAGCGCTCGGCGCGTTGCTGCTCGGCGAGCCCGGTGTGCGCCTGCATGCGCGACTCTACGGCGGCACGCTGAGCGCGACCGCCTACCGCAAAGGAACGGAAATCGGCGTCAACTTCGCGCTGCGCGATATGGGCCTCGCGCGGCTGGCGGCGTTGCGCGCGCTCGGGGCCAACGTGCTCGGGCGGATCTCCGGCGGAGGATGGGCCGAACTGGCGAGCAATGACGCGGCCGCGACCACCGGCGAACTCAATTTCCGCACCGCCGATCTAACGATCCAGGTGGCGGAAGGGTTCGCGCCAATCCGTCTCGGCCAGGTCGAGGGCGCACTGAAGCTCGCGCGCGGGGGCGCGTTACGGGTGAGTGAGCTGAGCGGCCACGGGCCCGACGGCGCGATCCAGGGACAAGGAACGATTCGTCTCGGCCCCGACATCAGGCAAAGCCGTATCGATCTCGAATTGACTATCGAACCCTCGGCCGAAGGGCGCAAACGCTTGGGCGTGCTGTTCGGACTGCTGCCCCATCCGCCGGGCCCGCGGCCCTATATGCTGAGCGGCCCGCTGCTGACTCCAACGATTAGCTGAGACACCAAACCCTTTCCAGCGCCCACCACCCCTGGGGCCGTGACGCCAGCGAACGTTTCTGACCTCCTCCCCCAATTGTCTTGGGCGAGGATGGATGTGGGGAGGGAGGAAGCGCCGGATGTCTGTTTGTTGCGGCGCTTCCTCGTTTAGTCTTTGGTGCTCCAGATAGAGGCGGTTCCGGCAGAGATTTTGAACCGCCTGGACCCCCACTCTGCCCTCCCCCAAAGCAATAGGGGGGAACGAATGAGGCTGCCGAAAATCATCAGATAGCTCCGGGCCCTCACTCGGGAACCGTCGCCAGGAAATCCTCGACTGCCTGATGAAAGCGCGGATCGGCGGGCAGTGTCGTATGCTCGCCGCCTTCCAGCAGCACCGCGCGCGCGTTGCGGAATCGTCCCGCCAGCGGCCGCGGGTCGCCCGCGATAACGTCTTTGTCGCCGGTCGCGATCAGCACGGGCGCCGCCGCACGTGCGAGCGCGGCGTAGTCGATCGTCGAGGCCGCGTCGGTCGTCTCCTCGGCGCCGATGCAAGCGGCGAGCGCGCGCAGGTCCTTGCCGTTGCGCTCGGCGCCGCGGCGAAAACGGCGCGCCAGGACATCCTCGATCACCGCGGGATCTTCCGCCAACAACGCGGCCGCGATGCGATGGCGCTGGCCGGGAGTCGCTATCTGTCCGCCCTCACCGTAGCCGCCGAGCACCACCGCGCTCAGGCGTTCCGGATGGCGCATCAGCACCTCGAGCGTGATTCGCCCGCCCATCGAGTAGCCCATCATCCGTGCCCGCGCGATCTTCAGATGGTCGAGCAGAGCGACGGCATCTCCGCGCATATGCGATAGCCCGTATTTGGAGGCGTCGTGCGGCTTGTCGCTATGGCCATGGCCGCGCGCGTCGTAAGCGATAACGCGCCATCGCCGCGCCAGCCGTTCGAGCATCCCGGTCTTGACCCAATGCTCCTCCGCGCTGGAGCCGAAGCCGTGGATCATGAGCACCGGCGCGCCGTGGCCCCGGTCGAAGTAATGAATCTTTACGCCGTCGGAATAAAAGAAAGGCATCGGGGTCACAGTTCGCCGCGGCGGGCTCCGTCTCATCTTATAGTTTGCGCCGGCCCGCTCCAGCAACCTTCGCGGCGGCTTGCGCAAGTGCGCGCGATAACGGCAAAATCGCGCTGGACCGCAATTTCGCGAACGCCGGATATTCGATGTCACAGGAAATCAACAAGCTCGGACTGCATCTTTCGATTGTCTCGACGCTCTTCGGCTCACTCGGAAAGCTTTCGCAGGAAGCCGAGGAGAGCGGCTACGCCTCGGTATGGGTCGCCGAGGTCGCCGGCCCCAACGCTTTCGTCGCTCTGGCGCCGTGTGCGATGGCGACCAAGCGCGTCGATTTGGCAACCGGCGTGGTGCCGATCCAGATTCGCACGCCCGGCGTTCTCGCGATGGAGGCGATGGCGCTCAACGAGATTTCGGGCGGCCGCGCGATCGCGGGACTCGGAGTTTCCAGCCCGGTAATCGTCGAGCGCTGGCATGGCGCGTCGTATCGCAAGCCGGTGACGGCGATGCGTGAGTGCGTCCACATCATGCGCGAGCTTTTCACCAAGGGCCGCTGCAAGTTCGAGGGCAAGGTCTATAAGTGCGACTTCCGCCACAGCCTCGTCACCGTCGCGCCGCGCCCGCCGCGAATTTATCTCGCCGCGCTCAATCCGCCGATGCTCAGGCTTGCCGGTGAAGTCGCCGACGGCGTCCTGCTCAACTACTCGCCGCCCGAGGCTCTTGCGGCGATGATCGCCGAAGTGCGCGCGGGCGCCGAGCAAGCCGGCCGCAACCCCGCCGACGTCGATATCTCGATTTACCTCCGCATGTGCGTCACGGAGGATGAGGACAAGGCCCTGGAATCGTTCAAGCGCGAACTCGCCGGCTACGCCTTCGTCGACTCGTACAACCAGATGTTCGCGCGCTATGGACTCGGCGATCAGTTCGCCGAGGTGCGCAAGCTGTGGCGCGAGGGCAAGCGCGACGATGCGTACAAGGCCTTGAGCGACGCCGACATGCGGCGGATCGGCGCCTTCGGCACCGCCAAGAGTGGCCATGAGTTTGTCGCGCGCTTTCGCGCAGCCGGCGTCACCCATCCGGTGATCTTTCCAATCGGCCCCGGACGCACGGCCGAGCGCGACTTTCTGAACACGATGCGCGCGATGGTGGGCGCGTAGCGCCAACCCGAGACGCGTCCGGCGGCGGGGAACAGGAGCTCGCGTTCATGGGATACCCGTACAAGATCATCCTTTGTCCGGTTGATTTCGACGACAACTCGATGGCCGCGCTCGCGCATGCGCGCCGCCTCGCGACCGACATGGGCGCGACGATCCATCTGCTGCACGTACTGCCGATTTTGCCGATGTACGCCGACCAGGGCGGTGGAGTCGGCATCGATGAAATGGCCGAACAGAGGGCCCAGGGGCAGCTCAAGGACCTCGTGCACCGACGGCTTTCCCGAACCCCAACCGAGATTCACACTCGTATCGCGTTCGTCTCGCAAGTCCCCAGGAATATTCTGACCTTCGCCCGCGACCTCGCCGCCGATCTGATCGTGATGGCGACACACGGACGGGTCGGGATCAAGCATCTGTTCTTCGGCAGCGTGACTGAGGCGGTGGTGCGTAACGCCGTCTGCCCGGTCCTGACTCTGCGTTTCACGCCGGAATCCGAGACCCAACCCGAAGCAGCCAAGCCTGCGCAAGCGGCCAGGACGGCCACGACCTCCAAAAACACAGCGGGCAAAAGAACCTCGGGTAAAGGGACATCGCAAAAGCCGCCGGGCGCACAGCGCTGAGCGCCGGCCAGCATTGCGCGCGATGCCAGATCGCACGATGCCAAGTCGCACGATGACGGCAGCCGCGTTCGCTGGCGGCGCGATCGCGTTGCCTCTGTTCACTGTTCTGATCCTTTTCATGTCGGCGACGCAAACCAGTGCCGCCGAAAAAAAAATCTTCACCCTAACGGTCGTGGACAAGCGCATCGAGATCGGCCTCGGGCTGACCTACGACGCGTGGACCTATGACGGCCAAGTGCCAGGACCGATACTGCGCGTGCGCCAGGGCGATGAAGTCACCATAAAGCTCGTCAACCCGACCACGATGGCGCACGGGATCGATACGCACGCCGCCGAAATCGCGCCCAAGCTCCATTTCGAAACACCCAACGGCCGCGGCAACCTGAGCTACACCTTTCGCGCCCGCGTGCCCGGCGCGTTTCTGTACCATTGCAGCGCCATCCCGGCGCTCTCACACATCGCCAACGGGATGTATGGGATGATGATCGTCGATCCCGCGCAGGGCTGGCCCAAGGCACACGAAGTGATGATCGTGCAGGGCGAGTACTACGGCACGCCGGACAAGAACGGCCTGGTGGCCGGCGACAGCCGCAAGGAGGTCGAGGAGCGGCCCGATTTTGTGGTCTTCAACGGGATCGTGGACCGCTACGTCGAGCATCCGATTCCGATCAAGACGGGCGAGTTGGTGCGGATCTTCTTCGTCAATGCCGGCCCCAACCTAAGCTCGACCTTTCACGTGACGGGCGCGATTTTCAGCACTGTCTATCGTGGCGGCAATCCGGCCGACGCGATGCACGATCTGGCGAGCTTCGAAGTCGGGCCGGGCGACGGCGCGGTGTTCGAGTTCCGGGTCCACGAACCGGGCGACTACGCCTTCATCGACCACGCGCTCGCGCGAACCACCAAGGGCGCCGAAGGCGTCTTTCGCGCGACACCGTAATGACCCGTTCCGGCCCAAA
The DNA here is from genome assembly GCA_963796565.1 of uncultured delta proteobacterium. GTDB lineage: Bacteria > Desulfobacterota > Binatia > Binatales > Binataceae > JAKAVN01. The sequence goes on along the minus strand of CAWCMA010000004.1, from coordinate 307,604 downwards.
CCACACTTCCGCATCTGCCCACGATCCACCCGCATTTGACATGAACCTCTCCGCGCATCACTCTAAGTCCTAAGTCTGATTTTCAATAAATACGAGAGGTTAGATATGTCTACGTCCCTCTCCTCGTCTGAGAATCTCCAACGCCTGGCCAAGCTCTTCCCTCGCATGCGAAAGCAGCGATATTTACTATCACTCTCGGAAGATGACTTTCGTGACCTAGTCGTGCGCCCAATCTTCCTCACACAAGGGTTCACAGACGGCAGGGACACCTGCGGGCCGTCTGAGCAAGGCAAGGACTGCTACTTCACCAAGACATCCGACCTTTCCGGTACAGACGTTATCGTTGTTCAGACAAAGAAGGGAAAGATTACAAAAGCGAGTACGCCGAAGAACAACCTAGATACGATCGTAGCTCAACTCCGGACGGCGCTTGAAACTGGCGTTCTGCTCGTTGCTGATAAAAAGAAAACCATACCGATTCAAGCTTTTCTGGCTGCAAGCGGTGAAATCAACGATAATGCCCGACAACACATTAACGATCAGTTGTCCAACCCACGTTTAAAATTCATCGACGCTGAGACGCTGATCCCTTTGATCGACCTTCACAAACCAGAACTCTGGCTAAATATTGATTCTGATGCGATCGCATACTTTCAAGCGGTCTGCAGGGCAATCGAGCTGGGTAACGAGTTAATTCCCGGCGGCCTCGCCTTGGGCCAAGCGCATAGCAACGCCTCCGTTCTTGATGACGCGTATGCAAATGTGTATGTTTTCCGCGCTAAGAGAAAACTCAACCTGCGGGGTCAGCGACGCCGAAAGAAAAAAGCATCTCCAAGACTAGATTCCCTGCCAGTTACCTCTTTGATTAACTAGCGCGACCGCCTCTTGTTGATTGTGGGCGACGGTGGCTCAGGTAAATCCACTGCCCTTAAGCGTATCGCGTACGAACTCGCTCGGCGTCCTATCGATGACCCGACCAGTATCCGCATCCCCATTCTACTCCGCGCGCGGGACCTTGCTGAGAATGCTTCAACCTCTCTACTCGATCAAGCCATAGAACGAATTCGGCAGCTTGTACCTAACCTCAAGCAGCCATTCAACGTTGATGACCTAACGCGCGGGCGGGTTATCTTCATGATCGACGGCCTAGACGAGATCGGGAGTGCCGCAACGACTGATACGGTACTCCATCTGATACATGATTTGCACATTCAGTATCCACAATGTCAAATACTAGTCACCTCGCGGAGTACACAGTATATAACTTCGAGCGAGAGAATGAGGGCTTTTACCCCGTTCAATCTCACATATCTTAATTTATCTCAAGCAGACAAGATCCTCAGAGCTCTCGCAAAGCGGCAGAGTCTCAGTCCTGAAGACTCCGCTGAGATTCTACGGCAACTGCAACAGATGCATGGGATCTCTCTGAGTCCTCTCATTGTGACGATTTTCGTAGCAACCTCAGACATGAGACGTTCCGCCGAACATCACGGAGCTTTTCAAAAAGTACACGGAATTGATGCTTGGTCGCTGGGACGAGGAAAAGCGCCTTCATCAACAGATACAGGCACCGGTTAAGGACCTAGTGCTTCAACAGATCGCCTTCAAGATGCACGAGCGGCGTCAGACCAGCTTACACATCGCCGAATTTCGCGAGATGGTCCAGAATGAACTGAAAAGCCGTGGGTTTATTGAAGAAACTCCTCTTTTGTACGACGAGATTATAGATCGTTCAGGCTTGTTCAGAGTCGATTCACAACATATTGAGTTCCGACATCTATTGTTTCAGGAGTTTTTCGCAGGCCGTGCGATCAGCGATCCTGATTTTATAAGCCACAGTATTGATGATGAGTGGTGGAAACGAGCGGTAGTCTTTTATTTCGGAGAGCACCCGAATGAGATTGCTTCTCTGATGAAGCTCGCTAACTCTATTGAACAAATGGAGGGAGAGCGCGCCTTCATGGCGGCGACTACAGTTGGGCTCGCGCTTCAGGCGTGCTATTTCGGCCATGTTGACGCCAAAGCGCAGGTCTATCTCCGCGTCATTCGGGCTATTGTGGACGCTCGAAGCCGTCCGAGCTTTAGGAGAACACTTGACCGGCTTCCAATCGTTTTGCTCGTAGCGTGCTTCTTCACTGCCAGGGAAAGCCTCGCGCTATCCAACCTTAAGTTGTTCGTGGAGCGGCTTCAAACTGAACTGCTAGACTCTTATAAGGAGGACCCTGCGAAGCAAGACGAGGTGCGTCTTTGGATGATCATCGGCCTGTTGCAGTCCGGCATGTACGACTTAGCTCATATATACATCGAACGGTTCAAGCCACACAATTCGACTTTGCTTATCGCTCTGGAGCTAGAGCTGATACTTGCCAGAGCAGGGCGCATCCTACCGGAAGACGGAAGGACGCAGCTGAGCAGCCTCATGAAAATTGTCGGTGAGCGCTTCCGTCCGGTCGGCGAAAGTCTGATAAAGCAACTCGAGCGCGAAGCGAAGCTGCTAGAGAAGGAGGCTAAAGAGGCCGGCGACCCGAATGGTGATCTCGCGGACTCAGAGATGGCGGCCAACGCGCATAACGCTAAAGCCATCGACCATGCCAGGCCGACTGACGATTAATCTCGCGCCTCGCCATAGCAGCCCTTGCCGCCCGCGCGGGCAGCGTGCTAACGACCGTCATAGGCGGCAAGCTCCGGCTGCGACGTGCACGCACGAATCTGCGGCGGCGCGATTCGCGCTGGAAAAATGCGAACGCGGCTGAAAGCGCCGCGTTCGCGCTCAAAAGGAAGGCCATGGTCAAAATAATACTTCAGCTTTACCCGGTACTCCCCGCGGCCAGCGAAGAGGAACGCGCGGCGTTGCGGCCGATCGGCCGCAATCGCGAAATTTATCACGAAACCCTGCTCGGATGGCACGACATCATCAAGGCTGCCGACGAGATGGGCCTGTGGGGCGCCGCCACCATCGAGCATCACTTCTGGTCGGAGGGCTACGAGGTCGGTCCCAATCCCGGCGTGCTCAACGCCTACTGGGCCGCGATCACCAAGAAGATTCGCGTCGGCCAGATGGGCTACGTGATGAGCACGCAGAACCCGCTGCGCGTCGCCGAGGAAACCGCGATCCTCGACCATCTCTCTAACGGGCGCTTCTTCGTCGGCTTCGCGCGCGGCTACCAGTCGCGCTGGACCAACGTTATCGGCCAGCACCTCGGCACTCGCGCCACCACTTCGCCCTCAGCCGCCAAGGTCGATCCGGCGCGCCTGTTCGGCAAGGACGTGGTCAAAAAGGACGTCGACGACGACGACATCAACCGGCGCATCTTCGAGGAAGAGATCGACATCGTCGTCAAGGCGTGGACTCAGGAAAGTATCGAGTACAATGGCAAGACCTGGCAGATCCCCTTCCCTTACAAGAGCGGAGTCGACGACTGGCCGCTCGGCAAGTTCGGCGTGACCGGACGGCTCGGCGCGCATGGCGAGGTCGACGCCGAGGGCAACACGCGCCGCGTATGCGTGGTGCCGTCGCCCTATACGCGGCCGCATCCGCCGGTCTTCGTCGCCACCGCGGGCTCGCCCGAGAGCGCCGAGTACGCGGCGAGCCGTGGCTTCATCCCGCTCTACTTCACCGCGCTCGACACCGCGCTCACGCTCGGCAATGCCTACGTCAAGGAGACCAACCGGCTTGGCCGCCCGATGGCGCTTGGGCAGAACCAGGCGCTGGTGCGGATGCCGCATATCGGCGACACGATGGAGAAGGCGCACGAGTCGGTGATGAAGTACGACTCCGACATCTTCCGCAATTTCTACGCCGCGATGGGCCGGAAAAAGGTCGAGCCGAAGGACGTGGTCAGGGCGGCGACCAAGTTCGGACTATGGGTGCCGGGCACGGTCGAGAGCGTGCGCAACACCCTGGTCGAGGAATACAAGCGCTTTCCCTCCGAGTACCTGACGTTGATTTACCATTACGCGCAGATGCCAAAGGAAGAGGTGCTGCGCCAGCTTCATATTTTCATGAAGGAGATCAAACCGGCGCTCGACGAGCTGGCGGAGTATCCCGCCGAGCCGTCGGTGGCCGCTGCCGGCGGCGGGCAGTGAGCTTGCGCCAACCCTCGCTCCGGCGCATCGCCATCATCGCGGCCGCGACGGCGATGCGCCGGGGCTGTCTGGTTGCGCGATACGCGGCAGAGAATCGATGACCGACGCGGCGGGGAAAAGCGATCCGCGGATTACGCCCCAGGCCGTGGTCAGGCCGCTCACGCGCGCCACGATCTTTCTTGTCGTAACGGTGAACCCGGGGCGCGAGAGTCTGGCGGGTGTCCGAGCGCTGTGCGCCGACCTGCCCAAGCTTACCCGCGCGGTCGGCTTCCGCGAGCCGGAAGGAAACCTGTCGTGCGTGACCGGCTTTGGATCGGAAGCGTGGGACCGGCTCTTCGGGCAGCCGCGGCCAGCCGAGCTCCATCCGTTCCGCGAGATCGGCGCCGCGCCGCGCCATGCCGTGGCCACGCCGGGCGATCTGCTCTTCCACATCCGCGCCGAGCGCGACGATCTATGCTTCGAGTTGGCGACGCAAATCATGCAGAAGTTGGGCGACGCGGTCTCGGCGGCGGACGAGGTCCACGGTTTCCGTTACTTCGATTCGCGCGACCTGCTCGGATTCGTCGACGGGACGGAGAATCCCGCCAATCAAGCGGCGATCGACGCTACTTTCATCGGCGCGGAAGATCCGCCGTTCGTCGGCGGCAGTTACGTGATCGTGCAGAAGTACCTGCACGATCTGGCTGGATGGAACGCGCTCCCGGTCGCGATGCAGGAACGGATCATCGGCCGCACCAAGCTCTCGGACGTCGAGCTGGACGACGGGATCAAGCCGACCTCCGCGCATAACGCGCTGACCACAATCGTCAAGGACGGCCAGGAGATTAAAATCCTCCGCCACAACATGGCCTTCGGTCAGGTTGGCCAGGGTGAGTTCGGCACCTATTTTATCGGTTACGCCCGCTCTCCCGGCACGATTGAGGAAATGTTGCAGAACATGTTCATCGGACGGCCGCCGGGCAATTACGATCGACTGCTCGATTTCAGCCGCGCGGTCACCGGCAACCTGTTCTTCGCGCCTTCGCTCTCGTTTCTGGAGAGCGTGCCACCGGATCAACCTCAAGCGCCCGCGACCGCCTCCCCCGCGGAGGCCGATTCCCCGCCTCCTGCCGCGCCTGCCGGCGACGGTTCGCTCGGCATCGGCTCTTTGAAAGGAGTACCCCGGCATGAATAACCTGCACCGCGAACTTGCCCCGCTCTCCGAAGGCGCCTGGGCTCAAATCGAAGAAGAGGCGGCGCGCACGCTCAAGCGCTACCTCGCCGGACGGCGCGTCGTTGACCTCAAGGGACCCGGCGGAGTCGCCCTCGCAGCAGTCGGCACTGGCCACTCGCGCAAGATCGAAGCGCCCGGCGACGGAATCACCGCCCGGCAGCGCGAGGCGAAGGCTCTGGTCGAGCTGCGCGCAGCGTTCGAGCTGGAGCGCCAGGCGATCGACGACGTCGAGCGCGGGGCCAACGATTCGGATTGGCAGCCGCTAAAGGACGCCGCCAAGCGCATCGCCTTTGCCGAAGACCGCGCCATATTCGACGGCTACGCCACGGCCGGAATCCAGGGCATCCGGCAAGGCACCAGCAATCCCGTGGCCACCCTGCCCGGCGACGTAGTCAAATACCCCGACGCTATAGCCGGAGCGCTCGGCCAGTTGCGTTTGGTCGGCGTTAACGGTCCCTATTCGGTAGTACTGGGCGCGGACGCCTACACGGCGTTGAGCGAAGCCAGCGACCACGGATACCCGGTGATCCAGCACATCCAGCGCCTGGTCAACGAGGAGATCATCTGGGCCCCGGCTATCGCCGGCGCCTTCGTCCTGACCACTCGCGGCGGAGACTTCGACCTGCATATCGGACAGGACGTCTCGATCGGCTATTCGAGCCACACGGAAAGAACCGTGAGCCTCTACCTGCAGGAGACGCTCACCTTTCTCCTGCTTACGTCGGAAGCCGCCGTGGCGCTGACGCCCGCGACCTAGAAGCGCTTCAAGATCGAAGCAAAAAGGCCGGCGCCCTGACGGATGCCGGCCTTTTTTCCTTGCGGAATTCGCCCGCCCGGCTACGGCGTGGGCTTGGGATGCTCGGCTGGTTTCGGATGCTCAGCCGCCTTCGGATGATCGCCGCCGGCCTTACCGGGTCGATTGGCGATCACCTCGTCGATGAGCCCATATTCGACCGCCTGCGATGCGTGCATGAAAAAGTCGCGGTCGGTGTCCTTCTCGATGCGCTTGATACCTTGGCCGGTATGGTTGGTCAGGATGTTGTTGAGGATCTCGCGCAGGCGCAGCGCCTCGCGCGCCTGGATTTCGATGTCGGTTGCCTGGCCCTCGAAGCCGCCCGAGAGCTGATGGATCATGATGCGCGAGTGCGGCAGCGCGTAGCGTCGCCCCTTGGCGCCCGCCGCCAGCAACACCGCGCCCATGCTTGCCGCCTGCCCCACGCACAGCGTCGACACCGGAGGCTTGACGAACTGCATCGTGTCGTAAATCGCGAGCCCCGCCGTCACCGAGCCGCCGGGCGAGTTGATATACATGTTGATCTCGCGCTCGGGATCCTCGGATTCGAGGAACAGCAGTTGCGCGGTGACCAGGTTGGCGGTTTCGTCATGGATCGGACCGCCGAGAAAAACTATCCGGTCCTTCAGCAGGCGCGAGAAAATATCGTACGCGCGCTCACCGCGACCGGTCTGTTCGACCACCATTGGAACCAGCAAGCTCATATCATGAACAATACCATCGTCGCCGCCGTGGTGCATCACCCGGCAAACGGACTCATCGGGCCAGCCGGAAGCGCTCGCCAAGAAAAACCTGGCGCACGACGTCGCTGTCGACGATCTCGCGCGGGCCACCGTGAAACAGAATCTTACCCGAGTGAATCACGTAAGCGCGGTCGATAATCGACAGCGTCGCGTGCACGTTATGGTCGGAGATCACGATGCCGATGCCGCGATCCTTGAGGTAGGTGATGATGCGCTGAATCTCGACCACCGTGATCGGGTCGATGCCGGCGAAGGGCTCATCCAGGCAGAGGAACATCGGATCGAGCACCAGTGCGCGCGTGATCTCGACCTTCCGCCGCTCGCCGCCCGATAGCACGCTCGCCTTGGAACGTGCGAGGCGCGCGATGTCGAGTTCGTCGAGCAGCGTCTGCAGCCGCGACTGCCGCTCTTCCTCCTCCAGCGGCAAGGTCTCGAGCACCGCGAGCAGGTTCTGCTCGACCGTCAATTTGCGGAAGACCGACGGCTCCTGCGGAAGGTAGCTGATGCCGCGGCGGGCGCGCTTATACAGCGGGAGCATCGTTATGTCCTCGCCACCCAGGCGCACGCGCCCCTCGTCGGGCTTGATCAGTCCGACCACCATGTAAAAGGTCGTGGTCTTGCCAGCGCCATTGGGGCCGAGCAGTCCGACTACCTCGCCGCTATGAACGTTGACGGCGACGCCATCGACCACAGCGCGGCCACCATAGCGTTTGACCAGCCCTTCGGCCTCCAGCGAAACCTGCTTCGCCTTGGACTCTGGCGCCTCGAGCGGCTTCTCTTCTCGCAGTGGTTCGATCTTCGCCATCCTGTCCCGAGGCCCCTCAACCAAGCACTCTCCCCCTCTTAATGATTTATCCGGTTTCTAACGATGAAAGAAGGAATCCAGCCGCAATTTCCCACACCTGTTTACGCTTCTCGCCCGACCTGGTTACATGCCGATTGCCTAGCCCTTCCGGGGCTTTTCTCCGCGATGCGGTGGAGGGCGCGCTGCTGTGCTAATTTGCCTGAGTATGCCGGACAGCGTGCGGAAGATTTATCTCTGTGGACCGATCATGGACGCCGACCCCAAGGCGGCCAAGGACTGGCGCACCCGCGCCAAGGAACGTCTGGCCGGCCGTTTCATCCTGCTCGATCCGCTGCGGCGCAATTTTCGCGACAACGAGCTCGACTCCTCCAACGAGATCGTCGAGTTCGACCTCCAGGACGTCCGCGACGCCGACCTGTTGCTGGTCAACTATTGCAAGCCCTCGCTGGGCACCGCGATGGAAGTTTTCTACGCCAGCCACGACCTCGGCAGGTTCGTGATCGCGTTCAGCCCGCTGGGCTTCAAAGACTGTTCGCCCTGGATGGTGCGGTTTTGCACCAAGATTCTGCCTGACCTCGAAAGCTCGCTGGTCTATATCGAGCGCCACTTCACGTAGACGACGCGCGCGTCGGCGCTAGCGAACCATCTGGAGCAACCAGTCGCCAATCGGGTTGGCGACCATCCGATGCGGTGACTGGTAGGTTGAGGCTGACGCATACCGGTAGTGATGCGTGCTGCGGCGGCTGCGATGGTGTTGGCTCGGCGTGTGATGTCTTACGGTCGCTTTGCCGCTCCATTTCCATTGCTGAGGCGTGGCCAGCATCGGTAGTGCCGACGCCATCGTATCGACCCGAGTCACCGACACGCGCGCGATGCCGCTATGGTCAAGCCCGATCCGCTCCGCAGCGCGTTGCGAGAGGTCAATACCTCGGCCGCGCACGTAAGGTCCGCGATCGTTGATTCGCACCACCACCGCGCGTCCGGTGTTGAGGTTCGTGACCTGTACGCGCGTGCCGAGCGGCAGGCTGCGTGACGCAGCCGTGAGATCGTCGCGATGGTACACTTCGCCGCTCGCCGTGCGTTGGCCGATAAAGCCGGGGCCGTACCACGAGGCGACCGTGACGCGGCCTCCTGCCGAGTACCTAGGCGTGGCCGCGACCGCGCGCGCCGGTCGCGGCGCTACGTTCGCCGCGTTGTAGGCCGAGCATCCGCCGAACCACAACACCGCACACGTCAGCCACGGTATCCGTGTCGAAAAGATGCCCCGCCGCCACATCATTGCCCCAGCTTGTCGCCTCCGAGGTCGCTCGCCCTCGAATTTGCGCACCCCGATCTTATCCGGCTTCAGCCCCGCGAATCCAATAAGAAGCGGCGCGCCATCTACTGGAAACTGGCGGTCTTTTAGTCCAACGCTGCTCCAAAACGCTGCGTTGGCCAGTTCTTTTTACATAGCGTCCGATATACACTAACTCCAGTTGAAGCGGGGCTGTGAGAGAGAGGAGCTGTGAGAGCGGGCGAGGAGTTTTTCAATTTCCATAACCATGACATGGTCCGCGTCGCGGTCGCCATCCCGGCCGTGCGCGTCGCCAACCCCGCCTTCAACGGCGAACAGACTATCGCCCTGATGCGTCAGGCGGCCGAGCGCCAGGCCGTCGTCGTGCTCTTCCCGGAACTCGGACTTCCCGGCTACTCGTGCGAGGACCTTCATCAACAGCGCGTCGTGCTCGACGGATGCGCCGCGGCGCTGGCCGGGATTGTCGCGGCCAGCCGCGCGCTTGACACCGTCGCCGTCGTCGGCCTGGCGATCGCGATCGACCACCAGCTTTTCAACTGCGCCGCCGTGGTTCACCGCGGACGCATCCTCGGCGTGGTGCCCAAGACCTACCTGCCCAACTACCGCGAGTTCTACGAGATGCGCCAGTTCGTGCCCGGCGACGTCGCCCTGCGCGACGAAATCGAGCTTTGTGGCCAGTCCGCGGTTCCGTTCGGCGCGCGCCTGCTGTTCGCGGTCGAGGAGCAGCCGCTGCTCACTTTTCACGTCGAGATCTGCGAGGACCTGTGGGTGCCGATTCCGCCGTCGTCGTACGCGGCGCTGGCCGGCGCAACCGTGCTGCTCAATCCCTCGGGCTCGCCGGTCACCGTGGCCAAGGCCGAATATCGCCGCTCGTTGGTCGCGAACCAGTCGGCGCGATGCATGGCCGCGTATCTTTACGCCGGCGCGGGCGCCGGCGAATCGACCACCGACCTCGCCTGGGACGGCCAGGGGCTCATCTACGAAAACGGCAACCTGCTCGCCGAATCCCACCGCTTCAGCTTCGAGCCACAGCTCGTCTGCTCGGAGATCGATCTCGAACGCCTGTCGCAGGAACGGATGCGCCAGACCAGCTTCGCCCAGACCGTGCGCCATCATCGCGACGAGCTACGGCGCTTTCGCACCGTCAGGTTTCCCGCCGAACTCGCACGGCGCGGCCGGATGCTTCCCGAGCGCCAGCCCGAACGCTTCCCCTACGTGCCTTCCAACCCAAAGAAGCGCGACGAGCGATGCTCTGAAGTCTACGAAATCCAGGTGCAGGGGCTGGCGACGCGCCTGCGCGCGACGGGAATCAAGCGCGTCGTGATTGGCATCTCCGGCGGCCTCGACTCGACCCAGGCGTTGCTGGTGAGTGCGCAAGCGATGGATCTGCTCGGCTATCCGCGCGCCAACATTCTCGGCTACACGATGCCTGGATTTGCAACCTCGGCGCGCACGCTCGAGCAGGCACGCAGCCTCATGCGCGGCATCGGATGCACGGCACGCGAACTCGACATCCGGCCCGCGGCACGCCAGATGCTCAAGGACATCGACCATCCCCATCGCGACGACGCCGCGGTCTACGACATCGCATTCGAGAACGTGCAGGCCGGTGAGCGCACCAGCCATCTGTTCCGCCTCGCCAACCTCAACGGCGCGTTGGTGGTCGGCACCGGTGACCTGAGCGAACTCGCGCTGGGATGGTGCACCTACGGCGTCGGCGACCAGATGTCGCACTACAACGTCAACGCCAGCGTCCCCAAGACTCTCATCCAGCACCTCATCCGCTGGGTCGCCGGTACCGGACGGCTCGGCGCCGACGCGAGCGCCACACTGCACGAGATCCTCGCCACGCCTATCAGTCCCGAGCTGGTGCCCGGCGGCGACGGCGGCGAAGGGCCGGCGCAGGACACCGAAGCGATGATCGGCCCCTACGAGTTGCACGACTTCAGCCTTTACCACATCCTGCGCTTCGGCTACCCACCGGCCAAAGTCGCGTTCCTTGCTTACTGCGCATGGCACGACGCGCGGCAGGGCGGATGGCCCGACGTCCCGCCCGAATCTCGCCACCAGTATGCGATCGGTCAGCTCAAGGCCCATCTGCGCACGTTTCTCTACCGCTTCTTCCAGACCAGCCAGTTCAAACGCAGCGCCGTGCCCAACTCGCCCAAGGTCGGTTCGGGAGGCTCGCTTTCGCCCCGCGGCGATTGGCGCGCGCCCTCGGACAGCGAGGCTGCGGCGTGGCTCGCGGCGCTCGATCTCGTCCCCGACCACGAGTAGAAATTTTCTCCCAATCGATTATTTTCGTGCGTCCGGTGCGTCGCGGCGGCCATATGCTAAGCTCGTACGGTTCAAAACTTTCCAGGGAGAATGGGATGGAATTCGGATTGTTTCTGATGAATGTCGATTTTGAAACGGTGCGCGAATCGGCGCGCGCCGCCGAGGAACTGGGCTATCACCTGGTGGTGTTTCCCGACCATTTCGTCCACCAAGCGCCGGGCGGCGGCTACGACCCGCACTCCCTCGCGCACGACGCGATCCTGCTGGCCGCGGCGGCCGCCCAGGCGACCCGCACGCTTCGAATCGGACACGTCGTACTATGCAATCTCTTCCGTCATCCCGCAGTGACGGCGCAGGCCCTGATGTCCCTCGATCATTTGAGCGGCGGACGCCTGCTCGCCGGCCTGGGCGCCGGATGGACCGAGACCGAGTTCCAGATGACCGGAATCGGCTTTCCGGATATCGGCACGCGCCTGCGGATGCTCGACGAGTCGCTGACCTGCATCCGCTCGCTGTGGACTCAGGAACGCACGACCTTCGAGGGCGAGTTCTATCGGCTAAACGATGCGATTTTGTGGCCCAAGCCGCTCCAGCAGCCTCATCCGCCAATCGTCATCGGCGGCAGCGGCCGCGGAGCGCTGCGCTTGATGGCCAAGCACGCCGACGTCGCAAATATCGCCGTGGACACCGGCAAACCGGCCAAGCTGACGCTCGAGGGCATGGGCAAGATCACCGACACGGCGTTTCGCGACCGGGCCGACTTCGTACGTGCGGAGGCGGCGCGCCTGGGCCGTGACCCTAAAACGATCACGATCAGCAATGCGATTTTCGCGGTGATGCTTGCGGACTCGCCCGCCACCGCCGAGGCCAGCGCACGCGAGATCGGCAAGACGTTCGGAATCCCGCCCGACGAGGCACCACACTCGGCGCTGTTTCTTATCGGCACGCCGCAACAGTGTATCGAGGAACTCAACCGCCGTGCGGCCGAATGGGGCGTCAGCCAATTTCTATTCGCGGCTGGCAACGCCGAGACGACCCGTCGTCTCGCGAACGAGGTGCTGCGCCACGTCGGCCGATGATTCGCGATTCGTAACCTCCTAGGGGCTGCAACTCATGGCTCTTTGCGCGTGCACGGTGCGGTTCGAGGCGCAGCGACAGCCTTGCGCGCTGCCTCGCGAGCGCTGCCCGGCCGTTATGTTTTCGGCCTGGCGCTTGCCGCCGATCTTACCGCCCTTTTTACCGCCGATTAACTACCGCGGCGCCCTGGCTCTTTGACGTCCATCCTCGCGTGACGTTGGAACACAAAGACCATCGTTCACCCATCATCCGTGAAACCGCTTATACGGTTGTCATCCACTGGCAAAAGGAGCCTTGGAAACGGAGATCCTCTGTTGTCCCTCGTGCGACTTGGGGTTAGTTTACCGCTTGTCATGGCCACTCAGATGTTAGGGCATTGAAAGGGGAACCGCATGTCTCGACCGCTGGCTGAGTTCCACGGCATAGGGCGGTACATCCTGGGGTTGACGCTACTCGCGCTGTGGGCATGCGGCGGCGACAGTGGGGGGTCTCGAGTTCCAACTGCAACGCCCACCGCCGCCCCGAGTTCAGCCAATAGCTTCGCAACTTCGGGAACGGCAAGCATGAACGTCGCGCGCTCGGGCGCGACCGCCACCCTGCTGCCCAACGGCAAGGTCCTGATCGCGGGCGGGTCCCGCGATCTTGCCAGTACCGAGCTATACGACCCCGTGAGCAATTCATTTGCGCCAGGGTCGGGGACAGCGAGCATGAACGCCGGCGCGTGGGGGCGACGGCCACCCTGCTGCCCAGCGGCAAGGTCCTGATCGCGGGCGGAGACGGTTCGTCCAGCGTCGCTATTGTCAGCACCGAGCTATACGACCCGGCGAGCAATTCTTTCGCGTCGGCTTCGGGAACGGCAAGCATGAACACGGCGCGCACCCAGGCGACCGCCACCCTGCTCCCCAACGGCAAGGTCCTGATCGCGGGCGGGTTTGGCTCGTTCATCGATCTTGCCAGCACCGAGTTATACGACCCGGCGACCAATTCTTTCGCGTCGGCTTCGGGAACGCCGAACATGAACACGGCGCGCTACGATGCGACCGCCACCCTGCTGCCCAACGGCAAGGTCCTAATCGCGGGCGGAGAAAATTTGGCCGGCGGCGATCTTGCCAGCACCGAGCTATACGACCCGGCGAGCAATTCATTTGCGCCAGCGTCGGGAACGGCAAGCATGAACTTCGCGCGCGTGCTGGCGACCGCCACCCTGTTGCTCAACGGCAAGGTCCTGATCGCGGGCGGAGAAAATTCGCCCGGCGACATTCTTGCCAGCACCGAGTTATACGACCCGGCGACCAATTCTTTCGCGTCGGCTTCGGGAACGGCAAGCATGAACACGGCGCGCTACCAGGCGACCGCCACCCTGCTCCCCAACGGCAAGGTCCTGATCGCGGGCGGAGACAATTTTTCCGTTGGCAATCTTGCCAGCACCGAGCTATATACGCCCTAGAACTGGCCTCGCTGGCGCGAACAGAACCTAATTACTGACTTGACGGCTTGAGCGCCTTACTTTCCTTCACCAGCATTCGTCGCTTGGCTAGGGAACGGGCTGCAGCTCCTAGCTCTTTCCACGTGCTCGGTGCGGCTCGAGGCGGTTTACTTGGCGCGCCCGGAGGGATTTGAACCCCCAACCCTCAGATCCGAAGTCTGATGCTCTGTCCAGTTGAGCTACGGGCGCGCGCCAGAGGCCTCAACAAACTAGCAAACGCGCGCAGCCTGTCCAGCGCGCGCCGCCGTCAAACCGCCTCGCCGATGACTCAGTCGCGCGGGCGCACCGAGACGTAGCGATTGCCGCGTTCGTAAAATCGCCATGGCTTCGCCGCCCACGCTCCGGCGTAATCCACGTTGATTCTTGTCGAGCGCCCGACTTTCGCGACAGCCATCGTCTCGCGACCGGGCTCTTCCAAAAAAAGCCTCTCGCCACAAAGGTCGCGTCCGTAGTCGTCCCCGGTTATCCCGAGCGCCTGCGTCAGCTTGCCCGGACCGTTGGTCAACTCGCGCGCACCAGGAGATGGTTTGCCGCCGCGCCTGCGCACCATCAGCTCTAATCCGCGTACCGGCTCGAGCGCCCGGATCAAAACGCCGTGCGGCTCGCCCTCCGACGCCACGATGATGTTCATCGCCCAGCTCAGTCCATAAATCAGGTAGACGTAGGCATAGCCGGGCGGCCCGAACATCACGGTGGTCCGCTTCGTCAGCCCTCGCGCGCTGTGTGCCGCGAGGTCCAGCGGACCGCGATATGCCTCGGCTTCGACTATGCGGCCCGCCGCCTCGCCCTCGGGCGTACGATGCACCAGCAGCTTTCCGATGCACTCGCGCGCGACCACCAACACCGAACGCGCGTAGAAACTGCGGGGCAGCTTCATCCAGTCTTTTTTCTATGCTCCCGGTAACGGGCGATCAGCGCGTTGGTCGAGCTGTCGTGTTTAAGTTGCGAGGTCCCCGCGCTCTCCAGCTCGGGGATGATTCGCTGCGCGAGCACCTTGCCCAGCTCGACGCCCCACTGATCGAACGAGTCGATGCCCCAGATCGCGCCCTGCGTAAACACGCTGTGCTCATAGAGCGCCACCAGCTTGCCCAAGGTCTCGGGCGTCAACTGCTCGGCCAGAATCGTCGTCGACGGGCGATTGCCCTCGAACACGCGATGCGGCACCAGCCAGTCCGGCGTGCCCTCGGCCTTGACCTGCTCGGGAGTTTTGCCGAACGCCAGCGCCTCGCCCTGCGCGAATACATTGGCGAGCAACATGTCGTGATGGCGGCCGAGCGGATCAAGCGCCTGGTGAAACGCGATGAAGTCGCACGGGATGAGCTTCGTCCCCTGGTGAATCAACTGGTAGAACGAATGCTGCCCGTTGGTTCCGGGCTCGCCCCAGAAAATCGGCCCGGTCTGATAGTCGACCGTCGTGCCGTCGAGCGTTACGTGCTTGCCGTTGGACTCCATCGTGAGCTGCTGCAGATAGGCCGGGAAGCGCTTCAAGTATTGCTCGTATGGAAAAACGCCGACGGTCTGAGCGCCGAAGAAGTCGTTGTACCAGATTGAGAGCAATCCCATGATCACCGGCAGATTCTGTTCGAAAGGCGCGGTGCGGAAGTGCTCGTCGATCGCGTGGAAGCCGTCGAGCATCGCGCGAAAGTGCTCGGGGCCAACCGCGATCATGGTCGAGAGCCCGATCGCCGAGTCCATCGAGTAGCGTCCGCCCACCCAGTCCCAGAACCCGAACATGTTCTGCGTGTCGATGCCGAACTTGGTCACCTCGGTGGCATTGGTCGAGACCGCCACGAAATGTTTTGCAATCGCCTTCTCGTCGCCGAGGGCCTCCAGGCTCCACTTACGCGCGCTCTGCGCGTTGGTCATGGTCTCCAGGGTGGTGAAAGTCTTCGAAGAGATGATGAACAGCGTCTCGGACGGATCGAGGTCGCGCGTCGCTTCGACGAAGTCGGTGCCGTCGACATTGGAAACGAAACGCACGACGAGATTGCGATCGCTGTAGTGGCGCAACGCCTCGTAGGCCATCACCGGCCCCAGGTCCGAGCCGCCGATTCCGATGTTAATGACGTTGCGGATGCGTTTGCCGGTGTGGCCCTTCCACGAGCCGTCGCGCACGCGGCGGCTAAACGCCCCCATCCGGTCGAGCACCTCGTGAACCTCGGGCACCACATTTTTGCCGTCGGTCATAATCGACGCGCCGCGCGGAGCGCGCAGGGCCACGTGGAGAACGGCGCGCCGCTCGGTGACGTTGATCTTCTCGCCCGCGAACATCGCGTCGATGCGCCCGCGCAATCCCGTTTCCTCGGCCAGCGCCCGCAGCAGGCGCATCGTGTCGGCGGTGATGCGATGCTTGGAGTAGTCCAGGTAGAGTCCCGCGGCCTCGGCCGCGAAGGTCTCGCCGCGCCGCGGGTCCTCGCCAAAAAGCGTGCGCAGATGAACGTCGCGGATTTTTTGGTAATGCTCGCTCAGCGCCTTCCAGGCACGCCGTTCGGTGAGCGGCGCCGCTTTGGTCTCCATCGGTCTTCTCCTGTCGCGTGAATCAGCTCGCCTTCTTGAGCGCGGCGCTCTTGTCGGTGATGCAGGCCAGCAGTTCGTCCCATGACTTGACGAAAGACTCCGCGCCTTCGCGCTGAAGCTGCTCGGCCAGCGCGTCGATATCGACGCCCGCCTTGGTAAACTCGGCCAGTTCTTGTTCCGCGTTGCCGCCGTCGGGCGGCAGCATCGCGCCGGCCTCGCCGTGATCGGCGAGCGCCTTGAGCGTATTTTCGGGCATCGTGTTAACCGTATGCGGCGCCATTAGCGACTTCACGTAGAGCACGTCGGAAGCCTTGGGATCCTTGGTGCCGGTGCTGGCCCATAGCAGCCGCTGCGAGCGGGCGCCGAAATTGAGGAGTCTGAGCCAGCGGTTGGAGGCCAGCAACTCGCGATAGGCTTTGTAGATGCGTTTGGAGATCGCGATCCCGAGCCGGTCGTGCAGGGCCGGCGGCACTTTTTTCGCGGCCGCGACGTCCCATCGGCTGACGAACACCGAAGCGACGGAGCTGACGTGAGGATTGAGGCCGGCCGCCACGCGGCGCTCGATTCCGCGCATGTAGGCTTCGGCCGCCGCGATGTACTGCTCGCGCGAGAACAGGAGCGTCACGTTGACGGGCACGCCGGCGAAGATCGCCTGCTCGATCGCCGGGACGCCCTCGCGAGTTCCTGGAATCTTGATGAACAGGTTGGGCCGTGCGCCGCGCGCGGACAATTGCTTAGCGGCGGCGATGGTGGCGGCCGTGTCGTAGGCGAGCTTGGGCGAAACCTCGAGCGAGACGAATCCGTCAACCCCGTTGGTCTTATCGTAGACCGGACGAAAGAGATCGGCGGCGCGCGTAAGATCCTCGAGCGCAAGCTCAAAGAACAGCGCCTCGCCCTCTTTGTGCGCGGCGGTCTTCTCCCGGATGGCCGCGTCGTAGTCGTGACTGCTTTTGATCGCCTGGTCGAAGATGCTCGGATTAGAGGTCAGGCCGGTAATCGATAGCTCGTCGATATAGCGTTTGAGCCCGCCGCCGGTCAGCAGCGCGCGGGTGATGTTATCCAGCCAGAGGCTCTGGCCGACCTCATGCAGTAGTTGCGTCGCTTTCATAATTCCTCCTATGCCGCGCCCGACTCCTATCGCCGCGGCTCAGCATAAACTGAAGCAGTTATACTTTCATCGATTTACGCGGGCGGGTTGTGCCAGCCATCGACCTCCGCGGTCAACTCTTCGGCTTTGGCCGGGCCCCACGTTCCCGGCTGATACTCCAACGCCGGAGTGACATCGCCGAGGATGGGCTGCACGATCGCCCATTGTGCCTCGACCGCATCCTGGCGAGTGAACAGCAGGTGGTCGCCAGCCATCGCGTCACCCAGCAGACGCTCGTAAGCCTCCATCTCTTCGCCTTCGGGCCGCTGCACGAGCTTGAGTTCGGTTGGCTCTGCGTCCATATGTTCGCCCGGCCGTTTGATCTGCGTGCCGACGGCGATTATCACGTCGGGACCCAGCCGGAAGCGATAGTAGTTCGCATCCTCCGGGCGCAGCCTGCGCAGCGGCGGCCGCTTGAGCGTGACCAATACCTCGGTCGCGTCCACCGGCATGCATTTGCCGGCGCGGATGAAGAACGGCACGCCATCCCATCGCCACGAATCGATATGCAGCCGCACGGCGGCAAAGGTTTCGACCGTCGAGTCCGGCTTCACCCCCGCTTCCTTGCGATAGCCGCTGAATTGCCCGCGCACCAAACTGTCGGGGTCCAGCGGCAGGATCGAGCGGAAAACTTTGACCTTCTCGTCCTGAATCGACTCCGGGTAGGTGGTCAGCGGCGGTTCCATCGCCAGGTACGCCACGACCTGGAGCAGATGGTTCTGCACCACGTCACGGATCGCGCCGTTGGCGTCGTAGAAGGCGCCGCGGCCTTGTACTCCGAAGCTCTCGGCCATCGTGATCTGCACGCTCTTGACATAGCGCCGATTCCAGATCGGCTCGAGAAAGGAGTTGGCGAAACGGAACAGGACCAGGTTCTGCACCGGCTCCTTGCCCAGGTAGTGATCGATACGAAACACCGAGGACTCCTGGAATACCGAATGCAGCGTCGCGTTGAGCGCCTGCGCCGAGGGCAGATCGTGCCCGAACGGTTTTTCGACAATGACGCGCCCGTTGCGCGCGCATCCGGAACTCCCGAGTTCCTGGATCACGGTTGCGAACAGGCTGGGCGGAATCGCCAAATAGTGCGTCGGATGCTGCGCACCGCCCATTGCCTTGAGCAGCGCCTTGTAGGTCGCGGAATCCTGGTAGTCGCCATCGATATAGCCCAGGCGCTCCAGGAGCCGCCTGAAGGCTTCATCGTCGACGCCTCCGCCGTGCTTCTCGATACTCTCGCGCGCGCGGGCGCGAAGTTGATCGAGATTCCAGCCCGACTTCGCCACGCCGATCACCGGGAACTCCAGATGGCCCCGCCGAGCCATCGCGTGCAACGCCGGAAAGATCTTCTTGTAAGCCAGATCGCCGGTGGCACCAAAGAACGCCAGTGCGTCCGAGCGCACCGCGCCGACGCTCATGACTTCTTCTCCACGTGACCGCCGAACTCGTAACGCATCGCGGAGAGCATTTTATCGGCGAAGTCGGCTGCGCCCCGCGAACTGAAGCGCTCGTACAGAGCCGCCGTCAGAACCGCGGCCGGCACCCCCTCGTCGATCGCCGCGTCCACCGTCCAGCGCCCTTCGCCCGAATCCGAAACCCGGCCGGCGAACTTCTTCAACTCGGGATCCCCCGCCATCGCGTCGGCAGTCAGATCGAGCAGCCACGAGGCGATGACGCTGCCGCGGCGCCAGACCTCGGCGATGTCGGGGAGATTGAAATCGTACTGATACAGTTCGGGCTCGCGCAGCGGCGTGGTCTCGGCATCGGCCGCGTGCTGCTGCTTACCGACATTGGCGTGGCGCAGGATGTTCATCCCTTCGGCATACGCCGCCATCATTCCGTACTCGATCCCGTTGTGCACCATCTTGACGAAGTGGCCTGCGCCGTTGGGCCCGCAGTGCAGGTAGCCGTGCTCGGCGGTGCTGGGGGTGGTGTTCTCGCGACCCGGCGTGCGCGGCGCCGAATCGACCGGCGGTGCGAGTGTGGTGAAAATCGGATCGAGATGTTTGACGACCTCGGGCTCGCCGCCGATCATCTGGCAGAAGCCGCGCTCCAGTCCCCAGACGCCACCGCTGGTGCCGGAATCGACGTAGTGGATGCCCTTGGCGCGCAGCGCCTTGGCGCGGCGCAGGTCGTCGACGTAATAGGAGTTGCCGCCGTCGACCAGGATGTCGCCCGACTCGAACCTGCCGGAGAGGTCCGCCAGGGTCTTCTCCACCACCGCCGCCGGCACCATCATCCAGGCTACCCGCGGCTGCTTGAGTTTCGCCTTGAAGTCATCGAGCGAGGAGGCGCCGATTGCTCCCTCCTTGACGAGCGTCTTTACCGCGTCAGGACTGACGTCGAAGACCACGCATTCATGACCGCCATGCAGGAGCCGGCGCACCATGTTGGCGCCCATCCTGCCCAGACCGACCATACCCATCTGCATCGCTATCGCTCCTTGGATGAAGCTCGCCCTTCGGCGAGCCGTTAACGCGAAGGTGTGTCCGACCTATAAGTATGCACCGCCGCGGGCTCTCAGGTAACCCGCCGACGGTCATTCGCGGGAAATCAAGGCATCCGTGGGCATCGTCAGCAATGAGACCGCTGGTCGTTGCACCCGATACCGTCGGGGCTGAGAGAATTGTGAAATCCCTTGCGCCGGCGAATCAACAGCCGCGGAGATGACGAAAGACCAAGGATATTCGATTTCTTTATGTCATTCAGGGTCAGCGAATCGGGATTTAAACTTGTCAAGGGCCCTTTGTGAGCGATATTCAGCAGTTTCAATATGTAACTGAGGCTAAATTTCGCAAGAACCAGACGCTACTAAACACCCGCTCCTCACGCCTCGGTCTCCTGCTTTTTGGGGAACTGTTCATCCGCGCGAGGCAGCCATGAGCCCGCTCTGCGAGACGACTGAATAATCCCGATGGGGTCATCGTCGAATGTTATGAGTGCGGATTTGTTCGGTGTCATCACCGTGCCGCACTTCGGTTGCGAACTCCTCCCGGCAGCCGAATGAAGTCCGCCGCAAGGCGGGCGGCGAACAGGCGGGTATCGGAGAGTCTCCCCCCTCTCTCGATGCCCGCCGTTCCTGCTTTGGCCGACTCGATTTCGAATCGGCTCCGTTTTTCCCCACTTACGCAACATCAATTGTCCCCGTGGAGTTTGTTTCGTTTTCGCCTGGGTCTGCTTGACAGCGCTGGAGCTGCCACGGCATAGCTGGATGCTTGATGTGGCAAAAAAGATGCTTAATCCTCGCGCCCGTGCTGGCGTTCGTGATGATGACTCTGCTGCTCAGTTGCGGCGGCAGTTCGAGTAATTCGACGCCGGTTCCCACCTCCACCCCGATCACGTTGATTGGAATAAAGATTTGCGCGCAAGTTCCATCAACCGTGGCGCTGTGCACACCGCTGGGTACGACCGAAATCTTTTTGCACACGACAAACAATCAAGTTTACGCCCAGGGCGCGTTCAGCTCCAACGGAGTGATTACCTTCCAGAACATCTCGGGTTCGGCGACCTGGTTCGTTAACAACTCACTGCTTACCAGCGATGGCGGGGGCCTTCTCGTCCCCGGAACAGTCGTGGGATGTACGTGCGTCACCGCGGCTTCCGGCACCGTGGTAAGTCCGCCGCTACTGGTGGGAGTCGGCCAATCTCCGACGAATTGCAGCCTATGCCCGCAGTCTCCTCCTTGAGCATCGAAAGTTTTCCCGTTGAGCATCGAAAGTTTCACCGCGTAGCCGGCAGTTATCCACAAGCGGAAGGTTTGACTCGACCGGGACGGGCCGGTAGGGTTTTAATCTTCTGAGGGTTTTGTAATGGAACGACAGGCTCGGCGCGCCCAAGTGTTGCGCCATGCCAAACGGATATTCGCGCGCAAAGGCTATCATCGAACCAATGTCGCTGATATCATCGCGCGCGCTCGTATCGCACGAGGCACCTTCTACCTCTACTTTCAAAACAAGAGGGATCTGTTCGAGGAACTGCTCGCTCAAGTGCTAACCGAGCTTTCACGACGCATCCAGCGCCTGCGCCCGGATGAGCCCGACCCGGTCAATCAATTGCGCGACAACCTCAAGCGCGTGATGAATTTCGTGCTGACGGAGCGGGAATTGACCGACATCCTGCTCAACCACTCGGTGGGTTTCGACCGTGACTTGGATTTGCGGATCCTGGAATTTTACCAGCGCATCGCCGACGCCATCCAACGTTCGCTCGATCTGGGAGTGCAGATGAACCTGGTGCGGACGTGCGACACGCGCGTCGCTGCTTATTGCATCCTTGGGGGAATCAAGGAGGTGGTCGGCCAGATAGCGCGGCGGCGTCCGCGTGAGATCGATTCGTTGGTCGAGGAGATTCTGGCCTTCGGACTGGGCGGAGTAGCGCGCCCGGAGCTGCTCGAAGAAGCCCGCCGGCGCGGCGAATTGCAGGTGTCGAAGCGCGCTATTTCTGGGCCCAAAGTAGAATGACATGTCAGTTTATGTGACCAGAGCGGGACGCAACTCCCGCGGCAAAGCAAAGGTCGCGGCCTTCTACGACCTTGACGGCACACTCGCCGGCCTCAACCTGCTCCATGCAACCGTCTTTTTCATGGCCAACCTGGGCGAATGGAGCGGACGCGCCGGCTATCTCGCCCGACTCGCGCTCGACCTTCCGCGACTGTACCTGGCTGAGCGCCACGACCGCCGGCTGCTCAACATGAAGCTGTTCGAGGCTTACAAAGGCGTCTCGCGCGATCGTCTGTGGGAACTTGGGGACGAGTATTGCGAACGCGTGCTGATGCGCCATCTGTATCCGCGCGCGATCGAAATGCTGGAGGCCAATCGCGCCCTGGGAATCGAGCCGGTGCTGGTGACCGGGTCTCCCGACTTCCTGGTCGCACCGCTCGCGCGCCGCCTCGACATCGAACATTTCGCGGCCAACCGCCTGATCTATAGCCGCGGCCTCGCCACGGGCAGGATGCTCGAACCGGTGATGGCGGGTTCCGAGAAGTCGGCGTGGTGCGAAAGCTTCGCCGCGGCGCGCCGCATCGAGATGGCCGGATGCTGGGGATACGCCGATTCGTATTATGACCTGCCCTTTCTTTGCGCGCTGGGGCATCCGGTGGCCGTGAATCCCGATCGCCGCCTGCTCGCTGCCGCGCACAACCGTAAGTGGCCGATCGTTCGTTTCAGCCATGACGCCGAGCCCGTCCGCGACGGCGGCTCAACCGGGGCGTGGCTGCTGAACTGGCTGGGGGGAGCTACGGATGGCGCGACCGGAAGGTAAGCTCAAAGAGCTGAAAACCGCCGAACTCAGGCACGAGCCCGGCGCGCGCCGCGATTTGGTGGTGACGCTCAACCGGCGCTCGGCGCCGCGTCTGATCGCCTACGGCGACGACTTCTGGTACGAGAAGCTGCCCGCCGGCACGCGAGTTATCTATCCGCCGCCCCCGCTGGAGCCGCTGGCCGATCCTGACGCCGCGATCCGATACGCGCTGCTGCGGCCCGAGAACGCCGATCCGCTGTTCGCGCAGCTCAACCCGAACATGCGCGTGACCATCGCGATCGACGACATCAGCCTGCCGCTGCCGCAGATGCGCCGGCCCGACATCCGCGAGCGCATGCTCAACATCGTGCTCCAGACCCTGGCCGACTATGGCGTCGACGACGTCCATCTGATCGTTGCGACCTCGCTCCATCGCCGTATGACCGAGGCCGAGATTCGCCGCATGGTGGGCGAGCGCGCGTTCAAGCAATTCTGGCCGGAGCGGTTGTACAACTTCGACGCCGAAAACCGCTCCGAGCTCGCGATGTTGGGCAAGACCGATCATGACGAGGAGGTATGGCTCTCGCGCCGCGCGGTGGAGTCCGATCTTTTGCTCTATCTCAACATCAACCTGGTTCCGATGGACGGCGGCCACAAATCGGTGGCGGTCGGACTCGCGCCCTACCAGAGCCTGCGCCACCATCACAACCCAGCCACGCTGCGCCAGTGCAATTCATACATGGATCCGACGCGCTCGGCGCTGCACAACTCGGCCAACCGAATGGGCCGCCTGGTCAACGAGCACGTCAACGTCTTCACCATCGAGACCGCGATCAACAATCAGATGTATGGCGGGATGCTCGATTTCCTGCAGAAGAACGAGGACCGCTTCTCCGATTGGGATCGGATGCGGCTGAAGGGCTTCCGCTGGACGCTCGGCAATATGTCGGATTCGCTGCGCCGCCAGGTGCTAAACCAGTACGCCGCGCCCTATTCGATGACCGGCGTATGGGCGGGCGAGACCGACGCGGTGCATCGCAAGGCGCTGGCCCGCGTGTTCCAGCAGTACGCCGTGCCGGTCAAGGGCCAGGCCGACGTGTTGATCGTAGGCGTGCCCTACGTCTGTCCGTACAACGTCAACTCGGTGATGAACCCGGTGCTGGTGCAGTGCACGGGCCTCGGTTACCTGTTCAACATGTTCCGCGGCAAGCCGCTGGTCCGCGAAGGCGGCACCGTGATCATCTGTCATCCGCTGCGCGACCAGTTCCATCCCGAGCATCATCCGAGTTACATCGAGTTCTTCCATCGCTGCCTGCGCGAAA
The DNA here is from genome assembly GCA_963796565.1 of uncultured delta proteobacterium. Lineage (GTDB taxonomy): Bacteria > Desulfobacterota > Binatia > Binatales > Binataceae > JAKAVN01. The sequence goes on along the minus strand of CAWCMA010000004.1, from coordinate 283,612 downwards.
CCACTGAGGCCACCGAACTGGAGCGGAACTTCGAGGCCGAGTTCGCGCGCAACCCGACCTACATTCATATGTACCGTTACGGTCACGCCTATCACGGCGTGCATCCGTTCTACATGTGGTACTGGGGCGAACCGGCGCGCCAGCACGTCGGACGGGTAATCGCGGCGGGATGCGAGGAGCCGGAAGTCGCAACCCGCATGGGATGGGAGTCGGCCGACACGCTGGACGAGGCGATCGCGATGGCAACGTCCGATCTGGGCCGCTCGGCCAGTATCACCTATCTCCATCTACCGCCGCTGGTGATCGCTGATGTCGAATAGCAACGGAACTAACGGCGGCGCCACGCGCACGGCGACGGCGCCACTCGAACAGACGCTGCGCCAGCGCCGCATCCTGCTGACCGGCGCAACCGGCTTTCTCGGCAAGGTCTTCCTCTCGCTGCTCTTGCGCTGGCATCCCGAGATCGACCGCATCTACCTGCTCATCCGTGGCGACCGGCGCCTCAGCCTGAGCCGCTTGCGCCGCGAAATTCTCGACTCGCCCGTGTTCGGTCCGCTGCGCGAACACCTGGGCGACCGCTTCGACCGCTACGTCGAGGAAAAGCTTTCCGTGCTCTGCGGCGACATTACCGAGGACGACCTGGTCTCCGAGGGCGCAGCGCCGGGCCGCGGCGAGATCGACGCGGTGGTGCATTGCGCGGGACTGGTCAACTTCGAGGCTTCGCTGGAGAAGTCGCTGTCGGTCAATACCACCGGCGTCGCCAAAGTGATCGAGTTCTGCCGCAAGCGCGGAGCCGCCCTGCTCCATGTTTCGACCTGTTATACGGCGGGCAACGCCGATGGCCATCGTTTCGAGGACGACATTCCGATCGATTGGTGTCCCAACGGCCGGCGTAACTTCACCCTGCGGCGCGAAATTCGCGATGCCCTCGCCGCCATCGCACGCGTGGAAGCGGAATCCCACGACCAGGTGCGCCAGGCCGACGAGCTTCACGTGGTCAATGCCGACGCCGACGGCGACGACGTCCACGAAGCGGCGGCCGAGCGCTGGCGCAAGCGCTGGGTCGAAGAACGGCTCAAGGAGATCGGCCTGGAGCGGGCGCGCCGCTGGGGATGGCCCAACACCTACAGCTACAGCAAGAGCCTCGGCGAGCAGTTGGTGTTCGCCGCGCAGGACACGATCGCGGCCACCGTGGCGCGTCCCTCGATCATCGAAAGCGCGCTCCGCGATCCGTTTCCGGGATGGAACCAGGGCGTCAACACCAGCGCCCCGCTGACTTATCTTTCCGGCCGCGGCTATCGTTTCTATCCGGCCAAGGGCGAACTGGTGCTCGACATCATCCCGGTCGATCTTGCGGCGCACGCGATGATCCCGATTCTCGCGGCGCTGCTCGAGGGTCGCCACAAACCGATCTACCAGCTCTGCACCTCGGACGTGAATCCGCTGCCGATGCGCCGGCTGGTCGAACTGACCGGACTCAGCAACCGTCGCGAGCATCGCCGCGTGGGCGGTCCGATGGGCCGCTTCGCACCGCATCTGGAGGCGGTGGTGGTCTCGCAAAGCATCTACGAACTCGCGAGTCAGACGCTGCCCGAGTTGCTCAAGAAGGGCGCGAGCGCCGCACGCACGCTGCTCGGCGAGGAGTCCGAGCGCGCGCGCAAGTTCGAGCAGGGTGTCGACAAGTTCGGCGCCAACACCGCGATGGCGCGCGATTTGGTCGAAGTCTATCGCCCGTATATTCAGGAGCTGGTCTACACTTTCCACGGCGCCAACATCCGCGCACTCTACAAGTCGCTCGCGCCTGCCGACGCCGAACACCATCCCTATGCCCCGGAGCGGATCGATTGGGCTGACTATTGGATCAAAGTCCATCTGCCGGGACTGCGCCGGCACATCTTCGGCTCACTCGATCTCCATACCCGCGGCCGCCCCAGCGCCCCGGCGCGCTATCGCACGCTCACCGAAATGCTGGACCGCACCGCCGAGCGTCATGGCTCGCGGCCGGCCTTGGTCGCGCGGCAGCCCTCGGGCGAACGCACCACGACCACCTTCCGCGAACTGCGCGACGGTGCGCATCGCGCCGGCCTGTTGCTCGGGATGCGCGGGGTCAAGGCGGGCGACCGCGTGCTGCTCATCGGCGAAAACTCGCCCGAGTGGGTATTCGCTTATTTCTCGATCCTTGCGGCCGGCGCCGTCGCGGTGCCACTGGACCATCTGATTTCGCCCGAGGAGCTGGCGCCCATCTGCCACATCGCCACTCCCTCGGCCGCGTTATGCTCGGAGGGCGTCGCCAGACGTTTGAGCGGTGCGTTGCTCGAGCTCGACAGCGAGATGGTACAGCTCGAATTCGTCGAGCTCAGCCGTCCTTTCGTGCTCAAGGGGCGGCCCGAAGCGCGGCCCGCCGCCGAGCGCAAGACACTTGCCTCCATCGTTTTCACTTCCGGCACCACCGGCGCGTCCAAGGGCGTGATGCTGACGCATGGGAATTTCGCGGCCGAAGTCGCGATGCTGGCGCGAGTCTTCACACTCGACTCTTCCGACGTGGTGCTCTCGCTGCTCCCGCTCCATCACACCTTCGAATTCACGTGCGGGATGCTGCTGCCGCTCGCGCTCGGCGCGACGGTGGTTTATCCGGTCGGCGTGGACGCGGCGAGCCTGGCGCGTACGCTGGCCGACGTGCGGCCGACCGCGGTAGTCGGCGTGCCCGCGCTGTGGGAGGCGGTGCATCGGCGCATCGTCGACGGGGTCGAGGCGCAAGGCCCGTTCTTACACGCGCTGTTCGATCGCCTGCGCGATCTCAATCGCAGGCTCGACGGCGAATGGGGTCTCAACGCCGGCGCCCTGCTCTTTCGCCAAGCCCACACCGCGCTTGGCGGCCGGCTGCGGCTCGCGGTGAGCGGCGGAGCGGCGCTGCCACAGCGCGTCGCGAGCTTCTTCAACGACATCGGCATACGTCTGCTCGAAGGCTACGGACTGACCGAAGCCGCGCCGGTGCTGAGCGTCGCGCGCCCGGACGAACCACTGGCTGCCGGATCGGTCGGCAAACCGCTGAACGGCGTCGAAATCAAGCTCGCTTCCAGCGGCGACGGCGCCGTAGGTGAAATTCTGGCGCGCGGGCCGAACGTCATGGCCGGCTATTACCGCAACAAGGCCGCCACCGACGAGGTATTGCACGAGGGGTGGCTCCGCACCGGCGATCTTGGTCGCCTCGACGAAGACGGACGCCTGTATATTGTCGGCCGCGCCAAGGACGTGATCGTCGACTCGGGCGGCAACAATATTTATATCGACGAACTCGAGGAGGTTTACGGCCACTCCTCGTATATCAAGGAACTCGCGATCGTTGGCCTGAAGGTCGCCCAGGGCGAGCAGGCAGCGGCGCTGGTGGTGCCGGCATACGCGCGTGGTGAAAGCCGCCGCGCGGTGGAAGACAACCTGCGCACCCATTTCGAAAAAACCGGCGCCGGCCTCAGTCCTCACAAGCGCATCCGCATCCTGCGTTTCACCGACGCCGAGCTGCCGCGCACCCGCACGCGCAAGGTCAAACGCCTCGAGGTCGTCAGTACGCTCGAGCGGATGCTCGAAAGCCACGCCCAGGAACGCGCGGCGGTCAGCTCCGAAGTCGAGCCGTGGCTCGCCCAGGCGCTCGCCCAAGTCTCAAGCGGCATCGAGAGCATCACGCCCGCCACCCGGCTTATCGAAGACCTCGGACTCGACTCGCTGGCGTTGGCCGAACTGGCCGAGCATATCGCGGCTCACGCCGAGCGCGAGTTGAGCCCGGAGGAGCTGGGCGATCTCCGCACCGTTGACGATCTCCAACGCGCCGTGGGCGAAGGGCAGAACCGTCCTCGCCTGCCGTCCTACGCGCGCTTCGCCGAGCCGTTCACGCCCAAGCTGCCGGGCGCGCTCAAGCGCCTGGGCGAAGCGGCGTTTCGCGGCGCGCAGCGGATGGCGTTCGACGGATGGCTGCAGCCGCGCATACTGGGCCGCGGTAACGTGCCCGCCAATCGCAACTTCCTGGTGGTCGCCAATCACGCGAGCCACGTCGATTTTGCGCTCACCAGCTACGCGCTCGGCGCACCGGGCCGCGATCTGGTCGTGCTGGCCGCCAAGGATTATTTCTTCAACACCAACGCACGCCGCTTCGTGGTCAGCAATTTCACCCGCCTCATCCCGTTCGACCGCGAGCGCGCACAACTCGACTCGCTCGACGACGCGATCGAGGAGCTTGACGCCGGGCGCAGCGTCCTGATGTTCCCCGAGGGCACGCGCTCGCCCGACGGCGCGATTCACGAATTCAAAAGCGGCGCGGGCTACCTGGCGCTGCGCGGCGGATGCGACGTGCTGCCGGTCCGGATCAGCGGAACTTACGAGGTCCTCGGCAAAGGCAGCATCATACCGCATCGCCGGCCGGTCGAAGTACGAATTGGCCGCGTCATAACCAACGCCGAGTTGCACGCGCTCGCCGACAACGCCGAGGGTACAGGCGCCTATCGCAAGCTCGCCGACTCGATGCGCGCGGCGGTGTTGGCGCTAGGCGAGCGGATCCCGTCCTCCGACATGCCTCAGCGCAAGAAGCGCAAGCATGCCGGGCACGGGGACGACGGCGGCGCCGCGCTGCTAGAGGCGGAGAACGCGCAGCCGGCCGCGGACGCGACGGACGAGCCGCGTGCCGCCAGTCGTCCGCGCCGGACCTCGGCGCGCGGCGGTCGGCACGCCAAGGGCTGAGCGCGCGCATTCTCTCGCAATAGCGAGGATGTCCATGAACACAAAAATCGCTCCGCGTTGATCCTTCACTTCGGCAAGCTTTGTTCAGGATGACAAAAAAGCCCCTTCCGTCATCTTGAGCGTCAGCGAAGGATCTCCGCGAAGCGATGGATCTTTCTCCTCGCGTTTATCAACATCCGCGCATAGTCGCGCGCGGGTATAAAATGCCCGCCGTGCGCCTGTGGAACGGTGCGGACGCCCCGCTTAGGTGCCGCGCGTCTATGAGCTACAATTCCTGACCGTGGACTGGTTCAGCAAACGACCCGAGCATCAGACCCACGTGGCGCGCAATCGCGGACGCCCCTCGGTCACCGAGATTTCTCCGGGACTCCTGGTCGGTGAGTTCCCCCGGCCCGACGACATCGCCTGGCTCAAATCGGAATTCGGCGTCACCGCCGTTCACAATCTTCAAGACGACGAGGATTTGGCGCTCAACGGACTGCGTGAACGTGAGCTAGCCGAGGCCTGCCGCTTAAGCGGGATCAAATTCGTCCGCACGCAGATCCAGGATGGCAGTGCGGACGCGATGGCCGAGCGGCTCGGCGACACGCTGGGCGCGCTGGCGAGCCTTATCAGCGAAGGCGAGCGCGTTTACCTGCACTGCAACGCCGGCCTCAATCGCGCTCCGACTCTCGCGATCGCTTATTTGCGCGCGCATGGCGAAATGTCGCTGGACGAGGCTTGCGCGCACGTCAAGGGACGCCGCACTTGTGGCCCATTCATGACGATTTTGGAGGACTACTTCGGACCGCGCCATCATAAGCCCGGCAAGTGAGCCCGCCACGCGGACCGGCCGCGACGCCGCGACACTTGCGCGCGAGCACTGGCTGCGGCTTTGCGCCTGGGGCGTTCATCTGTACACGGCGCTCGGCGCGGTCGCCGGACTGCTCTCCATCGACTATGCCGCGCGCGGCGATTTTCGCGCGAGTTTCATCGCAATGGCGGTCGCGACCGCCATCGACTCCAGCGACGGCCCTCTCGCCCGGCTGCTTGAAGTGCGCCGACGCATCCCGCACTTCGACGGCGCGTTGCTCGACAACATCGTCGACTATCTGACCTACGTGCTCGCGCCAGTGTTCCTGATGCTGCGCGCGGGAATTCTCGAGCCCGGCTTCGGCGGCTACCTGATCGGCGGCATCGTGATGGTGGCGAGCGGCTACGGATTTTGCCATGTCGAAGCCAAGACCGACGACCATTACTTCCGCGGCTTCCCGTCGTACTGGAACCTGGTCGCGTTTTATCTTTATTGTCTCGAACTCGGAGTGCTCGCCAGCACGATCATCGTCGCGGTGTTCGCGGTGATGGTGTTCGTGCCGATCAAGTACATTTATCCCAACCGCACCGGACCGCTGCGCGCGGTGACGCTTACGCTTGCGATCGTCTGGGGGATACTGACGCTGGCGATGCTGCCCGCGCTGCCCGGACATAACCCGGTACTGCTCTACGCTTCGCTGTCGTTCATCGCCTATTACATGATCGCCTCGTTCATCCTGCATGCGCGCGCGGCGATGAAGCTCCGGCACTACCGGAGCGATGCATGATGAAAAGACCGACGGCCGGGTCGCGTCCGTTTGACGAAACCGCCGCCGCAAGAGGCGCGCGATGGCTCCAGGCGCCCGACGGCGACGCGCCGGTATTGCTGATCGCGCCTCACGGCGGTCATGCCGGCCCGGCAACACGCGCGCTGCTCAATCCCAAGGTTAACGATCTGCACACGGCCGATATCACGCACGAGCTGGCGCGGCGCCTCGGCGCGGGAGCGATCATCAATACCGGGATGGATCGCAACCGGCTCGACCTCAACCGCCTGAGCCAGGTGATGAACGAGGCGCCGTGGATGCTCGAGCTGATCGCGACGCGCCTGGAGAAAATCGTGGCGCGCGCCGGGCGTGCGGTGGTGCTGTTGATCCACGGATGGAACGTCATCGAGCCGCGGGTTGACCTGGGCGTCGGGGTCAAGTCGGCGGGCGCAACGCTCCTACCCGCATGCGGCGCGCACGTCTCCGCGAGCGACGGCTTTATCAACGGGCCGCTGCTCGATTTCGTCGAGTCGCTCGGCCGCAGCGGCATCAAGCCCAGCTTCGGCCTGCGCTATCCGGGCGCCGGCGCCAACAATCTGCTCCAGGCGTTCACCCAGCGACACGCCTCCAGCCCGGTCGACGCGCTCAGGCGCCTGGCCGCGCTCAACGCGCGCGGCGCGCTGGAGGCCGTACAGCTCGAACTTTCCGTGGCGCTGCGGATGCCCGGCCGATTCCGCACCGAGACCATCGCCGCGATCGCCGACTCGTTCTCCCGATGCGATCGGCCCGCCACCGCCCCACACATCGGCCGCATCGAGCACGCGAGCCGCATCGAGATCATCCGCACCGCCGGGGTCCCTTCCCCCGCGCTGTGGCGAGGCGCCCAGCAATCGTCCGCCGGACCGCTTAGGGTAGGACTTGAGTTTTACGATTCGTCGACGGAGCTGGGGGTGATGGCGAGCTTCGATCTCGGCGCCGGAGCCGCGGGCGCGCGGGTGATGGCGATTGCGGGCCGCGAGCGTATCGCGCTGTTCACGGCGGAGGGGCGCGTCGAGCGCACGGAGCACAGCCTCAAGCTCGGCCCACTGGCATTGCGCGTTGAGAACGGCAGCCTGCGCTTCGACTTTGCCGGCCCGGCGGTCGTGGTCGAGGATGGCACCGCGTATCTGAGCGTCGAGCATGCGCTCGCAAAGGCCGCTCTACACGAAGCGATGGAGATTCACGCGGAGTTCGATGCCTTGCCGGCGGCGCGCGCGTCCTCGGGGGCGTCGACCGATACCCTTATCGAACTGATCACTCGTCCCGAGAACGCCGGCAATGGGATCTTCGGCCGCGTCACTGGCCATTTTTCGATAGCTGGAGAAAAACATCGCCTCGAGGCCGTGGCTCGCGTGGGCCGCTCGTTTATCGCAATCGGCAACGGCGCTTTCATCACGCGGCGAATGATATGGGCCGCTTTTCCCGGAGCGGCGTCCCCGCAAGCTGTCGAGGCGCGAGCGCTAACGGACGCTGAGGGCGGCGAAACGGAGAGTGCCCGCGTTCTCGATCGCGGACGCTGGACCGAACCTGGCCTCCAGCGTCTGGAACTGACGCCCGCCACTCCCCGGCGCCCGCCGCACCGAATCAGCGCGTTACTGCGGTCACGTGGCCAGGGCCACGCGCTCGAGCTTGCCGGCGAAGTCCAGAGCTTCGTGATGTTGTCGCGTCCGGGGCCCGCACAGAGCCGAATTTTAACTTCGGTCGGCTTCGCCCGTTTTCGTATCGGAGATCATCGTGGTGCGGGAATGTTCGAGTGCTCGCACCGCGGTGCATCGGCGCCGAACGCGGACGCCGAAACTGACAACGACGAGTAACTGGAGGAACGTCTACTCAGGCCGGGTCTTCGATCGCCAGCTGCGGCTGCACCGCGCGCCGTGCGATTTCCTGCTCGAGATTCGCGGCTATCGCCGCGAATTGCTTGGCGAGCGGCGCCTCGGGATGCTCGCGGACGAACAACGCGCCGCGCTCGGCGCAATCCGCCAGCCGGGGGTCGAATGGAAGCCGCCCTAGAATCGGCGCTTCGGCTGTAAGCGCCAGGCCCGGAAAGTTGCCTTGCGGAAAGAGCGGACGCACGGTGTGACAACTGTCGCAGTTGAAGCCGAGCATGTTTTCGACCAGCCCCAGCACCGCGATACCGTCATGGGCGATGGTTTTGAGCGCGTCGCGCGTCGCGCGCACGCTGGCTTCGGAGGGACGCGTGACCATCACGACCCCGGTCAGGTCAACCACTTCGGCGAGGCAGTGCAACTGCGAGAGGCCCGACGCGAGATCGACCAGCATCAGGTCGAGCGGTCCAAAACGCGCTCCGAGCAAACGGCGTAGTGCGGCACGGTAATCGATTTCAAACGGCCGCGCGCCGTTGAGCGACGCAGCCGGCGGCAGCGCCTCATCGGTATCGACAAAGCTGAACGCAACCGGTTCGCCATCGGCCAGTTGGCTGGAGGCCACGACCCGGATGCCCAACGGACCCGAGGCGGGATCGATCTCCTCACCGGGCGCGAAACGCCGCAGCGGTTTCAGCCCAAGCATCGCGAGCAGACCGGGCGAGTTAAGATCGGCGTCGATGATCGCGACCTTGCGCCCGGCCATCGCCAGCGCGGCCGCGACGTTGACGCAGATCGCACTCTTGCCGACGCCGCCTCTGGCGCTGGCCACCGCCACAACCGTGCGGACCTCGGCCAGCTCCAGGATGGCCGCCGCACCATTGTCCGCACTGGCGCCGACCGGCGTCCTCTCGGACCGCGCCTCGCAGAAGATTCTTGTTGCCAATGACACCTTTCCCAGGTAGATACCGGCCGAGCGTTCCCCAGAACTCGTTCGGCGCATCCCGTCGGCGCGCGCCTCGACTCAGGATCGCGCCTTCACATTCAGCGACCGACTCGGCCCGCTAGAGCATTAGAATGCCCGTGGACGAGGCGGCGGTAAAGATGCTCCCGGCCGTGGTTCGCCCAACGCGCGGATTAGTCTATCACGGTTGCACCAACAGCCGTAATCTCGTGACCGGCGCTCGCACGGCCGGCTACGGAGTCTCTTCGTCGGCGTCGGTCGAGCCAAGCTTGCGGTAGGTATTGCGCTCGTCGTCGAAGCGGCGCTGCGACTTGGCTTCCTTTTCCTGCTCCTGCTGGCAGTCGCGGCACAGACGCGTAAACGGCATCGCCTGCAGACGCTCTTCGGCGATCTCGAGTCCGCACGACTCGCACATGCCGTAGGTGTCCTCGTCGAGCCGATCGAGCGCGTCGTCGATCTGCTTGATTTTCACCCGCTCACGATCGGACAGGATGAAATTGATCTCGCGGTCGCGCTCTTCCGAAGCAAGGTCGTAGGTATCCATGCCCTCGTCCTTGTTGCCTTCGCGCTCGGCGCGCAACTCGGAATCTAACTCGCTGAGCAGCTTGGTCTTCATCTCTCCCAGTTGCTCGCGCATTTTGGCCAGAAACTTCTTTCGGTTCGTGGCTGCTGTTTTTTTCGGCATTGCTCGCCGCCCCTTATAGTTGCGCCACTGCGCCAGTGATCCGTCCGTGAAGGTCGTAAGTCGAAGCGCGCTCGATCCGCGCGCGGACGATCTCGCCCGGCTCGGCCTCGCCGTTGAGCAAGACCATACCGTCGATTTCGGGTGCCTGAGCCGAGGTCCGCGCGCGTAACCGCGTCGCGCGCCCCGGTGCCGCCCCTTCGACCATGACCTCGAGTTCGCGACCTACCAGGTCACGATTCTTTTCAAGAGAAATCTCCGCTGCCACCTCCATCAATTCGGCGCGCCGGCGCCGTTTGACCGCTTCGGGAAGCTGGCCCGCAAGATCGCAGGCCGCGGTATTTTCCTCGCGTGAATAAGTGAAAACTCCGACCCGATCGAAGCGCTGCTCGCGCACGAAATCGACCAGGGTCGCAAATGCCGCTTCGGTCTCGCCCGGAAATCCGACGATGAACGAAGTGCGCAGCGCCACCCCAGGCACCGCCGCGCGGACCCGCTCCAACAGCCTGCGCAACGTGTCGGCGGAGCGCTCGCGCTTCATCGCGCGCAGCATAGCGTCATCGGCGTGCTGCAAAGGCATGTCTATATACTTAACCACTTTTTCGAGACTCGCGATGGCCGCGAGCAATTCGTCGGTGACGAAATTGGGATAGCAATAAAGCAGACGAATCCATCGTATGCCTTCGATGGGCGCGAGGTGATGCAGCAGCGCCGCCAGCGACGCGCGCGGCTCCAAATCGCGGCCGTAGGCGGTGAGGTCCTGCGCTATCAGGTTGATCTCGCGCACTCCGCTCGCCGCAAGTTCGCGGGCCTCTTCCACCAGGTCATCTGGCCGGCGGCTCTCGTGGCGCCCACGAATCTTCGGAATGATGCAAAAGGCGCAGCGGTGGTCGCAACCCTCGGAGACCTTCAGATAGGCGCTGAAAGGGTCGCCCGTTCTGATCCGGGGCGCCTCGGCCGCGGGCAGCAGATGGGCCGCGCCCGCATAAGGAATCGGCCGTAACTCCGGCCGTTCGCTGCGGCGCAAGAGCTCTGGAAGATCGAGAAAGTTGCCGGTACCGACGAAAATATCGACCTCGGGAAACTGCTCGCGAAGCTCGCTCCCGTAACGCTGCGAAAGGCATCCCGCCACTACCAGCCGCTTGCCGAGCCCGTTCTTCTTCACCTCGGCGGCAGCCAGGATAGCGTCGATCGACTCCTTCTTGGCCGGCTCGATGAAGGCGCACGTGTTGACCAGCAGCACCTGCGCCTGCTGCGGATCCATCGTGACTTCGAATCCCGCGCGCACCAATGCGCCCAGCATCAGCTCGCTATCGGCTGTGTTTTTCGGACATCCCAGGCTGATCAGGTGGACGCTTTCCATAAATGGATAAAAATAGGGCTTATATCCATACTCTCCCCCGACAACGGGCGCAATCGGGTCGGCGCGGGAGGATGGATTTTAGTTCTTTTGGGGACGAACGATGTCCGCGCCGTCGGGTACTGTGAACCTGAACAATGAGTCATCAAGGGCTAAGTTTATCCGAATATCGCTGAACTTTAGCTGGGTAACTCCGCCCACCTGGTTGGTCAGCTTGAAATTAACGATGTCGTAACTTTTCGGATCGAGCCCCAATTCCATCGTGTCGCCGCCGCCCTTGGGAGTCAGCAGCACATGAACCAGTCCGTCGCTGGACGAAGCCTGCGGCATCGATACGTTAAAATCGCGACGGATATTGCCCAAGCCGAGCAAAAAAGCCGTTGCGCTGCTCTTGAGCGCCTTACTCACCGGCAACTCGACCACCTGGTTGAGGTCCTTCTCGTAGTCGTAGACGGTCTTGCCGTCGCTCACGACCGTGCCCTCGGATGGCGCCGCAAAATCCCATCGCATCCGGCCGACTTTCCGGAAATAGACCGTCCCTTTGCGAGTGCGCGTCATGCCGCCGGGACTGCTCAGCGTCTCGTCGAAATTCGCCTGAAGCGAGCGCGAGCAATCGTAACGCTCCTGCAGGCGCTTCAGGGTCGTGTCCAGGCTCGGCGAAGGCTCCTGCGAAAACTCCTGTGCGCCGCTCTGTCCGGGCTTGCAGCGAGCATCCGCTGTGGTTACCCGGCCAAACGACACGACGATCGCCGTCGCAACCGCCGCCACCAGCAACATCACACGGCACGAAACCCTCATAGGGCTGCGGCGCGAGCATTCAGCTCTTTGCATCGTAGGCATCTGAATCCAAGTCTATAGGACGACGCCGCGCCACCGAAGTTTCGTCGGCGCGGCTGCGGAAGCCTCGAACTGGGGACTAGTTGGCGGTGCGGGCGCGGACTTCTCGCGGACGCATTCCGTCGCCCGGCGTCACCAAGCCCTCGCGCTCCATCTGCTCGACCATCCGCGCCGCTCGATTGTAGCCGATCCGCAACCGCCGCTGGATCATCGAGACCGACGCCTGGTTGGTCTCGAGCACGATTCGCACCGCGTCGTCGTAAAGACCGTCGGCCTCGAAACCGCCGCCGTCGACGCCGTCCTCCGACGGCACCTTGGTCTCGAGGATCTCCATCTGGTAGTCGGGAGCCCCCTGCGCGCGGAGAAAGTCGACTACGCGGCGAATCTCGGTCTCGGAAACGAACGGGCCATGCAGGCGACGCAATTTCGCGCTGCCCGGCGGCATGAACAGCATGTCGCCCGCGCCGAGCAGCCGCTCGGCGCCGATCGAATCGAGGATGGTACGCGAGTCGACGCGCGAGGTCACCTGCAGCGAGATGCGGGCGGGTAGATTGGCCTTGATGAGGCCGGTCAGCACGTCGACCGACGGCCGCTGGGTGGCGAGAATCAGATGGATTCCCGACGCGCGCGCTTTTTGCGCGAGGCGAGTGATATCGCGCTCGACCGTCTTGCCTTCGCTCAGCAGAAGATCGGCCAGTTCGTCGATGACGATCACTATTTTGGGCAGCTTGCGATGCTTGATTGGCTCGCCGTGCTCGGCGGCGGCGCGCCCGGCGCCTTCCTCGATCAGATTGACCGGCTTCAGCTCGACCACCTTGCCGGCCGCGCCGAGCGCGCGGTTGTAGCCGTCGATATTGCGCACGCCCAACTCACGCATCATCCGGTAGCGCGTCTCCATCTCCTGCGTCGCCCACAAAAGCGCCGCCGCCGCCTTTTCGGGATCGACCACCACCGGGACCAGCAGGTGCGGGATGTTCTCGTAGACCGACAACTCGAGCATCTTGGGATCGATCAGGATGAAGCGCACATCGTCGGCGGTCGCGTTGAACAGAATCGACGCGATCATCGTATGGATCGACACCGACTTCCCGGTTCCGGTCGCGCCCGCGATCAGCAGATGCGGCATCAGCGCCAAATCGGCCGCCATCGGGCGTCCCGAGATATCCTTGCCGAGCGCGATCGTGAGCTGGCTGCGGGCGGCCGCGAACTCCTCGGCCTCCATGATCTCGCGCAGATAAACCTTCTCGCGCTTGCGATTGGGCACCTCGATTCCGACCACCGCCTCGCCCGGCACCGGGGCCTGGATTCGCACCGTCGCCGCCCGCAAGGCCATCGAGAGATCGTCGGCCAGGTTGACGATCTGGCTGACCTTGATGCCTGAGCCGGGCTCGAACTTGTACATCGTGACCACCGGCCCCGGCTGGACTTCGACCACGCGCCCCTCGACGCCGAAGTCGGCGAGCTTCTGCTCCAACACGCGAGCGCTGCGCTCGAGCGCGGCCTCATCGACCTGCGCATGCTCGGCCGGCGGCATATCGAGCAGGGAGAGCGGCGGCGGTTCGTAGCCGCCCTTCGCCCGCTTCGGGCGCAACGGTTTGTTGTCGCGCGCACGAAGCTCGGTTGGCTCAAGACGGCGGACCTTGAGCGACGGGACGGCCTCGGTCGCGCTCTCACCGGCCGCGCCGCCCGGCGACGCCGCGGCTTTGGGGGAAACATCTGAATCACCGGACCACCAATCGCCATCGTCATCGGTCAGCAGGTTTTGCGCCAGGTTGCGCGGCTGGCGCCGGCGCACGCGCACGCCCGAGGTTAGACCCGCAATCAATTCAGTCGGTGCGCGCCGCAGCATCATCACCAGCGCCGCGATCACCGCAAGCATCACGGAGAGATAACCACCGCCCACGTTGAGGTAGCGGCCGAGCGTGGACGCGAACACGGCGCCAACCGCTCCTCCCGCCGACTGCGCGTCATCCGCGAAAAGGCCCGCGCCGACGCTGAGCGCTATCAGCAAGACGGCTCCGCCGAGACTCTCGCGCATCAGCGTGCGCCCCGGCGCGCCGTTCCATACCCGAAGCGCGAGAGCTACCACCAGGATCGTCAGCACGTAAGCCTGAAACCCGAACAGGCCACCCACCGCGGCGGCCGTCGCCCTCCCCAGGATGCCGCACAGGTTGGGATGCTGACCGACGGCGGCCGAGACCAGGCTCAGCATGCCGAACGCAGCCATCGCGACCAGCACGATAGCCGCCAGCTCGCGCGCAACACGGTTGGGCGCCGGCGCGGGCGGCGGTTCCACCGTCACGTTTGCCGGTTCGAGTTCGATTGGCGCTTTGGGCTGACGCGCGATAGCGGCTCAGACCTCCATGATATGCGGGACGATTAGCGGCCGTCTGCCAAGCGCGCGGCTGAAATAATTGCGCAGCGTGTGTACGATCTCTTCGCGCAGCAGCGTGCCCTCGGCACTGAACGGCCCCTCGACGCGGTTAAGCCGCTCGGCCAGTTGGGCGCGGGCGCGTCGGATATGAGCCGAAGTGCCGTCGCCTATCACCAGCCCGCGCGAGACGAGTTCTGGGCCGCCAACGATCGCCCGAGTCTTCGACGACACCGCGATCACCACGAACACCGTGCCATCACGCCCCAGCGTACGCCGCTCGCTCAGCAATCCCGGATCGCCGAATTCGCCGTCTTCGAGCAGGACGCGTCCGGCCTCGACCGCGCGAGCGCGATGGACCGTCGGGCCCGCGCTCAACGTCAGCGGCTCACCGTCCTCGAGCAGAAAGCAATTCGCCGCAGGCACGCCAGAGGACGCGGCGAGCGCGACGTGGCGGCTAAGATGGCGATACTCGCCGTGAATCGGCACAAAGTATTTCGGCCTGACCAATGCGATCAGCTCGGCCAGTTCGTCTTGATTGGCGTGGCCGGAGACGTGCACCGGCGCGACGGATTCGTAGAAAACCTCGGCGCCGCGCTTGTAGAGCTGGTTGACCATCGTATTGATCGTGCGTTCGTTGCCGGGGATGAAGCGCGAGGAAAGCACCACCGTGTCGCCCGGCTCCACGCGCGCGCGGGGATGAGCGTCGGCGGCGATTCGCACCAGCGCCGAGAGCGGCTCGCCCTGACTGCCGCTGGCGAGATAGGTCAGCTTGCGCGACTCCAGAAACTCCGCCTCCGCCGGATCGATATAAGTGCCTGGCGCGAACGGGAGCTGGCCGAGTTCCTGGCCCAGGCGCACACTCTCGGCCATCCGGCGTCCCAGCGGCACCACGCGCCGCCCCATCTCGCGCGAGACCTCGGTCAACTGGCGGATGCGATGCAGATGAGAGGAAAAGACCGAGAGGAAAAATTTGCCGCGGCTGCGCGAAGCGATCTCGCGCAGCACGGGTTTGATCGAACTTTCCGCGCCCGAGCGCCCGGGGCGCTCGACGTTGGTCGAATCCGACATCAGCAGCGCCACGCCCTCGGCGCCCAGCGCGGCGAAGCGCTCGCGGTCGAAGAGTTCGCCGTCGATCGGCGTGGGGTCGATCTTGAAGTCACCGCTGTGCATGATTAGCCCGGCCGGAGTCGTTATCACGAGCGCGACCGAGTCGGGGGTGGAATGAGTCACGCGGATCGGCTCGACCCCGAACGGACCGAGCTCGAAGCGGCGGCGCGGTTCGACCGTGTTCATACGCGCGCCGATTAGCCCGTCCTCGTCGAGGCGGCGGCGCGCGAAGGCCAGCGTCACCTGGGTCCCATAGACCGGCACGTTGAAGCGGCGCAGCAGATGCGGCAGCGCGCCGACATGGTCTTCGTGGGCGTGAGTCAGGACCACGCCTAGAATTTCAAGATGGCTCTGCTCGAGGTAGGCGAGATCGGGCGCCAGCACGCCGAGTCCGAGCGTGCGCTCTTCGGGGAACATTACCCCGGCGTCGATTATGATCGCGCGCCCGGCATATTCGATCACCGTCAAGTTGAGCCCGATTTCGCCGAGCCCGCCCAAAGGCACGATCCTGACCGACGACGATGTCAATTCGTGGGATGCCATCACCTGAACCCCACCCAACCACCGCTGGCGATTATATAAAGCTGCCGATCGCGGCGAAAGCGGCAACAGGAGCGCCCGAGACGCAGCCGGCGGGCTTCCAAAAGCCGTATCAACAGGCGGTGGATTCACCTCGATACGAGCGGTTGCGCCCGATGCGCGCCGGGGTTAGGTTTCGAGGCGTAGGAAAGTCCGAGATTCCGCCAAAGGTGCGCGCGGGTCACAGAGCTTATCCCCAGGGAGCTTGTCGCTTTAACCACGATGTCAGTAAATAAAGTCATTCTGCTCGGCAACCTCGGACGCGATCCCGAAGTGCGTTACCTGCCCTCGGGGCAGCCGGTCGCCAATTTTTCGGTCGCGACCAGCGAGAAATTCAAGGGACGCGACGGCAGCAACAAGGAATCGACCGAGTGGCATAACATCGTCGTTTACGGCAAACAGGCTGAGCTGTGCAGCCAGTACCTGAAAAAGGGGCGCCAGGTTTATATCGAAGGGCGGCTGACCACCCGTCAGTGGGAAGCCAAGGACGGCACCGGCAAGCGCTCGCGCACCGAGGTCGTCGCGCAGCGCGTGCAGTTCCTGGGCGGACGCGGCGACGGCGCAGGCGCGGGACCGCGCGGCGGCGGGATGGACGAGCCGGACGATTTCAGCACCGACATGCCGCCGGCCGGTCCCGACGACGACGACATCCCCTTTTAAGTTTTTCACTTTTTCACTGACCCTCTCACCGCCGCTCCGATGTCGCGGCTCGAACCGCGCGGGCCGGCGTCTGTATCTCTAGTACAAGGATCCGGAATCCCTCGGCTCGGAGACCCGCTCGGGATGACAGGCAGGGGGAGCCGGACTTTCCTAGCACTGCTCAGTTCACAGGAGGCGGATTTTCGGTGGCGGCCCGGTTCGGCTACCGATGAGCATCGCCGCAATTAATGCGGCCGTCGCGTCGCGCAACTCGCCCAGTGCGATTCCCATGTGCTCGGCCGGCAGCGGCCCGAGCTTTGCGTGCGCCTTATTCCAGGTCGATCGCGCGCCGCGCCAATTGCCGCGCTCGGCGTGCAGGATCGCTACCGCGGCCTGGATCATCCCCTGGTAAAAGACCTTCTCGCCGCCCCTCGCCCGCTTCCAGACTTCCTCCCACACCTCGTGGCAATCGAAGAATCTGCCCGCGTTGAAAAGCTCGATCCCTTCGGCCCACAAATCGTGCGGGTCTTTGTCCTCCACTATCCGGCCTCGCTTCACTCGACTATAGCGAGGCCGCGCGCTTGACGCGCGCGCCGGACAGGATCGATTATCGAGCGCACACTTCTAAGGAGGCGGCCCATGGCACAGGGCAAAGCGAACAAGCTCATCGCACTCCCCGGCGCGACGCTCACGATGACGGAAGCCGACATGATGCTGGGTGGACGGCCCGAGGTCGAACTCACTTTGCCGTGTCCTTCATATCTTATCGAGCATCCCAAGGGCCTGACGCTGTTCGACACCGGATGCGCGCCGCAGGTCGCGGTCGATCCGCGCGGCTACTGGGGCAGGATCGCGGATTACCTGAAAGTAAAATATTCGCCGGACCTGACCGTCGACTCGCAGATAAAGGCGCTCGGCTACAAGCTCGACGACGTTAAGAACGTCATCGTCTCCCATCTGCATCTCGACCATTCGGGCGGGATGAGTCTTTTTCCTCATGCGCAATTCTTCATCATGGAAGGCGAACTGCCGTACGCGTACTGGCCGCGGCGCGAGGCGCGCGCCGCCTTCATCCTCAATGACCTGCTGCCGACCCGCCGCTTCAACTGGCGCGAGCTCGGCGGGGACACCGACCTTTTCGGCGATGGCAGCCTCATCATGCTCAAGACGCCGGGCCATACCCCGGGCGAGAGTTCGCTGATGGTCAACCTGGCGCATCGCGCGATCGTGCTTACGGGCGACACGATTCATATCCGCCGCCAATTGGAGAACTGCGCCCCTATGGCGACTGACTGGGACCAGCCGATGTCGAGCGCGGCGATCCGCCGGCTCAAGGAGATGCAGGATCGCGGTGAGGCGCGCCTGCTGATCAGCCACGATCCGGAGGACTGGGCCGAGTTTCCGCATTCGCCAACGCCGATCGAGTAGCCGGGGATTGCGAACGATCCAGCCTTATCCTTCCTCGTTGCGGGAAGGGGAGCAAAATTCTTTGGGTTATTTTCCTTTTCCGTAAAATTTATTCGAAAACTGCCCAAGCCGCCCTTCGGTCATCCTGAGCCGTCGAGCGACTGCGATGGAAAAGCGGCGCAAAACTCCAACGGCAAGGGCCGCCGGCGCATCTTGCCGGCGGCCCTTGCCCGTTCTTTTCTGGTGTCGGCTGGACGCCGGCGGCTATGCGGCCACGCCGTGACGCAGCAGCTTGCCCGGCGTAGCGCCCGTGCAATCGCCCTCGGTGAACGTCACCGCGCCGTTGACCAGGATATTACGGTAGCCTTCCGCGCGCTGCACTCGGCGCCATTCGTTACCCGGCAGGTCGTGCACGATCTCGACCGGCCCAACCCCGAGCTTTTCGTAGTCGTAGATCACGATGTCGGCCGGTGCGCCCTCGCGCAGGAAGCCGCGGTCCTTGAAGCCGGCGCAAAAAGCCGGCAGCGCGCTCAGGCGCCAGTGGATTTCCTCCAGCGTGAGCCATCCGCGCTCGCGCACGAAAGTCGCGATGCCTTCGGTCGGGTAGCGCCCGGCCGTGAGGAACTTGGTATGCGCGCCGCCGTCCGAGACGCCGAACGTGATGTACGGATAGTCGATAATTTCCTTCATCAGCGCGGGATCGCGGTTGATGGCCGGGGCGAAGAACTCGGTCTTGAGGTTATCGGCCACCGCCAGGTCGCACATCACGTCGACCGGGTCCTTGCCGTCGCGCTCGCCCGCCTTGCGCAGCGTCATCCCTTCGAGATGCCGCAGCTTGTCGTTGATCACCTGCGTGATGACGATCTGATCGAAGAAGCTCGTGATGAGGCCTTCGCGCGGCAGATTGGTCTTGAGCCCGTGACGGCGCGAAGGATCCGCGAGCTTGGTCTTGCGCTCCTCGACCGTGCCGGTCGTGACTTCGCGCCACGAATCGGAGTCGTCGAACAGGTTCCAGTCCTCGAAGGTGAAGGTCAGCCCGGCTTCGGTGGTGATTCCCTGGCCGTAGACCGGAATACCGTTGATGCGGCACCGATCGAGCCATCGAATCATGTTGCGATGACGATGCGGAAAGCGGTCCTGCGACTGCACCGCCTCGAACATGATCGGGCGGCCGCTGATTTTCGCGAGCTCCTCGTAGTGGCGCGCATCCTCTTTGGGATTCCAGCTCGCCAGGGTCAATTCCTGGAAGCCTTCGCCGCGTTCGCCGAGCACCTTAGCGAAAAGTTTGCACGTCTCATCGTGCATCACGTCGGTGTTCATCGGCGAGCCGTCCCAGTCGCGCTGCACGGCCGACGGCCCGTCGGGCTTGAGGCGCTGCGCGGACCATCCGTAGGCCCCGGCGTCCATCGCTTCGTTGAGCAGATGGGCCATCATGCGATGCTCGTCGTCGGTCGGCATGCGTCCGGTTTTGGATTGCTCAATACCCATCACGTAGCCCATCAATGGATTGACCGGCACGTAAGGCAGCACGTTGACGCCCTTGGGCAGCCGTTCGATACGGTCGAGGAACTCGGGATAGGTGTGCCAGTCCCACGGCATCGCGGCCTTCATCGCGGCCAGCGGAATCGCCTCGGTGCGCGTCATCGTCAGCATCGCGCGCTCTTCGTCGCCCGGCTTGACCGGCGCAAAACCGAAGCCGCAGTTGCCGATGACCACCGAGGTCACCCCGTGCCATCCGGAGATGGTGAGCCAAGGATCCCAGAACAGTTGCGCATCGTAGTGAGTGTGAAGGTCGATAAAGCCCGGGGCCACGATAAGGCCGCGTGCGTCGATCACCTCTTTGGCGTCGCTGGCCGGGACGCGCCCGATCCTGGCGATGCGCCCGTTTTTGATCCCGATGTCGCCGCGTATGCGCGGGGCGCGGGTTCCATCGATGATCATTCCGTCTTTAATGACAATGTCGAATTCAGGCATCAGCCGATCTCCGCATTGGGGTTTGGGTTTGCGTACTTCCCATGCTTCGCATTAAACGGAGAGCGAATCAAGAAAAGACAGGCTTATCGAGCAAGCGTTTGGCAGGCGAAATCAGTTCTTGTGCGCGTCGGGTTCCAGCTCGACGCCGATCGGCACGATAATCCGCACCACCCCATTGTAGAACGCGACGCTCATCGCGAGTTCCATGATACGGCGGTTGTCGAGAAACTCGCGCAGCGCGTCGAAGGTGGAGTCACTCACCTTGATGTTGGTGGTGACCTCCGCCGCATAGCGCATCACGGCGCGCTCGTGTTCGTTGAAGACCGGCGAGCGCTCGAAGTCCGCAAGCTGCTCGAGCTGCTCGCGGCGCACGCCCACGGTCAGCGCGATATTCCAGTGATGGACGAATTCGTACTCGGCCCCGGCGATGCGCCCGACGGTCATTAGGGCGAGCTCGCGCAGCCTGGGGTCGAGCTTGGTGTGGTTGCGCAGCTCCAGCGCAAGCCCCGAGAAGCGCCGCAATAGATTGGGCGCGTTGGCTATCGCGCGATGGATATGTCCGGGCGGGGCGCCACGGTCGCGCTCGTGTTCGTCGAAAACCTCGCGCTCCTCAGCACTCAGATCTTCGCGGCTAACGTACGGCAATCGCGCCATCGTGAAACTCCCCTTTTGGTGCGGTGATGGGCTTGCCGTTCAGGCGAACAGCATCTCCGACATCGCGCCGCCCGGCGGAATCATCGGCATCACCGCCTCCTCCTTCGGGATCACGACGTCGATCAGCACCGGCCCCGGCGTGTTGAAGGCTTCCTTCATCTTACCCGCGAGCTCGCTCTGCTTTTCGATCCGGAAGCCGCGCGCGCCGTAGGCCTCGGCCAGCATGACGAAGTTGGGCACCGACATCGCCGAGTACGAGTAGCGCTCCTGGTAGAACTTCTCCTGCCACTGCCGCACCATCCCGAGGAAGTAGTTGTTCATGATGATGACCTTGATGTCGACGTTGTACTGAACGGCGGTGCCAAGCTCCTGGATGTTCATCTGGATCGAGCCATCGCCCGAGACCACCACGACCTTGCGGTCGGGCGCGGCGAACTTGGCGCCGATTCCGGCCGGCAAGCCGTAGCCCATCGTGCCCAGCCCGCCCGAGGTGAGGAACGAGCGCGGCTTCTCGAAGGGGAAGAGTTGCGCGACCCACATCTGATGCTGGCCGACGTCGGTGGCGACGATGCAGTCGCCCTTGGTCAGCGTGTGCATCTCCTCGAGCACGTGGATAGGCGAGACCGCGTCGCCCTGGCGCGGCCCATTGCCATTCTCGTACAGCGGCTTCTCGCGCTTCCACTGGAGAATCTGCTGATGCCATTTCGTCCACGCCGAGCGGCGCTTGGCGATCGACTCGCGCCCCTTGACCATGTGCAACATGTCGGCCAGCACCGACTTGATGTCGCCGACGATCGGAATGTCGACCTTGACGTTCTTGGAAATCGACGACGGATCGATATCGATGTGGATGATGGTCTTGGCGTGAGGCGCGAAGTCGGCGATGCGTCCGGTGACGCGGTCGTCGAAGCGCGCACCGATCGCCAGCAGACAATCCGTGTTGCAGACCGCAGTGTTGGTGCCGTACGAACCGTGCATCCCGAGCATCCCAAGGCATAGCGTGTCGGAGGCCGGCACCGACCCCAGGCCCATCAGGGTCTCGGTCACCGGTATGCCCATACCGCGCGCAAGCTGCGTAAGCTCGGCCGCCGCACCCGACCATTGCACGCCGCCGCCGACGTAGAACAGCGGCCTCTCGCTTTTTTCGATCGCCTCGATGGCGCGCTCGATTTGGCGCGGATTGCCCTTGTGGGTCGGCTTGTAGCCGCGCAATTCGACCCGTTCCGGATATTTGAAAGCGTGCTCGGCCTGCTGCACGTCTTTGGGCACGTCGACCACCACCGGACCCGGACGGCCGGTGCCCGAGATGTAGAAGGCCTCCTTGATGATGCGTGCGACGTCGCGCACGTCCTTGATCAGGTAATTGTGCTTGGTGCAGGGGCGCGTGATACCGACGAAGTCAGCCTCCTGGAAGGCGTCGTTGCCGATCATCGTGGTCGGCACCTGGCCCGAGATTACGACCATCGGGGTCGAGTCCATGTTGGCGTCGGCGATGCCGGTAATCGTGTTGGTGGCGCCGGGCCCCGAAGTAACCATCACCACGCCCGGCCGTCCGCTGACTCTTGCGTAGCCCTCGGCCATGTGCGCGGCGCCCTGCTCGTGGCGGACCAGGACGTGTTTAATCTTCGAGTCGAGCAGCGCGTCGTAGGTGGGCAAAATCGCGCCGCCCGGATAACCGAAAATTACGTCCACGCCTTCAGCGATCAGGCTTTCGATGATGATTTGGGCTCCTGTAAGTTTCTTCATCGGCGACACGGCTGCACGGAACAGACCTCCTCAGGGTTAAAAGAGTAAAGCTACACTAAACGAAGGGAAGGGCTCAACGCAGGCCGCGGCCGACACAGTGGGCACCGCCGCCCCAAATCTCCCGCTACGAAGGTCGGCCAACGCGGCGATGACCGCCGCGGCGCTCACTCAGTAGCGCAGTACGAAACGCACGTCGCCCAGGCGCACTTGATTGCCGCTCGTGACGGACACCGAACCACGCACCGGCTGCTCGTTGAGGTAGGTGCCGTTGGTCGAGCCAAGGTCCGTCAGCTCGAAGACCCCGTTGCGGCGCATCAGGCGCGCGTGCGCGCGCGAGACGCTCGCGTGCGGAATCACCACATCATTGTCCTCGCCGCGTCCCAGCGTAACCTCGTCTTTGAACAGGCTGTATTCCGCAGGCACCGGGTCGATCGCCTCGAGCAGGCTAAGCCGGGCCTCATGTGCGGCCATCGGGGCCCCTGAAAGCGGCGGTGCGGCCGAAACGGTACGTGCCGGGGGCGCGGGCCGCGCGGTTACCGGCGCGCGGGCGGCGGAGCGCGGAGGCGGCGGTGGCGCGGGTTGATTCTGCGCTTCGACGATCGCCTTGAGTTCCTCGGCCGAGCCCCCAAAACGTACCCGCGAAAGTCCAAACAACCCCATGATCGCGATCAGCGGCACCGCCAGATTCCACCAGTTGAAGGACAACTGTTGGAGACCCGTGCCGCCCAGATTGCTGCCCGCTTCGGCGCCTTCTCCTTCGGGTACGTTGATGGTCGCGCCGCCAACGCCATGCACCTGGTAGGAGGTAGTGGCGGTCGCGGTCTGGCCTCCGTAGTTAATCTTGAGCTCGACCTTGCGATCGGTGCCGTCCTCGATCGGCCGCGGCGTGCGATAGGTAAGCGAGTACTCGGTCGCGATCGAATGTCCGATCTCGCGCACCAGCGAAGCGAAGCGGCCTTCTTCGGTCACGATGTTGTAAGAGCGGCCGTGCGTGGCCTCGACTATTTCGGCGTACTCGGGCGCGATGAACGGTGGCGGCACCACCGCATACAGCGTCAGCCCGTTGCGCTTCATCATCGCGGCGACGTCGCTGCCAGTCAGGTCGGTCACGTCCTGGCCCTTGTCATGGTGATCCCAGAAGGCCTGGTCATGCTGAGTGTTGGCCGAACCGTCGCCCTTATGATGCGGCGGGGCGTCGGTAATGATGATGATGATGCCCTGGGCCTGGGGACGGAATGGAAAGCTCGCGGCGTAGGCGAGTGCGTCGAGCTGGTCCTCGGGAATATCGCCGCCGCCCGAGGCGTGCAGCGTGCCGACCCAGTTGATGAACTGGTTGACGTCCGAGGTCATGGTTTTCTGATAGGGGCAGTTGCAGTCCGGATATTTCGAGACCACGTAGTCCTCGAACGTCACCAGGCCCAGGCGATAGTCGCGGTTGTTGGAGGCGAGGTCGTGAGAGAAATCCACCATGTTCTTCTTGATCGCGTCGATATACGGCTGCATCGACTCGGTCACGTCCATCACGAACACGATGTCGACTGGACGGCCCTGCCCTACTCCGCGAAAATCCAGAATCTTGGCCAGCTTGCCATCCTCGAAGACCTGCAAATTATCGGGGCGCAGATTGCCGACCGGCTGGCCATCCTGATCGGTCAATCCGAAATCGAGCTCGACCCCGCCGTCCGAGTCGAAGTGCTGCAAGCCCGGATTGCCGACCACAACCTGCATCGCGGCGAGCGCGCCAGAAGCGGCGTACAACTGCAAAACGAACAACGCGGCAAAGGCCAACGCCGCGCCGGTCAAGGCGGATGAGATACGCTTCATGTCAACCGAAGTTCTCCCGAAATTCTCCCGAGATTCCCCTAAAATTCTCCGGGTCTCCGAGCCATCCAGTCAAGCCTCGCGTGTCCCAATTACGCCGCGCGAGGACAATGGTTGCTTGCCTTCGCTCTTAGGTTAGGTTATCCCAAGCGGGAACCGAAATCTCTCTTGTAGGCTTCACGAGTGAAACAAGTATCGTCCCGGTGGGCAGCGATCACCCTGCTCGCACCCGTGTTGGTGTTATTCGCGGCAACTCTGGTGCCGATCGGAACCGGGCACAGCCAGAGCACTTCTTCGGGCGCGGTCTCAGGTCCCGCGGGCACCATCGTCGTCGCTCTGACGGGCACCCTTCCGGGTCCACCCGTTAACAGTTTCCAGAGCATTTCATTCAACGTCCTGGCGGTGAAGCTCAACCCAAGCACCGATCCCGCCATCTTCCAGAACCAGGGCGACCCCAACTGGACAACGATTCCAGTGGCCCCCGGCGTCGGCATCAATAACACCGGCTCGGTGGACGTGTTCACCCAGCTCGCGACCCTGTTCAATCTCAATACCTTCGGTCCCAACCCGGCCGGCGCCGGCACCGGCCCCAGCGAACTGCAGATCGACATTAACCAGATCCAGACGGTGCCGGTGCTCTTCAACAGTGTCCTGGTACCGGCCAACACGTATCATGCGATCGAACTGGTGCTCGACGGCAGCAATGCGGGCACCGCCATTCCGACCTGCTTGGGAAGCGAACAGAGACTGCTTGAGGGATGCATCGCGTCGCAAATCTCGCTGGTCAATCCCTCCCAAGTCCTGCCGGTTACGAGCCTTGGCGGCGTCAGCGTGCCGCTCAATGGACTCGCTACCCTGGTCATCAGCATCTCGCCATTAGCCAGCGGGACATTGCCCGTGGCTCCACCTTTTAGCGGCGGCCTCTTCCAATTGTCTCCCAGCATTTCGCTGCCGCCCAACAACTCCCTCGGCTTGATTACCGGTGCCGCGTTCGGAGCCACTCGGGTCGCGGCGGAATTGTCGGGTACCGGCCAGGTAGTTGAAACGACGACCACCAGCGACAGTCTTTACCAGCTGCCGCTCCCCGCCAGCCTTAACGGGACGCAGTACGACCTTGTCGCCTCAGGCCCAGGTTTCGCTTACACGTTCGCGCAGAACGTGCTGGTCAAACGGAGCACGGTGAAGTCGGTGCAACTCAACGCGGTGGCAGCGCCGGGCCAGGCGGCGCTCAGCGGCAAGCTGACTGACGCGTGTTCGGGGATGCCACTGCAAGGCGCCACGCTCCAGATTGTAGCTCCTGCGCCGGGAAGTGGGGCCAATTGCTCCCAAGTTCCGACGCCGTCGGGCTGCGTCGTTCTGGCAAGTGCCAACACCGACGACACTGGAACCTACCCGATGCCGCCCAGCAACTTCGCCCTGCAGGGCTTCAACAACGTCCCCGCGGGCAACTACACGATGGTCGTCAGTGACGCTGGTTACGATACGGTGGCCTCGAGCCTGTCGGTGGTCAACCACGGCGCGGGATGTTCGGCGGGCACGGGCGGCTCATGTAGTTTCGCGCTTGGGCGATCGCAAATAGAGGGCCTGGTCACAATCAGCCCTCCGGTCCCCAGCCCACGGGCGCTCAATGTGCTGGTCACGGCCGAGGACCACGGCACGCATCGTATCGAGAACGTTGCGCTGGCTACGGTGCCAGTCGGTTCCAGCGCGGCGCCGTTCACGATGTTCGTACCCGAGCAAAGTAGCGTCCCTTCGTTGGACATGTATGCGACGGTCAGCGACTACTTCAACGGGTTGCCAGAGAAGGCGAGCGGCCACACGATCGCGGTGCTCAGCGGTCTCACGGCGGCCTCGCGTTGCGGAATCGCCTCGCCCCATCCGATTCTCTCGATGCAATGCGCGGGGCACGGCTCGATTACGGGTTCGACCTCCACTTTCGACGACGGCACCTCAATCGTACTGTCCAAGGATGGGGTGCAACTGATGTCAACGGGGCTCGGCGCGCCGAGCACTTCCGTGGCGGGTACGTTCTCGCTCTGCGCGCCGGCCGATCCCGCTCCCTACGAACTGCAACGCTTCGAAGCGAACCCGCCGGCCGCGGAACCGTCGCCGGTGGGTACGCCGATAGCGGAGCTGATGACGCCGCCGCTGCAGATAGGGCAGCCCTGCTTCAGTATCTGCGATACCGGTAACAGCGGGCAATGCCTGGTGTGCCAAAACCTTTCCAACGTGACCGTTCCATAGGCTCGGCCACCGCATCAATCATGAGAGCAAACCGCAAATCGAAGCTTTCGACGGTCGCGCAACGCGGCGCCCTCGCTATCCTGGCCTTCGCCTGCGCGGCATGCGGAGGCGCTTTCGGCACGGCCAATCCAACCTCGCCCGGCAAAACCTCTTCTATCCCCGCGCAAAACAGCTTGTGGGTGCTCGGTACCCCGGGCACGCCGTTTCAGGCTGTAGTCACCGACAGCTCACAGTCGTGGACAGTTCGCGGCGTGGTGCCGGAATCGGTGGTGATCATCAACAACTCGCCAGGCGTGCAGATGACCGTCACCAAGCTCAGCAACAGTGCCGCCCTGCTGACCGCCGAGTTGATCAATGGCACCAACCTGGTGGCCGAAGCGTCGACCAACGATCCCTTCGGGACCACGGTGGTGCAGACCTTCGGCGGCCTGACGACGATCGCGCCGCGGGCAGATCCGGACATTCGGGTTTTCATGAAAGGGCCGTCGGGCGGGCTGCTCACCGGGCTGGTCGAAGATTTGTCGCTGAGCTTTGTGTTTGAAGCACGCTCACCGGCCCTGTTTCTGTTCGAGCATCCGGATGGACGGGTGGACGCGATAATCAATTCGGTCGATGAAGCGGGGACCATCATCGCGGATATGCTGTCCGACAACGCGGTCGTCGTGACGGCGACCGGGGGCCCTCGGCTGCTCATCAAAAACTAGCATACGGCTAACGGCGGCTCGCGGCGGCACGCCCAGTGGACGGCGGGGGGGCGGACAGGCTAAATTTGCCGAGCCGCTTTTTTTTCGTAATCTGTAGGTTGCTATGAGGACTGGACTCGTGACCGCGTGGACCGGACTCGTTAGCTAAGGCATGGATTCGAGGCGAGCCGCGACGGCAAAATGAAATCGATTTGGTTTCGCCGGATTCTGCTGGTGGTGGTGGCAATCCTGCTGCTGGCAGCAATTTTCCCGGCTATCAGGTACTACCGCTACTTCAATACCCACGTCTCCACCGACGACGCGTACGTTGATGGTGCCATCGGACTCATCTCCTCACGGATCAACGGCACCGTGGTCAAGCTGTTCGTCGAGGACAACTGGCGGGTCAAGGCCGGCGACACCCTGCTCGAACTCGACCCGAGCGACTATCAGGTCCAGGTCGACAGCGCTCAAGCGCAGCTCGAACGCGCACGTCAGACGGTCGACCAGCTTTACGCGCAAGTCCAGGCCGCGCGCTCGGGCGTCAAGCTCGCCGAATCGCAGCTCAAGCAGGCCCGCATCGACTACAACCGGGCCAAGCAACTAAAAGCGCAGGGCGTTGTGTCCAGCGAGTACTACGACCAGGCGACCACCGCCTTGGGCGTGGCGCTCGCCACTCAGGGCTTGGCCTCACATCAGTTGATGCAGGCCGAGGCCGCCCTGGGCATCAACGGCCAGGACCATTCGCGCTACGACCGGCCGGTGGTCCAGCAGGCCGACGCCGCGCTGGAAGCGGCCAAACTCTACCTGAGCTACACCGTCATCAAAGCGCCCTTCGACGGAATCGTAACCCGCAAAACCGTCCACATCGGACATCGGGTCGAGATCGGACAGCCGTTGATGGCGTTGGTTCCGATCCACGGGCTCTACATCACCGCCAACTTCAAGGAAACCCAGCTCACCGACGTCCGCGTCGGCCAGCCGACCGAGATCGAGGCCGACATCTACCCCGGCTACATCTACCGTGCCCATGTCGATTCCATCAGCATCGGCACCGGCTCGGCGTTCGCCTTGCTGCCGCCGGAAAACGCCACCGGCAACTGGGTCAAAGTCGTGCAGCGCATACCGGTCAAGATTGTGCTCGACCGGCCCGAGCCGCCCGATAAGCCGCTCAGGATGGGCCTCTCGGTCGAGACCAGCATCGACATCTCCGACACGCGCGGGCCGCTGCTCACTTCCACGCTGCAGCACCAATTCGGGGAGCACGGGACCATCCCGGAGACGCTGCGAAGGACGCGGCCGCCGGCTGGCGGCACGCAGAACTACCATGTGTTTCCGCCTTCGGAGCAGGCACCGACTACTTCGCAATCGAATCCCGCGCGATCGGATTCCGCGGATGCGAATCGCACTGCGCCGAGCCCGCCGTAGGCCGGGATGTCGTCAAAGTAGCTGTCGGAGTCCTGGGCCGCGGGACAGCGGCTGATCGCGCTAACCAATTGCGCCGCGGCCGACGCGCATACTACGCTCGCCTCGCTGTGCCGTACGCCGCGCCTCAACTCCATACCGAGCCTGAAACCCTGGCTGCCGCTCTTTCGCTCTACCTGGGCGCCGCCGTCCGGGATCTGCGCGTCCTGGCGAGCGGATGGGAAACGACCCTGTACGAATTCGAGTTGGACCACCGCAGCAGGCTGCTGCCCGGCGTCGATGCGGGCACGCCGCTGGTGCTGCGCTTCTATCCCAGTATCGAGGCCGCGGACAAGGGCGCGCTGGAGTACCGCACGATCAGCCATCTGGCTAGTGCCGGCTATCCCGTCCCGCGGCCCTATTTGTTTGAGCCTGGCGGCGCGGCGATCGGTGCTCCATTTCTGGTGATGGAGCGGCTGGGCGGCGGACCGCTATTTGCGATTCGCTCGTTCCCGCGAGCCTTCATGACCTTCTCGATGGGTTTTCTGGGATTCGTGCGCGCACAAACGCGGCTGCATCGGATGGCGCTTGCGCCGCCGCTGCTCGAGGCTCTGCAAATCCCCGCTACCGCGAATCCAAACGAGCTCGCCGAAGTCGCAAGGAGGACGCCCCAAGATACTGCGCAAGATAGTGCGCGAGATAGTACAAAGGACGGCGCGGCGGCGCGCCTGCTCTACCTCACCCTCAAGACCGTCGCTGAGCGCGTCGAGCAAGGTCCGCTGCCGGGACTGGCCCCGGCGTTGGAGCGTTTGCGCCGGCGCGCTGCCGAGTTCAAAGACGCCCCACCCTCGTTTCTCCACCTGGACTACCATCCGCAAAACGTCCTGGTTAAGGGGCTTCGGGTGACAGGGGTTATCGATTGGGCCAACGCGGCAATCGGCGACCGCCATTTCGACGCCGCCACCACGGCCGTAATCCTGTCGACCAGCGCGATGGAGCATCCGCGCTGGATGCGCGACAACATCGCCGGGAAGAACCTGCGCCGCACGTTCAATGCGCTCTACCTCGCGCTCTACCATGCCAGCGCCCCGATGGAGCTACGGCGCTTGCGCTACTACCAGGGCCTCGCGGGGGCGCTCCGGCTCTCGATGCTCGGAATGATGCGGGTGCGCGGCCCGCAAAGCGTCGGCTTTCGCCCCGGCGCGATCAGCGAAGTCACGCCGTTGGTGCTGCGCCTGCTATGCGGCTACGTCGCGCGCAAGACCGGCTCCGTGGTGACAATCCCGTAGGCGTAACCGAGCCGACATATTGGCCGACATATCGGCCAATATATCCATTGACGGGAGAGCGCTCATCGGTGGCTTGGAGGCCTTGATTCTCGCGGTTCGAGAGCTCGATTGGGCGCAGCGGAACCGTAACCGGAAAAACGCCGGTTCGTCTATATAACTGCAGCCCAAAACACGGGCATCAACAACGAGGTAAAGGTATATGATCGGAAAGCGTAAGGCTTCACGAGTGGCGGCGGCAGTAGGCGTGGTTCTGGCGGCGACATGCGGCTTGGCACTAGCGCAGGGATGGCACGGTCATGGCAGCGGCGGACCGGGCGGCGATGGGCATCTGTTTATGCTCGCTAAGGTCGCCGGCGTCGACCGTTCCGCGATGCATACGGCGTTCATGGGCGATGCGAACCTGAAGACCGACTTCGGCACCGTCAAGACCACGCATCAGGCACTGATGACATGCCTGGCTTTCGGCGGCACCTGCGATACGCAGATTTCAGCCTTTGCCAGCGCGCAACAGGCGCTGACTACGGAAAAGTACAAGGTTTGGGAGACGCTGTTCAAGGCCGCCCCTAATACCAGTAAATCCACCGCGTTACTGGGACAGATGCAGCAGCTCGAGCAACAGCGGCACGCCATCTTCCAGCAAGCTTTCGGCAGTCAGGCTGGTAGCGACACTCCTGACGCGCCTCCGCCGGTGGAGTAAGGATAGAAGAGTCAATTTTTACCAACTAGACTCACTTCTCGCCGCGTTGAAGTCTGTGTCTTGGCACAGACTATCAACGCGGTGCGTTGTTATAGCGCAAGGATTGGAAGCGGGATTACTTTGAGCAGGTTCGCTTGGCATTGGGGTTGGGTAGTGGCGATCTTCGCCGTCGCGGGGATTTGGCTCTGGCGCGGTCAGGCTCCCGCGCCGGCCCATTACGTAACGGTTGCGGCCGAGCGCGGCTCTCTTATCCGCGCCGTCACCGCAACCGGCACGGTCAACCCCGTCGTCACGGTGCAGGTAGGCACCTATGTCTCCGGTCCGATCGTCAAGCTCTTTTGCGACTTCAATACCGAGGTCAAAAAGGGTCAGATCTGCGCCAAGATAGACCCCCGGCCCTACCAGATCACGGTGGAACAGGCCCAGGCTAATCTCGCCAACGCCCGGGCACAGTTGAAAAAGGATCAGGCGGCCCTCGCATACGACCGGCTTGAGTACCAGCGCAATCAGTCCTTGGTGCGGGAAAACGTCGTCTCGCAGGATACCCTCGACAGCGCCCGCAGTACCGCCGACCAGGCGGCAGCGCAGGTCGAGCTGGACCGAGCCAACATCCAGCAGCAGCAAGCGTCGCTCCACGCGGCCCAGGTCAACCTGGGTTATACCAATATCATCTCGCCGGTCGACGGCACCGTGGTCCTGCGCAACGTGGACGTCGGCCAGACCGTGGCCGCCAGCTTTCAGACCCCCACGCTGTTCCTCATCGCTCAGGACCTGACCAGGATGCAGGTCGACGCCAGTGTCAGCGAATCGGATGTCGGTCCGGTGCGCGTCGGCCAACTCGCGGAGTTCACGGTCGACGCTTTTCCGCACCATCCGTTCCCCGCCACCGTGAGCCAGGTACGGCAAGCGCCAATCACCGTGCAGAACGTCGTGACCTATGACGTGGTGCTGGCCGTGTCCAACCCCGAGCTGCTGCTCAAGCCCGGGATGACGGCCGACGCCAGGATAATCACGGCCGAGCAGGAAGACGTGCTGAAGGTTCCGCTGCAGGCACTACGCTTTTCTCCCGATGGTGGCGACCACGGTGGCAACCCGGCGCATCGGCACGGCGACCATACCGCCAGCCTCTGGGTTCTCGACGGCAAGGCGCTCCGCCAGATCCAGGTAGTCAGAGGCATCGACGACGGCACTTCGGTCGAGATCGTGAGCGGCGGTCTGAAGCCCGGCGACCAGGTCGTGATCGACGAAAGTACGCGGACGGGCACCGGCAAGAAATCGCGGCTGGCACAGCCCCAGATGGGGGGAATGCATCATTTCTGATTCGGATCCCTGATTTGTTGAATCCGGCGCCGATTTCCCGACCGAACGATTGGCCTGGCGCGACACCCATGGCAGACGTCGTCATAAGCGTTTCCGATCTTCACAAGACCTACCAGCTTGGCGACCTCGAGGTGCGGGCGCTGCGCGGGGTCAGCCTGACTATCGAGCGCGGCGAATTCGTCGGGATTATGGGCGCCTCGGGTTCCGGCAAATCCACCCTGATGAACATCATCGGATGCCTGGACCGGCCGAGCGCGGGCCGTTACCTGCTCGAAGGAGTCGACGTCGCCTCGCTCAGCGAACCCGACCTGGCACGAATCCGCAGCCGCCGGATCGGCTTTGTCTTCCAGAACTTCAACTTGCTTTCGCGCACCAGCGCGCTCGAGAACGTCGAGCTGCCGCTTTTTTACTCGGGCGACCCGACCCAGGGCGCGCGACGCGCCTACGAGGTACTTGCGCTGCTGGGACTCGCGGGACGCGAACGCAGCCATCCCAATCAGCTCTCCGGCGGACAGCAACAGCGGGTCGCGATCGCACGCGCGCTAATCAACAACCCCGCGATCCTGATGGCCGACGAACCAACCGGAAACCTCGACTCCAAGACCTCGCTCGAAATCATGGCCACGCTGCAGAAGCTCAACCGCGACCAGGGATTGACGATCATCCTGGTGACCCATGACGCCGAGCTGGCCACGTTCGCCGCTCGAGTCGTCACCTTGCGCGACGGCCTGACGATTTCGGACCATCGGCAGACGGCGCGGCAGGCGGCTCCAGGCGCGATCGATTCGCCAGCGCCTGCGGCTCCTTCCGACCAGACTCGCCCGGATAACATCGCGCACCCGCAACCGTCCAATTACGCGGCGGCGCGAGGGCCGCAACCGCACCAAGAGCGCTCGGAGTCCGACGCCGCACCGCTGACGTTCGCCCTGATGGCCCTGCGCGCCGCGGCCCGCGCGCTCGCCCGCAACAAGCTGCGCTCGATCCTCACGATGCTCGGAATCTTCATCGGCGTCGCCGCGCTGATTGCGATGGTCGCGGTCGGCCAGGGCGCCAACGAAGCGGTCGCAGAGCAGATCGCCAGCCTCGGCACCAATTTGTTGATCGTGATTCCGGGCGCCACCACGGCTAACGGCGTACGCGCCGGGTTCGGCAGCGTCTCGACGCTGACTGCCGGCGACGCCGAGGCGATCCTCAAGGACGACTGGCCGGTCGCCCGGGTAAGTTATCTCGATCGCCAACTCGCCCAGGTCGAGTACAACCGACAGAACTGGAGCACCAACGTCCAGGGCGTTACGCCGAGCTACCTGCCGATCCGCAACTGGGCGGTGTCCGAAGGACGTTCGCTTAGCGAGGAGGACGAACGCTCCGCGGCCCGCGTATGCCTGCTTGGGCAAACGGTTGCGACTAACCTGTTCGGCGCGCATGCCGATCCGGTCGGCGCCTATGTCAGGGTCAAAAACGTCGACATGCAGGTGATCGGCGTGCTCCAGGCCAAGGGCCAATCGGGATGGGGTCAGGACCAGGACGACGTGGTGCTGATTCCGTTCAGCACCGCCGAGCGCAAGGTCCTGGGCGTCGCGGCGCCGCCCGCCTCGAGCCCCTCGGGCACGGCGACCCCGAGCCCGTCGAATCCTTACGCGTCGGTACCGACCGCGAGTACGATTTACAGTTCCGACACGACCCAGACCAGTCCGTTCGGCAGCCCGCCCAAACTTACGGGAGTGGTGCACAATATCTTCGTCCAGGCGAAAAGCCAGGAGCTGATCCCGCAGGCGATGGAGCAGGTAACCGAGACGCTACATAACCGCCACCGCATCCAGCCTGGTCAGGACAACGATTTCGACGTGCGCAACCTGAGCGAGGTGACGCAGGCCGCCCAGGGCAGCAGTCAGATCATGGCGCTGTTGCTCGCCACCGTGGCCTCAATCTCGCTGCTGGTCGGCGGCATCGGCATCATGAACATCCTGCTGGTCTCGGTCACCGAGCGCACCCGCGAGATCGGTATCCGGATGGCGATTGGCGCGCGCCGCGTGCACATCCTGCTCCAGTTCCTGATCGAGGCCATCCTGCTCGGGGTGATCGGCGGCGCCGGCGGAATACTGGCCGGCATCGGCGCGTCGCAGGCAATCTCGTCATTCGCCGGATGGCCGACGCTGCTCTCGCCCACCGCGATCGTCGGTGGCTTTCTGTTCTCGGCCGCGGTCGGAATCTTCTTCGGCTACTATCCGGCGCGCAAGGCCTCGCTGCTCAATCCGATCGACGCGCTGCGCTACGAATAAAGTTCGTCCTTCCTGGCCGCTTCGTTGATTCGGCATTGACCTATCACGTCATGAGGAAATAATAGCTCTGTAACTCAAGCAGCAGACTTTTTGCTCGAACGGAGGATCCGATGGCACGGCTCAGTTCCATCCCCTTTGAAAAAGTCGATCCGGAGCTGCAGGCTGTCATGCATGAGTATGACGTGGAACTCGGCGGCTCAGGCTTTGTCCAGGTTCTCGCGCACGCCCCGGAAGTCTTCAAAGATTTCATCAAGTTTTACTTTCCGCTGGTCAGTACCACGCGAGGATCGGTCAACATGAGATTGACGGAACTCGCGCGTCTCAAGGTGGCGGAAAAGAATGAATGCGCCTTGTGAATGGGCGCCCGGTTTGCCTTGGCAAGGCAACAAGGACTGACCGAAGAATTGGTCGCCGAGATACCTCACTTTGAGAGCAGTCGAAAGTTGACGGGGCAGGAGAAGGCGGCGATTCGCTTCGCCGAGATTCTCGCGGGCGATCATCGGCAAGCATCGCAGCATACTTTCGATGTCTTGCGGGAGCATTTCACCGAAGGCGAGATCATCGACCTGGGTTTCAGGATAATCACCTTCGTGGGTTACGGCCGCCTGATTCACGCGCTGGGGTTGGAGATCGGAAAGACCTGCCCGCTGTAAGCGGACTCAGCGGCGCGCGCGGGCGGCGCCTGAAGTGCCTCGGCGACAGCAGCGGAATCCGTTTTGCGCCGACGGCTGAATCTGTGCGAAGATTTCTTCGCAACTGACGCGAGGAATCATGGACTTCAAATTCAGCGCAGAAGATGAGGCGTTCCGGGCGGAGCTGAAGAATTGGCTCGAGGCCAACCTGCCCCGCCGCGAACGCACAGAGGACGCCGAAGACTCCATCTCCGACCAGGGTGCGAGTCACTGGGAGCGCCGCGTCGCGTGGCACAAAAAAATGCACAGCGGCGGATGGGTCGGCATTAGCTGGCCCAAGGAGTACGGCGGCCGCGGCGCAACGCTCACCCAACAGCTCGTCTACGGCGAAGAGATGAGCCGCGCGCACGCGCCCGCACTGGTAAACCAGCTCGGCACGATGCTGGTCGGCCCGACGCTCATCCAATGGGGCACCGAGGAACAGAAGCAGCGCTACGTGCCGAAGATTCTCTCGGCCGACGAGATCTGGTGTCAGGGCTACTCCGAGCCCAACTCCGGCTCCGACGTCGCCTCGCTGCAAACCCGCGCGGTCGAGGACGGCGACTACTTCGTCGTCAACGGCCAGAAAGTCTGGACCTCCGATGCGCATCACGCCGACATGTGCATCCTGCTGGTGCGCACCGATCCCGATGCGCCCAAGCACAAAGGCATCAGCTACATACTGGTGGACATGCACAGCCCCGGTATCACCGTGCGTCCGTTGGTGCAGATAACCGGCGAGAGCGGCTTCAACGAGGTCTTCTTCGAGGACGTGCGCGTACCGAAGAAAAATATCGTGGGCGAAAAGAACCACGGATGGCAGGTCGCGATTACCACCCTGATGTTCGAGCGCACCGGCGTCGGCGACTCCAACATGAATACCAACCAGGTGCTGGAGCTCGCGCGTCTGGCGCAATCGATCCCGCGCAATGGCATCACCGCCTGGGAAGATACCGCCGTGCGCCAGCGGATCGCGCAGTTTGCGGCCGAGGCCGAAGCGCTTAAGTACACCGGCTATCGCCAGATCACGCGTCGGCTCAAGGGACGGCCACCGGGGCCCGAGGGCTCGGTGATGAAGCTCGGCTCCAGCGAACTTCACCTGCGGATGGCGAAGTTCGCGATGGAGCTGCTGGGGCCGTATAGCCAGTTCGAGCACAAGGCGCCCTTTGCGCTCGGCCGCGGTGTGTGGAGCTACCGGATGCTGGGGGCGCGCGCCTACACGATCGCCGGCGGCACCAGCGAAATTCAGCACAACATCATCGGCGAGCGCGTGCTCGGCCTGCCCAAGGGCTGAGCGCGCAGCTACTCGCGCAAGGCGGCGCATAGATGGATTTCAAGCTGAGCGCGGAGGACGAGGCGTTTCGAGCGGAACTCCGTTCGTGGCTCGACACGAATCTGCCCCAAAGCGAGCGGCGCAACCGCTTCGCGCTTGAGTTCATGCACAGCGAGGCCGGCGAGGAATGGGACCGGCGGGTGGCGTGGCACAAGAAGATGCACGCCGCCGGATGGGTCGCGGTGCATTGGCCCAGGGAGTGCGGCGGGCGCGGCGCGACGCTCACCCAACAGATGATCTACCAGGAGGAACTCGAGCGCGCGCGCGGCCCGGTGCTGGTCAACGGGCAGGGGATCGGGCTGGTCGGTCCGACGCTGATGATCTGGGGCACCGAGGAACAGCGCCGGCGTTACATGCCGCCAATGCTCGCGGCGGAGGAGATCTGGTGCCAAGGCTACTCGGAACCCGGCGCGGGATCCGACCTCGCCTCACTGCAAACGCGCGCGGTCGAGGACGGCGACTATTTCGTCATCAACGGGCAGAAGGTCTGGACCTCCGACGCGCAGCACTCCGACATGTGCTTTCTGCTGGTGCGCACTGATCCCGAAGCGCCCAAGCACAAAGGCATTAGTTACGTGCTGGTCGACATGCACAGCCCCGGCATCACGGTGCGCCCACTAGCCCAGATGACCCGCGACACCGGCTTCAACGAGGTCTTCTTCGAAGATGTCCGCGTGCCAAAGAAAAACGTGGTCGGCGAGAAGAACAACGGATGGCTGGTCGCGTTGACCTCGCTGATGTTCGAGCGACGCTATCGCGGCCTGGACAATAACATCGGCGAGCTGGTCGAACTGGCGAAAACGGTGCGGCGCAACGGCCACGCCGCGTGGGAAGACGACGACGTCCGCCAGCAAATCGCGCAATTCGCGTGCGAAGTCAGCGCGCTTCGGCTGCTCAACCTGCGCCAGCTCACGCGTCAGCTCAAGGGATCGCCGCCCGGCCCGGAAAGCTCGATCGTCAAGGTCGTAACCACCGAGATAAATCTCGGCATTAACAAGTTTGCTACTGAACTGCTCGGCGCCTATAGCCAGATCGAGCTCGACGCGCCCTTCGCGATCGCCGAGGGCCGATGGCTCTACCGGATGCTGGCGTCGCGCGGGCTGACGATCGCGGCCGGATCGAGCGAGATCCAGCGCAACATCATCGGCGAGCGCGTCCTGGGATTACCCAAGGGATAGACTTCTTACGGTGCGGTGAGCGCTTCGACCTCGTCGATCGCTTTGGGGATCGCCGCGGTCAACACCTCGTGGCCCTCCGCGGTGACCAGGACGTCGTCCTCGATCCGGATGCCGGCGCCGCGCATTTGCTCGGGCGCGCTATCGTCGTCGGGCGCAATGTAGATGCCCGGCTCGACCGTCAACACCATCGAAGGCTCGAGCGCGCGCGAGTTGCCGCCGACGCGATACAGCCCCACGTCATGCACGTCCATCCCGAGCCAGTGGCTGGTGCGATGCATGTAGTAGCGGCGATAGGAGGCCGTCGCGATCGCGTCGTCGACCGGTCCCTTTATGAGGCCGAGATCGATCATTCCTTCGACCAGCACGCGCAGAGCGGTTTCATGCACGTCGTCGAAACGCACGCCCGGCCTTATCGATTCGATTCCGCGCCGCTGCGCTTCCAGCACGACCGCGTAGAGCGCGCGCTGCGCGGGGTTGAAACGCGCGCCGACTGGAAAGGTGCGGGTCACGTCGGAAGCGTAAAAGTCGTACTCACACCCCGCGTCGATCAGCAGCAGGTCGCCGCTTACCATTTTGCGGTCGTTGTGGATGTAGTGGAGCGTCGCTGCATTCGGGCCCGAGGCGACAATCGACGGATAGCTGGGGCCGGCGGCGCCGCGCGAGCGAAACGCGTAGTCGACCAGCGCCTCGATCTCCCACTCCATCATTCCGCCACGCGCGCGGCGCATCGCGTCCTTGTGCGCCTCGCACGAAATCGCGACCGCGCGGCGCATCGCGTCGAGCTCCTCGGGCCGCTTCTTCAGCCGCGCCTCGTGAATTATTTCGCGCGGATCGAGCATCGCCACCGGTCCCGAGCCGGTCCGCGGCCGCATCGCCTGCGCCCCGCGGATCAACTCAAGCACCCGCGCGTTCATCCGCTCGTTGTGGCCCAGCGGATAGTAGACGCGCTCGACGCCCTCGAGGTAGCGCGGGAGCACGCGGTCCAGTTCGTCGATTACATAAGCCTTGTCGGCGCCATACTCGAGCATCGCGCCTTCGACCCCGGCGCGCCGCCCGGTCCAAGTCTCGCGCTCGCGGTCGCGCGGCCGCACGAACATCACGAACTCGCCGTCCTTATGGCCCGGCACAAACAGCGCCACCGAGTCGGGCTCGGCGAACCCGGTCAGATAGTAGAAGTCGTTGTCCTGTCGGTAGATGAACTCGACGTCGTTGGAGCGCACGGCGATCGGCGCGCTCGGCAGAATCGCGGCCGCCGCGCCGATCTCCGCCATGAAGCGTGCGCGCCGCTCCTTGAAAATCGCTGCCCGGCCGTTGGAATTCGCCGCACTCACGCCGCCACTCCTCGCCTGCTTCGCCGCCGGTTAAGGCAATCCTGCGCCGGCGACCTCGACCTCCGTGGTCTCAATGCGCGAGTTGCGCTTGGCGCGGCACTCGTCGGGATCGATCGATTCGGAGGTGAGCAAAAAGAGCGTGCGGCGCGCGGGACCACCGAGCATGCACGCGATCGGCATCTGCTCGCGCTTCACTCGCTCCGCCACCTGGCCGCCCTGTTTTACCCGCAGCAGCTCATGCGTAAACGGCGACGCCACCCAAATCGCACCCTCGGCGTCGAGCGCGATTCCATCGGGCACGCCCTCACCCAGGTCGGCCCATACGCGGCGGTTCGTCAGCGCGCCGTCGGCGGCCACGTCGAAAGCGGTCAGCCGATGACCCATCGACTCGCCCACCACCATCGTCTTGCCATCGGGCGTAATCACGCTGCCGTTGGGAAACATCAGGTCGCGCGCCACCACGCGGGCGGCGCCATTCGGCTCGACCATCACCAGCTCGGCCGGCTTCTGCGACGCTCCCGCGATGATGTCGTAGCCGAAATTGCCGACGTAGGCGCGCCCGCGGCTATCGACCACCATGTCGTTGCAGTGATACGACGCGAGCGCGCTCAGGTCGGCGTGCAGTTTGAGTCCGCCGCCCTCCTGGCGCAACAGCTTGCGGTCGGTCATCGAGACCACCAGCATCCGCCCGTCCGGAAGCCATCCCAGACCCGAGGGCCACGCCGCGACTTCCGCGACCACCGTGTTGCGGCCCTGCAGATCGACCGCGTTCACCGTATGCGCGTGCATGTCGGAGTAATAGAGCTTACCGTCATGCCATCGCGGCCCTTCGCCGAAAGCCACATTATCAAGTAATACTTTAAATTGTCTCATGGCCCCTCCGCGACGGTTTACGCAGGCGCGCGTAAACCGCATTGCCGTAATTTTTATTCCAGCGCGCCGGCCTCGCGCAGCCGTGCGACCTGGTCCGCGCTATAGCCTAACACCTGCGTGAGCACCTCGTCGGTATGCTGCCCGATAAGCGGGGCCGGCGCGCGGACCTTGCCGTCAGTGCGGCTCATCCGCCACGGGATTCCGCAATGCTGCTGCACGCCGACTTCCGGATGGTCGAGGTACACCCAATAGCCGCGCTCTTTGAGATGAGAATCTTCCGAAACGAACTTGTTGGGCGCGCAGACCGCGGCCGCCACACCCGCCGCCTGGAGGATTTGTTCCGCTTCGGCGGCACTGCGCTGCGAGGTCCATGCGGTAATCGCGGCCTCGACTTCGTCCTCGTGGCGCTTGCGCGCGGCCGCGGTGGCGAAGCGCGGATCGCGCGCCAGTTCAGGCCGTCCGATCGCGCCCGCCAGGCGGCCGAACTCCGCGTCGTCGGCCGCCACGATAGACACCCACATGTCGATCATGACGCCCGTGTTCTCGAATCGATCCTTGGACGGGAAAATACCGTGGGGCGCGATCAGCGGGTCGCGATTGCCGTCGCGCGGGAGCGCCCGCCCGTTCATCGTGTACTCCATGATGCCCTCGGGCAGGAGCCCCATCGCGCACTCCCACTGGCTCATGTCGATGTACTGGCCTTCGCCGGTTTTTTTGCGATGGTAGAGCGCGGCCAGGAGCGCGAACGCACCGTGCACGCCGGCGTTGGGATCCGCGTAGCTGAAGCCGGTATGCATCGGCGGCCATCCCTGGTAGCCGGTGAGCGACGAAAATCCCGAGAGCGGCACCTGCGCCGGCCCGTAGGCGACGTATTCGTGGAACGGCCCCGTGTCGCCATAGCCGGAGAGCGAGATCATGATGAGGTCGGGCTTGACCTTGCGCAAGGCCTCGTAACCCAACCCCAGCTTTTCCATCACGCCGGCAGCGAAGTTGTTGGTGACGATGTCGCTCGCCGCGACCAGCCGACGCGCGACTTCGAGCGCGCCCGGTTTCGCGTAGTTCAGGCTCAACGAGCGCTTGCCCTGGTTGTACTGGTTGAAGTAGCCGGAGCGATTGATGCCGGGTTTGCCCTCGGGCCACGGCGGCAGCAACCGCGTCACGCACGGTCGCGTGCGCGTCTCGATGCGGATTACGTCGGCGCCGAGATGGGCAAGCTGAAGCGTGCAGTACGGCCCGGCCCATACCCACGTAAAATCGGCGATCCGCACGCCTTCAAGTGGAAGCTTCGCCATCGTTTTCATTTGCTCTCGGCAACT
Source organism: uncultured delta proteobacterium (assembly GCA_963796565.1). GTDB lineage: Bacteria > Desulfobacterota > Binatia > Binatales > Binataceae > JAKAVN01. The sequence goes on along the minus strand of CAWCMA010000004.1, from coordinate 242,701 downwards.
GGCTCTCGTGTCGCCTGCTTCCGCGCCGCGCGTTCAGATCACTCCCGTGCGGCGCAACTCCTGGATCCGCGCGGGCTTCAACCCCAGGCGCGCACCGAAAATCTCTTCGTTATGCTGCCCGAGCATCGGCGCCGGCCGGCGAATCTCCCACGGCGTGCGATGGTACTTGAGCGGCGCACCGGGATACTTATGCGTGCCCGCGACGGGATGCGTTATCTCGACGAAGAAGCCGCGCTTTTTCAGATGATCGGAACTGAACAGGTCGCCCATGGTCGAGACCGGCGCGAATGGGATGCGCCGCGCCTGCGCTTTCGTGTAGAGGTCGAGCGCGCTCTGTTGCTTCAGCCAGTCCTCCAGAAAAACCTTGAGCGCGTCCCAGTTGGCGGCGCGTTTGAGACGGTCGGCGAAAATTTCTTCCGTCGCCCACTCCGGATTGTCCATCAGCTCGACGAAATTGCGCCACTGATGCTCCTCGACGCAGCAGACGAAGATATAACCGTCGCGGCATTCCATCACTTCAAGCGGCTGGATCGGCTTCTGACCCAGCCGCGAGGCGACCATTCCCATATAGGGCCAGAACTCGAAGAACAGCTCCATCTGCGCGGCCAACGATTCGTAGATCGAAACCTCGACGTGCTGGCCTTCGCCGTCGCGCACTTGCGCGAACACCGCGCCCATCGTCGCCACCGCCGCATGCACTCCGCCCTGGAAGCCGGCCTGCTGGCCGAAGGTCTTGAGCGGCGGCATCTCGGGATGCTCGTGGCCGCCGCCGTTGACGTAGCAGATGCCGCTTGCGCTCCACAGCGTCAAATCTTCGGCGCGCCGATCGCGCTTGGGACCGCTGAGCCCCCACGGCGAGATCGAGGTCATCACCAGGCGCGGATTGCGACCGCGCAAGCGTTCGAAGTTGAGCCCGATACGATCCATGTCCGGCGGCGTAACGTTGTGAATCAAAACGTCGGCGTCCGCGGCCAGCCGCTCGAGCAGCTCGAAGCCCTCGGGACGCGACACGTCGAGCGTGACGCCGAGCTTGTTAGTATTGAGATAAAGATAGAGGCCGCTCTTCTCGGGATGCGTCTTACCGCCGGGGAACGGGCCGCGCGCGCGCGCGCCGTCGCCGGCACCCGGCCGTTCGATCTTGATCACGTCGGCGCCCATGTCGGCCATCAGCTTGGCCGCGTAGGGCGCGGAGACCATCTCGCCCAGCTCGACGATTTTAAGTCCTGAGAGCGCGCCAACCATTCCTATTTCACCACCCAACTATTCGGGCAACACCTTGCGGAACGGCCTGACCTCGACTCGCTCGAAGACGCCCTCGCGCGCGTACGGATCGCCGTTCGCGAACTCGCGCGCCGCGGCCTCGCTCTCCATATCGACGATGATCAGGCTGCCGCTGCCGTCGGTGAACGGGCCGCCGACCAGCATTTTACCGCTCTGGGCGACGGGTCCCACGTACGCGAGATGGCGCGGGCGAACCGTGGGCCTGAGCGCGGCGCCATTGGGTCCGTCGTGGCCGATGATCACGAACAACATGATCCTCCTCCTGCTCCGGGCGAAGTTAGCACGCGCGGCGCGCGCCGCCCAAGCGCGCCGCCCACAGCTTCGCGCCACTACGTAGCGAGGAATATAAAACACGCCGCTCACCTATGTGCGAAATGATCGAGCACGGCACGCCCCGCGCCGAGCCTGAAGCTCGCGCGCAGCGCTGCCGTAACGTAACCCTTGGCCCGGCGCACAGCGTCATTAAGATCCATCCCCCGCGCGAGATAGGCGGCGATCGCGGCCGACAGCGCGCAGCCAAGACCATGCGCGCCTCCGCCGGAAATCCGCGCCGCGCGCAACTCGACGAACTCGCGGCCGTCGTAAAGCAGGTCGATTGATTGAGCGAGCGCTTCGGAGGACGAGCCAGCTTCGGAGTCGGAATGGCCGCCCTTGATGAGCACTGCGCGTGCGCCCGCCTTGCCGAGCGCGCGGGCCATCGCGCGAATTGCCGCCCGGCTGGCGCCGTCAACGCCGCTCAACGCCCGCGCCTCGGCGAGATTCGGCGTGACGATTCTCGCGAGCGGCAACAGACGCCTCAGCAGCGCGCGTTCACCGGCGCGGTCGAGCAACCGCGCGCCGGCGCTCGAAATCAGCACCGGGTCGACCACTGGCGCAGGCAAATCGAGACGGACGATCGCGGCCGCGACCGCCTCGACGATTTTCGCGGTGCCGAGCGCGCCGGTTTTGATCGCGTCGGGGCGGCGTTCGGCGATGAGCGTTTCGATCTGCGCCTTGACCATTGCTGCATCGACCGGCGCGACGCGATCGACGGTCGAGCTGTTCTGCGCGATTACCGAAGTGATTGCCGAATAGCCGTAGACCCCGAGTGCGGCGAAGGTCTTGAGGTCGGCCTGAATTCCGGCGCCGCCGCCGGGATCGCTGCCGGCGATCGTGAGCGCGACATTTTTTTTAGCGATCCGCTTCACGCAGCCTCTGTCCACAGAATTTGAAGTGCGGCGGGTTTTCCGCGCGGCAGTTCGCGCAGATACTGACTATCGGTGCGGCGCAGTTACCGCAGAATTTCCTTCCCGCGGGATTGTCCAAGCCGCATCGAGAACAGCTCATCGTCGTGGAATTTTTTTTGATTGCCGCCGAACAGAACAAGTATATCACGCCAGCGCAATCACAAGATAATCACGCGCATCGCGGAGGTTACTGGCTTCCGCTGCAACGCGCATGGTACTGAAATAGAGCAATGCAATCGAACCGCATACCGCAGCACGCGTCATCGTAATGCCCTCGGCACGAGAGCAGGAGTTTCTCAGCCTTCCGTTCAAGGCCAAGCTCGAGTTTCTCTACGGGCTGCCCGCGCGCCAGAAACGCGACCTCATCCTCTCGGCGCCCGAGGCCGAACGGCTGGTGCAATCCTTTTCGCCCGAGACGCTTTTCTACACGGTCAAGGAAATCGGCTCGGCCGACTCGGGCGACTTGCTGAGCCTGGCCGTGCCCGAGCAGATTCAGGGGCTGTTCGATCTCGACTGCTGGATCCGCGACCGGCCCAACCTCGATCGGATGCGCGAATGGATCGAGGCGCTGACCGAGGCCGGGCGCAAGCGCATGACCGAGGGCCTAATGGGGCTCGACATGGAGATGATGGCGCTGCTGCTGCGCCAGTATTTCCGGGTCCATCGGCTCGACGATCCGCTGACCGCGGCCGACGTGCCCTCCGACCGCTTCGTGCAATTCGACGAACACTACATCATCGAGTTCCAGCACCACGACGCGATTCTGCAGCCCCTGGTCGACTTTCTTGAAGAGGTCTTCGAGCGCGATTACACCTACTTCGCCACGCTAATGGAGGAGATCTACTGGAGCGGGGAAGCCGAACTGGAAGAAGAGGCCTACCAGTTCCGGCGCGCGCGGCTGAACGATCGCGGCTTCCCCGATTTTTTCGAGGCGCAGGACGTGTTCGCCTACGTCAACCCGCACGACTTCCTGAAAATCCGCGCCGGCTATAGCGTGCCGACCCGCGCCGATCTTCTGCGCGACGACGAGCTGGTACCGCACGGGATGGCCCCGGTACCGGCCGACACCGATCTTTCGCTGTTCAACACCGCCCTGATGGCCGGGTTCGCCGCGCAAGGCCAGCGGCAGTTGCGTAGCGAAATGGCGCTGGTCGGCAACCAGGTGTTGGTCGCGAGCGCGGTCGACTTCGGCGATCTCGACGCGGTGCGGGTGGCGGTCGAAATGACCCACCACTACCTCAACCTGGGACTCGAGCACCTGGCCGGCGGCGACCTCAGCAACGCGATCGAGCATCTGCGCGACACGCATCTGAAGCTGCTCCTGCGGCTCGGCGTGAGCCTGACGATCGATCTCCGCAAACGCGCCGAGCAGGTCACCGCCGCGCTCGGCTTGGACCCCGCGCGCGCCCGCGAAATTGCCTACCTCGACTCGCCCTACCGCGAGGCGCTGGGCGGCTTCCTCGAACGGCGCCCGCGTTTTTTCGGTGGCCTCGACGGGGAAGGATCGGTGGCGATGCGCGATTTCGCCGCGATGCGCGATCTCCATTTGGGGCACGCGATGCTCGATCAGGTCGAGGCGATGCGCGATCTGTTCGAGGCACTGTTGGCGATCAACATCGCCGCACCGGCCTTCCGAGCCGAGACGGCCGGCCGCGAAATCAGGCTCGGCCAAATCCTGATCACGGCCTTCGCGCGCGCCGCGCTCGAGCGCAATCCGGAGCAAAGGCTGACGCCCGCGCCGATCGAAGCCAGCCGCCTGGGCGAACTTTACATGGCGATAATGACCGCGGGCGGGCGGCCCGCGCGCCTGACCGAGGGCTTTCGTAGCCTGGTCGACGCGGTGCTGGCGTTACGGATGGACGAAACGGCGCGCGCGCGCTCGGCCGGCTTCGTCGCCTCGTGCCTCAGCGTGCTCGAGGAGGACCTTGCCGAGCTCGACCCGCGAGCGATCGATCCGCGCTTTTTGCGCAGCCTGCTGATCCGTCGCGGCTAATCCGCTGCCACAATCTGCCCGGGCTCCTCGACGCACGCGTTTCTCGCTCATTTCTAGTGACCGCCGCGCCCGGCCCTTTCGCGCTCGACCGTGATCGTGCGCGTTTGCCGTCCACGCGTCACGCTGAAGCTCACGTACGGATCCCTGAAGCCAACCAACGCCATCACGAAGTCAGAGGTACGGTGCACGCGATGCTTGTCCACCGCGGTGACGATATCGCCGCGCATCAATCCGGCCCGCGCGGCGGGACCCGAGACCTGCGCCACCAGCACGCCGCTTAACGGCGGCACCGCGAAATGCCTGGCCAGCGAGGGACTCAGATCCTGGACCACGATGTCCTGGGTAGTGATGGTGGCGGGCAAATCTTTGCGTGCGGGCGCTTCGTGCTGTAGCGCAGTGGCGGGCTGAAAGAGGTCGTTGGCCACGAAGATCGGCGCCCCCATTCCCATCGCCAGCGCGATGGCGTCGCTCGGCCGGCTGTCCAGGCGCAGGCCCGCGCGATCGAGGTAGATGTCGGCGTAATAGACTTGATTGTGAACGCTGGTGATGACTACGCGATCAACGTGATTGCCGGTCTGCTCGATCACGTCGCGCAGCAGATCGTGGGTGAGCGGGCGATCGGGCTTGATCCCGTGCATCTCCAACATGATCGTGCGCGCCTCTTCGTCGCCGATCAGAATCTGCAGCCTGCGCGTGCGGGAGAGATCCTCGAGCTGCACATAGTGCGCGCCGCTATCGTTGTCGAGGCCGACGTTGGCGACTTCCACCCGCACCTGGCCGGGCGTAGAGCCATCGTCCTCGCCTCGCCTCGCGCATCCGGGAAACAGCGCTAAAATCGCGGCTAGCGCGGCCGCGGCCAAGGCCGCTCTGTGGCGGTGCCACCACATGGGAACGAGCTTAACGCGCTGCGCGTCCCTATCCAACGGGACCGGCTGCGCGAGCGGGCGCCGCGCGAAACCCCCGCGCCACAAGGTACATCTCGGAGGAGCCGGGGCGGCTCGCGCGCGTGCGCGTGCGCTCGACCTGAGCGAAATCGCGCGCGAAGGCCTCGACCGCTTCGCTGAAATCTCCACCCATGAAAAGCTTCACTACCATCGCACCGCCGGGGCGCAGCAGCGCGCGTGCGCATTCGAGCGCGGCGAGCGCAAGCTCGAGCATCCGGGCCTGGTCGCGTTCGGCCACGCCAGTCAACTTAGGCGCCAAGTCGCTGGTCATCAGATCGGCGGACGCCCCCAAGGCCGCCGCCACCGCAGCGACGCTCGCCGGCTCGCGAATATCACCGATCATCGTGACCACGTTGGCGGCACATGGGGGACACGCGGCCAGATCGATTCCAGCCACCCTGCCTCGCGGCCCCACCGCGACGGCGAGCATGCTCAGCCATCCGCCCGGCGCGCATCCGAGATCCACCACCCGCGCGCCGGGCCGTACCAGCCGAAAGCGCGCCAGCAGCTCTTCGATCTTGAACGCCGCGCGCGAAGGCAGCCCGCGCTCGCGCGCCTTACGGTAGAACGTATCGTGCGGTTCGTACTTCGCCATCGATTGCAAGCTTAGCCGTAAGCTTAGCAGAGATCGCGGTACGTCATTTCCAGCGAGGCGCCGAGCGGAGAATTTTGTTCCGCGCACATTCGAGCGCGCCGGCTGCGCATGCATCATCGCGCTCGCTCGCTGCAATGATGTAAAGTAATCCACAGCTTCGGAGGTCCCGTGATGCGCGCGGGGTTTGAAGCGCGGCGCGAAGCGGCTATTTTCTTGCGGGCGGATGCGCATCGTTTTGCCGCCGCGACTTTGTTCCTTCAAAATACCACCAGCGATGCCGTCAAGAATGCCGCGAAAAACTCTCCACCGATGCTGAGGCTCGACGATCTCAACCCCGCCCAGCGCGACGCCGTGCTCGCGCCCGAGGGCCCGATTCTCATCCTGGCCGGCGCCGGCTCGGGCAAAACCCGCGTGCTGACTTACCGTATCGCGCACCTGCTGGCCGAACGCAAGGCGGCGCCCGAGCGGATGCTGGCGGTGACTTTCACCAACAAGGCGGCGGGCGAGATGCGCGAGCGAATCGCGGCGCTGGTCGGCGAGGATTCGCGCTGGCCGTGGGTGAGCACGTTTCATTCGGCCTGCGCGCGCATCCTGCGCCAGGAGGCCGAAGCGCTCGGCTACCGGCCAAACTTTTCGATCCTCGATGAGGGCGACGCAATGACCGTGATGCGCCGCGTGATCGAAGAAGCGGCGCTGGCGGGTGCGCCGACGCCCGAGATGGCGCGCGCGCGAATCGAACAGCTCAAGAACGACGCCATCGGCCCCGCCGCTTTCGCCGAAAGCGCCGCCGGCGATGGCCGTGACGCCGCCCTGGCCACGATCTATCGGCTCTACCGTGAGCGGCTGCGCGCGATGAACGCGATGGACTTCAGCGACCTGCTGCTCAACGTCCACGAAATCTTCGAACGCGACCCGGGCGTGCTGCTGCGATGGCAGTCGCGCGCGGAGCATCTGCTGGTCGACGAATACCAGGACACCAACCGCGTGCAGTACCTGCTGGTGCGCGCGCTCTCGGCGCGCAGCTCCAACTTGTGCGTGGTCGGTGACGAGGACCAGTCGATCTACCGCTGGCGCGGCGCCGACATCCGCAACATCCTCGACTTCGAGCGCGACTTTCCCGAGGCGCGCATCTTCAAGCTCGAACAAAACTACCGCTCGACCAAGACCATCCTGGCCGCCGCCGACACCGTGATCCGCAACAACCGCGAGCGCAAGGAAAAGCGCTTGTGGACCGAAAACGCCTCGGGCGAGCCCGTGACTTATTTCACCGGCGTGACCGAACGCGACGAGGCCGACTTCATCGCGCGCGAGATCGGACGCCTCGGCGCCGAGGGCGGCGCCGACCCCGCCGACATCGTGGTGTTCTACCGCGTCAACGCGCAGGCACGCGTGATCGAGGAGGCGCTGGTGCGCCGGCGCGTCCCGTACTACGTGGTCGGCGGACTGCGCTTCTATGAGCATCGCGAGGTCAAGGACCTGCTTGCCTACCTGCGCGTGCTGGCCAATCCAGCCGACGCGGTCAGCGTCGAACGGATGGTGGGAGCGCCGACGCGCGGCGTGGGCGCCAAGACACTGGAGGCGGCGGCGCAAATCGCCGCCGAGGAAGGCGTGACGGCCTTCGAGGCGCTGGGGCGCCTGGAAACCAACTCGCGCGTGGCGCTTCGTTCGGCCAAGCAGGCGGGCGAGCTGTACGGGTGGATGCACGATCTGGCCGCGCGCGCGCCGGCGATGAAGGTGCGCACGACCCTCGACGAAGTGATCACCCGGGCGGGATTTCTCGGCTATCTCGACGCGATGCAGGACGGCGCGGCGCGCCGTCAGAACGTGGCCGAGATGCTTTCGGCGGCCGACGCCTTCGACGCCGAGGGGCAAAACGGTGGCCTCGCCGACTTCCTCGAGCGCGTGGCGCTGGTCAGCGACGCCGACCAGGTCGCCGGGCGCGGCGGGCGCGCGGCACTGATGACGCTGCATACCTCCAAGGGCCTGGAGTACCCGGTGGTGTTCATCGCGGGGATGGAAGAGGGATTGTTTCCGCATTTTCGCTCGCACGACGACGGGCGCGAAGTCGAGGAGGAGCGCCGGCTGTGCTACGTCGGGATGACTCGGGCGCGGCGGCTCTTGTACCTGACCAACACGCTGACGCGCGAGCTCTACGGCCAACGCAACGAGTCGCGGCCCTCGCGCTTCCTGGGCGAGATCGATCCCGCCCTGATCACCCGCATCGCACCCGAGAAGCCGGGCTCGGTACTGCGCCCGCCTGCGCGCGGCACCTACGTCGATTACAGCACCAGCCAGGTCTCCGAAGACGGCGAAACGGGCGACGGCGACAATCTGGCAGTGGGCGCGCACGTCGTCCATCAGACCTTCGGCCGCGGTGTGGTGCGCCGGCGCGAGGGGCGCGGCGAAGGCGCCAAGGCGTGGGTGCATTTCGAGCGCAGCGGAGTGAAGCTGCTGGTGCTGAAATTCGCCAACTTGAGGCCAGTTGCCGACTGATCGGCATTACCCTATCATTTTTGCGTGGCGACAGATGAGGGGATGGTGCGCGCTACAAGCGCCGGGGCCTAGCAATGCATGACAAGAGATCGCGCAAGACATCGCGCAAAAGATCGCGGTTGTCCTCGCGGATTGGCGCCGGATGCGTAGCGGCGATCGTGTTCGCCACGATCGCTCTGTTCGCGGCGCCCCGGCTTGCCCATAGCTGGAGTGAACACGATTTCGAGACCCGGCCGCTGGTCGGTTATCCGGTTCCCACCGGGCGCAACGACCTGATCGGTTCGCTGCAAACCTACACCATTCGCAAAGGCGACACGCTGCTCGACGTCGCACGCTGGTATGGACTCAGCCCGACCGAAGTTTCCAACGCCAACAATCACATGGATTGGTGGTCGCCGCCGGTCGGCAAGCTTATCATCATACCGACCGAGCACATCCTGCCCAGCGCGCCTCACGCTGGAATCGTGATGAACATTCCCGAGATGCGCCTGTACTACTACTATCCCACGCCGGTCGCCGGCCGACGGCGAATCGGGAAGGCCAAGTTCGCGCACACGGCCTACGCCGAGTCTCGCCATCCGACGAAAGCGCACGGCTCCACCAAGGCGCATCCGAGCGGCGGTGCGCATCCCACGGTCATTTTCACTTTTCCGGTCGGACTCGGCCGCTACGACTGGCGAACACCGACCGGCACCTGGACCATCCGCGACAAGACTCACAATCCAACCTGGGTGGTGCCCGATGACATCTACCAGGAACATCTCGAGCGCGACGGCGAGGCCGAGCACGTGGTCGAGGGCGGCGATCCCGACAATCCGCTCGGCCACTACCGGCTCGCGCTGACGCTGCCGATGTACGCGTTGCATGGGACCAACGTGCCGTGGGGCGTGGGGATGGAAGTCAGCCACGGATGCGTGCGACTTTATCCCGAGGATATCGAGCACCTGTACTTCCATACGAGCGTCGGCACGCCGGGGCGCTTCGTCTACCAGCCGATCAAGTACGGATGGCGCGGGGGCGCGCTTTACGTCGAGGTCCATGACGATCTCTACGGCATGTACCCGGGGCTATGGCGACACGCTTTGAACCTGGCGAAAAGCCAGGGTCTGCTCGCCAATATCGAAGCGGTAAAGCTCGAGAAAGCGGTCGAGGAAAAGACCGGCGTGCCAACTTACGTGATGCCGGGGCCGGACCCGCCGGACGCGATGCCACCGACCACCGAAACCGCGAACTCAGTGCCGTTGCCTCCGCCGGGCAGCGCGGCATCTGCGCCCGACGCCGACACCAGCGTCGGCGGCAGCACTGGTACCGATGCTGCCAGCGATAACGACGCCGCTACCGGAACCGGCAAGGCCGTCGCGGCAATTCCGCCGGCGCCTTCGAGCAACGCGATAAGACCCGCGCCCGCGCCCGTCGGCGCCAATCCTGCGGCGACTGAGGATACCGAAGGCGACCCAGTCAGCCCCGGTGCGAACGACGAGAACAGTGCTCCGGGCGTATCGGGGGCACCAGCCGCGGCCGCAGACGACGTACCCAACGCCGGGGCCGACAGCGGCGGGGGCAACCCGACGAGCGGTGCGCCCGCGCCCGGCGCCGGCGACGCCTCGCAGTGGCATCGTCTGCCGACTGACGCGCTCCCGGTCGAGTAGCGAGTAACCTTCGCCCCGCTCACATCCTCTTGATGCCCTCGCCCGCGTAGTTCGGGAGAACGGGACAGGGTGAGGGTTCCTGATAAATTCCGGATCGCATCCGCCGCGCCGCGCGCCAGCTTCGGTCCCTCATCCGCCAGCCGCAACAGACCGTCCGCTCTCGCATCGGACGAAGCCTGTCGCACGCCTCACGAACTAACTCTAGGCGACACCACCTTGCCGGGCTTTCAAACGATCCTCTATACTCCGCACGACACGCGATGCGACAAATCCCTTTTCATCGCCCCTCGATCGGTCCCGCGGAAGAGCACGAGGTGCTCGACAGTCTGCGCTCGGGATGGATCACCACCGGTCCGAAGGCCAAGCGCTTCGAAAGAGAGTTCGCGGCCTACGTCGGCGCGCGCCACGCGCTGGCGGTCGCGCATTGCACGGGCGCGCTGCATCTGGCGCTGTTCGCGCTCGGCATCGGGCCCGGCGACGAGGTTATCACCACGCCGTTCACGTTCACGGCCACGGCCGAGGTGATCGGCTACCTGGGAGCGCGACCGGTGTTCGTCGACATCGACCCCGGGACCTTCAACATCAACCCGGCGCGGATCGAAGAGGCGCTCGAGAGCGGCCAGCATCGCCGCGTGCGCGCGATTTTGCCCGTGCACTTCGCCGGGCACCCGTGCGACATGGACCGCCTGCTCGCAATCGCCCGCAGCCACAATCTGAAGATCGTCGAAGACGCGGCGCACGCGGTGGGCGCGGCGCGCCATCTCGAAGGCCGCGGGATGACGCGGATCGGAACGATCGGTGACCTTTCCTGCTTCAGTTTCTACGCGACCAAGAACATCACCAGCGCCGAGGGCGGGATGGTGACGACCGAAGACGACGCGCTGGCCGAGCGCATCGCGGTCGCAAGCCTGCACGGGATGAATCGCGACGCCTGGAAGCGCTACGACCGCAGCGGCTCGTGGTTCTACGAAATTCACGACACCGGCTTCAAGTATAACCTCTCCGATGTGCATGCCGCGATCGGCGTAGCGCAACTCGGCCGCGCCGACGAATTCATGCGACGGCGCAGCGCGATCGCACGCGCCTACAGCGAGGCGTTGCGCGCCGAGCCCGCGTTCCAGGTGCCATACGAGGAGCCGGGGATCGAACACGCCTGGCATCTCTACGTCCTGCGGCTGCATCCTGAGCAGCTCCGAGTGGGCCGCGCGCAGTTCGTCGAGCTCCTGCGCGAGCGCGGCGTTGGCACCTCGGTGCACTGCATCCCGCTCAACACGATGCACTTTTACCAGGAGCGCTACGGCTATCGCACCGGCGATTTTCCGATCGCCGAGGACGTATACAGTCGATGCCTGTCGCTGCCGATCTATCCCGCGATGAGCGACGAGGACATCGCCTACGTGATTGAAGCCGTGCTGGCGCTCGCGCGCGAGACGCGCCGCTGACGCCGCGCGGCGTAGGGGCACGGCTTCCGCGCGCCTGGCCGATCCTTTAGAATCCTCTACAACGGAGGGCGATACGTGCGAGCATTGGTGACCGGCGGCGCTGGGTTTTTGGGATCGCATCTATGCGAGCGGCTGCTGCGTGACGGACACGACGTCATCTGCCTGGACAATTTTTTCAGCGGCAAGCGCGCCAACATCCAACATCTCCAGAGTCATCCAGGTTTCGAGTTCATCCGCCACGACATAGTCGAGCCGATCCTGCTCGAGGTCGATCGCATTTTTCATCTCGCTTGCCCCGCCTCGCCGGTGCATTACCAGTACAACCCGGTCAAAACCATCAAGACCAGTGTGATGGGCACGATCAACATGCTCGGGCTGGCCAAGCGCGTGCGCGCGCGGATGCTGTTGACCTCGACCAGCGAGGTCTACGGCGATCCCGAGCAGCATCCGCAGACCGAAAGCTACTGGGGCCACGTCAATCCGATCGGTGTGCGCTCGTGCTACGACGAGGGCAAACGAGTGGCCGAGTGCCTGATGATGGATTACCACCGCCAGAACAACGTCGACATCCGCATCGTGCGCATCTTCAACACCTACGGGCCGCGGATGGCGATCAACGACGGTCGGGTGGTGTCGAACTTCTGCGTGGCCGCGCTGCGTGGCGAGGACCTGCCGATCTACAGCGACGGCAAGCAGACGCGATCCTTCGCCTACGTCGACGACATTATCGAGGCGTTGGTGCGTATGATGAACGCAGAGGGGCTCACCGGGCCGGTCAACATCGGCAATCCCGACGAGTTCACGATCCTGGAGCTCGCCTCGCTCGCGATCGAACTGTCGCGCAGCGGCTCGAAGCTCGCGTTTCATCCTGCGCGACCCGACGACCCGGTGCGCCGCCGCCCGGACATCAGTCTGGCCAAGGCGCGTCTGGGATGGGTGCCGAAAATCGCGCTGCGCCAGGGCCTCACGATGACCGTCGAGCACTTCCGCAAGGAACTCGGCCTCGTATCCACCTGAAACAGCGCTGAACAGGCGCTGACACGCGCCGGGCTCGATTTTCTGGGAGAGACGGAGGAACGGAACTTGCCAACCGCGCTAATCACCGGAGCCTCGAGCGGACTCGGCGAGCAGTTCGCCTACGCGCTCGGGCGGGAGCATTACGATCTCGTACTGACGGCCCGGCGCGAGGATCGCCTCGCCACGGTTGCAGGGCGCGCGCGCGCCGCGGGCGCCGGCGCGGTGCGCATCATTGGCGCCGATCTCGCCCAGCGCGAAACGCCCGCCGCTTTGCATCAGCAGCTCACCGCCGACAGCGTCCAGGTCGACTACCTGGTCAACAATGCCGGCTTCGGTACCACCGGCCGATTCCATCTTCTGCCACCGGAGCGCGAACTCGAAGAAATCGAGCTCAATGTGACCTCGCTGGTGGCGCTGACGCGGCTGTTTGTGCCCGCGATGGTCGAGCGACGGGGAGGTACGGTAATCAACGTCGCCTCGACCGCGGCATTCCAGGCCACCCCCTACATGGCGACGTACGGCGCCACCAAGGCCTTCGTGCTGAGCTTCAGCGAGGCGGTAGCGGCGGAACTCAAGGGCACGGGCGTGACCGTGATGGCGCTGTGTCCTGGGCCGGTGCGTACCGAGTTTCAGAAAGTCGCGAACAACGAGCGAATGCGCTTTCCTTCCTTCATATGGACCGAGGCGGATCGCGTGGTCCACGAAGGAATCGCGGCGGCCGCCAGCGGCCGTTCGTTGTGCGTGGCGGGAGCGATCAACAACGCGATGGTGATCGCGGGCAGGTTCACGCCGCGCAGCCTCTCGAACTTGATCAGCAGCAAGCTGCTGCGCCCGTCATCCGTGGAAAAATAGAGAAGAAGACAGGAAACGACAACAGATGCGCGAATGCCCGAAACCGCCCGCGTCTATTGCTTGAGCAGGCTCCGCGCGATCACCATCCGCTGAATCTGCGAGGTGCCCTCGTAGATTTGCAGCAGCTTGGCATCGCGCATCAGCTTCTGCACCGGATAGTCGTTCATGTAGCCGTAGCCGCCGAAGATCTGCACCGCGTCGGTGGTGATCTTCATGCAGGCGTCCGCGCTGTAGAGCTTGGCGTAGCTCGAAATCGCGTTGGGGCTCCCGCCGCGATCGACCAGCCATGCCGCTTTGTAGGTCAACAGGCGCATCGCTTCGACCGCCACCGCCATGTCGGCCATCATGAATTGGATTGCCTGGAAGTTTGCGATCGGCTGGCCAAAAGCCTGGCGCTGCCGCGAGTATTTCACGCACTCGTCAAGCGCGCGCTGCGCGATGCCGGTCGCGATCGCGCCGATTTCAGGACGGCTCCGATCGAACGTCGCCATCGCATACTTGAAACCCTCGCCCTCGCGGCCGACCAGGGCGCTAGCGGGAATGCGCACCTCGTCGTAAACGATCTCGCCGGTGTCGGCGGCGCGCTGCCCGAGCTTGCCGTGCATGCGCCGGCGCGTGATCCCGGGAAGATTGGCGGGAAAGACGAAACAGGAGATGCCCTTGTGCTTCAGTTTGCGGTCGGAGGTCGCGAACGTCACGTACCAATCGGCCATCGAGCCGTTCGAGATGAAATGCTTGGTGCCGTTGAGCACGAATGAGTCGCCCTGGCGCCGATACGTGGTGCTCATCGCGGCGACGTCGGAACCGGCGCCCGGCTCGGTGATCGCGAACGCGCACAGCGTCAGTTCCCTGACCAGCCGTCCGAGATAATTCGATTTCTGCTCCTCGTTGCCGGCGACCACCAGCGGCAGCGTCGCCAGTTCGTTGGCGCCGACCGCGTTGGCCATCCCGGAACATCCGTAATTCAGTTCCTCGATGATGATTGTCGCGTCGAGGATATTGAGACCGGGGCCGCCCTGCTCGCGCGGCACGCCAAGGTTCATCAGGCCGGCCTTGAAAGCCGCCTCGCACACGTCGCGCGGGAAAGTTTCCTTCTCGTCATATTCGCGGGCGCGCGGAATCATCTCGCGCTCGGCGAATTCGCGCGCCAGGCGGCGCAGGTCCGACTGCTCTTCGGTAAGCTCGAAGCCGATCATCTCTACCATGCGCTCCGTTGAATCTGCTCATCGGCAGCCGGACTTTTCCAGCCTTCCCGCCTGTCGATTCTTGCGCGAAGAGCGGCTTAAGCGCAAAGGCAAAATCGGTCGCCGTCGACGACGCCTTGTAAAAAACGCGGCGGCCAACTATGACGGGGCTTGCACGCCGGAGCGCTGTCGCGGGGTGGTCCTCGCGCAGCGTTGCGCGAGTTATTTCAGCCAAGGACAAAGCCAAGGAGAAAAGCTATGTCGTTTTCATTGATTGCGAAGATCAAGGCCAAGCCGGGATCCGAGAAAGCGCTCGAGGATGCCTTTCGCGACATGATCAAGAAAGTGCGGGCGGCCGAGCCCGGCTGCCTGACCTACATTCTGCACAAGTCCAACGACGATCCGACCACGTTCGTGTGGTACGAGACCTACACCGACGACGCCGCCTTCGCGACCCATCGCAAGACCGACCACATGAAGGAGATGGGCGCGCGGATCGCCGATCTGCTGGCCGAGAAGCCGCAGATCGAATTGCTGACGGAACTGGACCGCAAGTAGCCGCGGCCGCCCCGCGCCGCTTGCGACCAAGCGTGCAGTGGCGCGCGTGACCAAGCACGCGCCACTGCACGCACGTCGGCCATCGCCACCACGGAGCTTGTCACGATGCCGCGAACCATCCTGATGGGCGATCCCACCTACTTCTCCGTGCTGGGCGGAGCCAATCCGCACACGCGCAACGCGCTTGGCATCAGGAAATCCGTCAACGCCGACCGGGCGCGCAGGCAATGGCACGGACTTGCCCGCGCGCTCATGGCCCACGGCACCGAGGTGTGCGTGATCGAACCGCATCAGGGAATGAGCGGCATGGTCTATCCCGCCAATGCCGGCTTCTTGTACCCGCTCGCCGGCGGACCCGGCAACGCCAAGGTCTTTCATCTTGCGCACTTGCTCCCGACGCGCGTTCGCGAGCGCGAGGTCTACCGCCCATTCCTTGCAGAGATGGGCTATCGATGCGTCGAAGTCGCCGCCCGCTTCGAGGGCGAAGCCGACTTTTTCCCCGCCGGGCGTTTCATGCTTTTCACGCATGGGCGCGTCGAGCGCCAGCGCTTCGTCGCGCGAATGGGAATTCCGCCGTGGCGACGCGTGTATGGCTTCCGTTCCGAGGCTGGGGCCACCGAGGAACTCGGGCGCATCGTAAAAGGTCATCCAAAACTCTCATTTGAGACGCTTGCGCTGGAGCTGTGTCTGGAGGCGCACTATCACGGAGACACCGTGCTCTGCTCGTTCGGCTCCCATCGCCAGTTTCTGCTCGGTTACATGGAGGGCCTGACGGTGCCGTCGCGCGAGCGTTTACGCCTCGAGTTTCGCGGCAATCTGATCGAGCTGGCGGAGTCCGACGCCGCGCTCTACGCGGCGAACTCCTTCCAGGTGGATTACGAGGACAGGCTCTTCCTGTTCATGCCTGAAGGCGTGAGCGAGGACCTGCTCACCAGGGTGCGTGAGCGCGGGGTGGAGCCGGTGCTGATCGATGTGAGCGAATTCCTGGCCAAGGGCGGCGGCTCGGTGAAGTGCATGATTCTCGATCTGGGACCGCGCAACGAACAGCCCGACGAGCCGTCCGCGGCCGAGTTTCGCGCCAAGAGATCGTACGAGCTTCTGTACCCCAATCCGCCGCCGCAGTGACGGGAACGCTCAATCGGCGGCCGCGGAATCGCGCGGGCGTGCGTTGGAAACAACGCTCAGCGCTCGATTACGCCGTCGTGCGAGATGTCGAGCCGCAGCGGATCGATCCGCGCGAGCGCGCCCGGATGGACGCGAAGATAATCGGCGGTGAAGGTGCCCGCGAGATCATCCATCATCTCCGTAGCCACCACCAGCTCGAATCCGAAGCGGAGCAGATATTCTTCGCCGCGGCGGCCGAGCGCATAGAGTCGGCGCGCGCCCCGCGTATGCGCCGCCTTGCGCGCAGCCTTGACCAGCGCCGCGCCGATCCCGCGCCGGCGCATCGTTTCGGCCACGGCGAGCGAGCGTATCACCCCCGCGTCCACGATCGTCTCGATTCCGGCGACGCCGGCGATCGCGTCGTCCACCGAAGCGGCAATCCAGCATGCGCCGGGCGCGTCGAGGCGGCCCGCGATGATTCCGGCACGTTCGCCGACCGCGGCGAGTATCGCGGCCGCGGCGGCGAGATCGCCGGTCTGCGCGACGTAGAGTTCGCCCGGCGCGCGGCGGCGTCGCGCGGCTACTTTTTGGGTGGCGGGAATAGCTGTGTCCCGGTTTCTTCGTCGACTACGATTATCGCCTTGGCGGGACATGCGCGCGCCGCCGCCATGATCGCTCCGTCAGGTGCTCCGGCCGGATTGTAAACCTCCGACTTACCCTCGTCGTCGAGCCGGAAAACGCCCGGCGCCGATTCGACGCAGTCTTCGCTGGAGATGCATTTCACTTTGTTGACGGTGGTCCTGAGCTTTGCCATCGAGTTCTCCTGTCCGCCGATCCTCGATGAACAATAGAATTGCGCCGCGATCCGCTGCAAGTTGGCGAACGGCTCCTTTCTTCGCCTGTCGGCGCCGTCTAAGATTGCGGCGAGATGGGAATTCTCGGCACCGGGATCGACATGATCGAGGTTGAGCGCGTCGAGCGCGCGCTCAACCACCCGCGCACCGGCGAGCGCTTCCGCGCCCGCGTCTATACCGAGCGCGAGGTCGCCTACTGCGAATCGCGCGGACGGCCGCGCTACCAGAGCTACGCCGCGCGCTTCGCCGCCAAGGAGGCCGCGATGAAAGCGATGGGTACCGGATGGAACCGCAACGTCGGTTGGCGCGAAATAGAAGTGGTGCGCGAGCGCGGCCATGCGCCGGCGATCGTGCTCTCGGGCAAGGCGGCCGAGTACGCGCGCCGCAAGCGTATCACGGCCTTCCACCTGAGCATCACGCATACCGAGGCGAGCGCGATGGCGCACGTGATCGCGGAAGGCTGAGCGGCGGAGCCGCCGCGCAACGCGCGCTATTTTTTCGGGGGCGCCGGCGTCGCGAGCGGCTGGGTCACCTCGAACTGGTCTCCGCTCATATCGAACTGGCTGAAGTCGGGCTCGCGCAGGCTGTAGACTGCCGTACCGGCGCTCGAGGTCGCGTAGTTTTCGATTTGCATCATGGTCCGCTCGGTCTTGGGCTTTGACTCAGGCGTATCGCTGTCAGGCGTGGGCGTCGGCTGGACCTTGTGCTGGATCTGAGCGAGCTTGATTGTGCCGATCTGTTTGTCGTCCTTGCCGAAGACCACGATTTGCTCGGTCGGCTTGTCCATCGCGAACCTCCGCGGATCGGTCATCGGATCCTGGACGATCTTGTCGCCCTTGAGATTCGCCAGCTCATCGAGGAAAGTCTGCACCGCCTGTCCGTTGGCGGGCGAACTTTTGCCGCCCTCGGTCACCTGCCACTTGCCGGCCGCGTCGTGCGAGAGCGTGTACTGCTTGCCGTGGTTTTCGATCTCGAGCCGCCCGATCTTGAGCGGGTCGAAGCCCATCACGGTCTTGTCGCGCAAATCGAACAGTCCCAGGTTGACCTTGGTCAGCAGCGCGTCCTCCACGGTGTAGACCGAGTCGTCGCCACCGCGTTTGACGTAGACCGCTTTTTTCGAGGCCTGCGGCTGCTCCAACCCAAAGAGCAGCGCGTGTTGGGTCTTGTCCTTGCCGGTGAAGACGCTCACCTCGATCTGTGGGCTCTTGAGCCCGTACTGGCCGAGGTCTGTGGGCGTGTCGGTGACGAAGTCGGCGATACGTGCGTCGACGAGCGCGGTCAGGATCTGGGCGACCGTGTCGGAGTCCGCGGTATAGTGTGCCGGCGCGACAATCCGCCATTGTCCGCCCTGCCGGTCGATTTCGATCGGCTTGTTGACTCCGCTGCGCAGCACGATCTGGTCTGCGTCGTCCATGTTGAAGGTCATCAGCTCGTGCGAGCGCAGGTCATTAACCTTCTTGGTGACCGCGCCGACAAAATCGCCGGTGGTCATCAGCACTGCCGGTTTATCGGCGAGTTTCACGTAAACGCTGTTGCTGACCGGACTGATCCGGCCGACCAGCAGCGCGGGTAGCACGCCCTTGTTGTCGGTGGTTACGGTAAGCGTCACCGCGGGCTTGTCGAGGCCAAAGGGTTTCAGGCTATCGGGTTTCTCTTCGATAGTCCTGGTGAGCTGGGCGTTGGCGATAGATTCGGTCAGGCCGTCGACGGCACTCTGGTCGCCATCGGTCTTGATCGGTTTGAGGATGCTCCAGGTGTGGTTGGGATTGCGCACCAACTCGAGTTCGCGGTCGGGGTAGCGCAGGTCGATCCCGCTGATGTGCTTGTAGTCGAGATTGAGCAAAGTCGCCGGCGGCACCGGACGCGAGCCGAGCAGCACGATGAGCGAATAACCGCCTATCACCACCAGCAGGATTAGAACGATGATCGTATTTCGCGGGCGCATTGAAGAACGCGGATCGCGGCGTCAGTTACGCCGCTCCCACCACACCACGATTCCCAATATCAGCAGCAGCTCGGGCAGCAGCAGCACCGAAGCGACGAAAACGGTGTTGAACTGATTGACGGTCAAATTGACGCGCGAGGCGCGCAAAGCGCGCGGGCGAATGGCCATCGTTGAGCTTTCGCCGGCCAACCAATCAACCGTATTCAGGAAGAAGTCCTGGTTAAAAACCTGGGACAGGGTCTGATTGTCGGCGAAATCGGTATCGCCGTAAACCACCAGCCGCCCATCGCCAGTGCCCCATTTGAGTTTCTTATTGTCGGCGTCCACCGCGTCGGCCACGGTGATTGGACCCTTGCGATCCTTGGGGTTGGACTTGAATTTCTGCTCTTTGAAGATGGCCGCGACTTCGACCGCGGCAATTGAAGTATCGCTGGTCTGCGCCAACGGCCAAGCCTGCAATCCGGGATTGATGTCCTTGACCGGCTCGACCGAACGCGCCATCGGCCACAGCGTGCGCTTGGTGAATCCGCGGGTGATCGGATGCGGCGGATAAAGCTCCACAAGCGGGCTCAACCCGAGCGTCGGCCCCTGGAACAGATGCAGTTCCTGATCCAGTACGATATTGTCCCCGACCGTAAGGCCCCACTGGCTGATCATATTGATAAGCGAGGTTTGCACGCCGGGCCGGTCAGGGCGCGGTGGCCGCAGCATTATCAGCGCCCGGCCGCCGTTCTTCAGGAAGCTATCGATAGCGTCAACCTCGGCCGGGAAAAGCGGCTTCACCGGCCCGGCCACGATCACCACCACACAACTCGACGGCACTTTCGGCGAGGTCATCAACGTCAGCGGCTTGACGTCGTAGTTCTCACCCGCCAGCGCCTGGGCGGCGCGGCCGAAGCCGCCGGAATTGTCCATGTCGTCGATCGAAGGTTCGCCATGGCCCTGCAGGAAACAGGCGCCTTTGGTGCTCGAGCTGGTGACCTTGATGATCCCGTTGGTGATCGCCTGCTCGGTTGTCTCACCGACGTTGGTGCCCTGGTCACCGTATTGGATGTGAGTCGTCGGCATCCGCGTGACGTTGTAACGCGTGGCGATCTCGGGATTCTTCTCGGGATCGATCAACTGAAAAGTGATCTTGGGCGAGGTGTAGGTGTACGACTCGTAGAGCGCCTCGCCTTGCGGGTCACGGCCGCCCTGGAAGAAGCCGTAGAGCTTGAGCGGGTGCTTGAGCGCGCTCACCACTTTGACCGACTGCGGCGAGAGGCTGAAAACGCGCTCGGAGGTGAGGTCGAAGCGGCGATGGTGGATCGCGAAGATGTAATTGATCGCGACCAGCAGGGCGACGAAAGCAATCGAGTAGACCAACGCGTTGGCGCCATAGCGGGTCGCCCGATGGCCCATCAGGCTGCCGAAGGTTTCGCGGCTGGAGGTCGCCCACAACACGATCGCCAGCACGCCCAACACCAGGTTGAACAGGAAGTACAGACGCGCGCCGGTCAAATAGGCGATCAGCGCGAAAAACAGGAATACCAGGCCAATCAGACCGGCCGACGCCATGCTGCGTTGCATGCTGGAGCGCTCCGCCCTACCCTACCGCCAACGCGCCGACTCGACCGAGCGCTGGGTCAGAAACAAGGCCACGAAGATCATGGTGCAGAAGTAGACGAGGTCGCTGGTGTCGATCACGCCGTCGACCATCTGGCCGAAATGCTGCGGCAATGAAAGATAGCGCAGCAAATCGCCGAGTATCCCGCCGCCCGACTGCAGTGGCCATGAAATCACATACAGCAGGAGCAGGATGCCGAGGCAGCTTATCGCCGCGATGATCTGGTTTTGCGTGAGCGACGAAGTGAACAGCCCGATCGCCACGAAGCACACGCCCAGAAGGGCCAGCGCCACATAGCCCGCGCCCATCACCCCGATCTCCGGATCGCCGAACACCATCAGGATGATCGGGAAGATCCAGATGAGCGCGACCATGATCAGGATGAAGACCGCGGCGGCGATGAACTTGCCGGCGACGATTTCGCCGGTACGAATCGGCGCGGTCAGCAGGAATTCGTAGGTGCCGGTGCGTTTTTCCTCGGCGAACGCGCGCATCGTGATCGCCGGCACCAGAATCACCATCACCACCGACATGTTGTGCAGCAGCGGATCGATCACGCGCGCGTTGAGGTTGAGATGCTCCAGCGCCTGCGCGCTCGACATCGCCGAGTACACCTGTACCATCTCGTTGAACTGCTTGAGCAGCGCGAAGAAGAACCATCCGGCCAACAGCACGAAGACCGTCAGCACCACGTAGGCAACGGGCTGTACGAAGTAACTCGACAGCTCCTTGCCCGCAATCGTCAGCGCATTTCTCATGTTATTCAGCCGGGGCCTCGGACGGCCTAGCCATGCCCCGCTCCAACCTCCTCCAGCGTCTCCTCGGTCTCCGTTACCTCGTGCCCTTCCTCTTTCGAGATGGCCTCCAGGAAAACGTCTTCGAGCGACTGGCCGGCAGGCAGGCTGCCCAGGCTCTCTTCGAGCACCACGCGTCCGGCGTTGATGATCACGACCCGGTCGCAGATCTGCGAGACCTCGGGCAGGATGTGGGTCGAGAGCACGATGGTATGTTGGCCGGCCAGACCGTGGATGAGTCCGCGGATTTCGTGGATCTGGCGCGGGTCGAGTCCGATGGTCGGTTCGTCGAGCACCAGCACCGGCGGATTGTGAATGATCGCCTGCGCGAGGCCCACGCGCTGACGGTAACCCTTGGAAAGCTGGCCGCAGATGCGATGGGCCATGTCGGAGAGGCCGCAAATCTTGAGCACGCGCTCGACCGCGTCGTCAACGTCGGAGCGGCGCAATCCACGCAGCTTGGCGACGAAGCGCAGATAGGCCTCCACGCGCATGTCAGAGTAGAGCGGCGGCGTCTCGGGCAGATAGCCGATGCGCCGGCGCGCCTCCAGCGACTCGCTGAAGATGTCCAGACCGTCGACTAGCACGGTGCCGGCCGTCGCCGGCATGAAACCGGTAATGATCCGCATCGTAGTGGTCTTGCCGGCGCCGTTGGGGCCGAGAAAGCCCAGGATGGAGCCCTGCTCGGCCTTGAAGGAGACGTCGCGCACGGCGACGAAGTCCCCGTAGCGCTTGGTCAGGTTTTTTACCTCGATCATGCGGATCGCCTCGGCGGCAGCCGCTACGCGGCCCCCAAATCCTAAAGGGTTTTGACGACGGAAAGCTCCCGAAGATTCAATCTTGCCCCAACGGGCAATGGATTAGTTAATCCGCACTGATGCAAAGTGTCAATATAAGGCTCAGCGGACGCACCGCGGTTTTGTTTTGAACACGGCTTGCGATAGTTTCACACGCCGATGGCTGAGGAATGGCCGACACTCTATCTGATCGACGGCTCGGGCTATATTTTCCGCGCATTCTTCGCTCTGCCGCAGCTCAACAATTCGCGCGGGCTGCCGACCAACGCCGTCTATGGCTTTATCCGGATGCTCCTCAAGCTGCTGAAGGAGGAGCGCCCACGGCATATCGCGGTGGTCTTCGATTCGCCGCGCAAAACTTTCCGCGACGACCTTTTCGAATCCTACAAAGCCAACCGCGTCGAGGCGCCCAACGATCTGACCGTGCAGATCCCCTACATCCTGCGCGCGGTCGACGCCTTTCGCATCAAGAGCCTGGTGCTCGAGGGCTTCGAGGCTGACGACGTTATCGGCACGCTAGCCACGCGCGCCGCACTCAAGCGCTTCGCCACCGTGATCGTCACCGAGGACAAGGACTTCATGCAGATCGTGGGGCCTCACGTGACGTTGTGGAACACGATGCGCGACCGGCGCGTCGACGCGCGCGAAGTGCGCGCGCGGCTCGGCGTCGATCCTTCCGCGGTGGTCGACGTGATGGCGCTGATGGGCGATTCGATCGACAACGTCAAGGGCGTTCCCGGTATCGGCGAGAAAACCGCGACCGCGCTTATCAAGCACTTCGGCTCGCTCGACAAGCTTTACGCCAACCTCGCGCAAGTCGAAACGATCCCGGGGCTCCGCGGCGCGAAGAGAATCGCCGCGCTGCTGGCGGAGCATCGTTCCGACGCCGAGCTTGCGCGCAAGCTCGTCAGTATCGACACCGGAGCGCCGGTCGAGGCGGATGTCGACGATCTCGATTGGCCCGGGATCGACGAGCACGCGGTGAGCGAGCTGCTGCGCGAGTTGGAGTTCCACTCCCTGCTCAACGAGTTGACGCCGGCGCAAGCGGCGCTGCCGATGGGCGGCGCGCAGCTCCGCGAGCACGAGGTCAAAAGCGGCGAGGTAGCCGCGCTAATCGCGCGGCTCGCACGCGCGCCGCGCCTCGCGCTTCACCTGGAAGCCGGCGAGATGCGCGCCGACCTTGCCGCGGATGATTCGGAAACCGAAGGATCGCCAGAAACCAGCGGCTCGCGCGAAGCCAACCATTCGCGCGAAGCCAACCATTCGTTAGACTTTAGCGGTGGCGGCGGCAAACCGCGCCGTATCGAGAAAACGAGCGGCACCGCAAAAGCGACGGCGGCGGCAAGTTCCGCCGATAGCGAGCGCCTGAAGATCGGAGCGGAGGGCGAAAGCGAAACGTACATGCTGCCGCCCGTGAGCATCGCGGCGGCGGCCGCGCTGCTTGGCGCGGCCACTCCACCCAAAAGCGTCCACGATCTCAAGGAGCATCTGCGGCGCTTGAAGAGCCGCTACGGCGTCGAGCTTGCGGGCGTCGATTTCGACACGATGCTGGCCGGGTTCCTGGTCAACCCGGGGCGGCCCGAACCGTCGCTCACCAATCTCTACCACGACTACCTGGCGCCGCTCGGCGGCAACCGCGAGCCCGGTTCCGAGCCGGAACTGATCGCCGCGCTGCGCAGGGCGCTGCTGCCGAAGCTGGCGGAGAATGGCCTCGAGTCGTTGTTCAGCGATATCGAGCTGCCGGTCGCGCGCATCCTCGCTGAGATGGAAGAGATAGGAATCGCGGTCGATGGCGAAGCGCTCAAAGCGATCTCGGCCGAGTTGGGCGCGAAGCTCGAGCGCATGGAACGGAATTGCTATCTGCTGGCCGGCCGCCAATTCAACCTCAATTCACCGATTCAACTGCGCCAGGTGCTCTTCGACGATCTCAAGCTCTCGGCCAAGGGGCTCAAGAAAACCAAGGGCGGATTCTCGACCGACGCCGACACGCTGGAGAAGCTCGCCGCGGTCCATCCCCTGCCCCGCCAACTGCTGGAGTATCGGGCGATCGCGAAGCTCAAATCGACATATAGCGACGCACTACCGCAACTTATCGACCCGGCAACCGGGCGGCTCCATACCTCGTTCCATCAGGCGCTGACCGCGACCGGCCGGCTGAGCTCCACCGAGCCCAACCTGCAGAACATACCCACTCGCACCGAGGAGGGCCGCCGCATCCGGCGCGCCTTCGTCGCCGCCCCGGGATGCCTGATGCTCTCGGCCGACTACTCGCAAATCGAGCTGCGCGTGCTGGCCCATCTTTCGGGCGACCCAACCCTCATCGATGCTTTTCGCCGCGGCGAGGACATCCATGCCCGTACTGCGGCCGAAGTGCTGGGCCGCAGGCCAGACGAGGTCGACGCCGAAGCGCGGCGGCTGGCTAAGGTGATCAATTTCGGAATCATCTATGGGATGGGTCCGCAACGACTGGCGGGCGAGCTTGGAATCAGCCTCAAGGAGGCCTCGGAATACATCAAGCGCTACTTCGAGCGGCTTCCCGGCGTTCATGCGTACTTGGAGGAGTCGTTGTCGCAGGCGCGCGAGCGAGGATGGGTGGCCACGATGTACGGGCGCCGGCGCTATTTGCCCGAGCTGAACTCGCCGCAGGGCGGAGCGCGGGCGCAGGCGGAGCGAATAGCGGTCAATACGCCGCTGCAGGGGACGGCCGCCGACCTGATCAAATTGGCGATGATCCGCCTGGACGGGGCGATTAAAGAGCAAAAATGGTCGGCGCGGATACTCCTGCAGGTGCATGACGAACTGCTCCTGGAATTACCGCAGGCCGAACACGACCCGGTGTCAGAAGCGGCTCGCCGCGAGATGGAAGGGGTGGCGGAGCTGCGGGTTCCGCTCAAGGTCGAACTCAAATGGGGTCCCAATTGGGCCGAACTGGAGGGCCGTCGAGGATAATCGGCCTGAATTTTGCCCGATGACCCGCGTCTAACCTATTGAACAAGCCAAACCGCCAGGATGGAGACGAAGCCGAGCTCATTGAGCGGGCCAAAACGGGGGACACCAGGGCGTTTGGCATCCTGGTCGAACGCTATCAGAGGCGGGTTGTCGGCGTCGCGATGGCGGTGGTTCATAACCAGGAAGATGCGCTCGAGCTGGCTCAGGAGACTTTCGTACGTGCTTTCACAAACATCGGCAAATTCGAATCGCGCTCGAGCTTTTCGACCTGGCTGTACCGGATTGCAGCTAACATCGCGATTGATTTCCGCCGCAGCGAGCGGCGCCATCCGACGATGCGCGGTGAGGAAGCCGAAACCGAGATCGAGCGGCTGCCGAGCAAACTCGGCGACACATTCAAGGAAGCGCAACGCAGCGAAATGGCTCAGCGCATCAGGGATGCGCTCGAACAGTTGACGCCGGAACATCGGGCCGCGATACTTCTACGTGAAGTAGAAGGGCTGTCCTACGACGAAATAAGCGACGTGTTGCAATGCCCGCGAGGAACCGTAATGAGCCGGTTGCATTACGCCCGCAGCCACCTCCGCGAAATCCTCAAGGATTTTGCCGAGGATTAGGGCATAATGGTCCTCAGTATCATGGCTTCTAGCATCATGGCTCAATGCAGCGAAATCGCCCCGCTCCTGGGGGCCTTCGAGGACAGCGAACTTCAGCCGCATGAGATGCAGGAAGTCGCCCGCCATCTCGCAAGCTGCGAAGCCTGCGAAGAGGCGCTGGCCGGCTATTCGACCGTCGGCCGTCTCCTGCGCGACGCCGCTCCAGTGCCGGCACTTGACGGCTTTGCGATGGCCGTGCAGGCGCGCATCGAGCGGTTGCGCCCGCCGCTTCGCGTGCGCTTCGGCCGCTGGTTCGAGACTCAGCGCGAGCGTTTCGGCAGTGCCGCCGCCATGGCGTTCGCGATGGCGGTCGTGGCGCTACTGACCGTTGTAATCACCAGTCCGTTGGCCCGTAACATCATCGCGGGAAGCCAGGTCACCCAGGTGGCACAGCGCAACTCTCGCGCCCTCGCACAAGACAAGGCCAAGCTACCTGAAGCGCTCGCCTCCGCCGCCAGCAGCCAGCCCAGCACGATAATCTCGAAGCTGGAGACCTCCAACCCTGACGTTGCCGTATGGAGCGAGCCAAACCAGAATACCACCGTCATCTGGCTGCCGGATCAACAACACTGACTATGCATCGTTTGACTATTCCTTCACTGACAGCGCTTTTGGTAGTCGCGCTAGCCATGGGCGCCCAAGCGCAGCCCACTCCAGCCGCGCAGCCCCAAACGCCACAAACGCCAAGTGACCAGGCCGCCGCAGCGCATGCTGAGCAGGCCAAGGCGCTGAAGCGTCATCGGGTAATCCTGCTGCGCGTCGACGAGGTGATCGCGTCGGATACTGGCCTGGGAGTCGATGAGCGGCTGCTGCCGATGGGCGGGCGGCTGGAGTCGCTCTTTCGCTACACCACTTACCGACTCATCAGCCACCAGGTCGGCCGCACCGAGTGCGGGCAGACGACGGCGTTCACACTGCCGGGTGGATGGATCGTGCAAGTCGAGCCGAGCGCCGTGAACGACGATATGATCGCGATGGAGTTGATGCTGTTCCAGGGCGCGCGGCCAATGATGACCACGGACGTGAAGCTGCGCAATCATGGCGTTCTGATCGTTGGCGGGCCGCACTATCAGCAGGGAATGCTGATAATTCCGATTGGCGCCGACGCACCCGACCTGGCGACGCCATCCGGGCCGGTACCGGTCAGTCCTGAAGGGACCGTGCCCGAATTTACCGCGCCTAGGGGGGCCGCGCCTGAAGCAGGAGCTACGGGGGCAGGCTCTCCCGAAGCGGGCGCTCCGGACGATGTTCCACCAACGTACGCACCCAATCCGTAGTTAACTGAGCCCTCGCCGCGTCGCACGTGCGCGAACGAACGCCTTAGCGCGGCGGCATGCGGAGCGCGCCGTCGAGCCGAATCGTCTCGCCGTTGAGCATCGTGTTCTCGACGATATGGCGCGCGAGCGCCGCGTACTCGCTCGGCCGCCCCAGCCTCGACGGAAACGGGATCGACGCTTCGAGCGCCTTACGCGCGGGCTCCGGCAACAGACCCAGCATCGGGGTCTCGAAAATTCCCGGCGCGATAGTGCAGACGCGGATACCGAGTGAGGCCAGGTCGCGCGCCACTGGCAGCGTCAGGCTTACCACGCCGCCCTTGGAAGCCGCGTAAGCGGCCTGCCCAATCTGGCCGTCGTATGCCGCAACCGAGGCGGTGTTGACGATGACGCCGCGTTCGCCTTCGCTGTTGGGCTGATTTTTCGCCATCCGGGCCGCCGCGATCCGGATCGTGTTGAAGGTCCCGACCAGGTTTATCTGGATCACTTTGTTGAACAGGTCCAGCGAGTGCGGCCCGTCCTTCGCAAGCGTGCGCGACGCGCGTCCGATGCCGGCGCAGTTGACCGCAATATGCACGGTGGCGAAGTGCTCGGCCGCTTTCGCGACCGCCGCCTCGACCTCGGGACCCGAAGTCACGTCGGCGGCGACGAACAACCCCTTGGCGCCGAAGCCTTCGGCGACTTTCGCGCCCGGCGACGACGGCAGATCGAGAATCGCGACCTTCGCGCCGTGCTCGGCGAATTCATGCGCGGTCGCCGCGCCCAATCCAGAACCGCCGCCAGTAATCACGGCCACTGCGTCTTTGAGATTCATCCAGACCTCCGAACAGATGCGATTTCTCGTTCGCCGCGAATCGTAGCTCAGTAGCCCGCACCGCGCCACCGCGGAACGAAAGCGGGGCGCCGGACGGGAGGGTCTGGCGCCCCGCCAAATAGTCAGTCCACGCTGCTCTACCTATAGTGCGGCATGATCTTCTCGCCGAACGATCGCAAGCGCTTCCGGCGGCGCGCGCCGCTATTTGAAATACGGAATTACGTGCTTACCCCAAAGCTTTATCGAGTCCATGATTTTCTGGTGCGGGATGTCGTAAATCTGCATGAAGCAGAGCAGTTGCTGGCATCCCGCCTCCTGGTAGCGCTTGACCTTGCGGATGCAGGTGTCGGGGTCGCCGCAGATGACCATGTCATTCTGATCCATGAAATCGAAATTGATGGTCGCCGGATCGACGTTCATCATCTGCTTGAGGTAGTCGTAGGTGCCCATGTCGGTCTTGCCCGACTGCCAGATGCCCACCGAGGCGACCACCTCAAAGGCCTTGCGGGCGTACCATTCAAACGCGGCGCTGGCGTTTTCGCGCGCCTCCTTGTTGGTCTCCGCGCAATGCACCATCGTGAAGGTCGCGGCGCGATCATTGATGAACTTGCCGACCGGTTTAGCCTCCGCGATACCCGCGCGGTAAATCCCGATACGGCGCTTCAGTTCCTCGGGATCGACCAGCAGCGTGAACGACAGCAGGCCGATTCCCTTGCGCCCGGCGACGTCGTGCGTTTCGGGGCCGGTGGAGGCACACCATAGCGGCGGATGCGGCTTCTGGAGCGGCTTGGGAATGATTTCGCGCGGCGGAATTTTGAAATATTTGCCCTCCCAAGAGAACACTTCGTTGGTCCACGCGCCGACCACTATGTTGAGCGCCTCGTCCCATAGCGCGCGCGTCTCGCTGGGGTTGATACCAAAGCCTTCGAGCTCGTCGCGGCTCACCGAGCGCCCGGTGCCGAATTCCATCCGCCCGTCGCAGAGCAGGTCGAGTGTCGCGCCCATCTCGGCCACGCGGATCGGATGGTTGTACGGAAACGGCAGCAGGCGCACACCGTGTCCGATCCGGATTTTGCTGGTGCGCTGCGAAAGCGCGCCGTACAGCACCTCGGGCGCCGAGCTATAGGCGAACTCGGACAGGAAGTGATGCTCGACCGACCAGAAGTTGGTGAAGCCCACGCGCTCGGCCTCGACCACCTGCGAAATCACCTGCTGAAAAATGTCGTACTCAGCTCGCGGCCCGTAAGGTTTCTTGAGTTCGATCTCGTAGAAGATCCCGAAATCCATCGCCATGAGGTCCGCTCCTTTCGCTCTGCGTGGGTGGCTAGCGCGCGAGTGCTTTCAGAAATTCGTCGAGCGAGGCGTTGAACGCCGCGGGCTGTTCGAGCTGATAGAAGTGGCCGATGTCCTTGAGCACTGCCAGCTTGGCGCCCGGAATGTTGTCGGCGAGAAACTTGTTCGCCGCCACCGGCGTCGCCTGGTCCTCCTCGCCCGCGAGCACCAGCGTCGGGCGCTTGATGTCCTTCAACCGGTTCTTGATATTCCAGTTGAAGACGCCGTTGGGGTCTTTGATCGCGGAATCGAAGACGTGGCGCGGCCAGTTCGACTCGAGCATGAAGCTCGCCCGGGCCAAATCGAGAACTTCGGGCCGCTCGCGCTTGGTGCGCGCCGACACCGTTCCCTCCAGGAGCTGGTTGAAGGTGGCATCGCGATCGCGAACCATCGCGTCCATCACCTCCTTGGGCAAACCCTCCGACAGCGCCGTGCCACTGCTCTGGATCACCAGACCCAACACGCGTTCGGGGCGGGCGAGACAGAATTGCATCGCGATCATCCCGCCGATCGAGTTCCCAACCATCACCGCCTTGTCGATCTTCGCGGCGTCCATCACCGCCGCCACGTCGCTCGCATGCTCCTGAATTGAATAGCCGGTCGGCGGTTTGTCGGAGCGGCCGTGTCCGCGATGGTCGACCGTCACGCAGGTATGGGTCCGGGCGAAATGAAAGAGCTGGAAGTACCAGATATAGCCGTTGGTCGACCATGGATGGAGAAACACGATCGGCACGCCGCCGCTTCCCCAAGTCTCGTAGTAGAGTTTGACTCCCTTGTTGTCCGCGTAGGCCATTGCGATCTCCTTTGGCTTGGAGTTGTGGCGCGTCTCGCTCTAAGCAAGAAGTTGCGGCGCGCATATATCTGGGCTTTCGCTAACATGAAATTCCAGGTCAGGCAAATGTCATCGGGAGCGCCACTTTCCTCCTCCGGCTAATCGAAACCCGCGCTCGGCGATGTGGAACGCGACCTTGGTCGAGTGCCAATCGCAGTTCTTGCGTATCGATTCGATTTGCTCCGATGCGTTGCGATACGCGCGCGATGGTTCTAACATTCGCCCTGTGGGAATGGTTGTAGAGGTGTGGTGTGGTATGCGCTCCGAGAATCACCGCGACGGCCAGCAAAACCATCGCGAACAACCGCGGCGAGCGCCAGGCCCACAGCAAGGTGTCGCCAACGCTTCGGCGCGAGAAGTGGGGCGAGAGGCGCATAACTTCACAATTCTGGCGACCCGAGGCGTGTGCGCCAAAGATACGAAAGCTGTTTCGCCGCGGGTTTCTCGAAATGACATCCTTGACGGAGCGGTTCATTGGCGAGCGCGATCGCGATTGTGCCCAGCACCGCTGACATCGCGCGCATCGCAAACAAGCTGACAACAGAGATCCTCACCCATTCGCGCAGCACCAGGTCGTAGAGTGGAAGCTTGCCACCCTATTCGACTTGCCGGGCACCGAACGGTTGGAATACCGAGTCGCGTTTTGATCGCGTTTTCAATCTCCCAGTGTTTTTTCGTCGGTTGAAGTGGAAAGTTAACGCGGTCCGGGCGCCGATGATTCGGGCGGCGCTGATAGCTTTCTCGGCGCTGATTCTGTGCGCGCCCAGGGCACGCGCGGCTGTGCAGGCCTCAATCGTGGTCGACGCCGACAGCGGCAAGGTGCTCGAATCCCACAACGACGGCGAAAGAACCTATCCCGCGTCGCTGACGAAATTGATGACGCTCTTTCTGGTCTTCGGCAAGGTGAAGAGCGGGGCCCTCACGTTTCAGTCACGGCTGAAAGTCTCGCGACATGCGGCGGCTCAAGCTGCGACCCGGCTCGGGCTGCGCACAGGAGAAAGCATGTCGGTGAAGCATGCGATCCTGGCGCTGGTCACCGAGTCGGCTAACGACGCGGCGGTAGTGCTCGCGGAGGCCGTCGGCGGCACCGAGGCCAGGTTCGCGACGATGATGAACCGGGCGGCGCTTCGCCTCGGGATGAAAGATACGACTTTTCGCAATGCGTCGGGCTTGCCGGATCCGCACCAGTTAACCACTGCGCGCGACATGGCGACCCTCGCCCTCGCGCTTATCCATGATTTCCCCGACTACTACCATTTCTTCTCCGTCCGCAGTTTCGTCTTTCGCGGCACGGTCATCAAAGGACATGACCATCTTCTCGGAAGATATGCCGGCGCCGACGGGATGAAAACCGGATTCATCCGCGCCTCGGGCTTCAACCTGGTCAGCTCGGCGCAGCGCCACGGCTGTCGGCTGGTAGGTGTGGTTCTCGGTGGCGCGTCGATTGAGTCGCGCGATCACCACATGATGCATCTGCTGGACCTGGCATTCGCGAACACGCCGCAGCAGGCGCCACGCCCGCAGGTGGCCGACGCCAGCATCGCCGCAACGTCTTCAGCCAGCCCATCCGCCTCGACTACCGGGATACTCAACACCAGCGCGTCCGACGAGTCGGACGTCGAAACTCCCGCCGTTCGCTGGGGAATAGAAGTGGGCGGCGCGTTTCGCCGCAAGTCCGGCGCGCGCGCGGTGCTGCGGCGTGCCTCACGGACCGCGCCGCATGAGCTCCGGAGCGCTCACTCGGAACTCACCAAAATCGCACGCCACCACGGTCCGCGCTCGCACAATGCGCGCTTCGTCGACCTCGACCGGACGGAGGCTTTACGCGCGTGTAAGACGCTCTGGCAAAAGAGGTTTGTCTGCCGAGTGCTCCGTTGGCCGTCCGACAGCAAGCTGGAAACGGCTTCCACCAGTTGAGCCGCGGTCTCAGACAGCAAGCCGTTGCGAGGCCATAACTGTTCTCATCGCGCAATTCGTTCCGCGAGGGGCTTTGCAGTGGATCGCCTAGCCGGGGTTCGCCACCCGGGGCAGCACCTTGGTCGCGAACAGCTCGATGGTTTTCATCAACCGGTCGTGCGCCATCAGCCCGTTATACATCCAGGCGAAAATCCACGAGACCGGCAATCGCTTGACCAGCCGCTCGACCTGGCGCGTCACGGTGTCGACCGTGCCGACCAGCGCCAGGCCGTTCTCGAACAGGTCCGGCGTCTCGCCGGTCTTCGGATCTTCCAGTCCCTTGGCGAATCCAAACGGCAGAAACCATTCGCGACCGCAGAAATAGCCGCTCTCGTGCCAGATCGCGCGCGCTTCCGCGTCGGTGTCGGCGATGATGATGTCGCGCAGCACACCCATCCCCTCGCCCGGCGCACGGCCCGAGACCTCGGCGTAGACGTCGCACAACTGACGCTCGAAGGCCGGGAAGAGCGGCGGAATCACCGCGGTCACGCCCTCCTGCGCGCACCATCGGATGCTGCGTTCGGACGACGCGAACGGCTGGAAGATCGGCGGATGGGGCTTCTGCACGGGCTTGGGCACGACGCTCACCGCCTTGACGATGCCGTTCTCGACGCCCCTGCCCCACTTGGTCGTGGCCTCGATCGTCCACGGCGTCGCGCCCGGCGGTATGCGCCAGTATTTGCCCTGGTAGCTGAGCATGTCCTGGGTCCACGCGGCCTTGATGATGCGGAAGCACTCCTCAAATGCGGCGCGGTTGGCGGCGTCGATCTCGTCGTGCTGATGCGGCTGGGCGCCGTGGATGCCGTGGGTCTGCTGGGCCATGATGTCGACCCAGCGGCGCTGATAGCCGCGCGCGAAGCCGGCGTTGGCGCGGCCGCCGGTCATGTGGTCGAGCATCGCGATGTCCTCGGCCACACGAATCGGATTGTTGGCCGGCAGCACGATGCCTAGTTGGCCGACGCGCAGGCGCTTGGTCTGCATCCCGATGTAGAGGTCGAGCAACACCGGGTTGTTGGACATCTCGAAGCCTTCGGCGTGGAAGTGATGCTCGGTGAAGCTGATCGAATCGTAACCGAGTTCGTCGGCCAGGCGCGCCTGCGCGGAAACCTCGCGCAGCATCTGGTCGTACAGCTCTCCGCGCAGACCGACCATCCCTTGTTCTATCTGGGCCTTGTTGCCGACTGACGGTAGATAGAAGAGCGATACTTTCATTCGTGCCTCGATTTTTGCGCGACTTTTATAGCTTCGGCTGCGGCCCGCCGCGGGAGACGGTTCCGTGCGCGAGCCGCTGCTGGGAGCCGTTACTGTAAGACGCATCGGAAGCGGTGGGCAAGCCGAAACCGCCTTTCTCGATGCCACGAAAGCGCTCCTCTACATTGCTCACAATCTGGCTCTTTTGCAGAGCCTCGACAGGTGAATACAGATTCTAAATTGCGCTGGAATCTCCTTGTTATAGGCGAATCACGAGTTTGATAGAGTGATCGAGGCCGCAACGGACTTGACGCAGCAACGTCGAAAAAAGGCGCTTATGTTCGAAGAGCACAAATTCGTTCAGGGGATGTTCGGCTTTGCGGGCCGCGGATTGGAAACCCCGGTCAGCCTCGAGCCCAGGGCGATCTATCAAGTCCCACCGGACAAGCGCGCTCAATTGATTTACTGCCGTGTCGGCAATCCAACCCCGGAGTTTCTTTACCTGGTGCTCCAGCGCGACGGCAAACCGATGCGGCTGTTTCCGTGCGGTGGCAAAAGCGGGATTCACGTGCCGCTCGCGATCGTCGACGACATCCTGCCCAACAACGTGCTCGAGTTGATGCTCGCGGCGCCCGAAGGGCTCACGGGAAAAGTGATGATCGACCTGGGCTTCGTGGAGATCTAAGCCCATGGGCGCAAAGCGCAATCTGGTCGTCATCGGCAACGGCATGTCGGGCGCCCGCACCGTCGAGGAGCTTTTGGCCCGTGGCGGCGCAGAGCTGTTCGACATCGCGATGTTCGGCGCCGAGCCGTTCGGCAACTACAACCGGATCATGCTCTCCGCAGTGCTCGACGGGTCTCATCAGGCCGGCGAAATCTCTCTCAACCCACTCGAATGGTATGAACGCAATCGCATCCGCCTGCATGCGGGTATCCGCGCCACACGTATCTACCGCTTCGCCCGCCGCGTGCTCGGAGCCGACGGATCGGAAGAGCCGTATGACAACCTGATCATCGCGACCGGCAGCCGCTCTTTCATCCCACCGCTGCCCGGATTGACGCAGAGCGACGGCAGTCTCAAACCTGGCGTCTTCGGGTTTCGCTCGCTTGACGATTGCCGCCGCATGGCGGATTACGCGACCGGGAAGAAGCGAGCTGCGGTAGTCGGCGGCGGCCTACTAGGGCTCGAATGCGCCCACGGACTGCTAAGTCTTGGCCTCGACGTCCACGTCATCCATCGCTCCCTCCACCTCATGAATCAACAGCTTGATTCCCCTGCAGGCGCTATCTTGCAGTCGCAGATGGAAGAGATGGGCATCCGAGTTCATCTCGGCGCCGACACGCAGAAAGTCCTCGGCGACGAGCGCGTTACTGGACTCGAATTCAAAAATGGCGAGACTCTCGAAAGCGACCTGGTGGTCTTCGCGACCGGCATCAAGCCCAACTCGGAAATCGCCAGCCAGGCCGGCCTCACGGTCGAACGCGCGATCGTGGTCAACAACCAGATGCGCACCGTCGACGACCCCCGGATCTACGCCGTGGGCGAATGCGTGCAGCATCGCGGGCAGACCTACGGCCTGGCGGCGCCGATATGGGAACAGGTCAAGGTGCTCGCGGACCATATAACCGGAACCAACTCCAGGGCCGCGTACCACGGTTCAAAGGTAGCCACTCGCCTCAAGGTGGCGGGCGTCGAACTGGCCTCGATGGGGCTGACTGAGCCCGGCGAGCAGCGCGACGAGGTAGTGCAATTCGCCGAGCCGCGGCGCGGGACTTACAAGAAGCTGATCATCCGCGACGGCCGCCTGATGGGCGGTATCCTGCTGGGCGACAGCAGCAAGGCTGCCTCCCTGCAGCATGCCTTCGAGAGCAACGCGCCGCTGCCCGAAGATCGAATCAACCTGCTGTTCGATATCGGTGCGCCGCCCAAACGAGTCATGCTCGAGCAGATCCCGCTTGACGCTCAGATCTGTAGCTGCCACGCCGTCAGTAAGGGCGCCATTGTCGAATGCGTCAAGCGCGGATGCGACACCGTCGAAGCGGTGAGAGAGGCGACGCGCGCCGGCCTTGCCTGCGGCTCCTGCGCCGCGATGGTCCGCGAGATCGTCGAATGGGCCTGCAGCGGTCGAAATGGGTCGCCCTCAGGAGAATCGGAGGAGGAGGCTTTGCCGGGCTCGGAAGGAGAGCATCAGCTACAGCGCAAGTACGGCAAGAGCTTCCAGGCGTTTACATTCTATAAGCATCGGGTGCTCGACCATCTCAACTCCGCGATGCAGGAGTTCGTCATCGGCCAGGAAATGATGTTCGTCGGAACGGCAGATAGAAATGGAAACGCGGACGCCTCGTTCCGCGCCGGGCACGCAAACTTTGTCAAAGTGCTGGATGAACGAACCCTCGCGTACCCGGAGTTTCGTGGCAACGGGGTGATGTCGAGCATGGGCAACATTTCGGAAAATCCGCATATCGGGCTGATGTTCATCGATTTCGCGAAAGACCGGATCGGTCTTCACGTGAATGGAACCGCGCGCATCGTCGCGCACGACGAGTTCGTGCGATTTATGGAAGAGCATTCGGCCGCGGACGCCGTGTTCGGAGACTCGGCGCTCGCGAACCTCATGAGCAAGGACCCTGGCAACCTCGAACGCTGGGTGATTGTCTCAGTCGACGAAGCCTACATGCACTGTTCCAAACATATCCCTTTGATGCGGAAGGTCGACCACGAGGTGCAGTGGGGAACCGACGACGTGCGCGCCAAAGGCGGGGATTACTTCGGTGCCGACAAAGTCCCGAAGTGAGTAGTTTCGCGCGTCCGACTCAGCAGAGAGCCACAATCGCAGCGACTGCTGTTAATACATGCGCCGCGCTCCCGACGATCGTCTCGCTAAGAACCTTCCACTCTGCCATTGGATAGCGGTTGCGGTTTTCTCTTCTCGGACAGCCGCTTCTCTTCGTCTCGAATCATTTCGGGAATGGTTCTTTCTTCTTCGATACCAAACAAAGCTTTTGCGGTATGAATAGGGTGAATAACAGTGTGCGCAGTATTAGACAGGGCAACTTTCACCGCGGCTTTCAGCCCTGTCCCAATGGAGATCTGATCTTTTTCACTGCTGTCGCTCATTGAAACAAGACTCCTATCTTTCACAATCCCATCGTTGCATTCCAGGCGTTCTTTATTCCTCGAATCACGAAGAACAAAGCGATCAGGCAGTCGGCGGCCAAAAAAATTATTTCTCCGAATTGTTCCACATAGTAAAGAGCGGAACCGCTAGGGTCTTGCATCGATGCAATGTCTCGCTCGATATAATGCGTTAGATGGAATTATAACATAAAAAATCACCGCACCTAGGACCAATTCTAGAACAATGGATATGAACGCCAAGAAGGTTTCCAACAATTGTCTCGGATTCGGGTTCATGGCTTGAATGCGCCATCAGGAACGGGGCTCGCAGCATAGCCGGTCCTGAACTATGCACCGCTATTTCGCGGCGCGTGGCTCGGCGGGCCTTTTGGCCGCCTCCGCCATGGCGGCCGCCGCCGCTTTTTCTACGCGCGTGCCCTTGAAGAAATCCGGGTTCATCCCACCCCAGAACTCGACCGGGTTGGTGAACACGAAATCGCGGAAATCGCGCTCCTCGATCAGCCCCTCGTCGACCAGCTCGTGCGCCTCGGGCAGGACCTCGCGCATGTCGGGCACGTCGAAGTGGCCGATGTCGGAGCCGAAGAGCGTCTTGAGCCGCGCGCCGTACGGATTCACTCGCGCGTCGAAGCCCCACGCGTTCATCGGGTCGTCGGCTTCGCAGCCGAAGTGGAAGTTCTTGCAGAAGAGCTCGCGGATGTCTTCCGCGCGCTCGATTCCGCACGCTGCGAAGTCGTCGTAACGCCCCGCCCCCGGCATCGCGGGCAGTCCGCCCTCCTCGTCCAGCTTCCACTGCGACAGCTTTTGGCGCCACGCCGGGTCCGCGTAGCGCCCGAACAGCTCGGCCAGGCGTTTGCGGTCGAGGTTGGCCGGGTCGACCTCGGCCAACGCGCGAGCATTGCGCTTCTTCCAGTGCCCGACGAGGTCCGCGTACAGATTGCAGGCCCATCCGACGCCACCTTCCTGAAACGCCATCTTGAGCGTGGGAAAACGCCGCGTCACGCCGCCCAGGAACAGCGCCTTGCATACCGCTTCGGCCGAGACCGCAAAATGTCCGATATGGTTGTAGGTGAAGTTCGACACCGACACGCGCATCCCGTAGCCGCGGCCGCTGGAATGGAAGGTCGGCGCGATCCCGAGCTCGACGCACTTCGCCCATACCGGGTCGTAGTCGTAGGCGCTGTCGATCCCGAACATGTCGAGCC
The DNA here is from genome assembly GCA_963796565.1 of uncultured delta proteobacterium. Taxonomy (GTDB): domain Bacteria; phylum Desulfobacterota; class Binatia; order Binatales; family Binataceae; genus JAKAVN01. The sequence continues at coordinate 205,022 of CAWCMA010000004.1, read as the reverse complement.
AGGTTGCATAGCGCGCGAGCTCGGGCGAGCGTCGCGCGGTCGCCGGAATCGGCCGTTTGATAACGCTCGCCATCACCACGACCTTGAGCTTGAGGGTCTTCGCCACGTGCTCGAGCTCTTCGATCGCCTCCGCGGGGGTATTCATAGGGACCACAGCCGCCGGGGTCATCCGGTCGGTATACGGAGCGAACTGTTCGGCGGCAAAAGTATTGAAGGCGCGGCAGGTCGCCCGGCGCAGCTCGTCGTTACCGATAAAGGGCACGGCCAGGCCGGTGGTCGGGTAAAGAACGCAGAAGTCCATCCCAAGCTCGTCCAGCCGCTCGTGGAGCAGACGCGGGAGCATCGCGGTCGCGCGGTCGAGCGTCTTGCGCGTGGGAAAAGACCACCAGCTCTGTTGCGGACGACGTGCGTCGAGACGCTGGTCCAGAGGGAGTTCGAGATCGCGCAGGATCCGTCCGTTGCGCGCGTTGAAAGCCTCCAGCACGTCTCGGCCAGCCACGCGCTCGATATATTCGGTTATAGCGGGCGCGAACTCCAGCCAGTGGCCGTCGGAATCGATCACGGGATGGCTCAGCCGTGCGCGAATCGCGGCAGGATCGGGAGCATGACCGGTCGACATCGCAGTAAAGGCCTCCTTACCCCGCCCGCATCGCATGGGGCCCAAGGGCGAACGACATCATGATGTAGCGATCCTGTTTGGTAATTTTAAGGCCCGCCTGTCAAGGGCCCCCGCGCACTGACGCGATGATGCCTGCAACGGAGCGCGCGGCGAGTACATCCAGCTCTTGATTAAACTGAGCGCAGGCGGGATGAAGAGGTGAGGCAAAAACTGATGGCATCAAATCTCAAAGGCAAAGTGGCGCTGGTCACCGGCGGCGGGTCGGGGATCGGCAAAGCAACCGCGATGGCGTTTGCGCGCGAGGGCGCGAAAGTCGCGATTGCGGATTACGTACCCGAGGGCGGCGAGCGCACCGCTAAGGAAATCGCGGCGGCGGGTGGCGAAGCGATCTTCATCCACACCGACGTCTCGGTCGGCCGCCAGGTCGAGGCGATGGTGAACAAGATCGTGCAGACCTGGGGGCGCCTCGACTGCGCGCACAACAACGCGGGTATCGAGGGCCGCATGGCCAACACCGCCGAATGCACCGAGGAAAATTTCGACCGCGTTATCGGGATCAACCTCAAGGGCGTGTGGCTCTGCATGAAGCATGAAATCCCGCAGATGCTCAAGCAGGGCGGCGGCGCGATCGTGAACACCGCGTCGGTGGCGGGGCTGGTCGGCTTTCGCGGGCTGATAGCTTACAACGCGTCCAAGGGCGGCGTCGTCATGATGACCAAGACGGCGGCACTCGAGTACGCGCAACAGGGAATTCGCGTCAATGCGGTATGTCCCGGCGTAATCCGGACGCCGATGGTCGCGCGCATGCTCGACGCGAGCACGCTGGAAACCTACACGGAGAAGGACCTCGAGGCGGCTGAGCCTGTGGGCAGGATGGGCAAGCCGGAGGAGATCGCCGAGGCGGTGGTATGGCTCTGTTCGGAGGCGTCGTCGTTCGTCACCGGGCTGCCGATGGCGGTCGATGGGGGCTGGATCGCGCAGTAGATGCGTTGAGCGTCTGGGCCGCGGCTCTGGCAGCCGGGGTCCAGACGCGCCCCTCGACGACGGAACGATTCAGAAGCAGGAAAATCGGTTGATGCCGATGTTGCTGCAGGTAGTCTGACCGCCGGCGGGCGCGATGGCGCGATGCTCGGGGCCGCGCATGGGTGGCGGCGTCAAGCCGGGCGCTCTGCTGGCGACCGGTTCCAGCACCTGCACCTGGTTGATGTCGTCGAGGGCGCTTGCGGTATCGCCTTGCCGGGCAGCGAGCAACGCATTTTGGCGCAACTTCTGCGCTTTCGAGAAATTGGCGGCATCGTTGTTCGCGGTCGAACAGCCGCACAGCAGGAGGAAGAGAATCAGGCCCAAACGCAGGCGTCGCTGAAGATCGGCGCTCATGTCCCAGTCACCAATACTTGATATGCGTAACATCCAGGCTTTGCGGAGTCCACCAGGGGCTTCGCACAGCGTGGCAACCCATACCAGCCATGAAGGGCGCTGATCTTTGCCACGCTCCCGTACCGAAAGCGCCTTGACCGATCTCCGGGGCCTCAGCTCCGGTGAAGGCTCACAGCTGGTACGGATTACCTGCCAATGCGGCGAGCAGGTACCACGAGGTGGCGCCGAGGTGCACATTCGGGAAGTAGGAAAACCCGGTTCCGGTATTGAGTACGCTGGACGCGGCGACCACGCCTGACCTTCCAGGAAGCGCGACCCCGTTGACGGTTTGTCCCCGGCCGAGCTCGGACTGTGCCAGAACGATGTGATCCAAGTACTCGGAGGCGGTCGCGATGTCGCCGTGGAAGGTTGGCAGGTCGCGACGGGCCCCTAGCCTACGGGCCAGCAGCACGGCCGCCATGTGCGCCGACCCCTCGAACCAGACGGCATCCGGGTCCGGCAACGGATCGCTAGGGTTTCCGCGCTCGGTCGCGCGCCGGCTAACGTCGCTGAAGCTTACCCCGCTCAACCGCAGGTTACCCGTGAAGCTGGCGTTAAGCGACTGCGGCGTGTCCGTAGCCACCAGATTGCTCTTGGTCCAGTCGAGCGCGTCCGCGTACCGACGGTCCAGCAAGGACAGGTAGGATTCCGACTGCACCTCTTCCAACACCACGGCGGTGTCGATCGTCTTCCCGTCATTGGAGCCGGTGTAAAAGAAGCCGTCGTCGGCGTTCCACATACGCTCGATGAACTCGAGGGCGTGCCGGCCACGATTCATCCAGCGCGCCTCGCCGGTAAGCGGTGCCAACAGGTTGGTGAAGAACCCGTAGACGTCGACATTGTGCTCAGTCAATTTCATCAAGCTCAGTCTCTGGTTATTGCCATCCACGCCGAAGCTGTAACCGCCCAGGCCGAAGGTGTCGAAGGCATTGTCCACGATCCACCTCCCCAGCCGCAGCGAGCCTTCGAGGTACCACGACTTGCCGGTGCGCGCAAACAATCGCGCCAGGGCGATCCCCACCCAGCTCATGTCCGAGACCGAGCTGCCCACGAAGAACCACGGAGCGCCGACGAGATTGACGCTGCCATCTTTCCGGACAAAGTACGAATCGTTGGTGGCAATTGGCAGGGTGAACGGGCCGACCCAATAGGCTTGCCGCAAACGACCGTCGCTGTAGGTTCCGTCGTGCGTCTGTGCGTAGAGAAAACTGTCGCCAAGCAGCATCGCCCGGGCTACGTCATCGCGCCGCCCGCGATTGAGGTAGGCGAGGATCGCAAGAGCGTTGTCGTAGACGAAAGCAGTGCTGCCGAGTCCCTGCGAATCGGCATAGCTCTGGACGAGCCGTGGCGTCCGACCCTGCTGATACGCGTCCATGGCGAGCGACAGGTACTCGTAGGCGCGAACGATCGAGCCGTTGCGGTCGCCGAAGGCGTCGGAGGCCGGGCTGTCGTCCGAGGAAGTGTCTCCGGCCCAGGCTTTCAGATCGCCGTGATTCGCGGTAACCGCGACGCCCACAGCTCCGGCCATTCTCATGCCAAGCCAAAAAAATTGACGCCTATTCATCCTTCCATCCTGGTGAGCCGGAATTTCTTGTGAGCCGGAATTCCATTTTGAACCCCGACTCATATTCCCAACATCAAGCGCTTTGCAAACGCAAATTCGAATACCAAGTCCAAGCGGGGAGCAATGGCTTTTAACGGACGCTTATCGAGTGTTCGTCACCCTTCTCGCCAGGCGTCGCCGACGCGGACGTCAAGTAAGAAAGTCGCGCTGACCGACGAGGCGATCAGGGTTGGGAAGAAAATGGCGCGCCGTGAGGGATTTGAACCCCCGACCCTCAGATCCGTAGTCTGATGCTCTAATCCGCTGAGCTAACGGCGCACACTGGACAGAAAAATTTCTCACATCGAGCGCAGCGCCGCAAGATGGTGATTGCGCGCGGGTAGTATTTGCCTGCCCAAGCCCCGTTGCCGAATCCGGGCGTAATGGGAAAATATCTGGCGCGTGGTGAGGGATCTCTCCCCCGACCTTCAGATCGGTAGCGCTGTGGCGTGGGGCGCCGCCGGCAGCCATACGCTTACCGTCGTGCCTTCGCGCAGCCGGCTCTCGATGCGTAGCTGTCCGTGATGGAGCTGCACGATATGCTTGACGATCGCCAGGCCGAGCCCAGTGCCGCCGAGCTCGCGCGAGCGCGCCCGGTCGACCCGATAAAACCGTTCTGTGAGCCGCGGGATGTCAGCCGCCGGGATGCCTTCGCCAGTGTCGGTGACGGCCAGCTCGACGCCCTCGCGCGCCTCCTTACCCAACGGCTCGGCCTGACGGGCGGCGCGCACTTCGACCGTCACGCGGCCGTCGCGCGGCGTGTACTTGATCGAGTTATCTAGCAGGTTGATCATCACCTGGTTCAAGCGATCGCGATCGCCCTCCACCCGCACCACCGCGTCGGCGTACCGGGTCTCAAGTGTCACGCCCTGGCGCTCGGCCTGCTCGCGCATCAGCTCCACCGCCTCGTCGGTCACACGCCTGACCTCGAGCGGCTCGAGCCTGAGCGGCAAAAGCCCGCGTTCGAGATCGGAGAGCGTGATCAGGTCGTCGATAAGCCGCGCGAGGCGACGCGACTGGCGCTCGATGATATTGAGGAAACGGCGCTGCGTAGCGGGGTCGTCGACACCGGCGACCAGGGTTTCGGCATAGCCACAAAGGGCGCTCAGCGGCGTGCGAATCTCGTGAGTCAGGTTGGCGATGAAATCCGCGCGCACGGTCTCGTACGACTTGAGCTGAGTCACGTCGTGGAAGACCAGCACCCAAGCCGCCGCGGCGCCAGCGTTAGTGCGTACGGGCGCGGCGTTGGCGGCGAGATGGTGCGGCGCGGGGCTCTGAATCTGAAACTCGGCGCTGACCATCCCGTCGTCCGCCGCCGCGCTCATCGAGGCCGCGACGAATTCCTGCAGGCGCGGGTCGCGGCATAGCTCGACGAAAGCGCGGCCCCCGTAGTTGGTCTCCGCATCGAGCGCGAACATGCGCCGCGCCGCCCCATTGAGGAGCACGACATCGCCGCGCCGCCCCGTCACCACCACCGCCTCGGTCATGCTGCGCAGGATGGCCTCGAATTCGTCGCGCTGCTCGGCCAGCACCTCGAGCTCGCGCGCGACCGCGCCGGCGACTTCGAGCAACCGATGCTCGGCAAGCCCCATCGCGTCGGCGCCCTCATGATGCAGATGGGCTGGTGGACGGCGCTCCTCCAGCGCCGCGGCGGCCTCCTCCACGCGCTCCGTGCTGCGAGTCCAGGCCGCGGCGATCGCGGAGGTGGCAAGGATACCGATAGCGAGCCCCACGGCCAGCGCGCCGATCGCCCAGGCCCACCCAAGCCGTCCCTGCGCGAACAATACGCCGAGCAGGATGGCGGGCGGCACGAGCGTGAGCAGCACCGCCGCCATAAGGCGGAGCTTTGTCGATCTACCCAAGCGTTTCCGGGTTGAAGCGGTAGCCGACGCTGCGAACCGTTAGAATCAGTTCGGGATTGGCGTCGTCGCGCTCGATATGGCGGCGCAGCCGGCGGACATGGACGTCGACCGTGCGCGGCTCGACGAAGGTGTCGCGCCCCCACACCAGGTCGAGCAACTGCTCGCGGGTGTAGACGCGCAGCGGATGCTGTACGAAAAAACGCAGCAGCTCGAACTCGCGCAACGTCATCTCCAGCCGGCGTCCGTCGATGAACGCCTCGTAGGTGCCGAAGTCCATCTTGAGCCGCCCGCGTTCGAAACCGCCACCCTCGCCGGGTTCGCTAATCAGCCGCGCCCGGCGCAGCAGCGCCCGGATCCGCGCCAGCACCTCGCGCGGGCTGAACGGCTTGACCACGTAGTCGTCGGCCCCCATCTCGAGCCCGAGCACCCGATCGACCTCGGCGCCCTTGGCCGTGAGCATCAGGATCGGCATCGCGGCCGTCGGCGGCTGCGCGCGCATCCGCCGGCACAGCTCGAGCCCGGACATTCCGGGCAGCATCACGTCGAGCACCATCAGATCCGGAGCGCGGCGTGCGATGCGTTCGAGCGCGGTGTCGGCGTCGGCGGCTTCATCGACGACGAAACCCTCCTGCTCGAGGCTGTAGCGCACCAGTTCGCGGATGTCGCGCTCGTCCTCGACCAGCAGAATGCGATGACGGGAAGCGGGACGCGTCTGAGTGGCGGCGGCTTCATTCATGTTTCTTTTTGTCCATGTGGCGGATGGTCCGTCCCTTAACCATGAAGACGACCATCTCGGCAATGTTCGTTGCGTGATCGGCGATTCGCTCGAGATATTTGGAGATGAACAGCAAACGGGTAGCGCGCGGGATGGTATGCGGGTCCTCGGCCATGTAGGAGAGCAGCTCGCGGTACATCTGGTAGTTGAGCTGGTCGACCTCGTCGTCGCGCGCGATCACTTCCTCGGCCAGCGCGGCGTCGTCGCGCAGGAATGCGTCGAGGCTGTCCTTGAGCATCGATTGCGCCGCCGCCGCCATCCGCGGCAGGTCGAGATAGGGTTTGAGCTGCGGCTCCTCGTTGAGCTCGAGCACGCGCTCGCAGATGTTGACCGCGTTGTCACCGATGCGTTCGAGGTCGGTGGTGATCTTGAGCCCGGTGGTGATGAAGCGCAGGTCGTTGGCGGCCGGCTGATGCAGCGCGAGTATCCGGATGCACTGCTCGTCGGTCTCGACGTCGAGCCGATTGACCTCGGCATCGCGCGCAATGATCTCGCGCGCCTTGACCGTGTCGCGGTTGACCAGCGCCTCCATCGCTTCGGCGATCTGGCGCTCGACCAGGCCGCCCATCTTGAGCAGGTCGCCGCGCACGGCGCGCAGATCCTCCTCGTACTGGCGGTTGGTATGCTGCGGCTGCAAGTTGTCCATCTGCGCCTCCCCGGGGGCCGGCGGTTAGCCGAAACGCCCGGTGATGTAATCCTCGGTCTCGCGGCGGGCCGGGTTGGTGAAGATCTGCCGAGTCTCACCGAACTCGATCAGGTCCCCGGTATACAGGAAGGCGGTCAGGTCCGCGGTGCGGGCCGCCTGTTGCATATTATGCGTGACCAACACGATTGTGTAACTTGCCTTGAGCTCCAACAAGAGTTCTTCGATCCGCGCGGTCGAGATCGGATCGAGCGCCGAGCACGGCTCGTCCATCAGCAGCACCTCGGGTTCGACCGCCAACGCGCGCGCCACGCATAAACGCTGCTGTTGGCCGCCGGAGAGGCTGGCGCCTGGGCGGCGCAGGCGCTCTTTGACTTCGTCCCACAGCGCCGCCTGGCGCAGGCTGCGCTCCACGATTCGGTCGCGCTCCGGACGCTTGAGCGCGACGCCGTTGAGCTTGAGACCCGCGGCCACGTTGTCCTCGATCGACATGGTCGGAAACGGCGTCGGCTTCTGGAACACCATCCCGATCCGCCGCCGCACCTGCACCGCGTCAACCCCCGGCGCATAGATGTCCTCTCCGTCGAGCAGCACTTCGCCTTCGGCCCGCGCGCCGTGCACGACTTCGTGCATCCGGTTGAGGCAGCGCACCAGCGTCGACTTGCCGCATCCCGAAGGCCCGATGATCGCCGTCACCACGTTGGCCGGGAAGGCCAGGTTGATGTCGTGGACGGCGCGGGTCTGCCCGAAATAAGCGCTCAGATGACGTGCGACGAGCTTTTCAGCCATGGTGTCTAGCGGACGACTCGCGCGCTCCCGCGCGTCACCCATCTTACGCCCAACTCGAGCGCCAACACGATGGCCGTGAGTACCAGCGCTCCGGCCCACGCCTGGCGCTGCCAATCAGGAAAAGGCGAAATCGCGTAGGTGTAGACCTGCACCGTGAGCGAGGCGATGGGGCTGGTGAGCGAGGTCGACCAGAAGCGGTTGCCGAAGGCCGTGAACAGCAGCGGCGCGGTCTCGCCCGCGATGCGCGCGATCGCCAGGATCGCGCCGGTGGCGATTCCGCTGGCCGCCGTGCGCGCCACCACGAACAGCGTCGTGCGCCATCCCGGCACGCCCAGCGCCAGCGCCGCCTCGCGCATCTCGTGCGGCACCAACAATAGCATCTCCTCGGTGGTGCGCGTCACCAGCGGAATCATAATGACGGCCAGCGCTACGGCGCCGGCGAGCGTCGAGAACCCGCCCAGCGGCCGCACCACCACCGCGTAAGCGAAGATCCCCACTACGATCGATGGCACCCCCATCATCACGTCGGCGCCAAAACGCGCCGCGCTGGCGAAGCGGCTGCCCCGATGCGCCGCCAGGTACAATCCCGCGCCGATGCCCACCGGCAAGCCCATCAGGCTCGCCAGCCCGATAAGCTCGAGCGTTCCGACGATCGCGTTGGCCATCCCGCCGCCCTTCTCGCCCACCGGCGCCGGCATATGGGTGAAGAAGGCCAGGTTGAGACTCGAGGCGCCCTTGGCGACCAGGTAGGCCAGGATGATGAACAGCGGGAGCAACGTGATGACGGTCGCGAGCACGGCCACGCCCATCATCAGGTCGCTCTTGGCTTTGCGCCACATGGTGCGACGAGAATACGCGGTTGATTTGGCCGTCATCGGTCGCCCTCGAAACGGCGTTGCGTCGCACCCAGCACCAGCGCGCGTGCCACGATATTGAGCGCGAGCCCGACCACCAGCAACACCAGGCCCAGTTCGACCAGCGACGAGAGGTAAAGCGACGACGTCGCCTCGGCGAACTCGTTGGCGATCGCGCTGGCCAGCGTGGCCGAGGGCGCGAACAGCGAGGCGGAAATCTGCGGCGAATTGCCGATCACCATCGCGACCGCGATGGTCTCGCCCAGCGCGCGGCCCAGGCCCAACATGATCGCGCCGATCACGCCCGACAGCCCGTACGGCAACACCGCCATCCGCACCATCTCCCAGCGCGTCGCACCCAGTGCCAGCGCCGCCTCGCGCTGGGTCTGCGGCACGGCGCGGAAAACGTCGGTGCAGACCGCGGCGATGTACGGCACCACCATGATCGCCAGCAACACTCCCGCGCACAGGATGCTCACCGAAACGCGCGGCCCCTTGAACAGCGGCAAAAAGCCCAGCGTGGCGCCGAGCCCCGGCTCGACGTGATCGCGCAACCACGGGCCGAGCACGAAAATCGCCCACAGTCCGTACACCACCGAGGGAATCGCCGCCAGCAGTTCGACCATGAAGCCCAGCCGCCGGCTGAGCCACGTCGGCGCCATCTCGCTTAGGCAGAGCGCCACGCCGAGGCTCAGCGGCACCGCGATCGTCAACGCTATCGTCGAGGAGACCAGCGTCCCATAAATGAAGGGCAGCGCGCCGAAACGCTCGTTGACCGGATCCCAATCGGTGCCGACGACGAAGCCCCAGCCGAAGGCCTTGATTGACGGCGAAGAATCGACCACCAGCGCGATCGCCAGGCCGACCAGGACGCTCAGACCCACCAGTGTCAGCAGGAGCGTAGTAACGTTGAAGATACTGTCGCCAAGCAAACGAACATGAAACGCGCCGACGCGCGCCGGGCGCGACGGCGTCGCTACGTTGTCATGCGTCGCTTCGAGAAGTTCGGCCAAAATGAAAACTGTCCGTTACGACCCCTGCGGCCCCGCGCCATCATCCATCCCGAGGCTACAGATCCCTTCGGGAGAACGTAACGAACAAATGTTACGGGAATGTTAACTCAAGGCGAACATTTGGAGTAAATGCGGCGTCGTGGATTTGTTAGCGGATGGCGCACGAAACTCTTACGAGTGAATTTTGCGCGAAGATCTTACGCAAAATTCCACCGACGAATGGCGACATTCGGACCCCGGCTTGGAACTAGCGCGGGCGGATTACTTCCACTCCGCCCATGTATGGCCGCAGCACCTCGGGCACTATTACGGTGCCATCAGCTCGCTGATAGTTCTCCAACACCGCGATCAGTGTGCGCGGCAATCCCAGACCCGAGCCGTTGAGCGCGTGGACGAATTCGGGACGTTCACCCTTGTTCCGGCGAAAGCGCAGGTTGGCGCGGCGCGGCTGAAAATCGGTGCAGTTCGAGCATGAACTGACCTCCAGCCACTCCTCCGACCCAGGCGCCCACATCTCGACGTCGTAAGTCGCGGCGCTCGAAAACCCCAGGTCGGCGGTGCAAAGCTGCACGACGCGAAACGGAATCTTGAGCCGGCGGCATACCTCGCACGCGTTCTCGACCAGCTTCTCCAGTTCCTCGTCCGAACTCTCGGGCGTCACCAGTTTGACCATCTCGACCTTGTCGAACTGATGGCCGCGCTTGATGCCGCGGACGTCGCGCCCGGCCGACATCTTCTCGCGCCGAAAACACGGCGTGTAAGCCGTCAGATAAATCGGAAGGCGGTCGGCGTCCAGGATTTCGTCGCGATAGAGATTGGTGAGCGGGACCTCGGCGGTCGGGATGAACCAGTAATCCTCCTCGATATCGCGGTACATCGTGTCCTGGAACTTCGGTAGATGGCCGGTGCCGGTGGCCGAGGCGCTGTTGACCATCAGCGGCGGAATCACTTCGAGGTAGCCCTGCTCGAGCGTCTTGAGGTCGAGCATCCAGGCTATTAGCGCGCGCTCCAGGCGCGCCCCCAGCCCCATCAGCACGTAAAACCGCGTGCCGGAGAGCTTCACTCCACGCTCGAAATCAATAATCCCCAGCCGCTCGCCCAACTCCCAGTGCGGCAGCGGTTTGAAGCCGAATTCGGCCGGCTGGCCTTCGCCGCGCACGACCTTATTGTCGGCTTCGCTCTTGCCGACAGGAACGTACGGACGCGGCAGGTTACGCATCCCGAGCATCAACTGCTCGAACTGCCGCTCGACTTCGCCCAATTCGCGATCGTCCGCGGAGATGCGATCGCCAAGCGCACGCATCTCGGCGCGCCGCCGCTCGCGCTCCTCGGGCGTCGCTTTGCCCAACTCGCGCGACTCGCGGGTGCGCTCGGCGCGCAAATCGTCGAGTTCTTTTTGTAGGCGGCGCCGGCGGGCGTCGGTCTCGAGTATCTGGGCGACCTCGGCGGGATCGACGCCGCATTTGGCAAGCTCGGCTGTGACCAAGCCGGGTTGTTCGCGGATGAGTCGGATGTCCAGCATTCAGAAAGCGTCCTTCAGGAGTTCGAGATGGCGGCCGGATCCGTCTTCTAGGATCGCGACCACATCAAACCGCATCGGGCGGTCGTGCGCGCGATGGCTGTGCGCGTAAACTTCGCCGGCGCGTCTTAGATGGCGCTGCTTGTAAGCGTTCACCGCTTCCTGCGGCATCCCGGCTTGCGCCGTGCGCCGGGTCTTGACCTCGACGAACACCAGCGTCTCGCCGTCCATCGCAACCAGGTCAATCTCGGCGCCCGCGCCACGAAAATTGCGCTCTAGGATCCGGTAGCCATGCCGCCGCAGATAACGCTCCGCGATCCGTTCGCCCCGGCGCCCCAGCGCAATCCGATCCAGGCCGGCAAATGAGCGCCACCCGAAATCGCGCAGATTCGAGAGCCCCTCCATCCAGGTGCCGAGACGGCCGGGAATCTTCACTGCCCACAAAGGTAGGTGTCTCGTTGGCTGCTGGCAAGCGGCCCGTGAACAGCGAACGGTGATCAGCTAAAACCCCTGACTTGGCAAACTGCGGATGTTAGGATTGTCGATGATGGCCGAGGAAAAGATCAGCCTTGAACAGGTCCGGCATGTTGCACGCCTCGCGCGCTTGGAGCTCACGCCGGCCGAGGAGCAGCGCCTGCAGATCGAGATGAGCGAGATGCTGGGCTATGTCGACAAGCTCAACGAACTCGACACCGACGCGGTCGAGCCGACGGCCCAGGTCGGCGAATCCGGCACGCCGATGCGGGAGGACACGGTCACCAATCGTCCGGCGGCCGACGCGATGCTAGCCAATGCGCCGGCGCGCGAGGGCTTCTTCTTCAAAGTGCCGAAAATCATCGAGTGACATGGGATCCGAGCTGAACCGGCTGACGATTACCGAGGCGCGCGAGCGTCTGCGGCGGCGCGAAATCACCTCGCGCGAACTGACCCGCGACTGCCTCGAGCGAATCGCCGCGGTCGAGCCGCGCCTCAATGCATTCATAACGGTGTGCAAGGCCGAGGCTATGGCGCAGGCCGCGGAAGCCGACCAGCGCCTCGCCCAGGGCGACGCGCCGGACCTTTGCGGCATCCCGCTCGGCATCAAGGACATCTATTGCACGCGCGGCGTGCGCACGACCTGCGCCTCGAAAATTCTCGGTGACTTCACCCCGCCGTTCGACGCCACCGTGATCGAAAAGCTGCGCACGGCGGGCGCGGTCTTCGTCGGCAAGACCAATCTCGACGAATTCGCGATGGGCTCCTCGACCGAGATTTCCGCCTTTGGTCCGACGCGTAATCCTCACGACCTCGAGCGCGTCGCCGGCGGCTCGTCGGGCGGCTCGGCGGCGGCGGTCGCAGCCGACGAGTGTCTCGCCGCGCTCGGGACCGACACCGGCGGCTCGATTCGCCTGCCGGCCTCGTTTTGCGGCGTGGTCGGAATCAAGCCGACCTATAGCCGGGTAAGCCGCTACGGTGTGATCGCCTACGCCTCGTCGCTCGATCAGGTGGGCCCGTTCGCGCGCACCGTCCGCGACGCGGCGGCGGTGTTGCACGCCGTCGCCGGCGCCGATCCGCGCGACTCGACCTGCTCCGCGCGTCCGGTGCCCGACTACGAACGCGCCCTCACCGGCGAGGTTCGTGGGATGCGTATCGGAGTGCCCAGGGAATACTTCGTCGAGGGGATGGACGCCGCCGTCGAAGCCGCGGTGCGCGGCTCGCTCAAGCGACTCGAGTCGATGGGCGCGCGAACGGTCGAAATTTCGCTTCCCCATACCGGCTACGCGGTCGCGGCGTACTATTTAATCGCGACCGCCGAGGCGAGCGCCAACCTGGCCCGTTACGACGGCGTGCGCTACGGGCTTCGCGCCGCCGCCGACAACAATATCGAACTATACAATCGCACTCGCGCGCGGGGCTTCGGCGCCGAGGTCAAACGACGCATCATGCTTGGCACTTTCGCGCTCTCGGCCGGCTACTACGACGCTTACTATCTAAAGGGCCAAAAGGTGCGCACGCTCATCCGGCGCGATTTCGAGCGCGCCTTCGAGAGCTGCGATCTTGTCGCGGCGCCGGTCGCGCCGACCACCGCGTTCCGGCTCGGCGAAAAAACCGACGACCCGCTCACGATGTATCTCTCCGACATTTTCACCATCTCGGTGAACCTTGCCGGGCTGCCCGGGATGTCGGTGCCGTGCGGCGCCGACGGGCGCGGGATGCCGATCGGACTGCAACTGATCGGCCCGCCCTTCGGCGAGGAAGCGATACTGCGCGCGGGCGACGCATGGGAGCGCTCTGGCGCCTTCGCGCCGCGCGCGCCGCAGCTCTAGCGGCAACGCCGCCACGGAATGGATCATCGAAGCAATGAATAACGATGCATACGAAGCGGTAATCGGGCTCGAGGTCCATGCCCACATGCTGACGCGCTCCAAGCTGTTCTGCGGATGCGCAACGGACTTCGGCGCGCCGCCCAACCATAACGTCTGCCCGGTGTGCATGGCGATGCCAGGGGTATTGCCGGTGCTGAATCGTCACGTCCTCGAACTGGCTATCCGTACGGGTCTCGCCGCGCATAGCAAGATCGAGCCGCATTCGGTATTCGCGCGCAAGAGCTATTTCTACCCCGATCTGCCCAAGGGCTACCAGATTAGCCAGTACGACCAGCCGCTGTGCCGTGGCGGCTATATCGAGCTCCCGGCGCGCGAAGGTGGCGAGCCCCGGCGCATCCGGCTAGTGCGAATCCATCTCGAAGAGGATGCGGGCAAAAATATCCATGCCGAGAATGCGAGCCTCGTCGATTTCAACCGCTCCGGCGTCCCCCTGATGGAAATAGTCAGCGAGCCGGATATCCGCTCGCCCGAAGAGGCCGTCGCCTACCTGCACGAGTTGCGTGAGATGCTGCGCTCGATGGGCGCCTCGGACGGCAAGATGGAAGAGGGCAGCCTGCGATGCGACGTTAACGTCTCGGTGCGTCCGCGCGGCGCCACGGAGTTGGGCGCCAGGACCGAGATCAAGAACCTCAACTCGTTCCGTTTCGTCGAGAAGGCGATCGTATACGAGGTGAATCGGCAGATCGAGAAGGTCTCCGCCGGCCGGCGCATCCCCCAGGAAACCCATCTCTGGGACCCCGAGCGCGAGGTGACGCGGCCGATGCGCTCCAAGGAGTTCGCCAACGACTATCGCTATTTCCCCGAGCCCGACCTGCCGCCACTGATTGTGCCGTCCGACCTGGTCGAGAGTATCCGGACCGCGATGCCTGAGATGCCAGCCGAGCGGCGCGCGCGCTATATCCGCGATTTCGACCTCAGCGCCTACGAGGCTGGCGTGCTCACGGGCGAGCTTGAGGTCGCTGAATACTTCGAGGCGATGCTGCCCGGACTGCGTAATCGCAAGAGCGCGGCCAACTGGGTAATGACCGAGGTGCTGCGCGCGGCCAACGAGTCGGCCAAGCCGCTCGCAGAGGCAGCGCCCAAACCGCAGGAGACCGGTGCGCTGCTGAAGATGGTCGAAGAATCGCGCATCAGCCTCAACGCCGCCAAAAGCGCGTTTGCCGCGATGTGCCGTTCCGGCAAGGGCGCCGAGGCAACTGTCGCGGAACTCGGCCTCGCCCAGGTTTCCGACGAACCCGCGATCGCCGAGGCCTGCGATCGCGTGCTGGCGGCGGAAAGCGCCAAGGTCGCGGAGTATCGCGCCGGACGCGACAAGCTTTACGGGTTTTTCGTCGGCGCGGTGATGAAGGCGATGGGCGGCAAGGGAAATCCCAAGGTGGTCAACGAGGTCCTGCGCCGCAAGCTCGCCGGCAAGCCCGTCGAATAGAACGGAGCGTCCTGGGATCGCCGCTGCGCTCAGCCCTTGGGTAGTCCCAACTGGCGCTCGCCGATGATGTTGCGCTGTATCTCGCTGGTCCCGCCCGCGATCGTGTACTGGCGCGAGCTGAGCACCCGGTTGAGCCATCGCGGCGCGTCCGGCACCTCGCCGGTCGGCTCAGCGAGCAGCGCGTGCTGGCCCAGGAGCTCGCTGGCAAACCGCGCGATCGCGACTCCCAGCTCCGAGCCCGCCAGCTTCAAGACCGAGCCCTCGGGTCCCGGCTGCAAACCCTTCAGCCGGCGCGTGAGCGAGCGCATCCGGGTGTACTTGAGCGCCTCGCATTCGGTCATGAATTCGGCCAGACGCTGGCGCACCCATTCCTGCTCCCACGCCGGGCGCCCGTCGATCTTGACCGCATGCGCCAGCTCCGCGAGCCGGCGCACCTGGGCGGAATGCCCTCCGCCACTGGCCATCCCACGCTCGAAGCCGAGCGTGGTCATCGCGACTTTCCATCCTTCGTTCTGCGGCCCGACCAGGTTTTTCTTCGGCACCTGAACGTTGTCGAAGAAGACCTCGTTGAAGTGGCGATGGCCGTTCATCAGGACCAGCGGCCGCACCTCGATACCGGGGCTTTTCATGTCGACCAGCAGATAGCTGATGCCTTTGTGTTTCGGAGCTTCGGGATCGGTGCGCGTCAGCATGTAGATGCTGTCGGCGTACTGCGCGCCCGAGGTCCACACCTTCTGCCCGTTGACGATGAAATAGTCGCCGCGGTCCTCCGCGCGGGTTTGCAGTCCGGCGAGGTCCGAGCCCGCGCCCGGCTCGGAGTAGCCCTGGCACCAGATCTCCTCGCCGCTCAGGATGCGCGGAATGTAGTTTCGCTTCTGCTCGTCGGTGCCCCAGTACATCATGGTAGGGCCAAGCAACTGGAGGCCCGAATAGCCTGGCAGCACCGGCGCGCGCGCGCGCGAGTATTCCTCGTCGAAGATTATCTGCTCCATTAATGGAGCGGCGCGGCCGCCGTATTCCTTGGGCCATGCCAGGCCGGCGTAACCCGCCTTGTTGACCTTGGCTTGCCACAGCCGGCGCTTCTCGAAAACTTCGCGGCTGCCCGCAATCCGTTCGTCCATCGCGTCGTCGACGCATAGGTCGGGCGGCAGGTTGGCGCGCAGCCAATCGCGGACCTCTTTGCGAAAAGCCTCCTGCTCGGGCGTGTACTCGAAATCCATCCTGATGGCCTCAGTTGAGATTGAACGCGCGCACCGCGTTGTCCCACAGAATCTTGCGCTTGCTCGCCTGCCCGATGGGCTGGCGCATCATCGCGTCGATTCCCCAGGGAAAGGTTCCGTCGGGATGCGGATAGTCGGTGTCCCACAGGAAATTATCGTCGCCGACCAGCTCGACCGCCGCTTTCATCGTCGGCTCGTCGCCGCGGAACGCAACCCAGAAGTTGCGCTTGAAGTACTCGGTGGGCGCCTTGGTCAAATACTCGTGCTCGGAGTTGCCACCGTAGTTCCAGTGCTGCTCCATCCGCTGCAGCCAATACGGCACCCATCCGCCGTCGGCCTCGACGTGGACCACCTTGAGCTTCGGCAGCTTCTCCAGCACGCCGTACCAGATAAGTCCCGTCATCGCCGCCATCGCCTCGAACGGATGAGACAGGATGTGGCCGCTGACGTGCGTGTTCATCCGGTCGCCGAACGACGGCACCGAAGACGAAGCGGAATCGTGAGTCGAAATCGGCAAGCCGAGCCTTTCGACCTCGGTCCACAGCGGCAGGTAGTAGTCGTCGAAGATCGAAGAACCGTCGACCGGGTTGGGCCGCACGTAGAAACTTACCGCGCCCAGCTTGGCCGCGCGGTTGGCTTCGGCGATAGCTTTGTCGACGTCCTGCATCGGCAGGATAGCTGCGGGTCGCAGACGCTGAGTATTCGCGGAGCAGTACTCAGTCGTCCAGTTGTTATAGGCACGGCAGCAGGCGGCGAGAAGCTCGGGGTCGTTGAAGCGGCGCCCCAGCATCTGGCCGGCGAAGGTCGGATAGAGAATCTGCACGTCGACGCCCTGCTCGTCCATGTCCTGCAGGCGGCTTTGAGGGTTGAAGCCGGTCGAGCTGGCGCGCTTGAAACGCTCCATCGCCTTGGCCACGGTCTTGAAAAACGCCGGCGCGGCCATCGGGTACTTGCCCTTCTCGCGGGTGAACGGCTCGCCCTCGACCAGGAAGGTGCGCCGGCCCGACGCGGCCGCGATACCCATCTTCGGCCCCGCGCTCTTGTAGCGATCCTCGATATGCCTCTCCCACAACCAGTCGGGCTCCATCATGTGGCAGTCGACGTCGACGATCTTGTATCCGTCTTTCATCGCTCGTTACCTCTCGATTCTCCAGTATAGCTTGAGTAGCGCGCTCAATCGCTTTCAGAGTCAACGCGGCGCCGGTTTCACGCCTGCGGCATAATCAGCGCCTTGAGGCCCTGGCGCGCCTTCAACAGCTCGAACGCCTCCAGGCCGTGAGCCAAATCATAGCGATGCGTGACCATCGGTTTAAGATCGACCGCGCCGCTGGCCACCGTCGCGATCGCGCGCCGCCAGGTCTCGGGCGTGCGCACGCGCGAGGGAACGATACTGACGCCGTGGAAGAACAGCGAACGCAACTCGGTCCCCGCGACGTCGCGCGCCGGCCATCCGAGCTCGACCAGCGCTCCGCCCTTGCGCACGATATGGCGCGCCGAGTCGAGCGCGCCCGAAGCGTCGAAAATCACGTCGGCGCCACCCGGCGGCATCAGCGCGCGCACCTGCTCGAGCCAGTCGCGATCGCTGGCGCACACTGTCTTGAAGCCCATCTGGCGCGCCAGTTCCAGACGCTCGGCGTCAACCTTGAGCCCGGTGATAACGATCGAGGTGACACCAAGCGCGCGCGCCGAAAGCGCCGCGGAGAGGCCGATCGGCCCCGGCCCTTCGACCACCGCGCTATCGCCGGCGTGGAGACCCGAAATTTCCACCGCATGCACGCCGGTGGCAAAGGGCTCGAGCATCGCGGCGCTCTCCATGTCCATCGATTTCGGTACCAACCAGGAATTGGTGACCGGCGCGATGCAGAACTCGGCGAACGCTCCGCTAAGGCGCGTCGGCGCGTCGCAATAGTTGAAGCGTCCGGCGGTGCACGGGCCACATCGCCCGCACTGGCCGAAGGGATCGAGCGCGACGTGATCGCCCACCTTGAAGCCGTTTACGCGCGCACCGACTTCGACCACTTCGCCGGCCGGCTCGTGACCGAGCACCGCGGGCAGGCTGCCGACGGCGCGCTCGGCGCCGAGTTCCCATTCATAGATATGAAGGTCGGAGCCGCAGATACCGCAGGCCGCGACCTTGACCAGCAGTTCGCCCTCGCCCGGACGGGGCACGGGGGTATCGATAAGTTCAGCGCCGGGCGCGGGCCGGGTCTTGGCAATCGCTTTCATCAGTTCACCTCTCAGGTATCCTTTAGTACGACCGGATACACGCTGTCGACAAAGCCGCGCCGCGATCCCAGATTTCCATTATCCAAGTTGGACTACCAATTCGTAAAATCCTTCAAAGCCCTCTACCGAGATGGCGCAACTGGAAGCTTCGTCGGCGGACAGTGGCGGCGGCTGAAACAGCCGCATCCTTGCGATACAAGTCGAACTTGCAATATACGTGTGCCCGGTTGAAAGTTCACATTTGAAGGTCCGGTTGAGGGAGGAAGAAGGAAATGCAATTCAAAATTGGTCAGCGGATTACGCCTGGCGCTCGATATGGCTGCCGATTGATCGGTTGCGCGGCCGTGGTGTCATTGCTGATTGGACTTGGTGCCTGCCTGGCTGACGCCGCCACTTTGTGCGTGAACAAGAAAGGCTCCCACGGCTGCTCCGCCACGATCCAAGGCGCGATCGACGCGGTGAATTCCCCGAACAGCACCATCACGGTTGAGCCCGGAACCTATACGGCATCGTGCGGCGGCCCCGGATGCTCGCTTGGGGTGATCAGCGCCGCCGCGTCGAACGGCCTTTCGCTCAGCGGCCTGACTCTGCGCTGCAACAACGGCAAGCTCACGCATGCGGTGGTCTTGGACGCGACAGGACTGGACCATGCGGTCGCGGTGAGCGGCGTTGACCATGTGACGATTGCGGGCTGCGTGGCGGAAAATGCGGCGCGCGAAGGAATACTGGTCGAAAACAGCGACAACGCTTACCTTGCGAACAACGATGTCGCCGACAACGATCAAGCGATGGGCTCGACCTTCGGCACGGGATCGCCAGCGTGTCCCACCTTCACGCCGCCCGGAACCGGCGGCGCGATTCAGTGCTGTCCCGACGCGTGGAGTGGCGGGCCGGGGAATTTTCCCGATGACAACGACGACTGCGGCGAAGGTATCCATCTGCGCGGCGTTACGAATTCGGTGGTGCGCGGCAATTTCGTCCATAACAATATCGGCGGGATTCTGCTGAGCGACGAGACCGGTCCCAACTCCGATAATCTGATCGCCGGCAACACCTCGAAGCACAATCGCAAGTTCGGCGGCGACTGCGGCGTGACGCTCGCTTCGCACGTCGCCTGCGCGGGCGGTTCCACCGACGTGACCGGTTGCACGCTAGCGCCGGCTAGTCCGCCCAACGGCGTATTCCACAATGTCGTGGACGGCAATCTGCTGATCGACAATGGAGCGTCGGGCGCCGGCATGTTCGCCAACCCCGGCATCCCGCCGGGCTCGGCAACCGCCGCCTTTGCCAATCAGATCTCAAACAATACGGTCATGGACAACGGCCAGCCCGGGATCGCGATCCACGTTCATGCGGCTAACGGTAATGCCGATAACAACGTAATTTTGGGCAACACGCTGAGCGGCAACGGTGGTGACTCCGAGGCCACGCCGGTGAATGATCCGCCGGGATTGGGTATCGAGATACTCAGCAATGGCGATTTCGGCGTTCCGTTCTCAAGCGCTTCGCCGATCAGCGGGACGATTATCTCGCACAACAGCATATCGAAAGAGGCGATCGACGTGTGGGTGGGCAACAACGCGACCACGGCGGACGTCGTGCTCAACAACCTGCTCGGCAAGGGCGCGACCGGCGTGGCCAACGCGGGCACCGGTTCGGTGACCGCGACCGGCAACTACTGGAGATGCCCGGAGGGTCCGAACTCGCCCAAATGCACGAGCACTTCGGGCACGGTCGTCAGCAGCCCTTTCACTTCGCACCCAATAAAGTGAGCCCAGTCGCGGGCCGGTCACCTGTTCAGACCCTGAGTTCGGGTGACCGGCACGCGGTTCAGGTCCAATGGCGCATCGGCACGCCTCGGTAACGCATGCGCGGGCGGATCAGCCGGTTGTCGGCGTATTGCTCGAGGCTGTGCGCGATCCATCCCGCCGCGCGGCCCACGGCAAAGATCGCCGCCGGCAGTCCGCGCGCAAACCCCAGCATCCGCGCGCACACGGTCAGATAGAAGTCCAGATTGGGACGCAGCCGCTCGCGCCGCCACACGGTTTCCTCGATGCGCAGCGCGGTTTCGAACAGCCGCCGTCCGCGCCGGCGCGCAATTTCCGCGGCTTCTTTCTTGAGCAGCACCGCGCGCGGATCGCCGGCCGGGTAGATCGCGTGGCCGAAGCCGGGTGGAAGGCGCCACTTGACGCTGAACGCGGCCAGGCATTCCTCCAACCGCATCCCGGCGTCGATTTGCGCGAACATCTGCTCGATACGGTCGCACGCGCCGCCATGGATCGGACCCGATAGCGAACAGAGCGCGGCCAGCACCGAGGCGTAGAGGTCGGCGCCGGTGGAGGCAACCACGCGCGCCGCAAAGGTCGAGGCGTTGAGCTCGTGCTCGGCGCACGCGACCAAGATGCGATCGAGCGTGGCGATCTCCCACTCGGCCGCCGCCGCGTGCAGGCCGCCGCTCGCCAGACGCACGGCCGTCCCGGCGCCGCCGGCGGCATGACTCTCGCGGCCGCGCGCCAGCGCCAAAGGCAACACGCCCATGATCCGCGTGCCCTGCTCGACCGTGGGACGCGTGCCGCGATGCCGCTCGAGCGACGCCAACGCCGGCATCACGACCTCCAGCCGCAGCAGCGGCGAAGCGTCGTCGCCCACCGCGCGCAGCGCCGCGGCGACCCTTTCCGGCGCCTCGATCCGCGCGATCGCCTGGCGCAATGCCGCAACCGCGCCGGTCTGCGGCCGCTCGCCATGCCATAGCAACAGGCAGACTTCCTCGAAGGAGGCCCGCGCGATCAATTCCTCGATTGGATAGCCGCGGTAGGCGAGCCGCCCCTCGATGATCGAGCTTACCGCCGACTCGGCGACGATCACGCCGTAGGCCGAGCCGTCGCTCGATGGCGGTTGCGCGACGGTCACCCAGGACGAAGCGTCGGGCAAGCTGCGGCCGCGCCGCCCGCCCTCGGCGGTGGCAAGGTCGCGCAGCGCGTCGATATCGTCGCGGCGGTAAAGCGCCTGACGCCCGATGCGGCGGCGATAGCTGCGCAGCCATCCGCGGCTGACGTAGGCGTAGAGCGTGCCGAGCTTGACGCCGAGTTGCGCGGCGGCTTCGTCCGCCGTGATCATGCGGGGCCGTTCGGCTTCACGCGTCGCCATCGCGACTATCACGCCATCGCCGCCCGCCGCGCGTCAAGTCGATGCCAAGCCGGTCCGTGGACGCGCGAGCCCCGCCCTACCCCTCACCTACAAGCGCATCGCACGCTCAGCCTTGGAGCAGTTCGCGGAGCACGTATGGCAGGATGCCGCCGTGGCGCATGTACTCGACTTCCTCGGGCGTGTCGATCCGCGCCAACACCTCGAACTCGCGCGTGCGGCCGCCGTCGCTGACGCGCACCTTGAGCTTCTGGCGCCGCGCGACGCCCGCCGCAAGGCCCTCGATCGAATAGCTCTCGCGCCCCGTCAGCTCCAGGCTCTTGCGCGTCTCGCCGCCGGTGAACTCGAGCGGAAGCACTCCCATCCCGACCAGGTTGCTGCGATGGATCCGCTCGAAGCTCTCCGCGATCACGGCTCGCACGCCGAGCAACTGCGCACCCTTGGCGGCCCAGTCGCGCGAGCTTCCGGAGCCGTACTCCTTGCCCGCGATCACGATCAACGCCACACCTTCGGCGCGGTAGCGCTCGGAGGCCTCGAAAATCGTGGTGCGCTCGCCGTCGGGCAGATGCGCGGTGAAGCCGCCCTCGACGCCCGGCACCAGTTCGTTGCGCAGCCGGATGTTGGCGAAGGTCCCGCGCACCATCACTTCATGGTTGCCGCGGCGGGCGCCGTAGGAATTGAAATCGCGCGGCTTGACGCCGTTGGCGATCAGATACTTGCCGGCCGGAGTGTCGGCCCCGATCGATCCGGCGGGCGAGATGTGATCGGTGGTCACGCTGTCGGCGAGCATCGCCAGCACGCGCGCGTCCTTGATATCGCCTACGGGCGGCGGCGTCGCGTCGACGCCGTCGAAGAACGGCGGCGCTTTGACATAGGTCGAATCTTTCTCCCAACGGAACAGATCGCCCTCGGGCACCTTGAGCCCGCGCCAGTGCTGGTCGCCCTCGAACACCTGGCCGTACTCCTTGCGGAACATCGCGGAGTCGATCGAGCTGGCCACCACTTCGGCGAGCTCGCGTGACGATGGCCAGATGTCGCGGAGGTAGACCGGGCTGCCTTGTTGATCCTTGCCCAGCGAATCATGCTCGGGATCGAAGTCCATCGTGCCCGCGATCGCGTAGGCGACCACCAGCGGCGGCGAGGCCAGGTAGTTGAAGCGCACGACCGGATTGATGCGGCCTTCGAAGTTGCGGTTGCCGCTCAGCACCGCGCATGCGACCAGGTCGCCCTGCTTGACCGCGGCCGCGATCGCTTCGGGCATCGGGCCGCTATTGCCGATACAGGTCGTGCAGCCATAGCCGACCAGGTTAAAGCGCAGCCGCTCGAGATATTTGGTGAGGCCCGCGCGCTTGAGATAGTCGGTGACCACCTTCGACCCCGGCGCGAGACTGGTCTTGACCCACGGCTTGACGCTGAGTCCCCGCTCGACCGCCTTCTTGGCCAGCAGCCCGGCGCCGAGCATCACCGACGGGTTCGAAGTGTTGGTGCAGCTCGTAATCGCGGCGATAACCACTGCGCCTTGCGCGAGGTCGAAGCGCTCGCCGCCCTCGCCCGTCACTTCAACCCGATGCGCGAGCGGTCCGAGTTCAGCCGCGGGGATCGCCTGATGCGGCGCCTGGGTGGGCGCGCCGCCCTCGCTTACCCATTTGCTGATCCTGACCGGATCGATGCCGTTGTGATCGACGACTTCCTTGGCTAGCTCGCGGCGGAACTCGCTCTTGGAGGCACGCAGGCGCACGCGGTCCTGCGGGCGGCGCGGCCCGGCCATGCTCGGCTCGACCGTGCCGAGATCCAGCTCGAGCGTGTCGGTGAAAATCGGGTCGGGCGACTCGGCCGTGCGAAAGAGTCCCTGCGCCTTGCAGTAGGCCTCGATAAGCCGCACCTGCGGCTCCGCACGGCCCGTGAGGCGCAGGTATTCCAGCGTCTGGTCATCAACCGGGAAAAATCCGATCGTCGCGCCGTATTCGGGCGCCATGTTGCCCAGCGTGGCGCGGTCGGCGACGCTTAGGTTGCCCAGCCCGCTGCCGAAGTACTCGACGAACTTGTTGACCACGCCGCGTTTGCGCAGCATCTGCGTGACCGTCAGCACCAGGTCGGTCGCGGTCGCGCCCGCACGCATCGCGCCGGTGAACCTGAAACCGATCACCTCGGGAATCAGCATCGGGATCGAGCGCCCGAGCATCGCGGCCTCGGCCTCGATTCCGCCCACGCCCCATCCGACCACGCCCAGCCCGTTGATCATCGTGGTATGCGAGTCGGTGCCGAGCAGCGTGTCGGGGTAAGCCTGGCCGTCCTTCGAGGTGAAGACGACCGGCGCGAGGTACTCGAGGTTGACCTGATGCACGATTCCGGTGTCGGGCGGGACCACGCGGAAGTTGTCGAATGCGCCCTGACCCCAGCGCAGAAACAGGTAGCGCTCGCGGTTGCGTTCGAATTCCATCTGGGCGTTGATCGCGAAGGAGCCCGCGGTGCCGAAGCTGTCGACCTGCACCGAATGATCGATCACGAGGTCCGCAGGCTGGATCGGATTGATTCGGGCGGGGTCGCCGCCCAGGCGCTTGATCGCGTCGCGCATCGCGGCCAGGTCGGCCACTACCGGCACGCCGGTGAAATCCTGGAGCAGCACGCGCGCCGGCATGAAAGAGAACTCGCGCTCGCCCGGTTGCGGCTGCCAATGCCCGACCGCCTCGACCTGCTCGGCGGTGACGACCACTCCATCTTCGCGGCGCAGCACGTTTTCGAGCATCACCTTTATCGAGTACGGAAGGCGCGCGAGCGCGAAGCCACGCCGCTCCAGCGCTGGCAGGCTGAAGATCGTGTATTTGCGGCCGCCGGCGTTGAGCGCGGTACGCGCACCGAAACTGTCTTTACCCATGGTTCAGGCCGAGTCCTTTCCAGGAGAATCGCGCGTCCGGCGCCGCAAGCGGCGCGGGGCGCGGCTGTGTGTTCAAGATGATGTGGCTATTCAGGATAGCGCGGCCCTTCGATGTTCGCCAAGGCGCGCCGCGCGCGGCATGCTAGGGCAACTCGCGCAGCAGTCTACCGTCCTGGGCGTAAAAATTGAGCCCCGCCTCGCCGTCGGCATCGACGCCAAGCAGGGCGCGATCATGATTGCTGTTGTCCATCAGCCGCACGGTCGGGATTCCGTCGGTGCTCACCTGGAGCGAGAGCCTGAGCTTGTTGGAGGCGTCATAGAGCCGTACGCTCGGCACGCCCTGGTCATCGACGACGATCCGCGCGCGGGGATTGTTGTCACGGTCGTAAATCGCGAAACCCGCCTGGTTGTCGCCGTTCACGTCGATTCTGGCGCGCGGTCTGCCGGCCGCGTCGACCACGAGGAATTCCGAGGCCGTCACGATTCGTTGCGCATGCGCGGGCGAACCGGTCTTCGACTCGTTCCCACTTTTCGTTTCGCGGCGGATGACAGCCGGAGCGGCCGCACCGATACGCGAGCGGCACACTCCATTCGTCAGGGCTCCGCCAATCAATCCACCTGCAAAAACCAGCACGCCGTAGAGCCATAGCGTCTTGTTCATAGGCACAATCTCAGCCGCAGCCGGCGCGGGAATGCAAGCATCCTGTGTTCCCGGATGCGGGCGCCGGGGTTCCGGGCGCTGCCCGCCCCACTCCGGGCTCAGGGCGTGCGCTCGGGCGGGCGCATCGCGTAGACGCGCGTCAGTTTGACCTCGAGCTCGACCACCTGGCGCGGCTTTCCGCTGCGTGACGTGCTCGCCGGCCGCAGGCTGCCAGCCACTTCGCGCGCGACGCCGTAGACGATCGCTGCCGCGCCGTCGGCGCGCCAGGTCGTGAACGCGACTTTAGGATTGGCCGCGATATCGCGCCTGCGCAGCGTGTTGTCGTAGATCACGAGCCGCAGCCGGATACCGTCCAGGCGCGCATGCACCGGTGCGAGGTGTGGACCGCCGTTGTCGCCGACCGTCGCCATCGCGACCAGCCGTACGCTCTGCCAGAACTCGACGAACTCGGCCGCGTTCATCTGGCGCCCGGGATAGGCGAGCGAATCGGCCGCCGCAGGTCCGGCCGACGCGGTACTGCGGTCGATTAGCGTTTGCAGGGCCTGCAAATTCTCTAGGCGCTGCACATCCTGCACATCCGCCGAGGCCTTGTCGTCAAGTGTCATTCGAAAGTTCTCCGGCGCTGCTTTGCGAGGTCTCGGTGCTCTCGCCTAGCAAAGCCCTGCTAGCCGTCGAGGGAGTCGAGAACCTAGTCTCGCATGGCGCCGAGCCTCAGCCAATATCAGACCTGATGCACCAAACTGCGATTGAGATAAAAAACTCGGTACGGCACTCGACTTAGTTTTTTCGAAATACGCCGAATAGCGTTGAATTCTTGGCTTGCCATTCGTCTTGCTTGATCAGGTCGCTCGGCACGGTTTGCCACGCCTCAGCGAGTAAACCAACCACGCAACCGAAGAGCGCGCTAGTTAGGCAGTTCGGCCAGAGCTCGTTCAAAGTTCCGGTCCTCGCTTCGCTGAAGTATGACATGCGGTCCATCGTTGTATCATCGAGTACAATCGCGACGTCATTGTCAGTAGCGAGACCGTCGTGCATAGACGACCAACGCTTCATGGCGGTCCAAGGTCCGGTGCCGAAGGCAATTAGCGTGCGTTTCGCATTCACTAATCTTCTCAGAAGTTCCTTACAACTGAGCAGCACTACTTCTCCCGGTGGGCGCGCTACGCTAATCTAAGGCACATCGGCTTCGAGAATGACTTCCTTTCCATAGCACCGCACACACTGAGCAAGGAAGTCTATTTTGTTGGTTACGAATCCTTCTTTAGCAAGCGAATTCAAGTTAGACACAACAGACGCTTTTACGGCCGTTTTGGCGTCGGCAAGCATCTGATCGACATTGAAATCCAGAGCCTGTCTGCGACTTACGTCCGGAGTGACGGTCTCAGAATTAAACAATCCTATGAAACCGGGCGTAAAGACCGTAGTTAGGGCCAGCCCCTTGAGACAAATAAAGCTTATGTTGTAACGCGGATGCGCTACTAGGCGACACTTATCAGAAAGCCACTCTGGCCACTTATTCGGCCAAGTTGGCAGAGAGTCCTCGTCGAAATCGACGTATCTCAAGCGACGGATTAGGGACCAATGAGCAACATCTGGGGAAATGCTCTCAGTCGAGCCAGTTCGCAATAGCCTTCGACCAGCCTCGAGTGCCCACTCGGTGAACTTGTCTGTGTCTATCTCCTCCACCAGATCTGCTTAATCTCTGTAGCTATACCATCTACCTCAACGCGCAAGTCATGAAGCAGCATCGGCGCGAATGCTTTGCAAAGCTCTGGAAATTCCTTGAGGCGGCCGACCGCCTCTTGATTGACCCGAATCTTGACTGAGGTGCCGCTTCCAGCCGGTGCGGCTAACGCACGTAACTCGCCCTGCCTGCCGACTCCGCGCAGCGTTAGTCGTAGCCTCTCGCCGCCATCTCTGTTCGACTCGACCTGTACTTGGTCGCCTAGCATGAAAACCGAGACGAAGCCGATTCCAAACTTACCAGCTGGCTTGAAGCCTCTATCCAGAGCAGAAGGAAAGTCAGTGAAGAACTGCTCGGATGTCCAGTAGTCGGAGGCGATGGAAACCAGATAGTCGGTCATCACGCGTCTAGACATTCCGACGCCGTAATCAGTCACCTCGAGAGACGCTGGCTCCTTCGTGTCGAGCTTCACAATGATTGGCAGAGCAAAAGATGCGCGTTCGAAATCATTTTCCGCAACAGCTCCCTTAAGCATTACAGCATCCCTTGCATTTTGGATCAGCTCACGTACCGCTGCCATAGGTTCTGCCCCATACAGCGTTTCACCTCCTAACAGTTTTACTAGCCGGTCGATTGAACCGGCTCGAATGTTGACCTCGATTGGCGCGAAGCCAGAGGTCTGTATGAAAATAGCTGCCTCTTGAGGCGAGGATGCTCCTCGAACGCGTTCCAGAGATAGACGGCCCTGACTTGGAGGCCGATGGTCTAGATATCGCCGAACGGCACTAATTTCCCTGTCTAATCCACTAAGCATCCCGAAATACAACCACCACGCGTCAACATCCTGAATCGGCGAGGACGAGCGATATACGAGCTCGCTTCCGTCACGTTCCGGCCCATCGATTTTTTCCTGGGCGAGCCAATGCAGAAGGCTATCCGGCTCTAAGGGCTGGCGGAGAGCTCGCTCGAGGGTGGATGCACGATCTCTGTTTATGTGTGCATAATCGACGAGACGAAGGATACATGCAACGTAGGCAAGGTCGCCTTTACCCACGTTTCCCAACGGAACAGTTCCCTGGCGTCCAAGTTCCCGCTCGATTTGATCTAAATTCCAATGGTGGCTTGACGACATTTTCCCGGCGGTAGTCGCCCATATTTCTCGAACTATATTCGGCTCCAGCAGAAACTGGGAGGTTCCCGGGATTGGAGCAGTAGCCAGAATCGAGGCGGCATCGGCATGGAGCTTCCGTACGGCATGTGCTACGGCTTGCGCTTCAGCTTTCGAGGCGAGCTCTTCCCATTCCCGGTCGTTCGCGGCAAAACGCACGCGGGCCACAAAGATCCGGTATTGTTGGGACTCGCGCACTCGTGCGAGTCCTTCGGGGCTCGCGGCGAAGGCCATGCCTATATCGTGGAGATAGAAGGCGATACCAAGCAAAAACGCTTCTCCGACACTGAGAGAACCTATTTCGTCTTCGGTCAGCACTCGATCCGCTACCGTCCATAGGGCATCCATGTGTCGCACTGAATGATCGGTGAAATTCGGGACGGACGAGCTAATAGTACTCGCGAGAATCTCAGCCGTTGACCGCAATTGGGCGACCGCTCTTTGGAGGTCGGTGTTCTCTCCCAGGCGCTGCCATAGCTTGGAGTCACTGATTACTGTCGGTAGCTCCATAGCATCTTCTCCCCATCAGATAGTTTGAAGTGTGGATCGAATAGGCACAGGGCTTGACATTCAGTCCTGAGCAACTAATCCCTTCTAATTTCTTTTTTTAACCCCTGAAGATGATGCTCAGGTTCTGCCTAGCGGCGGACCGCGGCGCGCGCCGGCGCCGGGCCGGGCAATCCGTCGTAGACCAGCGCGCGGCCGTCGGAATGAAACCCCATCGCGGCCATCGCGCCCACGCGCAGCGAGGCGAGCGCGGGCGCACCGTCGATCGTCTCGACCACGACCTTGCGCTTCAGCTCGATCAGCGCGCCGATCGCGGTCGAGAAGGCCTCGTCATCGAGCGCGTCAAGGCTGACGAGCGCGCGCCCCGCAAGGCCGAGCATCGCCCGCCCCGCCCGCAGCACCACGAAGTTGCCGGCCTCGCGCGCGACACCGCATCCGGGCAGCACCGCGCCGTAAGGATTGGCCGGGTCGGCGGCGCTGACCGCGACTGGATGCTCGCGCGCCGCGGCGCGCGCCGCCGCGAGCATCTCGAGCGCCGCGGGCAGCGCATACTGCTCGCCCGAGAGCGCGCGGACGAAATAGCCGCGCCGGATCGATCCCGCGTACTCCATCCTGCGGAGCGCGAACGATATCTCGTGCCACGCCAGCGGCTCGCTCTCCAGGCCGAGCATCTCGCGCGTCACGATTCCGTTGCGCTTAAGCAGCATCTCGGCGCGCTCGCGCGCCAGGTCGCGCGCCGCGGCGAACCCGTCAACTCGAGCATTTTGTCCAGGATCTTGCCGCGCGGCTTCTTGCGAGTCCTCTCGTGCGTGAGTTCGTGCGCCAGGCTCCATCCGCCTGGCGCTGGGCGCAGGCGCTGCCGCTATCGCGGCGGCGCCCACGCCCAGCGCCGACCAGCGCCCGGTCACACTGGAGCGCAGACGCGCGCGCAGCGCCGCGTCGTGGCGGGCGCGCCGATGGGCCCCCGGCGTCATCGCACGCACCGCTTCGGGCGCGGCCCACAGCAAGCGCAGCGGCGCGAAGCTGTCGTTGGATACGCGGCCGGCGGCGGCCAGGCGCCATAGTGCCGCGAGCGCCGTGCGCTCCGCAACTCCGGCGCGCTCGGCGAGCTGGTCGAGATACTGCGCGCCGCCCGTGGCGAGCGCGAGGAAAACGCGCTGCTCGTCGCGGTCGTCGAATTCGACGGCTGCGGCATTCGCCGCCGCCGAATTCACCACATCGAATGGCGCGGCGCTAGCGCGCCGACGGCGCAGAAATGTGATTCGTGCGGGCACTTCGCCGGCAGCGTCTTCACCCGGCACCGCCGCCCATACCACTTCGCCGCCGAGGCAAAGCAGGTCGAGCCATTCGGGACGGTAGCCGGGAATTCGCGCGGGCAGAATCGCGCGTTCCCACAGCTCCGGGCTGAGCGCAACACCCGAGAGCTGCTCCAGCACGGCGGCGACGCCGGTCTGGTCGGCCGCGATATCCGCACCGCCCACGTGGTTCCATCGCAGGCGAAAAGCGGCGTACACGTGATCGGCGCACGGCTCGGTTTCGGAGCGCAAACGATTGAGCGTCAGGCGATGGATTTTCTCGAGGTTGTAGCGGTCGCACCATTGCTCCGGGCCCTTGTTGGTCGCGACGCGCCCGCGAGCCGCGCCGAGCGGCGCGCGGCGCGGCGTGAAATGGCCGCGGAAGATCAGCCCCTTGGCTTCGAGCGCCAGCAGATGCTTTTCCAGCGTCGCCGGCGCCAGCTTCAGACGCTCCGCGAGTTCGGCGATCTCGACCGGTCCCGACGTCGCCATCGCGCGCCGGACGATCTCACGCTCCGCGTCGTCCGGCTCGTTAGCGGTCGCGCCGGAGGTCGCCGCCGGTGGCGGCGGCGCCTCGGCATGGCGTTCGAATATCGCGTCGGGATAAGCGACGGTAAAGAGCGCGACGTCTTCACTCGCAAGCAGCATCTCGGACGCGCCGGATGAAAGGCGCGCCCGCACCACGCGGCCTTCGCGCTCCAGCGCAGAGAGCATCGCAGAAGCCTCTCCCGCGACGCGCTCGGCAAGCGACGCGGTCGCGAGCGCGCCGTGTGCGCGAATCAATTCGAAGAGTTCGTCGCGGTCACGCGCGCGCCGCGCCATCGCACGGCCGCTTACCTCGGCCTCGACGCTCTCGACCGCGTCCACGGCGAGCATCGTGGACAGGTCTTCGGTGCGCAGTACGTCCTCGGCCATCGCGCGGTTGAGCGAAACGGTGCGGCTGCGGCGGTTGGCGCGCTCGCCATCGTCGAGGAACGAGTAGTCCCACGCGAGCAAAATACGATGGGCGAAGACCGAGGGCGCGACGGCGTCGACCGTTACGACCCGCACCGCGCCCTGCTCGATTCCGCGCAGCAGTTCGACCACCCGTCCGATATCGGTCGACTCGGTAAGGCACTCATGCATCGTCTCGGCGGCGATAAAATGGTCGGGCAGTTCAACGTCGGGTGGGCGATTTTCCAGACATGCCTCGCGTCCGGGAAAAATCGCGGCGGCGAGTTCCTGCGCGCGCAGCCGTTGGATCCACGCCGGTACCTTGCGCCCCCGCGACGAGCGCATCACCGCCAGCGCGCGGGTCGCGACGTGGCGCATGCGGACCTCGAACATCGGCGCAGCCAGCAGCGCCTGCTCGAGCACGTGGCCGACCGTGCGCGAGGAAAGCATCGTCATCAGCTCTTCGAGCGGAAAGCTATGGCGCGCGTTGAGTGCGAGCAGCACCGCGTCGTCGATCGCCGACGCCTGGATTTCGAAATCGAACGACTGGCAAAGGCGTTTGCGGATCGCAAGCCCCAGCCCGCGATTGACCCGCATCCCGAGCGGCGAATGAATTACCACCTGGGTGCCGCCGAGGCCGTCGAAAAAACGCTCGACCACCAGCGTGCGCTGGTTGGGAATCGCGCCGAGCGCGCCGTAGCCGCGGCGCACGTAATCGAGCGCCTGGCGCGCCGCGCCTTCATCCATTGCGCACTCGTCGGAAAGGAAGGCGGCCGCCGCGGTTTCGTCGCCGCGTGCGACGTACTCGAAAATTTCGCCGCGCAGGCCGGAGACTTCTGCGGATAGCGCGGGCGAGCGGCCCGCCGCCTCGGTCTGCCAGAACGGCAGCGACGGCGCCATCCCGGGCGCCGGCTCGACCAGAAAACGGTTGCGCGAGATTCCGAGCACCCGCCACGGCATCGAGCCCAGGGCGAAGATGTCGCCGCGGGAGGACTCTTGGGCGAAGTCCTCTTCGACGTCGCCGATCTTGCGTCCCTGCGATTCGATCACGACGTCGAGGTTGCCGCTTTCGGGGATGGTGCCGCCCGAAGTAATCGCAGCCAGGCGCGCGCCGCGCCGGGCGCGCACGCGCGCACCTATCCGGTCGTAGAAGATTTTCGGCGCCGCGCCCTGGATCCGCGCCGGCAGTTCGGCCGCCATCTGCTCGAGCAGATGAACCAGTGAGTTGCGGTCAAGCTCGGCGAAGTTGTAGGCGCCGCGCAGCAGCCGCAGCAGGTCGGCCTCGCCGATTTCGTCGTCTTCGGCCGCGATCGCGACGATTTGCTGCGCCGCAACGTCAAGGCATCCGGCGGGAATTTCGACCTCGTCGAGCCGCCCATGGCGGATCGCGCGCACCGCGGCGGCACATTCGATCAGATCGTCCAGCGTGAGTGCGAACAGGCGGCCCTTCGGCGTGGCGTCAAGGCGATGTCCCGAGCGGCCGATTCGCTGGATCGCGGCCGAAATGCTCTTGGGCGTGTCGATCTGACAGACCAGATCGACCGTGCCCACGTCGATTCCCAACTCCAACGACGCGGTCGCGACCAGCGCGCGCAACTCGCCGCGCTTGAGACGCTGCTCGACCGCGAGCCGCTCGGCCCGTGCAAGGCTCCCGTGATGAGCCATCACGGCGTCGTTGCCGAGGCGTTTCTGCAGGTTGAGCGCGATCCGCTCGGCCCAGCGCCGGCTGAGCGTGAAGACCAGGGTCGTGCGATGCCCCCGGACCAGCGCGGCGACAGCGTCGTACATCGCCTCCCAATGCCGATGAGTCGCGAGCGGGCCGAGGTCGGGTCCGGGCGCGATAACTTTCAGATCCATCGCGCGCGCGCGCTCGTCAGAGCCTTCGGCACGCACGATTTTCACGGGGCGCGGGCGGCGCTCACCTTCGGCATCGGTCTCGGCGCCGGCTAGAAATCCGGCCAGCCGCTCGATCGGATTGAGCGTGGCCGAGAGCCCGATTCGCGCGGGACGCGGCGCGCCCGTCGCGCGCACCATACGTTCCAGTCGCTCCAGCGTGAGCATCAGATGAGCGCCGCGCTTGTTGGACGCGAGTGCGTGCAACTCGTCGACGATAACGTAGCGCACGGCCTTCAGGCTTTGACGAAAGCGCGGCGAGGTCAGCAGGATGAAGAGCGACTCGGGCGTGGTGACGAGGATATGGGGCGGCCGCCGGAGCATCGCGGAGCGCTCGTTGGCGGGAGTGTCGCCGGTACGGAGCCCTGCACGCACTTCAAGTATAGGTTTAACTTCTTCGGACCGTCGCTCGGCCGCGGCCCGGCGATGCGCCGTCTGCCGGATTCCGACCAGCGGCTCTTCGAGGTTGACCCGGATGTCGTTGGCGAGCGCCTTGAGCGGCGAGACGTAGAGCACCGAGACGCGGTCGCCGAGTTGGCCATGCTCGGCGTCGCGGAAAAGGCGGTCGATAGACCACATGAAGGCGGCGAGCGTCTTGCCGCTGCCGGTGGGCGCGCACAGGAGCACGTCATGCCCGGGGGACGAGTCGCACTGGGCAATTACCGGCCATCCGAGAGTCTGCGTGGGCGAGGGAGTGCCGAAGCGCTCAGCGAACCAGGCGCGAACGGCGGGATGAAAAGCCTCGAGCACGGAAGCCATCGCTGGTCTTATAGCTTATAGCATTCCGGCATGCCCGCGAAAAAAAAGGCATACCGTTTAAGAGGGCGACGGCGCGGCCTCATAAATTCGAGTTAAATTCTGCATCGACGAGCGAGGTATCCCGGATTTCGGCGGACCGGCGGGTGGCGACTCTTTAGGGTCAGTTAGTGAACGAGACGGTAATGAGGTGCCTCGAAGTGCAGCC
The DNA here is from genome assembly GCA_963796565.1 of uncultured delta proteobacterium. Taxonomy (GTDB): domain Bacteria; phylum Desulfobacterota; class Binatia; order Binatales; family Binataceae; genus JAKAVN01. The sequence continues at coordinate 171,567 of CAWCMA010000004.1, read as the reverse complement.
ACAGGTATGCGACCGCGAGCGCGATCAACACGTACACTACCGCCTTTAGTATCCGGCCCATCGTCTGACGTTAGTCCTCCCGCGTTAGTCCTCCCGGAAAATATCGCTATGCTTGACTCCGTCGCAATGGAAAAGTTTTAGACCAGGCAGGTTTTCAGCCTTTGACCGAGCCGCAAGGAGGCGCATCGCGCAAATGACCTTTCCCTATCCTCTTCCCGAACTGGACCTCAGCGCTCCATTGGACCATTACCGCGCCGTCGTACTTCCTGAATGGATCGATTCATACGGCCACATGAACATGGCCGTGTACGTAACCGTCTTCGACCAGGCCGCCGACGTCCTGTGCGCTCTGCTCGGAGTGGGGCCGCTCTACACGCAGCACGAGATCGGGATGTTGTTCGTGCTCGAAACCCATCTCGCCTACGCGCGCGAGGTCCGCCTGGGCGCGCCGTTACGGGTCACTTCACAAATTCTCGACCACGACGCCAAGCGCCTGCATCTCTTTCATCACATGTATCATGGCGAGGAAGGATGGCCGGTCGCCACCAACGAAGTTCTCATGATCAACGTCGACTACAAGACGCGGCGGACCATTCCGTGGCCGGATGAGACGAGGCGCCGGCTCGACTTGATGGCGGCTGCGCATATGACGCTGCCCAGACCGGAAAATGCCGGCCGCACTATCCGCATCAAGGCCCGCCCAAAGTAAAGGCGCCAAAGCTAAGACGCTAGTAGAGGCCGGGAATTAGCCGCGACGTCCGGGCGCAGTACGCGTCGTACTCGGCGCTAAACTGCGAGCGCAGCAGCCGCTCTTCCGCTCGGATGCGCGCGAGGAGCGGCACCAGGGTAAGCACCGTGAGCAGCACGCCGACTCCGGAACGAAAGGCCAGGCCCCATCCGAGCGAGTTGACGAACAACCCCAGGTAGCTGGGATGGCGGATGACGCTATAGACGCCGCCGGTGACCAGCGTATGCCCAGGCTGGATCGCGACCAGCCCGCTGAAGCGGCGCCCGAGCACGAAGACCGGCCACATCCGCAGCGCACCGCCGGCCGCGAAGAGAACTACACCGATCCAGCGAATGGTGTCGCTGTCGAGGGTCCAGAATTCGATGCGGTCCGTGTAGGCCGGCAAATACGCGTCGAGCAATCCGAGCACTCCGAAGGCCACGAGGACCCAGCGATTGGCGCGATCCTCGCGCTCGCCCGGGCTCACATTACCGTCGGTGAAAAGCGCCGCACCAGACAGTGCGAAGAGTGCGATCGTTAGCGCGATAAGCGGCGGGTGCGAGAAGAAGGCTGCAGGTCCACCCCAGCCGAGGATCGCCACGCCTAGGTAGACGATGGTGCCCACAACCACGAGCACTAATCTGACTGCCGATGACAGCATCACCGCCTTGCCTGCCAGCCTCTTTGAGCGACGTTCCCCCGATGAGCAAGGGAACGTGCGCGGGCGCTCACGACTTCAATAGCTCGGGCAGGCGCTGCGTGAACTCGCTGCGCGAGAGCGTCATCTCGAATCCCGCCTCGCGCGCCGCGCCCAACGCTTTGAGGTCCACGTGGGAAGCGAAGCCGATAATTCGTGCCGCAGGCGCGGCGGCGCGCATAGCGCCGGCGGTCTCGACCGCGGGAAAGATCGGGTCGGCGAGATCGACGAAAATCATCGCCGGCGCGGCCTCGGCGCATCGCTTGTTGGCCTCGTCCAAAGAGCTCGCGTACACGACTTCGACATTCATGGCGTGGGACACCGCGTCCACTTTGGAGCGGAAAAACAGGTCGTGCATCAGGCCGAGAATCCGAGGCATCCGGTTACTACTCCTTGAAGCGTGCGGCGGAAAACGCGCCCAACTCCACGCCCGGGCGGCGCCCCTTGACCAAATCAGCGATGATTTCGCCGGTGATCGCGGAGAGCAGGATCCCACTGCGGAAGTGGCCGGCAGCCCATAGCACGTTGGATACGCTGGGCGAGAAGCCGAGCACGGGCAGGAGGTCGCGCGTCGCCGGACGCAGGCCCGCCCAAGCCTCGCGAAAGGCGGCGGCGCCGAGGGCGGGCACGATCGCGGCCGCGCCGCGCGCGATCTTGTCGAGTCCCGCCAGAGTCACGGTCTTGTTGTAGCCCGCCTCCTCCATGGTCGAGCCCGCGAGCAGGCGGCCGTCGCGCCGCGGCACCACGTAGCCGCGCAGCGAAAACAGCGCGGGGCCCATGGTTGCGGGCGCGACCTCGAAGCATACGATCTGGCCGCGCACGGGATGGAGCTTCACGCGGTCGGCCTCCAGGCCGCGAATTTCGCCCGCCCACGACCCGGCCGCGTTGACCACGACGTCGGCCTCGCGGGTCGAGCCGTCATCCATGACCACGCCGCCGGCGCGTTCGCCGCGAATCGCGAGCGCCTCGACGCGCGCGCCTTCGACGAATTCAGCGCCCGCCCTGCGCGCGGCGGCGGCGTAGGCCTGGGTAAGCTTGCGATTGTCGGTGCGCCGGTTAGTCGGCATGTGGATGGCGTAGATGGCTTCGGGCGAGAGCAGCGGTTCGATCCGGCGCGCCTCGGCGCCGCTCAATTCCTCGAGCGGAGCGCCGACGGAGTGCTGCCACCTGGCGCGTCGCTCGAGTTGAACGCGCTCATCCGCGTCCAGCGCGACGTAGAGAATTCCGGCGCGGTCATACTCGGGGTCGACGCCGCCGTCGCGCACCAGGCGATCGACGATCGCCTCGAAGGCGTCACGCGCCTTCATGCAAAAATCGAAGAACGGGCCGGGGCCATCGGCTTCCGCCTGCGGCGCGATCATCCCGGCGGCCGCCCACGACGCTTCCTGGCCCAGGCGGCCGCGCTCGAGCACGGTAGTGGCGACACCCTCGGCGGCGAGCCGCCATGCCACCGAGCATCCGATGATACCGCCGCCGATGACGATCGCTTTCAATTCGTAGCGCTCCTGCCGCGGTCACGCTCACACGCGCGCAGCCACGAGCCATCCAGCTTAGCTGCACCGGAAGAGGTGCGAAAGGCAGTGGCGAGGCGGTGCGAAAGCGCCGATTGTGATAATAAAACCGCTCGCTGGAAAGAGTCCGCCGGAGGTCGCGAAACCAGCGCCCTCACTATAGCGGGCGCATCGGGCCAAGCCCACGGAGGAACGCCATGACCAAGGTCATCCCAAAGGTTATCCGGGCGATCGAAACCAAGCTCGTCCATGCCGGCGAGCCCGAACCGCTCATCGGCGGCGCGGTGGCGATGCCGATCTTCCAGTCGGCGACCTTCGCCTATCGCGGCGAGCAGAGCTACCACGACCTGCGCTATATCCGGTTGAGCAACACGCCCAATCACGAGGTGCTGCATCGCAAGCTGGCGGCGCTAGAGAACGCCGAGGCGGCGCTGGTGGCGGGGAGCGGAATGGCGGCGATTTCAACCACGCTGCTGGCGCTGCTGGGTACGGGCGACCATCTGCTGGCGCAGGATTGCCTCTACGGCGGCACTCACGACCTGCTCACGGCCGACCTCCCGGCGCTGCAGATAAGCCCGGATTTCATCGACGCCAACAATCCGGCCTCCTGGCGCGAGCAACTCACCACGCGCACCCGCGCGATCTACGTCGAGACGATTTCCAATCCGCTGATGGGCGTGGCGGACCTGCACGCGGTGGTCGAATTCGCCGCCGCGCATGGACTGGTGTCGATCATCGACAACACCTTCGCCAGTCCGGTGAACTTCCGTCCGGCGGAGGCCGGCTTCGATCTGTCGTTGCACAGTTGCACCAAGTACTTGAACGGCCACTCCGACATCGTGGCCGGCGCCGTAATCGGGCGCGCCAGCCTGGTGCGAAAGGTGGCGCACAAGCTCAATCACCTGGGCGGCGTGCTCGATCCGCACGCCTGCTTCCTGCTGCATCGCGGGATGAAGACCCTGGCCGTGCGGGTCCGCTATCAGAACGAAAGTGCGCTCAAGATCGCGCGCTTTCTGGAGAGCCATCCCAAGGTCCGGCAGGTCAACTACCCGGGACTCGAGAGCAGCCCCGACCATCTGCGCGCCTGCGACCTGCTCGACGGTTTCGGCGGGATGCTGAGCTTCGAATTGGAGGGCGGCGTGGCCGCCGCCGACCGTTTTATCGAACACGTGACGCTGCCGATCTCGGCGCCCAGCCTGGGCGGAATCGAGAGTCTGATCACGCGGCCGGCGACGACTTCGCATTCCGGGATGACCCCCGAGGAACGCTCGCGCGCGGGAATCGCGGAGGGCTTGATCCGGTTTTCCGTGGGGCTCGAGGCGACCGACGATCTGGTCGAGGACTTCACGCGCTCACTTGATGCCTGCTGAATATAACTCCGGTCGCAACGCACGGGGGATCCGGGTCTGTGGCGCGCTTTATGCTCCTTATCAGTGAATTGAGCGGCTGAAACGCCTGTTGTGTCTATTCCGAGACAGCTACCAGTCCCAAAAGTGTCAGTTTTAACCCGCGATGGCGCGGATTTGGCTAATTTGACAATAAATCGACGGTATCACTCCTCAGGTAGCGAGTACTCCGCGTCTTAGCCCGCGTAAGGTTCGTATCGCTCTTTTTACTATGGGTTGCTACTATAGAAGGGGTCTTACGCCCTGAGAGATCGTTGAGCCCGAACCAGGATGCGTTAGAGATGGCGCTGAGAAAGCCCGAGCCGACGAACTCCTTCGTTGACACGCCGACGTCCGCTGATGCGCAGATGTCGACGGCGCCGACTACGGCTGTCGACGAGGCGACGCGCGAGCGTGGGCGAGTGACCGGAGCTTACGATCTAGAGACGATGACCCGGGGTTGGAGCCTGCGCGTGCTGCGCGCGGGCGCGGCCTTGTTGGCCGGCTTCGAGATCATATATTTCCTGCTGGACTGTTACATTCCGCCACCGTTAACACCGATAACCGCGGCGCTGCACGCAGGCGCCGTCGGCATCGCCGCGCTCGTGCTGGCGCTCACGTCGTCAAAATGGTTCGAGCGCTACTGGCGGCCGGTCTGCTTCGCAAACCTGGTGGCGATCTATGTCCTGACCTTAGCCTTGCGCCTGCTAACCGGCGAAACCCCGCCGCTGTTCATCACCCTGATGCTCACGATCATCGGCGCCGGCGCGATACTGCTGTGGTCGGCTCGCTGGCAGACGGCGCTGACCGCAGCCGCGCTGGGCACGATGACCGTGTCGACGCTGACGCCTGCGCTAGACCACTCGGGGGCCGCCTATCGGTGGGTTGGCGTTCTGATCGCGGCCGCGCTGGGGCATTTCATCCTTTCGATGCGCGAGCGTTATCAGGCCGAGCTGATCGCATGGATGGACGGTCTGCGCGCGAGCCATCAGCACCTGGCCGACGCGCTCGCGCGAAGCGCGACGGTGATGGCCGAGCGCGAGCGGGCCGAGCACCGCCTGCGCGAGGGTGAGGAGATGCTGCACAAGATCTTCGACGCCGCCCCGGACAGCATCGCCATCACCCGCATGTCCGATGGCGCGATGCTCGAAGTCAACCGCGAATTCCTCAAAACCGGCTACACCCGCGAAGAGGTCCTGGGCGTCTCGGCCGCCAGGCTGGGCCGTTGGTCCCGCCTGCCGCTCCGCGACCTGGTGCGCGCGCTGCGTACCAACGGCACTGTCCACAATTTCGAGACCGAACTGCGCATTAAGAGTGGCCGATTAGTGCCGAGCCTGGTTTCGGCGACCATGGTCGACCTCGGCGGCGAGCAGTGCGTGGTGTCGATTGCGCGCGACGTTAGCGGACTCAAGCAGTCCCAGCGCGAGTTGATCGCCGCGCGCGAGGAACTCACGGCCCGGGTCAGCCAGCTCGAACAGACTCAGAATCGCTTGCGGGCCGAGATCGCCGAGCGCGAACTGGCGCAGCAGCGAGTGCAGCAGAGCGAACAGACCCTGCGCAGGATTTTCGAGACCAGCCTCGACGCGATAACCGTCAACCGCTGGCCCGACCTGACCTTCATCGATCTCAACGAGCGACATATCGAGACTTTCGGTATCCCCAAGGAACGGGCGCTGACCGCGCCTCCCCGTTCCTTTCGGATGTGGGCCCATCCCGATCAGTTCCGCCGTTACCTCCGCGAGATGACGGCGCATGGCCGCGTGCAGAACATGGAGGTCGAATTCGTGATGCGGGATGGCTCGGTGCGGCCATTCCTATGCTCCTCGGCGCTGGTCGAGCTCAAGGGCGAACAGTGTGCGGTCTCGATCTTGCGCGATATCAGCCAGCTCAAGCAGACCGAACGCGAGCTTATCGCCGCACGGGAGTCGGCGCTGGCCGCCTCGGAGGCCAAGTCGCATTTCCTCTCCGTCATGTCGCACGAAATCCGCACCCCGATGAACGCGATCCTCGGGATGGCCGATCTGCTGTGGGAGACCGCGCTCAACACCGAGCAGCGCCGCTATCTCGACACCATGCGCAACAACGGCGCCTCGCTGCTCAACCTGGTAAACGGCATCCTGGACCTTTCCAAGGTCGAGAGCGGACGGCTCAGTCTCGAGCATGTCGACTTTGACCTGGTCGAACTGGCCGAAGGCGTGATGGAGACGTTGGGCGTGCGCGCGCACGAAAAAGGCCTCGAACTGGCGCTGCGCATCCCGTCCACCTTCCCCACCGCGCTGACCGGCGACCCGCTGCGCCTGCGACAGATCCTGATCAACCTGCTGGGCAACGCGATCAAATTCACCGAGCGCGGAGAAGTCACGCTGACTATCGACGCGGTCGATACGGTGCAACCCGACGCAGCTTCGGCCGGAAAGCCCCCGCTCGAAGACGCCGCCGCTTCCTCCGACGCCGGCGCGCCCGCCAGACGGCAACTGCTGCGCTTCATGGTCCGCGACACCGGCATCGGTATTCCCGCCAATCAGCTCCGGGCGATCTTCTCGAACTTCACCCAGGCCGATTCGACTATCAGCCGCAAGTATGGCGGCAGTGGCCTTGGACTGGCGATCGTAAAGCGCCTGGTCGAGTTGATGGATGGCAAGGTAACGGTCGAAAGCCGCCCGCGCGAGGGCAGCTCTTTCGGTTTCATCATCGCGCTCGAACTTCAACGCGCCGCCGCCGCCGAAGGATCCCCAGACCCCGCCGGCATGGCGCGCCTGTCCGGGAAGCGAGTGCTGGTGGTCGACGACTCGCCGGCCAGCCGCGCCATCCTGGCCGAATTGCTGGCGCGGGCTGGCGCCGAGGTCGTCGTGGCCGCGGACGGCACCGGCGCGTTAAGCGAACTCGCACGCGCGCGCGCAGCAGAGCGGCCCTACGACGCGGTTGTGGCCGACAACCAGATGCCGGCGCCCGACGGAGCCGATGTGGGGCGACAAATCCTGCGCGCCGCGCACGCGCCGCGCGAGGCACTGGTGCTGATGCTGACGGCCAACGACCTCCATTCGCAGCTTGGACGGTTGCGCGAGTCCGGGCTGGAGGAAAGCCGGCGTTGCCGCTACCTGCTCAAGCCCGTGCGGCGGATGGACCTGTGGGCGACGGTCGCGGCGGCCTGCGCCGGCGCCGACGACCAGCGCACAAATTACGACGGCGTGGAAGCGGCGGCGGCTGCCGGTAATGCAGCGCGGCACGACACCTTCATCCAACGCGCCGCGCCGCGCCGCGCCGCCATGCTGATCAACAAGCCGCTTAGAATTCTGCTGGCGGAAGACTCTCCCGACAATCGGCTTCTGGTCGAAGCCTATCTGAAGGACACGCCGTACCAGCTTGACCACGCCGAGAACGGTGAGTTCGCAGTACAGAAATTCATGACCGGCCACTATGACGCGATCCTGATGGACATTCAGATGCCCGTGATGGACGGCTACGAGGCGGCCGCCGAGATTCGCCGCCTCGAGCACAGCGACCATCGCCGCCCCACCCCGATCATCGCACTTACCGCCTCGGCCCACGACGAAGCCGTCCGCAGGAGTTTGAAAATGGGATGTGATGCTCATGTGACCAAACCGGTGAAACGTTCGACCCTGCTCGAAACGATTCGCGACGCCGTCGAAGCGGCGCCGCAATCCGCACCATCTGCGGCGGCGGCGACCGGCAATGACGCCAGGGGTGCCGCCGCAGTTGGGTCCGACCAGCCGATCGTCGTTCAGATCGATCAGGATCTGAGCGACCTAGTCCCGGGCTTTCTCACCCGCAAAGCCGAGGACGCCCGCGCCGTCATGGCCGCGGTGGAACACCGGGACCCCGAAGCGATCATGCGGCTGGGCCACAAGATGAAGGGCGAAGGCGGCAGCTACGGGCTCGACGCGATCACCGACATCGGCCGCGCACTCGAACAGGCGGGCAAGGATAGCGACTTCGACGCGGCGCGGCGCTTCGGACGCGACCTGACGAACTTCCTCGAGCGGCTCGATATCGTCTACCGTCCGATGGAAGACTGATTTTCCCCGAAGGAAGACTTATTTTTCACCAACCCTCGCCCCAACTTACCTTGCCCGATGCGCAATATGGTCAGCCGTTCGCTCTGCCAAAGCGCTAATCGTCGCCGAAGGATTGATTGCCAACGCGGTCGGAATAGTAGAGCCGTCCGTGACAAACAAGTTCGGGTAATTCCACAACTCTCCGAACTCGTTGGCCACGCTGCTTTGTGGACTATCTGACATTGCGCATCCGCCTAACGGATGCGCTGTAAGAAGTTTTCTTAGGGGCCATGCCCATAAAGGGCTGGGCTGGTATTTGCCTCCCGCCGCCGCGCTAAGCGTCTTCAGCGCGCTCTCCATTTCCGCAAACATCGCGCGGCTGCTCCGCTCGGGCCATACGACATCGATTTCCCCATCGACCAGCCGCATCCAACCGTTGGCATCGTCCGCGCCCATTGCGAGATACGGCAATGAGCGAACGAGGTCGCCTTCAAATAACCGTTTAAATTCCATACTCAGGCGTCCCTGCTTCCCGAGGCCAAGCATCCTCATTACGTATGCTTTCAGGACCACCCACATACTACGAAACCTGTAAGGTGTTGGGAGTGCGCCTTGCAGCAGCCAGAAAAATGGGTCGGGAATACCAAGGTCCTGAAGGTAAATCTGGTGCGAGGCCGTGGAGAGGTCTGTCCCCGCCGTAATACTGGGCCCGCAAGCAGCATCCACGTCTTCCGGCAAATCGACCGTCGCGGGGATTAGGAAATCGCCGTTACCCGAAAAGCCTCGACCTAGGTGCGGCCCCAGCTTCGGCAAAGTACGGTAAACGTCTCTGCAACCCAGCAGCAATTCAGTGGAACCCAGGGTCCCCGCCGCCACAATCACAATCCCGCCGATGATCGAGGCCGACTCGGGATTATGCTCTGCTGATTGAGCGAAACGTCGAAAACTGACCCGGTAGCCGCGTTGCGGAGCGTCGACGGGCTCGATCTTAAAGGCCTCATGCAGTGGATAAATCTCAGCGCCGCTTTTTTCGGCGAGCGGAAGATAATTGAGATCCAGCGTGTTCTTTGCGTGCACGTGACATCCCAGCATGCAGTTTCCGCAATAGACACACGCCTGTTGCGGAACGCCCCCATGGGGATTCAATCGATCCGGGCCCGTGTAAACGCAAATGTCCATCAATTCGGGAGTACGTCCGGTTTTTTTGGCGGCCGACAACAGTGCTTCCGTCCTTGCAGGCAGCCGGAGCCCTTGCGGCGGCGTTAGCGGCCGGGCCTCGAGTATTTCCTTGGCGCGATCGTAGTACGGGTCAAGCGTTTCGCGCTTGATGTTGCGCGGCCACCGGGGCTGTTCGAATATCTCTCTCTTGGCCCGCCGATGGACATTGAAGTAGACCAGCGAGCCGCCGCCGACTCCGCTCGCCTGCAGCACGTCGATATTGCGAAATACCCGATAGTCCAAAAGGCCGTAGTCGTGACGATTCCAAAAAGCTCGCTTCATCTGGCCGAGCGTCCTCGGAAAGTCGGACTTGTCCCACTTGCGGCCACGCTCCAGCACGCAAACCGAGCGGCCGGCTTGAGCGAGCCGGCAAGCCGTGATGGCCCCGCCAAATCCGGAGCCCACGATAACTACATCATAGAAGTCTTTCACACCTGGCTACCCTGAGGTGTCTGGCGTGCCGGACCAATCGAGAATCTCAGCTTCCATAACGTCCTGCGATGGATACCGGGTCTGGTCGTAGCATCCCATCGGCAGCACCGCGGTCCGGCTACAACAGCGGTTGCAATACGTGCACGGAATATCGGGCATCTTCTTGCCGGCGGCAAAGGTCTTTAACAGATCAGGATTCGCCAGCAACGCCCTGGCCATCGCAACCAGGTCGCACTTCTTCTCCGCCAGCGTGCTTTCGATAACGTCGAAGTCCTGAAAGCCGCCGTTTGCGATAACCGGAATCTTTAGAATCTTCTTGAATTCGCTCGCGTAGTCCGCATTCGCGGCCGGCTTGAACTTCCATCCAACGCCCAGAATCGCACGCGCGATTGGTCTCGGAATAAGGTTTACAAACGTCGCTCGTATCGCCGCCTTGGCACTGAGATGCCTGGTCGCATTCGCGAACAATCTGATTTCGTCGATCGGGTACGAACCGGGATTACCTTTAGGGTTTATGAAGCCAAAGCCGCTGTCCACGTGAAGATAGTCGATGCCCAGCTTCTCGAGTTCGAGCGCATAGTATCGAGTTTGTTCCAGCGTATTGCCGAAATAGTAATTGCGCAGCGGAAAGACGATCGGCAAGCGCAAGTTCAGAGGCAGGTAGTTGTGATCTTCCGCCGATAGCCGAATGCCAAACAGGAAACCCTCACCAACTTCCTTCCGTACTCGCGCCACAATCTCGCGCAGCAGCTGAAACCGTTTCTCGACGGAGCCGCCGTAACGGTCGCGTCGGCGATTGGTCACAGGGTTTAGGAACTGATGGATCATGTAACCTTTGGAGGCCGTGACTTCTATCCCGTCGCTCCCGGTTTCCCGGACCCGCCGCGCCGCTTGAGCGAAGTTCTCTACCTCTTGTTCGACCTCCCCGGTACTCATCGCAAGCGTCCGATTGCGGTAGCCATACATCAGATCGAAGTTTCCCGAAGCGGACTTGGCGTCGGCGCTTTGCGAGAAAAGACTGGTTTGGGTCTGCCCGCCGGGATCGCCGATCTGAATGATATATCGGCATCCGAGGGCCTGGACGTCCCGCACCCCTTCGCGAATCGGAGCGATGAATTCGTCGCCACTCAGCTTCGGATATTCAAGTGGAGAAAGACGCTTGTCGTCGATGTCGATGGTGGCCGAGATGATTCCGGCGACACCTGTACCTGCGAACTTTTTCTCGAAGTGGCGCCAGGCAGGAGAGACCGCCCCATTGTAATATGCGGTTCGACCGCCCATCGAAGAGCGCAGTATACGATTCTTGAACTCGACACTTCCGATTTTGAAGGGTTCGAAAATCATCACTGTTTGCCCCCCAGCTGCGCAATGCGCTCGACTAAGGCAATGCGGCGACGGCCTCGATCTCTATCAGCAGGCCCTCCACCGCCAGCGCCGCCACGCCGATAAGCGTCGAAGCGGGCGGGTTCTCCTTGGGAAAAAACTCGCGGCGCATGTCTGAAATCGCGCGGTAGTCGTCCTGCTTGTAGTTGACCACGTACGTGTTCATCTTGACCACGTCGGCGAGCGAGGCGCCGGCGCCCTTGAGCGCCGCGATCAGGTTCTCGGCCGCTTTACGTGCCTGCGCCTTCAGATCGCCGCGTCCCACGATCTGGCCGTCCTTGTCGATCGCCACCTGGCCCGAGACGAATAGCATGCGGCCGCCCTGCAGCGCGACGACGTGAGTGTAACCGCGCGGTGTATGGATCGTGTCAGCATTAATGAATTTCTTTTCCATCGTGGGTCTCCTCGTTTATGCGTTAGAACGCCGAATACCAGTGCGAACGATGCGGATCCTGGAGCTGGAAGTCGATTTGAAAGGCGCGCAGCAGCGTGCCCTGTTCGTGCTCGAGCGACAGACGGGCGTCCTCGAGGTCGACCTCGGCTTCCACCTGGTTGCCCTGCGCCGAGATCAACTGTTCCTGGAATTGCAGCAGGTCATGCGTGGTCGCCATCCCGACCTTGAAGCGTATTTCCTCGTCGTGCAGCGCTTGCGCGGCATAGTAACTCGCCTCGCGAGTGGCCTGGACGCGCTTGCGGTCGGCCTCGAGGTTGGCGAGCGCCGTCTGCACCGCGACCACCGCGGTCGAGATCGACGCCCGGTACTGCATCCTGAGCGACTCGTACTGCACGCGGGTCTGCGCCAGCACGGAACGCGCGGCAGCATTGTCGATCGGGTAGGCGAAGTTCAGCACCGCGGCGTAATTGTAGAAGCTGGTGCCGAACAGGCGGTTGAGCGCGTCGCCGTAGATCCCGCCGAAGGGCAGCTTGGTGCCGGAACCGGGCACCAGCGGCGTCGCCGCGCAGTTGCCGCCTGTGAGGTCGGTGAAATTGCGGATGCAGTGAGAGGTCCCGGCCGTCGAGTTGAGGCCGAACTGCGCCCCGAGATTGAGCTGCGGCAGGGTTTGGTTCTCGGAGAACTTGACCTGCATCAGCGCGCCCCGGATTCCCTCGCGCATCGCCTCGAGCGAGGGTCGATACTGGATCGCGGTCTCCAGCGCGACTTCCTCGTTAGGATTCATCTCGCCGGCCGGATTGGGCTTGTCGGTAGGCTCGATCTCCTGCGGCACAAAGGTCGACGATGGATTCATCATCACGTCCTGGCGCAGCGCCGCGCGCGCGGCCCGCTGCGCCGCCTGGGCGGTGTAGACGTTGGCCGCGGAGGTGGCTTCGGCCGATTGCGCCTCCTGCAGATCGATTGGAGCGAGCGTGCCGACCTGTAGTGAGATTCGATTCTGGCGCACCAGGTCGCTGTTGAGCCTGAGCGCATACTCGGCCACCTGCAGGTTCTCTTCGGCTTCCACCACGTTCCAGTAATCGGTGCCGATCCGCAGCACGAAGTCCTCGATGGTCTGCTCCATGTTCCACTGCGACGCCTTTTGCGAGGACTCGGCGATACGCACGTTCAGCGTGGCAAAGTTCCAGCCGAAATTGCGCAGGAGCGGTTGCGATATCGAAAGCGCGAGTTGCGGAACATAGGAGGGATTGATCGACGAGAAGCTCGAGTTGGAATAGGCGCGTTGGTTGTCGAAGGTGATGCCAAAGGTACCATTGGTCAGGGCGGACGCCTTGTTGAGTCCGAAGTTCCAGTCGTACAGCTTGGTGGTGAACGACCGGCTGCCGGTAACCTGGAATGGCGAGGTGACCGGCACCACGCTCTTCATGATATCGCCCTCGCCCGTCAGCGCCGGATCGAAGGCGCCATTGGCAACCTCGACCCCCTCCTCGCTGGCCAGCGGATCGAGCTCGGCGGCTTTCACGTTAGGATTGTTCATCAGCCCGATATAGATCGCCTGCTTCAACGAGAGCCCGCGCACCGTGTCGTCGCGCGTGCCCAGGAACGACTGGCTGATGATACTCTCAGGGGCCACGTGCTGGGCGGGAGACATCTGAGTCGCGAAAGTTCCGGGCAACGACAGCACCGAGGCTCCGTGCTCGAAGGGCGCGGTCTGACTGGAAGGCCCGTTAAGATCGGGCGCGCCCTGCTCGGGCACCGGAATGACCTGTTGGTTGCGCGGGGTGGCGATGGGCGGCAGGTTCGGAACGCCGACGGCGAGACCAGAGACAGCAGCGGTGGGAGCGGCGGCCGGCATCGGCGCCATCTGCGCGAGTGAAGCAGGCGCTTCGCCCGCCAGCGCCGGCAGCATTAGGATTACGATCAGGGCGAGTGTCTTGCGCAACATTTGGGTCCGGGACCTCCTTGAACTAGCCTGAAGAGCTTCACACAAAGACGAAACTGCGGATGGTGCGTTTCGTAACTGACGTGCGCGTAGCGAAGCACGCACAGGCACTTTTGCCCAAACGCGCCGCGCTTGCAACGCGTGCCCGGCTTCCGGATCATAGCTGCGCGCTCAAGCGCTTCGACGAAGGCGCCCGCGCGGGAAAAAAAGGGCACTAGCATCAACCGATGAGAATCTTTTCGCGATGAGGATTTTTTCGACATTCATTTCAAGCGCTTGTCGAAAATCTCGCTATGCAATAGCGATAGCGCTCGTGCTCGCCGCGATCGCCGGTGCGGCGGGCGCGCAGGTGCCCGCGCCTCCGCCCGGCCCGCCTCCGCTGACGCGGCCCTCGGTGCCGATCCTGCCCGGCATGCCGTCGCAACTGACCAGCGTACCGGGCGTCGTGGCAACGCCGCTCTTGACGCCCGTGCCGATTCCGACCGCGCAGCCGACTCCCGGCCCGCGGTTATTCAATTGCACTTGCTTCGCCACCGCTTCGGGCACGCAATGGGCGGGCACCGTGACCGCGTCCAGCTACAGCACGGCCCGTTTGGAGGCCGCCGGCGCCTGCGTCAGCTACCTCGCGCGCACGCCGCAATCGCCGTTCATCCTGCCCGGACAATCTCCCGGCCTCAGCGGCACCAGCACCTCGTCGACCAACGTAACATCCGGGACGTCTTCAAATTCAACCTCGGGGCAGCCGAGCGGAGGGGGAACGTCGACTTCGCCGGTCACCGCGCTTAAAAACTCGCCGACGCAGACAGGACTGGGCGCGTGCAACGTCTGCGCCTGCAACTGACACCGCGCGCCTGCGGTCAACCCGATGGCGGCGCATCCGCTATGGAGTAGCGCCACCCTGGGCCGGCGGCGCGGCGTTTTGCGACGTGCCATTTTGCTGCTTGTTCTGATTGGTCTGATCGTTGGCTGATGGTTGTGATGACGGGGATGACTGAGCCGGCTGGTTATCTGCGGGCGCATGATAGTTGGTGCTGGGGCCGGCCGTCGCTGGAATCAGCGTGTACAGACATCCGCTGGACGCCGCCGCGACCAGCATCGCTGCCCCCGCGATCGCCATCGACGTCCATCTATCCCTGCTACTCTTGCGGTTCTTGCGCTCGCGATCCTGATCTTTCATCCTGACTCCCCTTTTCGCTGATCAACCTTCGTACACGCGACCACCGTCCAAGCTCGAGAGCTGCGCCGTTCGGCGCTCATCGCCCCTGATCGGTCGCGCGCAATCCCAGGCGCTCCTCGATCGCTCGCAGACGGCGCATCGCCGCGGGCAGCCGCGGCACGATCGCGGCCATCCGGCGCCAGATATGCACGTCGACCGCCGGCGTGCCGCCAACCGTGGCGTCGTCGGCGAGATCGTGCGGAATTCCCGACTGCGCGACTACCCGCACGCGGTCGCCGATTTGCGCATGGTCGGCCACCCCGACCTGTCCTCCGAACTGGCACCAGCGTCCCACCTTGACCGAGCCCGAAAGGCCGACCTGTGCCGAAAAGCGCGAGTACTCGCCGACCTCGCAGTTGTGGCCGATGTGCACGTGATTGTCGAGCTTGGCGCCGCGCCGGATTAAAGTCGCGCCCATCGTGGCGCGGTCGATCGTTGCCATCGCACCGATTTCGACCTCGTCCTCGATCGCCACCGAGCCGACCTGAGGAATCCTGACCAGCGAGCCTGCGTGCTCGACGAACCCGAAGCCCTCGGCGCCGATTACCGCGCCGTTAAGAATCGTCACGCGGTCGCCGATCGTTACGTTCTCGCGAATCGAGACTCCGCTGTGGCAGACCAGGCCGTTACCCGCGCGCACGCCGGGATAGATCGTGACGTGAGGATGGAGGACCGCGTCGCGGCCGATCGTCACGCCCGCTCCAATCACGCAGTAGGCGCCCACCGAGGCGCCTTCGCCGAGCTTCGCTCCGGGCGCGATGCGGGCGGTTGGATCGATTCCCGCAGCCGGCCGGTAGGGCGGAAAGAAAATCGCCAGCACGCGGGCGAAGTCGGAGTAAGGATTGTCGCTTATGAGCACCGCGCACGGAGCGTCGGCGGCCAACTCCGCAGGCACGATCGCGCAGGCGGCGGTGGTGGTGCGCAGCGCTTCGAGGTACTTGGGCGCGGCGACAAAAATGACCGTTCCGGGCCCGGCGGCCTCCAGCGGCGCCGGCGTGACGACCTCGATCTCGCCGCTGCCGCGCAGCGTCAAACCCAGCCGGGATGCGAGTTCCTTGAGTTTCATAGTTTTACGGCTCTCCATCGCCGCCGCCCTTGCGCATAAGGCCGGGCGAGCGAGTCAAAGCGTAGCGGGTTTTTCACGTCAACGCCCACATCGCGCGAGCGGCCGGCGTTGCGCCGGCGTTCCAAGCGGCTAGGCGAAAATTCCGCACGTCTCCAGTGCGCCGGCGACCTCCGCGGCCGCGATGTCGCGCAGGCAGTTGTAGTGTCCGAAGCGGCAGGTGCGCTCCAGGCAGGGGCTGCATTCCAGGCCGCGATAGATGATTCGGCAATGCGGTCCCAGCGGGCCGGTGCGCACCGGATTGGTCGAGCCGAAGATCGCCACCGTCGGCAGCCCCAGCGCGCCCGCCAAATGCATACATCCCGAGTCGTTGCCGGCAAAGCCCTGGCATAGCGAGAGCAGCGCGATCAGTTCGCCCACCGTGGTCTCGCCGGCGGCGACGATCGCGCCGCGCTTGCACTGCGCAGCGATCCGCTCGCACTGCGGAAGATCATCGCTCCCGCCCACCAGCACGCACTCTGCGCCGTGGCGCTCGGCAAGGATGTCGGCCAGCGCCGCATAGCGCTCCATCGGCCATTCCTTCGCCGGCCCATAGGCTGCGACGGGCGCGAGCGCGATCAACGGGCGTTCGGGTCGGATACGCCGGTGAGCGAGCCAGGCGCGCATTTTCTCGCGGCTCTTCGGGTCCACGTCGACCTGATACGTCTCGGCGGCACCCGTGGCGCCGATCGTCTCCGCGACCATCGTCAGCCAGTGATGCACCTGGTGGGCGCGTTCGACGTCGGCGCGCGGCGCAACCTTGTGCGTCAGCATGAAGCCGCGATGGTCGGCCTCATAGCCGGCGCGCCGGCGCACCCCGGCCAGTACCGTCCACATCGCCGATTGGAAGCTGTTGGGAAAAACCACCGCGAGATCGAAGCGGCCCGAGCGAAGCCGCCTGATGATCGAAAGCTGATCACCGAGGCCGGCCGCGCCGCCGCGCAGCCGATAGGGAATCACCTCGTCCACCCATCGCGCACCGTCGAAGAAGCTCGCCAACTCGCGGCGCACGAGCACGGCCAGATGCGCATCGGGGAACGTATCGCGGATCGCATGCAGCGCAGGCCCGCTCATTACCAGATCGCCGAGCCAGTTGACCGCCTTGACCACGATCCGATGCGGCCGCGGCGCGGCCAGCGGGCGCACATCGGGCACGGGCGAGAGCGGCGCGCTTTCGGCCGAGCATCGCGCCTCCGGCGCCGGCGGCAGCTTCAAGTCAGAATCGGCCGTGTCTAATAGCTGCGGCTTGCTCGTAGGCATCGTCAACGTCACTAAATTCGAGCCGGCGCTCGCGCGCAAGCCGCCGCGCCGCGCGAAGCACAGAGAGACGAGACGTACGGCGCGCTAACTGGTCAGCGCCTCGATCAGACGCTCGACGATCGCGTCGGCCTTCGCGCGCATCTCGTCGTCGGTCGCATCCTGGATCGGATGCGGCACGAAGATGCGGCGGACCTCGGGCAATCCGAGCGCGCGGGCCTGCGCCTCGGCCGCGTCGACGAACGTCGAGGAGGCCACCACCACCGAAGGCTTGCCGTTCGCTTCAAACCATACCGAGTCGTGCACACTGCACGTTGTACACGACCCTCAATCGGCGAGCGCTTCGATAACGAAGTCGCTCTCCGCGGCAATCCTGCGGCGCAGATCGTCGGGCGCCGGCTTGGCGAAGGTCGGTTTGCGGTAGCGCTTGAGCGTGAGGTCGGGCACGCGCTCGGCGAGCCGCCGCTCGAGGCGGTCAAGCAGGACGTCGCCGCGCGGCTTGGCGATGTCGAGCAGCGCCACCACGCCGGTCAAGTACCGCGGGCGCGACGCGAGCGCGCGGCTGAGCGGCACGCGCTCGTCGGTCGGGTCGACAATTCGAGTCATGACACCTCCTCGATTTTCCGGCTGACGCTTATCGAGCCCATCGGCCCGCTGAACCATCCGCCGATCACGCTCGAGAATTTGCCGGCTTCGCCGCCAGCCACGATGATATTGATATTCTCCGGCTTGCGGAACTTTGCGATCCGCTGCTCGAGCTGCTCCGGAGCCGGATTGACGAGGCCGAACTGCTTAAGCGCCATCCCCTCGCCGGCGTTGGCGTCGGGCAACAACTCGCGAATCGGCCGCGCGCTGGCCTCCTGGATTCGGTTGCGCACCTGCGCCTTGGTCCAGCCGTCGCGCTTGATCGTATCGGCGTGCTCGGGCGAGATGACGAGCAGAACTTCGCCATAGCCGTGAAGCTTAGGATGCCAGCAACTCTCGAGCGCCATCCCAAGGCTTCCGGCGAGCGCATGAGCGGTGCGCGAGAGTTGGTCGACGATCAGCCGCGGCCCCGGTTCCAGGCCGAAGACGGTCACCACGTCGTCCTCGCGGCGGAAGCCGCGCTCGACGTGGAGCGGATCCCACGGACTGCGCTCCTCCCATTCCGGATAGCAGGCGGTGTACTTGCCCGGGCCGCCGAGCGCGGTGCGCTCGATCTCGCCCGGCCGCGCGCCGCCGACGTTACGCAGCGCGAGCTTGACCGCGCGTCCGATAGTCGCGTTGGGGCGATTGCCGGAGCCCAGGGCGCCAATCTTCATGTTCATCCCGAGCCGATGGCGGATGGGGCCGTTGACCACGATGGTCGGGGTGGCGCCGGCCGTGGTCGCCATCACGCCGTGGATATTGAATTCGTCGGTACAGACCGCTTCGAGCACCGCGATCACCACCGGCAAATACTCGGGCCTGCATCCAGCCATCACGGCGTTGGCGGCGACCTTCTCGATCGTGAGCGGTGCCAGATTCGGCGGCACGGTCGCGATCACTTCCTGCGGATCGCGCCGCGTCCCGGCGAGCATCCGCAGCACGCGCTCGGGCGTGGGTGGAACCGCCGGCAAGCCGTCGGTCAGTCCGCGCTCGAACATGAATTCGAACGGGTCTTCGTCGACGCCAAGCTCGATCTGGCGCGCGCGCAGGCGCGAACCCGAAGCCTCGGCGGCGAGCCGTTCGGCCACCCCCGGCTCGACCGACTTCGAGCCGCATCCGGGACGCGAATCGGGATAGCCGCTCCAATCAATCTGCGGCTCGGGTGCGTCGGCCAGAAGCGCCGCCTGGGAAAGCACGCTCTGCCAGTCGGACTTGCCGAAGCCCTCGAAGCGGCGCAACTCGGCGCCACCGGCGGCCGCGAGAATGATCGTCGGAACGATCTCTATGTTGTAAGCGTAAGAGAGCCTGAGATCCGAATCGTCGAGCATCGGCGCCGCGAGCTTGTGCCGGTCGATGAGGCGCGCGTTACCCGCGGCGTCCTGACCGATTGCCAGCACGTCGACTTCGCCTTGAAAGGTCCGCCACGCCGCCTCGATTAGCGGCATCGTCATGTCGCAGGTCGGGCAATCTTCCTTGACGAAACAGAGCAGCGCCGGATAGTCGGGAAATGAAAACGTCCAGCCGTGCTGGTCGATTCGCGAAAAGCTCGGCAGTGAATCCGGCACTTGAATCGCTCGTTTGCGCGCTTTTGGGCGCGCCGCGAAATGAGCGCCCTGCCCCGCGATGAAACTCCGCCGCGCGCGCTTTTCTAGCGCTTGCCCACCACGAAGGCGCAACTGGTCGTGCCGCTGCCACCGATGTTGAGCATCGCAAAGCGTTCGGCGCCCTCGACCTGATACTCGCCCGCCGTCGCGGTCACCTGGCGATAGCAATCGAGCATCTGGCGCACGCCGGTGCCGCCGACGGGATGGCCCACGCCAATAAGGCCGCCGCTGGGGTTGATCGGCATCCGGCCACCCATCTCGATCGCGCCTTCCTCGATCGCCTTCCACGACTCGCCGGGCTTGGTGATGCCGAAGTGGTCGATCGCCATATACTCGGAGGTCGTGAAGCAATCGTGAGTCTCGATACCCGAGACCTGGGTGACCCCGGAGAGACCGGCGCGGCGAAACGCGTCGAGGATGGCCTCGCGAGTATGGGGCAGTACGTAGGTGTCCTCGCGGCTTTCGGCGATCTTCTTGTCGAATTCGATCGGCGCGGTGTGATGGCCCCAGCCGAGGATGCGCGGCAAGTCCTCGAGTTTCAGGTTATGCCGCTTCGCATACTCGGCGGCGAATTTCTCCGAGGCCAGGAACAGCACCGCGGTGCCGTCGGTCACCTGCGAGCAATCGCGCACCTTGATGCGGCCCGCGATCGGCTGGTCGAACTTTTTCGCCTGCTGCGGATCGCTCTCGCTGTGGGGCCAGCCGCGCGTCTGCGCGAGCGGGTTGCGCCGGGCGTTGGAGAAATTGATCGACGATATGCGCGCCAGGTATTCGTCCTTGAGCCCGTAGCGCTTGTCGTATTCGTCGCCCAGGCGCCCGAACAGCGCCGGGAAAGGATAAGCAACTCCCTTGCATTCGCGCTCGTACCATCCCGCGGTGCCGAGGAAGTCGCCGCCGGTAGCGGAATCGACGGTTTTCATCTGCTCCAGGCCGACCACGGCGGCGAGGTCGTAGTGACCCGCTTCGATATCGGCCGAGGCGGCCAGGATGGCGATCGAACCCGAGGCGCAAGCGGCCTCGTGGCGCGAGGTCGGGATACCCGAGAATTCCGGGTCGACCTCGAGGAAGAAGGCATTGAGCTGGCCCTGCTTGGCATAGAGCTCGGCGGCAAAGTTGCCGACGTGAGCGGTCTGGATTTCGCGCGGTTCGATTCGCGCCTGTTCCAGGCCCGCGTTCACCGTTTCCCGCATCACGGCGGAAAAATGCTTGCCCTCTTTGTTCCAGTTCCGGGCGAAGTCGCTCTGCGCACCGCCGAGAATATAGACGCTTTCTGCTTTGGCCATCGTAAATCTCCCTGCTGAATCGCGCCGCCATCATAACATCGCCGCCCGCAAATGGGTCGCGTTGCTCAGACAACGTGCACGCACAATTGATCACTTAATAGATCTAGGCTAGCGCACCCGCTACCTTTAGCGCCATCGGGTCGGCAGCGCGATCTCTGCGCCCGTGGGCTTTGCCGTAAGTGTCGCGCGCCGCTTATAATGCCACTAGCTGAAAACGACGCCCGGACGCACGAAGGGAGCGGATTATGAAACGAATATCGCTTAAGGCATTCGCCGCGATGATGCTGGTCGGTGTTCTCGGTACCGGTGGCTACGTGCTGGCCAACGCGGGCCGCAATTTCGATACTCCCGCCTGCTGCCAGAGCAAGGAAGCGTGCTGCCCCTCGCAGGCGTGCTGCAAGGGCGGCAGCCACGGGGGTCAATGCCCGATGCATCGGCACGCCTAGAAGGCGTCCGCGGCACGAAACATCGGACCGATCGCGGGCCCATCCTGCCTGTTGATAAGTCTGTCGACGATCTGTGGACAGATACTTACGGCACGGGCCCTACCAAGGAGATCGCTCTGCGCGCCGTTCCACGCCTTACGGTTCGTACCACTCGCGGCCGTCGGCGCGAATCAGATCGTCGGCCGCCTTGGGCCCCCAGGTTCCGGCCGCGTAGGGCTCCAATGGAACCGTCGGGTCGGCCTGCCACTGATCGAGAATTCCCTGCACGAATTCCCACGAGCGCTGGACGAAACGAGAGCTGAGGAACAGCGTATGGTCGCCCGCCATCACGTCGAGCAGCAGCCGTTCGTAGGCGTCGGGCGAGTCGCCGTCGAACTCCGCCGAGTAGCGGAGGTCCATCCGCACCGGCTGAATCGAAAGATCCAGGCCGGGCCGCTTGGCCAGAACTTCGAGTGAAAAGCCCTCGTCGGGCTGGATGCGGATCGCCAGCACGTCGGGCGGCAACGAGACGCGGCGGTTGAACAGGATTTCGGGTACTCGCTTGAACTGCACGAAGATGGTGCTCGCGCGCCGCGGCAGGCGCTTGCCCGTGCGCAGGTAGAACGGCACCCCGGCCCATCGCCAGTTGTCGACCATCGCCTTCAGGGCGACGAAAGTGTCGGTGCGCGAAGTCTCGCGAATGCCTTCCTCCTGGAGATAGCCGGGAACGCGCTTGCCGCCAAGCTCGCCCGCCGCGTACTGGCCGCGCACTACGAGCTTGCGCACGTCGCCGGGATCGATGGGCCGCAGCGAGCGGATGGCGTTGACCTTGGCGCCGCGCACCGCGTCGGCGGCGAGCGACACCGGCGGCTCCATCGCGGTCAGCGACAGCACTTGCAGCATGTGGTTCTGCACCATGTCGCGCAGCGCACCGGCGCCGTCGTAGTACATCGCGCGCGTGCCTAGCCCTTCCTCCTCGGAGACGGTGATCTGGACGTGGTCGACGCGGCGGTTGTTCCAGAAGTCCTCGAAGATGCTGTTGGCGAACCGCAGCACCATCAAGTTCTGCACCGTCTCCTTGCCGAGATAGTGGTCGATGCGGAAGATCTGGCTCTCGTCGAAATACTTGCGCATCGCGCTGATGATACGCAGCGCACTGTGCAGGTCGTGTCCGATCGGCTTCTCGACCACGATACGAGTGAAATAGGGCGCCTCGGGCGGCGCGATCAGTCCGGCGCCGTGCAGCTTCTCAACCGTCTCGGTGATCGCCTCGGGCGGAAGCGAAAGGTAGTAGATGCGGTTGGGCGGCAGACCCCGCGCTTTTTCGATTTCCTCCAGGCGGCTCTTGAGGCGCGCGAAACCGTCGGGATGGTCGAGTCCCGAGAGGTAATCGAGGTTCTGCGCGAAGCGGTGCCAGCATTCCTCCTCGATCTTCAGGCGCGAGTAACGCTCAGCCGCCTCGCGCGCCTTGGTGCGAAAGGCCTCGAGCGACATCTCGCGGCGTGCGAAGCCGAGGACTGCGCTCTTGGGCGGTATCGCCCTCTGGCCGCAATGCTCGAGGTTGTAGAGCGCAGGCAGCAACTTGCGTGCGGCAAGGTCGCCCGAGGCGCCAAAGATCACGATCGTGCAGGGCGGCACGGGATGGGTTTCCGCGATAGTCCAAATCTGGCTCATAGGTGTTCAATTCCTTTTCGATGAAGCGTGACATCCGTAGCCCGACTCTGACGTTCGACCGTTGTGAGTTTGACCGCTCTCTCACCCATGCTAGCCTTGAGTACTGGCCCAACGAAATAGTGCGCTCACGATGAGGGGCCGTGCGCGCTCAAATGAGTTAAATTATGACAAGGACCAAGGAATGAGCGGCGCGGTCGCGGTAAGGACCGGTGAACCCAACGAACGAACGCTGATGACATGGTTGCCCGTGGTGGCGTGGGCGATCGTTATGTTCGGCCTTTCGACCTCATTTTTCTCGTCTGACAGCACGTCGCGATTCATCGACCCGATCCTGCGCTTTTTGCTGCCGGGTGCCTCGGCGACAACGATCGCGCTCGGGCATGGCTTCGTGCGCAAGGCCGCGCACTTCACCAACTACGCGATCCTGTTCTGGCTGCTGGTGAGCGGGCCGATGCGCGAGCATCCCTACCGTGCCTTCGGAGTGTGCGTGCTGTATGCGTTTCTCGACGAAGGCCATCAGATCTTCGTGCCCGGCCGCACGCCGTCGCTCTACGACGTGGCACTGGATTCGACCGGCGCGCTGTTCAGCCGCTACCTGCATGCGGCCGTGATCGAAATCGCCTAAGCGCCCGTGTCGTCGAGCGCCGCCGTGATGCGATCGAGGCGGCCATAGAACTCGCGCAGCCGGGGAAGTTCGTGCGAAATCTTGAGCACGCCAGTGAACGCGAGGTAGTGGAGCTGACCATATAGCGCAAAGTCGGCCAGCCCCGCCCCACCCAGCAAGAAGGCGCCGTGTTCCAGCGCCATCTCGAAGGGCGCCAGCACTTCGCGCACTCGTAACAGGTTGGCCTCGCGCTCGCGTTCCATCTGTTCGCAGAACCCAACTCCGTACTTGCGCTCGCGAATCAAGCGAAACAACGCCAGGCGATCGGCGCCTTGCCGCGCGAAGTACTCGGCCTCGTCGGGCACCGCGGCGCAAAACAGCGCCTCCTCGACTTCGCGGTCGATGTAGCGGGTGAGCGCCAGGTGCAGGCCGCGGCTGCGCGGCGGGAGAATCGTCGGCTCAGGGCACAACTCCTCCAGGCGCATCGCGATACGGTCCGAGTCAACGACCGTCTCGACCCTGCCACCCTGGACGTCCTCGGCATCCAGGACATGCTCGCCACCCTGGACATGCTCGAGCCTCAACGCGGGGACCATGATTTGGCCCGAGGCCGCGATCAATTCCTTGCGCTCGACGTAGTCGACCTCGACGATCTGGTAGTCGAGTCCCTTGTAGTCGAGAATCTTGCGCACCTTGGAGCAGAAGGGACTGGTTGCGAACTGGTAGAGCGTGGCCTTCATTTTTTGTTGGTCCCGTTTGCTGTCCGGTCGATGTGGTCCCGCGATCTTTACCACAGGCGCCGTCAGTGCTTGAGCATCTGCGCCATGGTGGCCGCGTTCATCACCCCGAAATTGCTATAGCAGTTATTAAAGATGACACTTGCGCGCCGCACGCCGGAAAGCGACTTCAACCGCTCGGCCCACGGCGCCAATTCGGCTTCTGCATAGAGATACTTGAAACGCTCGGCGGCGCCACCATCGCGCTTGTACCAGTTCTCGCGGTTGCGGCCATGGAAGCGCACGTAGGCCTCGGAGCCGGTGACCTCGAAGATGGACTGCACGGTCCCTGGCGGAGCGTCGATCGAGACGAAGGTGAGCCCATGGCGGTCAAGAAAACGGATCGTCTCGGCCTTTCGCGGGCCGTCGAACCAGCTATTGTGGCGAAACTCGATCGCGATCGCCGCTCCCGGCATCCGCTCCTTGAGCCCGGCAATATAATCGACGTTGGAGGCGCGCGCGGTAAAGTACGGCGGAAACTGGAACAGCAGATGGCCGAGCTTGCCGGCGGCGCGAAGCGGCGCAAGCGCGCTCCAGAACATCCCGAAGGCCATCTCGAGCGCCTGGGAGGTAGGATGACGCAGGCGCGGCGCCGCGCGCTCGGCCGCCGGCAGTATCGACTTCAGCGCGGCCGGCAGGCGCGCCGTGACCACCGGATGCTGCGTCAGCATGGCGAAGGCCTTGATGTTGAAGACGAAGCCGGGCGGCGTGCGCTCGGCCCATAGCTCAGCGTTGCGCTCCGAGATTAGCGCGTAGTAGGTGGCGTCGACCTCGACCGTGTTGAACTGCGCAGCGTAAAAGCGCAGCCGCTCCTCGGCGGTCTTGAGCGCGGTCGGATAGAAGACGTCCGACTTCACCAGCGTCGGATCGGTCCACGAGGCGGTCCCGACCAGAAATTGCGGCCGCGACGGCATCCCGCCTCGCGTCAGCCGAACATGTTCACCGCTTCGAGGCCTTGCCCGAGAGTCGATTTGAATACCTCAAAGAGCTTGTCGATATCCCAGGGGCCGTCGCTGATGATCACGCGGTCCGTCTTGATGTGCGTGTAGCGCGTAATCCGATAGCCGGACGCGCCGAAGCACTGCCCCGTCACTTCCGCCGCCTGGTCGCTCGCGAGAAAGACGACTATCGGCGCGACGTTGGCTGGATCGCGCGGCGTGCCCTCGGCGCTCTCGCTCGCGGCCAAGCCGCTCGCTCCGGGCATCCGGCCCGCCGGAATCGAGTCGGTCATCCGGGTCGCGGCTCCGGGCATGATGGCGTTGACGGTGATGCCGTACTTCTGCAGCGACACCGCGCTGCTGTAAGTGAGTCCCAGGATTCCGGCTTTGGCCGCGGCGTAGTTGGGCTGGCCCGGGCTGCCGAGCGCGGAGTTCGACGAGAAATTGATGATGCGTCCGGTCTTGCGCTCGCGCATATGCGCACTGGCAGGGCGAATCGTGCAGTAATGGCCCTTGAGATGGACGCGGATAACGTCGTCCCACTCCTGCTCGGTCATGTTGAAGATCATCCGGTCGCGCAGGATTCCGGCCACGTTGACCAGGATGTCGAGCTTGCCGAACTCGCTGATCGCCTGATTGACCAGCCCCTCGCCGCCCGCCACGCTCGCGATATCCAGGTGATTGGAGGCCGCCTTACCGCCGGCGGCCACGATCTCCTTGACCACGTCGTCGGCTGGCGAGACGGTTTCCTTCTGTCCCTCGAGGCTCACGCCGAGATCGTTGACCACCACCGCCGCGCCCTGAGCGGCCAGCGCGCGGGCCACCCCGCGGCCGATACCACGTCCACCGCCGGTGACGGCGGCAACCTTACCGTCAAGCTTACCCATCACTACTCCTGATTTTATTTCTGGATTTTATTCCTGGATTTTCCGGAAACCTGAATCCGCTTATAGCGCAAATCTTCGTAATCGGAACAGTCCCGCGCGTGCTCGTTCCAAAGTCGACGCAATTAGCCAAGTAAAACCGAAGCAGAAAGCGGCAAGCCATGCGCGACCCAGGCAGCCGGCGGCATTCGTATCGCGCCGGAGCGGCAGACTTCGGAGGCCATCGACGACGAACGCAAGACGGGAGTCGCCCAGAAGATGTGTGCGAAGGCGTGGGAGCTGCGCGCGACCGCGGGTTTTCGCGCGATTGCTAAAATCGCAGGCTCGGCACCATGAGGCGCGCACGATGATGACCGCAATCGGAAAGTCACATGATACGTGCGCCCCCTCGCAGCATGCCGCGGGGGATTAGTGTATGCCTAGCTGATGAAGATATCCGCGCGAGTACAAAGCGTGAGGAGCCTGAAGACACTCTCGAGCATTTCCTGGCTCACGGTCCGTCAGCGGGAGAAACTGACCGACGCTATGACGGTAACCCGGCACGAAAAGCCGAGCATTATTTTCTCCGACAAATCTTCCTACGAATACGCTTACATTTTGCTTTCCGGGGTTGCTCGCATCACAAGCGATAATCGCAATGGACAGCGAACGATGGTGATCATGGTGGCGCCAGGCCTGATTCCGGCGTTTCCAAGGCCGATAATCGGCATTACCTATAAATTCCGCTGCGAGGCGGTTACGAATTGCCAGATCGGAACCATAGGATTGAGTAAGTTCATCAGGATTTGCCTTGGGATCGGATCGGCGGGCTTTAAGCAGCTGGCTGCCAGCTTTTTTGAGCGTTGGGATCGAGTACATTTGCGTCGCACCAACCTCATAGGCCTTACGCTTAAGGAGCGCCTCGCAATTACCCTGCTCGATTTAAGCGAGAATTTCGGGGTCCCCAACCGTCCTGGTGGGATGCGATTGTCCGTGTCGGTACGGCACCGCGACCTGGCTGAACTGGTTGGAGCCTCACGGCCGCGAGTAACGGAGCATATGCTCGAGTTTACACAGAAACACCTGATTTCGGTACAAAACCGGCATTTGGTGGTAGACCGCGAGGCGCTGAAAGGCTTTCTGATGCCGGTGATTTCCGATCGGTTCTCTGGAGAACTACAATAACGTGCTCCTCGTCACATCATCCTGGAGAAGGTTTTCACGGGTCGACTGCCCGACGAATTGAAAGAGTAGCCGCGTCCGCCACGCGGCTGCTGAGTCCCGTACCGGAGCTGAAGATTCCCATAACTGACGACGGGTATAGCGGCCGCCGAGGAGCGCGGGAGTTCTTTCAATCGGCCAGCTTGAACTCGGTCAGCGCGCCGGCCGGCGTGAAGCGCGCAATCTTCCCCGTGGGCTCGGTGAAATAGAGATTGCCGTCGGCCCCGTCGGCGATGAAAGCGGGGATGGCCGTCTTGGGCAGATTGAAAGCGGTTATCGCGGTGCCGGGGCGAAGACGACAGATCGCATGCGACCTGGGCACGGTGATCCAGATAGTGCCTTTCGCATCGGCTACGATGTCGAGCGCGGGGCCAGCGACCGGCAGTTCCATCTCGGAGATTTGCCCCTGCGGCGTGATCTTGCCGATCCGGTTGGACGCCAACTCAGTGAAATAGACATCGCCATCACCGCCAACCGCGACGCTGTTAGGATGGCTATGCGCGACCGGCAGCGGGTACTCGGCTATCACGGGTTGGTCGGCGTTTTGCCCCAGTTCGATTCGACCGATGCGGTTGCCTGAGTTTTCGGCGAACCACAGGCTGCCGTCGGCGGCAGCGGTGATCCCCGCCGGTCCGCCACCCAGCGGCAGAGCAAACTCCTTGAATCCGTGCCGTCCGGGCGAAGGACGGTCCGCCCCCGCCGGGACGAAGATCGCGATCTGGTCGGCGGCGTGTTCTGTGAACCAGATGGAGCCGTCGCGGGCGGCCGCGATACTGGCGGGACCACTCTTGGGCGTGGGCACGAAGTAATATTCAGCCTTGTTACTGTCGGGGGAAATTCTTCCGATGCGGCCGCCTTGAGGATCGGTGAACCATACCGCTCCATCGCGCGCGACGGTCAACCGCTCGGGAAAGCCTTCGACGTCCAATTCCACCTGGTTGAACGCGCCGGCGGGCTCCATCCGTCCAAGCATCGTGGCGCTGTACTCGGTGAACCAGATGCCGGCGCCGCCGGCCGCGATCGCGTATGGCGCATGGATACCTTCACGGCCCGACGGACGATGGGCGAAGGCCGACGTGCTGGTGTCGCTGCCGGCCTCGACCCGGTTGCCGAGCTGGTTCATGGCGGCCTGCCGCGGTGCCAGACCGCAGCCCGAGATGCTCAGCGCGATGAACCCCAAGCAGAGGATCGCGCCTGCGATATCAAGTGATGCACCGGCGGTATTCGTTGAGTGGCTAATGATTTATGTCTCGTCGACGGCGAACCATTACGCTGACAGGTAACCGACCGTCAAGCGAGGGCGAGAACCGCCACTGTCGGCGGGCCACGAATCGCAGACAGCCAGGCTGCCCCGTCGAAGCGCGCTTAGGCCAAGACCCCTCCGATCCCAGGCTTGGCGCCTGTCCGGCGGGCCTCGAGATACCACTGGATTGTCCGCCGCATTCCCTCCTCGAAATCGGTGACGGCCCTGAAATTGAACTCGCGCTCGGCGCGCGAGACGTCCAGGAAGCGGCGCGGCTGACCGTCGGGCTTGCTTGGATCCCATACGATCTCGCCGTGAAAGCCGGTCAGCCGCGCGATCAGAGCGACCAGGTCGCGAATGGTTATCTCACGGCCGGCCCCCAGGTTGACGGGTTCGGTGCCGTTATACTGCTGCGCGGCGAGCACGATGGCGCGGGCGCAATCTTCGACATAGAGAAATTCGCGGCTGGCCGAGCCGGTGCCCCACACTTCGATCCGCGGCGCGCCGCTCTCGAGCGCGTCCACGCACTTTTTGATGAGCGCGGGAATCACGTGCGAGCGCGCGGGGTCGAACGTGTCACGCGGGCCGTAAAGGTTGACCGGCAGCAGGTAAATCGCATTGAAGCCGTATTGCTGGCGATAGGCCTGGGCCTGCACCAGCAGCATCTTCTTCGCGAGCCCATACGGAGCGTTGGTTTCTTCGGGATAACCGACCCAGAGATCGTCTTCGCGAAACGGCACTGGCGTAAACTTGGGATAGGCGCATACTGTACCGATGGCGACGAACTTGTCGACTCCGCGCAGGCGCGCCTGCTCCATCAGCTCGACACCCATGATGAGGTTCTCGTAGAAGAAGCGCCCGGCGTTCTCGCGATTGGCGCCGATCCCGCCGACCACGGCCGCGAGATGGAGGATCGTTTGCGGCCGCGCCTCGCGCATCAGGCTCGCAATCGCCTGCGGTTTGCGCAGGTCGTACTCACTGGAACGCGGCGCTGCAATGTTGTGAAATCCGGCACGCGCCAGCTCTTCGATCACGAAGCTTCCGAGAAACCCTGCACCGCCGGTGACCAGGATGCGCGTGTCGCGGGGTAGTTTCCCTTTGCGATTTGCCATTTTCCGCCGCCCCCTTACCTTCGCCTCAGCCCTGGCGGCATCGACGCCCGACACTCCGACGTCGGGCCAACGTCAGCCACGGACGTAATTCTATTACAGGAATGCGGCCCCGGCCGAAGCGTGCTTCAGGCCACAAACCTCATACGAATTTCAGCCGCCTCAAGGCAAAACCGAACATCCGCAGCAGCAACAGCCCATGCCGCCAGCGCTGGATATTGGTTTGACCGTAAGTTCGCTCGTGATAGCGCACGGGCATATCGACGATCTTGAGGTCGAGCTTGGCCGCGCCGAAGATAAGGTCGAAGTCGCCGAACGGATCGAAGTCGCCGAAGTAGGCCCGGTTGGCGGCGATCGTGTCGTAATCGGCTCGGCTCAGCACCTTGGTCCCGCACAGCGTGTCCTTGACGTTCTGTCCGAGCAACCAGGAGAAGGCCACGCTGAAAAACTTGTTACCCAGGAAATTCAAAAAGCGCATCGCCTGCTTCTCCATCGGGTAGACGAAGCGCACGCCGTTGACAAACTCGCCGCGGCCCGAGCGCAGCGCGCGATAAAAGCGCGGCAAATCCTCCGGCGCCACCGTCAGGTCGGCATCGAGGATCATCAGCACCCCGCCCCTGGCCTCGGTAAAGCCCAGGCGTACCGCATCGCCCTTGCCCGCGCCGCTTTGCCTCAACAATCGCATACGGCGTTCCGGATGGCGCGCGATGGCCGCCTCGATCGCGCCGTAGGTGTCGTCGCGCGAATGGCCCTCGACGAAGACAAGCTCGGTGCCGGCACCCATCTCAGGCACGCGCCGCACGATATTCTCGATATTGCCGGCCTCGTTGCGGGCCGGCACGATAACGCTGACCATGGGCTCGGGGTCGCGCTCCTGCATCGAAGGTTCGGGCCCGAGGCGAGCGACGATGAAGTTGGTGAGTGCAAGATGCCGCACCGGCCAGAGTTTCACCAGGTAGCGGTTGCACAACGGCGCAAACAGTGGCAACGCGAGCGGAAATAGCACCTCCTGCCACTGGCGGATGATCTCAAAACCACTGAGCGCGAGCATGTTGTCGAGGTCCGCTAGCGTCAGCCAGTTCTGGCTCAGAGTCGGATTGGCCAGACCCATCCGCGCGGCCATTCGAAGCGGCGGCTCCCACATCCGGCTGTAAGTATTGATGATCACGCGGGTCGCCGGCGTGCATACTGACGCGATCCGTTCGACCACTGTTTGCACATCCCAGAGATCGTTGATCAGGTCGGAGAGGATGACGTAGTCAAACTTGGTATTCAGACTCAGCTTGCCGACGTCGGCCTGCACGAAGCGAAGTTGCGGATGGCTCTGCGTGGCGCGCTTGAGCAACTCGGGCGCAAAATCGACGCCGACACCGAGCGACGGTTCGAGCGCCGCCAGCAAGTCGCCCGTGCCGCATCCAAGCTCCAGCACCCGGCTCCGCGCGGGCACCAGATAACGGTAAATTTCCGCGAGCCGCCGATAGTAGGCGGCGCTTGCCGGTTTGCGCTCGTAGGCGTTCCAGAGCCTGATACGTTCCGCACGGTAGCGCGCAGCATCCGATGGTTCGCCATCGGTCGCGCGCAGCGCTGCGCCGTCGCTCCCGTCGAGGCGGTCACCATCGTCAGACTGCGGTGTGAGCGTGCTCTGCGTCATCTATGCGAAGCCGCCGATCGCAAAGTTGCCGGCTGCGAAGCCGCTCCCCATGCCATCCCAAGGTCGACTCGAGCGGGATCGGTGGCGAACCAGTAGAGCGAGAGATAGGCAAGCAGTCCCACCGGTGAAGCTCCGAGGCGCCAGACGAGCGCGTTCGGATGCAGCGCGAGTGCGGGCGAACGCATATCGACCGCGGTGTAATAGAGCCACGCGAGCGTGTAAACCGCGACCCCGGCCCACAGCGCGCGCCGGCTGGTCCGGCCGTTGGCTGCGGCGGCGCTCAGCTTCACGATCGGAATCGCCAGCAGCACCAGGTAGTAAAACCATGAAGTGGGCGAGACGAGGATCGCGGTCATGATCCACAAAATGAACACGCGCCCATCGGGATCGTCACTCGAAGGCCTCGCGATAGTGGCCTTGACGGTAAGGGCGAGCAGCGCAAGTCCAGCCATCAGTGACGTAGCTTCACTGATCCATTGAAGCGTGGTTCCGAGAGGCGCGCCGAAGAAGTACCAGAACATGCGCAATACCGATGGACCCACAGCGATATTGCTCGGCAGCGCTTCTCTCCATGGCTCGGTCAGGTAACCCGGAGCAAGCACGAAGCTCAGCGTGCTTCCAACACCCGCCAGCGCCACGGTCACCAACCCTCCGACGGCGAGTCCGACCATCGTGTATGCAACCGCACGCCACCGTTTCATCAGGATCAGATATCCGACCAGCAGCAGCGGAAACGCGCGCAGCAGGGTTGCGAACGCGAGTATCAGGCCGGCCGCCGCGTCCCTCCCGCGCTCCAGCCACCGCAGCATCAACACGAACATCAGAAGGACCAGCATTTTGTTCTGGCCCCAGACCAGGTGATCGATTACCGGCGGAAAAAGGATCGCGAGCGCGGCGAGCGCGAGCGCGGCATCGCGACCGAGTCCCGGAGTCCCTCGAAAAAGCAGGATCAGCGCGATCAGGAACGCCCCGGCATTGATTGCGGTCCACACATAAAATCCGGTTCGCGGCCCCAACAGTGTCAGCGGCACGAAGCACATCACGAAGGTCGGCGGGTCGGTCGCGTGATTGATTTTGCCCAGCTCGAACCCGAGTGAATGCGCAAGCGGCGTCAGATCAGCGGTATAGGGATTCATCCCCTCGCGCATCGCCAGCGCCGAACTGTAGTAGATGCTGTAATCCCATTTGATGGCGCGGCCGGGCATCGCGCGGATCATTATCAGCGCGCCTATCGCTACCGCCGCCCACAGCGGAACCAGCGTTAGGCGAAGCAGCAAGCTCCGATGCGGGGTCTCAGGAGCGCGGGCCTCGATCTCGACGGAGCGGCTCATCCGCAAAGCTCCATGGCGTGAGATGACTTTGGCGGCCTATCTGCCGCCCCGCATCGCCATTTCACGCAACTGTGCAATCCGTGCCGCCAGCGCGGAATCCTGTTCCATATCCTCGATCGCGAGCGGCAGGCGCCACGACCAGTTCTCGAACCCGACCGTGCCTGGAAGATTGATCCGTTCACGCCATCCGAAAAGATCCTGAATCGGGATCATCACCAACCGTGATGGTGCCGCATATAGCGCCGCCAGCATCGCGTCGCGCACCTGGTTGAATTTGACCTCCGGATGGTGCGCGGATGCGGCCGGAAACGCCAGCAGCGCGAGCATCCGCTCTCGCTCGTCCGCCGGCGCTTCGTTCCACCATTCGGCGAGCGTATCGGTGTCATGCGTCCCGGTCGTGGCAAGCGAAAGCTCGGGATAGTCCGCGGGCGAAATGAACGCCTCGGCCGGGCCGCCCTCGCCGACTTTCTCCCAGCGCATCACCTTGTAGCCCGGCACGCCCAGGGACCCCAGAGAGGCGCGTACGAAGTGCGGGATCACGCCGAGATCCTCGGCAATAACGATCGCTGGGCCAGCCTCATCCAGTATTGCATGGAGTACCGCTTCGCCCTGTGCGCGCTGCTCGGGAGGGGTCGGCGGCGAAAAGCTGCCTTCGCCTCCAGCGTCGGGTCCGAACGAAAAGGTGCGATACAGCCCGACCACATGATCGACTCGGATCAAATCGTAAAGCTCGCGCGCCTGCCGGATCCGCCTTCTGTAAAGGGCGAATCCGCTCGTCCGAATACGATCCCATCGCGGTGCCGGCAGGCCCCAGCGCTGGCCCTGCGGATTGAAGCCATCGGGCGGTGCGCCCACGGTGCGTTCGAAATCGAACAATTCCCGGTTGGCCCACACTTCGGCGCTGTCGCGCGCCGGCGAAAAAGCCATGTCGCCGCCCAGGATAACCCGGTTCGCACGAGCGCGGATGCGCAGCTCGGCCCATTGGCGATGCGCCAGGAACTGCCAGTACACGTACTTGTCGATCGCTTCCGCGAGTTCGGCTCTAGCCTGATCGAGCGCCACCGGCTCGCGCCAGCGCAATTCTTCGGGCCACTGCTCCCATTCGACGAAATGGAAACGATCTTTGAGCGCGCGGAACAGCGCATAATCGTCGAGCCATTCGCGGTGACGCTCCGCGAAGTCCCGTACAGCCGCGCGCTCGTCGCCGTGGACAGTGAAGTGGCGGAACGCTTGGTCGAGCAACTCGAGGCGGGCGGCGCGAATCGTCCGCCGATCGCTCAGCGGCACTTGCGCGAGCGCGTCGCGCACGCTCTCCACCTTCTGCGCGTCCACACCCGCGAGTCCGTCGAGCCCGATATAGATCGGATCGATCGCAAATACGCTGAGCGCGCTGTAGGGACTGGCGAAGCCCGGCGCGATCTCGTCGAGCGGCAGCAGCAGGATTGCACGATGACCCATCGTCGCCGCCAACTCAGTCATCGCACCGAGCGCCGCGATGTCGCCGATCCCCGCGTCCGCGCGCGCGCGCAGCGAAAACAGCGGAACCATCACGCCGGCGATGCGCTCAATGGTGGGTTGCGGATTCAATGACACAACGCAGGTCTTCAGGAAGATGCTTCAGATCACATAGCCACTGCTGGGGCTGAACACTGGCCGGCCATGAACGACGAATGCTCTACTTCTTCCCCGCCACGCCTTCCTTGAGCTGGCGCTTCCAGTCCAGCCGCCGCGCCTCCGCGCCCGCTTCCTCGGCTTCTTTTATCATCCCCTTCTTCTGGTAA
Source organism: uncultured delta proteobacterium (assembly GCA_963796565.1). Lineage (GTDB taxonomy): Bacteria > Desulfobacterota > Binatia > Binatales > Binataceae > JAKAVN01. The sequence continues at coordinate 137,157 of CAWCMA010000004.1, read as the reverse complement.
AACATGCTGAGGTTGGTAAACGCGAGGATGTCCTCGGGCTCCTGCGCGATATATTTTCTGGTCAGCTCGATCGCGGTGTCGAGGTCGCCCTTGGCCTGGAAGCACATCACCATCCCGTGCAAGGCATCGGTGTAGCGCGGGTCCTGCTGGAGCGCGCTCTCGTACAGCTCGATCGCCTCGTCGTACTTGCCGTCGGCGTAAAGGTCGATCGCCAAATCGTAAAGTTCCTCCTTGTCGGGCATCCTTAAACCTCCCTGCTTGATCGCGGTTTGTGCGCGCGCGCCGCCGTTCTTGCCGTCCGCTACGCTCCTATATACTTACAGATATTGGCGCTCGGCGCTCGTGGGAGTCCCGAATGGCCGAGGCAACGATCGGGGTGCGCGCGATGTACAGCGAAGAAGAAGTCTACGAAGTCCTACGCGAGTGCTACGACCCTGAAATGCCAGTCAATATCGTTGACCTTGGACTGGTCTACCACGTCGGCGTCCAGGGCGGTGTGATCACGGTCGAGATGACGCTGACGGCGCCCGGCTGCTCGATGGGCGCGATGATCGCGAGCGACATCCAGGACAAGCTGCTCGGCATCCCCGGCTGCGAAGAGGCCAACGTCGAGATGGTGTGGGATCCGCCGTGGACCCCGCATATGATGAGCCCCGCGGCACGCAAAGCGCTGGGGCTCGACGACGATTGAGCGTCCGGCCTGGATGCGGATCGGTGCTCCGCGCGCGGTAGCGTTCCGGCCTCGGCGCGCTACCGCTCCGGATCTATCAGCACGCCCGGATTGAGAATCGCATGCGGGTCGAGCGCGCGCTTGGCTGCCTTAAGCGCCCGCGCGAAACCCTCGGGCCGTTGACGGTCGTACCATGGGCGATGGTCGCGGCCGACCGAGTGATGATGCGTGATCGTGCCGCCGAGCTTCACGATCACCTCCGACACCGCCGCCTTGATTTCGTCCCACTGCTCCAGTTCGGAGCCGCGCTTGCCCGGCGCGAGGATCGTGTAGTACGGCGCCGGCCCGTCGGGATAGGCGTGGGTGAAGCGGCAGGTCATCGTGCCCTGGCCACAGACGCGTCGAATCGCGTCGGTCCCGGTCTCCATCAATTGCGCGTGATAGTTGGGAAAGCGATCCCAGGTGATCGCGGTCTCGAACGTGTCGTTCACGATTCCCATAGCAGCCAGCGAGTTGCGCAGATACGGCGCCTTGATGAACGCTTCGCGCCACGCGCCGGCCGCGCCCTCGTGCGTGGCCTCGGCGTCGGTGCGCGTGCGGCCTGCGCCCTCGGGAATCTTTCCCCCGAGGTCGGCGCAGATTTCTAGCGCGCGCTTCATCCACGGCTCCAACTCATGGTCGGCCGACTCGAAGGCCAGCACCAGCACGGCGGCCTCGCCCTGGTTGGCGCCGGCGTTGGCGGCCTCGCCCGGATCGAGCAGGCGGCAGTTGGCCGGATAGAGTCCGGCTTGCGCGACCGCGCGCACCGCATTGGCGCCGGCGATAAAATCGGGAAACGCTACCGACGCTCCAGCGCGAAACTTCGGCCGGTCCTGCAGGCGCATCCAGGCCTCGGTGATGATGCCGAGAATTCCCTCCGAGCCGATGAACATGCGGTCGGGACTCGGCCCTGCGCCCGAGCCGGGCAGGCGGCGCGACTCAACGATCCCCGTCGGGGTGAGCACGCGAACGGACTCCACGAAATCGTCGATATGAGTATAGAGCGTCGCGAAATGGCCGCCCGAGCGCGTCGCGATCCATCCGCCGAGCGTGGAAAATTCGAACGACTGCGGGTAGTGGCGGAGGGTGTAGTTGTGCGGGCGCAACTGGTCCTCGAGCGAGGGGCCGAGCACGCCGCCCTGGACCCGCGCCGCGCGCGAGGCGCGGTCGACTTCGAGCACCCGATCCAACCGGGTCAGGTCGATCGACACCGAGCCGCGCCAGTCGCCATCCGCCGGCGGTTCGACCCCGCCCACTACGCTCGAGCCGCCGCCGTAAGGCGTCGCCGCGATCCGCTCTTTGTCGCACCATTCGAGCACGCGGGTAAGTTCGGCCTCGTCGCGCGGGAGGGCGACCGCGTCGAACGGATTGGGGTAGTAGCGGCGAAACGCGCGCACCACGTCGCGATAGCTGCGCCCGTAACTGTGGCCGGCGCGATCATGGATGCTGGTCGAGAAGATGGCGGCGAGCGCGTCGGGCGGCTTTATCCGCGGTGCGCGCAGATTGAGTTCGTCTTCTCGCGGCAGCGGCGTGATCGTTAGCGGAGTCAGCCCAAACCGCTTGGCCATCCGCTCCGCCATATTTTTTAGCTGCTCCGCGTTCGGCTGCTGATCCTCGTAACCCCAACCCCAGAAGCTGCGCTTGCGCTGCTCTGCCATCGCTTATCAACCTCCACTGCTCGTGAAACGCCAATTGTGCAGCCGCCCGCCCTCGGAGGCAAACCGAATCGCGCGATCCGTCGCTGTCTGTGATGACTACACACGGGACCTTGCGCGGCGCGCGGCCGGGTCGTATCTCTCGAAGCATCCACTTGAGGAGTGACCACGATGAGCGACGCGTCAATCTCGTCCACCGATCCCCATCCACGCAAGCGGCTCGATGCCGCCGGCGTCGAGATGGCCTACGTCGACGTCGGCCAAGGCGACCCGATCGTCTTTCTGCACGGCAATCCGACCTCGTCCTACCTGTGGCGCAACATAATCCCGCACCTGGCGCCGCATGCGCGATGCCTCGCGCCCGACCTCGCCGGGATGGGCGATTCGGGCAAGGCACCCGATGGCTCATACCGGCTGGCGGACCATATCCGCTACCTGGACGCGTGGTTCGCCGCGCTCGGTCTTGCACAACAGAAGGTGACCCTGGTGACTCACGATTGGGGATCGGCGCTGGGCTTTCATTGGGCGCGGCGCAATCCCGCCGCGGTCAAGGGAATCGCCTACATGGAAGCGATCGTGCGGCCGCTTAAAATGAGCGAATGGAACGAGCAGGCGCGCTCGCTCTTCCAGGCTCTGCGTTCGCCGGCCGGCGACGATCTCATTTTGCAGCGCAACATTTTCGTCGAACGCATCCTGCCCGGCAGCGTGATACGTAAACTCACCGGCGCCGAGATGGAGACGTATCGCCGCCCGTTCCTTGCGCCAGGCGAGTCGCGCCGCCCGACGCTCACCTGGCCGCGACAGATCCCGTTCGACGGCGAACCGGCCGACGTGACCGCGATCGTCGACGAATACGCAGCGTGGCTCTCGCAGAGCCCGGTCGCGAAACTCTTCATCAACGCCGAGCCGGGCGCAATCCTGACTGGCGGGCAACGCGAGTTTTGCCGGGGCTGGCCCAATCAGCGCGAGGTCACCGTCAAGGGTATTCACTTCATCCAGGAGGATTCGCCGCACGAGATTGGAGCGGCGATTGCTGACTGGTATCGCGCACTCTGAGAAGGACGCGCCGGTTGCACGCAAGCGGCGCGGTTGATCTAATGCGCACAGGATTCGCGCAAGACTCGAGCGAAGTTCGCGCAAGGTTCGCGCAAGGTTTTTCATAGAACCGGAGGAAATCATGGCTGACTATTCGACGCTGCTCTTCGACGTGCGCAACAACGTCGCCTACATCACACTTAACCGCCCCGAGGCCGCCAACGCGCTCAACGGCGAACTCGCGCACGACCTGATGGAAGTGTCGCTGCGCTGCGACGAGGATCCAAGCGTCCGCGCGGTGCTGATAAACGCTGCGGGCAAAATCTTCTGCGCCGGCGGCGACCTCAAGAGCTTCTCCGCCCAACCCAAGGAGATGCTGCCGACCTACCTCAAGAAGGTCACCTATCATCTGCACCGGGCTATCTCGCTCCTCAACCGGATGAAGGCGCCGGTGGTGCTGGCGATCCATGGCGCGGCGGGCGGCGCCGGAATGAGCCTGGCGTGCGCGGGCGATATCGTAATCGCTGCGGAGTCGGCGCGATTCACGATGGCGTATACGCGGGCGGGACTCACGCCCGACGGATCGTCGACTTATTTCCTGCCGCGAATCGTGGGCCTCCGGCGCGCGATGGACCTGACGCTCACCAACCGCGTGCTTTCGGCGCGCGAGGCCCACGAGATGGGCATCGTGACCCGGGTGGTGCCCGACGGCGAGCTGATGGCGACGGCGGAGGGGCTGGCGAAGGGGTTCGCGCAGGGGCCGACGCTCGCCTACCAGGGCGTCAAGCGGCTTTTAGCCGAGAGCGCGACCCGGACGCTCGAGGATCAGATGGAACTGGAGACCGAGTGGATCGCCAACATGGGACGCACGGCAGACGGTTCCGAGGGCATCGCTTCGTTCCTGGAAAAGCGCGCAGCGAAATTCAAGGGCGAGTAGCTGCAGGCACAGTGTGTCCACGCGCGAGCGCGTACCGCTTTCGCATCGATTCCGCACGGCGCGCAGCGCGCGCGGTGGCCGATCTGAAAATCAACCGTGCCCGGCCTGACGGTCCGGCGCCGTTTTCTCAGCCTTTGAGCGTGGCGGCCAGATTCGCGCCTTCGCGTTTGCGAAATGCCACCGCCACGCGCAACCGCTCGAGATGCTGGTCGATTATCTTGCCGCCGAGTCTCACCCGATGAGCCTGGAAGAATTCGTGCACCTCGTCCTCGCGCTCGAGCAGTCCGACGATCGCCTCGCACATCCGGGGCAGCGCGGCGTCGGGGAACTTGCGAATCATCTCCTCCCAGTGCTTCTTCACAAAGTCCCACGCCTCGTAGCGGCAAGCAGTGTTGAGCAGCAGCGAATGCATCAGGTAGGGCGCATTCTGAGTTCGCACCTCGCCACTCAACGTCATCTCCATCGTAGCGCGCAAAAGTTCGAGGCGACGAGAATTGGCCAGAGAGAAGAGGTAGCGTTGCTCTTCCTGGGGGGTTCGCGCCCACCTAAAGTGTTGCTTGAATTCTTCGTAGCGCCCCCGGTCGCCGGCGTAGGCCAGGATTCCGATCATCGGCGGCACCAGGTCGCGGTCCACGGAGGCCGGATCCTTGAGATAGCGCGCATAGATCTCGGCTGCGCGTCGCTGCACCTCGTGGTCGTCGCCGAGTGTGCCCAGCGAGCCCCATAGCGAACCGCGCAACTGCCGCGTCAGCTCGTCCTCGTCCGGACGCGGATCCCATCCCAGACGCTCCGCCGCGCCGCTGACAATCTCGCGAACGGTCGCGGCTAGTGCGGGACGCTCGGCGTCGTTGACGATCATGTCGAGATAGCCGAGCGGCGCGAGCATCGCGCGCCACACGTTGAGGTCGCTCTCGCCGCGCATCGCGCGCAGCATGGCGAGGAATTCCTTGAGCTGCATCATCCCGGCGACCGTCGCGGCCCACGAATCGCTCACCAGCGCGTAGCGCTCCACCGCCTTGAGCTCGTTCAGGTTGCGGCCCAGCGCCGCGAGCAAGTCGGGTGCGTAGCGCACGCGGTAGAATCCGTGGCCCCCTTCATTAAGCAGCGCCCATTCCACGCGTCCGCCCAGATCGAGCGTCGCCTCGCGCCCGTCGAGCAGCAGCCTGTGAGTCGCAACGCCGTTTTCGGTTTTCGCCTGCACCATCACCGGCACCTGCCAGAGCTGATCGTGGCCGGCAGCGGCGGCGTTTTCGGCGAGATAAAAAAACCGCCGTTGGCGCACCACCAGTGAGCGCCCATCGGCTCCCATGGCCGCCTCGACCATCGGGAAGCCGGGCTGGAAAATCCACGAGTCCATCAGCTTGCGCACCGGCTCGTCGGAAGCCTGCTCCAGCGCGTCCCACAGGTCTCCGGTCTCGGCGTTGGCGTATTGATGCTTGCGCAGGTAGGCGGCGATACCCTTGCGGAAAATCTCCGCGCCCAAGTACTGCTCGAGCATCCTGAGCACCGAGGCGCCCTTCTCGTAGGTCAGCACGTCGAACATCGCGCGCGCGTCCTCGGGGCTCAGCACGGTGAACTCGATCGGCCGCGTGCTGCTCAGCGCGTCGATTGCCATCGCCGCCGTGCGCGAGACCGAAAAGCTCTCCCAGCGTTTCCAGTTCGGCTTCCAGGCGTCGACCGCCAGCATCTCCATGAAGGTGGCGAACGCCTCGTTGAGCCAGATGCCGTTCCACCACTCCATCGTTACCAGATCGCCGAACCACATGTGGGCATTCTCGTGCGCGACGACGTCGGCCACGCGCTCGAGCTCGGCGCGCGAGGCGCTGTGGTCGTCAATCAGCAGCGCGGTCTCGCGGAACGTGATCGCGCCCAGGTTCTCCATCGCACCCGAGGCAAAGTCGGGAATCGCGATCAGGTCGAGCTTGTCGCCCGGATAGGGCAGCTCGTAATAGTTGGCGAACCACTTGAGCGAGAAGGCGCCGATCTCGCGCGCCCATGCGGTCAGCGCCCGCTTGCCCGGCACGTACGCGACGCGCAGCGGCGTTCCGGCGTCGATCGGCTCGGTCGCCTCGAACTCGCCCACGATAAAGGCGAGCAGGTAGGTCGACATCTTGATCGTCTCTTTGTAGACGATCTCCTTCTTGCCGCCGCCGAGGCTGCGCTCGCTCTCGACGCCGGCGTTGGAAAAGGCGCTCAAACCTTCGTCGATCACCAGCCGCACCTTGAAGTGCGCCTTAAGCGCCGGCTCATCCCAGCACGGAATGGCGCGGCGCGCGTCAGTCGCCTCGAACTGCGTGCTGGCGACCAAATGGGTGTTGCCCTTGGTGTCCTTGTAAGTGCTGCGATAGAAGCCATGCAGCTTGTCGTTGAGGATGCCGCGAAAGGCGATGCGCAGGGTCCATTCGCCGGGCTCCAGCTCACGCTCGAAACTCAGGCGCGCGCGCTCGTGTGCGAGCTCCAGCGCCGCCTTGCCGGCGACGGTGGCGTCGCCGCGCTCGGCGCTGACCCTATCGATCTCCAGCTCGAGCGCGTTGATTACCACCTCAGTGGTCGCAGTGATAACCCGTATCGCCACGTTCTCCTCACCGGCGAAGGTGAACGCGTGAAGATCGGGCGTGAGGCTGATTTCGTAGCGCTCCGGCACCACGTTCGACGGAAGTCTGTGTTCGGAAGCCTTGTCGGCGGCGAGCGGCGCGCCCTCCTGATCAATCATTTTAATAGCCTTCCCGAGGTTTGAGCTTGTCTGATTGGCGAACCGCGGCTCTACCGCCGCGACCGCCCACGGCATAGAGTACCGCGCGCCACGCCAGCGGCCAATCGCGCGCGAGCCGGCCAAGAGTGAGTTCGCCGCAATGCCGGCCCCTCGGCTTAATGAATATCGTGCGCCGCGGCCGTATCGCGGCTGCCTGTGCGGGCGAGTTCGGCGAAATTCGTGAGGCGTGCGCCCGCCTCTTTGAGCGCGATCGGCAGCAGTGGGCTTACCAGGATTTCGACTTCGCGCTGCGCCGCCGCGGGCGGCGGTGCGCCGCCGATGTTGGCCGCTGGATGAGCATAAATCTCGGTCAGCCCCGTCCCGAGCCGCGTAATCACGCCGAACATGTACTGCTCGCTCAAGTTGCCGCTCTGATGCAGTCCGAAGAGCCAATTGGTGGATTTGATTCCGCGCTCGGTCATTTTTCGCCGCGCCCGCTTCGAGAGCGCCCGGAAAATAACCGCCTCGACCAGCTTACGCGGCGCGTTGTCGCGTGCCAGCGCGAGCGTCGTAAACACGGGCTCGCGCGGCAGCCGGATACAAGGCACGCGATACTCGGAGGCCAGGTCGAGCAGGATGTCGCAGATCACCGGATGTACGTGGAAGTTCAGATGGCCGTCGATATGGTTGAGATAACCGACCAGCTTCAGATGCAGCTCGATCTGCGCGCGGCATTCGTCGGCAATTTTGGTGCGCAATGCCGCGGTTGAAAAAATAGCGCATCCCGCCGCGTACCGGGTTTTCGACGAAGCGGCCGGCGCTATCCACCAGCCCGCCCAGCCGCGCAGGCGGCAACACGCTTTGTCCCTTGCACACGACGAGATGAAGCCCGACGTCCAAGCCGGGGCAGTCGCGCGCCGCCGCAACCGCCGCGTCCCGCGCCGGCGCCGCCACCATCAGGCTCGCCCCGCGCAGCACGCCCTCGCGATGAGCCCGCAGAACGCCGGCGTTGACCTCGGCGGAAGCGCCAAAATCGTCGGCGGTGAAGATGACGGACTTAGATTCCGTCATCGACTGCAATTGCGCGCGCACAATCCGCCGCGCTTGTGTCACAATCCTGTTGACGCGCACCCCCACTGGCGCAATTTTGCTAGCTACGGCGGCGCGGCTCAAGCTGAAACCCTGTGATTCTGATCTTTTACGCATTCGCGCGCGAAGCCGCCGCTTTCAAGCGCCGTCTTTCGGACCGCACCGCTTTGGGAATCGACGGGCTGCGAGGATTTCGCGGCCGCCTCGGCTCGGCGGAGATCGTCGGCGTTGCCACGGGGCTCGGGATACGCCGGGCGGCCGACACGGCGCGCCGCGCGCTGCAACCATTCGCCGCGGCAGATCTCGTCATTGCAACCGGGCTTGCGGGAGCGCTCAGCGAAGAGCTGCAACCCGGCGACCTGGTGCTCGCCGATCGTCTCGTTCTCGACGACGAGCATACCGGCCTCGCACCGGTTACGATCGCGATTCCTCCTGTCGATCTCGCCCGCTTCAAGGCCGCGCTCGAGGCGCATCCGCTCCAGTTCGCAACCGGAACGATCCTGACCGCCGCGCTGATTCTGAAACACGGCGCCGCCAAGCGCGACGCGCGGAGCAGGACGAGCGCACTCGCGGTCGACATGGAAAGCGCCGCCATCGCGGCCGAGGCGCATCGACGCGGAATGCGCTTCGCCTGCGTGCGCGCGGTGCTCGACACCGTCGACGAGGAAATCGTGGGCGCGGAGCTGGCGGGACCCGACGGCGAGGTGCGGCCGCTTGTGGCCGCGCGCTTCGTGCTACGCAATCCCGCGGCGGTAATCGGGCTCGCGCGCATGATGCGCAGTCTCAATCGTGCAACGGCGGCACTGGCCGCCGCGCTCGAAGCGCTGAGCCGGCCCGGAGCGTGACGGAGCGCGCCGTTACGCCACGCCCCGGCGCCTGGCGGGAGATCGTGACGCGGCCATGCCCCACACCGCAAGCGATCGCTCGTAAGGAAAGTCCGCCAGATGACGCTCCACGGCGGCGGCATCGCCCCAACAGTCGGCGCGAGTCACGATATGGAGCCCCAGCGCCAGCAGCGGGAGGAAGATAAAAATTCCCGCCCAGGCGATCTCCGGCGCGCCGATACGGAACAGCATCACGATTACAAACCCGACCACCCCCGCGTACAGCCCCGGCCCCCAAAGCGCGCGCGAGGGAGCTGCGGGCATCGCGCCCGCTGGCTTGCCGACGCCGCGATTGAGCCGACGATCCAGCCATTGGAAAATCGCGACGCTTACCGCCGCGACGAAATACCATCCGAGGTAGTTGCTGATCGGCACGCCGAAATGCGGCCCCGGTGGGTCGTACCAGAAAATCCTGCCCAGAAACCAGCGCTGGCCGAGCACGCTCAGCGGATCGGTCACCATGTCGATCATCACCATGAACAGCGCCGCCATCAGCCACACCCGCGGCGAGCGTCTCAGCTCCCAGGTGTCGAGCGTCCGCAGGTCAGCCCCTCGCCGATAAAGCGGCGCGCTCAACAGCAGCGCGACCGTGTAACTCGCAAAAGACAGGAAGGTGAACGAGATCGAGTCCATGAACGGCACGCCGGCGACCCAGATCTCGCGGCCGCGCGTCGCCTGGACGTAGTGGTAGAGTCCGAACGGAAAGCCGTTGTGCACCGAACTCCATTCGCAGGCCCACGCCACAGCGTAAGTCAGCACTGTGAAAAGGAGCGTCGTACGCAGGCCGAAGTTGACGATCGCGATCGCCAGATAGCATCCCAGGAACACGAACACGTACGGCCGCAGTGCGATTGTAGAAAGCAGCAGATGCATCGCCGACCCCAGTCCCACCTCAGGCCCGATGTCGACGCTGACGCCGGTGCGGCGCAGCCTGTACGGCGCCGGTCGAACGAAAAAACTCGATCGCCCGTCCAAGCGCGTCATCGATCGGACGCGAAACGTATCCCAGTGCCTCGCGCGCCTTCGAAGAATCGAAAAACATTATCTTGCGCGCCATCCGGACCTCGGTCAGGCTCGCGCGCGGCGGACGCCGGGTAATCGTGCGCGCGACCGCCTCGGCGCCGAGCGCAAAGGTCCAGGCGACCGCGTACGGGACGCGAAACCTGGGCGCGCTCATACCCGACAGCTTGGCCATTCGGCCGAGCATCTGCTCCAGCGTCAGGTTTTCGCCACCGAGAATATACTTTTCCCCGACCACGCCGCGCTCCGCGGCCAACAGATGACCCATCGCCGCGTCTTCGACGTCGACCAGATTGAGCCCGGTGTCCATAAAGGCCGGCATCCGGCGGTTCAGGAAATCGACGATTATGCGACCGGTCGGCGTCGGCTTGTAATCGTAAGGGCCGACCGGCGTGGACGGATTGACGATCACGACCGGCACACCCTCGCGCGCGGCCTTGAGCGCCTCCTGCTCGGCGAGAAACTTCGATCGCTTGTAATGTCCCACCATGTCTTCGAGCGTCACCGGCGAGTCCTCGCGCCCGGATTCGCCGTGCGGGATGCCGATTGCGCCGACCGTACTGGTATGGACGACGCGGCGGACCTTGGCGCGACGCGCCGCGGTCAGGACGTTGCGCGTGCCCTCGACGTTGGCGGCGTACATCGGCGCGGGATCGAGCACCCACAGGCGATAGTCCGCGGCAACGTGATAGACCTCGTCGCATCCACGCGTCGCCCGCTCAACCGCTTCCGCATCGCGCAGGTCACCCCAAACAAGCTCGCACGACAAACCTTCAAGTGCGCGCAGATCGGCGCCTTTGCGCACCAGCACGCGCACCGTGGTCCCGCGCGCGAGCAACGCTCGCGCCACGTAGCATCCTACGAAGCCGTTGGCGCCGGTCACCAGTGCGGTTCGCGATTCCATACGCCTCAGGCCGGATGCGCCGGGTCGCCAACGCGCGCGGCGATGGCGGCGGCGGCGGCATGCCCCGACGTAACCGCACTCTCGATCGTCGCCGGTAGACCGGTCTGTATCCAATCGCCGGCGAGGAACAGGTTTGCGATCGGCGTCGCCAGGCTTGGCCGCAAGCGATCGCATTCGGGTGACGGCGCCATCGTCGCCTGCTTCTCCTTGAGCACCAGCGCCTTGAGCAGGCGCGCATCGCGTGAGGCGGGGATCATCGTATTCAGATCGCCGATGACGAGGTCGAGCAGCTCCTCGTTGTCGGCGTCAACCAGCTTGCGCGCGCCGCTGATGACGAAACTCAAATAGCCGTTGGCGCGCTCGCCATTTTCGGTAAAAATCCGGCGCTTGTTGAAGAGCCATTGCGTGGTCGTGCCGACAAAGCCGACGAAAGCCGCGTCAGTGATTTCACGATCGAACCACGCATGGACGCAGATAATCGGCGACGACGTGATCTCGCCGAGATGCGCGAAGAACGGATCGGTGCCGGCCCCTTCCGGCAAAAAGCGCGCGAGCTGGGCTGGCGGAACCGCGGCAATAAAGTTGGCCGCCTGCAAACGGCGGCCGTCGCGCAGCCGCACGCCCGCTATTCTGCCATCCGCGCCGAACTCCAGCATTTCGACGAGGGCACGAGTCTCGACCAGGCCGCCACTCGCCTCGACCAGCCGTACTGAGGCGGGGCAATAGAGATCGCTCAGACCGACCTTGGCGTAGACGAAGGCGGAATCGGAGCGGCGCGAGAAAAACGCGCGCTTTAGAACTTCGGCGAGCAAAGCCGCGGAGGCGATTTCGGGATCCTCGTTGAGCGTCGCGATCGCGAGCGGATACCAAAAGCATTGCCGCGCGCGTTCGCCCTGTCCGAGCTCGTCCATCAGCGCTTTCACGGTCGCCTCGCCCATCCGCGCGTGGTCCCGGCGACGCATCCGCAGCATCCTCAGTCCCGCCGCCATCGCGCTCAGGCGCTCGCGGGGCGTCAGCAGTCCGTAGCGCATCAGCGCGGCGGTCATGTGCAGAGGGCCCGGCAGGCGCGCGGTCTTGAGCACGCCCGAGCGCCCGTCGCGCTCGAGCATCTCGATCGCGAGATCGCGCTGGAACACCAACTGGCCGCTTTGGCTGATACGGTCGAGAAACTTGAACGTCTCGGCGTAGCATCCCATCAGGACGTGCTGGCCGTTGTCGACAAAGTCGCCGGTCTCGGCGTCGGCGAAGGAATAGGCGCGGCCGCCCAGAGCGGGCTTGCCCTCGAGCACGGCAACGCGAAAACCTTGCTCGGCGAGCGCCACCGCAGCGCTCAGTCCGGCGAATCCGCCGCCGATCACGACGACGTCGCGCGCCTCGACCATCGCGGTCTAGCTCCTCGCCCGCAGCCGCGTGCCGGCCCACGTGCGGCCGACCAAGTAGAGCTTGTGTGGGGTGGAGAGACGATGGCGCCGGCCGACGACGCCGCAGCCCTTGGCGGCGATGCGCTCGAGCAGCGCGCGATAAATCGACCGCATCGCCTCCGCACACACCATCGCGGCGCGGTCCTCGGCTGCGAGCGCCTGTTCGGCGAGCGCGTAAAACGATCGTGCGCGCTTGACCTCGTACTCCAGCAGGCTGCGAAGCCCCAGGTTGTCCGCGCCGTGCAGAATTTCGTCCTCAGTCACGCCAAAGCGCGCGAGGTCTTCCAGCGGCAGATAGATACGGCCGCGGGCGGCATCTTCGCTCAAGTCGCGGATGATGTTGGTGAGCTGGAAGGCGATGCCGAGATTTTCGGCGTACTCGCGGGTGCGCGGGCTGCGATAGCCGAAAATTTCGATGCAGACCAGGCCAACCGCCGAAGCGACGCGGTAGCAGTATAGGCGCAGCTCGTCGAAGGTCGCGTAGCGCGTGCGCCCCAGATCCATCTCGACGCCATCGATAATCTCTTCGAAGTAGCGGCGCGGGATCGCGAACCGGCGCACGTTGTGGGCGAGCGCGCGGGAAATCGGATGCGTCGGCGAGCCGTTGAATATGCGCTCGAGTTCCTCGCGCCAGCGCGTCAGCAGTTCGGCGGGATGACCGATCGACTGGTCGTCGGCGATGTCGTCGATGAAACGACAAAACGCGTAGACCGAGTACAGCGCCCGGCGGCGCTCGACCGGCAGCAGCATGAAGGCATAGTAAAAATTGGACGAGGAACGGCGCGTGATCGACGCGCAGCGCGCGTAATCTTCCCGCAACGCCGCATCCGTTTCGGGCAACGGCACAATCGCGATGCTTTCAGGTTTCAAGCCGCCCTCGTAGCGCCTGCCATCCCACGCGCAGGTAATCCATCTTGCCGAGCGAGGGGCGGCGGCGAAACACGTCGTAGTCCACGCGCTCGATGGCGCGCAGGATCGCCAGCCCTCCGCCCGCAAACATCCTAATATCGCGCGAGAGCCTTTTGTCCACCATCGTCGCGAGCGCTGCGCCCGACACCAGCAGTTCGCGCGCGCAGGCTACCTCATACCGCATCAGTGCGGCGAAGTTCGAGTTCGTATGCTGCAGGCGCAGGTCCTCGACGCTCACGCCGAAGCGCCTCATGTCCCGACGCGGCAGATAGACGCGCCCCTTGTCGAGATCGATCGCGACGTCCTGCCAGAAGTTGGCGAGCTGAAGCCCGCTGCAAACCTGGTCGGAGAGACCCTGACGCTCCGCGTCGCGGTAGCCGAACAGGTAGAGCACCAGGCGGCCGACGGGGTTGGCCGAGTAGCGCGAATACTCGAGCAGGTCGTCGAGCGTCTCGAAGCCGCGAAAGTCGAGGTCGGAGCGAAAAGCACGCAGCAGGTCGGCGAACGGCTCGCGCGGAATGTCGAAGCGGCGCGTGGTGTCGGCGAGTGCGACGAAGACCGGATGGCGCGGCGCGCCGGCGTAAGCCAAATCCAACTCGCGTTCCCATTGATCGAGTTTGGCCGGGTCGTGCTCCTCGTCGGCAAAGTCGTCGGCCATGCGCGCGTAGGCGTAGATCGCATGCATGTGCTTGCGCATCGCACGCGGCATCAGCCACGAGGCGACGGTGAAATTTTCGTAGTGCGACCGCGCCAGACGCGAACAGAACTCGTAGGCCTGCGCGAGCGCCGCCGCATCGGGCTCGCCCGCTGCCGATGGGAGGGCGGCGCGCGCGCCGGGAGCACCCGCGCAACCGGGGTTGTTGGCGCCCTCGGCGTCCACGTTAAAGGCTCGCGGCAGGCGCCTGTCCGATCAGCTCCTGCGCCTGGGCGCGAGCCCATCCGTCGACCTCGTAGAGATCCTCCAGGGTACGCGCGGGGTAGTTCCGATGGCGCGTCATCACGGTCTCGATATGGCGCGGGATATCGGCGAAGTGGGCGCGCCCACCCAGGAAGGCCGCAACCAGTTCCTCGTTGGCGGCGTTGAGGCACGCGGCCATCGTGCCACCCTGCTCGAGCGCCTGGTAGGCGAGCCGCAGACATGGAAACCGCGCCGGGTCCGGTTCCTCGAAGGTCAGGTTGCCGCGCTCGACGAGCGAGAGCGATTTCAGGTAGTCGAGCGGCAGGCGGTCGGGGAAAGCCAGCGCGTAGGCGACCGGAATCGCCATGTCGGGCTCGGCCATCTCGGCGATCACCGAGCCGTCGATCATCTCGACCATAGAATGAATGACGCTTTGCGGATGGATGACGACCGCGATGCGCTCGGCGGGAACATCGAACAGCCAGCGCGCCTCGATTACTTCGAGCCCCTTGTTCATCAGGGTCGCGGAATCGATCGTAATCTTGTTGCCCATCCGCCAGGTGGGATGGTTGAGCGCCTCGGCGACGGTTATCGACGCGAAGCGATCGGATGGCAAGCGCAGAAACGGGCCACCCGACGCGGTCAGAATGATGCGCTTGAGCGAGGCGCGGCCGCGTCCTTCCAGGCACTGGAAAATCGCGTTGTGCTCGCTATCGACCGGCAGCAGGCGTACGCCGCGTTCGCGCACCGCGGCCGTCATCATCTCGCCCGCGATAACCAGAACTTCCTTGTTGGCGAACGCGATATCCTTGCCCGCCGCGATCGCGGCCAGGGTGGGACCGAGTCCGCGCGCGCCGACCAGGGCCGAAACCAGGATCGCGGCCGCCGGATGAGTCGCCACGGCGACGGCGCCTTCGCGTCCATGATGGATTTCCGTCCCGCACGACGAGCCCAGCCGGTGCTTTAGATCGCTCGCCAGTTCGGCCGTGGCGACCGAGACCAGTTCGGGGCGATGGCGCTCGACCTGGCGGACCAGGAGGTCGAGATTGCGCCCGGCCGCCATCGCCACCACGCGGAACCGGTCGCGAAAGCGATCCACCACGTCGAGCGTGGTGACGCCGACCGAACCCGTGGAGCCGAGAATTGTGACCGACTTCACATCCGCCTCTTGAGCTTCAATGCGCGGCGAGTTCCGTCATCCGCTTGCGCAGGCGCCCGAGCGCCATCAGCGGAAAGTAGTGCGCATAGAGATGGTAGCGCAGGTAAAAATGGTTGGGAAAGCCGGTTCCGGTGAATTCGATCTCTTCCCAGTCACCGCTTTCGCGCTGGCGTTCCACGAGCCATTGCAGACCGCGCATCAGATGCGGACTGATCCCGTCCTCGCCGGCCAGCAGTCCGATCATCGCCCACGCGGTTTGCGACGGCGTGCTGACGCCGCGCCCGCGCCAGGCCGGGTCTTTATCGCTTAGACAGCTCTCGCCCCATCCGCCGTCCTCGTTCTGCTTCGACTTGAGCCAGGCGACCGAGCGCTGAATCCAGGGCTCGCTGGGGCGGACGCCAATCGCGCGCAATCCCGAAAGCGCCGTGCTAGTGCCGTAGATGTAGTTGACGCCCCAACGCCCCCACCACGAGCCGTCGTCCTCCTGCTCGCGCTTAAGCCACGCGATCGCGCGGCGTGCGACCGCATGCTCGGCGCGGTAGCCGACCGCCGCCATCATCTCGAGCACCCGGCCCGTCAGGTCGGGACAGGTCGGGTCGGTGGCCGACTCGGTGTCGGCGGCGAAGGTCGCGTAGTTGAACCATGTCGCCTTGTTGTCGACATCGAAGGCGGCGAAACCGCCGTCCTTCGATTGCATGCCCATCACCCAGTTCGCGCCGCGGCTGATCGCAAACTCGCGCGCGGCGGTATCGTCGGCGGCGGCGTCCGCGAGCACCATCAGGATGACCGCCGAGTCGTCCACGTCGGGATACCAGTCGTTGAAAAACTCGAAGGCCCAGCCGCCGGGCTCCAGGTCGGGCCGTTTAATCGACCAATCCCCGCGCTTCAAGATTTGATGGTCGATTAGCCACTTCGACGCGTCGCGCAGCGCCGGATACTCCGGCGCAAGGCCCGAATCGATCAGCGCCTTGGCCGCGAGCGCGGTGTCCCAGTTGGGCGAAACGCAGGGCTGGAAGAGAATCGAGTCGCCCTGATCCCAGATGAGCTCACGCGTCGCGTCGAGCGCTTTTTTGATTACCGGATGGTCATTGCGGTAGCCGAGCCCCTTCAGCGCCATCGCGCTCAGTAGATAGCAAGGCTGGATTCCACCCCACGATCCATTGGCGTCCTGATGCTCGAGGAGCCAGCGCTCGGCCCGCGCTATGGCGTCGCGGCGCAGGCCCTTCAGATGATGGCGGTCGTATAAACGCAAGAGCCGGTCGGCGAGGTTGAAGAACTGGCGCGGCGACCGCCAATGCCCCGGGCGCGGCAACTCGAACTTGGTGAAATGAGGCGGCTGGATATAAAGCTCGAGCACCCCCTCGCGCCAATCGATCTCGACAATGGGACGCCCCGCACGCAGCAGCATCAGCGCGACCAGCGTGCCGCGCGCCCATGAAGAAAGCTCGTAAATGTTAACCGGAAGCCAGTCGGGCGTGAGAATCCATTCCACCGGCAGCGCGGTGGTGCAATCCCACGGCACCTGGTTCATGGCCGCGAGGTAAAAGCGGGCGAGCGTGCCCGAGCGCGCGATTCCACCGCGCGCTAGGATCCACCGGCGCGCCTGCATCATCTGCTCGTCGCCGGCGCGCAGCCCGGTCAACTTGAGCGCGAAGTAAGCCTCGATCGAGGTCGACAGATCGCCCTCGCCACCGGGAAACAGGTTCCAGCTTCCATCGGGTTGCTGGAGGTCGAGCAGATGGTGTTTGAGCTTGGCATCCATCTCCGGATCGTTGACGCCCATGAAGCGGTTGAAAATGATGTACTCGGCGTTCATCTCGGCGTTGGCCTCGAGCGCCGCCTGCCAGTAGCCCTCCGGACGCTGAAGCGCCAGTAACGAGCGCTGAGATAGGTCGATGGTCGACTGGAGCTTCGCGGCGAACTCGTCGTGTGGCGCAGGCGCCACGAGCGTCTGCTCCAGGGCTCTGCCGTTAGCGATTTCGATAGCTTCATTCATAGGATTCGAGATTCCTGCCGATCATCGGCGTGTTATCGGTAGGAGAGCCGCCTTCGGATCTCCCGCCACCTCCCCTCCTCGCGCGATCAGCCCCTTCAGGGAATGACCGCGCACTTCAACACCGTGCCACGCTCGAGCATCTCAAAGACCCCGGCGATATCCGCGAGCGGACGATGCGCGTTGATGATGCGGTCGGCACCCAGGCGGCCATCCGCGAGCAGCTCGTAAGCGCGGCGCACGTCGCGCGGCCGAAAATGAAACGGAGCGATCAGCGTGAGATTGTCGTAATGCATGCGGCGTGTGTCGATCTCGAGCGCGGTGCCGGCGGCACATCCTCCGAAGAATACCACCCGGCCACCGCGCCGCACGCGCGCGAACGCGTCACGCCATCCCTCGACCTGCCCGGTGCACTCGATCACCAGGTCGGGCCCAAAGCCGTCGTTGAGCCGCGCAACTTCGGCCGCGGAATCGCCCGCGGCAGCGTCGATCACGCGGTCGGCGCCGAGCCGTCCCGCCCATTCGAGGCGATCCGCGCCGCGCCCTGCGACCGCGACCTCGCGCACTCCGGCCGTGCGCAGCGCCAGCATGTGGAGCAGACCGAAAGCGCCCGCGCCGATTATCAGCACGCTCTCGGCGGGCTCGGGCCGCGCGAGCGCCTGCGCATGAACGATGCAGGAAAGCGGCTCGAGCAGCGCGGCCTCTTCGAAGGAAAGCGCGGCGGGCTTGCGAAAAGCGTTGCGCGCGACCACATGCGCCGGCAGCAGCAAAAAATCCGCGTACGCCCCCATCACCATCTTATCCATCGCCTGCGGGCAGAGATTTTCCTGTCCGCGGCGACAATAGAAGCACGCTTCGCAGGGCGCGGTCGGCGCCGCCATCAACTCGTCGCCGGCCCTGAACCCGGTGACGCCTTCGCCCGCCTCGACCACCACGCCCGCGAACTCGTGCCCGAACGGCGTGGGCAGACGCCACATCGGATGGCCACGGCGATAAGTCTTGAGATCGGTGCCGCAACTTAGCGCGCATTTGACGCGCAACAGAAGCTCGCCCGGGCCGGGGCGCGGCGGCGTGAAATCGCACAGCCGCAGCTCGCCCGGCGCGAACAGCACGGCCTGGCGCGCGTGAGCCGGCGCCGGCGCAACCGCCGCGGAAAAAGCTTCGGCCGCGGCTGACTTCACAGTCTGCGCTCCACGGCGAAACTCGCCAGCGCCCTGAGCGGTTCGGCGCGATGGTCGAAACCGTCGAGCGCGTGACGCGCGCGGCGCTCCAGATCACGCGCGAGCTCCCATGACTTGTCCAGGCCGATCAGCGCGGGGTAGGTATTCTTGCCGTGCGCGACGTCCTTACCCGTGCGCTTGCCCATCTGCTCGGTCGAAGCCTCGACGTCGAGGATATCGTCGATCACCTGGAAGGCGAGTCCGAGTGCGCGCGCGTAGGCCTCCAGCGCCCCGAGCTGGTCCTCGCTGGCGCCGCCCAGACGCGCACCGCCACGCACCGCGGCGACGAACAGCGCGCCGGTCTTTCTGCGATGCAGATATTCCAGCTCCTCGATCGTCAGGGTGCGGCCTTCACCGAGCAGATCGATCGCCTGCCCCGCGACCATCCCGGCCGAGCCCGCCGCCTCGGCCAGTTCCGCGACCGTCGCGAGCAGGGCTGACGGCGGCACGCCGGTGGACGCCGCAGGGGGTTTGGCCAGCATCCAGAACGCGTCGGTCAGTAGCGCGTCGCCCGCCAGCGTCGCGATCGCTTCGCCGTAAACCCTGTGATTGGTCGGGCGGCCGCGGCGCAGATCGTCGTCGTCCATGCAGGGGAGATCGTCGTGGACCAGCGAATAGGTATGAATCATCTCCATTGCACACGCGAACCCCATCGCGGCTTCCAACGGACCGCCGACCGCTTCGCACGCCGCCAGGGCGAGCACGGGGCGCAGCCGCTTGCCGCCCGCAAGCAGGCTGTAGCGCATCGCCTCCAAAAGCCGCCGGGCGGGAGCGTCGGTCTCCGCGACCGCGCTGGCGAGCGCTCGATTGACGATCGCCGCGCGCTCGCGCAGATAGCGCTCGATTTCCAGCGGCGCCCTGCTGCCGCCTGCGTGGGCGCGGCCGTTGGCCGACGCGCCGTCCGGATGCGCGTGCGCCGCGCCTTCGTGTTTCGGCGTGTCCATGCGATCGGACTGATTGGATTTCGCTTCCGCCATAAGATTACCGTCGCGATCGGGTTAGCCTCGTGAGATCACCAAAGCCATCTGCGCAAAGCGGTGCAGCGCCACCGGGGTGGCGCCGCGCCCGCGTCGGGCAGCAGCCCCGGTCAGGACATGTAGTGGCGCACCATCCGCCAGGAGTCTTTCAGATTGTCGCCAAACTGCAGCGCCACAGTGCCCTCGAAGCCGGAGTGCAGCTTGCAATCACGGCATCGAATATCCTGCTTCGTGCGATAGTACTCCCAGTCGGTCGCCTCGTGCATCTGGCTGAAAGTCTTGTAGTGGCCGTTGGTGATCAGATAGCAGGGGCCCTTCCAGCCCTGCGGATTGCGCGTGACGGTGGTCCAGGGGCTGCACAGCAGATCGCGCTCGCCGACCAGGTAGTCGAGATAGATCGGAGTATTGATGATCTTGTAGTCCTCGGCGAGCTTGCGCACGCGTTTGAACTTTTGCGGCATCTCCTCGCGCTTGAGGTAGATGTCGTCGTTGGTCAGCACCTGGTAATGATAGCCGGGGGTCAGCAGCATCCCGTCGACGCCGAGCGCGCCGAGCATCTTGACCAGCTCTTCGATCTCCTCCGCGCCGGTCTCGCGGAAAATGGTCGAATTGGTCTGCACGCGATAGCCCTTTTCCTTGAGCAGCTTGATCATGCGCACGCAGGTGTCGAAAACGCCGTTGCGGTCGACTACGCGGTCGTGAGTCTCGCGCATGCCGTCGATATGGACGTTGAAGCTCAGATAGGGGCTGGGCGCGACGTTGCGGATGAAGCGTTCGAGCAGGATCGCGTTGGTGCAAATCTGCACGTGGCGCTGGCGTTCGAGCAGCCCCTTGGTAAGCGGCACGATGTGCTTGTACATCAACGGTTCGCCGCCGCAGATCGAAACGATCGGTGCGTTGGCTTCCTCGGCGGCGCCGAGCGCCTCCTCCAGCGGCATCTGGTCGCGGATGGTGTCCTTGTACTCCACGATCCGGCCGCATCCGATGCAGGCGAGATTGCAGGCGTGCAGCGGTTCCAACATCAGCACCAGCGGAAAGTACTTCTCGCCCGCGCGCCGCTTGCGGCGCATGTAGCGGCCAAGATCCAGCATCAGCTTCAGCGGTACTCGCATACTTGATGGTTTCCTTAGTACTGTTCCTGAAAAGCAGGGTTAAGCGACGGCCTTGCCGCCCTCGGTGGAGCGTTGTGTGGGATCCCGGAACAGCCATTCCTCGAGCATCGTGACCGCCCGGTCGAGTTCGTCCGCCGTGCCGCCGCCGGTGAACAGGAAGCCGATAAGCGAGCCGTTGAGCGCCGACACCATGAAGCCGGCGGCCGCCTCGGGGGCGAGGTCGCGCGAGCAAAGATTCTTGTCCTGGGCACGGCGGACAATGTCGATCATCAATTCGCGATAGCCGTCGTAAAGTTTCATCACCTGCGTGGCCAGTTCTTCGGGGACCTTTTCGCCGTGCAGCATTTGGCCGAGGAAAAAACGCACGGAGGGAGCGTTGTCGCGAACGAAAAGCAGGTAGGACTGCACCAGCTTGCGCAACTGCGCGCGCTCGTCGAGCGCCCCGACCTCTTCGGCAAAATCGATGAAATACGGCTCCAACAACCTGTTAAGGACCGCGAGGAACAGTTCCTCTTTGGTCTTAAAATGCCAGAAAATCAGCGCCTTGCTGACCTTCGCGTCGCGCGCCACCTCAGACATCGAGGTCTCGTGAAAGCCGTGGCGAGCGAACAGACGGATACCCGCCTTGAGGATTTCATCCCGCGAATCCTGGGGTTTTTCCGGTGAAGTCGAACGCGCGTCAGACGCCATATACTCCGGTAGATGCACTTTGGTGGCCCCCCTCGACCATCTGGGCCGATTTCCTGGCCGGGCGAACGGGAGAGCTTTTGGTGAGCCTCAAACATGGCTCCCAGCTACTCGCTAACCTACCGGTCAATGAGCACTTTATAGTCCGATTGCTTAAAGTCAATAGGGGCTGGATGCCTGAAGTAACAGGCAGTTCATGCAAGCATAATTTGATTGCCGCCTTGCCGACTCGATTCCTGCGCGCCGAGGGTTAAAGCCAGCGCGGCCCGCGCTTCGGCGAGGTTTTCGGCTGCCATGAGGGATATGGCGCCTTCTTCGACCTCCTGACGGACCGCGCACTCGAAGTCCGCAGCCATCCCGGCAAACCAGGCTGAATGATACGAATCGTCGACCTCAGGCGTCACGGAAAGATCTTCCGAGCTTCCAGACCGCGCGGTCAGCAGCACGCGGTCGCCGTCGATTTCGAGCGCCGCTTCGGTGCCGTATAGCATCGCGCGCGTGCGCCGCACCGGTGAGCGCCAACTCAGATGGGCCGAGGCAATCCTGTCCCCCGGAAAAATCACCCTGAGGTCGGCTAAATCCTCGACCGGCGCTCCTTCACTGACACTCATGAACGCCGCAATGGCGGCCGGGTCCAGGCCGCCCATCAACCATCGCATCAGATAAAAGACATGCCATCCGTGATCCACCAGGATTCCACCGCCGCTCGCCGCGCCCATCCGCCATCGGCCACTCGCGCCGACGCCGATACCCGCCGGCGCCTTGCGCAACCGGTCGAGCGCGAGGTAGCGAATCTCGCCGAGCCGCCCCGCCCTGATGAGGTCATGGGCGAGCCGGTAGGTCGCAGCGTACTTCCAGTTGTGCACGCACATCAGTACGCGTCCGCGGCTCGAGGCGGCCGCGCACAGAGACTCGAATTCATCGGCCGCGAGACACAGCGGCTTCTCGACCAGCACGTGAGCGCCGGCCGCCAGCGCCATCCGCGCCGTCGCCGCATGATAGGCGGGCGGGCTTGCGACATCGACGAAGTCCAGGCGCTCGCCGTCGAGCATCAGCTCAAGGTCGTCGTAAACGCGGATGTTCGGGATGAGGCGCATCGCATGATGGCGCCGCTCGGAGACCGGGTCATGAATCGCGACGATATTGACCTCGGGCCGCGAGCGCCATCCCGCAAAGTGCGCCTGCGCGGCAACCTCGCCGAAGCCGGAAATCGCTCCGCGCAACATCGTCCTCGAACCGGCAATCTTTTTCAGATCCGCCAGATCCGCCAATCCTTCAGACGTAGACCTTGGCGAGTCGCTCGAGTTCCGGCGCGTACTTGTCCGGACCGAGCACGCCGGCGACCATTGCGACTACGAAGCGGCCGACGCCAAGTGCCGCGTACCTGCCGAGTTCGTCCTGCGCCTTGGCGCGCTCGTCACCCACCCAACCCATCACGGTCAAGTCGAGCTTGCCGTAGTCGCGGCCGGCCTTGTGACACTCCTCGCGCAACTCCGTGGTCGCCTGTTTCATCTCGTCGACGCTGATGCGAATCGGACACCATCCGTCGCCCCACTTGGCGACGCGCTTGAGCGCGTTCTTGTCGCGGCTGCCGAGCAACACCGGCGGCCCGCCAGGCTGCGCGGGACGCGGATAGGATCGGATCGCCGGAAACTTGACGTACCTGCCCTCGAACGACGCTTCGCCCTTGGTCCACAGCTCGCGCATCGCGGCAATGTACTCGGCGGTCTGCGTCCAGCGATGCGGAAAGTCGCCGCCGAGCAGTTCGGTTTCCTCGCGCAGCCATCCGGCGCCGATGCCGAAGATGAAGCGGCCGCCGGAGAAGTTGTCGAGGCTGCCGATCTGCTTGGCCAGGATCATCGGGTTGTGTTCGGGCACCAGGCAGATGCCGGTGGCGAGCTTCAATTTTTTGGTGGCCGCCGCTCCCATGCTGAGCGCGACGAACTGATCGCCCATGTGCGAATAGATCGGCGGGATCGGTCCGCCCTGCGGGAATGGGGTCTTGGGGTTGGCGGGGAGAATCGGATGCTCGGGCACCCACATGGACTCGAAACCCAACTCCTCGGCGGTGCGGCAAAAATCCGCCGGGTTGGCGGTATCCTCGTTAAACGGCATCAGCAGCCCAATCTTCATGCTGTCACCCCTTCCATGTACCAGATGCGAAACGTGATAGAGGCTGATTTCTGTCAAAAAGCGCGCGCCAATACCAGCCGCAGGATTCGTTCACTGAACGCTTATCGGAATTCGCACGTCGAAGGCCGAATCGATCGCCACCCCACCCTTCATCGCCGGAAAGAAGCGCCACTGCTGCAGCGTGTCGAGCAGAATCTGGTTGAGCCGCGGATCCGGTGTCGGCTTCGCGAGAATCACTTTTACATTTCCGTCGTAGGAGACCTCAAAGTGCGCCACCGCCACCGCTTCAAAGGCCGTGTCGCGCAACTCATCCGGAATCTTCGGCACGGGCGAATAGATCGCCCGCGCACCAAGGCTGTCGCTGCCCGGCCCCGACCCGCTTCCGGTCCCTTCTTTCCCCGGCGGCGCCGCCGCACTCTCATTGCTTTCGCCCGGTGCCGCCTTGGATGCGGCGTTGCTCGATTCGGCCGGGGCTTTCTGCGTGCCCGCAACCGACGGCGGCGCTTCGGGCACCATTCGCTCCTTGTGGGGATGCGGCTTCGCAATCACTTTGCGCCGGACTTCGACGTGAGGCTTGGATTTGGGTGGCGCCGGCGCGACCGGATGCGGGGCGGCGGCGGGGCCGCCTCGGAGACCTCCTACCACGGGAGGCAACTCGACGATCCGCGCCTCGATGGGTTTCATTTCAGGCAGCGGCGGCGCCGTCTGCTTGAGCAGAAGAGCGAAGCCGAGCAGGAGCGCGGTCCAGATCGCGACCGATAACGGAGCAATCCAGACCAGCCGGCGCCACGGTTGGTCCAGGAACGGCGAAGCTGTTTGAACCGCATTGTTCATTCGCGCCTGACCGCGATCAGAAAGTGCTCCACCCCGGCCCGGCGCGCCTGGAGCATCGCCTCCACCACGATACCTTCCGGCGCGGCGCCGTCCGCGTTGACCACCACTCCCTGATCCTGTCCTTGCAGCATGCTCTTCAGCGCAAACGCCATCGTCGCGAGCGTGGTCGGGGTCTTGTCGAGAAATATTTTACTATCCTTGGTAATAGTCAGTGCGACGGACTCCTTGTGCTGAAGGTTGGGCGCGTCTCCCTGCGGAAGATTGACCGTGATCGAGTTGAGACTCTGCATCGACAGCGACGCCAGCATGAACGTCACCAACAGGAAAAACATCACGTCGATCATCGGGATGATCTCGATTCGGCCGCGCCGATAGCCTCGGCCCTTGCGCAGTTTCATCGCCCGACCCTCCCCTCTCGCGGTGTTAATTGGGTCACGCTGGCGATCGTGTCCTTCCCATCGGTTTCCTCGTCCAGGCGGATATGGTCGATCAACTTCGACCCCAACCGCTCCAGATGATCGAGCGCCTGCGACTGCATGCGCGCGAAAAAGTTGAACCCGAACAGTGCGAAGAGCGCGATCAACAGGCCCAGGGCGGTCGAGATCAGGGCCTGCGCCACGCCCGAGGTCACTTGCGTGGGTGCGACCAGTCCCGACCCGCCGATTACTTTGAAGGCTTGCATCATGCCGGTGATGGTTCCGAGCAGGCCCATCAATGGCGCCGCGGTAACCACCGTCTCAAGTACCCACAAGCCACGGCCGAGGCCCTTCTCGATGTCGCCCGCTTCGTCGCCTGCCCGCGATTCAACCCACCATGCGGGTTTGTCGCGATTGTCGCCAATCACTCCGAAGAACCGCCTGTAGATATTCACCGGCGCGAGCGCCGCCAGTTGCCGGCCCATCTCATCCCAGGAAAAGTCGTAGGTCTCGACGAGATCAGCCAGCGAGCGCGGCAATCGCAAGCATCGGTAGTAAGCCACCGCTCGGTCGAGAATGATCAGCACGGCGACAACTCCGAGCAGGAGCAGCGGATATACCATCGCGCCGCCATATTGCAGCTCACCAAAAGCAGACTTCAGTTCATTCATCGCTAATTCCTCGCGTGCAGTCTCTTGCGTTCATGTCAGCCCGGCAGCCGCGTGCTTCACTGCACGCTAGTCCGGCTGAACGAAGGAAGATCCCATTTGATTCCGCCATAGAAGGCACGGCGCGGACCGTATTGCGCGGCGAAGACGCCGATCCCGGTGCCGTTGCGAATCTGGTACGTGCGATCGTTGAGGTTGACTACCGCGGCGCGCACTTCCATCGCGCCGGCCCTGGGCAGAACGAAGCGTTTGGCGATGCCGGCATTGATCTGAATGTAGTACGGCAGGTTTCCCGTGTTGGCGAACCCGTCTCTGAGCCCGCTGCCGTAAATTCCGTCGATGCTGAAGGTGAATCCACGCCAGGCGTAGACGGCGCCGGCCGAAGCGGAAAAAGTCTGATCGTGATCCAGGAAGATGTAGTGATCGCTGATATATTTGAGCTCATCGGGCGCGAAATTGAATTGCCCGGACTCGACCTGGGTGCCCTGCGCGACGCTGTAGTCGAAGTTCTCGTACAGATACAGATTTTCGTGGGTATACGAGCTGGTTTGCTCGACACCGTAAACGCGGCCTTTCGCGTAATTGAATGTCTCAAAGATCAGCGCGGGTCCGAACTGGCCTTCGTCGATCAGGTCGGCTGCCTTCTTGTAGTACGAATCGATTCCGACATTCAGTCCGGGAATTATCTGCTGAGTCACCCCGGCGTCGAAATAGTGGTCGCGCTCCACGGTGGGATTGCCATTGCCAAGCGAAGCCGGCGCGCCGGTCGTGCTCGCGAATTTCTGGATACTGCTGACGGTGACGAGTTCGGTCGGCGGCGGCGTGAAGTAACGGGCATAGGCGGCGTGGAGCGTGGTGCCCTTGAAGAGCTGATAGACCCCGCCCACACGCGGACTCGCCTGGTCCGCCCTCGTCAAGCCGTCGTAGAGGTCGAAGCGCACGCCATAGTTGATCGTCAGCTTCTCGATCGGCTTCCATTCGTCCTGCGCGTAGACGCTGTAGATCCAGGTCTGGAGAGCCTTGTTGTCGACGATCGAGATAGGGACCGTCGAGGGAGTTCCGGTGGCGGGATCGATCGGGAACGTCGCCTCGTGATTGTCGATCTCCGCGCGTTCGGCGTCGAAGTAGCCGCCAAGGCGAAAAGTATGCGACGCGAATGCTCTGTAAGTCGTATCGATCTGGACGCCATTGCCCCAATCGCTGCGAAACACTCTGGAAGCGGCGCCGTTGTAGATCAGGTCGCCGTCGAAATCAGGGTCGAAGGAGACGGTCGAATAGCGGCTGAATGGAGCGATCTGATAGTCGAAGTTCGACCCGACAGTTCCCTGAAGGGCGAACACCCCAAAGTAGTTCTGTTCGAACTGGTTTTCATCGACCCCAGCCGACGGATAGATCGGAACCCCGGCGAGCGCGAAAACCTGCGGTTGGTCGGGATTCGCCGGAATTTGAAAGTGGTTCACGGCCGATCCCGTGATCAGGCTCAGACGCGTCGTGGGGTTTAGAAAATATGAGAAATAGCCGAATCCCTGCCCCTGGTAGGACTGGTCGTGAATCGGCGAGGGACCGGGGGTCGGCGGTTCCACCCCGCGGGTGGTGCTGAAATATTGCCCGGTCACGAAGTAGTTGAGATTGCCCTCGGAACCGCCGTATTCGAAGCTCGGCTGAATCGTCGAGCGCTGTCCGCCATAGAATTCGACATCGCCGCCGTTATCCAGCAAGCCCTCCTTGGTCTGGATGTCGATGATGCCGGCGGTGCGCAGTCCAAACTGTGCAGGCAAGGCGCCAGTCAGCAGGCTGATGTTCTGAGCAAAGCGCGGGCTTATCACCTGGCCAAATCCGGTGATGCCTTCCGGCAACTGAACCCCGTTTATCCGGTACTGAAGGTTGGCATGGTCACCCCGGACGTGGAGCTGACCGTATGAATCCTGCACCACGCCGGGCGCCTGAAGGAGCACCTGATTGAGCGCGGTATTGTTGCCTTGGGGTAAATCCTGAATTGCTTTATCGCTAAAGCGGTAAACGCTTCCGCCAGTCTCGGGCGACAGGCTGTTGCGCGCCTTATTAAGGCGCTGCGCGACTACCGCCATGCTGAGCGCGGCTTCCGACTGAAGTGCGAGCATCATGGGCTTTGCCCCCCGCCCAGTGACGCTGACGATCGCGGTCGCGGTCTTGAAGGTCGCCTTCGAGGCGACGACGGCGTAGACCGCGAGCGCGAGGTTGGCGAAGGTGAAGTGGCCCTTGGCGTCGCTCTCCGCCTTGGCGACGATTCTGCCTGCGCTGTTCTGTAGTTCGAGCCCGACGCCCTCAAGCGGCCTGCCGAGCGCATCGGTAACCGTTCCGGTGATGGTTTTTCCGGCCGGCTTCGACGCCTGTGCGCCGTCGACCGGCGATGCAAATAACTGGATCAGCAGAGTT
This sequence comes from uncultured delta proteobacterium, assembly GCA_963796565.1. Classification (GTDB taxonomy): domain Bacteria; phylum Desulfobacterota; class Binatia; order Binatales; family Binataceae; genus JAKAVN01. The sequence goes on along the minus strand of CAWCMA010000004.1, from coordinate 109,390 downwards.
GCCAATCCGAGCACAAGGATTGGGAACGATCGCATCTCGCACTCCTCCAATGCAAAGCGCTGCGCCGCCGTGATGTCGCTCGCGCGGCGCCACACGTGGCAAAAAGCCACGCGTATCGACTATTCAGCTTTTCGAAACGGGGGGGTTCAGACCGACGCGGGCGGAGCCCTGCCGAAGAGATGCGAACGGTGAGAGGAACGCGGCGCAGCACTTGTCGTGCGGAGCGCCGTCACTTCCGTCAGCGCCGGCGCCGTCGGATGAGGCGCTACGACGAATGTGGCCGGGCTATGGAAGCGGACCAAACAGAGCGCGCAAAGCCCGTCAACGCTGACGGTGGCGTTCGTCGCATACTTCTGTTGCGACGGAAGAGGATGGAAATGCGCAGCGCCGACAGACTGCGCGAGCAACAAAATAGCGGCCACAAAGCCGGCTATCCCGCGCATCCAGCCTCGACTACCTGTCGTGCGAGTTGTCTTGGATATGAGCTGCATCAAGCCATTGCCGACAGCGTTTGCGCTCCCGCCGACACACGTACATCAGAGTGTCGGCTTTCATTGCGTCGGTCAAGTTGGGTCCGCCAAGCGCCCTGAAAGGTCCGCGATGCGACAGGCTATTCCCAGCCGAAGAAGTCGCGCGCCCGGATGAAATGGCCGACGCCCGCCGCGCGCGCCGCCGCGGCGTCGATTTCCTGATCGCCAACCATCGTCGAGGCCGCCATGTCCACGCCGTAGGTCGCGCCCAACTCGGTCAGCATTCCACCCTTGGGCTTGCGACACCCGCATTGGTCGGCATCGTCGTGCGGACAGATCTGCCATCCGGTCACGATGTCGCCGAGCTGGCGATCGAGCTCGCCGATCGCCGCTTCGACCTGGTCGAGGCTAAGTCTCCCGCGCGCGATTCCCGCCTGGTTGGTGACGACGAAGATTAGATGATCGCGTATCGGATGGAGCTTCTCAGCCACGCCGGGGAGCAGCTCGACCACGATTTTTCCGTCGGCGCCAAGCGGAAGCTGGCGAGTGTCATCCATCTTCACCAGCGTGCCCGCGAGGTCGCAGAACAGTCCCCGATTTCCAGCATCCTCAGCCATTGCCAACTCTTTATTTCTGGTTTACGGGGCGCTGCGCCAGTCGAGATGGTCGCGGACGTGGGCGAAAACCTCGTCCAGGATCTCGACTCCCGCTTCGGCCTGTTCGCGCGTGATGACCAGCGGCGGATTGATCCGCATGCGTGGAAAATAACCCATCACCAGCAGGCCACGCTTGAGCGCCTCCTTGAAAATGGTCTCGGTTATCGAGCGGCCGAGCATCTCTTTGGTCTTGCGATCGCGCACCAGGTCCAGCCCGATCAGCAGGCCCTTGCCGCGCACGTCGCCGACGAATTCGTATTTTTGCTTGAGATGCATCAGGCGCTCGAGCATGAACGCGCCAACGATCGCGGAATTTTCGACCAGTCCTTCGCGCTCGATCGTGCGCAGGGTCTCGGCGACCGCCACCGCAGCCAGCGGATTGCCGCCGTAGCTCGACGACGACGCGCTCGGTTTGCCAAATGGCTCGCTCCGCCCCAACTCCTCGCTGAGCAACACGCCGGAGACCGGGAAGCCTGAGCCCATCCCCTTGCCGACCGTCATGATGTCGGGCGCGACGCCGCTGTGCTCGATTCCCCACATCCGACCGGTGCGGCCGAAGCCGGTGATCATCTCGTCCGCGATAAGCATCGCGCCATGCTCATGCGCAAGCTCTTTTACCGCGGGCAGGTAGTCGTCGGGCGGAATCACGTTGCCCGCCGTCCCCTGCATCGGCTCGACCACCACCGCCGCCAGCGCACCCGCCGAGCTATGCTTGAGCTGCTGGCGCGCGAAGTCGACGCAGTACATTCCGCACTCGGGATATTCCAGCTTGAATGGACAGCGATAGCAGTCGGCATACGGCACCATGTACTGGCCGCCGGGTAGCGGGCCGTAGCCCTGCTTGGATTCGTCACCGATAAGCCCGATCACGCCGCCGGTCTTGCCATGGAAGCCGCCCCAGAAGCTCAGCACCTCGTGCCGCTTGGTTTTGGAGCGCGCGAGCCTGAGCGCCGCTTCCACCGCCTCGGCGCCGCCGCTATACAGATGAGCACGGTTGAGGCCGGCGGGCGCGGCTTCGCCGAGCATCTTGAAGGCCTCGGCGCGCTCGGGCGTGGCGAAGGTGCCGACGATGAGCCGCGAGGCCTGGCGCGCGAGCGCCTGCGCCAGGGCAGGATGGCCGTGACCGAGGCTCGCGACGGCGACGCCGGCGAAAAAATCTACGAACACATTGCCGTCGACGTCGGTGAGCGTCGCGCCCTCGCCATGATCGAACGCGAGGCCGGCGAGCAGCGAGATACGCTGGCGGCCGGGGGCGATATGGCTCTGCTCGTCGGCGAACAACGCGCGCGAATTTGGCCCGGGAACCGCCGTGGTGATTTTAGGCTGGAGGCCGGGCCTGCGCGGCACCTGCGATTGGGGCGCGATCGCGGATCCGTCGGCGGCCTTGGTTCCACTGCCGGCCTTGCGTCCTTCTGCGGCGACCTTCGATCCGCCGGCCGTCCTCGGCATCGGCGCTTGGGGTTTGCTCATGCTGCGGTCTACCTACGCCCTCCCGGGAAAAATATGGTTCAGGCGCCCTGGCGCGGCCGGCGCGCGAGCCTCAGGCAGCGGCGCGCGATCGCGCGGGCCGCGGCCTCGCGTACCCGGCTGAAGCTGGGCCAGTCGTTAAAATCGATCATCATAAAACGCTCGCCGTCGATCACCGCATCACCGCCCCACGCCTCCAAACCCAGGGTGGCGGCGGCAGCCGCGGCGCTCCGCGCCAGTTCGAGCCGCACCTGCTCGGAGATCGAACCCTCTTCGCTCTCGCCGCGCTCTTCATCCAGCGCCGCGAAGTATTCGCCGCCGCTGACGCCGTAGAACTTAACCACCCTGCCCTCGACCGCCTGCTGCACGTAGGCGACCGGCACTCCGCGCTCGGCCATCCCGGCCAGCGCCGAGCGCAACGCGCCACGGCTTTCTACCCGCTGCACGTCGTCGGGCGCAAGCGCATGCAGGTCGCCGCGCTTGACGAACATCGGCGCGTCGAGGTCCAGTACGCCGAGCGGCGACAGATCCGGCGGGCGCGAGCCGGTCCTGACCAACGCGCCGGTCGGCACGGGGACGCCGGCATGGACCAGGCCGGCGCACAGAAGATCGCGGTAGCAGTTGCGAATCGCGAGCGCCGAATTGACCGCGATCGCGCCCTGCTGCTCGAGCGCCACCAGGCGGCCAAGCGCGCGCTCACCCTGGCACATCGCGAGCACCAGGTCGGCGCCGACCGGTGAATCCTCGACAAAGTGCGCGGCGCTGACGACGGAGATCTCAACGCCATGGCGCTTGAGTTCGGCCAGCACCGCGTCAAGGATCGCGGCATCGTGCTCGACCTTGCCGGGCGAAAATACCGGCTCGCGATAAACCCCGAGCGCGCGCATCGCTAGCCGGCGCTCCCGTCAGACTTGCCGCTCCCGCTCCGGCTCCGCATCGGCGCATCGCCAACCATCGCGCGCGCGGCGGCAAGATCCGCCGACTCGTCGACGTCGATCGTCGCCTCGAGCTCGATCGCAGCGAGGCGCATCCCGCTCGCAACCGCCATCGCCAGCAGCTTGCGCATCGCGTCGAAGCCCGCGGCGCGGGCCTGCGGCGCAAAGCCGAAAATCGCCGCGGGCAGCCAGTAGAAGCCCGCCGTAACCGTCGCGCTCTCGCGCTCGCCGAGCGTTGCGATCGTGCTGTCCGGCGCGACTTCGGCGAACAGTGGACGCTTATCTCCGCGCCATCGCACCACCGCTAACGCGCCGTCGACGCGCGCCGCTCCGTCGGCGGTCAGCTCCAGCGCGCGCGCCGCGAAGCGGCCAAGCTCAGCCGCGTCGACCACCGCGTCGACCGTGGCCAACAAAAAATGCCGTGCGCCGCGCATGTGCTCGGCCAGCGCAAACAGCGATTCCATCGAACTCGGCGTGTCGCGCACCTGGAGCTTCATCCAAGGGGGGATGCGGACCGCGCGCGCCGCGAGGAGTCCGGCGGTCTCGGAGTTGACCAGCGCCAGCACGGACTCCGCTCCCACCTCACGCAACATTTGCGCTTGTCGCACCAGCATTGTCTCGCCGCCAAGCTCGACCAACGGCTTGGGAAGATCATTCACCGCACCGCGCAGACGTTCGCCGCGCCCGGCCGCGATAATCGCCCCGCGGAACGCGGCTATCATTTGAGATCCTTCAACTCCATTTCAGATCTTTCAACGCATCCAGTGTGTCGATCGTATGGTCTGCCACCGCGGCCGCATCCTGCGCCTGCGGATGCTCGCCGGGTCCCGCGTGCTGCCCACGCAGCCAGATCGAGCGCATGCCGAGCTTGCGCGCTGGTGCGCAATCCTTGTGCAGCGAATCACCCACCATCGCGACCTGGTTGTGCGGCAAGTCGAGCACCTTGAGTGCGGCCACGAAAATGCGCTCGTCGGGTTTGAAGACACGCATGTGCTTGGAGTCGATCGCAACCTGGATTAGCTCGCGAATGCCGGCCTCGACCAGGACTACCTGGAGGTTGCCATAAAAATTCGAAACCACGCCGAGCTTGAAGTCGTGCGATAGCTCCTTGAGCAGCCCGCGGCTGCGCGCGAGTCCCTCGGCCGATTCCTCGGCGAAGCCGGAAGCGATGCGATCGGCGAGGCTATCACGATCCTTGCCGAGGTCCGTGAGCTGCTCGCGAACGCTGTCGGGTCCGTGGCGATGGAGATGGTCGAACTGATGCGCGACCAGCACCTTCACCAGTTCGCGCAGACTGTGGCCATGGATCTCGTCGCCGGCCTGGTAAGCAGTGCGTGTGGCATGCGAATAGGCGACATCCAATTCGGCACGGCCAAGCTGCATGCCTGCCGCATGGTAATGGCGCACGAAACGGTCCAGCCAATGGTGTGGATGGTCGAGTGTGCCGCCGAAGTCGAACAAGATCGCCCGGGTAGGACTGGCCACCGCGTCAGTTTAGCAGCCCTCGCATTGAGCCTCTACAAATGAGACCGTTAAGTACGGAGCCGGGCGTGGTTACGCAAAAGTTAAGAGTTATGAACAGGGCTTGGAGCGGGTTGACGGACAAACGGCTTGACAGACCGCACGGTCAGTACATTGACTCAGCGGTCAATTTGGTCTAAAAGCCTTTATTCAACAAGGCTTTCTTTGATTGATGCAGCTTTAATCAACGTTCCTCCCCGGGCGGGCAATATGATCTTCGGGCGATCGCTGCTGGAGCGCCTGATGCTTATTTGTCAACGCGCGGGAGTGAAGCGATTCTTTATCAAGGCCGGTGACCCGGACGATATCGGCTTGCGCGCTTCTTTGGGCTCGTTCCGCGACCACCCCGAAATCAACTTCGTCGGTTCGTTCGTCCAGGTCCTTGAGCAACTGCCAGCCGACGCGCCCTGTATCGCGCTGAAGGGAAACCTGGTGCTGGCGGCTTCGCAGTTGCGCGGGCTACTCGCCAATCAGGCCGCACGGCCCGCTGAGGTGGTCAGCGTCGAGAGCACCGACGCCGCGCGCGGCGGCAGTCTCACGGTCGGACCGTTGGGCCGTTTGGTCGATGGCTCGGGCGTGCCGCCCTTGCAGCTCCAGCCGAGCGGGCAGTTGCCCTTCGCGCTCGACGGGCGGCCGGCGGACGTCCAGGAGGCTGAACTTCGCCTGGCCCGCGAGCTGCGCCGCGAAAGCGCCGACAAGGACGCGCTGATGGCGCGATGGGTCGACCGGCGGCTGTCGTGGCGAATCAGCCTTCGCCTCGCGCGCACCGCAATCACGCCCAACCAGGTGACGCTCGCCAACACGGCGCTGGGATTGCTGAGCGCCTGGCTGTTCAGCTCAAGCGGCTATTGGCCGCGTCTGATTGCGGCGTTGATGTTCCTGGTCTCGGTGACCCTCGATGGCGTTGACGGCGAGTTGGCGCGTCTCAAGATGACCGAATCGCCATGGGGCGCGCGGCTTGACGTGATGACTGACAACCTGGTGCATGTCGCGATCTTCGCCGGAATCATGGCCGGGTGTTATCGGGCGAGCGGCAGCCGAGTTTACATCTACCTGCTCGCTATTTTGCTGGTCGGCTTCGGCTTGTGCGCGCTCACGACCTGGCGCGCGACTCGCGTCAACGGTGAACGGGCCGAGCAGTTCATCGCGCAGGTCGAACGAGTGAGCGGCCGCGACTTCGCCTATCTGCTGGTCGTGTTGGCGCTGCTCGACAGGGTTAACTATTTCGCCTGGGGAACGGCATTTGGCACCTACATCTTTGCCTTCGTCATGTGGTGGATGACCACGCATCGACATGCGCAAAGCGAGATCGAACGGCGGCCCGCCCAAGGGCGGCACCGCCAGGAGGCAGTGTGAAGAAACCGCGAATCCTGCTGGTACAACCGACGACGATCCATCTGGATGGTACGCCGCATAAGACCCGCTGGCGCCTGATCATGGGTTTGATGATCCCGCTCCTGGCGGGACTGACCCCCGATGACTTCGACGTGACGCTCTGCGACGAGCGGCTGGAGGAGCTCGATTTCGACGGCGGCTGGGACCTGGTCGGCATGACCACCACCATCGGCGCCTCGCTGCGCGCCTACCAACTCGGCGACGAGTTTCGCAAACGCGGCATCCCGGTCGTGATGGGCGGGTTCCACGCCACGCTCCAGACCGAGGAAGCGCTCAAGCACGCCGACGCGGTCGTCCAGGGCGAGGCCGACCTGGTATGGGAGCCGTTGCTGCGCGACTGGCAGGACGGCAAGCTCAAGCGCATCTACAAGGCCGACAAGCTGCACGATCTGAAAAACCTGCCGCGCCCGCGCCACGAACTGCTCAAGCTCAACCGCTACCTGTTCAAGGCGGTGCCCGTGCAGGCAAGCCGCGGATGCCCATACCGCTGCTCGTTCTGCGAAATCCCGGTCTTCTACGAGGGCAGCTATCGCACGCGCCCGATCGAAGACATCGTCGAGGAAATCAAACAAGTCATCGCGGTGACCGGCTTTCGCCGCTTCCAGTTCATCGACGATCAGATAACCGGCAAGCACAAGTTCGCGCGCGAGCTGTTCCGCGCGTTGATTCCGCTCAAAATCCGCTTCTCGTGTCTGTGGACCATCAATTCCAACCATGACGAGGATCTGCTCGATCTTGCGGCTCAGGCCGGCGTGTTCCACGTCAATATCGGAGTGGAATCGATAAGCCAGGACAGCCTGCTGTCGATGAGCAAGATCCAGAACCACACCAAGGACTACAAGAAGCTGCTCAAGCGGCTGGAGCACTACGGGATTTACTATTCGCTCAACTTCCTCTTCGGGCTGGAGGAAGACCATCCGCAGATCTTCGACGACACCCTCGCCTTCCTTCACGAGGTCAGAGCGCCCGAAGCCTTCTTCAACACGGTCACTCCGCGCAAGGGCACGCCGATGCGCACCAAGCTCGAGCAGGAAGGCCGCGTCATCATCCCCGACGCCGACATGTACACCAACAACTTCCGCTGCATGTTTGTGCCCAACAAGCTCTCGCCGCAGCAGGTCGAAGAAGGCGTGTGGCGCTGCACCAAGGAGTTTTACTCGTTCAAGTCGATGTTCAAGCGGCTGCTGATGCCGCCGGGCAAGTTTACCTGGCAGGGACTGACCGAGAATATGCTGTTCTGGTACGGCGCCAAGCGGCAGATCGATCCGGTCGACTACTACTAAGCCGCGCGCCGCTATAATCACTGACGCCACGGGGCGGGAACGGCGGGAACGGGACGACCGGCCGGCTCCCGCCCCAGCTTTTTTTTGGCTCACCCCGGGACACCAAACGGCTCATCCCGCCCGGCCTACGCCCGGTCGTCTACCCGGAAGCTTTAGCGGTCGAGCGCTTCAGAGTTCCTCACCCATCTTGGGGGCCATCAGAAGGTATTTTGCTCCGTTGGAGCGCGCGGGCTTGTGATACGCGCGCTATCGGTGTTATCACGGCGACGCTGGCACCATCGCGGCAAGGGACCCCAAAATGGAAAACAGCGACAAGCATACCCCTCATATGTTGTCCGGCATTCGCGTGCTGGACTTCACACAATATCTCGCCGGCCCGACCGTGACGCGTTTCATGGCCGAGATGGGCGCCGAGATCGTCAAAGTCGAGCAAGCGCCGATGGGCGACCCGGCGCGGCTGCTGCCCGCAGTGCGCAACGGGCGCAGCGCGTACTTCGTCCAGCAGAACCGCGGCAAGCAGAGCCTCTGCCTGGACTTCGCCAAGCCCGAGTCGATCGAACTTCTGCGCGAGCTCGCGAAAAAGGCCGACGTGGTGGTCGAAAACTATGGGCCGGGAGTGATGGAAAAGCGCGGCCTCGATTACGCCTCGCTCCGCAAGATCAACCCTCGCCTCGTCATGGCGTCGATCTCGGCCTTCGGTCGCACGGGCCCGCTCTCGCACAAGGTCGGCTATGACTTCATCGCGCAGGCCTTTTCGGGAATGATGCACATGACGGGCGATCCGAACGGGCCGCCGATGTTCGTCGGGATGGGCATCGGCGACCAGACCAGCGGCGTGCACGCCTTCTCAGCCATCGGCTATGCCCTGTTCCATCGCGAGCGCACGGGTGTCGGCCAGTACATCGACATCGCGATGGTCGACGCGCTCTACCACATGCACGAAGTGAACATCCAGGTCTGGGCCATGACCAAGGGCGAGTTCGTGCCGATGCGGATGGGCTCGCAGCATGAGCTGGTGAGCCCGTGCGGCTCGTTCAAGGGACCGGAAGGCTACATCGTGATCCTGGTGCTCGATCGGCAGTGGCCGGCGATGGCGCGCGCGATGGCCCATCCGGAGCTGATCGAAGACCCGCGCTTCGCCACGATGCGCGACCGCGCGAAGAATCGCTTCGAGCTGGCCGCGATCGTCGAGACATGGATGCAGGCGCAGCCCTCCAATGAGGCAGTGCTGAAAATTCTCGAGGAGCATCGCGTCGCCGCCGCGCCGGTGATGTCGGTCGTCGACACGGTGAGCCATCCGCACTTCAAGGCGCGCAACATGATTCGTACCGTGCCCGACCCGATCCTGGGTGAAGTGATGATTCCCGGCTTCCCGCTCAAGTTCTCGGCCTTCCCCGAGGCGCTGGAGATAACGGCGCCGATGTTGGGTGAGCACGGGGCCGAAGTCCTGCGCGAACAACTCGGCATGAACGACGCCGAGATCGCTCGGCTGCAGAGCCAAGGCGTGCTGCATTCGGAGAACAAGTAGGGCTGAAAAGCCGGGCGCGCCGCGCCGGCGGCGGCGCACTCGTTTGGCATTTTTCGATTTGACATCTGTCTTAGACTGGCGAAGCTAAACAATCGTAATTCAAGATCGGTAACTCAACCTCCAGGAGGAAAAGTGATGAAGGTCGGTTATTTTCCATGTACCCAGGACCCGCCGAACGGCGCCAATATCGGCGGCGTGCTGCGCGAGGCGATCGTCGAGGCGCAGGTTGCTGAAGAGAGCGGATTCGATAGCTGCCTGTTCAGCGAACACCATCAGCAGGAAGACTGCTACATCCCCAACGTCATCCTGATGGCCGGGATGGTCGGGGTATGCACCAAGAAGATCAAGGTGGGAACCTGCGTCACGCTGATTCCGCTGTGGCATCCGGTGCACGCGGCCGAAGACGCCGCGATCGTCGACCAGATAACCGGCGGCCGCATGATCCTGAGCGTCGGCGTGGGCTACCAGGATCGCGACTTCGGGGCCTTCGGTCTTTCGATCAAGGAACGCGCCGGACGCAGCGAGGAAGGCGTCGAAGTGCTCAAGAAATGCTGGGAGCAGGAACGCTTCTCGCATCACGGCAAGTTCTACCACCTTGACGACGTGATGATTACGCCCAAGCCGTTCCAGAAGCCGCGGCCGCCGATCTGGATGGCGGCGTGGAGCGACGTCGGGATCAAACGCGTGGCGCGGATCTCGGACGCCTGGATAACGTCGCCGCTCGAGCACGTGAAGGTGATCAAACGCTTTGCCGATCTCTATCGCTCCGAGTGCAAGAAGCACGGCAAGAAACCCTACCTGGTGCTGATGCGCGACATGCTGGTGTCGGATTCGATGGATTCGGCGCGGCGCGAGAGCGAACCACTGATGTACACGCACAAGTTCTACTATCGCAACAACGGCTACGCGCCGGACGAAGTAGTCGACAAGGTCAAGTCGGAAAATGACTGGACCTTCGACGTCGCCTCGCCCAACCGGCTAGTCGTCGGATCGCCCAAGGATTGCCTCGCGCAACTGCAGATGTGGCGGGAGGAAGTGCAGCCGGATTACCTGGTGCTGCGCATGCGGCATCCGGGCGGCCCTTCGCACGAAAAAACCAAAGAGGCGATCCGCGTCTTCGGTAAGGAGATCGGTCCGAAGCTCTGATTCGGAGTCCGCGAATAAATCTCACGCGGGACGGCTGTCGCGGCGCGATCGCCGCGCGACCGTCCCGCATGTCTTTTTGCTGGCCCTGCGGAAACTGATCGGGAGTCGAAGCAGTAAAATAACTAGCGGACCGCGCGCAGCGCGCGGCGGCCGGACTTCGCCGTGCGCAACGCGATCAGCCGGTCGAGGATCACGTCAGCCACCTCGTCCTTGCTCAGCTTGGGATGTTCGACGACGCGGCCGTCGTCGCCGATGATCGTCACGACGTTGGTATCGACGGCGAAGCCCGCGTCGGCGCGCGACACGTCGTTGGCGACGATCAGGTCGAGGCGCTTGCGCCGCAGCTTGTCGGCGGCGTTTTCCTCCAGTCCCTGGGTCTCGGCGGCGAAGCCGATCACGATGCGCGAGCCCTTGCGCGCGCTCAGGCGTGGCATCTCGTCCGCGATCCCCTCGAGCTCGAGCGTCATGCCACGCACATTCTTCTTGATCTTGTGCGGCGCCTGATGCGCGGGACGAAAATCCGCCACCGCCGCCGCCATCACCAGCGCCGTGCTCCACGCAAAGTTGCCCACGGTCGCGTTCAGCATCTCGGCCGCGCTCACCGTGTCGATCCGCTCGGCGCCGTACGGCGTGCCCAGCGGCGACGGCCCGGCGACGAGTCTCACGCTCGCGCCGCGCCGCCACGCCGCGCGCGCGATCGCGAAGCCCATCTTGCCGGTTGATCGATTCGAGACGAAGCGCACCGGGTCGATCATCTCCTGCGTCGGCCCGGCCGTCACCAGGATGCGCTCGGCGCCGAGGTCGTGCGGCGACAGCATCCGCTCGACCTCTTCGACAATCGCCGCGGGGTCCGGCAGCCGCCCCTTGCCCTGGTAGCCGCAGGCGAGATCGCCCGCGGCGGGCTCGATAACTGTAACGCCGCGGGACTTCAGCCGCGCGAGGTTTTCGACCACCGTCGGATGCGCGTACATGTGCACGTTCATCGCGGGCGCGAAGGCGACGGGACACCGCGCGGCGAGCAGGACGGTGGTAACGATGTCGTCGGCGATACCAACCGCAGCCTTGGCAATCACGTCGGCGCTGGCCGGCGCGATCACGATCCCGTCGGCCGAGTCGGCGAGCCGGATATGGCCGATCTCGGATTCCTCGGTCAGGCTGAAGGTATCGGTCGCGACCGGATTGGCGCTCAGCGTCTGCAGCGTCAGCGGGGTGATGAACTCGGCCGCGTTGCGCGACATCATCACCCGCACCCGCGCCTGTTGCGCGGTCAGCAATCGCACCAGTTCGGCGGCCTTGTAGGCGGCGATTCCGCCGCATACGCCGACCACGATCGTCTTGTCCTTCAGCACGCCCATCGTGGGACCAATTCTACGGCTTCGGCGGGCGGTCGAGAAAGAGCCTCAAGGGCGCGTCCCGAAATAGACCGCGAAGCGCCACTGTTTGAAGGCACAATCGATCTCGCTGAAGCCCGCCGCGCGCATCCATCCGAGCTGATCGTCAAGCGTGGCGCAGCGGTCGTGCCGCATCCGCTCGACCGCCCGCTCATACTCGACCCGGTCGACCCCAGAGGCCAGCACCTGCGCGTCCCACAACCGCCGGTAGCGCGCCTCCGCGGCCGGCGTCGGTCCCCGCACCTGCTCGGCGTTGACGAACAGCCCGCCCGGCCGCAGCGCCGCGAATACCCGCGCAAACAGCGCGCGTTTGGCGTCGTCCTCCAGGTGATGAATCGAAAGCGCCGAGACCACCAGGTCCCACGGACCGCCGAGGCCGCCCTCAGTGTAATCGCGCACCTCGAAACTGACGTTCGAGTCCCGCGCGGCGCCAGCGAATCTCTGGCGCGCCTGCGCCAGCATCGCATCGGACACGTCTATCAGGTGAAGCTGCGCTTGCAGATGTAGCCGCACCTGCTGCAGACGGCTCATGACCATCGCGGAGAAGAGTCCGGTGCCCGCGCCCAGATCAAGCACATCGAGCGTCGTGGACGCCCGCGCGCCGGCCCAGTCGGCGATCGCGTCGAGCGCGCTGCCGTAGAAGCCGTCGAAACAGGGAACGAGGTTGCGCCGCACGGCGTCGTAGCCTTGCGCGCCGAGGCTGAAAAGCTGCTCTATCGCGTTGCTGGAACCGCTCATCGGATGCGATGCGGCAGGCGTACCGTGGCGATCGCCACCCAGTGCCGGGCCGTGCGCGCCCCTAGCGTTCGATCTCGCCGCTGATGAACTTCTCGACCCGTTCGCGCGCGATATCGTCAGGAATCTGGCGCGGCGGATGCTTCATCGTGTAGGCCGCGATCGAGTAGAGCGGGCCGCCAATCTTGCGATCGCGCGCCAGGCGCAGGCATCGAATCGCGTCGATCACCACGCCGCCCGAGTTGGGCGAATCCTGCACCGACATCCTCAGCTCCAGCTCGATTGGAATTCCGGCGAAGCCCTCGCCCTCGATACGCAGGAAGCAAACCTTGTTGTCACGCTGCCAGGCCACGTAGTCCGACGGCCCGATGTGCACGTCGGCGTCGGGCAGCCGCTCGGGCATCACGCTCTGAACGGCCTCGGTCTTGGACTTGCGTTTGGAGCCCAGGCGCGAGCGGTCGAGCATGTTGAGGAAGTCGGTGTTGCCGCCGGTGTTGAGCTGGTAAGTGTGCCGCACCTTGATCCCGCGGTCGGCGAACAGCTTCATGATGGTGCGGTGCAGGATGGTCGAGCCGAGCTGCGACTTGACGTCGTCGCCGACCACCGGAATTTTGCGCTCGGTGAACTCGGCCGCCCATTTTTCGTTCGACACGATAAACACCGGCATGCAGTTGAGCAGGCTGACGCCCGTCGCCAGGCAGGCGTGCGCGTAGCGCTCGACCGCCTTCTGGCTGCCCACCGGCAGATAGCACAGCATCACCTCGGCGCCGCTCTCGCGCAGGCGGCGCTCGATGTCGACCGGCTTCTCCTTGGCAGGCAAGAAGCTACACTCGGGCGGATACTGCGACATGTGCTCGGCGACGCCGTCATGAATCTCGCCCATGTCGACGGTGACCCCGTACTTTGGCAGGTCGCGCCAGATGCCGATGGTATTGTTGGGCAGCGCGAAGCAAGCATCCTCGAGCGGCCGACCGACCTTGCGCGAATCGATGTCGAAGGCGCAAGCGACCTCGATATCGCCCGGCTTGTAGCCGGCGAGGTCATAGTGCATCAGGCCGATCGGACTGCGCTGCGCGTTTGCCGGGGCATGCTGGTAGTGCTCGATACCCTGGAGGAGTGAAGATGCGCAGTTGCCCACTCCGACGATTGCTACTCGAATCTTCGCCATATCCCTCTTCTCAACTCACCGCCCGACATTCTCAGATGCTGCGCAAATACCGCTCCGGCGCGACCGTATCGGCCACCCCCGAAGGATAAGCGGAACTGATAATGCTCTGTGGTTCTATCGGAGCGCGGCTGCAAAGTAAATTGCCCACGGACGCGGTTGCCCACAGCGTTCCGCGACGTTTGCGTCCGGACGGAAAGCCCGGCCGCCGCCTCAGCTTGCTCGAAACCGCGACGGAAAATGATCGCCGAATTGCCGGCCCGGATGGAGCGCGCGCACACGCGCGATAAGCGTCGCTTCCGGCTCAGTAAGGGCGGTGTTGGGGATGCAGCAATCGACCGGGCAGACCATCGCGCACTGCTCCCGGTCGAAAAAGCCGACGCACTCGCTGCATTTGTCGGGCGCGATGTAATACACGTCCTCCCTAAGCGGCGGATGTTCTTCGCCGTCGAACTTCCACTTCTCTCCGCGTTTGTAAATCGCGCTGTTGGGGCAGGCAGGCGCGCAAAAGCCGCAATTGATGCAATCTTCGGTAATCAGCGTCGACATGATCGAAGACCGGGCCACCACGCTCCCCAAAGCGAGCGCCCCCGTCGAGGCCACGCTACCCCGGTGCTGTAAGAATATCGGCACCACTCGGTACGAGCAAGGGCGGGCAAGGAACAAATGGCGCTAATCGCCGCCAGCAACTCTAATCCTTGGGCATCGCCGCCAGCACGCCACGCGCGAGGTCCATGAAGGCGCGGCTTGCGGGATGCTCGGGAATCTTCAACACGATCGGCATCCCGGCGTCGCCCGCCTCGCGCACCGCGAGATGGATCGGAATCTGCGCCAGCACCCGCGTGCCCTCTTCCATCGCGAGCTTCGCTCCGCCGCCCGCGCCAAACAGCTCGTCGCGCTCGCCGCAATCGGGGCAGATGAAGTAGCTCATGTTCTCGACCACGCCGATAACCGGGCAATGCAATTGTTGCAGCATCCGCGCCGCCCGTCTCGCATCGAGCAGCGCCACGTCCTGCGGCGTGGTGACGATGACCGCGCCGTCGAGCGCGACCTGCTGCGCGAGCGTGAGTTGCGCGTCACCAGTGCCCGGCGGCAGGTCGACGATCAGAAAATCCTGCGTGCCCCACAGCGTGTCCTTCAGGAACTGGCGCACGGCGCCCATCACCATCGGGCCGCGCCAGATGACCGGTGACTTGTCGGTCAGCAAAAACCCCATCGAGATGAGTTTCACGCCATAGCGCTCGACCGGATAGAAATTCTGGCCGCCGGCCGCGCGCGGCCGTTCCTCGTCCACTCCGAACATCATCGGCACCGACGGCCCGTAAACGTCAGCGTCCATCAGCCCCACCGTCATTCCGAGCTGCTTGAGCGCCATCGCGAGGTTCACGGCGACCGTCGACTTGCCGACTCCGCCCTTGCCACTAAGCACTGCGACCACGTAGCGCGTACCCTCCAGGCGCACGCGCCCGGTCTTCTCGCCCAGCTCGGCCTCGAGCTTGCGCAGCTTGAGTTCGACCCGCGCCACGCCGAGGTCGCGCTTGAGCACGCCGCTGATTGCGCCAGCCAGATCGTGCATCACGCGGTCGCTCTCGCTCACCTGCCTCACGATCACCGCGAAGCCGCCAGGGGACTCCAGCGGCTCGACAGCCTCGATGATTCCGAGCGAAACGACGTCGGTCGCGTAGCCGGGATAGTTCACCCGGCCCAGCGCCTCGAGCACTGCGTCAACGGTTATCTGCCTGGCCACGCGACGATTATTTCAGAAGCCGCGGCAAGGGCGAAGCGCCGGCCAAGCCCGCAAACGAGCGCGGCGGTGGCGCCGGAGCCGTTGGCGACAGTGTGATGGCGCGAAAGGCGACATCCTGCAATCGCCACTCACTCAGACTTCGCCGTTGCAAGCGCGATCTCTTGGATACAAATGCGGTCTCCTGGTGGCATGACAGATGCAACGCTACAGATTTGGAAAATATAGCGCTGAGCACAATTGGGAGAGATACTCGTGAAACACACTTACTCAATCGTCAGTTCGATTGGCATCCTGGGAATCCTGATCTTTTGGAGTGCGCTTGCCTTGGCACAGCCAGCTATGTCCCAGAGCGAGCCGGAAACGGATCATCCTGAAGCCCAGTCTCAAAGCGTTCCCTCCCACACCGATGGCGGAGCGGGCATGGGAATGATGAAGAGAGGGGGAATGATGGACGGTCAAGGCACGACTGGCGGTCAAGGGATGATGGGCGGTCAGGGCAAGACTGGCGGTCAAGGAATGATGGGCGGCCAGAGAATGATGGGCGGAAAGCAGATGATGCGGATGCCGATGATGATGCCTGGTTGTCCGTGCGGAATGATGGGGCCGATGATGGGCGGAGGCAAAGATCTAAAGGCAGCCGCCAAGATGATGGAAATGCACGCCGAAATGTTGAAGGCGAACGCCGAGATCATGGAAAAGTACGCGAAGGACATGGACGGCGGAAAATAGCCCCGAAGTGCCCGCTTTGCCTGTTGCGAACCTGGTCGCGCGATTATTGTCGGGATATTCTGCAGTCCCGGCTAACCGTGGGTGCGCTCGACGAATTCGAGCCGGTTGCCCCACGGGTCCCGCACGAAAAAACGCTCCTGGCCGGGAAAGCGGTTGCCCCCGATTATCTCGATACCGGCTGACGAGAGCCGCTTGCGCAGTTCTTCGAGGTCGGAGACCCGAAACGCCGGATGGCGCCGCGAAACCCGATTCTCCGCCGACGCTCCGGCGCCGGTGATGATATGCAGCTGTTGGGGACCGCATTGCAGCCACGCGCCCGGGCGCCCGTTGTCGGTATTCGCGGGACGTTCCAGCGGCGTAAGGCCCAGAACCTCGACGTAAAAAGCGAGCGCGTTGCGCAGCGCCTCGTCGCCGTCGTCAATCTGGATCGTTACGTGGTCGAGTCCAACGATGAAGCTCATGACACACCTCCGACGCAGGCTGGTATAAGCGGCTCAGTTCTTCGATCACGTCGTTCACTTGCTCGCAGGCCGCCCAACGCTCAGGAAGCGACTGTCGGTCTGCAAGCTTGGAGCGCATTGTCGCTGCTGTCACGCACGTCTGATAGTTTGCCGTTGTCAAATGCCGGCAGATGAATTTGGCAGCCATGAAGACACATGATATCAGCGAATTTCCGGAGCTTTCGCTGATGGAGGGTGGGCCGGGCGACGCCCTGATGAAGAGGCTCAGGCTCATTCGGCCTGAGTTCGGCGCCGCTTCGGCTCGAACCGCGATCATCCTGGCAGTGATTACATGGTTTCCGTTGCTGATGTTCTCATCTATCGAAGGCTTGGCCTTGGGCGGCGCCAGAATTCCATTCCTTTGTGATCTTGCCGCGCATGCACGCTTTCTGGTTGCGGTACCGATACTTGTATTGGCCGAAATTCCGATCGGAAGACGTTTGCGGGAAGCCGTCAAGCACTTCCTCAATGCCGGACTCGTGCGCGAGAACGAGCAGAAACGATTCGCTAGCTACGTTGTTGATACCGTGCGGTTTCACGATTCCCACCTCGCGGAAATGACACTGCTCGCATTAGCCTATATTTCGACCTACGTCGCGTTGTCGAAGACCTCTCTGCAAAGCGGCAGCACGTGGTTCGAACCGTCCCTAACCACCGGCCTTTCGCCGGTGGGTTACTACTATTCGTTTGTCGCCCTGCCAATCTTTCAATTCCTGATGTATCGCTGGGGATACCGGATGGTCGTGTGGACGAGATTCCTATGGCAGGTCTCGAAGCTCGATCTTTCGCTTACTCCGACCCACCCCGACGGTGCCGGCGGTCTGGGTTTCCTTGGAAAGGGAGCGATCCCTTTCGGAATCATTCTGTTCGCATTGAGCTCGGTGGTCTCGGCCGCGATCGCCAGCAGGATTCTTTTCAGCGAGGCCACGCTGGAGCAGTTCGAGCTGATTTACGTGACGCTTATCCTGCTGGCGCTCATAATCTTCGCCGGACCCTTGATGGTTTTTGCCCCCAAACTGATTCGTCTCAAACAGGACGGTTTGCTCCAATACGGCACCCTCGCCAGCAGGTACACGCGGCTATTCGCCAGCAAGTGGGTGGATGTTATTAATCCTGCGGAAGAACCTTTGCTGGGCACGGCGGACCTACAATCACTCGCCGATCTCGGAAATAGTTACGAACTCGTCCGTAAGATGCGTATCGTCCCGATTGAATTGAGGGACTTTATCGGTATTGCGGTTCCCGGTGTGATCCCGGCCCTTCCCTTGGCCGCAGCTGTTATGCCTGTGGGCGAAATACTAAAAGGAATTCTGCGCCTTTTAGGATGAAAGGGGAATCGAATACGCGGCTCTGGCTCTAGCGCAGCGCGGTTGCCAACCGGCTCGGACTCAGGTCGGTTTTCAGTCGGCCACTGCGGACCGCCTTGACGAAAGTCTCATAGTCGCGTTCGACCTGATCGGCGTAACCAACGGCGTAGTCTGCAATCGCTTCGTCGAAATGATCGATGCTGCCCAGATACCCGGCTATCATTGCCGCATCACCCGCCTTGTCATGCGCCCGCGCCAGCACTAGACCGCAGAGCGTGGCATACGTCTTCATCACCAGCGGAGTCTGGGTTTCGACATCGGGGGCAAGCTTCATGTCCCGGAGTTGGCGGACGTAGAAGTCGCGGCCGCGGGGCCCCCTCGTCCAGCCCAGGAAGATGTCGCTCGCGGCCTGCATGAGGCGCTGGCCGACCACCACGCGTTGACCGTTGTGTGCTACAGGCGTATGCCCGGTATAGCGCTCGAGCACCGAGGGACGCGCCTCCTTGACCTGAAGGAATAAGGGGTCGTCAGGGGCGGCAAGAAGAAGCGCTACGAAGCAGCGTGTCCCGACGCTCCCTACGCCCACAACCTTCATTGCTACGTCGACCACTCTGAAACGGTCGAACAACATGCGGCGCTCCTCCGCAAGAGTTTCGCGATACCGCTTGAATGTTGCTGCGATGCCGTGTTCATTCACTTGCGATTTGTCGGCGTGGTAGAGCAGCGGGGGCTGATCGACGATGCGCGGGAGATTCCTGACCGGGGCGGTAATCTTTTGGAACACGTGTTCGTGGGTTTGCCTGCGCGCTTCAGCAATCCTCTGCTTGAGATACTTTGCGCGGCCGATCAATTCAGCATTCTTGCCAGCCAGCGCAAGCACGTCGTCGAGAGTAATCCTAGAGTACCATGCCTCGAGGACACCGGTCCCGGCACGCCTTCTCATCGACTCGCGATATGACGAGACGGCCTGCACCGCCATTTCCCTTGCCTGATTGCGCCGGAATCCCCGCCAACGTGCGGCGATGACAAAGCTCGCGGCAAGCCGCTTCAGATCCCATTCAAAGGGTGCGGGCAAGGTCTCGTCGAAATCATTGATATCGAAGACGAGGGTTCGTTCGGGCGTGGCGAAGCCGCCGAAGTTCAGCAGATGACAGTCGCCGCAGGCATGAACATTTATCCCGCTTGCCGGTGTACCCTTGAGATCGTGCGCTTGTATCAGGGCGGTGCCTCGAAAATACGCGAACGGAGACTGGAGCATTCGCCCATGGCGAATGGGGATCAGATTCTCAAGTCGGCCTTCGTTCGAAGCTTTGATCAGCGCGACGATGTCGCGCTTTTTGCCCTGCCCAAGAATGACCTTGCCATGCGACAAGCGCGGGCACTTTTGCCGTAATGCCTTGCCCGCTTGCTGACGCTCGGCCGTCGTACGAATTTCTACTCTACCCACGCCACCCTTATGGCAGGCAATCGATGCGCAGTGTGAGTCTGCGCCGAACCCGGCTACGGGCGGCGCAGTTCCTGGATCACCTCGCGCACCATGCCGCGCTCGCGCTCCCCGCGAATCGGTATTTCGAAGTCGAGCCGGTTGACGCCGGCGAAACGCTTTTTCATCACGGCCGCGATATCGCGATAGGTGCCGACCGCGGCGAACGCGTGCACCATCTCCTCGGTCACCAGCTTGGGCATCTCGCGCCACTTCTGCTGCACCGACAGCCGATGAAGCTGCTCGGCCCGGTCGGCCCATCCGTCAAGCTCGAAGCTCGCGCGATACGATCGCGTCGAGCCGTAAAACGCGATCGTCTCCTTCATCTTCTCGACCGCGCGCGCCAACGAATCGGCGTCGGGCGCAGCGCACAGGAAGCCGCCGCCAGAAATCTGGAAGGTCTCCCATTCGGCGGCCGGCCGGCCAGACTTCGCGAAGCCCTTGTGCAGGTTGGGGAACGCGATCTCGTCGAGATAGCGTCGCGTGCAGATGCCGTGCAGGCGCACGCCGTCGCATACCTCGCCCGCGACTTGCAGCATGTGCTCCTGCACGGCGGCGATCAGGACCGGGATATGCGGATGCTTAAGCGGCGGCGGCGCGAAATTCGGCGTCATCAGCGAAAGCTTGTAGTGCTCGCTTTGAAAATCGAGCGGCGCGCCGGTCTGCCAGCTATTCCAGCACGCGCGCATCGCGCCGACGTAATCCTTCATCCGCTGCGCGGGCTTGGTGAAGGGCATCCCGAAGCGCCGCGTGATATGCCCCTTGACCTGCGAGCCCAATCCCAGCACGAGCCGTCCACCGCTCATCCGCTGGAGGTCCCACGCGGTGTACGCGGTCGCGACCGGGCTCTTAGTGAAGGCAAGCGCGATTCCGGTCGCGAGTTCGACCGTCGAAGGTTCCTGCGCGGCAACCGCGAGAATCAGGTACGGGTCGTGCTGCACTTCGACCGCAACGAGCGTGTCGTAGCCGAGCGCTTGGGCCTCGCGCACCTGCGCGCCGAGCGACGTCCATGCCGGCTCGGGCTTGCCGCCCGCACCCATTTCGGGCGTATAGGCGGCGCCAAGATTCAGCATGCGCTCGATTTTGATCTTCGCCATGGTGTGATGAATTACGTCGCGATACCGGGGGCGGGGAAGCGACGGCACATCTCGCCGACCTCGCCGTTGATACGCGCGAGCGCCGTCTCGTCGTCGGCATGCGCGATCGCTTGATCGATCCATCGCGCGATCTGGCGCATCTCGCCCTCGCCCATCCCGCGCGAGGTCACCGCCGGCGTGCCCAGCCGCAAGCCGCTGGGGCTGAAGGGCTTGCGCGGATCGTAGGGCACGGTGTTGTAGTTGCAAACGATGCCCGCACGGTCGAGCGCCTGTGCTCCTTTTTTGCCGATCACCTTTTTATTGGTGAGGTCGATCAGGATGAGATGGTTGTCGGTGCCGCCCGAGACCAGGTTGAAACCGTGAGCGAGCAACTCTTCGGCCATCGCCTTGGCATTGCGCACGATCTGATGGCCGTACTCCTTGAAGGCCGGCGTCGCCGCCTCCTTGAGCGCCACGCCGATCGCGGCGGTGGTATGGTTGTGCGGACCGCCTTGCAGGCCGGGGAAGACCGCCTTGTCGATTTTCTCGGCAACTTCGTTGCGGCAGAGGATCATGGCGCCGCGCGGCCCGCGCAGCGTCTTGTGCGTGGTGGTCGTAACGACGTCGGCGTACGGCACGGCGTCCGGATGCGCACCGGCGACGATCAGACCCGCGATATGCGAGATGTCGGCGAGCATGAAGGCACCGACCTCTTTGGCGATCTCGCCGAAGATTTTGAAATCGAACTGGCGCGGATAGGCGGTCGCGCCGGTGACGATGATCTTCGGCCGCTCCTTTTTTGCCAGATCGCGCACCGCGTCGTAGTCGATACGCTGACTCTCGCGATCGACCTGGTAATGCACTGAGCGCCAGAAAATGCCGGTCGCGCTGACCGCCCATCCGTGGGTCAGATGCCCGCCGTGCGGCAGCGCCAAGCCCATCAGCGTGTCGCCCGGCTTGAGCAGCGCGAGGTAGACCGCCAAATTGGCGGGCGAGCCCGAGTAGGGCTGGACGTTGGCGTGCTCGGCGCCGAACAGCGCGCGGGCGCGGGCGGCGACGATGGTTTCGATCTGGTCGATATAGCGCTGGCCTTCGTAGTAGCGCCGTCCCGAGTAGCCTTCGGAGTACTTGTTGGTGAGGATCGAGCCGGTCGCCTCGAGCACCGCGCGCGAGACGTAATTCTCCGAGGGGATCAAGCGCACGGAATCGATCTCGTAGCGCTCTTCGGCGCGGATCAGATCGTAAATTTCAGGATCGGTCTGCTTGAGCGCGTCCATCATTTTTTCCGCCATTGCGTCCCGTGTTGCTGAATTAATGCAAATCCACCGGCGTGACGCGCGCGATCCACGCCCGGTAGTTGCCCTCGTAACCTACCGCGCGTTGGCGCTCGCGCACCCGACGCATCACCTCGGCCACCTGCTCCGGCTCCCGCCCCGGCCGCGATTTCATCGCGTCGGCAATCCGCTCGCCCTGCTGCTCGGCCTGCTTGCGCGCGCCCTCAGCCAACGGGACATCGTCGCCATTGAGCCCCAAGTAGCTCTCGGCCACGTGGAGGCCGACAAAGGTGCCGCTCTCCAGCGAGTCCTTGATATTACCCTTGCCGGTCAGCACATTGCCCGCGGCATACACCGCCGTCGGTCCGTCGTCGAGCAGGCCGACCGTCGCGTCGATATAGGCGTAAACCTCGCCCTTGGTCGGGATGCCCGGGATTTGCTCGGGGATGCTGCCAATGGAGCTGATGGTGAGCGGAGCGCGCACGGGCGACGCCGAGTCGGCGATCGTGCGCACCTGGCTGTCGGCGACCTCGGTACGGCTCATCTGCACACCGACCATCTGGCCGTCTTCGACGATGAGCCCGGTCGGCACGCGCTGCGGCTCGAACTCGAAGAGGTACTTGCGCTGCGCTTTGTCTAGGATTTTACCCCGCGCCATGCGCATCGCCTCCGCACGCTTGGGTGGCGCGTCGGGCGCGATGTCGGAGAGCGGCATGTCGAGAACGCGCCGACGATAGAAGAGTTTGCATGGCGCGACGCCGAGGTCGGCATACTTGAGCCCGTGCGCGCCGAGCACCGGCTCGAGACCCTCGCGCTCCAATCGCAACATGTCCTCCTCGACGCCGCGCGCGCGCAGCGCCTTGAGCGTGGTTTCAATCTGAAGCACTTTGACCACGTCGATCGAAGCGAGGCCGCCGCCGATCACGATGGCGCCGGCCGGAAGGTCGAAGCGTGGCCCATTGTAGGTCTTCTCGGGATAGTGGTTGAACCAGTAGATGAGCCGGTTCTGATAAACCAAGCCGCGATCGATAAACTGGTCGGCGCCTTCGATCGCGAGCGGACGGTCGCGCCATGCGCCATGCGCCAGCACGATTGCGCTGAGACCCCATCGCTGTCGCAGATCATCGTAGGTGATGTCGGCGCCCATCCGGGTCAGCGGGACGAATTCGATGTTGGGATGGTCGAGGCGCCGATTTATCTCCTCGTACTCGTCCCGGCGCTGCTTGACGTGCCATCGCGGCAGCCCGTCCTCGATCTTGCCGTAGGGACGGGGGTTCTGCTCGATCACGACTACCTGCGCGCCGCGTTCGGCCAGGATGCGGGCGATTTCAGCGCCAGCGGTAGCGGCGCCAATCACCGCGACGACATGCCGCGGCTTTTCTCTGGTTGTGGTTTCCATCATGGGCCGTGAATCTTAGCGTTGGAGGACGGTGCGGTAAATGAGCCTTGTGGGGCGGCGGCGCACCCGCCACAATTTTTTAACACAAGACGGCGGCGCATATGAACGGGTGAAATCAACCGACCCGCGGCGCCCGTCATCTTGCGTGCGCCTAGGGCGCATGGTTGTCTGTTGGGTTGTCTGAACGATGCGTGCGCGCCGCGCTTCTCAGGCTGTCACAATGGCAAAGTATAATCCGTCCGCGGCGAAATGGGCGCTCTGGGTAACTGTGGGCGTGATGTCCCTGCTGGCGGGATGTTACGTCGGACTATGGGGCGCCAGCGAGCACTGGAACACCGCGGACTCCGCCCTGGGCGAGGAGCACGAGGTCAACTTTCCCGTGCACGATACTTTTCTCCTGACCCAGGATGCCCTGCGCGGCGACGGCATCCTGTTCGAGGTCGGCCCCAACAATTCCCTGCTGACGCTATGGCGCAACGCCGACACCAAGGTTGGGGTGATGCAGAGTTTGGTCGGAGTGCAGCCGCGCTATCGCTACGAGATCCAGGTCACGCCCGAAGGCAGCCAGAAGAGCAAGGTCGTGGTCAACGTCCATACCGAAGGCATCGCCGACAATCAGATCGCCGATTACAAGGCCAGCAAGCGCTTCGCTCTATTCGGCGAAATCGACGAGTTGGCGGCCAAGTACCCGCCCCCCTCCAGCACCCCCGCCTCCGGCGGAGTCAATTTCACGCTTCTGCCCAACGAGGACCTTAAGGGACTGGCCAAGCGTGTGACTGGCAACGAGGACAACTGGCGGCAGATCGCTAAGGACAATAGCCTTAGCTCGCCCACCGACGTCACTCCCTTCCAGAGCATCTGGGTCGCCAGCGATATGCTGAAAAAGACCCCGGAGAAGCCGAGTTCGTCCGAATAGGGGCGTCGCGCGCAGCGCTGAACCGTATGTCGTATACGAGAAGAGAAGACTTCAGGCGAACGCGCGCGGGCCGCTCAATCGCTAGTCTGAACCGGGCGGCTCTCGTCGTATTCCGGACAAAGTCCGGTAGGGCTGACGGCAGCGACGACGGTGAGAAATTGCTCGAAGGTCATTTGAAGATTCAGGAATCCCCCCTGACAGAAGACCCAGCCGTAGTAGTCGAGGATTTCATCCGGAATCATCAGCGGCAGGCGTGGCAGGCTCGAGACAATCGGGAAACGGCGCGGTGCCTCCAAATGCGGCAAAGCTTCGTCACCCACTCTGACACCCCTGCCTGTCACGATGCTTCCCTCTCGCAAGGGCACAACATTGCCCTTTGCGCCGCCGCGAAGCAACGATGCGGTGGCGCCTGATTTGCTTCCAGAACTCATCACAGTATCTTATGCAGGTTTTGGAGTCTTGCCAAGCTGTTTGACCCTAACCCCGCTTCCCAGCCGAAAGCGCAAAGTTTTGTGCTGAGCGGGCTCTCTATGAGGTAAGTGGCTGAAAAATAATGATTCCACATCTCCAAGCGATAATCCTGGGCGCTGTGCAGGGGTTGGCCGAGTTTCTCCCCATCTCCAGTTCCGCCCATCTGGTGCTCGTCCCCTGGCTGTTCAAATGGAAGGATCCAGGCCTCGCCTTCGATGTCGCTCTGCACCTGGGCACTCTCGTGGCGCTTCTCATCTACTACTGGGAAGACTGGATCGCGATGGCGCGTTCGATAGGTGGAGGCCATCCCGCCGAGCGTCGTCTCCTGCAGCTCCTGATCGCAGCCTCGATTCCCGGAGCGATAATCGGCCTCGCGTTCGAGAAGCAGGCTGAAACTACTTTTCGCTCTCCGCTATTGATCGCCATAGCGATGGCGATTCTGGCAGTCCTGCTATGGTCGTTCGACAAGCTCTCGCCGCAAAAGCGAACGATGAGCGAAATGACCTACTGGGACGCGCTGGCGATCGGCTTCAGCCAGGCGCTGGCGATCATACCGGGAGTCTCGCGCTCCGGAGCCACGATCACGATGGCGCGTGCGGTCAGGGTCGAGCGCGGCGACTCGGCCAATTTCTCTTTCCTGATGGCGACGCCGATTATCGCTGGCGCTGGTCTGGTCGAGGCCCGCAAACTCGTCCATGAAGGTCTCGACTTGTCGGTCGGCCTTGGCTTCATCTCGGCCGCCGTCTTCGGCCTCATCGCAATCGCCTTCCTGATCCGTTACGTGCGGACGCGCGATTACGTCGTGTTCGCGGTCTATCGGTTGCTGCTCGCCGCGTTGGTCATAGGCGTCTTCTTCGCCCGTGGCTGATCGAGCGCACCAGGCCTCTTTTATCGGCGCGCAGTGGTGCACAGCAGTGACGCAAAGCAGTGGCACATAGGTGGACGGACGCAGCGGCCATCGTTTCAAGACCTTCTATCGCCGGGCTGAGCAATCGCGGCGTCGGAATCGCGATGGCGGCGCTGTGCACGGTCACCGCCGCCACCCAGCCAGCCCTGATGCGCTTCGGCGCCACGCGGCTGGACCCGATGCTTTTCGCGGCCGGATGCGCGCTGGTCGCGACGCTATGCGTCTTGCCGGTCGTGTACGCGCGCGGCGAGTTGAGCATGCTGGTCGACCGGCGCTACCGGATGCGGCTGCTGCTGCTTTCGATAATCGGAACGGTCGTAACGACGCTCACCCTGATCTTCGGCCTGCGCCGCATCGACGCGGTAGCCGGCACTCTGCTGCTCCAGAGTGAGCCGGTCTACTCGCTGCTGCTCGCGACACTGTTCGCCGGCGAGCGCCCTACGCTCCGCCAACTCGGCGCGACCGCAATCATAATCACCGGCATCGTCTCGACGATCGACGCGTCGAGCAGCGCCTATTCGCCGGCTTGGGCGGCGATGCTGGTCGCGGGGACGCCGCTGCTGTGGCAGACCTCGCATGTCCTGTCGCTTCCGGTGATGCCGCCGCTGTCACCGGTCTGCATGACCGCTGCGCGCTACGGCTACGCCGCTGTCGTGCTGATCCTGGCCCTGGCGGTGGTCAATCCGCGCGCGATTGGGCAACTAGCCGACCCGGTGGTCCTCGGAACGATCCTCGCGACCGGCGTCGTCTGCTATTTCCTTGCCTCGCTGGCCTGGTATGCGGCGATCAACCGGCTGTCACTGGCATGGACGACCGCGCTGGTCATTCCGGGCATTCCGTTGCTATCGATCGTGTGCGCGATCGTCTTCCTGGGCGAGCATGCAACGCTGCGCGATTTTATCGGGATACTTCTGGCAATCGCTGGTGTGCTGCTGTTGGTGCTCGGCGCTGAAGGCGTGCGCCGCGTGCCGATCACTTCCGCCGAGGCGGCGGAAGCGATCCATCAACCGATGAATTGACCTCGCCACGAATTGACTTTGCCATACGCCGCCGTGCGACGGTTTGACTAACGATTCAGGCTGGTCTTTAGTGCCTCACAAGTGAGCGGCTCAATAAGTGAGCGGCTCAAAAATCACGGCGCGCATCGCCAAACCGCGCCCCGCAAAAACAGAGGAAATCGCCATGTCCCGATTGGTTGAACACGAGCGCAAAACTCCCTACGAAATCGCCGAGGGCACCGAGCTGCCGGTGTACATCTGCGCCTGCGGCCTCTCCAAGAACAAGCCGTTTTGCGACGGCTCGCACAAGCGCACCCGCGACGAGGAAGCGACGGCGCTCTACTGCTACGACGATAACGCGCGGATCAAAGTCGAAAAGAAATACTGAGGAGCGCCCGCATGCGCCGCGCACGCGGCGTGTCCGCCGGCGTTGAAGCATCCGCTGGGTGCCGGGTAGGCCGGCGCGCCAGCTTCGTCGCGAGGGCCCAGCAACCGCGCTCGCGCGATGTTTCCCGCCTGCTGAATCTGTATCCTCACTGCGATGGATGACGCGCCGTCAAGCGCTACTCAGCCCTCGCCGTCTGTTGAGCCCCCGTCAGAGCCGTCATACGTCGCCAATGGCGCGCGCGGCATGGCCTGGTTCAGCGATCTGGCCGAGCCGCCGCTGTCGATTCTCGTCCTCCTTCTGCTGGGCGCGGCGCTCTTCCTGGTCAATCTCGGCGGCTATCCGTTTTACACCAAGGGCGAGCCGCGCGAGGCGGTCACCGTTTTCAACATGCTGCACGGCGGGGGATTCATCCTGCCGCTGCGCGCGGGAATCGAGGTCCCCTCCAAGCCGCTCCTGATGCACTGGCTGGCGGTGCTGATTTCGATGCTCGCCGGCGGCATCAGCGAATGGACGGTGCGGTTGCCCTCTGGACTGTTCGCGATCGGCGGGATGCTGGCCGCGTATCTGTACATGCGTCGCTTGTTCGACGACCGTATCGGCTTGCTCTCGGCGCTTATCCTCGGCACCACGGTACAGTACCTGCAGGCCGGCAGCGGCGCGCGCGTCGACATGACGCTCACCTTCTTCCTCGAAATAGCGTTCTTCGAGTTCATCCTGATAGCCGAGGGACTGACGCAGCGCCGGATGACGCTGTACTTCGCGATCGCGATGGCCGTGCTGAGCAAGGGACCGGTGGGCCTCGTCCTGCCGGCGCTGGTCGCGCTGGTGTGGATCGCGATCGAAGGCCGATGGAACCTGTTGCCCGAGCTGCGCCTGGGACGCGGCGCCGCGCTGGTCGCCCTGCTGGCCGGAGGATGGTACCTGGCCGCGGCGCTGACGGGCGGGATGCCGTTCGTGCAAAAG
This sequence comes from uncultured delta proteobacterium, assembly GCA_963796565.1. GTDB lineage: Bacteria > Desulfobacterota > Binatia > Binatales > Binataceae > JAKAVN01. The sequence goes on along the minus strand of CAWCMA010000004.1, from coordinate 81,540 downwards.
CAAATCCTGGCCGAAAACCTCTTCCGCTTTGTACACGGCGGCGCCTTTCATGAGGGTCACGCCCATCCCTTCTATTATATGGAGGCGGCGCTGATGGTGGGCTTCCTGCCGTGGACGCCGCTGCTGCTGATCGTTTTCGTGCAGGCCGCGCGCCGCCCGCGCCGGATGGACCCGCGGCTATCCTACCTGATGGTCTGGTTCGCCATGGTGCTGCTCTTTTACAACCTGCCGCAGAGCAAGCGCGGCGTTTATCTGCTCGCGCTCTATCCCGCCCTCGCCGCCCTGCTGGCAATTTACGTGGAGGCCGCCGCACGCGTTCCGGATGTCTCGGAGCGCTTGATCCGTTGGCTCACGCGGCTCGCCGCCATATTCTTCGGCCTCGCCGGTGTCGCCGCACTGCTCGGTTTGGGATTGCTCGCCTTCGCGCCTCATGCGCTGGAACTAGCGCTGAAAAATCTGAGCATCACCAACTATGATTTCGTACCGCAGCTCCAACTCGCCGCGGCGGCCCATCCGTTCGTCGCGACGGGGCTCGCAATCGCCATGATCGCGATCGGCGGGTTCGCGATGCGCGGCCGTCAGAGCGCCGAGGGCCTATGCGTGACGGCGACCGGCGGGACTGTCTGCCTCGCCCTCGCGGCCAATCTGTTCGTGGTGCCGGCGCTGGCCAACACGCTCACGCTGGAGCCGTTTACGTACGAGGCGATGAACCTCATCGGAACGCACAGTGTCGGCTACATGGGGGCGCTCAACTATGACGTTGCCTATTACAGCGAGCGCAACTTGCCGGTGGTGTCGATCTGGAGCGGGCCGCGTCCCGATTATCTGATCGCATGGCGCGAGGAATTCCTGCGGCTGCCGCCTTCGACGCGTGCGGAGTTTCGCGCCGTCCTGGTGAGTCATCCGACCGAGTTGGACGGCACCGGCAGAATGGTATTGCTGCGATGCGAGCCGGGCCCTGCGCCGGAAATTCCGGGACCACCCGGCGCTCAGCCGCCGCTCAAAACCGAACCTCCGAAATTCGACGTCCGAATGCCGCCCCAGTCCACGGCCGCATAGCGTCGGTATTGTCCTCGTCGACGTCACGCTTGCGGCAGCATACAGGCGCGACCGTTCCTCAACCGAGATTGTCGCGATGAACAGCTACGAACACGCCGGCCTGGCGCCGGCCTGAATAGTCAGAGCTTTTGAGCGGCGCCTTCGACCGCGGCCGCGGCGCCCTCGAGCGTCCGGGAAGTAGTCGACAAAAGTACCCGGTCCCGTGACGCAAGCACTGCTGCCAGTATTTCCGCTCCGTGGTCGGAGGCAATACGAATCGACGCGGGATCAACCTCGATTCGATCGAGCGACTGCACGCATAACAGGTCTCCCGACGCCATCCCCGGGAAGATGGCTGCAAAGCTGAAGCCCAGCTCCTCCGCAGCCCGGCCGAAATTGGCAGTGCAAGGGTCGAACAACGGCATCTCCAGCCTGATCACATTGACATGATGCTGATGGAGGTCGCCAACCAGGTGAAGAATCTCGCTCAGGAAGTCGCGCCCATAGGCGGCAACGCGAATCCGCGCAAACCGCGCGCCCTTCAACACTGAGACGTTCAGAGCGGTGTGGTCCGGCAAAGTGTCCGCGTCCAATGGTTGCACGCCGCATAATTCACGTTCCAGACCGCAGGCGGTATAAATCTGCTCGACGATGTCGCGGTAGATCATCGGGGGGAATAGCTGGCGCCGCGTGTCCGAGCCCACTTTCGTGAAAAATGGCACCACCGCATGCCGCTCACGGCGCGCGTCGGTGGCAATTCCTTGCATCACCACCTGGTCCTCCTGCGCAGCGAGCAGTATCCCCACCTCACGGCCACCTTCGCGCAGGCTGGTCTTTTGGCTTGCCGTGTGCACCGTCACCGCCATCCCGAGGATCCCGCGCATCCCCGCCTCCTGTGCGCGAACCCGCTTGCTATCGCTCAAAGCGTCCGCGATCCCGTGGCCGCGGAATTCGGGATCCACCACCAGAAATCCGCTGATGCCAACTGGGTCGTCGAGACGCTCGCGGGTTATCGCGATATGCCCGACGATCCGGCCGTCAGCGAGGGTCGCGACAGTGCCGAGATGAAGGCCGGCGCCTACCTGAGCGGCGCATCGGTCAGGATGGTAAATGACCTCGTCGGCGATAGGCGCGGTGAAGCCATAGGTGTGGTAAAAGCAGCTCGCAACTCCAAGCGCGTCTTCGGGGACCATGTTCCGATATTGGATTGAAGCGGCTGCTGCGGAGTTGGACTTGCCTGGTGCGCCGGCGTCAGCCTCAACCTCGGCCTTGGTCGCTGAGCCGCCGATTTCCGTATTGCTCAACTCGGAGCGCAACCGCTTACCCAGCATTTTTACGATCTCGCAGCGGTTGCCCGTTCGTCCCTGGAAGCTGGCATGCAAACGATCAGCGAAACCCCGCGCCATCAATTGAGCCAGCCAACCTTTGGCACCCGCGGAAACATGGGTCGCGTCGATGGGACTGCCGGAATCTTCGACTATTACCGCGAATTCACCTGGGCCCAGCTCCAAACTGACCACTGCCCCAGCCTGCGCTGGCGAACCGAGGACTTGGGCAAGCCGCTCGCCGCAAAGCTCCTCGACCGTGAAACGGAACCGGCTGGCTTCCTGCGGGGGAATCCCGTGGGACAACGCCAACCGCTCGATTGCGGAGCCGGCGGCTATGACCGCGTCGACACTGTTGATTCGCGCGCGGAATAACTTATCGGGAATTTTCACGCCTGAGGTCCACTACTGCGCCTGGCCGCCCGCTGGAGCGCAGGTTCCATCGGTCGGGCCGGTCGTACTGGTGTGTTCGATATTGAGGTCAACCGTCATCTCCTGGTTGGCCGCCTGGCTTCGGTATACCCCCATCAGCGGCGGCACGTCGGCATAGTCGCGTCCAACGGCGACTCTGATATGGCGTTCGTCGGTGCGATATCGATTGGTCGGATCGAAGCCGGTCCATCCCGCATACGGCAGCCACGCTTCGAGCCAGGCGTGGCTCGCCTGCTCGCCGAACGACGCATTGCCCGTGGGCGAAATCGTCGGGGCCAGATAGCCCGAGACGTAGCGGGCGGGCACACCGGCCAGCCGCAACAGCCCGATAGTCAGATGCGCAAAATCCTGGCACACTCCGCCGCCGGATTTAAGAATATCGTCGAGGCTGGAATGAACATGCGTCCTGGCCTTCTGGTAGTCGAACTGATCGCGCACCCAAGCCACGATTCGCGCCACGTAGATTGCGACGTCCTCGGTATCGCCCGGCCGCGCCATCCAGAACAGCTTCTGCAGCCGCGAGCTGAACGGGACGTAGCGGCTCGGATTCAGAAACTCCCAATAGTCTCTTACGTGGGCCTCATCTTCGACCAGAAAATCGCGGAACGTCACGCCTGGGAATACTTCGGGAGGCGCGTCGAAGCGCTCGACCAGCGATTGGGCGACAATGGTCAGCTCCCGATGCGGCGTGCTGACCGAAACCGAATGCGCGTGATTGCCGAAGAAGTCCCGGTAGGAAAGTACGGCCGCGGGCTGATCGATGCTTAGTTCGAAATTGAGGCAGCGCTGCTCCGCATCGTCCAACGGCCTGACCCGGAGTTCGTTGTGCGAATCGCGCGCCGGATGGTCATAGACGAACCGAGTCCTGTGGCTTATCCGCAGCAGCATCGATCACAGCTTACTCGAGCGACATGTAGCGGTCGAATACATGGTCGGCCAGGTGTGCACACCGCGTTTCGACATCGATCAGGAATTCGTGCAGGCCGTCCGCGATGGTCTGATCGGCGGAGCCCTCGTGCAGCATCGAAAGCAACTCCGCGCAGGGCGGATTTTCCGGCACCGGCTCTCCTTCCCGCAACGCAATCCGGGCAAACGCCTGCGCGAGCCGCTCGATGCTGAACCGCATCGAGCGTGGGAACGAGGGGTTGAAGACCAGTATCTCGACCACCCGATTCACCATGATCGCGTTGCCATAGACCTTGCGAAAGGCTTCGAAGGCCGAGGCGCTGCGCAGCACCGCCGCCCATTGCCGGATGTCGGCAGGTCCGCCGATGTCCTCCAGCCGCGGCAGCAGGTAGTGATACTTGACGTCGAGCAGGCGCGAGACGTTGTCCGGCCGCTCGAGCATCGTGCCCATCGCGATCAGATCATAGGTCAGGTCGCGCGGCATCGTATTCACGATGATTCCTTCAATTGTGTAGAAGTGGCGCTGAAGGTCGGCGAAAAAAGCCGACACGCCGGCCGCGGCGAACGCCTGCGCGGACCAGGCCTGGGTCTCCAGGTAGAGCCGATTTACCGCCAGCCACAGCTCGGATGAGATCAGATGGCGCAGCGGGCTCAGGTTGGCGCGTACCGACTCGATGCAACTACGGATCGAGGAGCGATTCTCCTTGTCGAAGACGAAGAAGTCGATCACCGAGGCTTCGCTCGCATGGCTGTGCTTGGCCGCGAACAGCTCCTGCTCCGCGGTGATGCGGACCAGCGGCTCCCACGGCTCGGCGTCGCGCGGCGGAACCTCGAGCAACAGATGATAGTTGACGTCGACCAGGCGCGCGCGCCATTGCGCGCGTTCCAGATAGCGCGCCGTCCAGAACAATGAACCCGCAATGCGCCGCAGCACTATTCTTCCAGCACCCAGGTATCCTTGCTGCCACCGCCCTGCGACGAGTTCACGATGAGCGAGCCTTCACGCAGCGCCACTCGTGTCAGCCCGCCGGCCAGTACGCGCGGCTTGTCCCCGAGCAGCACGAAGGGCCGCAGGTCGACATGGCGCGCCACCAGCCCGGCCTTGCCTTCCGCAACCCCGCCGACCAGCGTCGGATGCACCGAGAGCGGAAAAACCGGCTGTGCGATGAACCCGGCCGGGGCCGCCTCGATGCGCGTGCGCGCCTGCGCCAGTTCCTCGTCCGTCGCGCTGGGCCCGATCACCACTCCATAACCGCCCGAGGCTCCCGTCGGCTTGACCACGTAGCGGTCGAGATCGCGCAACACCGTCTTTCTGACCTCGGGGTCGCGCAACAGGTAGGTCTCGACGATCGGCAGCAACGGCTCTTCTCCCAGGTAGTAGCGGATCATCTCCGGCGTGTAGGCGAATACGCCCTTGTCGTCGGCGACGCCGGTACCGATCGCGTTGGCCAGCGTCGCGTTGCCCGCGCGCAGCACCGCAGTCAGGCCCGCGACGCCAAGCAGCGAATCGGAACGAAAGACCACCGGGTCGAGGAAGTCGTCGTCAATCCTCCGGTACAGAACGTCGATCCGCCGAGGCCCATGAACCGTCTTCATGAACAGCTTGTGGTCCATGCATACCAGGTCGCGTCCTTCGACCAGCTCGATCCCCATCTGCTGCGAAAGGAACACGTGCTCGAAAAACGCCGAATTGAACGGGCCCGGCGTTAACAGGGCGACGGCGGGATTCGCGACCCCGCGCGGCGCCAGCTCGCGGAGGCTGGCGAGAAGATAGGCCGGATAGTTCTCGACGCTGCGGACGCGCAAGCCGCGAATCAGCTCGGGCATCAGGCGCGTCATGATGCGCCGGTTCTCGATCACGTAGGACACGCCCGACGGCGTGCGCACGTTGTCCTCCAGCACGTGGAACCGCCCGTCGGCGCCGCGCACCAGGTCGATGCCCACCACCGTGACGTAAACGCCGCAGGGCGAGCGGATACCGCTTGCTGCGTGGCGGAACTGCGGCGAACCGAGCACCAGGTCGCGGGGAATAGTTCCATCCTTGATGATCTGGCCTTCGCCATAGATGTCGGCAACAAAGGCGTTGAGCGCCCGTGCACGTTGGATCAGGCCGGCCTCGAGCCCCGCCCAGACGTCGGCCGAAATGATTCGGGGAATCGGATCGAAGGGGAATATTCGCTCCCCTCCCTCCTGATCGCCGTAGACGTTGAAGGTCACGCCCATCGTCTGGAACATCTGATGCGCGCGCTCTCCGAGATCGACCAGCCGCCTGGCGTCCATCGCAAGCAGGTAAGCGATTACCCGCGCGCACTCCGGGCGCGGTCGCCCTTGCGCGTCGAACATCTCGTTGATCGGCTGAAGCTCGGCCGCTCCTGCCTGCCAACCGGGCACTGCTATGCTCACCCGCTGTGCATTCATCCCGTCCACCTCGCGCGAGCGCCCGGATTTTCGTGCGGCTGCGCACGATACGAGGGCCTCAACAGCAAGTGACGTGCCCTGCCAGGTTCACGACAGGCGCGCCCGGCGGAGTTCCGAAATCGTCCGGCTCAGACGCGGCAGCACGTCGGCCGAACCGCCGCGCAGACTCAAATCGCACAGCTGTGTGATCTCCGATTCGTAGAGGTTCACTTCGATCAGGCGGCCGCCGCGCTCCTTGACCTCGATCGCGAAGCCGGCCGCCGGATAGACCGTCGCCGAAGTCCCGCCCAGGATCACCAAGTCGGCGAGCGCCGAGTGCTCGGCGCATTCGCGCAGCGCGTCGGCGGGAATCGGCTCGCCGAACGCGACCGTGTCGGCCTTCAGCATCCCGCCGCATTTCGGACAAGGCGGCGGCAGCACCTCGAGACTTATTTCTCCCGCCTGGAAGCGCGTCCCGCACTGAAGGCATCGGATGAGCTTCCAGTTGCCGTGAATCTCGGCGAGCGCCTTGTGCCCGGCCTGGCGATGGAGATCGTCGACGTTCTGCGTGATGAGGAAGCGCAGCACACCCATTTGCTCTAGCTCGGCGAAGGCGTAATGGCCCGGGTTGGGCTGGGCGATTTTGAGCGGCGCGAACAACTCGTCATCCTGGCGCTTGATCCGGTCCTCCCATCCCTTCTTCGGATCGGCAAGGAAAATCTGGTAGCCGTTCATCGGCGGCTCGCCGTATTTGGTCCACAAACCGCCGGGGCCGCGAAACGGCGGGATGCCGCTCTCGACCGACATCCCTGCGCCCGTCAGTGCGATCGCGTACCGCGCCGCCAGCAGCATTTCGGCCGCCTGCGCTATCTGTTCGTCGGTCGCACGTTCTAGTTCCTTCGCCATCGCAATCGGGTCTCCATCCGGCGTCTCAAGTGGCGCCGGCGCGTACGTCTCACTTTACGAGCCTAGCACACCGCCGATACTGCCTCTAAAGCGGACCTCCACCCATCGGGCGAGCGCGGGTTTGACGATGCGCGGGAGCGCGCGCTACTGGAGGTATCATGGACGTTTCAGCGGCGTTCAGCGTTATCGAGGTTGGCGGTGACCGCTCGCGTATGGAACAGGCATGGGCGTTGCGCCGGCGCGTCTTTATCGAAGAGCAACAGGTGCCCGAGGAGATCGAACTCGACGCTGACGACGCGCGCGCCTTCCACGCGCTGGCGCTTGAGGGCGGACGGCCGGTCGGATGCGGCCGGATGCTCGCGCATGGTGATTACGTCAAGATCGGGCGGATGGCGGTGCTGGCCGAGCGCCGCGGCGCAGGCATCGGGCGGGGCGTGCTGCAATTCCTGGTCGAACATGCGCGCCAACGCGGCGCTCGACGCGCCGTGCTCGACGCCCAGGTGCACGCCCAGGGCTTCTACCTCAAACAGGGCTTCACTCCCGTCGGCGAAGTGTTCGAGGAAGCCGGCATCATGCATCGCAGGATGGAACGCGTGCTGTAACCTTTAGAAAACGACGGAATCCATCAAACCGAAGGTAACTTATGCTCCGGCGCACACTACTACTATTGGCGGCAGTGATACTCGCGATTCTTTGCACGTCGGCGCGCTTGCCAGCCGCCGGCATGGACGGCGTGATTATGCAGGGCGAAAAAATGATGATGATGAAGGCCGGCAAGGCGATTGATCCGATGGCCGCCAGCATGACCATGTCCAACGGCGCGGTCGTGATGCCCGACGGCACGGTCAAAGAGCCGGGCGGCGAGCAGTTACACATGAAGGACGGGCAGATGATGATGATGGACGGAACGATCATGGATGGAGGCAAGCCTAAGCCGATGATGAAGCCCGAGGGCATGGATACTGGCGAGTAACGCGATGCCATCCAGCACGCCGAGCAAAAGCACTCCGATGAATGAAGCGGCCACCGACCCTCGATTCCGGGGACGGCGAATCCAGCCGCTCACCATCCGGCTCAACCACTGGATGAACGTGCTGTTCATCATCCTGATGGCGGGCAGTGGGCTGGAGATCTTCGCCGCCTATCCCTCGCTGGGTCCGCAGGGCGCGAAATACGGATGGTATCCATGGCAGGGAGTGTCACCGCCGTCCTGGTTTACGATTGGCGGATGGCTGGCGGGCGCGCGGCACTGGCATTTCGCGATTGCCTGGTTTCTGATCCTGAACGGTATCATCTACCTCGCGTATTTTTTTGGGCGCGGTGAATGGAGGCGGCGGCTCTTCCTGCCGGCGCGCGACGCGCGCAACGCGCTCCAGATGTTCGGCTACTATTTGCGAATACTCAAAACGCCGCCGCCGCCAGACTTCTACAATGGCCTGCAACGTTTTGCCTACAGCTCCGTGGTGGTAGTCGTCATCCTGCAGGTGCTGTCGGGACTGGCTATTTATAAGCCGGTTCAGCTCCACTGGCTATTGAGATTGTTCGGCGGCTATGACGTGGCTCGGGTCGTCCATCTGTTCGGGCTGGTCTTTATCGCGATGTTCGTCGTGACCCATATCGTGCTGGTGCTGCTGCATCCGCGCGAGTTGTTGGCGATGATCACCGGAGGCAAGCGTGGCTAAGATAATCACGCGGCGAAAGCTGCTGACCGGATTCGCAGCGGCGTCGTTGCTGGCCGGATGCGACTCGCCTCATCCCGTATCGCTTTTTCTCAGGGGGATGCTGCGTGTCAACGAGCGCTTCGAGGGTCTGATCTTCTCGCCCTCGCGCCTCGCTCCCGAGGCGCCCGCGAAAGACCTGACGCCCGAACGTGCGTTTCCGAGTTATTTCATCGCGGACGACATGCCGTTTCCGCCCGCCGGATGGTCGCTCAAGGTGGGCGGGATGGTTGCCCGGCCGGGCGTGTTCACGCTCGAACAGTTGAAGGCGATGCCTCGCACCGACATGCGCGTGCGCCATCATTGCGTCGAGGGCTGGTCCGCGGTCGCGGCGTGGCACGGATTGCGGCTGAGCGAACTCGCGCGCGCGGTCGGAATCGATCCGCGGGTGCGCTATGTCGAGTTCCGTTCGTTCGACGCGAACTATTGGTCGTCGTGGGACCTGGGCAGCGCGCTACATCCGCAGACCCTGCTCGCCTACGGGATGAACGGGCACGATCTGCATCCCGACCACGGCGCGCCGGTCAGGGTCTATTCGGCGGTCAAGCTCGGCTACAAAAACGTCAAGTATCTCACCGAAGTCAATTTTCTCAGCACTCGCACTGGCGGTGGCTATTGGGAAGACCAGGGTTATGACTGGTTCGGCGGGGTGTGATCGAAAAGATCGGAAATACTCAGTCCATTGGGAGACCGACGTAATTCTCGGCGAGCGATTGCGAAGCGGCGCGCGAGCTTACTACGTATTCGAGCTCGGCAAGCTGGCGGCGCTGGTCGAAGGCGTTTTCGTCCTCGAACCGATGCAGCATCGAGGTCATCCACCAAGAAAACCGCTGCACCTTCCACACCCGCCTAAGACAGGTTTCCGAATAATCTTCGAGCCCGGCGCGTGAGCCGTTCGCGTAGAAATCGCTGAAGGCCCTCGCCAGCACCCGCACGTCGGCGATCGCGAGATTGAGTCCCTTGGCTCCCGTCGGCGGCACGATATGGGCCGCGTCGCCGGCGAGCATCAGGCTCCCGTACCGCATCGGTTCGACCACGAAGCTATGCATCGGCGTGATGCCCTTTTGCACGATCGGGCCGCGTTTGAGCTTGAAACCGTCGTGGGTTTCGAATCGCCGTTCGAGTTCGTCCCAGATTCTTTCGTCGGGCCAGTTGCCGATTTCCTCATCGCGCGCGACCTGCAGGTAGAGCCGCGTGAGCGCGGGCGAGCGCATGCTGTGAAGCGCGAAGCCGCGCTCGTGGCGGGAGTAGATCAGCTCCTCCGAGGACGGCTCAACCTCGGCGAGCATCCCCAGCCATGCAAATGGGTAGACGCGATTGAACTCGGTAAGCATGCTGGGCGGGACCGACGGCCGGCATACGCCGTGAAACCCGTCGCATCCGGCAATGAAATCACACTGCAGTTCGACGGCCTCGCCCTCAGCATTGAACCGAATCGACGGCGCCGGACTCTCGAGGCCGTAGACACCCACATCTTCGGCGGCAAAGAAAATCCGACCGCCCGCGGCGAGACGAGCGTCGGTCAAGTCTTCAACGACCTTGTTCTGCCCATAGATGGTGATCGCCTTTCCGCCGGTCAGTCCGAACAGATCTATACGATGGCCGCGGCGCCCGAAGCGCAGCTCGAGGCCGCGGTGGACCAGGCCCTCGCGGCCGAGGCGTTGGCCGACGCCGGTCTCGTTCATCAGGTCGACGGTGCCCTGCTCCAGCACGCCTGCACGCACGCGTTCCTGAACGTACTGGCGGCTGCGGTTCTCGACCACCACAGATTCGATCCCTGCGCGATGCAGCAGATGCGAGAGCATCAGTCCCGCCGGGCCCGCCCCGACTATTCCGATTTGCGTGCGCATATTCGCCGGAGGTCCGAATCTACACGCTCGCGATGAATTCCTCGATGGTGCGCGCGACCGCCGCCGGCTGCTCGAGGATCACGTGATGATGCGCGCTGGCGATCGTCACCAGCGCGGCCATCGGATTGGACGCGACGGCGTGCGCGGCCGCCTCGGCGGTCATGATACGGCTATGCTCGGCGCGGATCAGCAGCAGGCGGTCGCGAATCCGCCCGATTGCTGCGAGCACGTCGATTCCGTCGCTGCCGAGGAAGCTGTCGCGGTCGAACTTCATCGTCCAACGGCCCTCGGAGGTCTGCCCGAGGCTCTTTTCGGCGATCGCTCTAAGTATCGCCGGCGCAATTTCGCCCTCTTTGGGCATCAGGCGAAAGCGCGCGAGCGCGGTTTCGAGGTCGGGATAGTTGATGACCGGCAAACCCTTGAGCCGGCGCAGGTAATGGTTGCGTCGATCACTGGAGGTAATCGCGGCGTCGATCGCGACGATCGCGCGCGCAGCCCACGGATACTCGGCCGCAAAGGTTAACGCGCTTATCCCGCCCATACTGTGTCCGATCACGAATGGACGCGGCGGCGCGCATTCCGCGATGAATCGGGCGAGATCGTGGGCGTACTCGAGCGGCCCGTAGGCCGGCGGCCGCACCCATTCGCTGTCGCCATGTCCGCGCTGGTCAAGCGCGAGCAAGCGGAAGTCCGCCGCGCGCATCGCTTCGGCCAGTGGCTGCCACCACCATGCGTTGGCCGAGTTGCCGTGCAGCAGCACGATCGTGCGCGCCGCGCGGGGATTCCATTCGAGGTAGTGCAGGCGCGGCGAGGAACCGGTGAAATGGACCAGCGGTTCGCTCATTTAGGCAGTCCCGGCCACAACGTCGGCCAGAAACGGAGTCATCACGGCGACCAGCCCCGACGGATTGTCGATTGGCACGTGATGGTTGGAGTTCTCGACCTCGACCATCCGCCCGCGCGGCATCCGCGCTGCCATCGCCCGCACGAACGGAGCCGAAAGCACTGGGCTCAGCGCCGCCTTGATCAGCAGTGCCGGGCATCGGATGCGCTCCAGTTCGGCGTCGAGCTGAATCGGCTCGCGTCGCAGCGTGCGCCGATCCATCTTGTGCACCCATTTGCCGTCGGCGCGCTGGCGAAAGCTGAGCTCCGCCACATGACCGAGAACCGCGGGCGTGGCTACCGTATCGCCGGGCAGCAGGCGAAACGCGGCGACCGCGTCCTTCAGCGATTCGTACACTGAAGCCGGCCGGTCGGCGATCGCGGCCAGGGCCGCGACCGCGTGCTCGGGATAGGCGGGGATGGAGTCGATAGCGACTATCGCGCGCAGTCGCTCGCTGTGCTCGACCGCATAGACCATCACGCTATGCCCGCCCATCGAGTGGCCCACCAGCACCGGCGCGCCCAGACCCCATCCGTCGATCACGGCCTCGAGATCGGCGGCGTAATGGCGCGAGCCGTAAGCCCAGTCCCCGGTCCACGGACTCTCGCCGTGGCCGCGCTGGTCGAGCGCCAGCACGTGAAAGCGACCGGTCAGCGCGGGAGCGACGAAATCCCACCATCGCGCGTGCGCCGCGCCGCCATGCACCAGCAGCATCGGCGGCCCACCCTCGCCTCCATAGTCGACGCAGTTCAGCTCGATTCCGGCTCCCTTGAATTTTCTGATCTTTCGGTTTTCCATCCCCGGACGTTGAACCTTCCTGACCTCGCGGTGCCACGCGCCGTCTAAGCAGGCGTCGGGCCCGCGGCTTTGCAACACGCAACTCCGCGTGCCACGATTCTAGCAGTGGCAGGTACGAACAACTCAATGCGGATCGGGGCGAAGCTGGCCCTGCTCAGCTTGGTAGGGATGCTCGCGATGGGCACGCCGGCCATTGCGCGCGCGGACGAAGCCAACGCGGCCAAGGCGCGCTCACTGGTCGAGGCGGCCATCAACATGACCGACACCCAGCAGGCGGTGAAGCTGTTGTGGCAGGCGAGCGATATCGATCCGACGCTGGAGGATCCGTACGTCTATCTCGGCCTCTACTATAACTCGCGATCGCAGTTCGACCAGGTGGTTTCGGTCTATAAAAAGCTGATCAAGTACCAGCCCCGCTCAGTCAGCGCCTATCTCAATATCGGCGAGGCCTACATGTCGTTTACGCCGCCCAAGGCGGCCGACGCACTGCCCTACTACCAGAAGGCTTACCAAATCGACCAGAGCTCGGCCTTCGCGGCGCTCAGGCTGGGCGAGGTCTACGCGCAGCTCGGTAATCGCGAGCAGGCTGCGCACTATCTCAATCTGGCCGCCACCAACAGCTCCAAAAACCCGGCCGTGGCAGCCGAGGCGCGCAAGGTCCTGGGCGACCTGGGCACGATGTAGCGGTCTCAACGACGGATGCGTATGCCGCGCGGAGTCGCGACAATAACTGCCCCACTCAACTCGTCGAGATTGAGTTGCTTTAGCGCATTTTCAGCGAGTTCCACGTAGGCGCGGCGGCGGGATGAAGTCCGAGCTGCTTACCGCCTCGGCGGCGAACTTAACGCCGCTTTGATTCTGGCTGCGTCTGCGGCTGAAAGACCCATAGTCGGTCGGGAATGTTGTAGTGCCAAATCGCGGCATACTCAGCTCAGCGGGAAATTCCGGCTTGAACGTTCATCTCCCCTTGGGAATGAACCCCGGGATGCCCGTGTCAACAACCGAATTGAGTCTGACTCGAGTACTGATCCCTTGAGTGATCTCTTCGATGGCGTTATCGGGAAGAGCCGAGATATCAAAATTTTCCTCGATGTGGCGGATACCTGTAGCTGTGGTGAGAGGAGCCGTGCCGCGCTGCAGCGCCCAGGCCAGCAGGACTTGCGCTGGGGTTTTGTGGACGCGCTTGGCGATGGCGATAATGACAGGATCGTCGAGCAATCTCGGTTGGATACCATGACCTAACGCCGCGAAGGCCTGAATCACGGTGCCATTTTTCTTGCAATAGTCGAGCAGATCCCATTCGGGGAGATATGGATGAGATTCGACCTGAACCACAGCCGGCTTTATGCGTGCGATTTCAAACACCTCTTTCACCTGTCCCAAACTGACGTTCGATAAGCCGATCGCCTTGCACTGACCTTCGTCGACCAGGCTCTCCAAAGCCTTCCAAGTATTCGTCAGAGTCGCCGCATCGTCATAAATCACATTACCGTTCTTGTCTCTCGGGTCTTGCTCGTCCCCGGCTTTAAAAGCGAATGGAGTATGGATGCTGTATAGATCGACATAGTCCAGTTGCAGTCTTTTCAGACTTGCCTCGAAGGCGGGTCTAACGCGTTCGGGACGATGATTGTTGTTCCAGAGCTTCGTACCTACAAAAACGTCCTTCCTCCTGACGTTGCCCTCCTCGAACACCGACCGCATTGCATCGCCCACGTGTTCTTCATTTCGATAGCGTTCAGCGCAATCGAATTGACGAAAGCCCACCTTCAGCGAAATCCTGACTGCCTCTCTTGTTGCGATCGGATCAGGAATCAGCGTGCCAAAGCCAAGCGCTGGAATCGCATCGGAGCCGTTATTGAGTGGTATCTTTGTATAACGAAGGTTGTCGGCGTCACTCATAAGACCATTACTCCTGAGCAACTCGCATTCTGAGTGGATTGTAGCAAAGCTCTCCGAGGAATGACGAAATCGTTGCCAGCCAACGAGAAGCAAACGAAGGGACCGCGAGCTAAGCAATGAACACCTGCCGCCACGCCATGCCGGCAGGCGTTTTGAAATGAGGCTTGACGGACTCCGCGGAGACTACGGAGGAGGGCCGTCGCCGTCATGAGGTCCGTCGGGAGGGCCTTCGTGAGGACCGCCCTCACCTTCATGCATGCCCGGACCGCCGTCGCGGTCGTGATCGGGGGGCGGCCTGAATTCGCGATCGAATTTCTCCTGTTGCTCGGGCGTGAGGAGGGCGTGCACTCGAGCGCGCGCCTGACGCATCTGTTCGCGGCGCTGATGCTGGAACTCCTCGCGCAGGTTCATCATCTTGGCGCGCGTCTCGTTTATAATCTGAAGGATCTGATCGCGCTGCGCGGGCGTCAAATTCAGCTCGTGTTGCATCCGCTCGATGAACGGCCCGCGTGGAACGCCGAGCCATCGATAGCGGTAGGCTAAGCTGCTCGCGGCGAATCCGATTGCCAGGCCCACCGCCGCAACCGTCACCAAAAGCCAGCCTTTGCCCTTATCCGGCAAGGTCGCCGCTCACCGCTGGCATTGAGGGCATCTGCTGTCCGAGGAAATCCGTGTCCGGCTGTGTAGCCGCTTCGGAAATCGAATCCGAATTGGTCAGCGCGTCGTCGAAGGACTGAGCTGGCGCAGCTATCGAGAAGTAGGCGAGCAGCACCGCCGCCGCCACCGCCGACAATCCCGCCGCGGCGTCGCGCCACTGACGCGACGGGCGGCGCTCCGCGAGACGGTAGACCGACGCGCGCTCAAGGATTTCAGCCGCGCGACGAGCGTCGGCACGGCGCATTCCGTTCATCTCGATAGGCATGCGAGTTGACGCGTGCCGTGGGGTACTCTGCTCGACGTGACGCGTCGCGCTGATCCTATCCGCGTCAGCCACCGCCTCGTTCGCCACCGCGCCCTTGGAATGGAGCATCGGCGCGGTCAGCGCAAAGGCCCGAAATGCCCGGTCGCACTTGGCGCATCCCGCGAGGTGCGCGAGCAGCTCGCGGCGGCGTTCGCCGTCGAGCGAGCGCTGCCAAAAGCCCACAAAATCCTGACGTGCTTCGAAACAGTTCATCATTTATTCTCCGCTTTGAGCGGCCGCACCAGGCGCGCCGCCTGACGGCGCAACGCCTGTCGAGCTCGAAAGGCGCGGATTTTAACCTTGGCCTCGCTCCAGCCGACGATCGCGGCAATTTCGCTGACGCTGAGCTCCTCGCCGTTCTGCAGCGTCAACACCAACCTATCCTCTGGCCGTAACGTCGCCAGCAACTTGTCGGCCAGCGTTTTGGCCTCGCGCCGTTCCTCGGCCGCTTCGACCAATGCCTCGGGCGTAGCCGTATTGACCAGCCCCACCCAATTCGCCTCGGCCGCGCTGAAGTCGGCCACCAACTCCTCGGGGCGACGCCGGCGCCGTCGCAATTCGTCATAGCACAGGTTGGTCGCGATGGCGCGCAACCAGGCGCCGAACGGAATTTCGGCGCGGTAGCCCTTCAGGCCGCCATAGGCATGGATGAAGGTTTCCTGGGCCGAATCTCGCACTTGCTCGGCGTCGGAAAAAAAACGCTGGCAAATACGCTCGACGCGTGGGCGATGGCGCGTGGCCAACTCCGCGAAGGCCGCGGAGTCGCCGCTCAGCGCCCCCGCTACCAGGTCCTGGTCCGATGGCTCCGACACGCTACGCGCGAATCGCTTGAATGCAAGGTTAACACGCATACCTGATAGGAAGTACGACGGCTCCGGCACCTGGTTACATCGAAAAGTGCCCGATTTCGGGCTAAATCCGTTCTCATCGAGCAGCTTCGCCTGCCTGGCACTACGCTTGCCTTGGCGGCCGGCCGAGACCGGCACGTTCCAGATCTTCGGGAGTATCGAGGTCGGTCAGCACGCCGGGGTCGTCAACGTCGACATAGGCAACTCGGGCCGGGTCTGCAGCCACCACCACTCGGGCTCCCTGATCTTCGGGCGCGGCCGCAAGCTCGCCAAAGAGCGCGCGCGCAAACAGTACGGGATGGCCGCGGCGCCCCCGATAACGCGCGATCACTATCGGCTTGCCCAAGCGCCGATAACCGTCGGTAATCGCGGCGAAGGTCTCCGCACGAACCATCGGA
The DNA here is from genome assembly GCA_963796565.1 of uncultured delta proteobacterium. Taxonomy (GTDB): domain Bacteria; phylum Desulfobacterota; class Binatia; order Binatales; family Binataceae; genus JAKAVN01. The sequence goes on along the minus strand of CAWCMA010000004.1, from coordinate 65,181 downwards.
TGGTCCGCCAGGTGAATCAGCACGCCGACCGCATCGAGGCCGACCCGAGGGAGCGCGGCCTTGATCGAGGAAAGTTGGCCACGAAGATAGTCGGGATTTTCGACTACGGCAATTCGCGGATCGTCGGGGATCGCAGCGCGCACCGCGCCGGCATGCGCGCCGACCACCACTATCAGGCGCGCTACGCTTTGGAGCATCGCGGCCGCAAGTACCTCGATGAAGGTGCGCGAACCCAGCCTAAGCAGCGGTTTGGGATAACCCATCCGACGCGACTCTCCTGCCGCCAGCAGTATCGCTTCGAACGGCACGACAGCACCCGAGGGTCCGCTTCCGGCTTGACGCGCCACTACGACCGGGTCGCTCCGCACGGGTGCGCCTAGTCCGAACGCCGCAGCCGCCCGAGCTTGACCCCGAGGCTGAACGGATCGCGCGCTCCCGTACGACGTTCGCGAATGATCTCGCCAATTATCGAAACGGCGATCTCGGCCGGCGTCTCGGCGCCGAGATCGACGCCGAGCGGCGCGTGGACCTCTTCAAGCTCGGATGCGGGGACGCCGTCCTCGGCGATGCGCTCGAGGGTCGCGCGCACGCGCCGGCGCGAACCGATCATCCCGATGAAAGCGCCATTGCGCCGTTTGAGCGCGGTACGCAAAACCTCTTCGTCGAAGGCATGGCCGCGAGTGACCGAGAGCAGGTAGCAATGGCGGTCGAGCTCCAGGGCCTCGATCGCGGCGGCGAACGGCCGCACGACTATCTGATCGGCATTGGGAAAGCGCTCGCGGTTGGCGAAGGCCGCGCGGTCGTCGATCACCGTGACGTGGAAGCCCAGCATCGAGCCGAGTTGCGCGAGCGGCTGCGCGATATGGCCGGCGCCGACGATTATCAGCCGCTGCGCGCCGGTGATCGGATCGAGAAAAACCCGCGGCGTGCCGCTCGGCTCGATTCGCGTGGCCGGCCGCACCGTACCGTCGCCGCCGACCTCGAACAGCGCCGCCACCGCATCCGCAGTGCGCTCGCCAAGCTGCTGCGCCGCGCTCGCGTCCAAGCCCGCGAAACCGTCGAGCGGGGCCGCGCGCCGCGATACATCGACCACGGTGCGCTCGCCGACCTTTGCTGTGGGCGCCGTGCCAGACGAACTCCCCGGCGAACTCCCGGGATCGACCACCGTGAGCAGCGCGGCGGGCCGGTTGTGGTCGGCCGCTTCGGCCAGCCGACGCGCGATTTCCAGATCCGTGCGCGGCCGCCACAGATCGATGAAAACGTCCATGATGCCGCCGCAGGTGCCGATCTGCTGCTGGTCGAAGTCGCCCGTGAGATCAACCTCGGCCAGCCGGGCCTCACCATCATCTTCAAGTAATACGCGAGCTTTGCGGAAGACCTCGGCCTCGCCGCAGCCGCCGCCGATAGTCCCGAACTGGCCGTCGTCGCGCACGATCATCTTGGCTCCGACCTCGCGAGGCGTCGAGCCACGAACGTTAACCACGGTGGCCAGCGCAAACGGCTTGCCGCGCTCCAGCGTTCGTACCGCTTCGGCCCAAATCTCTTCCGGCCCGATCATGCTCAACCTGCTCCCAACGGTTCCGTCAATGCCGTTGGCGCGAAGGACGCGCGCTTCGGCTCGATACCTCGCCGTTTGGCCGAGGCATCCGACTGTCTCGTGCTCTTGCTGCCCGTGTTCTTATTGTGGATCGAAAGTCATCGCCGTTCTACCGGGGCAAACGGGATGGTGCAGGCGCGCCGCTGATTGTCGGCGTTTTGGGAGTGGCTACGCCGGCGGCATGGGCAGGTCGGTCCGGGGCTTGGGCGCAGGCATCGGACGGCCGACGTGATCGATATCGTAGCGCGCGAGCATCCGGTACAAGGTCGAGCGCGAGATTCCGAGCAGGCTCGCCGTGCGGCGGCGATTGCCCGCGGTCTCGCGCAACAAGCGAACCAGAGTTTGCTTGACGACCTGGTCCAGCGTGAGAGGCCACGCGGCCTCGACCTGCTCCTCGGCCACGGCCGCCGTGGTGTTAGCCGATGCTTCGCCGGGCACTTTAGCTCTCGCGGCGCTCCGAATCACACTAGCTCTCACCTGTTCGGAATCTGATGCCGAACGTTCGGCTGTGAGACGCTTTTCTGACTCATCTGGCTCATCCCGATGCGGCGTGACGAGCGTTGGCGAAGGCTCGACAGGTGGAACGACCTCGCATGAAGAAGAGCCAGCTTGATTAGCGTTGGTTTGCGGGCCAACAACGGCCGATTCGTCGGAATCAGCTATGACACTGTGCGGATTCATAGCTGACAAGTACGCAAGGTACGGGCCATCGCCCCGGCTGTCTCTTTCGAGACGAAGCGAGCGGCGGCCTATACGTCGAGCACCCCGGCCAGCACCTGCGCGGCATGGTCGCGCGGATCGACCTTGTCGTAAACGCGCTCAATTCGCCCGCCGGAATCGATGAGGAAGCTGATGCGCTCGGGATACCTTGCCTTGAGGCTCTCGCACGCGCCGTATGCCAGGGCAACCTCGTGCGCGGTATCGCTGAGCAGCCTGAAGCCGAAGTCGTATTTGCGCGCGAAGGCGGCGTTGTCAGCGACGCTGTCGAAACTGATGCCGACCACCTCGATTGCGCTCTGGTCGAAGTATTCCCGATGGTCGCGTAAGCCGCGCCCCTCGAGACTGCATCCCGGCGTGTCGGCTTCGGGAAAAAACCACAGAAGAACTCTGCGGCCGCGCAGGCTCGACAGCTCGAACTGTCCGCCATCATCGGCCATCAGGGTAAAGTCCGGCGCCGGGTCGCCAGCCTTCAGCATCGCTCTTACTCCTCGGCCTCGCCGACCCGCGCACGGATCGCCGCTCAGTTGAGCGTTCCGCGCAGCCGGGCTATGAAGGCCTCGCAGGTGGGCTCGCCTGGCTGAAGTTCGAGCGCGCGCTCGAACTCGCGGATCGCCTGCTGCAGCATCTCCTTGGCCGCGTAAAGGCGTCCCAGGTTCATGTAGGGAAAGTGGCGCGGCTCGTAGCGCGGCGCCTGCTTGGCCTGCTCCAGCCACGGCACCGCCTCGTCGAGTTCGCCCTTGGCGATCAGGTAGGCCCCGATGTCGTTGTAGGGATTGCCGAAAGCCGGGTCGACCTCGATAGCTTTCTTGCACTCGCCGATCGCGTCATCGACGCGGCCGAGAAAATTGTACGCCCAGCCGCGGAAGGTGTAGGCCTCGGCGGTCGGACAGACTTCAATCGATTCCGTGTACAGCATGATCGCGCCATCGAAGTCGCCGTGCATGTGATGTTGAACGCCCTCATTCCACAATTCGAGCGCGCGCTGTTTGAGAACGGAGTCTTCCATTCGCCTTGCGATTCGTCGAAGGTCTCGCTACTGCCTTGGTTATTGCCGCGCGCCGCGCCCGTCAAGACCGCACATCCATCGAGGCTCTACATGTCAGGCTCGACACGTCTCCAGTGTAGCTCAGCGGACGCGCGCGTAAGAAACCGTATCGCCGACGCCGCCGGAGATTGAGAGACTGCCATAGGCCGGAGTGCATCTGACCGGATTCGCAGCGGTGGTGTCCGTGCACATCACTATATTGTCGGCGCCGGTAAAACACGCGTCGCTGACTGAGGCCGTACCGTCGCTAAGGGTCGCTCTGCCGCTACAGGGAGCTCCGGAAGACATCGAAAAGCCGCCCATTGGTCCCCAGGAGCTCATCGTCGTCGGCGGCACCGGGGGCTGCGGCGCCACTTGCAAGCATCCGCTCGCCATCAGGCCGGCGATCGCCAGTCCTGCGATCATCAACCGGGAGAAATTGCTGAAAAACGTTAAAATCCGAAGCGGCGCAAACATCGGAACCATCCTGCGCATCCGCCCACCTCCCTCAGCCTGGTTTCACAATGAGCGATCCGACCTGGCCTGAAGGTTCCATTGTATCCGCCGGCGGCAATCGTGTCGCGCCTGTTGGACCGCATCGAAATACGGAAAGAAATCGCGCGTTCGAGGGCACGATGGTCGCGGGGGCGGGCAAGCCTGAGCGCTCGGCCCGTGCGGCCGGCAAGCCGTTCAGAAGCTCAGCGTACGAACGGTTTGCACGATCGCCGGGCCGATAATGATGAGCAGCATCGCGGGCAAAATCATCAACACCAGCGGGAAAAGAATCTTGATGGTGGTTTTCTGGGCTGCCTCCTCGGCCGCCAGTCGACGGCGGGAGCGGATGGAATCCGAGATCGCGCGCAACGCGGGCCCGATGGCGGCGCCAAGTTGCTCGCTCTGAATCAGCGTCGCGGCGAGCGGCTTGATATCGGCGACTCCGCTGCGGTCGGCCAGCGCGCGCAAAGCCTGTCCCAGCGAAGATCCCGCGTTGACCTCGCCCGCCACTTGCGAAAGCTCGTACCCGATGACCAGGTTCTGCGCCTTGGTCTCGTCGCCGACGATTTTGATCGCCTGCACCAGGCCAAGCCCCGCCTCGACACACACCACCAGCAGATCGAGCACGTCGGAAAGTTGACGGCCGATATCCATCTGACGGTTCTTGGCGCGCTTGCTGAGATAGTACCCCGGAAGGAACGCACCCACGGCGGCGCCCAGAATCGTCAGTAGGATCACGCGGCTTTCGCGCATGCCAAACGTGAGACTTGGAATAAGGCCCAGCAATAGACCGCACACCGCCGAAATGAGCCTACAGATTTGGAAGACAACTACGCTGGAGGCTTTGAAACCCGCCTGCACGAACAGTTCGGCGCGCTTTTCCTCGCTCGGCGTGACCGTCTTGACCTTGGGCAGCCGTCCAACCGCCCACTTGAGCAGTGTGCGGGTCGTCTGCTCATCGTTGGCCGCAAGCGGCGCGCCGGAGGTATGAATCTCGCGGCGCCCTTCGAATCCGATATGGTCCATCTGGACCCGCATCACGTGCCGGCGGTTGGTAACTGAGACGTAAACGGCGGTCGCACCGCCGCCAAGTATCAGGAAAACGAGCAAGCTGACTAGCACAGGGTTCATAGTGCCACTTCGATTAAAACTTGACCTTGACGAGCTGCCGAATCAGCAGAAAGGCGCCCAGGTCGAGTCCCAACGCGGTCTTGAGGATCAACTTGCCCGTAGGATCGAAAAACAGCATCTCGGTATAGGTGGGCTGGACGATCCCAAACATCGCCAGTACCACTATCGGCAGCAGCCCCACGACCATTCCGCTCATGCGCGATTGCGCGGTCAAGGCGCGAATCTGCGAATACAGGCGCTGGCGAGTGCGCACGATGTCGCAAAGCCGCGCGATGATCTGGGCCAGCGAACTGCCCACTTCCACCTGCACCTTGACCGCGACCACAAACAGACGCAGATCATCGAGCGGCACGCGCTGCAGCATGTCGGTCAGCGCTTCGGTGACTGGCAGTCCGAGCCGCGCCTGCTCGACCACGGTGCGGAACTCGCCGCCCAGCGGATCGGTGAACTCATCCCCCACCACCTGCATCCCCCGCTGCAAGGTATGGCCTGCCTCGAGCGACGACTTCAGGAGGTCGAGCGCGTAGGGCAACTGGACCAGGAAAGCCTTGAGCCGGCGGCTGCGCTTGATCCTGATGTAAAGTATCGGGGTCAGCGCGAAACCCAGACCCAAGCCGATCGCGATGAGCGTATCCCGGGCGACGAAAATGCCCACGACGACGCCAGCCGCGAGCAGTCCCACCATCGCCAGAAGCACCCTATGCACCCCCTGGTACATCCCGGCCTGCCACATTTTTTGCTCGAGCCGGCGCATCGGAGCGAAGCGCGGCAGGTGCTCGAAGAGTTCGCTTGCCGCGCGTGAAGGCGGCCCCTGACGCGCGAGCGGATCGATGACGGCGGCGGAGCGGACGATCTCGCTCAGACGATCTGAGACCGCCGCGCGATCGACCTTGCGATTGATCAGCATGGCGCCGACGCCGGCAAACAGCAGAAAGACCGCGCACGTGATCAGAAGATCCATCAATCGGTTCCCGCCCGCTGGCCCTCTTCAAGCTTATAGCCGGCGCGCTCGATGCGTTGCGCGTATGCCGAACGAATACCGGTCGAGCGAAAATGACCCAGGACTTTGCCGTCCTCGTCGACCCCCGTGTGCACGAACTCGAGCAGGTCCTGCATCATGATGGCTTCGCCCTCCATGCCGGTGACCTCGGAAATCTTGATCACCTTGCGCGAGCCATCGGACATGCGTGCGACATGGACGATGATGTTGATGGCCGAGGCGATCTGCTGGCGCATCGCGCGCTGCGGAATCGAAAAGCCCGACAACAGCATCATTATCTCGAGCCGTCCCAGGCATTCGCGCGAACTGTTGGCGTGAACCGTACAGAGCGAACCGTCGTGCCCGGTGGACATCGCCTGCAACATGTCGAAGACCTCAGCCCCGCGCACCTCGCCGACGATTATCCTGTCCGGGCGCATACGCAGCGTGTTGCGCACAAGGTCGCGCGGCGTGATCTCACCCCTGCCCTCGATGTTGGGCGGACGGCTCTCCAATCTCACCACGTGAGTCTGCTGGAGCGAGATTTCGGCTGAATCCTCGATAGTGACGATGCGTTCGTTTTCGGGGATGAAGCTGGAAACACAATTGAGCAGGGTCGTCTTGCCCGATCCGGTGCCGCCGCTCACTAGCAGGTTGAGCCGTGCACGGATCATCGCCTGCAGCATCGCCACCATTTCCGGCGAGATGCTCCCTGAGGCAACCAGGGCTTCGATCGAAAGACGTTTTTTGCCAAAACGCCGAATCGAGAGCGCTGGGCCGTCGATGGCGAGCGGCGGAATGATGGCGTTGATACGCGAACCGTCCCACAAGCGGGCGTCAACCATCGGCGACGATTCGTCGACCCGCCGCCCGACCTGCGAAACGATCCGGTCGATGATCAGCATCAGATGCTGATCATCGTGAAAATGGATCTCGGTGCGATGAAGCTTGCCGTGCATCTCGACGTAAACATGATCGTGGCCGTTGACTAAGATATCGGTCACATCGTCATCGCGTAGCAGCGGCTCCAGCGGACCCAGACCGAGCAATTCGTCCTTGACCTCGTCGACCAGCCGCACGCGGTCGCTGTCAGTCAGCAGTCGCCCTTCGTCGTCAAGGGTCTCGCCGATGGCGGCTGCGACCTTCGCTGAGATCAATGCCGGATCCATCCCCTCCATGTGCGAGACGTCCAAAGACTCGAAGAGACGGTTGTGCACCTTGATCTTGAGCGAGCGCGTGGCGTCGACGGCCTCGTCTTTGCGCCGGAACGCGGTGCCGCCGCCGAGAAAGGCGCCCGGCTGCTCGACCAGCCCGCGGTTGTTGGCCTGTGATATCCTGTCAGTCAGTCTCACTACGCTTATCCCCTCATACACGATTGCCGAGCGAGCCCATCAGCCGGGTGACAAAACCCGGGCTCCGCCGCACCTCGGGCTCGGCTCTGACTACCGGGCCCGCGCCGACTTGCTGCGCAAGTTCCGCACAGGCGCGCACCAACGCGGAATTGGACGCCACTTGCCAGGAAATCCGCGCCGTTGCCGCCGATTTTTTCATCACCTGTTCGTCGCGCGGGAGACGCGCGTAGATCGGGCACTTGAGCATGGCAGTGATCCGCTCCTCGGCGATCGGATGCCTCGGCTGATAGCGGTTGAGCACCAGCCGCGGCTCGATCCCCTCGATCCCGAGGCGCCCAAAAAGTTCAAGGAACCGCCCGGCGTGATGCGCCGCTCCCACCGACTGTTCGATCACATAGAGCAACTCGTGCGATCGCTCCCACGCGGCGACCGAATTTTCGTCGACGTGAGCGCCGCAGTCGATCACGACGTAATCGAACAGTTGGCGTAGTAGCTCGAGCAGGTTGCCGACCATGATGTCGGAAACCTTGTGACTATCCTCGATTCGCGACGGCGCGCCTAACACGTACAGGCCCGAAGCGTGCTTGGTCAGTGCCGCCTCCAAACTTGTTGCATCCAGCCTGCGATCCAGACGCGCCAACGCGATAATGCCGCGCTCAGGCTCGGCACCGAACAGATCGCTGAGATGACCCGCCTGAAGGTCCAGATCCACCAGCACTACCCGCATGCCGCCCGCGCCCAGCAGCGCCACGCCCAAGTTTACGCAAAGCGTGGTGACGCCCACTCCGCCACCCAGACTGGCCACCGAAAAAATCTTGCCGCCCCTCCGGCGCTCGTTGCGCCGTAGCGCCTCGCTAACCTTCAGCAGAGGACGTATAAGATCGCTCTGCTCCAGCGGCAGACCTAGTACCTCATCTGCACCGGCGCGCAGCACCCGGCGCATCAGTCCCGGCGATTGCTCGCTCAGCAATGCGAACAGGGCCGGTCGCGGCGTCCGCTCGAACTGGCTCTCCAGGTAGCCAAGCGCCTCTTCCTCGTCGGCGCCGAACAAAACCATCACGACGTCCGCCTCCGCGCCGAGCGCGGAGGCGAGCGCCAGCGGCACCTCCGCTACCGTCAATGACGGCTCGCCCAGTACGAGCAATGTGCCTCGCGCCTGCTCCACCTGAACCGCTCCGCCACCCACCAGGAGCACTGACAAATTGCCCCCGAGCGTACTGTCCTTGCCGCCCGATCGTCTCACAGCCGTCTCCTTGCAGCGCAGACGTCTTCCGACCTGATGGCCCGCGTTCGCGCAATCGGCGAGGCTTGCGCCCCGTTTTTCTCCTCCACGTCAACAGGTCACCCTGCTCGACTGCCCCGCCACGGTCTCGCGTAGCAAAGGCGCCGGCCGGCGCCATCGGGTCCCGGCCGCGGTGGTTAAACGGTCTTCTACGCGGTACTCAGCGCGGTATCGATCTTGGTGACCGTCGAGCCGATGTCCTGGCCCATCACCTGATAGGTGACATACGCCACTATCGCCACAGCGGCCAGAATGAGCGCGTACTCTGTCATGGTCTGCCCGTTTTCATCCTTACGGAGGCTTTCGAGAATCCTCTCACTTGGATTCACGTACATTCTGCTTAACAGTTCCATACTCTTTCTCTCTCTCCTCTTTTTCGAATATTCGCTCTTGTTAGCCCGGGCTCATGAGTCGCCGCTTCGCCGGCCAGTCCCGGTGCCCGATCACGGACTACTCAGCCCAGTATCTATACCAGCGACCATTGAGCTAATGTCTTGACCCATCACCTGGTACGTCAGATAAGCTGCGATCGCGATCGCAGCCAGGATCAATGCATACTCAGTCATGGTCTGACTTTTTTCGCGATGGCGTACGATGTTATGTATACGCTCCCTGCCATTCACATACGTCCTGACTATTTCATCCATTGTTGCCTGTCTCTTCGTAACCTGCACCGTGGTCAGCGCTACTAGTAGTTGCGCTCGTTGCGAGAGCTGCGTTTTCGTGTTTAACTACTTCAGTGCTCGCAACAAGGAACAACAGCATCTCTCATGCCATCTGGGGCGTAATGTGGAAGTCTTTTGTTTGCGGAGGTCTTTCGGAAGCTTCGCCTGATTACTGTCTCACCATCGAGCGCTTGTTCTTAGGGATGCTCCCCAAGCGATTGCCTGAGTGCGCGAATTTGGCACAGTCGCAGGCAGGCGAGCGCACGCCGCGAGATTTCGCGCCCATCTTAGACTAATCGGCAGATCGCGTTGCCCGCGGCCTAGCCAGGTATTCGGCGATGCGCGACGCGGCCGAGATCGTCCATCGCTTAGTACTGGAACGTTTTGACTATGGGCTTGCCGGTCAGATTCGAGGCAAAGCCGCCGACGAATCCCGGGTGGCGATCGAGCGCGTCCGAGCTCAGCGTGTCGTAGTCGCCCATATAGTCAGGCGCCATCAGAACGTCCTGTCCCACGATCGTTGGGAACTGGTAGAACGTAATACGGCTGTTAGACCAGTTCTTGCCGTTGTGAGTGGACGCGCAGAAGCGATCGATGCGGAAGTTCGCGGCGTCGCGTCTGCGATCGTAGAAACAGATCGCGATGCGGCCGCTGACGTCTGAGGCGATCGCGGGTTCGAACTGATCGGTCAGCGGCGCGGTCCCGCCTTCGAGATTGTTATTGACTCGCACGGGCGTTGACCAGGTCGTTCCTGCGTCAATCGACTGGCTGAACATGATATCGGTGAAGTTGTAGAAGCCGGTCGTGGTCAACGTGTCAGGCGTTTGGCGATCGCCGTCGTTCCACGCCAGGTAGACCCTCCCGTTATGCGGTCCCTTGCCGATCGCGAGGCTTGGATTTTCGTTGCTGTGAGCCAGGCCCTGCCAATCGGCGCAATCGCCCGCGCAATGGACTGTCGCCACGGTAACCGGCGAGGCCGGGAAGGATTGCGCCTGGTCGGTCGACTGGGAGATCTCGATCTCGCGCCCACTTAGGCCGCTGGTGTTGCCAAACAGTTCCCACGCCACGTAGACCGCGCCGCTCGGCCCCACCGCCACCCGTGCGCCGTCGACGAAAGCGAAGGTATGCGCGCTGTCGGCGCATACCTGCGCCACCACCACGGGCGCGGCGGTCCAGGTCGTGCCGCCGTCCGCCGAGCTTACGGTTTCGATCGCGTAGCGCGGCACCGCCGACCCGCTTTCGGTTCCGCATATCGAGCCTGAAAAATCGAGATCGGTGTATGTCACATAGAGACGATTCGGGGCGCTCTGATCGACTGCAATCCAGGCTCCATCCACGATGTGGGTGTTCGACGGCCGCCCAGCTATCACGATCGGCGTCGCGAAAGTGTTGCCGCCGTCAGTCGAAGTCGACAGGCTTATGCCGGATATTCCATTGGTGCCGTCAAGAAAGCCCGAGACGTAGTAGAAGGTTCTAGCGTTGGCGCACGCCACGACCGGGTCACCCGACATGAAAGTGTTAGGGATCGCTCGGCGTGGTCGGCGATCCCATGTAGGTGAACGTGGCGCCGCGGTCGGACGACGCCGCATAGCCGTCCATGCTGACGCCGCGTCCGGAAGCCATCGTCGTAACCTCGGCGCCGCTGTCGTTGAAGCCCATCACCACGTTCTTACCGCACCAGGCCGTTGCCGTTTGGCTTTGGGTGAAGCCCGAGTAACGCGAGTTGCGAAGATTGGTTGCGAGAATCTGCGACCTCTGTACTGCACCGGTAGGGCTTGATTGCTCGGGCGTCGCGGACGCCGCCGCGCCGTTGACCAGACGCTCACGCACGGCCGTCCAGCGATCGGCGAGGCTGAACAGGTTGCGGCTGGCCGCGGAAAGACGACCGGGGTCAAACCCAGCGACGTTCTCCAATTGCTTCAGACGCACCATCGTGGCGTCGATTGGAGTCTGGACTTGCGCCGTCTCCACGTGGACTTGCGAGCGGGCCGCGCTATCGGCCCCGAATTCCTGCGCGCCACAGATCCCGACGCTCAGCAGCGCACCCAGCGTTATGCAAACGGCCCCTCCTGCCCTTCCAACCGCACCGCGCCGCGTTCTTTCCTGGTCCATAGGGAATCGCTGATCGACATATTTCATTAGTCGCTGATTCTCTGATCACACGGTCGCCGATCTCGCCCGCCCGGGCGCCGCTCACCCGTCGCAAGCGCAACAATGATGCCAATCGGATATGCGAATGAGCGCGTCCCGATCGATCTCCGCACGACCAAAAAAGTACGCGCTAGCGGAGAATCTCACGGTACCGGACGCAGGTGAGGATGCGAGAATTGCCTACCGATTCCTGCAGCGCCATAAAACAGACGCCCACTAATTGACGGTTCGAGAGATCGGACGCGCCGCCAAAGGCACGCGGCCGAAAAGCGCCACCAAAGTATTTCCGATTTGCTTCGGACGAGGCGCGACGCGCCGCCCAGAATCTTCAGGCGAGATAGCAGGGCGCGCCAGAATTGATTCCGTCATCGGCCGAGGTCCAACCGATGTTCGGCAGATGTCTGAGATTATCTGGCGGCCATCCGCGAACCGCCAGCGCGGGACTACGGCGAGAGTTGCGGCAAACTTACTCCCAAGGCGAGGAAAACTGCTCGAATTCGCGGTCCACCGAGCGCCGCGGAGTATGCATTGCGTAGACTCCCGGCCGAAGCCATCGGAGCGCCGTGACCAGCCGCCAGACCCTCACGCGCGGCACGCGTCCGACGACTCGAGTCATGTCAATCTCCGAATCAGAACAATTATTCAACTGCTGTGCGTCCACGAAGCACCATCCGAGGTCATCGCCCTGGAGATCCTCCGCTCCTGCCCCGTCCCCCGAGAAACAGGAAACGCAATTGTCATGCCATAAAGTGGGATTCCGCTTTATATACTCGCTTCTTGCTCGAACCAAGTCGTGCTGCGCACACTATAATTTCAAGCGCGCATGTGCGGTTGCACTGCAACGCAACAACGCTGCGCCTTTCTCCACATTACCTAGTTCACCGCCGACAGGAATTGCGTGACCATCCCCGCGGTAGCCTCCGGCGCTTCCCAGAAGAAGACGTGACCCGCGCCGGAAATCTTATATATGCGCGCTCCCGGGATGCGGTCTTTAATGATGTCGGAGTTGGCGTCGGGGACCAGCAGATCGGAAGTCCCGGTAATGACCAAGGTGGGCGCTTTTATCTGGGGCAGCCGATCGAAAGTGTCGAAGCCTCCGATCGCTCCCCAATGCAGCTGATAAGTGTGGAGCGGCGTAATTGCATAGTTCATTACTTCCGCCACGCGCTCCTTGAGCACCGCCTGACCTTTGGCCGAGGACAGGAACGGCTTGGAGCAGCAGGCGGCGAGCAGACGCTCGACTTGTGGCGCGAGCGGCGCGCCGGGATTTACCTGGAGCGCGGCGAGTGCCTCGGGGTCGCCCGCGACGCTATGGCTGAGGCCGCACAGCGTGCAGCCCAACACAAGGCCGCGCAGGCGCGTAGGATGATTGAGCGCAAACTCCTGCGCGACCATCCCGCCCATCGAGATGCCCATCACATGCGCGCGATCGATTTTGGCGTGGTCGAGCACGCTAACCGCGTCGGCGGCTATGTCGGCTAGCGAGAACGGCTTCTCGGGCTTGTCGCTCTCACCGGTGCCGCGGTTGTCAATCACGATGGTCTTGAAGCGCGCTTCGAGCAGATTCAGGAACGGCTCGCCCCAGCCGCGACTCGACCCGGCGTAGCCAAAGATGAGCGCGAGCGGCTCGCCCTGGCCGCGAACCTCGTAATGAATCCTCGTTCCGTCCTTACTTTGAGCAAATGTTCCCACGGCCACTTGTTTCTCCGTCGCAATCAGATTTGCAGCGCGCAGCGATACTAGCGCCGGCACGCATCCGGCGCAAAGGGACGCCCCGCGAGCAACCGAATCCCGTCGTCACAGGTAAACGGATATGTTTTGGAAATTCAAAACGCATGAGCTGACAAACCGCATCCAGCAAGAGGGACGCGACGGATTTGAATCACGACCGGCAACAGCCTCTTGCAATGTGGGCGAGATGCGCCGCGCGCCAACCCATCATTGTTCGTCCTTTGCTCCGTTTTGTGCTTGGTTTTGCGCATTTTCATTTCTCTCCGTTCGCCCGCGCTCCTCCGCGATCGAGCTATCGCCGATGGTCAGCCAGTCGGTGCGTACCTTGTCCCATTGCTGAATCAGCACGCCGTGGGCCTCGAACAGCGCACGGATACGCTCCGGATTCCAGCCGACGATCTGTTCGAGGATCGGCACCAGCACGCTCAACGCGTCGTCGCTGATGATCGTGCGCTTGGCTATCTGCGTAATGTATTTGGCCTCGGAAGCCGCGATCGTGAATCCGCCGCGATGGTTCACTTCGAGCATGACGTGGATATCCGAACTGCCGTCACCCACGTAGATGACGCGATCGCTCGGCACACCCAGCGCCACCCGCAACTCATCGATGGCCGCCACTTTGCCGTAGCCGGCGGCCACTCGCACGATCGACTCGATCTCGCCCGACTCCGCGGCATACCCGAGCCGCGTGCCGATAACGTGATCCGGCGCAACGATTCCGTGCAAGGCCGACCGCACAACCTCTTCGGGCGCCGCCGAAATCACGTAGAAGTCGAAACGATGGCCCTCGATTCCGTCTTCCAGAAGCCGGGTCAGCAGCGGGATGTTACGCTTGAGGCGGACGCGGCGGCCGACCTCGGCCAGATCCTGCTTGCGCACGCGCCGGAACTCCGGATCGTGGCGCAGAAGATAGGCAAGTTCGCCGCCCTGCTGCACCATGTTGAGCCGCGAGAGGCCGCTCACTTTATCCTGAAAGCCCTTGATGCCGAGCAGCTCGCTCAGCGCGATACCGGAATCATTGAAGCTGAGCGTCTGATCGAAATCGCTTGCGAGTAAATGATGTTTCATCTGATGTAACAACAAACCATGATAGCGCGAACCGTTTTGCTATTCGCGACGCGAGCCAGAGTCAGCAATGAGCATTCACGGAGTATTCATGAAGCATCTGCGCGCCGCCGCCGCCCCAACCCCCGCCACATTATCAAAATCCAAGGCAGCCTTCGTGATCCAAAGCAGCCGTACCCAAAGCAGCCTTCGTGCCATCTCGCATTACGCAGACCTGCGATCACGGTTGGCACCACTGGAAATCGCAATAGAAAAAGGCGGCCCGCGCGACAAACGCGCGAGCCGCCCGCAAAATCAAGCATTCCTTGTCAGCAGAGCGATCGCAAATTGAGACCGCCGCCGCTCAGGCAACGAATGCTTCTTTACAGCCGCCAGAGCGAACGAGCGGTGCTCGCGCTCTGCTCGACGAATTTGCGACCGATCGTCTGCTGGGCCTCGATAAAAGGATAAATCGGGGTTTCCTTGGCCCACTCGGTGGCCTTGACCTGAAAATCCAGCGCCTGGGTCGCGATCTTTTCGGTGGTGTCGATATACCACGCCGCCGCTTTCTTGGCGCCTGCCGGATTGAAGCACTTCTCGGCGATGCGTGAAAATCCCTCGTACACTCCGCTATGTTCTTTCTCTGACATTAGTAATCTCCTCCGTAAGTTCTTTTGAGAGCTTTGCTCTGTCCCGTCAGAATTTAACCACGATTCCGCGTTCGGCTCGGCGTGCTTTGTCGCACGCGCGACATTTTCGGCTATTTGCGCATCTTGATGATGCTTTCCTTTATGCTTCCTACTCAATTCGACATGCTTTTTACTCAATTCGATCGCTCTCTCAACCATGCCCCTATCTGTGGCCACAGTTTCTTGTGAGCCGCTGCGCTTACCATCGCGCCCACATGTCCGGTCGGGAACGTAAGATTGTTGCGGTCGCGGCTGCTGACGCGGTCGACCAGGCCCAGGCTCGAGCGCGGATGCACCACGTCATCGTAGTCGGCGACCACGTTGAGCAGCGGACATCTGATTTGTTCGACTTCGACCTTGCGCCCGCCGACTTCGAAGCCGCCGCGCGCAAGCAGATTGCGCTTGAAGATATCGCCGGACATTTCCCGGAAAATCCGTCCCGCCATCGCCACGTCGCTGTTCATCCAGCGCTCGAACAGATCGAACTGCTCGGGGTAACCGTCGCGTTCGGCGTTGCGATACAGCCCGACGTACTTGTCGATCGCATGATGCGCCGGGGCCATCGCGGTGAAGAACGATTGCACCATCCACGCCGGGCAGTTGCCATGCACCCGCGTGACTAACTCCATCGCCTCCTCGCTCATCCGCTCGAGCAGATTGTAGATGGGCAAGTCGCGCACGCCCATGTCGAACGGCGTGGTCGCGGTCACCAGGTTGCGCACGTTGTCGGGATGAAGCGCGGTGTAAATGAGGCTCAGCAGCGAGCCGAAGCAGTAGCCCAGGACCGTGACCTGCGCGTTTCGCGTAATCGCGCGCACGAAACGCACCGCCTTGTCGAGGTCACCATTGACGTAGGCGTCGAAGCCGCGCCAGGTGTCGGTCGGGTTAGGCGGCAGCCAGTCGGTCAAATAGACATCAAAGCCCGCGTGCGTAAGGTATTCAACCACGCTGCGGCCCTTCTGCATGTCGAGCACGAACGGCCGCTTGACGAGCGCATAGACCAGCACGATGGGCGTGCGATGGGCGTTGCCGGAGGCCGCATAGTGGCGCAGCCGCACCTTGCCGCTCTCGAAGACCACGCGGTATGGCGTAACCGGCGGTGGATCGCTCACGGTGGCATGCGCGCCCTTTTTGAAACCGTCGAGCGAGCGCATCGCGCCGTCGAGCCAGTAGCCGGCAATCGCGTTGATCGGGTTAGTTTGCTGGAGCATCTTCGCTCCGCTTGCGCACGAACGGCGCCACTTCCGGGGTCCAGCCGCCGTTCCACATCGCGGTCAGCGGGTCGGCCACCTGGCGCGCGCCCGCGGCCACATCGACCTCCGCCGCCCGCGCTTCCTCGGCTTCCAGGCGGGCCACCGCCAAGTCGTCGCGAAGCGCCCCCACTTCGGCGCGAAGCTCGGTCAACTCGGCCGCCGAAGGCAGTCCCACCGCCGGCCACAGCGCCGCGAAAAACGCCCCCGTCATCGCCGACCCCAGGCGCTGCCACTTGAGCGAAGCCTCCATCGAGCGCCCTACCGAGGCACCGACTTCCGGGCTGGCGTAGAGACCGTTGGCGGACTCGGACAGAAGCTGGATCCAGGCGTCGTAGGCCTTCCACCCCGCCTGCTGTAGTTCCCGCTCGACGCTCTGGCTTCGGTCCTGATCCCGATCCTGTGCGAGCATGCTTCTGGCCGCCACGTATGGCATTTCGAGCATCGCCTCGCTGAATTTGCTCAACTGTTCGAAAAATTTCACGTTCACCCCTTTGCCTCCTGAAAAAACCGTCACCGATGTTCGCTCGTCGATTCCGCTGGTAGCGGTGCTACCGATAATACTCGAGCATATGAATCGACTAAGTGTATAACTTATCCAACCGATTGGAGGCTGCTCCCAAACCGTCTCGCACGCTACTGGAGCAGCATTTATGCCAATCGTCTCAAGCTCTTCCTGTCGCTGTTACTGCCGAGTGCGCACTGCCGTCTGCTCATTGAGTGCGCGCTTGCCGCAGTTTTAGGCACTTGCCCCATTTTGCCTATTAGTCTTTATCGCGCTTCGGTTGCTGGCTGATGAAGTCCGCATTGTCGTTGAATGAATCGCGATGCACTTTGTAGTACCGTCTGATTGAAGACTATCTGATATTAGCGTCGGAACGAAATTAGTTATGCTAAAGCTTGTCGCGGGCGTGACCAAAAACAGGACATGTGTCTTTAAACCTTGGAGTTTCGTCGCCTTGGCGACAGTGCCGTCGCCTGTGCTAACCAATGAACGGTGATAGCCGAGACCTCTCAACAAAAGTTGCTCGGCCGGCTCCGGACACTTGCTTGGATGTCGGACGCGCAACTCACCAAGCTTTCCGCCGCGACTATTAGCCGCCGTGTGCGGCGCCACGAAACAATTTTCTTCGAGGGCGAAGACGCCAACCGCGTTTTTTTGCTGCTCTCGGGCGTCGCTAAACTGACCTTTCTCAACGCAAGCGAACGTATCCTGGTCTCGCTGGTCGGCCCCGGCGAAATTTTCGGCGTCTCCTCGCTCCTGACGGTGGCCAAGCGGCCTTTTCGATGCGACGCGTTCAGCGATTGTCTGGTCGGTGTCACCAGTCCAGAGGTTTTCGTCGACGCGGCGCTCGGCGTGCGGCTGGAAGATCTGAGCCGCGTGCTCGACGTTACGGTGGGGCGCTGGTGGGCGATGCTCTTGCGCTACACGAATTTTCTCGGGCTCGCGTTGCGCGAGCGGCTGGCGGGCGCGCTGCTCGAATTGGGGGCCAAGTTCGGCGCCGAGGATGCGCGCGGCCAGCTTTTAACCCTGAAGCTGACCCATAGCGATCTCGCCGAGCTGGTCGGCGCTTCGCGCCAGCGGATCACTGAGCAGTTGAGCGAATTCGAGCGCACCGGCGTGATTATCCGCGACGGGCGCCGCCTCATCATCGTTACCACTGAATTGCTCGCGCTGGTGCAGGGCGACAAACCCGGCCCCGGTGGCAACGACGACGGCAACGGCGCCGGCGCCACGCGATGAACTATTCGGCTCCGATCGAGAGACCGCGCCCCATCAGCTCTTTCTGAAGTGCGGCATCACTTCGCGGGCAAAGAGCCGCATCGATTTCTTCGTCAACTCCGGATCCACATTGGGAAAGTCCATCATGCACTGCAGATAGTCCATCCCCAGTTCGCGCTGATATTTTTCGATCTCGCGAATGCAATGGCCGGGGTCGCCCAGGATGAAGCGCTCGCGGAAAGTCTCCAGGCTGACCTCGCCTGCGCCGGAAACCGCCTGTCCGCGGTCGTCCTTGAGCTCGCGCACCTGCGCCCAGCGTCCGTACATTCCCGCCTGGATATAAATCATTCCCGGCCCGCCTTCGTGCTCCGCCTGCTTCATGGTCTCGGCGCAATAGACCTCGCGGATGACCGGGGTGCAAGTTTCCTTGCGGCCGAATTCGGCCAGATAACGCCGATAGCTCGCGTAATGCATTTTGAGGTCGCTCAGATGGTGGCGTGGCGAGGAACAAAGCGCATCCGCCCATTTCGCCGCCCGGCGAAAACCACCTTCGGTCGAAGCTCCGATCCAGATCGGAGGATGAGGCTTCTGCGCGGGCTTCGGCATCACCGAGATTTCGGGAAACTGATAATACTTGCCGCTATAGGCGAATGAATCCGTGGTCCAGGACTTGAGCAGGATTTCCAGTTGCTCCTCCATCCGCGCCTCCCGGCCCTTGCGCGCCTCTCCGAGACCTTCGAACTCGATCGGGCGGTAACCGGCGGCCACGCCCACGATGACGCGCCCGTTGGCGATATTGTCGAGCACCGCTACGTCCTCGGCGATGCGCACCGGGCGATGGAGCGGCAGCAGAAGCATCGCGGTGCCAATCTTGATCCGGCTGGTCCGCGCCGCCATCGCGGCCGCGGTCAGGAGCACCGAGGGGCACTCGCCGTCTTCCTTGAAGTGGTGCTCGATGAGCCAGGCGGAGTCGAAGCCTAGCTCCTCGGCGAGCGCAACCTGCTCGAGCATCTCTCGATATACTTCGGTGTGCGGCTTCCCTGAGCCGTGAGGCGCTTGTAGGTTGAAGGGACCGATACCGAATTTCATGATTTGCTCTCCCTTAAAATCGATTCCCGACGGATTTTCCGTCAAAATCCATGAAGATGTAAACGTTAGCGTCGTTGTAACAGCTCGGTAGCAGCATGAGAACGACTCCGTAGCAGCTTGAAATCGCCGCGCGATTGCTCAACAGTCTTAGCTTCATCCGAGGATTACTTTCGCTCGGATTTTTTCTGTCGCGAAATTAGAATTCCGAGTACGGATTGCAAGCCACGTAACGCGGCGTCGCCGCGAGGAGCTTTGGCGAGATGCCCGAAGACAGGTTTCAGAGCGCCGGCGGACTCAAGTTGCATTATCTGGACTTCGGCGGCGAGGGCAAGCCGGCGTTGGTCTGTATCCACGGGCTGACCGGCAACGCGCATAACTTCGACGGGCTGGTCCCACATCTGACCGCGCGCTACCGCGTGCTCGCGCTCGACGTGCGCGGCCGCGGCGACAGCGCATGGGGTCCCGCGGCCGACTACAATCCGCAAGTCTACGTCAGCGACCTCAAGGAATTCCTCGATGGGCTCGGGATCAAACGCGTGAGCCTGGTTGGAACCTCGATGGGCGGCGTGATCTCGATGATGTTCGCGGGCGGCTATCCGGAAACCGTCGAGCATCTCGTGCTCAATGACATCGGGCCCGATATCGATCCGGCCGGCCTGATGCGCATCATCGCTTACGTCGGGCAGGCGCCCGAGCGCTTCAAGGATATGGCCGAGGTGCGGGACTATTATCGCCGGACCTATCCCCCCGCAGCCCAGCTTTCCGACGAGATTCTCACAGAGTGGGTGCGATGGTCGGTCAAGCCGGCCGCAGACGGTAAGGAAGACGGGTTGACCTGGAAAATGGACCCGGCAATTCGCCGTCCGCCGCGGGGCGGCTCGGCGGCGCGGCCGATCGACCTGTGGCTACACTATAATCGCGTGATGGCGCCGATCCTGATTGTGCGCGGCGCCGACAGCGACATCCTCTCGCGCACCACTGCGGAGCGGATGGTCAAGGTGCAGCGCGGCGTGCGCCTGGTCGAGGTTCCCGGCGTCGCTCACGCACCCTCGCTGATCGAGCCCGCCGCGCTCGAGGCGATTACCGACTTCCTCAGCGTCAAAGCCTAGCGCGTCGCCGCCGCCTTCGCGCAGCTTAAATCAGCTCCCCTTGCCGGACACCGCCACTTTGACCGTGGCCGGGGCGCCCGGCGCCGTGTCGGTTATCACCAGCGAGTCGGTCTTTTTGCCTTTCGCAATCGGCGCGAACTGCACGCCTATCGTCAAACTCTGATGCGGCTGGAGCGTGAACGCTCCAACGCCCTGGACCACGCTGAACGGGCTGCCACCCGCGAACGTCCCAACGCTGCCGTTGAGCACGCCGCGCGCCGAGTTGGTAACGGTGAACATCTTGATAAGCGTCGTGTTTGCCTTGACCTTGCCAAAGCCAAGCGTCGGCAGCAGCGCGGGCGGTATCGGCGCCGCCAGATTGACGATCAGATGCCCGCCAACTCCTTTGCCACCAATCGGAAGGTTTACGCTCGGGTGTGCCGCGTCGTCGCTGATTATCGACAGCTTGGCACCTGCATGACCGACGTTGGTTGGCGTGAATTGCACCGTGACCGACTGTTTCTGGCCCGGCGCGAGATTAAACGGTCCAATTCCGACGGTAACGCTGAACGGCGCGGAAAGCGCGCCGACCGACCCGGTAAGCGTCCCGATACCGGTGTTTTTGACCGCGAATGTCATCGACGCCGGAGTGACGCCAATTCCGACCGAGCCAAACCCGATGCCAGCCGGGAGCTTGAGCGTGCCCGCGACTCCGTGTCCGATGAGCGTGACCGGAAAACTCAAATGATGCGGGTCGGTACTGGCGATATTCAGGGTACCGCTGGCCTTGCCGGTGGCGGTGGGAGAAAACTGGAGCTTCACCGTCGTCTTGTGCAGAGGCGCAATCTCGAATGGCCCGAGTCCTGAGAGCACGCCGAAGGGAGGGGACACCGCGCCCAGCGAAACCATCATCGTTTTATGCGGGCTGAGATTGTGAATAGCCAGCATCTCAGTCTTTGCGGCCCCGATTCCCACCGAGCCGAAAAGCTCCGGCGTGGCGGCCGAGAGCGTGCCTCCAAAGGCCGGTGTTGGTGATGGCGTTGGTGTCGGCGTCAAGCCTGGGGTGGGCGTGGGGCTGCCCACCGGCGAAGGAGTTGGAGTCGGCGTATGTCCGGGGGTGAGGGTCGGACTCGGGGTCGGCGTAGCCACCAGCGGCTGGTTGTATCGCAGTACGCGATTGTTGCCACTATCCACGACCAGCAGATCGCCGGCACTGTCGAGACCAACTCCAGTTGGGCCGCATAGCGTGGCGGCGGCAGGAGCAAAGAGATTCCCGAAGTTGCAGGAAATCGCCACCATGCTGTCGGCTTGGCCGAAGACCCGGTCGGCGCTGGTATCGGTAGTGAGCGGCTTGTTGAATTCCAGCACCCGGCCATAACTGGTGTCGGCCACCCACAGGTTGTTCGCGCTGTCGACCGCGATCTGATGTGGAGCGCAAAGAGTGTTGGCGCTGACCGGCATGATGCAGGTTTTTGTGGTCAGGACGCCACTCTGTCCGAAAACATGATTGGCCGTAACGTTGGCTGGAGGATTGGCGGCCTCGTTATACTCCAACACCCGGTTGTTGAGGGTGTCGGCGACGAAAATATTACCGCTCGCGTCGGCGCCTACTCCGGCCGGCTTGCATAGGCTATTCGCGCCGACCGTGCTGGAGGGATGATTGCAATCGCTGGTCGTGAACTCGGTCCCGAGCCCCGTCGCGCCCTGCCCAAACACCAGGTCGGCCGTGGTGTCGCCGCTGCCCGCCGTCAGGCTCGAGGTGAGCGGCGTGATGTACTCCAGCATCCGGTTGTTGTTGGAGTCGGCGACGTAGAGATTGTCATCACTATCGAGCGCCAGGCCGGCTGGCGCGCACAGACTCGTCGCGCCGACGGCGGCACAGGTGCTGGTGGTAAAAAGAGCTTGCCCAAAAACCTTATTCGCCGCGCCGCCGACGCAGGGAAAGATACCCGCGCAGGCGGTGAAAGGCTGGTTGAACTCCAACACGCGGTTATTGTTCGTGTCGGAGACATAGAGATTGCTCTTGCTGTCGACCGCGACACCTGCCGGACCCGCCATCGTGCTCGCGCTCGCCGCCGCCGCGCCGTGATTGCCATTGCCTGAAGAAAAATCGGCCTGGCCCAGCACCAGGTCGGCCGGAGCGCCATTGGCAAACGAGGCCGCGTTGCGCCATCCCAGCACCCGGCTGTTGTTGGTATCTGCCAGGTACAGACGGTTTGGAGTTGAGTTGCGATCGATCGCCACCTGGGTGGGCGACCACACCCCCTCCGCGTCCACGGAGTTCGCTGCGTGATGCGTAAAGTCCAGCTGACCCAGCACTGAATTGCCGGCCTCGTTAGTCGAAAGCGGAGTGTTGAATTTCACCACCCGGTTGTTGTTGGTGTCCCCGACGAAGAGATCGCCGGTAGTGTCGACGGCGACGCCCTGCGGCGCACACAGGGCGGAGGCGGTCAGGATACCCCCGCTGAGGCAGGCGCCCGCGAGCCCCTGGCCAAAGGCCACGCTGGCCGTCATACCGCTGATGAGCGGCGTGTCGTACTCGAGCACCCGGGAATTGCCGCGGTCAGCCACGTAAAGGTTATTCGCGGCATCCACCGTGAGTTGGTAGGGATTGCACAGGGTATTGAGGCTGCTGACAATTCCACAACTACCGGCGGTGTCAGGCTGCCTTGGCCGAAGACGAGATGCGCGGTGACGTTGCCCGGCGGATTGGCGACCTCGTCGTACTCCAGCACGCGGCTATTGCCGGTGTCGCTGATATAGAGATTGTCGGATCCGTCAAGCGCCACGCCCCGCGGGCCGCACAGGCTCGTTCCGGTAATCCCGCCGTTGTTGCACGTGTTGACGGTGAAAGCCGTCCCACTGGCGCCCTGCCCGAACACCAGGTCCGGCGTCGCGTCACCGCTGCCTGCGATGGCGGTTACGGCGAGCGGCGTGATGTATTCGAGCACCCGGTTGTTCGTGGTGTCGGCGATGTATAGGTTGTCGTGGCTGTCGAGCGCTATTCCGTTTGGCACGCACAAGCTATCGGCGTCGGGCGCGCCGGTGAAGCCGGCAAGGTTGCAACCTCCTGCGCTGAAGTCCCCAAGTTGTCCGAAAACCGAGTCTGCCCCGCGACCCACGCAGGGAAGGCTGGTACAGACGTCAAAGGGGGCTGCGTATTCCAACACCCGGTTGTTGCCGGTGTCAGCAACATAGAGGTTGCCGTTGCTGTCCACCGCGACGCCGGTCGGACCCGATAGCGTATTCGATGCCGGCGGCCCACTGCTGGTGACGTTGATGCGACTGGAAAAGAAGTCCGGCTGACCAATCACCAGGTCGGCCGCCGCACCGTTGGTAAACGAAGCCGCATTTTTCCATCCCAGGACTCGGTTGTTGGCCGTATCGGCCAGATAGAGATGGTTCGGAGACGCTTTGCGATCGATCGCGACGAAGTCCGGCGCGCTCAGCGAGGCGCCATCCACGGTGTTGGGCGATTCGTGCAGGAAATCCGCCTGCCCCAACACCTGGTCCGCTATGGTATCGCCGGTCGCCGCGGGCAACAGGGCAACCAATGCGAGCATCGCCAGCGCGGCGAGCGCGACCAGCATGACCGGACGCGATCTCGTGCCGGCGCTATTGATGGACGCTTCCATGGGCGGCTTCATCGTGACGCCGGTCCTTTTTTTCCGTGGCCTGACAACCGGATGAGGTGCGGGCTTTTGCGGGCGTCGTCGAGGATCACGATAGCGCCGCCTCGATCACCCTTGGTCAGAGGACTGAAGGTGACCCGTAGCTTGCAGGCATGATTCGTCTGCAGCACCGATCCGCAGTTGCTGGTGTAGGAGAAATCGCCGGCGGTGCTGATGCTCTGGATGCGCACTGGGACGACGCCACCGTTGATCAGCCTTACTTCACGGACGCGCCGCGTGCCCATCGCCGTGGGGCTGAAGCTGACCTGCGCCGGTTGCAGATGCAGGACTCCGTCGGAGCTCTGGGGAATCTGCAGTCCGGGCGGCGGAAATGGCGAACCATAGGCGGTGATCCGATTATTGCCGCTATCCGAGATATAGACGTTGCCCGCCGCGTCAGCCGCAACCCCGTAGGGTGTGCAAAGCGTCGCTGCGCTCGGCAGGATCGCACTGATGTTGCAGTGGCCGGTCAGAAAATTCCCGCCCTGGCCCCAAACCACGTCGGCCGTGGTGTCGCCGCTGCCCGGCGTAGCGCTCGTGGCCAGGGGAGTAACGTACTTGAGGACCCGGCTGTTGACCTCGTCCGCGATGTAGAGATTTCCCGAAGCGTCCACGGCGACACCGGCCGGCGTGCACAGCGTATTCGCGCCGGGCACGCCGCAGGAATGCTGCGAGAACGACCCCGCTTGCCCAAACACTGCGTTGGCCGTGACGTTGGCGGGCGCGATACTCGCACTGACAGCCTCGTTGTATTCCAGCACCCGGCTGTTGGTGGATTCGCTGATGTAGAGATCGTTATTCGGATCGACCGCGACTCCGAACGACCCGCACAGGCTGCTCGCGCTCGCCGTGCTTGAGGGATGGTTGCAGTCGGCGGTGGTGAATTCGGTTCCTTTGCCGGTCAGCCCCTGTCCGAACACCAGGTCGGCAATGGTATCGCCGCTGCCCGCCACCGCCGTCGCGGCGAGCGGCGTATCGTATTCGAGCACCCGGTTGTTGCCGAAGTCGGCGACGTAGAGGTTGCCCAGATGGTCGACCGCAACCTGCTGCGGAGTGCACAGCGTGGTGGAAGTCGGCGAGGCGCCGCCGCCGTTACAGGTCCCCGTGGTAAAGCTCGCCTGTCCAAATACTTTGTTGGCGCCTCCCCCAACGCACGGGAAGACCCCGCCACAGGCCGTGAACGGCGCGTTGTATTCCAAGACGCGATTGTTGAGATTGTCGGCCACATAGAGGTTGCCGGCGGCGTCAGTCGCCACTCCTTCGGGCAACCACAGCGTGCTTGCCGAGACGGGACCGCTTTGGTTGATCGCGGCTGAAAGAAAGTCGGGCTGGCCGATCACCAGGTCGGCCGGAGCGCCGTTGCTGAACCCGCTGGCGTTGCGCCATCCGAGCACCCGGTTGTTGGACCTGTCGGCGACGAAGATGTGATTGCTCGCATCGACTGCAATCTGCCGCTGCGCGTTGAGCACGCTCTCGTCCACCAGGTTGACCTGGCTATGGATGAAGTCGGGCTGCCCCAGGACCACGTCGGCAACCGTGTTGGTGCTGAGGGGCGTGATGTATTTGAGCACTCGGTTATTGTTGCCGTCGAGGATGAACAGGTCGCCGACAGCGTCCGTCGCCAGGCCGGATGGTCCGCAAACGGTGTTGGCGGTGGGTGCTACGAGGCCCTGGTTGCAACTCTTGGCGGTGAAAGTGCCCTGTCCGAATACCCGGTTGGCAGTGAGATTGGTTGGAGGATTGGCGCCCTCGTTGAACTCCAGCACGCGATTGTCGAGGAACGGCGACACATAAAGATTTGCCGAGGCGTCAAGCGCGATTTTCGCCGGAAAGCACAGGCTGGACGCCGACGTTGCTCCACATGTCACCGTCGTAAAAAGACCGCCCTGGCCCCACACCTTGTCCGCCGTGGTATCGCCACTGCCCCCGACCGCGGTCACGCTGAGCGGCGAGTTGTATTCGAGCACGCGATTGTTGCTGAAGTCGGCGATGTACAGGTTGTCGAATTTGTCGATCGCGACGCCAGTGGGAAACTTCAGGCTGTCCTTGCTGACGCCGCCGTTGTTGGCCACGCTCGTGATGAAGCTGCCAAGCTGTCCGAACACACGGTTCGCGCCGAAGGTGCCGTTGGTGATCGGAGCGTTGTATTCGAGCACCCGGTTATTGCCGGTATCCGCCACATAGAGATTGTCCTGGTGATCAAGCGCCACGTCTTCCGGAAGACACAGGGTGTCGGCACTGGGAAACGCCCCACCGCCGATATTGCACGCGTTCGAGTTAAAATCGCCGACCTGGCCAATCGCGGCCTCGGCGGCGAATCCGGTGCTTTGACCGGTGCTCGCCTTGATCGCGAACGGATTGGCGAACACCAACACGCGCGAGTCGTTGGTGTCAGCGACGTAAACGTTGCCGGCGCTGTCAACGGCTACGCCGCGTGGCCCTGACAACGACGAGCTGGAGGCGCTGTTGAGCCCACTGCCGTAATTGGGAAGCGCCGAGAAGAAGTCCCCCTGGTCGATCACGAGGTCGGCGGCCGCTCCATTGACCAGCGCGACGACGCTGCCGAATCCAAGCACCCGATTGTTTTGCGTGTCGACGACGTAGAGATGATTGGGGGTGGTGGACGTGTCGACCGCAATTCCTACGCGGGTGCTGCCAGGGGAGAGCGTCTGCGCGTCAACTGAGTTGGGAGCGTTATGGACAAAATCCGGCTGTCCCAGCTCGCGCGAGGCCACCGTCCCGGCCAGAGCCGGCGACGTCCAGATTGCAGCCAGGAGGCCGACGACAAACGGGGCAAACAGGCCGGCTCTACGCAAACCGGAGGTAACTGTCGATTTCATGAATCTCCAACTCCGCAGTTGACGATTCGCGTGCTTTGACGCCCCGCTGGGGCACATTTTTTAGCGTTATTATTCGATGCGAGAGCCGCACATAGCCTAAATAATAACTAATCACGGCTTCCTATCTCAAATAATGAGCCTTAGCCGAATAAAGGCTAAGTCATTAACTCTTTACCAGCAGGCAAGTCAATAAAAGATGGGGTGAAGAGGCGCGAAAAACCCGCACGACCCGGTCGGACGCACGGAAGAGACGGTGCTCCGCAAGCGAGATGGTTTACAGGGAACTAAGGATTCAGTCCCGTGGCCCGGGGGTCGAATCAGTCCAAGATAGCTTCCCGCGGATGAGTCTTTCGCGATCAGCTTCCGCGATCAGCGTCCGCGACCGGTCGCGACCACGTTGACCGACGCCGGGGCGCCCGGCGCCGTGTCCGTTATCACCAGCGTGTCGGTCGCTCTGCCCGTCGCAAGCGGCGCGAACCGCACGCCAATGGTCAAGCTCTTACCCAGCTGGAGCGTGAACGCTCCGGCGCCCTGGATCACGCTGAACGGGCTGCCGCCCGCGAACGTCCCCACGCTGCCGTTGAGCACGCCGCGCGCCGAGTTGGTAACGGTGAAGGTTTTGGTGAGCGCGGTATTTTCCTTGACCTTGCCGAACCCGAGCGCCGGCGCCAACGCAGGCGGTATCGGCGCTGCCAGGTTGACAATCAGATGCCCGCCGATTCCCTTGCCACCGATCGGCAGGTTCACATCGAGATGCGCCGGGTCGTCGCTGGTGATCGCGAGCGTAGTGACCATGTGACCGAGGGCGGTAGGAGTGAATTCCACGGTGACGCGCTGTCTGTGGCCCGGCGCGATACTAAACGCCCCGCCTCCCGCGATCACACTGAAGGGTGCGGTTAGCGCACCGACCGACCCCGTGAGCATCCCGATACCGATGTTCCTGACCGCAAAGGTTATCGACCCCGGCGTTACGCCGATTCCGACCTTGCCGAACCCGAGGCCGACCGGCAGCGCGAGCGCGCCCACCCTGCCGTGCCCGAATAGCGCAACCTCGAAGGTCGGATGTCGCGGGTCGGTGCTGGTGATTTCCAGATTAGCTGTAGCCTTGCCAATCACGGTGGGCGTGAACTGGATCGTCACCGCGGTCTTATGTAGAGGCGCAATCGCGAACGGTCCGGAACCCGAGAGCACTGCGAAAGGGGGAGCCATCGCGCCCAGCGAAACCGTCAGGGTTTTGCGCTGACTTAGATTGTGAATCCTCACCACCCTGGTCACGGGCGCGACGCCGATCCCTACCGCACCGAAAAGCACCGGCGTGGCGACTGAGAGCCTGCCGCCCGGCACCGGCGTCGGTGACGGAGTCGGCGTGAGCGTAGGCGTCGCAGCGGGCGTTGGCGTTGGTGACGGCGACGAAGTTGGCGTGGCTGAAGGTGACGGCGTAGGTGTCGATACCGGCGTCGGCGTCACGGTGCCTGTGGGCGTCGCAGTGGCTGAAGGAGTTGCGGTCGCCGACGGCGTCGCGGTGGAGACCGGTGTGGGCGTAGGTGACGGAGAGGGAGTGGGCGTGGGAGACGGGGTCGAGACGGGCGTCGCAGTCGCCTGCGGAAGGTCGTACTCGAGCAGACGACTGTCGGCCGAGTCGGCGATGTAAAGATTGTTAGCGCTGTCGAGCGCAATTCCGTTTGGCGTGCAAAGCGTGTCGGCGCTGGCGACGCTGGCGCAAGCCGTCGCGGTGAACGTGGCACGACCGAAGACGAGGTCAGCGTTCGCATCGCCGGCGCCGGTCTCACCACTGCCCGCGTTAAATGGCGTGTCGTACTCCAGCGCGCGATTGGCCGTAGTGTCCGCGACGTAAAGATTGCCGCCGTTGTCGACCGCGACGCTCGTGGGCTGGCATAGGCTGTCCGGCCCAACACCGCTGACATCGCCCGCCGCGACGCCCTGGTTGCATCCGGTGGTGGTGAAGCTGCCGCCTTGGCCGAAGACGAAATCGGCCTCGATATCGCCAGCGCCGTTCTCACCGCTGCCGGCGTCGAGCGGCGTGTTGTACTCGAGCACCCGGCTGTTGCCGTAATCGGCGACGTAGAGATTGCCCGTCTGGTCGAAGGCGACGCTGGTTGGATTGCACAGGCTGTCGGGACCGACGCCGTCTGCATCGCCGACCGCGGTGCCATCGTTGCAGGTGGTCGTGGCGAAGCTGGCACCCTGACCAAAGACGAGGTCGGCGGTGGTATCGCCGGCGGCGCCGGAGACACCGGGCGTGCCGCCGCCGACCGCCGACGGATCGTTGTATTCGAGTACGCGACTGTTATTGGTGTCGGCCACGAAAACATCGCCAGCCGGGTCAACCGCGACGCCGGTGGGATGGTCGGCTCCGTCGACGCCGCCACCCCTGACAACGGTGGTGAAGCTCCCGCCCTGGCCGAACACTTTCAGAGCGTTCTGGCCCGCGGTCTGGCCGCTGTTGAAAGGCTGGGCGAACTCGAGCACGCGGTTGTCGTCGGTGTCGGCGACGTAGAGATTGCCCGTGCTGTCGACGGCGACCCCGCCAGGCTCGCACAGGCTGTCGGGTCCGACGCCGTTTACGTCGCCCCCGGCCACCCCGGCGTCGCAGACAAAGCTGAAAAAATCGCCCTGTCCGATAACCAGCACGGCCGGCGCGCCGTTGGTGAAAGCGCTGGCGCTGGTCCATCCCAGCACCCGGCTGTTGGCGGTGTCTGTAACATAGAGATGCCCGTTCGTATCGATCGCGGGGCTCGCGGCTAACACGCCGGTTGACGCCGGATTAGCCAGCTTGAGCGCGTCGGGGCCCCCGAAGTTCTCCATGTTGTGGCTGAAGTCGGTCTGGCCGAGTTCGACGTCGGCAATCGTGTCGCCGGCGCCGCTTTCGCCGCTGCCGCTATCGAGCGGCGTATGGTAATCGAGCAGCCGGCCATTATCCGAATCCGCGACGTAGAGATTGCCCGAGGCGTCGAGCGCGACGGCGGCGGGCGAGCACAACACGCCGGCATCGATCACGATACCGAAGCCGGCCAGCAAGCCACTGTTAGACCCATTGCAGAGCGCGGTGGTGAAACTGCCGGCCTGGCCGAGCACCAGGTCCGCGATCGCGTCGCCGGCACCACTCTCGCCACTGCTGCTGCTCAACGGCGTATTGTACTCGAGGATACGGTTGTTGCCGGCGTCGGCGGCGTACAGGTTGCCGATGGTATCGACCGCGAGTGCCTGGGGAAAGAAAAGGCTGTCGGGCCCCAGACCGGCGGCGTCGCCGCCGGCCGTGCCGTCGTTGCTGTCCGTGGTGGTGAAGCTGCCGTTTTGGCCAAAGACGTTGTCGGCGGTGGCGTCGCCGGCCCCGACCTCACCGCTGCCGCTGTTAAGCGGCGTGTTGTATTCGAGGATGCGATTGTTGCCGGTGTCGGACACAAAAAGGTTGCCGCTGGCGTCCGCGGTCATGCCGCTCGGTCCGCACAGACTGTCCGGGCCCCTGCCGCTCACGTCGCCGACCGCCTCGCCGTCGTTGCAGGTTGCGGTCGTAAAGCTGTTGTTCTGTCCAAAGACAGCGTCGGCGAGCGCGTCGCCGGCGCCTGGCTCGCCGCTCGACGGATTGAGCGGCGTACTATACTCGAGCACGCGGTTGGCGCCGCTGTCGGCAACATAGAGATTGCCACTCGCGTCGACCGTGAGCGCGCCCGGATCGCACAGGCTGTCGCCACCGACGCCGCCGACATCACCGAGCGCTGTGCCGTCGTCGCATGCGTTGGTAATCACGCTGCCGTCCTGTCCGAAGACCATCGCGGCCGCCTGGCCATGAGTAACGCCGCTCAAAAAAGGCTGGGTGAACTCCAGCACGCGATTGTCGATGGTGTCGGCGACGTAGAGATTGCCGGCGCTGTCCACCGCGACACCCCTGGGGCCGCACAGACTGTCGGGACCCATCCCGTTCACGTCACCGACAGCGGTGCCGTCGTCGCATCGGTAACTGAAAAAATCCGGCTGACCGATTACGACATTGGCGGGGTCTCCGTTGTTGAACGCGCTCGCGCTGGTCCATCCCAGGACCCGGTTGTTAATCGAATCGCCGACGTACAGATGGCCGGCTGAATCGACCGCCGCTCCTACCGGGCCGGAAAGCGCCGTCGCGCCGCCGAAATTGAACATGGTGTGAGTGAAATCGATCTCGCCCGACTCGCGATCCGCAGTCGCGTCGCCGGCGATTCCAGGAGTGCCCGCGACGGCCACGCACACGAGCGACAAGCCCAGCACGACCACCAGTACGGCGCATAGTTGCGCAACGGAAACACTCCGACCGCCAGCAAAGCGGCGAAGCTTTGGATGGAAACTCATTTTCGAGACAACTCCTGTCCGTCGAATCCGGCAACCGCCGAAGTCGCAAGAAACGATCCCAGGCCGTCTCGCTATTATTCGAGGGCGCCGCTTGAGTGCGGCGACTAGGCAAACGCACTTGGTACGCCGCCTAGATAATCAGTGAGTATCACGCAGGCGCGCCAGTCAGACGGACTGCGCATTTCACGCGCGCGGATGAAACACCGCGAAATGATTTTGTGCGTGAAGACGAGACACTATCCCCGGCCGCCAAACGCCGATGTGTCGCACGATGCAACGGAGCGACGACGATCCCGTGGCGTCCGGCAGCGGCCGAATCGGCCACTGCTACTCATCGATCATCCGCTAACGTTGGGCTGCGGCTGGCCAGCCAAACTCAGGATGCGGCGCGAGCCGTACGCTGCGCACGATCCCATTGGTCCCCGGCTTCGCAGATGGCCTGATAGAAAAGCTGCCCGGCGGTAAGCGAAGTAACCAGCCCCGAGAAGATATCCTTGCGATCCGCGTCGGTCTTGATGTGCCGCAGAATCGGCTCCCACACTTCCTGCCCGGCATGCTCCTCGTCGGCCTTGAGATGATAGGTAAAGAAAAAAACCTTTTCGTCGTCGAGGCCGAAGGTCCGCTTCCAGACTTCGGGTCGGAAATTGTTCTCGGGCATCGTACTGAGGATAAATTCGTCGGCCGAGGTCGTGAGCCATCCGGCAATCCAGTGGCGCGTCCGGCACAGGTTTTCCCAGACGTTGAAGGCCACGTCCACCAGCGGCAGCGGCGTCACGTTGTCCATTTCCGCGTCGGTGAGTCCGACGTTGCGACCCATCTGCCAGAGAATTTTCGTGTGGCCGGCGCCGATCTGATCGTCCATGACCAATTCCTGCCGCATCTGGCCGATGGTTTTGCGGACGATCTCGGGATCGGAGCATCGGCTCATCCACGCGGGACGCAGAACCGAGCTTAGAAGACGGTTCCTCAGGATGTGCTGGAGCAAGTACGCACGCCCGCGTCCGGGGGTCAGCGGGTCACTGAACCAACTGATTTCCTTTCCAGCCTTCAACGCATATTCGGCTATCTCATCGACCAGCGTTCGAGCATGACGGTTTTGGCTCATCGGCTGCTCCCCAAGCGTGCTTGAATTCATGCCGCTGGAAATTCGACGATCACCTTGGCCTGGCCGCCCGGCTTGCGCAGCGCCTGGAACATCGCGGGCACCTGGTCCACGCCGATCACGTCGGTCACCATCGGGCGCGGATCGATTTTGCCGGTCGCCAGCGCGTCGATCGTCTCCTGGAACTCCGCATCGTTGTAGCCGAGTACGAAGGTGACGCTGACCTCCTTGAAAACGCATCGCACCGGCGTGATTTCATCCGGCTCCATGCACACTCCGAGCACCACCACCCGTCCCAGGGTCGAGACCATGCTGATCGCCGAGTCCAGCGTCGACTTCACGCCGATGCACTCGAAGACGAGATCGGGACCGTGCCCGGTAAGTTCGCGCATCCGCTCGGCCGGATCCTTGATGGTGGGATTGACGACTTCGGTCGCGCCGAGCCGCCGCGCAAGCTCGCTGCGCCCCGAAGCGAGTTCGGAGACGATCACCGTCGCGGCGCCCTTGGCCTTGCACCAGACCAGGGTTGCAAGTCCGATCGGTCCGGCGCCCATCACCACGCAGGCGGCGCCCGGGCTCAACCCGGAGCGGTTGACGCCGTGCAGCCCGACCGAGAGCGGCTCGACCAGCGCGCCCAATTGCGAGCTTACGTTGTCGGGCAGCTTGAAGAGGCTCTTCGCCCCGCACATCACGTACTCCGCATAGGCGCCGGGGAGCTGCCCCAGGCCGAGTCCGCGGATATTCTCACAGTGCATCCCGTGGCCGGCAACGCACTGCTCGCAGGTGTTGCATGCGATATACGGCAGCGAGGTCACGCGGTCGCCGATCGCGTAGCCGCTGACCTGCGCTCCGAGCTCGACGATCTCACCGCAGAACTCGTGCCCCATCACCGAGTCGGGCGGCATCCCGAAGCCGTACTGCACGGCGTGCAGGTCAGAGCCGCAGATTCCGCAGTCATGGACCTTGAGCACGACCTCGCCGGGCCCGGCCGTGGGCCGGGGCACGTCGATCACGGCCATCTCGTTTTGTTGCTTGTAAACCGCGGCCTTCATCGAACTGCCTCCCCCGCGCGATGTTTACAAATTCAGGCTACCGCTATTTGCGCTCGATAAGCTCGATCTTGTAGCCGTTGGGATCCTCGACGAAAGCGATCACGGTGGAGCCGAATTTCATCGGGCCAGGCTCGCGCGTCACCTTTACGCCCTGGTGCTTGAGCTCGGCGCAGGTCTTGTAGATGTCGTCCACACCGATCGCGAGATGGCCGAAGGCGGTGCCTTGATCGTAGCTCTTGGTGTCCCAGTTATGGGTAAGCTCGACGACGGTGTGTTCGTTCTCGTCGCCGTAGCCGACGAAGGCCAAGGTGAATTTGCCGTCGGGATAGTCCTTGCGGCTCAGCAGCCTCATGCCTAGCGGGCCGCAATAGAACTTCAGCGTTTCGTCGAGATCGACGACCCGAATCATCGTGTGCAGAAACCGCATCGTGGTTCTCCCTTCTTCGCGCGCCGTCTGGCGCGCGGCGATCGCACGGCCTAGCTGGCCACGGATTTCATCGAAGACCTTTTCCGTCGGCCGCATCCCCACCGCTTCCATCAGCTCGATCAGTTCCCAGCGCTCGACTCCGAGCATCCGCGCCGCCTCGTGCTCGTGCAGGCGGCGCGCGTCAACCAGGGTGAGGATCGCCCACTGCCGTACGCGCTCCGCGAACGCTTCCTCGGAAAAGCCGGCATCGAAGACGCCGGCGCGCAGGTCGAGCGTGATCTTCACTTTTTTACTTCTTCACGGCCGCATCGGCTCTTTTTCCGCGATTGGGCGCGCGATGTCAATCGCACCCCTGTTCGCCCCGCGAAGACCACGGCGCGGCTTTGAAAACCGGATGTGATATGCATTTTTAGAGACTGCTCAGGCACCCAGAGCAAGGAGGCGCGCACGCTACCAATGGACTTCAACTACAGTCCCGAAGATGAGACATTTCGAGCCGAGTTCCGCGCCTGGCTCGAAAAGAATTGCGAATACGCCACGCCCGCGCGCGAACCGCTGGCCGACGAGGCCGAAGGCGAGTGGGACGCGCGTATCCGATGGCATCGCAAGCTCAACGAGGGCGGATGGATCGGGCTTAGCTGGCCCAGGGAGTATGGCGGCCGCGGCGCCACCATGCTCCAAAGCATCATCTACGAGCAGGAGCTCGAGCGCGCCGGCACCGCCGTCCCATTCACCGGCTTCGGGATTTCGCTGCTCGGCCCCACGCTCATCCACTGGGGCACCGAGGAGCAGAAGCGCCGCCACGTGCCCAAGATCCTCACCGCCGAGGAAATCTGGTGCCAGGGTTACTCGGAACCCAACTCGGGTTCCGACCTGGCCTCGGTGCAGACCCGCGCGATCGAAGAAGGCGACTATTTCGTGGTCAACGGATCGAAAATCTGGACTTCCTCCGCGCAGCATGCCGACTGGATATTTCTGCTCACCCGCACCAACACCGAGGCGCCCAAACACAAGGGCATCAGTTACCTGCTGGTCGATATGAAAACGCCGGGAGTGACCGTGCGGCCGCTGGTCCAGATGACCGGCGCGCGCGGCTTCAACCAGGTCTTCTTCGAAGACGTCCGCGTGCCCAAGGCGAATATCGTCGGGCAGAAGAATCAGGGATGGCAGGTCGCGATCACCACGCTGATGTTCGAACGCTCGGGCGGCCATGACCGCGGGCTGATGCGCCAGGTGCGCGAACTGACGGCGCTGGCAAAGCGGCTGGCGCGCAATGGGCACAGCGCGTGGGACGATACCAGCGTGCGGCAGAGGGTCGCGCAGTTCGCGATGGAGGTCGAGGCAATCAAGTACACCGGCTTTCGCAACCTCACGCGCCAGCTCAAGGGAATGCCGCCGGGGCCGGAAGGCTCGATGATGAAGCTATGCGCCACCGAGCTGGCGTTGAAGATAGCGCTGTTCGCGATGGAACTGCTGGGGCCGTATAGCCAGTTCGAGCGTGGCGCGGCCTTCGCGATGGACCACGGGTGGTGGTCGCAGCGGATGCTGGCGGCGCGCGGCCCGACGATCTACGCCGGGACCAACCAGATCCAGCACAACATCATCGGCGAGCGCGTGCTGGGCCTGCCCAAGGGATGACGGACAAAAGGGACGACGCTTAAACGGCCCGGCCCCTCGCGCGCGCACTTGATCTTGAACCTAGCGGTGTCCTGAACCGTCAGCGGCTCCGCGGCGCCCCCGGGCCTGGGCTCGAGACCACATGCTGCTGGAGCGCGCGAACGCTGATGCCAAGCTTGCGCGCAGCCGCCGCCCGATCCCCCCGCATATCTTTAGCGCCTGCAGCGCCATCTCGCGCCGCATTCGGAACGGACTCGACTTCCATATCGACGGACTGAATATCCAGGAGCTGATGGAAGGGCCGAGGAGTTCGGGGCGAACGTCGGCCGCATGGATAAGCTGGCTCGCGCCGTCACGATGCATGATCGCGAGACGCGTAACCAGATTGTGGAGCTCGCGCACGTTGCCCGGGAACGGATAGCTGCCCAGCGTCTTGAGCGCGCCGGCCGTGAAACTCAGTCGGGGCGCCGTGAGGCGCAGGAAGCCGGCGGCGAGCAGTCCGATGTCAGCGCAGCGCTCGCGCAGCGGCGGCACTCTCAGGGTCAGTACGGCGAGCCGGTCATAAAGCTCACGCCTGAACCGGCCTCTTGAGACCATCGGCCCCAAAGGCCGGTTTGTCGCCGACACCACGCGGGCGCCGGGGCGGATCTCGCCCGCCACACGATCGCCAGCGCGCAATATCGCGTGCAGCACCCGCGCCTGCGAGGCCGGCGAGAGTTCCGAGACCTGGTCGAGAAAAAGCGTGGTGTCGGAGGCGGCGCAGCGCTCGGCGAGTTGGTTTTCGGCGCCGGCCGCGCGCGCCGGACCATCGAACCCGTCTTGCAGGGCCGACTCCGAGAGCAGGGCGGCGTCATTGAGCGCCGCGCAGTTGACTGAATAGATTCCACCTACGCGTCCGTTGCAGGCGTGGATCAGGCGCACCAATAGCTCCTTGCCGGTGCCGGTCTCGCCGGTGACAAGGATCGGCGAATCGACCTGCCCGGCGCGGGTCGCGGCGCGGATGACCGCGAACATCGCCGGATCGGCAGTCAACAGCGGCGAGGAAAGTCCAAAAGCTTGCGATACGACGTAGCTCGCCGCAGCCCACACGCTGGGCCCCTCGAATTCGACCGCGTCATTCAGATCCACACGCAGATCCACACGGTCCGCACGATCTCGCGCATCGTGCGGACCGTGCTCATCGTGCGTATCGTGCATCCCGCCGACGTGATCGATCCGCAGGCCTCCCGTGGAGGCGCCAACGGAACCATCCGCGGAAACTGCGACCACCCGTATCGTGGCGCGCTCGCGATCGCCGGGTGCAAGCAATTCTATTCCCAATCCTGAAAGCAGCGGCCCCATCGATTGCGGCAATCCCGGCGCCAGCCAGACCCTTTCAGCGCTCGTACGCGCGTCGCCTGCCACCGCGATTTCCGTCTCTTCGTAATCTTTCATCCGAACCTCGCAAAGGGTTCCCACATCCGCGCTCTGACAGCATTGCGTGCAAGGCGGATACCAAGCGAGGAAATAACCAGAACCCAAACAAGCGGAGCAGAGGTCGCTATTGCCATCGGGGACGACGAAAAGTTGGCGGCGAAAATTCGTATTTGCGCCAGCGCGTTCGATAAACGTGTAAAACAGTGGGCGAAAGCGGTGCACCTATGGGTCGCATCGGAGACACCCTCGATCTGCGAGTGATGCGTCCGTGAGCCAGCGCGCGAGTGTGAGACGTCTTTGCGTCGCCGAAACTCGCTGGCTTTTCTGCAGCCGCTTGTTCTACACCCTTGAGTTGGTGATCTGAAATGACAGACGCGTCCGAAAATCATCCCCGAAGCTCGACGGACGCGCGCGGGCGGAGCGACAGCGATGGCAAACGCGCATCAGAGTGAACCCTCTTACAAGGTCGTGGTCGAAAAGGACCAGGTGATGCGCACGCGCGACGGCGTGTGCTTGCGCGCCGATGTGTACCGTCCCGATGCCCCGGGGCGCTTCCCGGTGCTCCTGGTACGCACGCCGTATGACAAGGGCGCCGGAATGGCGCTGACGGAGAAAGATTACTTTCCACCACGCGGCTACGTAGTGGTGGTGCAGGACACGCGCGGACGCCATAGCTCCGAGGGCGACTTCTATCCCTTCGTGCACGAGGCGTGCGACGGCTACGACGCCGTGGAATGGGCAGCCGCTCTGCCCTGGTCGGACGGAAAGCTCGGGATGGTTGGGCAGTCGTATCTCGGCCTGGTGCAGTATTACGCCGCCAGTCTGCGGCCGCCCCATCTGCGCGTCGCCGCACCTGTCTCAGGGCCGGTCAGCTACTTCGAGAATTTCGCCTACCGGCGCGGCGCGCTGGAACTGGGATGGATGCTGGCCTACTTCATGTTCATGGCGCGCGACACGTTGGCGCGCAAGGGAATTTACGATCAGCATCGCGCGCGGCTGGACAGTTATGTTTCGCGGCCGGACATCCCGATGGCCCCGCTCAAGCGCGACGCCTATCAACATCTGGAGGTGGGCGATTGGGGCGAGCGCCTGAAAGATGGCGCGCCGTATCTTGCCGATTATCTCCGCCATTGGACGGACGGTCCGTACTGGGCCGCGACCGATCTGCGCCCGCGTTTCGGCGAATTCGACACGCCGATGTTTCACGTCGGATCGTGGTACGACGTCTTCCAGTACGACACGCTCACGATGTACCTCGGGATGCGCGACGGCGCGCGTAGCGAGCCGGCGCGGCGCGCGCAGAAGTTGCTGATGGGTCCGTGGGCGCATCTGCTGCCCTACTCGATCCCGACTTCGCGCGGCACCGGGGATATAGACTTCGGCCCCGAGGCGATAATCGAACTGCACGCCTTCCAGCTCCGATGGTTCGATCACTTTCTAAAGGGCGTTGGCAACGGGGTGCTCGAGGAGCCGCCAGTGCGCCTGTTCGTGATGGGCGAGAACCGCTGGCGCGACGAAAACGAATGGCCGCTCGCCCGCACGCGATACACCGAAATGTTCCTGCATAGCGCCGGGCACGCCAACAGCCTCAATGGTGACGGACGGCTCGCGCCTGCGCGGCCCGGCGACCAGCCGCCCGACCGTTACATCTACGATCCTGACGATCCGGTGCCAACGCGCGGTGGCACGGCGTTGGGGTTGAAGGCCGGCGTCTTCGATCAGCGCGAGGTCGAGCAGCGCAACGACGTGCTGGTTTACACCGGCGAGACGCTCGCGAGCGACCTGGAAGTCACCGGGCCGGTTACGATGATTCTGTACGCGGCGTCGTCGGCGCCGGACACCGACTTCACGGCCAAGCTGTGCGACGTGAGGCCGGACGGCTACGTGCAGAATATCGTCGAGGGCGTAGTGCGCGCGCGCTTTCGCGAGTCGCTCACGGCGCCGTCGCCGATCGTGCCCGAACGGGTGTACGAATACCGACTCGACCTGTGGGCGACCAGCCATCTGTTCAAGGCCGGGCATCGCCTGCGGCTGGAGGTTTCGTCGAGCAATTTTCCACGCTACGACCGCAATCCCAACACCGGACACGATCTGTTCGCCGACGCTGAACTGGCGCGGGCGCAGCAGAGCGTCTTCCACGACGGCCGCTACGCCTCGCGCGTGATACTTCCGGTGATTCCGCGGTGATGCCGTGTTAGCAATGGGCGCCGGCTCGGCGGCGGGCGAATCGTCGCCGCGAACTGGCGCGAGCGGCGATTTTCCCCACGCGCGGCAACCCTGATAGTATCTAACTGCTCAGGTTCGCGGTTACCGGCGCTCAGATTCGTGACTACGTTTGGACGACCACGGATTTCGCGCCGCGCCACGGGCATAAATCTCAGCGCTGCGAAGCCAGGATTTCGAAACCAGACGCCGAAGTCGGGACTACCAAGATTGCGAAGCCCGGACTGCGAGGACGGACGTAATTTGACCGCACACAGCTTGCCAGGCCTATCGCCTTCGCCTGTCCCTCACAACGAGTCGCATCCCCTGGCTGTCGATCGAATTGCCCGCCATCAACCTCGATTTGCCGGCATGCTACGGGTCGGAGCCACGATCGCAATCGTCGCCGCGCTCAGCGCCGGATGCTCGAAATCCGGGCCCGAAGCCGGCGGTGGCTTCATGAGCGGACCGGTCCCGGTGCTGATTGCGCAGGCCGTGCGCAAGACGGTCCCGATCCAGCTCCATGCCATCGGCACGGTAGAGGCCTACTCGACCGTCTCCGTGAGATCGCAGATCGATGGCAAGATAGCGGAGGTTCATTTCCACGAGGGCCAGGACGTAAAAAAGGGCGACCTGTTGATCACGATCGATCCGCGCCCGCTCGAAGCGCTATTACATCAGGCCCAGGCCAATCTCGCCCGCGACCGAGCGCAGCTTGCGCAGGCCGTCAATGATGAAAAGCGCTACGATTATCTGTTGAAGCAGGGCGTGGGTTCGCGCGAGCAATACGACCAGGCCCATGCTACGGCGCAGGCCCTGCGAGCCACCGTGATGGCCGACCAGGCCGCCGAGCAGACGGCGAGGCTCAACCTCGAGTACACCGAGATCCGTTCGCCGCTCGACGGCCGCACCGGCAACCTGATGCTTCATCCGGGCAACCTGGTCAAGGCCAACGATTCCGCCAGCGCGATCGTCGTGATCAATCAGATCAAACCCATCTACGTCGATTTCAACGTCCCCGAAAAGGACCTCGACGAGGTCCGCCGCGACATGACCGGCCATCAGCTCGCCGTGCTGGTGCGGCCCCGGAGCCGCGAGCTTCAGGCGGCTTCGGAGAGCGGCACGCTCAGCTTTATCGACAACGCCGTCAACGCCACCACCGGCACCTTCGAGCTCAAAGGACTGTTCCCCAACGCGATGGAGCGGCTGTGGCCGGGCCAGTTCGTAGACGTCACTTTGACTCTCAGCGAGGTCCCGGACACAATTCTGGTGCCGTCCCAGGCGATACAAACGGGACAGGACGGGTCCTTCGTGTTCGTAGTAGAACGGGATATGTCAGCCAAGGCGCGCCCGGTGGTCGTGGGCGACTCGATCGAGGGTCAGACGGTGATCAAGAGTGGACTCAAGGGCGGTGAGACCGTGGTCACCGACGGCCAGCTGCGGCTCTTTCCCGGCGCCAAGGTGAAAATCAAGAGCGGACTCGATCAGCCGGCGCAGCAGGTACCGTCGTGAATCTCGCCGAGCCCTTCATCCGCCGCCCGGTGATGACGACGCTGATTTCGCTGGCGATCGTCTTCTTCGGCCTGATGGCCTACCGGATGCTGCCGGTAAGCGACCTGCCCAACGTCGACTTTCCCACCCTGGTGGTCAACGCCTCGTTGCCCGGCGCCAGTCCCGAGACGATGGCGTCGTCGATCGCAACCCCGCTGGAGCGGCAGTTCTCGACCATCGCCGGCCTGGACCAGATGACCTCGACCAGTTTGCAGGGCCAGACCAGCATCACGCTCGAGTTCGCGCTCGACCGCAACATCGACGCCGCCGCGCAGGACGTGCAAGCCGCGATTGCGGCGTCCCAGTCGCGGCTGCCGCAGGGAATGCCGAGTCCGCCCTCCTACGAAAAGGTCAACCCGGCCGACAAGCCGGTGCTCTACCTGGGGCTGAGCTCTCCGACCCTGCCGCTCTCGCAAGTCGACGAATATGCCGAGACCTATCTCGCCGAACGCATCTCCATGATCAGCGGCGTCGCGCAGGTCGTGGTGTACGGCTCGCAGAAGTACGCGGTGCGTATCCAGGTCGACCCTCAGGCGCTGGCCTACCGGGGAATCGGTATCGACGAGGTCGCGCAGGCGATCGAAAACGCCAACGTCAACCTGCCCACCGGCACGCTTTACGGCCCGCATGAGGCGTTCACCGTGCAGGCCAACGGCCAGCTCACCGACGCCGCTGCCTACCGGCCGATAATCGTGGCCTACAAGAACGGGGCGCCCGTACGGCTGGAGGAAGTGGCGCGGGTGCTCGACAGCGTCGAGAACGACAAGGTGGCGGGATGGGTCGGCAATCAGCGCGCGGTGGTGCTGGCGATCCAGCGCCAGCCGGGCACCAACACGGTCGAAGTGGTCAACGCGATCGACAAGATCCTGCCTGCCTTCCGCGCCGAGCTGCCGGCCTCGGTCACCATCACGAACCTGTACTCGCGCGCGGATTCGATCCAGGCCTCGGTCGCTGACGTGCAGTTCACGCTGCTGCTGACCGTGTTCCTGGTGGTGATGGTGATCTTCCTGTTCCTGCGCAACATCTCCGCCACCGTCATCCCGAGCGCCGCGCTGCCGATGTCGATCATCGCCACCTTCGGGGTGATGTGGGCGCTCGGCTACACGGTCGACAACCTTTCGCTGCTCGCGATCACGCTCTCGGTCGGCTTCGTCGTCGACGACGCGATCGTGATGCTCGAAAACATCGTGCGCCACATGGAGATGGGCAAGAGCGTGATGGAGGCGGCGCTGGACGGCTCACGCGAGATCGCGTTCACGATTCTCTCGATGACCTTCTCGCTGGCTGCGGTCTTCATCCCGGTGCTGTTCCTCGGCGGAATCATGGGGCGCCTGCTGCATGAGTTCGCCGTCACTATCGCGGCCGCCATCCTGGTCTCGGGTTTCGTCTCGTTGAGCCTGACCCCGATGCTGTGTAGCCGCTTCCTGCGCCCGCCCGGGAGCGAGCGCCACGGCCGCCTCTACATGGTGACGGAACGCGGCTTCGACCGGCTGCTCGAGGGCTATCGCCGCAGCCTGGCCGTCGTGATGACCTATCGGCGCGCGACGCTCGCAGTAGCGCTGGGATTGCTGGTGGCGACTTTCTACCTGCTTGCGGTCATCCCCAAGGGCTTCCTGCCCAGCGAGGACCAGGACCAGGTGCTGATGTTCACCAAGGCGGCGCAGGGGATTTCGTACGACGCGATGGTCAAGCATCAAGAGGCGATCGCCGACATCATCCGGCGCGATCCCAACGTCACGACTTACTTCTCTGCCGCCGGCGCGACCGGCTTCAGCGGCGGCGGCAATACCGGCATCCTGTTC
Organism: uncultured delta proteobacterium; assembly: GCA_963796565.1. Taxonomy (GTDB): domain Bacteria; phylum Desulfobacterota; class Binatia; order Binatales; family Binataceae; genus JAKAVN01. The sequence continues at coordinate 23,147 of CAWCMA010000004.1, read as the reverse complement.
GCGCGCTTAAAACCGCGCAGCGAGCGCAAGCTGAACGTCGATCAGATTATGGACGAGCTGCGGCCCAAGCTCGCCACCGTGCCGGGCGTCATCGCGTTTCTCCAAAACCCGCCGCCGATCCAGATCGGCGCGAAGTTCACCGAGGCCACCTACCAGCTCGCGCTGCAAAGTCCCAACAGCGAGCAGCTCTACAAGTACGCGCAAATTCTCGAGCGCAAGATGCGCGCGATGCGCGAGCTGACCGACGTGACCAGCGACCTTCAGATCTCCAACCCGCAGGTCAACGTGGTAATCGACCGCGACAAAGCGCACACGCTCGGCATCTCGGCCCAATCCATCGAGGACGCGCTCGACAGTGCCTACGGCGAGCGTCAGATCTCGACCATCTACGCGCCCAATGACGAATACCACGTGATTTTGGAGGTCGAACCGCAGTACGAGGCGAACCCGGCGACGCTCGCGCTGCTATACGTGCGCGCGCAAAGCGGACAACTGGTCCCGCTCGACACCATCGCGCGCCTTCAGCGCACGCTGGGGCCGCTCGCGATCAACCACTCCGGGCAGTTCACCGCGGTCACCATCTCGTTCAACGTCGCGCCCGGCGTCTCGCTCGGCAAGGCGCTCGACGACGTAAAACAGCTCTCCAACGACACCGTGCCGGCTAGCATCAGCGCCGCTTTCGAGGGTACTGCAGAGGAATTCCAGTCCTCGATGCGTAACCTCGGAATTCTGCTGGTGATGGCGATCCTCGTCATCTACATCGTGTTGGGCGTGCTCTACGAAAGTTTCATTCATCCGGTGACGATCCTGTCGGGGCTGCCGGCGGCCGGTTTCGGCGCGCTGCTCACCCTGATGATCTTCCACATGGAGCTCGACCTGCTGGCCTTCGTCGGCATCATCATGCTGGTCGGCCTGGTCAAGAAAAACGCCATCATGATGATCGACTTCGCCCTCGACGCCCAGCGCACCGAGGGCAAGAGCCCGGCCGAGGCGATTTTCGAGGGCAGCATCATCCGCTTCCGGCCGATCATGATGACCACGATGTCGGCGCTGATGGGTACCCTGCCGATCGCGCTCGGGATGGGCGCGGGCGCCGACTCGCGCCGCCCGCTGGGCGTGGCGGTCGTGGGCGGATTGTTTTTCTCGCAGCTCCTCACGCTGTACATCACGCCCGTCGTTTATACGTACATGGAGTCTTTCCACGAGTGGATAACCGGGCAGCGCGGGCACCGCGCGGAGCCTTCCGAAGCGGAGCCGGATCTGCTCGGCGGCGGCCAGCGCACCGACGAAGAAACTCCGCGCCGCCGCGCCGCTTCGTAGCTGGCGGCAAACCTATTTCTTACCCAGGTTCGCGAGCTGGCCTTCGAGGAGGCGGCGCGTCTCTTCCGATCGGGTGACCTCGGCAACCTCGAGCAGATCGCCACGCCGCTGCGCCATCACACGCGCGAGCGCCTCGCGCTGGATCGCGCGCTTGGTATGCGCATAAGCAAGCTGGCCATGGGCGGCGAGCCGGCGCGCCATCGCGACGCATCGCTCCTCAAGGCGCTCCGGCGCGACGATCTCGTCGACGATTCCCAACTCCAGCGCCCGCGGCGCCTCGAACAATTCGGCATCCAAAGTCGCATGGCGCAGCGCTCGTGGGGTCAGCGCCATGCGCGCGATCTCGAATGCGCCCTGCGGAAAGGGCAACCCGATCGACACCTCGTTGAGCCCGAACTTGTGGCGGCCCTCGGAGGTGACTTGGAAGTCGCACGCCAGCGCGATAATTACACCGCCGGCGATCGCGTGCCCGTTGACCATCGCGACCGTCGGCTTGGGCAGGGTCCACAACGCGAACACGCCGTCCTCCGGGCCGCCGCCGAGATTGCCGACCATCTCGCCGCTCTCGCCCGCCCGCAGATCCACTCCGCCGCTGAAAAACCTGCCGTTGCCGGCGACTATCACGGCGCGCACGGCGGTCTCGGCGCGCGCGGCGTCGCACTGCTCCAAAAGCGCCCGGTTGAACTCGCGATTGATCGCATTGGCGGGCGGCCGATTCAGAGCAAGTATCCGCACGCCATCACCGATATCTTTGACCTCGACCAGCATTTTTAATCGCTCCTCGACTTGTCGATTCTTAAAGCAACGCGCCTTAAAGCTACACGCGGCGTAGCACGCCGAGCCAGCGTCCGTAGCATTTTTCGATCGGCTTGGTAAACGAAAGATCGGCGTAGCACGCCTCCATCGCGAAGTATCCGCTAGCGCGCGCGGCCAGTTCCAACAGGCTCGGCAGCGTATAGCGCACGGGCACGATGTCGCGCGTGACCACCGGGCCGGCGGGAAAATGGATCTTGCACTCCAACTCGTAAATCGAATGCATCCCCGAAGACCATGCGATCGGACGATGATACTCGCGCACGTCGACCCGGATACCGTCCGCGATGACCTTGCGCCGGCGCCAGAGCTTGCGCTCGCCAACGACCTCGACGCCGTCGTGGCGATCTATATCGACGCAGTAGAGCCCGCCGCGTTTGAGCAGCCGCCCGACCGAGGCCAAGTGGGATAGCAGCGAGCAGTTGCCCGTCATGATCGGAAACGTCTCGGACATGAAAAAAGCGGTGTCGAACGGGCGCTCCGGGAGGCGAAAGCGTTCGATCGAGCGGCGGTAGAAGCGAATCGGCGCGACGCCGGCCGCCTTGCGACCCGCCGCTATCATCGTCGGCGAGTGATCGATACCGGCGACCGCGATTCCCGCACGCGCCAGTGCAATCCCGTGCGGAGAGTCACCGCAGGCCACGTCGAGCACGCGGCGCACCGGGCGCTTGAGATGGCGGCGCCAGACCTTGCGCATGAAGTCGACCTCGGCGCCGATCTCGGCGGGCTTCTCCATGTGCACGCGGCGGAAAATCGCGGGGTACTCGTAGATGCTCGGCTCCATCGCTATCGCAGCTTAGCCGCGGGGCGGCGCGATAACCAAGCCATCATCGGGCCGCTTCCGCCGGGGTTGGCGCGGGCACACGCTCGCGCTCCCATTCGCGCTATATTCGGAGCGCGACGCGCGTTTGAGATTGTACGCGAGCCACATGATAATGCGTCCGCGCAGCGCATGGATCGCGCGCACGATGCGCCGCGACGAAAACCACACGGGGAGTGGGAACGCGATGAGCAAACCGCTTGAGGGCATCAAAGTGATCGAGATCGGCCAGGAGATCCAGGGACCCTTCGCGGGCCTGATACTCGCCGACATGGGAGCCAGCGTCATCAAGATCGAAAACCGCGAGACCGGCGACCTCAGCCGCTGGCTGACCTGCGGCTTGATCGGAGGTCCCGAGGCCAAAAACCAGGACGTCTCTTTCTACTTCACCGCGATGAACCGCGGTAAACGCAGCATCACGCTCGACCTCAAAAAGCCCGGCGGCGTCGCGCTGATCCACCGCCTGGCCAAAGCCTGCGACGTACTACTCACTAACTACCGGCCCGGGGTGCTCGACCGGCTCGGGCTCGGTTTCGACGACCTGCTCAAGGACAACCCCAAAATCGTCTATGCGCAGGCGAGTTCATGGGGGCCGAAAGGGCCCTGGGTCAAGCGTCCGAGCCGCGACACGCTGGCGCAGGCGGCCAGTGGGCTGATGGCGAAGACCGGGATGCCGGAGGATCCACCGCTGGCCGCGGGAATCGCCGTCGCCGACCACTCGGGAGCGCTCAGCCTGGCGGCGGGCGTGCTCGGCGCACTGTTCGCTCGCGAGCGCACCGGCAAGGGCCAGCGCGTCGACGCCTCGATCTTCGGCACGCTCATCGCGATGCAGGGGTTCGAGCTGAATTTCGTCTCGATGAGTGGGAGGGACACGCTGCGGGCGGGCCGCGGCCATCAGTTCCTGCACGGGGTATGGGGCGCGTACCGGACCAGCGACGGATGGCTCTGTATCGCGGGCGTCGACGACAAGCGATGGCCGGATTTCTGCCGCGTCATGGGCATCCAGCATCTACAGGACGATCCGCAATTCGACAATCCGGCGCGCAACTTCCACGGCTGGAAAATGATCGAAGTCCTCGACGCCATATTCCCAAAAAGAACCACTAGGCAATGGCTCGACGAGTTGACCGCCGTAGATATCCTGGTCACCGAGGTCGCCGACTACCGGATGCTGCTCGACAACGAGCAGGCGCGCGTCAATGGCTATTTGCAGGAACTCGACCATCCGACGGCCGGGCGCGTGCTGGTTTCCGGAACGCCGATTTCCTACAACGGTGAAGTGCGAACCCAATCGCCGCCCGCACCCGAGTGGGGACAGCATACGGAGGAAGTCCTGCTCGAGTTCGGTTACTCCTGGGAGGAAATAGGCGCGCTGCGTGACGAGGGCGCCATCTGATCGAGATGCGCCCCGCGCCTCCGCGGCATTGGACAGCAGTCGAACGCCGGGCCTAGAATCGCCCTGCGGCCGTGGCCGGAGCGCAATCGGAAATCGCGACACGCCACCCGCGCGGCACGCCAACATTCCAACGGAGGAATACCCAATGGCCAAGTACACGTTCGTAGTAATGAGCAATCCAACCACGCCCGCCCAGGAAGCGGAGTACAACGAGTGGTATAACAAGGTGCACATCGCCGACGTGCTCAATGTGCCCGGCTTCGTCGCGGCGCAGCGCTTCAAGCTCGCCGAGACCCAGTTCGCCGACGGGCCGGCGCATCGCTACCTGGCGCTGTACGAAATCGAGACCGACGACATCAAGGGCAGCTTCAACGAGCTACAAAAGCGGATCGGAACGGCTGACATGTTTATGAGCGACGCCATCGACATGAAGGGCCTCCTGGCGGCGACGTTTACGCCGGTGGCCGAGCGCGTGCTGGCCAAGGACGTGCAGCGGTCGCGCCGCGCGGCATAGCGCCGCGACGCGCACAATAGTGCGACTAGTGCGTGCGCAGCGCGCCGTCGTTTTGCGACGGAGGCCGCGCACGCATGGCCGCGCGCCATGGCGCGCGGCCTCGGCGGACACCAGGCAGCGGCCAAGCCGCTGCCTGGTGTTTGTGCGAAAGCGTGCGCGGGCGGCGCGTGGCGCCGCCCGCGCACGCTTTCGCATGACTACGATTCCTGCTTTGCTTTGAGCACGAGGTTGATTCCGATGCCCGCAACCAACATTGCTGAAATTCGCGGCCGCGAAATAATCGATTCGCGCGGCAACCCGACCATCGAAGTTGACGTGAAGCTCGAGGGCGGCGCGCTCGGCCGCGCCGCCGTGCCTTCGGGCGCTTCGACCGGCGTTCACGAGGCGCTGGAGTTGCGCGACGGCGATCCGCGCCGCTTCGGAGGCAAGGGCGTGACCCGCGCCGTCGCCAACGTCAACGGGCCCATCGCCGCCGCGCTCCGCGGCGCCGATGCGACCGGGCAGCGCGCACTCGACGAACGATTGATCGCGCTCGACGGGACGGAGAACAAATCCGCGCTCGGCGCCAACGCGATGCTCGGTGTGTCGCTCGCCGCCGCGTACGCCGCCGCCGCGGCGGCCGGCGTGCCGCTGTATCGCTACCTCAACCCCGCCGCCAGCGTGATGCCGGTGCCGATGATGAACGTGCTCAATGGCGGCAAGCACGCCGATTCCAGCGTCGATATGCAGGAATTCATGATCGTACCGCTCGGCGCTCCGTCATGCGCCGAAGCGATTCGCATGGGGGCCGAGGTCTTCCATGCGCTGGCCGGCGTACTTAAGAAACGCGGGCATTCGACCAACGTCGGCGACGAGGGCGGCTTCGCTCCCAACTTGCGCAACAACGAGGAACCGATCGAGGTGATCCTCGAAGCGATCGCCAAAGCCGGCTATCGTCCCGGCGCCGACGTCGCGCTGGCGCTCGACCCGGCCTCCAGCGAGTTCTACGAAGACGGCCGCTACGTGTTTGCGCGCTCGGATAAAAAGGCGCGCGATTCGGAACAGATGGTGCGCCTGTATGGCGATTGGCTCGATCGCTATCCGATCGTGTCGATCGAGGACGGGCTCGCCGAGGACGATTGGGCGGGATGGCAAACGCTGACCCGGGAGTTGGGCGCGCGCGTACAACTCGTCGGCGACGACCTCTTCGTGACCAATCCAAAGTTTCTGGAGCGCGGCATCCGCGAGCACGCCGCCAATTCGATCCTGATCAAGCTCAACCAGATCGGCACGCTCAGCGAAACCCTCCAGACTATCGAGATGGCGCGCGCCGCCGGCTTTACCTGCGTTGTCTCGCATCGCTCGGGCGAAACCGAAGACACGACCATCGCCGACCTCGCCGTCGCGACCGGGGCGGGGCAAATCAAGACCGGCTCGATGAGCCGTGGCGAGCGCACGGCCAAGTACAATCGCCTGCTGCGCATCGCGGAGGAACTGGGCGTCCGCGCATCATGGCCCGGCGCGGCCGCGTTTCAGCGCGGGGGGAGTGCGCGATGAGCGGTCCGACGGGGCGTCCGCCGGTTGCGGTGCTGGTGATCTTTGATGGATGGGGCTTGCGGGCTGAGCGCCAGGCCAACGCGATCGCGATGGCCCGCACGCCCACGATGGATCGTTTATACGCGACCCAGGCACATACCGAGATAGATGCTTCGGGCGAGGCGGTCGGCCTGGCCCCCGGCGTGATGGGCAACTCCGAGGTCGGCCATCTGACGATTGGCGCGGGGCGCGTGATTTACCAGGACGTGATGCGGATCTCCAAGGCGATCGAGACCGGGGCGTTTGCACGGAACGAAGTGCTGCTCGGCGCAATTCGCCGCGCGCGCGATAACGGCCATACGCTTCACTTATGGGGCCTGCTTTCCGACGCCAGCGTGCATAGCCATATCGATCATCTTTTCGCCCTGCTCGAGCTTGCGTCCCGCGAGGGTCTGCACAAGGTCGCAGTCCATGCGGTGCTCGACGGGCGCGACACGCCGCCGCGTTCGGCGCTGCCGTTCGTCGACGCGCTGGAAGCGAAGCTCAAGGCGCTCGGATGCGGCAAGGTAGCGACGGTCACCGGCCGCTACTTCGCGATGGACCGTGACAAGCGATGGGAGCGCGTGGAGCGCGCCTGGCGCGCAATCGCGCTCGGCGAGGGGATCGCCGAAGGCAGCGCGCGCGCGGCGGTCGAGCACGCCTACGCCGCCAACCAGTCTGACGAGTTCGTCGAGCCGCGCGTGATCGCGGGCGGGGCGCCGCTTGCGGACGGCGACCAGGTCATATGTTTCAACTTTCGCGCCGACCGCGCGCGCGAGCTCACCGCCGCGCTGACGCTGAAACAGTTCGAGGGCTTCGCCCGTCCGCGCTTTGCGCGCGTCGGCTACGTATGCATGAGCGAGTACGACCGCAGCCTCGGATTGCCGCTCGCCTTCGGCCCCGAGGACGTGAAGAACGCGCTCGCCGAAGTGCTGGCGCGCGCCGGCGTACACAACCTGCGCATCGCCGAGACCGAAAAGTACGCCCACGTCACGTACTTCCTCAACGGCGGAGTCGAGAAACCGTTCCCGCTCGAAGAGCGCGTGCTGATTCCGTCGTCCAAGGTGGCGACCTACGACCTCGAGCCCACGATGCAGGCGGACAAGATAGCCGAGCGCGCGGCGGCGGAAATCGCCGGCGATAAATTCGGCGTGGTCGTGATGAACTTCGCCAACCCGGACATGGTGGGACACACGGGCAAACTCGAAGCGACGATCAAGGCGATCGAGACGACGGACGCCGCGCTGACCAAAGTTATCGACGCGGTCCAGCGCGCGCACGGCGTGGCGCTGATAACCTCCGATCACGGCAATGCCGAGTTCATGGCCGACCCCGCCACCGGCCAGGCCCACACCGCGCATACGACCTTCCCGGTGCCGCTGATACTGTTCGACCCGTCCTACAAGGGAAAGCTGCGCGCCGGCGGCACGCTTGCCGATGTCGCTCCGACGTTGCTAGGTATGCTTGGAATCGAAGCGCCGCCTGAGATGACCGGACACGACCTCCGCATCACCTAGCACATTCTCTCCGGCGCTATCGAAAGGTTCGAGCGCCCGCCGCCGCGATCGCGTTCGGCGCGTGTGCCCTTCGCAAAGGAGCCCTTGATGAACGCCAAAGCCGCGGCCCGCGAGAAGATCGAGCAGGTCCGCAAACCGCTGGTCGATCTGAGCCATCGCATCCACGCGCATCCGGAGCTCGGCTTCGAAGAGGAGAAGGCCTGCGGATGGCTCTGCGAGATGCTCGACGGTGCCGGTTTCAAGGTCGAGCGCGGGATATGCGATCTGCCGACGGCGTTCACCGCGAGTGCCGGCGCGGGCCCGCTGCACGTCACGATCTGCGCCGAGTACGACTGCCTGCCGGCCATCGGTCACGCCTGCGGACACAACATCATCGCCGCGATGGCGGCGGGGGCCGGAATCGCGCTGGCCAAAGTTGCCAACGACGCCGGTCTGACAATAACGGTGATCGGCACGCCGGCTGAGGAAATATGCAATGCGGGCGGCAAGATCCTATTGCTGGAGCGCGGCGCGTTTGCCGGTACGCATTTCGCGATGATGGCGCATCCGGCGCCGGTCGACATGGCGGCGCCGCCATTCATCGCGGTCTGCCAATTCGAAGTCAACTACACCGGCAAGGAAGCGCACGCCTCGGCGTTTCCCGAGCTTGGAATAAACGCGGCCGACGCGCTGGTGGTGGCGCAGACCGCGATTGGCCTGCTGCGCCAGCACATTCATCCGACCAACCGCATCCACGGCATCGTCACCCATGGCGGCGACGCGCCCAACATCATCCCGGCCCACACCTCCGCAAGCTACATGGTGCGGGCGCAAACCGTCGGTGAGCTCCACGACATCCGCTCACGGGTGCAGAAATGCTTCGAGGCGGGAGCAATCGCGACCGGCGCCAAGCTGAAGATCGAAGGCGGCGACAAACCGTATGCGGAACTGGTAAGCGACGCGGAACTCGCGGCGCTATACCAGCACAATGGCGAGACCCTCGGCCGCCACTTTATCGTGCCGGGTGCGGAGATGAGCCGCGCCGCCGCCTCGACCGACATGGGCAACGTCTCGCTGGTCTTTCCGACGATCCATCCGGTAATCGGAATCAACTCGTTGCCGGCGGTTAATCATCAGCCCGAATTCACCGCGAGCTGCATCACGCCCGCCGCCGACCAGGCACTTTTCGACGGCGCGATCGCGATGGCGTGGACGGCGATCGACGTGGCGTCGGACGCCAAGCTGAGCGCGCGGCTGACGAGCGCCACGCCACGGCAATAGTGCGACGGTAATCCGACGATAGTCCAACAATAGTACGCAATGATACGAACGTCAGACGCGCGCAGGATCGCCGGGCGACGCGAAATCGCCGCGGTCTACCAGCGGACGACCTGCTCGTAAATCTTCGGCAGGACTCGCGGCAGCGAGGTGATGTCCTCGATCACGAGATAGCGCGACGGCGCGCACATCTGGCGCAGGTAATCGTGGCCGGTGCGATCGACCGTGATGCAGAACGGAAGCACCCCCGCCATCTCGAGTTCCTTCAGCGCCACCATCGTGTCCTGGATGCCATAAGCGTTGGAGCGCCGGTCGTGGCCGTAGTCGAAGTCCTGCGGGAAGCCGTCGCTCAGCAGGATCATATGTTTGGCGCGCGAGCTTACGTCCTTGAATTTCTCGCGCACGTGGCGAATCGCCGCGCCCATCCGGGTCGATCGCTTGGGCTCGACCGCGCCCACGCGCGCCTTGACCTCGTCGCTCAGCCCCTGGCTGAATTCCTTGATGACATAGAACTCGACGTTGTCGCGGCCGTGGCCGGAAAATCCCATGATCGCGTAGGAGTCGCCGATTTCTTCGAGCGCCTCGGCCATGATGACCAGCGCTTCCTTGTTGACGTCGATGATGCGGCGCGGGCGCTGGCTCTGCTGCGGGCGGCGTTGCCAGGCCTTCATCCAATCGTCGCTGTGATCGTCATCGTCGGCGGTGGCCTTGCGCACCTCGCGATGAATCGGTTCATCGGTGGAGGCCGACATGTCGAGCAGGAAAAGAGTGGCGACGTCGCGCGACTCTTTTTTGCGCGCGCTGTAGACGCGCGGGTCGGGACTCTCGCCCATCAGGCGCGACACGCGGGTCTCGACCAGGCGTTCGAGGTCGAGTTCCTCGCCGTCCTCGAGCCCGCGGACCATTCGATATGAAGCGGGCCGGATGCGCTGAAAGTGACGCCGCACCTGTGGCAGCATCTCGGAGTAGCGCGCCAACGTCTGCGCGAAAAAATCGTTGTCGTCGCCGGCGAGCGGAACCTCGCGCAGCCGGCACCATCCGCGCCGGTAATCCGCCGCCACGTAATCCCATTCGTCGTAGGAGTAGTAGGAGTCCTGGTTGCGCCCGTGCATCAGCACCAGCCGCCCGTGGTTGGAGGCCGGGCCGATCTCGCCGAGCTGCTCGCGCAACTCCTCGAGATCCTGCGCCTGTTTGCCCGTGAGCTGGGTAAGATACATCCCCTCGCCCTCGGCCCCGCCCTCGCCCTCGGCGGGTTTGATTTGCGCACCCTGCTCGAGCAGCTTGCGGATCTCCTCTGGACTGAGCGGGCGGCCGCCACGCCCCTTGGACTGCTTGCCCGAGACTTCCATCTTAACGTTCTGGTTGGTCTCGCCGTCGCTGTCGCCCTCGTCGCCTTCGGGGCCTTCGCCTTCGCCGCCCTCGGCGCTGTCGAGGTTGCCGATAAGATCGTTGCGCAGCGCGTTGCCGTCATCATCGAGGCCTTCGGAAGCGCCCGCGCGCCGCGCGGCCGCCATCAACTCCTGCAGCCACGTGTACATTGCGGAGGCCTGGCGCGCGCTGGTCAGCACGTCGGCGCCGGGCGCCCGCAACGGCGCAAAGAATCCGGCGGCCTGCCCGGTGAAGCTCTGCGTCGCCGGGTCGTCGCCGGCTTCAATCTCGAGCGCGCCGCGCACCAACATCGTGCTGAGCGCGCGCGGGTTCAGCTTCTCGACCAACACATGGTTGAGCCTTGCGATACGCGGCGCCAGACCGCGGTAGCGCCGCGCCATCTCGCTGTCGACTCGCGCGGTCTCGCACAGCCGCATCAGGGCGCCGCCGAGCATCGGGTCGCTGAACGACGCGACGAAGCTTTCGATCGCTTCCACGCCGGTCTCGCCGCGTTCCTGAAAGCCCGGCAAGTCCGCCAGGCAAAGCTTGAAGGTGCCGAACTCATGGCGGCCGGCCAACTGAGCCGCGGTGACAAGATAGTAATCGTAGGCGAGCGCCCGGGAGCCGAGCGCGTCGATCTGCTCGGGCAGATGAATCATCTCGCCCGCCAGCAGCGGATAGTGAAAGGCCAGCATCGGGCCGCAATTGGCGATCGAATCCAAGCGAAATTCCTGCGGGTACAGCATCCGCATGAACTTTGTCAGCACGCCCTTGATTTCGTGCAGTGCCTGCGGGCGATCCTCAGCCGGAGTTTGAGTCATTATTATCATTGTGACAAATCGCGCACCCGCTATGCAATTTGATTTTTAACGGCTGGAAGCGCCGGCGGGAACGCATGGGCGGCGCCGTCTTTGCCGATCGTGGACGCGTGAGCTTCCACGGACGCTCGGCGGGGCTCGGCTTGACCGCGCGGCGAGTGAAGTCTTAACTGCTAAGAGCCATGTTTATTCCCAACCATAGCCCATACGGTCGTCTGACGTTGATATTCGCGCTTGCGGCGCTGATTTCGATTGGCGTGCCGCCACGCGCGCGCGCCGGAATCACCGACAGCGTCAAGACTGAAACCCTGCCCAACGGACTCAAGGTCCTGGTGCTCGAGAATCACAAGGCGCCAGTGGCGACCTTCAACCTGTTCACCAAGGTTGGCTCGCGCAACGAGAGCTTCGGCAAGACCGGCATCTCGCACCTGGTCGAACACTTGAAGTTCCGCGGAACCAACAAATACGGCCCCGAGGAGTTCTCCAACATCATCCAGGAGAACGGCGGGATGGATAACGCGTTCACCGGCAGCGACTTCACCGACTACTTCGAGGTGATCAACCGCGACCACCTCGACGTGCCGATCGGCTTGGAGGCCGACCGGATGGCGAATTTCGATCCCAAGGGCTTCGCCTCCGAACTCGCGGTGGTGGAAGAGGAACGGCGGATGCGCACCGACGACAATCCGGAAGACGCGCTTTCGGAGGCGACCGAGGCGCAAGCTTTCGTTGAGCATCCGTACCATTGGCCGGTGATCGGCTGGATGCAGGATATAAAGCGCCTGACCCTGGCCGACGCGCTCAAGTACCACAGCGTCTATTACTCGCCGCAGAACGCGATCGCGGTCGCGGTGGGCGACTTCGACGCCGACAAGGTGCTCAAGCAGATTTCCGAATCCTTCGGCCCGATCAAAAACGGCCCCAAGCCACCGCCCGTGCTCGAGGTCGAACCGCCCCAGCAGGGCGAGCGGAAGATCGTGCTGCGCCACGCGGCCAACCTTCCCGCCTTTGACGAATCCTATCACGTGCCCAACTATCGCACCGGCGGAGCCGACGCGTTCGCGCTCGAAATCGCCTCCGAGATTCTTTCCGACGGCAAGAGTTCACGCCTGTACAAAAGCCTGGTGCTCGACAAACGGATGGTGGTCGAAGTGTCGGCCAGTTACGACATGACGTCGTTCGACCCCGGGCTGTTCACGCTGTCGGCGCAGATGCGCCCCGGGGTGAGGACCGACGATGCGATCGCCGAGGCCGACAAGGTTATCGAGCAGCTCAAGGACCAGCCGGTTGGCGCCGAGGAATTGCAGAAGGCCAAAAACCTCGAGCAGTCGTCATTCGTGTTTGCCCAGGACTCGATCTTCGAGGAGGCTCTGCAGCTTGGCGTCTGGGAGATGCTGGGCGATTACCATCTGATGGACCGCTATCTCGGGGAAATCGACAAGGTTACCGCGACCGACGTCCAGCGGGTGGCGAAAAAATACCTGGTCGAGAACAATTGCACGCTCGGTGTGCTGGTGCCGACCGGTATTTTGCCTCATGAGCAGGGCGGCGGCGGAGCAGGCGGCACGGTGCGTCACGCGCCCCGGCTCGAAACCGATGGTTCGATGCCCGGGTTAGCGCCGATGCGGGTCACGCGCGCGGGCTTGGCCATGGACGAGGTGACACGATGAGGCGGCGGGGCGAGGTCGTATGCGCGGCGTTGGTCGCCGCCTTTCTGATCGCGGCCTTCGCGGCCCCTGCCGCGGCGCTCGACATCAAGCGCTCGGTGCTCGCCGACGGCGCCGTGCTGCTGGTCTCCGAGCAGCATCAGTTGCCGATGGTGACGATGACGATCGCGTTTGACGCTGGCGCGCGGCGCGACCCGGAGGGCAAGGCCGGACTGGCCTCGCTCACCGCGAGCTCGCTGACGCTCGGCACCAAAGATCTCAGCGCCACGCAGTTCAACCAGAAAGTGGACTTCATGGGCAGCTCGATCTCGGTCGGTGCCGGGCCCGACTATGCACAGGCGAGCTTCACCTCGCTCAAGAAATACGAAGACGAGACCCTGGGCCTGCTGGCCGCGGCGCTTACCGAGCCCGCACTCAGCGACTCCGAAATCACCCGCAAACGCGACGAGCGCGTGGCCGGAATCAAAGCGGAGGAAGAGCAGCCGGACTACGTCGCCGGGGTGACCTTCCAGAAGGCGCTCTATGGCAACACACCGTATGGCCATCCCAGCGAGGGCACGGCCGAGTCGGTGGCGAAGCTCACGCCGCAAGACGTGCGCGATTTTTATCAAACGCACTACAAGATCGGCAGCGCGGTAATTTCGGTGGTCGGCGACGTCAAAGCCGACGAAGTGAAAGCCAAGCTGGAGAAGGCCTTCGATGCGCTCAAGGGCACGGCGCCGGCTCAAGCGGTGCCGCTGGCGCCCAGCGTCACGCCGGGAATTCATCCGACGCTGGTCGACCGCAGCGTCGTGCAGGCAACCATCATCCTGGGCGGCGGCGGTGTCGCGCGCTCCAACCCGGACTACTATCGGTTGCAGGTGATGAACTACATCCTGGGCGGCGGCGGCTTCGCTTCGCGTCTGATGAAAATCGTGCGCAGCAAGAACGGGCTGGCCTACGGAATCTCGAGCGGATTCGACGCGCGTAAATTTGTCGGCTCCTTCGCGGTCGATACGCAAACCAAAAATCAGAGTACCAACGAGGCGCTGCAGCTCATTATCGAACAGTTGCGCGACATGCAGGAACATCCGGTCTCGGACGCCGAACTGGCCTCGGCCAAGGAATATCTAATCGGCAGCTTTCCGCTCAAGCTCGATCGCCAGAGTTCGATTGCGAGCTTCATCCTGCAGGTCGAACTGTATGGCCTCGGCCTCGACTACGCCGAACGCTACCCGAAACTGATCGGAGCGGTGACCAAGGAGGACGTCCAGCGCGTGGCGCAAAAGTACCTGCACCCCGACGCGCTCATCCTGGTCGCAGTGGCCAATCAGTCCGAGGCGGCAATCAACATGGCGAACCTCAAGCGCGTTGCCGAGGGAGCGGCCGTGAGCGCGCCGGCTTCAAGCGCGCCCGGTGCGACACACGCGGCCCAGCCGGCTCCCGGCGGCTGATCGAGTTCGTCGCGGCGCGTGCATTTTTCGCTTGACCGCGCGCATTCCGCGCATGCACGATACTGTTGAATCAGCGAGCGCCTCGGGAAGGCGTGCGCTTTTCATCACCGAACCAGAGCGAACCGCGGGAGCGATCCGCGCGATCAATCCGGGAGCGATAATCAATGGCTAACGAAAGCTGGAAAATCGAGGGCGAGTATTTCGAGTCCTGCAACTGCGAGCTGCTCTGTCCTTGTCTGCTAACTCAGGCCAAGGTCAGTCCGACCGAGGGCCATTGCGACGTGGTGCTGGCCTTTCACATCAACCGCGGCAGCTACGGCAAGACCGATCTTTCCGGGCTCAACGCGGTGCAGGCGTTCACCACACCGGGCCCGATGGCGCAGGGCGGCGGCACCGGAGGAGTGTACGTCGACGAGCGCGCCAACGCCGAGCAGCGTGCCGCGCTCGAGGCCGTTTTTGCTGGGAAGGCGGGCGGACCGCCGAGCCTGCTGGCCCCGATGATTGCACATTGGCTGCCAACCAAAGAGGCGAAAATCGACTTCAGCGCCTCGGGCGACACGCGCAAGGTGAGCATCGCCGGCGTCACTGAGGTAACGGTCCAGGGAGTGGCGGGACGTGACGGCACAACGGTGTGGCTCGACAACGTGACGCACCCTTACTCCGGACGCCTGGCCGCCGCGCGCGGCACGACGAGCCACTACAAAGATCATTCGCTCAGCTTCGACAACGACGGGCGCAACGGCCACTTCTCAGCGATCAATTGGTCCGCCCCGTAGCCCGGCGCTTCGGGGTGCGAGTGTAGCTCTTCTCACGAGTCGCGATGGCTTCCGCAGTAACCACGACGGATGAGCGCGGAATTTCGCGCACGCTCAGTCTGTTCGACCGGCTCGCGATTTGGGGCGGCCTCGGCGCGCTCTCGGCGCTCGCGTGGCTCTACCTGTGGCGGATGCCAACCACCAGCGGCGACATGGCTATGAACGGGATGGCCGGGATGGCAGGCATGGCCGCAATGCCCGGAATGTCGATGGCCTCGCCTTGGTCGGCCACGGCGTTATGGCTGACGTTCCTGATGTGGGCGGTGATGATGGTAGCGATGATGCTGCCGAGCGCGGCGCCGATGGTCGCGACGTACGCGCTGGTTGCCAAGGGCCGCGACTCCTCGCCGCGCCTCCGTGTGTGGCTGTTCGCCGGCGGCTACGTAGCGGTATGGATCGCGTTTAGTGCCGTCGTCACCGTGCTGCAGACTGCGATGGATCAGGCCGCGATTCTGACCGGTGCGATGCGTGTCGCGCCGCTGGCGGGCGGCGTGATCCTGGCGCTGGCCGGCGCCTATCAGCTCTCACCGCTCAAGCGCAGATGCCTGCGCCATTGCCAGTCACCGGTGGGCTTTCTGATGACGCACTGGCGCGACGGTGGCGTCGGCGCGATCTTGATGGGGCTCGACCATGGCGCGTTCTGCGTGGGCTGCTGCTGGATGCTGATGGCGTTGCTGTTCGTGGCGGGCGTGATGAACCTGCTGTGGGTGGCCGTGCTGACGGCTTTCGTGCTGATCGAGCGGGCGACGCGATGGGGCGAAACCCTGGCTACGGTTTCGGGCTACGCGCTTATCGCGGGCGGCCTCGCGCTGGCAGCGCTAAGTTGATCCCCCTCTGATTCTCTTCGTCGTTCCGATTCTCGTTGTCGGGATCGCTCGAAGGCCGACCGCAAAATTAGACGCCCTCGGATGCCGAACGCTGTAAAAAATCCGCTCGCTCCATCGCGTCCGACGCTTTACACGGTCGGCCACTCGACCCATCCGATCGAACGCTTCCTCGAACTGCTCGGCGAGCATGGAATTTCGACCCTCGCCGACGTCCGCTCCTTTCCCGGCTCGCGCCGATGGCCTCACTTCAACCAGGAGCCGTTCGCCGAAGCGCTCGGCCGCGCCGGCGTCGAGTATCGATGGCTCAAGCGCCTGGGCGGGCGTCGTCACAGCAAGCGTCCCGATTCGCCGCATGTGGCATGGACGGTCGCCGCGTTTCGATCGTACGCGGACCATACGGAGAGCGCCGAATTCACGGAGGGACTCGACGACCTTATAGCGATAGCGCTCGCCGCGCGCACGGCGATGATGTGTTCGGAGGGACTGTGGTGGCAATGCCATCGGCGAATCGTTTCCGATCAGATGACGGTGCGCGGATGGGACGTCGAACACATCATGCCCGACGGCAAACTGACTGCGCATCGATTGCCCGACTTCGCTTCGATCGTCGACGGCCGGATTGTTTACGACGGCGGTCAGCCACCGCTGCTCAAGTAGCGCGCGCTATTGTTTGCCGGCGTTGCTGCTCAGGTAATCGAGGACGGTCTTGCGCTCGGCCGGCGTGAGCGGCGCCAATCCCGTCTGCTTCATCCGCTCCTGCATCAAGTCGACCTGGATCGCCCACATCGCCGCCGTCATCTGGCTCGGATTGTATGCCTGATGACATTGCCCGCATTTTCTAAGGTATAGCTGAGCCGCATCGCTGCCCTCGTCCGGCAGCTTGGCGCTTTGACACGCCGCGAGCGAAACCGTAACGCCAAGCATCGTGGCAATTATCAGCCGCCGACGCATTAGAGTGATCGTTGAAGTTCGAAACAACGGCCCCGCCACATCCTTTCCGTACCCACCTGCCCGCTTCCACCCCTCGGCGAGGCGACTCAGTGGATTTAGCGCGAAGATTTTTCGCGAAATCTATAGGACCGCCACGCGCGCGGCTGAGATTTGGCGGCGCAATTCGGCTGCCAAAGTCTGAATCAGCGCGCGCCGGTCGGAATCCTCAAGTGCTGCTTTGCGTTCGGTCTCAGGCCTCATCCATACCGGCGCCGCGCGCATCGCGTCCGCCTCGAATCGCGGAAAGACGTGCCAGTGGACGTGCGGTTCCAGGTTGCCGAGGCATTCGTAGTTGAGCTTCAGCGGCTGCGTAGCGAGCGCGATTGCGCGACCCACCGCGACCGTCTCGTCGAAAAGCGCGCGCGCCTCGTCGGCGGGCAGCAGATGCATCTCGTTGACGTGACGCCGCGCGAGCACCACGCAGTAGCCGCGATAAAATTGCGCGTCGCCCAGGATTACGAACGAGTGCGGCAGCTCGGCGACGAAATCCGTGAAGTTGCCCGCACGGCATCGTTCGATGAGCGCGCAGATTCCGCATAGCCGCGCCGTGGCGTCGCCGGCTGCGCCCTTGCCGCTCTCATGCGGGGGCATCCGCGTTCTCCGGTGTCACCTGCACCAGCTTCACCGCCGAATGCTTGAGCACTTCGCTGACCGTGTGCAGTTTGTACTCGCGGCCGTAGTAGACCGTGCGCACGCCGGTGTTGATGAGCACCTTGAGACAGTGGATGCAGGGCGTGTGGGTGACGTAGATGTCGGCGTCGCGGATCGCGGCGCCGTTCTTGGCCGCCTGCGTGATCGCGTTAATCTCGGCGTGAATTGTGCGCCAGCAGTTCTGTTCGATTTCGCCGTCGGGCGTGCGCGACTCGTAGATGAGGCAGCCGACCTCGGTGCAATGCGGCATCCCGGCCGGCGATCCGTTGTAGCCGGTGGCCAGGATGCTGCGGTCGCGCACGATCACCGCGCCGACCTTGGCTCGCAGGCAGGTCGAGCGCTCGGCGACCTGCCGCGTGATCGTCATGAAGTACTGATCCCAGCTGGGCCGCTTCCCCCCACCGCTCATTTCAGAGTCCCTTAAGCCGCACGGAGGCGGGCATCCGCGGCGGCGCCGGCTGGTAAACGACGCTGTAAGTATTGTCCTTCGGCGGCTGCTCCGGCTGGTTCTGATTCCCCTGGGCGTACCATGCCGGCACCGGACTGAAGGTCACGATAAACAGCACGATCGTCGCCCACGCAAACGCCCTGCGCCGAGGATCGAGCGGCGTATCCGCATCGACCGTGGCCGGATGCCCCAGGCCGAGAAAGAAAAGGAACACCACCCAGAACAGCCATCCGCCCCAGTATGCCGAGCCCATGAAGAGCGGTATCACGACCATCAGCACGCAAGCCACGATAAACAGCCGCGCGATGGTCCGATGCCAGCGGCCGAACAGCGCGTATATGACGTGACCGCCGTCGAGCTGGCCCACCGGCAACAGGTTGAGCGTCGTCACCAGCAGCCCGATCCATCCGGCGAACGCGATCGGGTGAAGGTTGACGTTGACCGAGTTGGGATCGACTCCCAAGGTTACGTAAGACAGCACCCAGAACAGGATCGAATTGCCGAGCTGCAGCCCGCCGCCGGAGGCGTCGAGCGGCGCCACGTCGGAGAGCTTCAGCCCAATCACCACCGCGACCACCGCCAGCACCACTCCGGCCCACGGCCCCGCCGCCCCGATGTCGAACATCACGCGCCGCGTGCGCGCCGGCGATCGCATCCGGATAAATGCGCCGAAGGTCCCGATAAAAAAAATCGACGGCAAGGGCGCCGGGATGAAGTATGGCGGGCTCACGTCGACGCCGTTGCGCCGCGCCACCAGGAAGTGGCCCATCTCATGCGAAAACATAGGTCCTGGTCGATCATCACATGGATCTGGAAAACATTTTGCACGCAGCGCCGAACGCGCTCGGCAACTTCTTCAACGACTACAATGCCGACACCGGAACCATCGTGGGAGGGTTCGGGATCATGAACTTCGCGAACCCCACGTTTTGGGTTTGATGGTTCCGGTGCCCGTGCCCGGCTGCACGGCACTCGGCGCCATCGAGAACGTCACCGCGGTTGAATCGGGCAAGCTGTGCTCCCTGTTCCTCGGTCCCGGGTTGCGGGTGCTCAACTTCAACAACCTGCCGATTCCCATCAACATATTCCTGCAGAAGTCGGTGGACCCTTCCAACATCCTCTACAGCGAACCGCGCCTGGCACCCGGCGGCGAGGGCCCGAAACCCGGACCACCCGAGACCCCGCCCGCGGTGTCGGCCTACACCGGCTTGCCCGGTGATCCGGTTGGACCGCCGGGGGCGGTGCCGCCGGCGCCGATACCGGGCGCGGCGATGCCGCTGCCGCCCCCGCCGACAACACCGATGCCACCACCGCCCCCAGCGCGGAGCGTGTCAGGCATGCTGCTGCCGGCCGAAGGGCCACAACAATGATCGCCCGGGTGGCGGCGCGGCGGGTGTTCGCCATCGGCTGCTGCGTGGTGCTGACGGCAACGGGATGCGCATTCCACGGCCTGAATTCGCTGCCGCTGCCCGGCGCGGTCGGACGCGGGCCGGGGGCCAACATCTACCACGTCGAGCTCCCGAATGTCGGTACGATGGAGTCGAATTCGCCGGTGATGATCGACGACGTCGTCGTCGGCAGTGTCGGCACGATGAGGGTGCAAGGCTGGCACGCCGACGTCGAGATCTCGGTAAAGCGTGATGTCGTCATCCCGGCCAACGTGGTAGCCACCGTCGGCCAGACCAGCCTGCTGGGGTCGATGCATGTGGAGCTCAATACGCCGCTCGGCCAGCGAGGAAGCGGACGGCTGCAGCCGGGCGCCACCATCCCGCTCAGCCGGTCATCGGCCTACCCGTCGACAGAGCAGACGCTGTCGTCGCTGGGAGCGGTCGTCAATGGCGGGGGGCTGGGACAGATCGGGGAGATCATCCACAATTTCTCCGCCGCCCTGTCCGGGCGTGAGGGCGCGGTACGTGATCTGATCACTCGCCTCGACACGTTCGTCGGAACACTGGACGATCAGCGGGACAACATCGTCGACTCCATCCAGGCGCTGAACCGGCTTGCCGGCACCTTCGCCGACCAACGCGACGTTCTCACCCAGGCGCTGCAGAAGATACCGCCCGCTCTCGATGTGCTGATCAAGGAGCGCCCACGGCTAACTGCCGCCCTGGACAAACTTCGCGTCTTCAGCAACACCGCCACCCGGTTGGTCAACGACACCCAGGCCGACCTGGTCAAGAATCTCAAAAACCTGGAGCCGACCCTCCGCGCGCTCGTCGACGTCGGACCCGAGTTGGGCATGGCTGTCGCGGCCGCGTTCGTGTTCCCATTCACCCAGAACTTCGTCGACCGAGCGGTCCGAGGCGACTACTTCAACCTGCACGTCGATTTGGACCTGTCGATTCCACGGCTCAAGCGAGGACTGATGTTGGGCACCCACTGGGGCCAGCTGGACCAGCCGTTGGTACCGGCGCCCGGGGACCCCTATTACCTGCAATACACACACGATCCGATGCATGACCCCCTGAGGCCACCGTGGGTCGACCCGGCGAGCCTCCCTTCGCTGCCTGGGCCTCCGCCGGGTGCGGCCCCGCTGCCCGCCCCCCGCTCGGCGCCGCCCCCACGCTGGTCTTGGTCAAACGGCGCCGCCCGCAGACCCGCCTCCGACGGGAGCGGGTGGATAGATGCTGACGCGCTTTGTTCGGATCCAGCTGGCGGTTTTCGCGATCGCCGGGACCATTGGCGTCATTGCGATGGTCCTCTTCTACATCCAAGCGCCGACCCTGCTGGGGATCGGTCGGATGACGGTGACGCTGGAGCTGCCGGCCACCGGCGGCCTGTACCGGTTTTCCAACGTGACCTACCGCGGGGTTCAGCTCGGTAAGGTCACCTCGGTGGGTTTGACGCCGACCGGCGCGAAAGCGACGCTGTCGCTTAGCACTTCACCGAGTACCCGCGGACCTGACGGCGAAGGTGCTCAGTGTCTCCGCGGTGGGTGAACAGTACGTCGACTTGCGGCCCAAAACCGATTCGCCGCCCTACCTGCACGACGGCTCGGTAATCGCGGCGAGCGACACGACGATTCCGCAGCCGGTCGGGCCGATGCTCGACCAGGTCAATGCCTTGGTCCAAAGCATCCCGAAGGCCAAACTCGGCCAATTGCTCGACGAGTCCTTCCAGGCTTCAACGGTTCCGGTTACGACCTGGGGTCACTGATCGATTCCTCACAGACGTTGTCCCGCGACGCCAACGGCGTCGTCGATCGCACCCGAGCCCTCACCGAAGACACCGGGCCGCTATTGGATACCCAAGCACGCACCACCGATTCGATCAGGACGTGGGCACGTAGTTTCGCCGGCATCTCGGATGTGCTGGTGAACAACGATTCCCACTTTCGCACGATCCTGCAAGACGGCCCGGGCTGCGAACGAAGCGTCCCGGCTGCTCGAACAAATCAAACCGACGCTGCCGGTGTTGCTCGCCAACCTGACTACCATCGGGCAGATCGGCGTCACCTACCACCCCTCGCTGGAGCAGCTGCTGGTGTTGCTGCCGTCGGCGGTTGCTATCGAGCAGGCCGCCGCGGCGACGAACCATCCCGAGGGTACGGCCCAAGGCGACTTCGCACTCACGATCGACGATCCGCCAATTTGCACGGTCGGTTTCATGCCACCCAACACATGGCGATCCCCGGACGACCTCGCCGACATCGACACACCGGACGGGCTGTATTGCAAACTCCCGCAGGATTCACCGATCGGCGGTTCGCGGTGCCCGCAACTATCCCTGCATGGGTCACCCGGGCAAGCGCGCCCACCGTCGAAATCTGCAACAGCGACAAGCCGTACATGCCGCTGGCGATGAAGCAGCACGTCCTCGGTCCCTACCCGCTGGACCCCAACCTGCTCGCCCAGGGCGTCCCGCCCGATGACCGGGTTACCTCAACGACAGAATCTTTGGCCCGCTGCAGGGAACGCCGCTGCCACCGGGGGCGGTGCCGCGCGGCACGCCGGCGGGGCCGCGGGGAAAAGTCCACCACCCGGCACGGTTGGAGCGGCTGTTCCGCCGGTGCCGTCGTCGGGACCACCTCCGCTGGCGCCCATGTCGAGAATGTCGGCTGACCTTCCGCCCATAGCGCCACTCGACGTCCCTGCAGCCGGGGGAACTTCCCCCGCCACCCGCCGCGCCCGCCGCGCCCACCCCTCCCGATGCCGCACCACTCGACCCGGCCGGCGGTGGAGGGCCGCAGGCTGCGCCAAGCTCATTCGGAGCCAACGCATCTAAGCTCGCGCCGTCGGTCGTGGTGGCAAAGTACGATCCGCACACCGGTCGTTATGTCGGGCCGGATGGGAAGTTGTACCAGCAGTCGGATCTCGCGACCTCGAAAGCGCCCAAGACGTGGAAAGACATGCTTCCCACCTGAAGCCGCGCCTGAGACGATGCAGGCCGCAAGCGCCTAAAGGTGGGCGAGGTAAGTCAGTGGGGGAACCCCCGGTCAGCCTTTTTTGTCCAGGCGTAACGGCATCGCGATATCAAGCCACTGGTTTTGCCCGCAGGCACCAGACGGGCCGACCGTCTTGTCTTTTCCGGCGTAGGTCGACGACCCGAGTTGATATCCGCCTTATAGTTCACCGGATAGAAGTAGAAGGTTTGTTGTCCGTGTACGCGGTACCGTCCTCGCACCGCTCCCAGTCCGGCACGTCGCGTTTAACCTTCCACATCTCCTCATTCATATATAGCGGCGCGCTCCATCCCTGGTCGCTGTCACCGTGCCTGGCATTCCTGAAACGTGACGCACGACGAGCTGATGGTCCATGTCTGGACGACCGTCGGCTCGCCGTATACTGATCATTCCTTTGGGCCCAATCGCCGATGGACGTGGCGCGGAACGACCCGTTAACGGCCACTTCTTCCTTGTTGTTGCCCGCGCTATGGATGCCGTGCCCAAACTGCCGAATACAGTGGCAGCGACCAGCGTTGCGGTGGTGAGTGATCG
>CAWCMA010000003.1:0-518965 GCA_963796565.1 uncultured delta proteobacterium | reverse complement strand
GCGTCGTGTACGGCCACGAGATAGGCTGCGGTTTGATCCAATCGATCGCGCCCACTTCCACCGCGGCCCGCGACGACGCAAACGCGCCATGCAGCCAGGGTGCCAGCAGCGCGATCCCCGCCACCACCGCACAGCCAGGACGGAATACCGCCAGCCGTCGCGGCCGGGCATCCCGGCGCGCCGCGAGCAGCAGCGCGCCGAGCCACAAGGCCTCCGCCACCAATAAAAACGTGGAGGTGAAATTGCAGGCGACCATCGCGGCGGTAAAAACCGCGATACCGGCGTAGTTCAACATCCCGCCGCGGCGCTGGGCGCGAACGAAAAATGTGATCTGCAGAAGCTCCGCACACATCACAGCCGGATACATCCTTACTGTGCGGTCCGACAGCACCATCTCGAGATTGGTGGCGTACAGAAGCGCGGCAAAGGCTCCCGCCAGCTCGCCAAGCGCGGCGGCGGCCGGCCAGTCGGGCTCGTCGGCCAGGGAACGGCAGATCTCACGCACGGCGACGAAAACCAGAACTATAGCGATGGTCCCCAGGGCGGCCGACATCGCCCGCATCGCGTACAGGCTGTCGCCGAAGACCGCTATCCATTCGTGCAGCATCAGGTCGTAGAGTGCGAGCTTGCCCGGGTCTAGCTGCCGCTCTATCCGCCCCACTTGTTGCGCGCTGGACGCAGAGGCGGCTGCCCAGGACGCCGCTTCGTCTCCGTTCATCTCCAAGCGTTCTAAATGATGGAAGCGCAGATGCGCACCGACGACGATTGCGATCATTGTCAGGACGATCGCGAACAACCGCTTCGAGCGCCACGCCCAAAGCGCGCGGTCTTTGAAAGTTTGGCTAAGCGGAACTGTCATCAGGAAGCGAACCGGGATCCCTTGTAGCGTCTCGGGCCACCTCCGGCAAGCACGGGGGCGCGACACCGTCGTGCGCGCGCGAGCGCGGTCTGCTAAGAATTGGTGCTGATCTTTATTCTGGATCTGGCCCGGCGCCGCGCGAGCGGGCGCCATCGGTCCAGTGCGGCGCGAGAGAAAGCGCGCCTGGGGTATTGATGTCCAACTCGACAACCAACCTCGCGCGCATCCGCGAGGAACTCAACCACAATTTCCAGGAGCGCGCCGAACTGATCGACGGTGCGCTCTGCGCCCTGCTTTCGGGCAGCCACGTGCTTATCATCGGCCCGCCCGGCACGGCCAAGTCGATGCTGGCCGACGAGCTGTGCCGGCGGATCGAGGGGGCCAACTATTTTCAGTGGCTGCTCACCAAGTTCAGCACGCCCGAAGAGATTTTCGGCGCAGTGAGCCTGAGCGGCCTGGAGCACGACGACTACCGGCGCGTAACCTCGCACAAGCTGCCCGAGGCGCACATCGCCTTCCTCGACGAGATTTTCAAGTCCAACTCATCGATTCTCAACGCGCTCCTCACCATCATCAATGAGCGCCTGTTCCACAACGGGCGCGAGCGCGTGCGCGTTCCGCTCATCACGATGTTCGGGGCCTCCAACGAGCTGCCTGACGAAGAAGAGCTGACCGCGCTCTACGACCGTTTCATGCTGCGCTTCACCGTCGACTACGTGGTCGAGGAGTTCCGTTTCCTCAAGATGCTCGAGGGCACGCGTTCCACCGCGCGCACCACGCTCAGCTTCGCCGAGCTCGACGAGTTGCGCGCGCAAACCCGCGCGGTCGAAGTTCCGGGCAACGTGCTCACCGCCATCACCGAGTTGCGCCGCGAGCTGGGGCGCCAGCAGATAGTGGTTTCCGACCGGCGCTGGCGCAACTCGCTCGACGTGCTGCGCGCGCACGCCTTTCTTTGCGGCCGCGCGATCGTCACCGAGGACGACCTCGGCTTCCTCGAGCACGTGCTGTGGAAGGACCCGGAGGAGCATCCCAAGGTCCGCGACGCGATCCATCGGCTGGTCAAGGGCTACGAGGAGCAGGCGCGCGAGCTGTTGATTCAGAGCCAGGAGTTGCGCGAGTACGCCGAGCGCGGATGGGAGAGCGACGAGCTGCGCAGTCGGGCGATCATCGAGGCCCACACCAAGATCGCCAACATCCTGGCCCGCTTTGACCACTTGGTGCGCGAGGCCGCCGAGAGCGGGCGCGCCGTGCAGGGTGTCGAGACGATGCGCTCGCAAGTCAAGGAAATCCAGCAGTCGATGCTGCGCCGGATGTAGCCCGGAGCCTCGGAAAGCGCGCACCGCCGATGCCAGCCGAGGAAGCCACGCCCGCGATCGTGCTCCGCACTCGCGACTACCTGGAGTCCGATCGCATCGTGACCCTGCTCACCGAGCAGGCGGGCAAGCTCGGCGGCATCGCCAAGGGCGCCAAGGCCTCTCGCCGGCGCTTCGAGCATCGGCTCGAACCGTTCTCGCACGTGATGCTGTATTTTCGCCGCCGCCCGCACGGCCAGCTCGTCTTCATCACGCGCGCCGAAGCGGCGGGCCTCCAGCCCTTCCGCCTGGAGGACGACCTCGGCCGCCTCGCGCTCGGCTCCTACATGCTGGAGCTGGCCGAGGCGTTGACCTCCGAGGATGCGGAGGCGGCCGGCGCCTACCATCTGCTGGCCGAGGCGCTCGCGGCGCTCGGCGCGGGCGACGCCACCATAGCGCTGCGCCAGGCCTACGAACTCCGGATGTTCCGATGGGCCGGGTTCGGGATGCAGTTCGACCGCTGCCGCGTCTGCGCCGAGAGCCAGGCCACGACGGCGGCAGTTTATTTCATCATCGGGCGCGGCGGGATTGTTTGCGCACGATGCCGCGAGCGCGTGCCCGAGGGCGGCATCCGGCTTGGCGCGGCCAGCGCGGCGGCGCTCGTCCAGTTGGGAGCGATGCCGTTGGCGGACGCCGCTGCGGCCACAGCAGCGGGCGCCGACGGCGCGCTCGCAATCGCGCGCTTCATCGCCTCAGTCGTGGATCGCAAGCTCAGATCGGTCGAGTTCCTGGACTCGGTGATTGCACCGGCGACGCGCGCGTAGCCGCAACAGCCCTGCAAGGGGCATCCACTTCCTTCGATGCACAGCGAGATGCAACCAATGAAAGCGATCCAATTCGACCGGCTCGGCGGCGGGGAAGTGATGCAGTTGCGCGAGGTGCCGAAGCCCGACCTTCGCCCCGGAACCATCCTGGTCAAAAACCACGTAATCGCCATCAATTTTGGCGACACGCTTTTTCTTCGCGGCGAGTACCTGGTCAAGCCGGTGTTCCCGGACATTCCCGGCATGGAAGCGGCCGGCGTGGTCGAAGCCGTCGCGCCCGACGTCAAGGACATCACGCCCGGCGCGCGGGTCGCGTACATCGGGATGGGCGCCTACGCCGAGTACACGCGAATTCGCCAATCGCGCGCCATCCCGTTGCCCGACTTCATGGACTTCGAACAGGGCGCCGCTTTTCCCATCGCCGTGCTCACGGCGTGGCACCTGCTCCATAGCTGCCATCGGACGGCGCCGGGAGAAACCGTGATCGTTCATTCAGCGGCGGGCGGCGTCGGCATCGCCGCCGTCCAGATCGCGAAAGCCGCCGGAGCTCGAGTCATCGGCACCGTCTCCAGCGATGACAAAATAGAAATGGTGCGAAAATTCGGCGCCGACGAAGTAATCAACTATGCAACTCACGACTTCGCCGCGGAGGCGATGCGCCTCACCGGCGGACGCGGCGTCGATCTCATTTTGGACGCCGTCGGCAAACCCACTCTCACCAGGGGACTCGGATGCCTCGCGCCGTTCGGACACCTTGTGCTCTACGGCCGCGCCGGCGGAATACCCGATCCGGTAAATCCGATGAGCCTGTTCGGCAAGGCGCTTAAGATAAGCGGGTTCGCGGTGCCGATGGTGTATGGAATGCGCGAGATCCATCGCCGCGGCTTGGACGACGTGTATCGGCTCGCGCGCGAGGGCAAGCTCACGGTACCGATCGGCAAAAGATTTGCGCTGGCCGACGCGGTGGAGGCGGTCCGCTACCTGTTATCGCGCCAGTCGATGGGAAAGTTGCTCTTGCTGCCTTGAACGCCAGGCGCCGGCGGCGCGCCAGCGCACGGTTGAGGAAGCGCCTCAGTCGGCGGCCATGCGGGGACGGCGGATGCCGCAGTGCGGCGCGATTCCCATGCGCTCGTAGTAACGCTGATGGTATTCCTCGGCGCGATAGAACATCGAGGCCGGGACTATTTGGGTGACGACGGGTCGGCCGAACTCGCCCGCCTCATCGAGGCGCTTGAGCGACGCCTCTGCCGCCGCCTTCTGCCGGGCGTAATGGTAGAAGATCACGGAGCGATACTGGGTACCAACATCGGGCCCCTGACGATTCACCGTGGTCGGATCGTGAATCTCCCAGAACAGCTCCAGGAGCTGCTCGTACGATACCACTGTGGGATCGTACTCCACCTGGACCACTTCGGCGTGGCCGGTCTGATCAGAACACACCTGGCGATAGGTCGGATGCCTGAGCCAGCCGCCCATGTAACCGGAGGTCGCGGCGATCACGCCGTCCAGCTCGCGAAACGCGGATTCGACGCCCCAGAAGCATCCGCCGCCGAACGTGGCTATCTTTTTTCTCGCCATCTCGTGCTCTTAACTTTACATAGACGGTCTCGATTTACGTGTAAAGCTCAAAACGCATGAGATGCCCAGTCCGTGAGGCCAGCTCAGGCCTCATATGTCGCCGTAACGACTTCTCGATCGTTTTTCAGGTCTGGCCAGGCGCGAGGAACATTGAATCTCCAACTTCCGTGCAGCCGCTCTAACCATTGATCAGACGCATCGTCGCCGCCGGATACCGATCGCCAACCGCCGTTCCGCGAGGCGCCGCCTGTTCGATCCTCCGCAGGTCGCCCACGCTCAAGTTTACTTTGAGTGCTCCCGCGTTCTCTTCGAGATATGACCTGCGCTTGGTGCCGGGAATCGCAACGATATTTTCGCTTTGGGCAAGCACCCATGCGAGCGCAAGTTGCGCCGGGGTGCAGCCCTTCTCACCCGCGATATCCTTGATTCGATCGACCAAAACCAAATTCTTTTGAAAATTGTCACCTTGAAACCGCGGCGAGACGCGCCGGAAATCATCGGGCGCGAGATCCTCGAAGCGCTTAATCTGGCCGGTCAGAAAGCCGCGGCCCAACGGACTGTATGCCACGAAGCCCACGCCTAGTTCCTCGCAGAGCGCAAGCAGTCCATCCTCAGGCTCGCGGCTCCAAAGTGAGTATTCCGTCTGCAACGCGGCTATCGGATGAATCTTGCACGCCCGGCGCAGAGTCTCAGGCGCGCCTTCCGAAAGCCCCAGGTACCGGACTTTCCCTTCTTCGACCAGGCGGGCCATCGCGCCGACGGTGTCCTCGATCGGCGTGTTTGGATCGACCCGATGCTGATAGTAGAGGTCGATTCTATCGATTCCCAACCGCTTGAGACTGGCTTCACATGCTTTTCGCACATATTCGGGCTTGCCGCTCACGCTGCGGGTTGCCGGATCAGGTCCACGGACGATACCGAACTTGGTCGCGACTACGACCGCGTCACGACGACCCCGAAGCGCACGTCCAACCAACTCCTCGTTGGTGTAGGGACCATAGGCGTCCGACGTGTCAAAGAAATTAACTCCCAGTTCGAGCGCGCGATGAATTGTCGCGACCGATTCCGTCTCATCTCCAGGGCCATAAAATTCGGACATGCCCATGCAGCCGAGTCCGATTATCGACACGCTAAGCCCGCTTCGTCCCAGTCGTCTGACGTCCATTGGATACCCGTTACCTTTTCGCCGCCCCGCCACAAGAATGCGGACCGTTTTCTGTATTCCGATGTTGATTTAGTGCACGCGGCCCGAGAACGACGGGGACCACCGGGCGCCGTTTCTTGCCGGGCCAAAATGGAAGGGCGCCCTACCGAGGGCGCCCTTCGTGGCCTGGGGAATCTTTTTACAGCTTCACGTAGACGGTCTTGATTTGCGTGTACAGTTCGAGCGCGTACTTGCCCAGTTCGCGGCCGAAGCCCGACTGCTTGTAACCGCCGAACGGCGAGATCGGATCGAGCACGCCGTAGCAGTTCACCCAAACCGTGCCGGCCTTCAATGCGCGTGCGACCTTGTGCGCGCGGCCGACGTCGCTGGTCCACACCGCTGCACCCAGGCCGTAGTCGGTGTCGTTGCCCTGGATGACCGCGTCGTTCTCATCCTTGAATGGAATGGTCGCGGCGACCGGGCCAAAGATTTCCTCGCGCGCGATCCGCATCTTGTTGTTCACGTCCGCAAACACGGTCGGCTTGACGAAGTAACCCTTGCCGGTCGCGGCCTCGCCGCCGACGGTCACTCGGGCCCCTTCCTTCTTGCCGAGTTCGAGATAGCCCTTGACCTTGTCGAACTGCTCCTTGGAGACCAGCGGGCCCATCATGGTATTGGGATTGAGCCCATCGCCCATCGTCATGCCGGCGCTGAACTTGGCGAGCGAATCGTTGAACTTGTCGTAAACGTCCTTCTGCACGAAAATCCGCGTGCCGGCGCAGCAGACCTGCCCCGAGTTGAAAAACACGCCC
This sequence comes from uncultured delta proteobacterium, assembly GCA_963796565.1. Lineage (GTDB taxonomy): Bacteria > Desulfobacterota > Binatia > Binatales > Binataceae > JAKAVN01. Next base: position 512,456 of record CAWCMA010000003.1, on the reverse strand, counting down.
ATCATCGAATTCGGAACCGCAGCTTCCATATCCGCATCGGGGAAGATGATGTTGGGTGACTTTCCGCCGAGCTCCAGCGACACGCGCTTGAGATTGCCCGCCGACGCCTTAAGGATGATTTTGCCCACCTCGGCCGAGCCGGTGAAAGCGACCTTGTCGATATCGGGATGCTCCGAAATCGAGCTGCCGGCACCGGGTCCGAAACCGGTGATGATGTTGACCACCCCTTCGGGCACTCCGGCTTCGAGTATCAATTCTCCCAGCCGCAGCGCCGTAAGCGGCGTCTGCTCGGCCGGCTTCAGAATCACGGTGTTGCCGCAGGCGAGCGCCGGCCCGAGCTTCCACGCCGCCATCAGTATCGGGAAGTTCCACGGAATTATCTGTCCGCACACGCCGACCGGCTCGCGCAGCGTGTAGTTGAACATGGTGGGGTCGGACGGATTGGTCTCGCCGTAAAGCTTGGTGCACCATCCGCCGTAATAGCGGAAGGTCTCGGCAGCGCCGGCGACGTCGATCGCGAGCGCCTGGGTCTTCGCCTTGCCGTTATCCAGCGTCTCGAGCTCGGCCAGCTCATCCGCGTGCTGGTCGATCAGGTCGGCAATCTTGAACAGGTAGCGGGCGCGTTGATGCGGCCCGATCTTCGACCACTTGCCCTCTTCGAACGCCTTGCGCGCCGCCTTGACCGCTTCGTCGACGTCGGCCTTGTCGCCCTCGGCAACCAGCGCGAGGACTTCCTCGGTGGCCGGGTTCAGGCTCTCGAAGGTCTTGCCCGATTTCGCTGCGACCCATTTGCCTCCGATAAGCAATTTCTTGGGCGAGGCCTTGAGAAAATCCAACGCGGCGCTCGACCGCGCGACGTTGCCCGCCCTCTCTACCGATGGTGTTGTTGCTGCCATTAGTTCAGCTCCTTTCCGTTCGATGGCTTGGACGCCATGCTTGAGAACGCCAGTGTCATGACACAGCTATGAATTGAGGCGCGCGATGACCTGTCCCATCCGCGTGGTGTCGTACGCGCAGAGCCCGCTTACTTCATTGGCGAAGCTGCCTGAGTTGAGCGCGTCAAGCATCGCACGCACCAGGGCCGAGTCCATCTCGCGTTCCAGGATCACCAGATCATAGCGCTCTTCGCGCACTGGGACAAAACCCAATTTCCAGGCTTCCGCCGCCACCCGCAGCGTCAGCCCGGCCTCGGCTTCACCCGCCGCGATCGCCGCGGCGACCTCGAGATGGCCGCTCAACTCCCGCGCGTAGCCGGCAATCCGCCGCGGCGCGATTTTCGACTCCGCCAGCGCCTGGTCCAGCACCAGCCGCGCGCCCGAACCAGGCTCGCGATTGGCAATGCGTACCCCGGGCCGCGCCAGGTCGGCGATGCTCCGCAGCTCCAGCGGATTGCCGCGCCGCACGGCCAGGCCGAGCTCCCAGCGCGCGAAATTCACCATCACGGCGCGCCGGCGCTTGAGCCTCTCGCGCACCGCCGCCAGGTTGTACTCGCCACCCTTGCGATCGCACAGATGCACCCCCGCCGCGTGCACCTGGCCCTCGAGCAGCGCGGCGAGCGCCGCCTGGCTGCTGTGAGTGATCGGCGCGAGCGCGGTGGCCGGGCGATGGCGTGCCATCCAGTCCGCAAGAATTGTCACCGCCGGGTCGCATCCCGCGACCAGCAGCGTCGCCTCGATCTCCTGCGAGGTGCGAAACGCTTCCACGCGCGCGTGCCTGCCTTCCGCGCGCTCGAGCACGCCCGCTCCGGCCGCCAGCCGCATCGCAGGCGGCGGCTGGGCCACCGCTATCAACCGTCCGCCGACGCGCGCCAGCGCGACCGCTCTGCGCGGCGGTCCGGCCGCCCCCTCCGGCGCACCCGCCGGCGCCTCAGGCGCGTCCTTCCAGTCGGCGTCGAGGTGGGAAGGCTCGGCCGGCGCGCCGAACAGCGCCTCGACGCTATCGCCGAGCTCGCGTGCCAGCGCGAGCGCCACGCCGACGCCGGGCTGGTAAACGCCCGACTCGATCGCGCCCAGCGCCTGGCGCGAGAGACCGGCGCGGCGCGCCAGTTCGTCCTGGGTCAGGCCGCGCGCAATTCGCGCGCGGCGGACCAGTGCTCCGCTGGTTGCTATTATACTTGTCATGACGCTTGTATCATGGCATAACTGCTGCGATATGAAAATCCTGACGACCCTTCAAATTCCACCGGTTCGCGCGGCCTTCGCGGCCGCCGCCTTGGCCCTCTCTGTAATACTCCCGGTGCTGGCTTGCGCCCAGAGTACGCCACCCTCTTCCAGCCCGGCGGCCGCCGGCAACGCGATGACGGTGGCGAGCCCTCCTCCGGTCTCGAATCCGTCCTTGATGTCGCCGGTAGTGCAGTATTTCGCCGATTGGTTTCCGCGCGTCACCCGCATCCAGAGCGAACAGCCGCACTGGATTACGCCGCTGGTGACCGTGACGCCGCGCCTGGAAGAGGAGTACCGCTACGACCAGCTCTGGCAGGCGCAGCCGCACGGCAAGGCACTGGACAACTTCGGCGCCAATAAGGGACTCGAGCTGATTCCGTTCCAGAACACCGAGATCATCCTGGGCGTGCCCGGATGGATCGCGCACAACGGCGCACTTCCGAAGCCGCCCAAGAAGGGGGCAAAGCCCGCCACGAAACCCAATGTCGACGGCTGGGCGGATGAAACGTTCCTCGTGAAATATCGGCTGCTCTCGGCCAACGAGGAGAATGGCAACTACATCCTGACCGTCTTCATGGGTTTCAGCGCGCCCACCGGGAGCGACGGCAACAGCGCACGCCATGCGATCTTCACGCCGACCGTCGCGTTTGGAAAGGGCTGGGGCAATGCGGATTTTCAAAGCACGCTCTCGATTGCGGTTCCCAATGGCGGGATGCAACGGCTCGGAGCCCCGGTCGCTTATAACACCGCTTTTCAGTATCGCCTGTTCAGGTACTTCTGGCCCGAACTGGAGGTGAACTACACCTGGTGGCCCAATGGCGAGAAGACTGGCGTGAACCAGGTTTTTCTCACGCCCGGAATGGTCATCGGGCGTATTCCAATTCACGATCGGGTCGGCCTGACGTTCGGCGCCGGCTATCAGGTTGCCGTCACGCACCATCCCGCTTACAACAACGCGGTGATTGCCACCGGACGCATCCCCTTCTAGGCACGCGGTCAAACGGCGATGAAAAACTATCGCAGACGGCTTTTGCAGGCAGGCATGCTGACCGTGGCCGGCGCCTTCGCCGTACTGATAGCGGCCGCGGGCGCAGCCAAATCGATGACGCCGCTGCAAGTCGCGTATGCGGGCTCGATGGGCTCGATGATGGACGGCGGGGTTCGTCCGGCGATCGCGAAGGCTCTGGGAGCCGAGATGCAAGGACGCGCGCAAGGCTCCACCGGCCTCGCCAACATGATCATCGCTGGCAGCATCCGGCCCGACGTGTTCATCTCGGTCACACCGGGGCCGATGCGTATCGTGCTGAAGTCCGGCAAGGCCGAAACCGGAATACCGATTGCCCGCACCGAGATGGTAATCGCGTACAGTCCAAAGAGCCAATACGCGGCGGCGCTGGCGAAGGCCGGACAGCCGAGCTCCAAGCCGTGGTGGCAAATCCTGGAAACCCCCGGCCTTCGATTTGGACGCACCGACCCCAGTACCGATCCGCAGGGGCTGAACATCATCTTCATGATGCAACTGGCGGAGCGTTACTATCATCAGCCCGACCTGGCCGGGAAAATTCTCGGGCCCCAAATCAATCCGCAGCAGATTTTCCAGGAACCCCAGGTGATGGCGCGGCTGCAGGCGGGGCAACTCGATGCGAGTTCGGCCTACAAGACGCAGCCTGCGGCGCTCGGTCTGCCATTTATTTCGCTGCCTACGGAGATTAACCTTGGCTCGGCGTCGATGGAGCACGAATACCAGCAAGCGAGCGTCACGCTGAACGGCAAGCCGCATCGGCCCTCCTCGCTCGTTTTCTATGCCGCGGTCCTCAAAGACGCACCGCAGCCAAAGCTGGCGGAACGCTTCGTGGCGTGGCTGCAAAGTCCCCAGGCGCGCGAAATCCTTGCGCGCTACCACTACGACGACCCCGGTGACGACCAGCCCCTGGTCCCGTAATGTAGCCTTCGTGCAATCCCCCATGCGTTCCCGATGGTGGGCCCGGATGGGCATGCTCGCGTTCACCCTGGCACTGCTCTATCCGCTGGTCGGGCTCCGCGCTCCGGTTGGCCACTGGCAATGGGACGGCAGTATCCCGGGCTCGACGGCCTCGGCCGTGAGAGTCTCGCTGGTCCTTACCGGGCTCGCACTGCTGTTTGACGTGATCCTGGGCACGCCGGTCGCGTGGTATCTCGCGCGCCATACCGGGCGCGACAAAATCGTATGGGAGGCGGCGGTGCTTATCTCGGTGCTGATGCCGCCGCTCGCGCTGGGAATCCTGCTTTCGCTCGCCTTCGGCCCCACGACGGCGCCGGGCGCGTGGCTGCTGCGGATGGGACTGCCCACGGCCAACAGCCCGCTCGCATTCACCGCGACCCAGGTTTACGTCAGTATCGGCTACTACATCGTGGCTGCCCGCGCCGCGCTGGCCGCGGTGCCCGACGACCTCGAACGGATAGCGGCGCTGCTCGGACTGAGGCCGTGGCAGGTATTTCGCCGCGTGACCTTTCCGCTCGCGCGCTTGGGCTTCGCCGCGGCGTTGAGCCTCGCCTGGGTGCGCGCCCTGGGCGAGTTTGGCGCGGTCATCGTCACCGCTTACTATCCGAGCGGGATGCCCGTGCAGATATGGATCAATCTCCAGGACGCCGGGATGCCGGCCGTGATGCCGTTGCTGGTCGTGTTCCTGCTCACCGCGCTGCCGCTGCCGTGGGCGATCCATCTGCTCGCACAGAGGCGCCATGCCGATGCTTGATGCGCATATCGTAAAGCGGCGGCGCGTGCTCACCGTGGACGTGCGTCTGCGCCTGGAGCAAGGAGAACGGCTCGCGCTGTTCGGAGCTTCGGGCGCGGGCAAGAGCACGGTGCTCTCGTGCCTGGCGGGAATCGAAGTTCCCGACGCCGGACGGGTTCAATTTGGCGACACGACTTTGTTTCCGCCGAATCTGCCGCTGTACCAGCGCTCGCTCGCATACCTGACGCAAAGCGACTCGCTCTTTCCGCACCTGAGCGTGGCCGACAACGTCTGCTTTGGATTGCGCGGCCACGAAAGTAACGGGGCGAGCCCATGGGTCGAGGAACTCAAGCAGCGCCTCGATCTTGGCCCGCTATGGCACGAATCGGCGCGGCGGATTTCCGGCGGCCAGGCGCGCCGCGTCGCCTTGGCGCGGATGCTCGCGCGGCGCCCGCCGCTGGTGTTGCTCGACGAGCCGTTCACCGCGCTGGACCGCCCCACCATCGCAGAACTCGTCGATGCGATCCTGCAATGGCATCGCGAGCTCGGCTTCACTCTGATCGCCGTCGACCATCGCGTCGACATCCTTGAAAAGCTCTGCCCGCGTGCGATCGCGATCGAAAACGGCCGCGTCATCCAGGAGGGCGCGTGGCCCGAGCTCACGGCCGCGCCTGCGACACCGAAGCTCGCCCGCCTGTTGTCGGCCTGACAAGCGAGCCCCTCTTCTCGAACCTCTCCTTGGAGAGGTCGCCGCGAGCATTGCGGGCGGCGGGAGCGGTCATTCTGAATTCCCCTGTGCCACAGGCACTTCGAGCGGGCTGTGATAATCGACCGTTGAACCTCTCCCTAACCCTCTCCTTGGACAAGGAGAGAGAACACAAGGCGGGCTCGGCGCTCAGTCTTCGACAATTCGCGGAGGCCGAAAACTCCCGTTCTCGTATTCGACCAGCACGATTCCGCAATTGGGCGGCACGGGCGCGTTCTCCCAATGTCCAACCAGGTGCGCCCAGCAGGTCAGCATCACGCCGCCGTGGCTGACGACGACCAGTTCGTCGTCGCCGGCGCGCACTGCCAGCCGCTCCAGGATTGGCGCCACGCGCACCCGCACGTCCTCGTAGCTCTCGCCGCCCTCGGGCCGCCAGAGCCACGTCTTCTCGGTTTCGAACGTCGGATCGTCGCGCACGGCGTCGTAGGGCTGCCCGCGCAGGTAGCCGAAATGACGCTCGTAAATCCCGTGCTCGACTTCGACCGGCAGCCGCATCGCGGCGGCGATTATCTCGCCCGTCTCGCGCGCCCGCGCATAGGGACTGGTGATGACGAGGCGCGGATGAAACAGCCGCGCGACCCGTTGTGCGGCCTGGGCGGCCTGCTCGCGTCCCAAATCGGTCAACGGCGCGTCGGGCGTGGTGGTGAAGCGGCGTTCGCGATTGCCCTCGCTCTCGCCGTGGCGAATCATTATCAGCTTGCCCATAACCGTCGATCAGGATTTCGTGCCGCCATCCTCGGGCTTGCTCAGGGCGCGGCGCAAGTTCAAAAAAGGCTCGAACAGATCCATCGGAATCGGAAAGACCGTGGTCGAATTGTTCTCGGATGCGATCTCCTTGAGCGTCTGCAGGTAGCGGAGCTGAAGCGTCACCGGGCTTTTGTTCATGATCTCGGCGGCCTCGGCGAGGCGCTGCGCGGCCTGGAATTCGCCCTCGGCCGCGATTACCTTGGCGCGCCGTTCGCGTTCGGCCTCGGCCTGCGCCGCGATCGCGCGCTGCATGTCCTGCGGCAGATCGATGTTCTTGAGTTCGACCAGCGTGACCTTCACACCCCACGGCTCGGTCTGCGCGTCGACGATCTCCTGGATACGCGCGTTGAGCTTGTCGCGCTGGGCCAGCAACTCGTCGAGTTCGGTCTGGCCGCCCACCGAACGCAGCGTGGTTTGCGCAAGCTGGGTGGTGGCAAAGAGATAGTTGGCGACCTCGGTCACGGCGCGCGACGGGTCGAGCACGCGGAAGTAGAGCACGGCGCTGACTTTGATCGATACGTTGTCGCGAGTGATCACGTCCTGGGGTGCGATGTCGAGCGTCACCACGCGCAGATCGATCCGCACCGCGCGCTCGAGGACCGGGATGACGAAAATTATCCCCGGCCCCCGAAACGGAGTGAGCCGGCCGAGGCGAAAGACCACGGCGCGCTCGTACTCGTTGAGCACCTTGAGTCCGCTGAGCACGATCAGCACGCCAAACACGATAATTATTCCGATTGCCGGTGCCATAGGCCTCTCCGCGTGTTTTTCATTTTTTCATTGTTTCATGTTTCACGAGCGCCCTTGCCCGCCGCCTTGCGTAGGTTTGCGAGAACGGGCGCGTCACGATTCGCCGCGCACCTCGATCTCCAGCCCGCGCACCGCGATCACCCGCGCCCGCGTCCCCACGCCCAGCGCCTGGGTGCTTGCCGCGCGCCAATGTTCGCCGTGCACGAACACGCGGCCTGGAGCGCCCGGCGCGATCGCCTCGCGCACCTCGCCGACCTCACCGACCATCCCCTCCCGCCCGGTCGTGGCTGGCCGATGCCGCTCGCGCAGGACGACCCAGCCCAGGCCCAGGATGATCGCACTCATCGCGATCGCGGCGCCGGCGATCATTCCGCGATTCACCTCGAGGTTGGTTTGTGAGGTGTCGATCAGAAACAGCGAGCCGATCACGAAAGCGATCACTCCGCCGATGCCGAGCACGCCATAGCTGGTGACGAAAACCTCCGCCATCAGCATCCCAACCCCCAACAGCAGGAGCAGGAAGCCGGTCAGATTAATCGGCAGGACCTCGAACGAGCCGAGCGCGAGCAACAGGCAAATCGCGCCGACCACCCCCGGCAGGTAGAGGCCGGGATGGCTGAACTCGAAATAAATCCCGACGATCCCCGCCAGCATCAGCAGGTAGACGATGTTCGGGTCGGCCAGCACGTTGAGCAGCGACTGCCCCAGCGTCATCCGCGAACCGCGAATCGTGGCGCCGGCCAGCTCCAGCTTGACCATGCGGCCGCCGACCTTGACCTCGCGCCCCGAAGCCTGCACGAGGAGGCTTGGCAGGTCGGGCGCGACGATGTCGATCACGTGGCGCTTGAGCGCCTCGGCTTCGCTGATGGCGACGCTTTCGCGCACCGCCTGCTCCACCCATTGCTGATTTCGGCCGCGCTCGCGCGCGATGCTGCCGGCGAACGAGGCGGTATAGTTCTCGATCTTCTTGCCGAGCACGCCCTTGATATCACCGCCGGTCTCGCCCACCGGATGAGCCGCGCCAATCGTAGTCCCGGGAGCCATCGCGGCGATGGCCGCCGCCTCGGTGATGAAGGTGCCCGCCGAAGCGGCGCTGGCGCCCGAGGGCGAGACGTAAACGATGGTCGGTAGCGGCGCGTTGAGCAGGGCCTTGACGATGCGCTGCGCGGAGCCCAGCAGGCCGCCGGGCGTGTCGAGCTCGATCACCAGCGCACCGGCGTGCCGCGAGCTGGCGTAGCTGAGCCCGTCGTCGATAAACGCGGCGACCGCGGGGTTAATCGATCCGTCGACCTTCAACAGACAGACCCAGGGCGTCGCCGCGGCGCCCGCAGTGGCAGGAGCTGCGGCGGGCGTGGCAGCCGCGTTACCAGGCGTCGCGGCGCTCGCAATCGGCGCGGCGTCGTCGTGCGCGGCGGCCCCGCCGGCGAGGCCACCGAGCACGAGCACGCATAGTATCGCGAACACGTACGCCGCGAACGCGGCGAACGCCCTGTGGGCGCCGCATCGACTCATCGCGCGCCGCCGCGCCCGGGAATCTCCAGCCCGAGCAGTTTCATCACTTCCTGTATGTCCTGCCATACCAGCCGCTTTTCGCCCGGACTGCGCAGCAGGTACGCTGGATGGAACGTCGGCATTAGCTTGACGCCGCGCACCTCCTGCCAGTTGCCGCGCAGCCGGCTTATCGGCGTCTTGACCTTGAGCAATGCTTGCACCGCAAAGGTCCCAAGCGCGACGATCGCGCGTGGACGCACGAGATCGATTTGGCGCATCAGGAAGGGCTCGCACGCCGCGACCTCGTCGGGCTCGGGGTTGCGATTGTCGGGCGGGCGGCACTTGATGACGTTGCAGATGTAGACGTCGGCGCGCTTGAGGCCCATCCCGCGCTCGATGATGTCGGTCAGCAACTGTCCGGCGCGGCCCACGAACGGCTCACCGCGCGCGTCCTCGTCGGCGCCGGGCCCCTCGCCAACGAACATCAGGTCGGCCTGCGGATTGCCGACGCCGAACACCAGATTGGTGCGCAAGGGCGCGAGCTTGCAGCGCTGGCAATCGCCGATGAATGCGCTCAGCTCCTCCAGCGTCGCGGTTTTCTCGAGGCCCGGATAGCGCGAGAGCAATTCGATAGGCGCCGGGGCCGGGCGCGGTGCGGAAGGAGCGACGACGCGCGACGATGCTCCGGTGGGCGCGAGTGCCGAGGCCGCGAGCGACTCCGGTTTCGCGGCAGGCGCGGCGGCTTTGGGAGCGGCGGTGCGCACAGGCGTGGTCGTGGGCAACCCCTCCAGTCCTTCCTCGGCCAGTTGCTCCAGGTAATCGCGAACCGAATCGAGCACCATGCGGCGGTGCTCTGGCGCGCTCAGCTCGCGGCTCATAACATCAAGCCAGCGGCCCGACGGCAATGACGGGCGCGGCCATGATCATCGCCGCTGTAATCGCCTTCGTAGTTGGCTTCATCGCGCTCAGCGCCCCGCCGGCTTTCGCCTGGGGCCCGATCACTCATATCGCACTCGGAGTGCAAGTGCTTGCGAGCGTTAGCACCCTGGAACAGCCGCTTCAAGCCATACTACTCTCGATGCCCGATGCTTTCCTGTATGGTTCGCTCGCGCCCGATATAGTGCAAGGCCGCCGCTTCCAGAGCCGCCTGCGGCGCCATTCGCACAACTGGGCGACCGGCTTCGGCCTACTCCGCGCCGCCCGTGGCAGCGAGGAGCAGGCCTTCGCGCTCGGCTACCTGGCCCATCTCGGCGCCGACGTGGTAGCGCACAACTTCTACCTGCCGACGCGCTGGGTCGGGCGCTTCAACTCGGCGATCGCAAGCCACATCCTGAGCGAGGCGCGCTTCGATTCGATGCACGACGCGTCGCATCGCGAAACGCTGGTGAAGCTGATGGCCATCGACTTCAGCGCGCTCGACTTGAAGCTGAGCCGCCAGATTGACTCTCCGCTGCTGCCCTTTCGCGCGCAAAAACGCATCTTCGAGGGCGGGATACGCCGCATTCGTCAGTGGAATCGCGTGATCCTCGCGATTGGCCGGGTCAATGCGTCCGATCGTCAGGACCTCGAGGTCTACTGCTCCGCCTCCTGCTCGGCGATCGACGGAGTGCTCCGCGACAGCAAGGAGGCACCGGCCTGCCGGTTCGATCCGATGGGCCAGCGGGCGCTGCGTAACGCGCAGCGCGCGCGGCGCACGCTGCAACGGCTGGCGCGGATGGGTCCCGAGACCAAACGCGCGGCGCGCCAGCTCGCCAACACGACGGTCGAAGAGCTGCATACGCATCTGCGCCAGTTGCCATTCGGGGGCCCGGCCAAGCCTTCGTGAGCGCGCCTCATCGCCTTGTGGATTTGTGCTCGCGCCACGCACGCGACGCACTGGATAACCGCATCCGCGTCGAATAACGTCCATTCGCGATGCTCAAAAAACCTGCCGCGATACGCAATAACCCGGTTCCGACGTCTGCCAAGCTCGAGCTAGTGGCGCTGCGCGCGGCGCGTGCGGCTGGCCGCATCCATCTGCAGCGGCTCAGCCGAATCAAAGTCACCAGCAAGACCAATGCGATCGACCTCGTGACCGAGGCCGACCGGGAATCCGAAACGGCCGTCATCCGGACCCTTAACCGCGCCTTCCCGGACCACGCGATCCTCGCCGAGGAGAGCGGCGCGAACGCGCGGCTGAGCAAGCATCGATGGATCATCGATCCGCTCGACGGCACCACCAACTTCGCCCATGCCTTTCCGATGTTCTGCGTGTCGATCGCCTACGAGCGCCGCGGGCGGGTCGAGCTTGCGGTGGTGTTCGACGCGCTGAAGGGTGAACTGTTCGTCGCGGTGCGCGGGCGCGGTGCGCGGCTCAATGCGCGGCCGATCCACGTGAGCGCGACGCCGTCGCTCGACCTCTCGCTGCTGGCAACCGGCTTTCCGTATGACCGGCGCGAGCGGCGCAACTTCTATTTCACCTTTTGGGAGGCCTTCATGATGCGCACGCAGGGGGTGCGACGCACGGGTTCGGCGGCGCTGGACCTGTGCTACGTCGCCTGCGGGCGGGTCGACGCGTTCTGGGAATTCGGGCTACGGCCATGGGACGTGGCGGCCGGAGCGCTGATCGTCGCCGAAGCGGGCGGCCGAGTGACCAATCTCGACGGCTCGGCCTTGGACCTCGAAGCGCGCAAAATCCTCGCGAGCAACGGCAAGCTGCATCGCGCGATGCGCGAGACGATCGCGAAGGCGTGGCCGGAGGCGGATCGCCGCGAGATGGAAGGCCGGTCCGCCCCCTGAGGCGCCCTTCCGTTGCTGTCCACGATCACTAACATACGCGGGTGCCCGGCGGTCCGGGCTGAAACCTCATGGAACTGACACGCGCCGATGCGAATACCAGGGCGCTGGTGGGATTACGCATCGCCGTCGGCGTGCTGTTTTTGATTTTCGCCCAGTACAAGGTGTTCGGCACGCAATTCACCCTCGGCGGCGGTTTTCAGTACTGGATCGACAGTTTTCTCAAAGCGGGCGCTTACCCTTTTATGGTGCCGGTGCTCAGGGGTTTCGTACTCGGACATGCGACCGCGATCGCGTTTCTCGCCGCGTATGGCGAGTTGGCGATTGGGCTGGCGCTGGTGTTCGGTGTGCTGGTGCGCGCGGCGAGCGTCGGCGGACTCATCTACATGCTTACGCTTCTGTTCGCGTCGAATTATCCGGGCCCCGATGCCCCACTATGGCAGTATTTCGGAGCCTCACTCGAGCATCTGGTGCCGGCGATGTGCTTCGCGACTTTCGCGCTGGCCGACAGCGAAGCGATGCTTTCGCTGCGGCCGTGGTTGCGCGGCCACGGGTACCAGTCGCGCAAGACGGCTTAAAGCTTTGACGTCATAAACGAAGTCGCGCGGAACTATAAACGACCAAAAAAGAGGCCGACGAAGGCTACCTTACTTGTGTGATCGCATCAAAACTGGCTTGGTGTCCCATTTCACGCCTTAAATGCAAATTTCATCCAAAATTTAGCTAAATCTAGCCCTTTTAGGCTTACAAGAATATTTATTCTATTTGCCTCGCTAACGAGAGCATTTTAATGTCGTGCCATAGCTCAAAAACTCTCCGATCATCCCCGCGTACAACAAAAGGAAAAACAGGGGCACATGCGAAAACTCAGGATTGCCGCGAGCCTTGCCATTGCCGGGCTGGCGATGTTACAGCTTCTGCGAACCGATGCCCGAGCTCAGGAAAGCCAGTCGCCGATCCTTCAGTCGCCGCTCACAGTGACGGACGGCGACAGCCACTTCCATATCTTTCCGACCCTACGCGCGGCCAACACGCTAGCGCCGTTTCTTGTGGACACGGGGCCGCTGGACTACCACGGCGGCCCGATCATGCCCCACGTCGCTACTTTTGCAATCTTCTGGGTTCCGCCGACCCTACAGAACGGCGCGCCGACGGCAATGTCGGCCAACTACCGGCCCATACTGAAAAGACTACTGACCGATTACCCCGGGCATGGTCTCGACAACAATAATACCCAGTACTTCCAGACAATCGGCACCACGACTTATGTCCTTAACCAAGGACATTTTGGCGGCGCTTTCATCGATACCTCGCCCTATCCGGCCTCTGGATGCGCAGACCCGGCGACGCCGGGGAATTGCCTGACGGACGCTCAACTCCGAAAGGAGATCAAAAAAGTCATAGCCCTCAAAGGATGGCCGGTCGGGCTCAACCGCATGTTCCTGCTCTTCACCTCAAGCGGCGAGGGCTCATGCATCGATTCGTCGAATGCAAGCTGTTCGTACGCCTCGGGAGGATACTGCGGCTACCACAGTAACATCGGCACCGGGGCCACCACCGCCATCATCTACTCGAACGAGCCCTATGGCGACACCAGCACATGCCAGGTGCCGGAGGCCCCATCGCCCAACGTCGATCCCGCGGCAGACTCCGCAGCTACCGTAGCGAGCCACGAGATCACGGAGGCGGTCACGGATCCGCTGCTAAACGCCTGGTATTCATCCTTTGGCAACGAGATCGGCGACCTCTGCGCCTACGACTACGGCACGCTCGAGTGGAACTCGGGTACGGCGAATGAGATGTGGGGCGGCCACTTCTATCTGTTGCAGCGGGAGTTCGACAACCACGCGGGCGGTTGTGTCCAGGTCGGCCCTTAGGCCGCCCCGAATCGAGCTCATTTCCCTTTAGTTGCCATGCCGACAGCCGCTGCCAGTGCCTCAACTGGCGGCGGCTTTATCTTGAGCGTCGCGTAGCGAACGGGTTTCACTTTCAGCCCGGCCCGCAGGCTCAGAGTTCGCGGCCGCCGGTCTTCAATCCCCACGGCGCCAGCAATAGACAGAGCGCGCCGATCGCGACCGGCGCCAGTGAAGCCGCCGCGATACCCGTCCTGTCCCAAGCCGCCCCGCCCGCCAGCGGAACCAGGAAGGCCAACCCGTAACCGATCGTAAACATGCCGGCCGAAATTCGATGAACGTCGCCGGGAGTCTCGGCGAGCAGCGGCGGGAACACCAGGCTCAGCACAAAGGCGAAGGCCGAGGCGAATCCGAGCATTGCGGCGCCGGCCATGCGGGCCCCGTCATGCGGGATGAAGAAGATGCCGAGCCCCACGGCGGCGAACAGCGCCATCGCCTGGATCGGCCCCCGGCGTCCGACGAACCATCCGGGCCGCAGCGCGATTGTGATCGAGGCCGGGAGTTGCGCCGCGTTCAGGCATAGCAGCGACGGCGCGATAAGCCGCGCTGCGCCCGCGTGATGCAGGTAGTCGGGTAGAAAGGCGTTGGCGCCGAAATAGATGGTTCCTCCGCCCGCCTGGATAAGGCCCAGCCGCCAGGTCAGCCGGCTGTGAAAGTCGGGCAGCCATCGCGGCCGGTCCCCAGCCTCGACGGCTCCCAGAGCCGGGGTCATCCGCCACAAGAGCGGCGCCGTAATTAAGGGAACCATGGCCCAAAAGACGAGCGCGAGCGGCCAGCTCCCGGTCAACGGCACCGCCAACTGCGTGGTCAGTCCCGCGCCGATCAGCTCGCCCATCAAAAGCCCATTGCTGTAGACCGCCGTCGCCACGCCCACGTGACCGGGCGCCCAATGGTAGACCAGCGCCGGCAGCGCCGGCTGGACGACCGCGACACTAGCGCCCATCACCAGCGTCATCGCGAACAGCATCGTGAGCGACGGCCCGACGCCGCGCAGCGCCGAGCTCACACCTAGCAGCACGAGACCCAGGATAACTGCGCGGCGGGCGTCGAAGCGCGAGATGATCATCGAGCCGAGCGTCGCCGCCAGCGCCAGTAGCAGCACCGGCAATCCGAGCAGCGCCGCGACTACGGTCTCATTCAGAGACAGGTCGCGATGGATGAGCGGGAGCAGAGGTGGGATGGCAAGCAGCGTGATGCGCAAGTCGACGCCGGCGAGCCACAGCAGAGCCAGTCGAGGCCACGGGATTCGATTCATGCGCGCTCCCATCACTGAATACTGTCTGGCCGCCACCAGGCGGTCTGATGAATACGCGTTCAGGAGTTTACGTCAGTTATGGCAATTCGGGCGGTGTGGATGCCACTCAGGTATCGAATAGGCTCCTTATCTGCAGCAAAATGGCGATTTCCATCGTGACGCGACACGATATCTTCTCGCCTCTGATAGAGAAATTCGCTATAAATGCTCAAAAGCGGGCATAGAATCATGAAAGCTAATCTAGGGAGACCATAATAGATGCGAGGCCGTGGCACGCCGCTAACTCTGATTGTTTGGTCGGTTCGCTTTACCCGCGTTATAGCCTCGATTGCCGCTCTGGCGATAGCTCTGCTTCCCGCAATCCCTGCCCTCGCCGATCAGTGCTCCAGCGTCGGAGCCGCCAGCACTGCGGTCTCTCCAGCGCTGCTCCCAAGTGAACGGACGGGCTTGCTCGACGATACTGGCGCCAAGGCCGGCGGCGCACGCGCGGTCAAACGGGTCGCAGTCGTTTCGGCGACGAGCCCGACAGGCACGAGCGCGCAGCACGAGGGGGCGCCGAAACGTCCTGCATTGAAGCCGCACATGCTCGAGCGCGGGCCGCTGACTTTCGTAGAAAATCGCGGGCAGTTCGATCGGCAGGACAAGTTCACTGCGCAGCGCGGCGACGACCTTATCGTGCTGACCGATGACAGTATCGTGTTCGGCCTGGCTCGCACGCATCGAGAGACCGCCGCTTCGGCCAAAATAGGTCCGGCAAGTGTATCAAGTCCGTCCGGGATGCGGCTTCCGCCGCCGATGGATCACCTCAGCTTCTCGGAAAAGATCGCCGGAGCGAATCCGGCGCTCAAAATCGAGCCGCAGCTCGAGCAGCCGGGCAAGTACAACTTCCTGCTGGGTGCCGACCGCTCGCAGTGGCACAAGAACGTGAAAGGGTACGCGCTGGTTACGTATCAGGACGCATGGCCCGGAGTGGACCTCAGGCTCTATGGGCAGGGCCGCGACCTCGAGCACGTGTTTGTGGTCAAACCCGGCGGCGACCCGGGCTCCATCCGGATGGACCTGGGCGGCATCAAGGGGATGAAGGTTGCCGATGACGGATCCCTCGCGATCGACACCGCCTTCGGACAACTAAGCGAGCGCAAGCCGATCGCCTACCAGACGGTCAATGGCAAACGCGCGGAAGTTCCCGTGCGGGTGACGGTGGCAGGCAACAGTTACGCCTTCTCCGTGGGCAAGTATGACAAAAGCCGTCCGCTGGTGATCGACCCGGTGCTGCTCTACTCGACTTACCTGGGCGGCATCCATGACGATGCCGGATTCGACCTGGCGGTTGACTCCGCAGGTAACGCGTATGTCACCGGTACTACCGCTTCGCAGAACTTTCCCGTCACCGCAAATGCCTATCAGCAGGTACGCAGCGCCCTGGGGACCTACACCTACGATATTTTCGTGACCAAACTCAGTCCCAGCGGAGTCCTGCTCTACTCGACATTCATAGGAGGCAACCAAAACGACTACGGCTACGCGATCGCCGTGGACGCGAGCGGCAACGCTTACATCGGAGGTCAGACCCTGTCCTCGGACTACCCGACCACCAAGGGTGCATTTCAGACCAGCTTCAACGACTGTGCGGAAGGCGTCGTCACCAAGCTCAGTCCCGACGGCTCCAGCCTTGTCTATTCGACCTTCCTCGGCGGTCTCGTTGGCACTACCTGCGGCGGCGAGCAGGGAGATACGATAGTTTCGGGGATTGCGCTGGATGCCTACGGAGACGTGTTTGCCACCGGGCCAACCGGCTCGTCCGATTTCCCTACTACGCCCGGCGCCTTCCTGACCAAGATGCCCGAGCGGCCCTCTTCACGCAGGTTCGGCTCCTTCGTCACAAAACTGAACCCTGACGGCTCAGCGCCGATCTATTCGACGTTCCTGGGCGGCGAAACCTACGATTGGGCAACCGCAATAGCGCTGGACAGCGCCGGTAGGGCGTACGTGACCGGATTCACCGGGTCTTCCAAGTTCCCGGTGACAGCAGGCGCATTCCAGACCTCTTTCAAGGGGGGAGCGAATTATGATTCAGGCGGCGCGCCCGCGGGAACTGACGCATTTCTTGCGGTTGTGAAACCCGGTGGCGCGGGCCTCGTCTGCGCGACTTATTTGGGCGGGACCGGCGACGAATTCGGCCGCCGCGTGGTCCTGGGAGACGAGGTCTACCTGGCCGGCACCAGCGCCTCAGCCGCATTTCCAACTACGCCGGGTGCCTTTCTGACCAGCAATCCTAATCCCGGTGGCTATTCCGACACGCTGGTGAAAATAACCAGGAATTGCACCACCGAAAATTATGGCACCTACGTCACGGCCGAGAATAACGACAACGCCTTCTTCGGTCACCCCAACGATTACGGCTTTATCGGCCTCGCAGTCGACTCGCAGGGTGACGCGTTCATCGGCTCCGATACTCCATCTCAGACCCTTGCGGTCACGGGCGATGCGGCGCAGTCCCATTATGGCGGTGGCGCTGCCGACGGTTACCTGGCCGAGTTCGATTCGACCGGCTCTTCGCTCGTATATGCAACCTATTTCGGCGGCACCGGCGACGACGGAATCAATGCCCTCGCGCTTGATCCGCAGGGCAACGTATACATGACCGGCGCAACGGCCTCGGCCACCGGGTTTCCGCTCACCCCCGATGCGTTCCAGTCCACCTTTGGCGGCACCACCGGTCAGGCCGTCGATGGTCACGACGCCTTCGTCGCCGCGCTCGGAACGGGCACGATCGGTTCGATCTACCCAACTTCGGGCGGGAATGCAGGTTCGGTGACGGTCACTATCACGGGCAGCAATTTCGAGCCGGGCGCGATTCCGTCGCTGGTGAAAGGCAGCACCCGCATTGACGGTTCTTTAGTGAGTATTTCTCCGGACGGTACTCGAATCGGGACCGTCTTCGATCTCACGGGTGCGGCCGTAGGTACTTATTCTCTGGCGGTCCAAAATCCGGACAACACCGTCATCGGTGGCGCAACTGCCTTTACCGTAACGGAGGGCGGCGGACCGAATGTGTGGGTCAATATCGCCGGCCGTTCGGCGATCCGAGTCAACACCCCTACTACCTTTTACGTTACCGTCGGTAACAGCGGCCAGGCGGACGCCTACGGAGTACCACTATTCATCGAGGTGCCGTCGAGCGTGACCTTCGTACCGCAATTTAAACTAACCAACCCGCCTCAGGTTCCCAACACTCCGCCGATCGATTACTCACAAGTTCCCGTTAGCTTCACGGCCAATGACCAGACCGTCGCGGCCCTCTTCGTGCCCGTCATACCTGCGGGGAGCAGCCACGCGATCGCCTTTCAGATAACTGCGCCTACACTCGCAACCAACGTCGAAATTCAGGCATACACCACCGACGCGTTGGTCTCCGGTGCGCTGCCACAGACTCAGGCTCCCGCCAAGCTGTGCGCCGGAGCCGTGTGCGATAGCGGTGCGATCAGCCCGGACGCGATTGACGCGGCGGCGTCGAGCAGTGGCGGCGGAATCTGTACCGCGGATCCCAACACGGAAGCCGCGTGCGTCGAACAGTTGGTACAGTTGATCCTTCAGCTTGCCGGCGTAAAAGCCAAGGTAAGCTGCGTACAGCAGGCGCTTAGCCTCATTCTTCAGACCGTCTACACCGGGGAAGGACTATACAACATATACTCAGACCCAGGCGTCGTCACAACGGGCCTGGAACTTATGAACTACCAGACGATTGGTCTTCAGATCTATAACACCGTAGTCACCTGCGCCGCGGGAGCTTTACCGCCTTTCCTACAGGTGTTGGCCCAGGTGCAGCAGATCGTCGTGAGCCTTGAAAACATAAGTTTTGCCTGCGGCCAGGTATTTCAACCCTGTCCGCCGCCGCCGCCGCCCGGCCAGCCCAGCGTTGTCGGTGCCATCGATCCCAACGACAAGACCGGCCCGCAGGGAGCGCTGGAGGGACACTGGGTGCTCGGCAGCCAGCCCCTCAGCTACACGGTCTCATTCGAAAATGAGCCCTCAACGGGGGCGTCCGCACAGCAGGTCGTAATCACCGATCAGCTCGATCCGACCAAATTCATCCTCAAGACCGTACAACTCGGTCCGATGGGCTTTGGCAACACTGTGGTCACGCCGCCCGCGGGGTCGAGCAACTACAGCACCACGGTCGACATGGGCGCCGTGGAAGATATCGCGAACCTCAAGGTCAATATCCAGGGCAGCCTTGATACCAGCACCGGCCTGCTCAAGTGGACTTTCACCTCGATCGACGCCTCGACCGGGTTACCAGTGCCGCAGGATGACCCGGCAGGCTTCCTGCCCCCTAACCAGCCTGGTGTCGCGCCGGCGGGAGCAGGCAGCGTGCAGTTTTCGGTGAAGCCGAAGCATGCGCTCGCCAATGGCACCAAGGTGACCAACCAGGCCTCGGTGGTGTTCGACACGAATCAGCCGATCGAAACCCCGATTTGGCACAACGAGATTGCTCAGCCGGTGGCGGGGGCACTCTCGATCTCACCCCGCCCGCTCGATTTCGGCAACCGCCCGATTTTCGGAAGCTCCGGCCCGATGCCGGTCAAAGCGATAACGCTGGGCAATCCGAGCGGCGTGCCAATCCTGGTAGGTAACCTCAGCACGACCTCGAACTTCCAGATCGTAAATCCGCAGGCCTGCCAGACGCTGATGAAGCCGGGCCAGAGCTGTACGGTCAGGATCAAATTCGTGCCCGACGCGCTCGGCGCGTATCGGGGCAAGCTCATAGTCACAGACAATTCGAGCAGTTCTCCGCAGACCGTCGCACTCAAGGGCGCGGGCGTGCCGGGTACGCTCTCCTTTACGCCTGCCCCGTTGACCCTCGGCAAGGTCAAGGTCAACACGACCAGCGCGGCCAAGCATCTGAAGATGACCAACATCACCGGCGCCGTCGCGTCGGTGATGAGCGTGGTGTCGAGCGACGCCGAATTCGTCGTGAGCAACGACCAGTGCACTGGCGAGACGCTGACGCACAACCAAAGCTGCACGGTTGATATCGCCTTCAACCCGACGGCCAAGGGTCAGTTGACGGGCAAACTGACGGTGACGACAGATTCGTCCAAGGTCCAGGGAGTCAAGCTGATGGGGAGGGGAATCCCCTAGTGTCGTCGGCGCGAGGTGCTTGTTAGGGTGGCGTGGCTGAGGTACCTTCTGCCTCTGCCATCCGCAGTCACGCCCCGGTAGTGAAAAGGACATCACGGAGGTCTCCGGAACCTCAAGTCCGGGTTCGATTCCCGGCCGGGGCACCAGTCGATCCGTAAGTGCCCGTGAATTCAGGGTTTTCCATCTCGTCGGAGAGTTTCGCCTTTTCACTTGGGCAGAACTTGGGCAGATTCGGCCGACTCTGCGCCGCACGCGGCAGCGCGATCACCGCCGCGAAGAATCGCTCAAGGTCCAGTTTCTCTTCCTCCGGCGTGTTCGACCAGCGGCCGTACACCTCGTCAATTTTCTTCACCCCGACGTGACCAAGCTGATGCGCGATCCACTGGATCGGCTTGCCAGCCATCAGCATCAGCGTCGTGTAGCTGTGCCGCAAGTTGTAGAGCACTCGGTAAGGTACGCCGGCGCGCGCGACCGTCTGACGCCACGGCGCGTCGCCCTGCCATGCCTCGGTGAGCGGCTTCCCGAACCGGTTGCAGAAAACGAATTCACTTCGAAGCCGGTTCTGCATCCCGAGTGACGCCAGTGCAATCTTGACGGGTCCGAACATACGAACGTCGCGCAGCGATCGCTCGGTCTTGAGATTCTCACTCACCTCTCCGTCAACGAGTTGCTGCCGTATGAGGATCAGTTCTCTCTCGAAATCGAGGTGCCGATTCCAGCAGAGCCCAAGCGCCTCGCTCGGGCGTAAACCCGTAAAAGCGAGCGTGATGTAAAATGCCCGCTGTTGGCCCTCGCTGGCGGCGAAGATACGTAGCAGTTCGTCAGGCGTGAAGGGCTCGACTCGCCGCGGTGGTTTCTTCAGGTTCTTAACGAACAACACCGGATTGCCCCTTTCGCGCGGGATGAGGCCGCGATCGAATGCAACGGTAACCATGGTGCGAATGCGGGCCAGAATCTTATTGATTGTGCTGGCTTGAAGTTGCCGGCCGCCGTGGATTTGCTTGAGTTCAAGCTCACGGATCAGACGCTTGATATGCCCGTCATCAAGCTGGGCCAGCGGCACGAGAGCGAACTTCGATGCCAGCACGTGAGCCTCAAATATGAACCGGTACTCCTCTCGGGTTCGCTCCCTGAGTCCGGCAAGCTCCTGCAGGTACTGGCGGACAAAATCGCCGATGGTCTCGACTCTCGCTGCGCTCTGGTCGGTAGCCCGGCAGCTCCATGGGAACCAACGAATCGGATCAAAGCTGTGGGCGACGATCTCACGTTCGATTTCCTTGAGTTTCGCGCTCCAAAGTCGGCGATTTGCGCGATTGTCGTCGAGGCGCGTGGATTCCCGGTAACGGCGGGGCCGTGAATCCTCCGGGCCGTTCCAGAGGAACGCGACTCGCAAGCGGCGCCTGACGCTGCCATCCGCCGCGCGGTACGGCGTGCTTTCGAAACGGACGAACCGCACTTTAGATTAGCTCTCCCCGATCGAGGGCGTCCTTGAACACCCGCCACTCGATCCTCACACTGCGCCCGGCGTGACGCAGGCCACGTTCGTTCGTGAGCTTGCCGTCGGCGATCCAGTGATAGATCGTCCAATACGAAAGCCCGACTCTCGCGGCACATTGCTTGACCGTGATGTAAAAGGGCTCGAACCGTTCGACAGGAACAAAGGCCGTCACTTCTTCACTTGGGTTCTGCACTGCACTCATGGCGGGATCTCACTTGCTAGTCTGCATGCAGATTTGATAGCAGAAGCCCGAAACCATTGCAAGCCCCCATGATCGCCACTTCCGCTTAGCGCTCGACGTTGTGCAGGTAGCCAAGCTGGGACAGACGCACTCCGGCCGCCTCTTCGGACACCGCGAACGCTTCGCTGACCCGCTGCTTGAGGTCCGTCGCCTTGGAAGAATCAGAGCGAACTTCTGAGTCGCCGCCCTTTCCAAGACATGCTTCGACCGCCAGCTTGAGCCGGCTCACCGGCATCAGGAGTGCCCCCGCAGCGTAGCCAGCCTGCCATTCCATCCAGTCCACCTTATGGTCCGAAGGTTCGATCTCTTCGTCCTTACAATTGTGATCTTCGCTCTTGGCAATGCCAGCAGAATTGTAGAGAGGTGCGTGAATTCGGACGTGCGCGTATTCGTGAGCGAGCGTGAATCTCAACCGATGTACGCGCCAGCTTTCAGTGAACAGCTCGCGCGCGATCCGAACCTTTGGCTTGCGCGGCGGGTCGAAATAGGTGACGCCGTGGATACCTTGCGCGAGATCGGCGTATACGTTCAGTTCCTTGGCGTCGCGCTCAATCAGTTTTATCAACGCGCCGTTTGGAACCGGTATCGTTACCTGTCCGTAAAGGTCATTGAGAAAGTCAAAGAGGAGTCGTTCACACTGCTGGTCCAGGTAAGTCAGCTGGTAATAGGGGCGACGGCTGAAACGACCCGTGGTGTCCCGTACCCATTCCATGGTCCTCGCTCCCTATCGCTTCTTCCCCTTGGTCTTGAGTTCCTTTCGAAAGGCCCGGTATGCGGCGAGTACTTGATCCTCGGACGCGTCCACAGGTTCGATATCTCTTGGCATGCGCTTCGCCGCGAAATAAAGCAAATCCACTTCGAGGTCCAGTTCTTTGGCGAATTGCTCGATGAGGTAGCCGCGCGGCGGGTGACGCAGGTTGTGTTCGAGGTCGTTGAGGTAGGGCGCCGAGATTGGCCTGCCATCCTCCATCTTGATGCGCGCAGCGAATTCGCGCTGTGTCAGCTTCGCCCGCTTGCGTCCCTCCGCAATCAGCTCGCCAAATGTCTTCATACCCCTCCCGCTACTCCGTTCTGCGAATTGCAAAATTATCACGCCTGCATGCATAAGTCACATCAGTGACGCTTCCTCGGACGCAATATCGATAGCCTGGCGCAGCTCACGTCGCCCGGTCTCTATGCGAGCAGCATTTTAAAGCGCCCGCCCTCTCAACTGAACCGAGGGCGGCGCCAGATTTCCGAGTCGCCGCCGAATGCGCAGCTTGCAGGGCTGCGTGACAAGCGCGTCAGCGCGACCGGCATGCCGGTGGCACGCGGCCGTGCGCGGAGCATGGTGGCCACCTTATTTCGATGGAGCTTGGAAGACGCTAAGCTGCTTGAACCGTGAAGCTGCCTAATGGCGAGAAAGCGTTGGTCGAAATCGCGAAATTGCGCGATTATTGTTTGAGTGCGGCTCACCCGGAAGGTCGCCATAAGGCGCGCGTCTTTCGAGCGGTGCTGGGAATCGGTGCGGCCGATAGCCATATGTTGCAGGAGCGGCTGCAGGCGGCGGCCCGCGATCAAGATGCCGTTGCCGGCGAAGTTGACGGATTCGGTCATCGTTATGTGATAGATTTTCTCTTGGAGCATGCAGGACGCCGAACGCTGGTGCGTTCCGCTTGGATTGTGCTTGTAAATGAGAACTTTCCGCGCTTGACGAGCTGCTACATTTTGCGGGGACTCTGACATGAAACTATTGAATGTCGTTGCGCTTACCCAAGACGAGCCAGAAAAAGGACTTCGTCGAGGACAGGTGGGGACCATCGTAGAGACGGTCGCGTCGGGGGTTTTCGAAGTCGAGTTCTGTGACTTGGAAGGGCGGACATATGCCTCAGTGGCGCTGCCTGAGAGTCACCTCATGCTTCTTCGTCACGAGCCCGCCTCTGCGGTGGCTTAACTAGGCTTTTGGGCTTCGCAATAAAAGCCGAATCGTCGTTTAGGTGGAGGAATAAGTGCCCTTCGAGACTCCCGTCGGATTGAAGGCTTGCCCATCCCCGGCCACACACATTGTTGCCTTCGCTCAATCCCTCCCAGGAAAACTCGACGAAGAGTAGTCCGTCGCGTTCCATGAATCTGCAATCCAGCCATCCCTTCACAGCGCGAAAGAGAAATTAGCCCTGGCCGCGCTTCTCGATCGTGATGCAGGCGGTTTCGACGAGATCCAGATATTTTTCATCCCATTCATCCATACGGACGATCCGCCATGAACCATGGAACGATTTGGGCTTTGCTGGCATGAGAAGTTCTCTTCTGCTCGGGGCTCACATCATCGCCCGATTCCATAGCTGCGGTTCTGCACAGGCAATGTGCGCTCTGGAATCATCTTGAAGCCATGACTCACCTTTACCGCAATGTGCTCCAAGGCCGTGGACTTCTCGCGGCTCCGGTTGACGACTTGGCGTAATCGCTCTCCATCGTCGGTATAGACGCTGATACCATGCCGGGCGCGGCTGATTGAAACATAAAACTGCTTGCGGTTGACGAGCTCGGCACTGCGCATCGTGTCGATGTTGACGATGACGCGATCGACGGTTGCGCCCTGGCTCGAATGCGAGGTCGAGGCATAGCCGTAGTCGATGTGGCGCAGACAGTTTGCCTGAGCTTCGACTACACGCCCATCCTCGGTGCGAATTCTGGCCGTGCGTTCATCGATTGCGACGATCGTTGCGAACTCACCGTTGGCGAACTTGAGGGTTCGCTCTGGCGCGCGAAACTGAATGCGCTCACCGGCAGCGAATTGGCGCTGCTCGGCGCGGAAGACTTCAACTCCCGAAAGCCGCTTGGGCGAATAATCGAGGCGCCTCCCGTCGTTCAGCACTACCGAGAGCCGCCTGGCATCAGAGTCCGCGCGCTCGACCACTGCGTAAGCGCCCTTCTCAATCCGCCTGCTGACGCGCGCGAAACGCACGACATTGCCGACCGCGTAGTTTTGGGCGTGGCCGCGTTGGGAGCGGGTGAGATCGCGATTCACCAAGACCGCGTGAGCTACTTCGGGACTTTCGATCAGACCGCGCTCCTTCAGCGCCTGCCGGATAACAGCATTAAGTTGCCGCCGTTCCTCGTTGGCCGGACTGACCACCAGCACACGCTCGCCGGCCGCCGTAGCGGCAGCGTATTCTCCGGCAATTGATGAGTATCGAATAGCAGGGTCGCTAAGCTCTCGGATGCGACCCATCCGTTCCAAGATACCGATCGTCTCGGCAATCTCTCCATTCGCGGCGTGATTAACCGCCTTGCGCAGCTCCGGATCGCGCTGGCGGCGAATCGTGTCGAGCCGCGCGATCCGCATTCCGGCCTGCTGCATTTGTTGCAGTGGTCGTCCCGCTTCGATCGCATGATGCTGGCGCTGGTCGCCGACGAAGACGATCCGAGCAACGCGTGCTTCGCGAGCTTTATGCAAGAGGCGGTTGACCTGCCGCGTCCCGAGCAGGCTCGACTCGTCAACAATCCAAAGCTCCTTGCTGTGCGTCTTCGGGAGTGGGTTTTCGATGAGGCTTGCAACGGTGCGGGCGCTGACGCCCGCTTCGCCAAGCGCCTTGACGGCGCGCGTCGTGGGCGCGAAGCCACGCACGGCAAAGCCCTGTTCCTCAGCGAACTCGCGAATGGCGCCGACCGTCGTGGTCTTGGCCGCGCCGGCGCGGCCCTCAATCGCGGTGACCCAATCGGTTGCGGTCAGTGTTACTTGGGCCGCCGCGGCCTGATCGCTGAGCAACCCGCGCCGCGCGGCCCATGCACGCACTTCCTCGACACCGGCGATACTCTCCGCGCCGTTCCGGCCCTGTCGCATCCAGTCGAGGTTTTCTCTTTCGAGCGCGACCATCTCGGGCGTGGTATACGCGCCTTGCGGCGAGCGAACTGCGGCATTGATCCGGATCAAATTGCTATCCCTTTCCCGCGCATCCGCCGCGCGCCGGACCTGCGCCAGATCGGCTTTGCCCATCGCATGCTGGAGCGCCGCTGCCTCCAGCGCGCGGCGATCGATTACCGCCTCGCGTTCGGTGTTGTGCGCGACGCTGTATTCGAGCGCATCCTCGACTCTGCTGTGCTCGGGCGCCGGTGGCGCATAAGCGACCGGCCGGGCCAGCTCGATCCCATATTGGCGCGCGCGTTCGCGCCATTCGGCCCTGAGGCTCTCCTCGTCGCGGCGGTCCTTGGACCGTCTGGTTTGATGAGCAAGATTTTGTGCGGCAGCGGCGCCGTTTAGACCTCGGCGTTCCATCTCCGCCTCGATGTCTTGGCGCCGACGCGAGAAGGCCATCACCTGCTCGCGCGTATACCCCCTAAGCTCCCAACGGCCGTCCGCACCGGTCACATCGATCCGATAACCGAGGCGCTGCACTTCACGCGCAAGCTCGGAGCGATACACGGCCGTTGCGAAACTCTGCGAGCGGTAAATTTCAACCGGGTCGAGTCCGCGCCACGCGCCGTCGGGACGCCGGGTCATGTTAACAATCACGACATGGCTGTGGAGATGTGGGTCGGGGCCATTGCCATCATCGGCGTCCCGCGAAGGTCGCGCGGCGATGTGGTCGAAGCGGGCCGCGACGACGTTCTCCGTTATCACCCATTCGTGTCCGCCGTGCTGGCGTGACAGCGCATAGCGCTCAAGCTCCTGAAAAGCTCGCTCGACCGCCGTGCGATGCGCCTGTGCAAGCCGTGTATCAGCGCCAACCAGCGCCTGGATGGTAACCGATTTGGGCGCGTTGAACGTCGCGTCCCATCCGGCGCGGCGCTCGTCGCTTCCCTTGGCGTTTGGCACCAACACCTCGCCGCTCGCCGGGCTTAGCCCGTGCAAGACGGCGCGAAAATCTTCCGGCGAAACCTCGTCTGCGAGTCCGAGCGCTTGCGCTCCTCGTCCGAACCACTGTCCGACCACCTGGCGCTCCTCGGTGTAGTAGTCGTCCTGGGAGTATTTCTCCTGGTAGTAGGTCTCGGCCTGTTTGGCGGTGAGCGCCCCTTTTGACATCACCAGCATCGCTCTTATGCCCGCAGGCGCCTGCCCGCAGGCGCCTGCTGACCGGTGGCACCATTGATTACGGGCTCGCTTGGTCTCCGGAGATTGCGCTCCGAGATTGGCGTTGTACTTTGGTCCGTTGGCTGTTCAGCCATCAACCGGCGAACGAAACCGGGATGCCGCTTGACCGGCGCCAGATATGGAATCGTGACCCGCGCCCGATGATGGCCGGTGATGCAGAGATAGCCCTCGAAGGGTTGCAGCATCTGGATCTCGCTGCCGAGCACCGCGCTCTCGATCAGGCGCTGCGGGTGCACGCTGAAGCTGTCCCGCTGCTCGTGAAGAACAGTATTGGTTCCAATCTGTGTGCGGCTGATTTCGCGCTCGCCGATTTGGGCGCTCGACCAGCGCGCCGTATCAGCTTCGCCGGTGCGCAGAATCAGCTTGGTCGCCGGCGCCGCAGCAAGCGTCGCGGTCTGCTCATGGCCGTAAATCGCGCGAAGCTGGGTGATCGCCTGAAACCCCAGCACCGCGCACAGCCCGCGTTTGCGGCCGCGAACCACCAGCGTCTCAAGCTGATTCTGGCGCTTCAGAACCGGCAACTCGTCGGCGATGATCCAGACCTGCTCGCGCCGATCTTGTTCAGCCATCAGTCTGCGTACGATGCAGTCGAGCCATACGCTTTGCAGCGGCAGCGCCGCTTCGCGCGAGTCCTCGGTCGAAGTCAGGAACAGCCAGCCTTCTCGTGATTGCACCCATTCGAGCGCGCTCCACGCCCTTTCGGCTTCGCCCGCGAGATAACGGAACGGGTTGGTCGCGTTGAAAGCGGTGGCGACGATTCCCGCGCCCTGGTCATGGGCGCCGGGATCGATCAGCGCCTCGGCTGGCGCGCCCCGCAGCGCCTCCTTGAGCTTGGCTCGCGGCAGCGCTAGCAGCTTGGGGATGTCACCAGCCTCGCGTGACTTCACACATTGAAGCAGGCTGACGATCAGGGTGCGAGCTGATTGCCGGAAGAAGAAATCGGCGCCGCTCTGGCCGAAGAGGTTTGGTGGGTCGGGAATTAGCGCTGCCGCCAGCGCTTCGGCGTCCATCGCCTCGCTGCCGGGCTTGAGCTCCCACCACGGTGACCACGTCGGGCAGCGCGCATCGAGCGGATTCAGGATAAGGTCGCCGCGCGCGGGCCGGTAGAACTCCGGGACGTATTCGCACTCGGGGTCGAGCACCACTGCGGTTTGGCCACGTTCCTCGATCTGGCGCAGCATGCGCCGGATTGCAGTCGATTTCCCTGAGCCCGGCGCGCCAACGAAGAGGAAGTGCTGCGGCTCGATCTGGCGCGAAACGCGGATGCCGCCGATCTCGACGCCGTCGCCGCCAAGCTCACGGCGCAGACGGCGCTGCGGAATCACGTCGGTGCCACGAACGTGGCGGTCGTCCGTATGGTCGCGCTCGGGCCAGAAGATGATCCAAACCGCCACGACGAACACGACGATCGTAATCAGGAAGCCCCATGGCGCGTAATGCCAGAACCAGCCGGGGAATGAGCCGCCGGCGTAATACTTGTAAGAGAGAAACCGATACATGCTTGGGATCGTGTAGCGCGCGCCGCGATAGGGAACCGAGCCGAACGGCAGCGGAATCAGGTCGGTGAAGAACCAGGTGAAAATCCAGAGCCAGAAGTACCGATGCGCAGCCCCGCCGCCGTAGTAGCCGGTCCAGTACCAGACCAGCGTGAACGTCAGGAGCGCGCACGAAGACAGGGACACGACGGCCGCTCGCGCCGCCATCTGGGTCCAGAGCGCGAACGAGGCGCGTCCGGACCGCCATTTGACCGCCTGATAAATTCCCGGTCTCATTGCTTTGCTCCCGAAACGCCGTCCAGACGCGCGAGGTATTGACGCGCGCTCTGCTCGGCGGCCTCGATAATCTCGTCGACCGCGTTCGCGTCCATCGTCTGGTCGAGCGAGTGAAAGAGCGCCGAGCGGGTCTTGATGATTTCGAACAGGAGCTGGCCGTAGCGTTCGGCCTCGGCCTGCTCCAGCCGCTCGCATGCCTTCGTGAGCGCCGCCAGTTTCCCGCCGAGCGCAGCGAGGGGCGCGGTATCAAAACTCTTTTGGCCGCTGCTCTCGAACTGATGGACGACGAGCGATTGGATCAGCGTGGTTGGCGTTACGTTCATGCTCGCCGCCCGGGTCTCCGCCTGCGCAGCAACCTGCTCCGGCAGCCGGATCGTGTAGGTCTTCTTCGCTTCCTCGGCCATGTTGCTCAACCTCCTGCTTGCAAGCAGCGGTAAACCGCCTGCTTGCATCGGACAATCAAGGGTTTTTGGCTCTCCCGTTGGCTCTCCGGATTCTTGGAAGCACGTCATGAATCCCGCTGCTTGCATAATGAATTCGCGGGTTTTTCCCGCTCCCCTGCTGCAAGCAACCTTCATCAAGGGATGAGTGACGTGTCCCGAAATCTTACGTGCGAGGCTCTGGGCCGAGCACGTCTGCTGATCGCGCGAAGACGGGTTTGCTCCCGGCAGTATCGCTGACACGTTCACTGACAGCCTCCTAATACGGCAAAAGGAAGTTGAGGAGATGAACGGCTATGATTGCCAGACCGGTGGCGAGCACAAGCCTGGCAAGCTGGCGCGTCGAGGTGCTCGTCCCGCTCACGGCAAACAGGATGGCCGCAGCGCCCAAGGCCAGCTTCAGCACTATAGGGGCGGCAACGTCAGTCAGATATGCGGCCATGACGTTCAGCGGTCCGTCCCAAGGCATCAGGTCTGGTGCACGAGACGACGCCCACGTCGTGCTTGAGAGCGCGACTAGAAACGCAGCGGAAGATGTTGCATGCAAAATCTTTCTAACGATCTGCTTCATGGTGCTGGTCCATCACGATAGACTGGTTGCATGTATGCAGATTTGATAGCAGCATTCACGCTCCTTAGCAAGCACGGTGCAGCGAGCCGTACAAAACGGGAGAAAAATCCAATTGTTGTGGCCTGCCCCCGGCCCGCCCAACGATGAGCTAGGCTACGTTCCGTTGTCACCGACCGGCGCTGAGTTACTGTTCGAAGTCTTCAGCCAGCGCTACACTGGCGCGCTGCTCGATCGTCTCACCCACCACGTTCACATCCTCGAGATGAATGGCGACAGCTTCAGGCTCAAACACAGCAAGCGCCGCGTCAGTGACAATCAACGGCCGGGTCGACCGGCTGTCCCGCTTCAATTGCAGCGGCTGCGGACAGCAACGTATCGAGGTCGGTTCGCTCAAGCGGAGGCTCGCGATTCGGCTGCAGGTCTGCGCTCTCAGAAAACCCAAGCGCTCGGACGCGATCGTCGCCAGCCTCCACCAGGTTAGTTCCGACGCCTCCGTGACGGCAAGCTGCCTTTCGATTACGCGCCGTCCCCAGTCATCAGGCGAAGCGTCGCGAATGACCCCCAAGATTCCATACAGGTCCGGCGACTCGAATCTCCGCCCCGGTTTTAAGCGGAGGCGCGACGGATCCAAAGGAATTGCCGCTTGGCGATCCGAGTAGCTCCTGTTATACAGAAACGAATAAATCGTTCCTGCGGGAACTTCGTCGGAATCGAGCCGTCCCGCGACTACTGGAACAGTCTGATTGCCGCTAGACCAGCAGAGCTGGCTGGCGGGCGCAACCCGCGCCGGCCTCGGATCCAAAACCTGACAGTTTTTCGGCCACTCTTAACCAGATGAAGGCGGCCAGAAAAACTGCGATTAAGAACGGAACAAAACGCGGAGCAGAGAAAAAGTGAATCAAAACCCCGACACCACTTGCCAGGGGGGTACCTAAAGGGTAAGGCCACCACCTCCATTCACGACGCCTAGAGAAATAACCAGCAGAACCAGGGCCGCGATCCACACCACGCGACGGTTGAATAGCGCCATTCCAACCCTGGCAAGCGCGAAAAGCGGAAGCGGGGCGATCAACACGTAGCGGCCTACTTCGAGCGAGTGTATGTGTTCGTCGCGAGATGTCTTTGGCTTCTCCTGAACGGAAGTATGGACTATTCTCGCTATTCGCTTAGCCTTTGTTCTGTAAACACAGTGATTCCAAAATCATCCGAACACCAAATCAGGTAACATGTAATGCGCTGCCTTCTAAAAGTCGCTCGCTCTTGCTATATCGAACCGGGCGGTGGCGCTGTTGACCAACGGAATCGACGCGCGTGAGCACTATAGAAACAAGCGGCGGTTTCAGAGCCTAATTTCCTTGAACAGGACCAAATGAATTCAAACACAAACCACACGCGAAGCAATCGCAGAGCAGTCGCGCGCGAATTTATTCGTAGAACTTACGCAACGGGTCTTGTGTGTGGAGAAGACAATGAACTTTATCGCATTCTCCCGGCGGCACTAACCCAAGACCGTGGCGCCTACCTGACCGAGGTATGTCGCGAAACTGAACCAGCTACAACGGTCGAAATCGGGATGGCTTGGGGCCTTTCGACCTTCTGGATTCTTACCGCCTTGCTCGAACACGTGCACCCTATGCCCCACGTGGTGATGGATCCGTTTCAGCACTTCGGCTATCACGGAGCGGCGTTACGCGCGTTACGGGTCAGCGGGCTCGACTCGATGATTGAGTTTTACGAAGAGCCATCGATAACAGTGTTAGAGATGCTTGCGTTGAAGAAAAGGCAATTCGACTTTGCGTTCATAGATGGTGATCACAGCTTCGATGCGGTATTATGTGACCTTTGGCTACTTGATCCCTTGATAAGGCCGGGCGGAGTTATCGTCTTTGACGACGTATGGTCCGAAGACGTTCAGCGCATCTGCCTGCTAGCACAAGAGCTGCTCGGCTATAAAATGCGGAGCGAGCATCTTGATCCTAATTGCGACTACCGGCCTCTCATGCGGACCTACGTCAAGAGCGAGCGGCCAGATTCGCGTCGCACCTCTGACGTAAAGAGGCTGGCGGGGCAATTCAGAAAAGCTAGGACGAGAACACTCAACGCTACGAACACCATCCTTAAGCCACTGGGGGCAAGCGAAAGGAAGCGTCGTGCTCAGAGTTACAGCACTGCCGGACTGCAAGCCTTGGGAAGAGGCGAGCAGGCTGTTGCGCGGCTCAACTTCTACTATTCGCTGCGCTACCGTCCTTTCAAGCTTAGAAACTATGGGCGTCTTGCGAGGACTTTTTTGCCGCTAGCGATGGTGCGGGTGCTCTCAGGTAGCACTGTACGGAATGCTTCAGGTCCTGGCGACACGCGTCTTCGGTAAAGGAGCAATGGGAGGTTAGATCTAAGTAGCAAATCGGATGGCCACCCGTCGAACATCAGTATATCATATCAGCGGGGTGTAAAATTTTCATTTTAGTTAATCAATTTGTGCCGTAAAAAATCAAGAGACTCTCCGGCTAGTCGGATTTCGAGTTAGTAACTCCTGCGGATCGTTTTCAGGTTATTCTTCGCACGTCCGAAATGCTGCTCTGGATCGGCCGCGGTATCTGTGCTTTTGACGTAAGCGACGACCATTTCCATCTCCCCCAGCGAGAGGTCGATAGCGCAGAATGGGTTCAGAGGTACGAATCCATGGGGAGAATGGGGTCAACGACATCCGTGCGGGCGCGCCACGATGCGCCGGGTGTTGTGTGCTGGCAGCGCAGCGGGTTGACGCTGCGGGAGTTTGGGGAGAAACGCGGAATCCCACCGAGCACGCTCAGCTGGTGGCGTCAGGTCTTCCGGCGCGCCGGCGAGGAGGAGAGGAATGGCGCAGCAGCGGAGAAGCCTGCGGTGTTCACCGGAGTCCCACAGCCGGCGAAAGTTCCAAGGACAGGATCGGTTGTGGAGATCGTCCTGCGCAGCGGGCATATGGTGCGGGTGCCGGCGGGAGCCGATACCGAACGCTGCAGCGGGTGCTGCACGCCTTGCAGACGAGATGCTGACGCTGCCGGCGTCGCTGCGGGTGTTCGTGGCCCGCGGCGCGACGGACCTGCGCCGGTCCTTTGATCGGCTGAGCGCACAAGTGCAGGAGGTCCTGCGCCAAGACCCGTTGTCGGGGCCACGTGTTTGTGTTCTTCAACCGCCAACGCAATCGGATGAAGTGCTTGTGTGGGAGAGGGACGGGGTTCTGGCTGCTGCACAAGCGCCTGGAGGCCGGGACCTTCGCGGTGCTGGAGCGGGATGAGATCAACGCCCGTGGCCCGTGCGAAAGCCCCTTTGATTCAAAAGAGAGCCGGTAGTCTGCATTTGTAGACCACCAGTATACGGTTCTTCCACTTCTCAGGTTATCGCGACACGATGAAGGCCTCTATTGGGCGGAAGTATCAGGACGGCTGACGAAATACCAAAGATGCATATGAAAGAATTTATGTCAAACCCCATAGACGTTGTCCCCAGCGTCAGAGACGATACTGGTCCATACGAGGCCGAAGTACTGGAGATAGTTCGGAAAATGTTTGCTTGGCGTTCATCGCGTTTGTTCGCATTCGTCCTGTTACTGGTTGCGCTCGTCATTGGAGGGTGGCTGCGCTTCCATCGCTTAGCACGAATCAATATGAACGGGGACGAGGGCGCGTCCTGGATAGCTGCGTCGGCATCAAGCGTTAAGCAGGTAGCGAGGATAGAGCACGAAATCGACCCTGGCAAATTCGCGCTTTACGATGTGATGTTGCATGAATGGATTACGGTCTTTGGCGGCAGCCTCTATACGATGCGTGCAATGTCCGCCACTTTGGGAATGATCGCAATGGTCCTTCTCTTCGGTGCAACACGTGAAGTCTGGCATTCTCTGACCGACGTAGCGGACGGGCATGTCCCCGGGCCGGCCGGCGAGTTAGCGGGCGCATTTGCCGCGCTGCTGTACGCCATCAATCTCACTATGGTGGTGTCCGACCGCACGATGAGGATGTATCCGCTTACGATGTGCGCAGAGCTTTTACAGATCATATTTTTTGTTCGTGCGCAGCGGCGCGGGGGAATTCTAAACTACGGAGGGGTGGCAATTTTCACTGCTACGATGTTTGCCGCTAACTTTTCGTCGATCTTTCTGTTGGCGACGGAAGGGCTGTGGCTTGGGTGGCTGTTACTCAGGAAGCTCTGGGATGAGCCCTCGCGACGGTTGGCCGTGTTCCGTCCCAGCTGCGCAGTCGCTGCGGGAATCGCAATCCTGCTGCCTTCCTTACCCGGAGCCATTGTGTCTTCACAGGGCGCAATGAAGGTAGGCGCGTACGAGTGGCTCAAACTGCAGCCCATCTCGTGGCCTTACACTACGCTACGCGACTCGACTG
The DNA here is from genome assembly GCA_963796565.1 of uncultured delta proteobacterium. GTDB lineage: Bacteria > Desulfobacterota > Binatia > Binatales > Binataceae > JAKAVN01. The sequence continues at coordinate 478,769 of CAWCMA010000003.1, read as the reverse complement.
GCAACTCTACGATTTTCTGGATCCTTATGGCGCTGGCCGCGTTCGGAGTATGGAGGAAATGGCACAGCGGTCGCATAGTCGCACAGTTTCTGGCCGGATGGGCGATCGGTCCGCTGCTAGCGGTGATGGCGGTAAGCTACTTCATCCATCCGCTGGAGTATCCTCGATACGTACTCATTTCATTCGTCGGCATGTTTGCCTTCGCTAGCTTGGGCGCGGCAGCGCTGCGTTCCGCTGTATTGGTCATAGCCCTGACCGTACTGCTGATATGTCTTGCTGTGGGTCCTGTGGACTACCAATTGAGGCATCCTTATGAGGCCGCTTGGCAAGATGCAACCTTACTCGCAAGCCGATTGACCTCACGAGGACAGCAGATCGCAGTGTTGCCGCCTTATTGCGTCGACGTGGTCCGTTTCTATATGCCAGCCCAGCGCCGAGCCGGAGTTGTTCCTATGGACGATCAGTGCGCTCAAGCGCCAGTTTTGATCCTGAGCGGAAGAGAAATTACTCCGCTAAAAACGGTAGAGGCTGCGGAGGCGTGTTATCCGCGAGTAATCGCAAAGCTCAAGCTGGTCGAGGTCAGAGCGCGCTAAGCATAGGCCTCTTCCAGCTACACTAGCGCGAGCTGCTGACTAAGAGTTCACAATGGGGCGCTGGTGTTATGGCAAGATTCCGCGGCAAACCCTTCTTGACAGCGTGCCGTTGGCGAAGGAGAAGATGCTCGGCCCGACTACGGCATCCGCGACCGCCGAGAGCCTGAGATCATGAATGGCTCCGTTACTCGGCAGTCGCCCAGGCGACTGCATAATCGAGTGCCGAGCCGCAGCGACGGCTGCGGTCAAGGGCGGCGTACGCCGGCAAGCATAGCGAGCGAACCCTTGACGGCCAGCCCCAGCGCAGGCTATCGCTGCGCTCGACATCTGACGCTTTACTCAAACCAACACCCTGGACCACCATTCGACTGCCTGACCAAGTCTTAAATTATACAGTTTAAGCATTCATCGCGCAGCTTGCTGTCGAACGACTCACAATAGCCGTTCTCCCACGGGCTGCCCGGCTCGATGTACAGCGGCTTGGTTCCCAATCCGGCGAGCCATCTGCGCAGGCTTTTGGCGACGAACTCCGGGCCACAGTACATGGGGAAAGGGTCATGGCCGGGGATTGAGACTCCTGCGAGGGTTGTGGTCGCGAGCTACAACCTCAAGGAGGATCGCCGACCATGGCTGAGTTTCACGGTACGCCGAGCGCGCTGACGTTGGTAGCGATCGACATTGCCAAAGATTGCCATGACGTGTTGATCGAGCCGCCCGCTCCGGTGCGCAAGCGGCGCTTTCGAATGACCAACACGGCCGAAGATTTTCAGCGCCTCGCTGAGTATCTTCATGGAGAGACCGCACCGGTGCTGATCGGTTTCGAAGCAACCGGCAACTTTCATCGTCCGCTGGCTTACTTTCTGCAGGGTCAGAGTTTCCAGCTGCGGCCGATCCCCACGCTGGCACTCGCGCGCACGCGCGAGGCGATGAACAATTCATAGGATAAGAACGACCCCAGGACGCGCAAGTGATCCTGCACCTGCTCCGGACCGGCCTGAGCCAGGTCTGGTGCGATCCACTGGTCAGCGGCACCAATGATGCCCAGGAGTTGTCTAAGTCGGTATTCGTGTAAAGGTAGCCCTTGTGCGGATCGAAATTGTGGAACTCCGGTCAGGCCAGTGCTCATCACGCCAACCTGCTTTTGACAATGCAGCATGGCCCACTTTGATATTTAGATTTGGCCCACTCTCCGTGTTGTTCATCTAGTCATGTTTGCTACTCGCCGAAACTAAGTTCTGATCAGGGGGAGTGCGAGGGGGATTTTCCCCCTCGCCGCTTCATTAATCTGATGCGTTGGTCACTGCTGCTCGACCTTTGCGTCGCTCCGCGGTTCTGCGAAAGCGGTAGGACTCAGTTCCTGTTTCAATGATTTGAGCGCGGTCCGTGATGCGATCGAGCAATGCTTTGCACAGCCGGGCATTGGGAATCACCTGGGTCCATTCCGAGAAGGGTAGATTTGTAGTCACGATCACCGCGGCTTTCTCGGAGCGCTCAGCGATCACCTGGAACAGGAACTCGGCGCCAACCTCGGCCAGTGGGACGTAACCGACTTCATCGAGCGCGATCAGATCGTAACGCGCCCAACGCGCCAGCGTGCGGCCGAGCTGCAACTGATGCTTGGCCTCGACCAGTTCGTTGATAAGCGCCGCCGCGGTCGTGAAGCGCACGCGGCGCTTCTGACGGCAGGCCGCTACCGCCAGCCCTGTGAGCAGATGGGTTTTGCCGGTGCCGCTATCACCGATAAAGATGATCGGCTCGGCTTTGGCGAGATAGTCGCCCTTGGCCAGTTCATGGATCTGCTGCGCCGAGATCTTAGGGCACTTGGCGAAGTCGAACTCCTCCAGCGTCTTCATCCGCGGCAGGCGAGCTTCGTGGATGCGCCGCTCGATCAGCCGTTGTTCGCGATCCTCGAGCTCAGCTTGCAGCAGCGCTTCGAGATAACCGAGATGCGTGCGCCGTTCGAGCACTGCCTGCTCGGCGAGTTGCGTGCATTGCGCGGCGATGCTCGGCAGACGCAGCATCTTGCACTGCTGGCGGATGGTGGCGGCTTCCAACGCCGTGCGCTCCGCGTCGTTCATGATGCCACCTTCTGGCCTAGCAGTGCGTCGTAATCATTCAGCGAAGGCTGCGGACGCTCGTAGCGCGTAAGCTTACCCAACTCGATAATCGTGCTGCGCGCACGGATGAGATCGGTAGCCTCGGCCAGATGCTGGATTGCCGCCACGTCCGAACATCCAAGCGCGAGCGCTTCTTCGACCGCGGTGCGCAGCCGGCGATGACCGTGGTCCTTAATCAGGCTCAGCACCAGGATCATCTGGCGCGTGCGGCTTTGCTTGCCGTGCCGATCGATCAGTTCGGCGAGCAGCCGATCGTAAATCTCCGGCCATAGCCCGCGCTGACGCCACGCCGCCAACGGCTTCGATCCGATGAGCGCGCCGGGCTTGCGCTCCAGCACGTCGAGATAGTGTTCGAGATCGAGTACCTGCTGATTGCGCTCGTAACAGCGCTCGTGGCGGGCGAGGCATCGCCCTTCGTTCCAGATCTCGACGCAACTCGGATAGAGCCGGACCTCGACCGTTTTGCCGACATCAACCGGAGCGGAGTAAAGGTTGGTTCGCACTCTAACGCATCCCAACCCATCTACCCGCGGGAAAGATACATCGGCGAGATCAAAGCCATGCTCGGCGAACGGCAGCAGATGCGTACGTTCTTCGATCATCAGCGCGCCTACCGGCTTGCTGTGGCCAGCGATCTGACGCTGCTCGTCGGCATGACAAGCGCTCAGCAGCTGTCCATTGAGGTCTTCGAGATCGCGCGCTTTCGGTAGCGGCACCCAGTGATTGCGTCGGAAGTACCCGGCCTCGCTCTCGATGCCGCCCTTTTCGTGCGCCTCGTAGGGCGAGCAAAACTCACTCGTAAACCGCCAGTGCGAGCGGAACGCGATGAAGCGCGCAGTCTCCTCGCGCCGATAGCCGCGCAGGATCTTTTTCACCGCGCTCTTGAGGTTGTCGTACCTCAGCAGTCCAAACACACCGCCGAAAAAACTGAATGCGTGCTCGTGGGCTTCGAGGAAGGCTTGCTGCGTGGCGCGATGATAGGCTCGATGGAAGGCCGCACCGCTGGCCATGCTGCGCATCGAAAATACTTGCAGCGGTACTTGTTCGCCGCTCAGCTCCGCCCACGCCTCGTACCAATCGACCTGGCCTTCTTGTCCGAGTTGATAACTCTGCGGCACACAGGTCGTACGCGTCGTCCATCCCAGCTCCGCTTTGCGCTCGCGTACATATTGCCGCACCGTCACTTCCGCGACTCTTTGCTCGGGCCGTTCGGCTATGATCCGCTGCCAGACGCGATGCGCGGTGTGGCGTTGCTTACGCGGCGCGCTGCGATCGGCTTCAAGGATGGCGTCGATGAACTCAATCAACGGTCCATCACCGGTCGTGCCCGTTCGACAGGCTTGCGCTCAGGCGGTTCCGCGCTCATCAGCGCCTGGCGCACCATCCGCCGATGCACGCCGAGCTTGGTCGCGACTCCCTTGATGCTCCCGATTCCGAACTCGTACTCCCTGCGAATCCGCTCGAACAGTTCCACCTTCGCTCTCCTCTCCATCCCCGCCTCCTGCCTCTTATGCAGGATGCTCGGTCAATGAAGGGTGGGCCAATTTACAGCATCGAAGTGGGCCGTTTCAGAGTATCGAAATCACAACCCACATGAAGGATCATCGGAACCCCCATATATCGCGAATCTGGTACGAAGCAGCCTTGGCGCTGCGGGATGCCGAGCGCGTTCACATCATTGGATACAGCATGCCTCCTGACGATGTTGATGTGGTCTATCTTCTGAAAAGGAACCTTGGTCATTTGCCGGCGGAGAAAATTACCGTCGTCGAATTCGACGCTCAGAATTCTCTACTAGGAGCACACGAGGTCGGTCGCCGTTTTCGCGCTCTGTTTGGAGAAAGGACGGGTTGGTTTACACATGGGTTTCAGGTTTACGAGCCCTGAAGGGACTGTCTGATCCGATTAAGCTCGATCTCCCGATCTTCCATCCCATCACCGTGTTGTTCCCTCTCATGACCGGGGACGAGTACATCGCGCTCAAGGCGGACATCGAAGCCAACGGGCAGCGCGTGCCCATCTGGACATACCACGGCAAGATCATCGATGGCCGCTACCGCGCGTGCCGCGAACTTGGGATCAAGTCGCACACCCAGGAATGGGACGGCAAGGGATCACTTCTACAGGTTCTAGTCGGTCTCAACCTGCTCCATCACCATTACAGGAAGAGCCAGCGGGCCTTCATAGCTCTCGATCTGGTGCCGCTGTTCGCAGAGGAGGCCCACGCGCGGCAGGTCGCGGGCCTCAAACGGGGAAACCAACCACCCGTTGCTCAAAAAATAGAGCAGCGGGACGTAGGCCGTGCCGCCGGGCAGGCGGCAAAAGCGGTCGGGATTAGTCCTCCGTACGTGTACCACGCCAGCCGGATCGCCGAGCAGGCACCCGCGTCGGTGCCGCCGATCAGGGCTGGCACTCTGACCATCTCACCGCCCTACCGCTTTTTGGCGTTTGTCAAAACACCGCGCTGGCCGACCGCGCGATTGCCGAACGGTTGGCGGCCGCATGGCAAACAAGCACGGCGCCGGTATCACTTGCGATCTTGAGCGTCGAGCTGCCGGGCGTTCTGAAGAACTTCATTCGACACTTCGATCGCGGCGACTACCCGGACCTTAAGCTGGAGGTGCGCAATGGCTAGCCACGACGAATGCCTATCCGGAGCGCGCGAACTGATCGCTGCGCTCGAGGCGGCGGACGGTCGATGGGGTTACGCAGACGTGCCTTGCAGGCTGTCGCCTTGGCGAACCCACCGCATGGCCCGATTCGTCATCAAGAAGGAGCCGGGCGGTCCAGTACCGCGTCCGTTCCAAAGAGAAGAAACGCGATGAACGAATCACTGAGGCGCGCCGCCGAGACCCGCGCCGAACATGCCCGCCTGCGCGATCAAGGTTTCGGTGATCTACCAAAATCCGGCCGCGCTTTCGGACATCGCTTACGCCCTGATGCGCCAGCCGCAGCGCCGCTCAAGATCGCCCCAATCGCCCATTCGGAATACTGGAGATCCTTCGTTTCGAATGTTCGGCTCACTCTCTGCCACCACTCTGGGGCACGGTCATCGCTGCTTAGGTAACGACGAGTGCGCGACGTTGGGTTGTATTGGCGGTACGTCGCGGACCTCCACTGGCGCACCCATAAAACTGTGAGGCAGAACATCAGGAATCGGGGCGCCCTGCGCGTCAACCCCTACAACAAATTTCAGAGGGCTACCAGGCGCTTCGACGAAGCCGCCCATGAAAACGATTGGCACGCCTAACGCTGCCTCCCACTGATTGCGCGTGGCCTCGAAGGCTGGGGAACTGATCGTCTGACCTATCATTTTATCTTTGGCTTCGTCATCAGGGGACACGGGCGGCCAACTGGGCGCGGTAGGCATAGGAATCTCGGCGGACTGCTCATTCGGATTGAAGTCGGGATCCCCTGGGTGCAAATATATGTGATCAGGATCTGACGCGTCGGAGGGATTAAACTGAGCGAGCAAAAACTTCGGCGTCAGTGTATTACCTGCGAGCACCGCTCCGTGCGGCGGGTTGGATGTGCAGGTGTTGTTACCCCCGATGTTGACGCCGAGGTTCTGCAACGTAACCAAGATGGGTGCGGAAAACACTAAGCTGTTTGCCCCCTCGGGCTGTGCGCCCCATTGGATGCTGATGGGCATATTGCATACGTCGTAAGCACTAAAGATTACGGAGCCCGAGTCGCCTTTCAGCGCCAGCGCCGGAATGGGACACTGTAAGGTTATCTGATTGATGAAGCCAACCGGGTTACCGGGGGGAATAGCAAAACAACACGGATCGCCAGGACTACCTTCAGCGGCGCAGGAGTAATCAACACTAGCTGTAGCGGTTACCGATACTATAGAGCAAACGATGAAGTTTGAAAACCCATTCACGGCGGCCTGCGAATTGATAAATCCGACGGTTTCGCCAATTACGGGCGTCGTCTGCACTTCCCTGCTGATCGTCTTGGGGGAAAAGCCATAAATCACGTTATTCGTCGTACCAGTGGTAGGCGTTGCTGTTGAGAGACCTGCGTCAGTCAGGTTGTACAAATAGCCAGGAACGAGGTTTATGTACGAGTGAACAACTCCGAATTGGCAGCTCGAGTTGCCCTGACACGCAGGAAGCGTAAGCCCAGGTTGGTCGACCTCCATTCCGCCACCGTTGTTGGCGCCCAGTACGTGGTTGTTCGATAGAACATAAGCCAGGCCTCCCGCTGTCCCTTTCAGTCCGGATTCTCCCCAACAAAAGTTCTGGTTGACCCCGACCGTTTCATGCAGACCGATCTGTGCTCCGACGGCCGGGAAGGGCCTTGGCAATTTTTGGTTGGCCGCTTGTGCAAATACGAAGCGGGCGTTTACCAGAAGAGCAAGGATTACAAACAGCGCTACTGCTGTTCTTTTTTTCATTCTCACTCCCATTGTGCATCGAGAGACTTTCATCCAGAGACTTTTAATGATCGTCTCCCCTTTACCGTGTTGCGTCAACATCAAAGTTCCAATTCAACTAAGACGCATCATCAGATCACGCTCGCCAGAACCCGCGTCTGGCATCGATTGCGCAATCATTATTTCGCCCTGTACTTTCCTGAGATTGAGCGCTTTATCCGCTCAAGCCATGTTGAGTGGCTGGTGGAGTTCTTACACCACTTTGCTACGCCGGCGACGATCACGTCCCTGTCGCCGCAGCAATTCAGCGAACAAGCCTGGAAGCTCGTTGGACGCAAGGTCAACAAGACCGCGCTGTTGGCTGAGATCTATATGATCGCACAACACTCGGTTGGCGTACCGGCCGAGCTCGACAGTTTCGCTGTCGCCATGTTCCGTCTGGTGCTCGAGGAATACTTGGACTTGAGTCGTTTGCGCGACGCCATCGGCAGTCGCGCAGCATCCGTTTTGGCGGGTAGCGCCGATGGGCGGCGGCTCATGACGATTCCCGGAATTGGTCCGGCGATCACCTTGATGATCCTTGCCGAAGCTGGCGACCTCCGACGCTTCGCCCATTATCGCCAGTTCTTGACCTTCTGCGGCATGAACCTATCGACCCAACAATCTGGCCGCTTCCGTAATGTCAGTCGCCTCTCAAAGTACGGTAACGCTCGACTCCGCGCGGCCTTCTGGATGGCGGCGCAGAGTGCGGTGCGCATGCGCGAGAATAGCTTTCGGCGAAAATTTGATCGTTATCTTCGCGTCAATCCAAGTGATGCCGACCTCCGCCGCAAGGCTTATGTCGCGGTTGCGGCTAAGCTGGCACGCGGCGCTCATGACTTGGTTAAGACAGGAACTGACTATCGCCCCTTCTTCGAAGAGGCGTTACCGGGCGGATGAGCTCTCTCGTAACGGGCCGTTGGGGCGGCTGCGGTCGACCCCGTAGATAATGTTCGGCCATCCACCCGGGTTGGCACTCTGTTTTAAGTACGGTCAGGGCCACGGTCCCAGGCCGCTGGACCCTGTGTTGATTATGGTCAGAGCCTGTCCCGTGCGGTGGATACCACCTGGTTCTCGCGTCGAGAGCACGATACTTGCCGACTCCGCCGCGGTCTGTCGGCGGGAGCTTAAGCTCCCGCCTAATTGCTTCCGGAGCCGCAGCGGCGGCGCCGGTCAAGGGCGGCGCGAGCCGGCGAGCTATGCGAGCGTACCCTTGACCGGTGCGCCGCCGCGAAGGCTAAAAGGCGACCGCCAACAACGCTTCTGCTTGCGCCGCAAGCCATAGGGGAACTCTACTCACTTGCCGCCAATGACTCCTGCCTTAATACGCCTTCCAGGCAATTTCACGAACTGGGTCTGCGACTTCCGGCATGCGTGCCCCCATCTCGACCCCGATACTGGCGAGCCGCGTAGTGATTGAAGCGCGCCCACGGTTGGCCGCAACGACCAACCCGCCAGCCGCTCTCGTATCTGTCCTTCGAATTCGTCGCGCCGAGCCGCTGCGTGCGCGGCGCGGCTAACATAGCCCTGGAATGCGATCTGCTGAGCTGGGTGATCGAACTGTCGGCGGCCGAGCCAGACCGCGTGCATCTTCTTCCAGGGCGAGCCCGATCGTTCTTGACGCGATCATTCACTACTCGTGGAATCTTCGACGGGGCCACCACCACACAATCATGGCCAAGCCTCGTGAGCTGACGACGAAGCCCGTATCCCCACCCGCCTGCTTCATAGGCGTAGAGCACGCTCGGGTACCAACGGCCAAGCTTCCGCGCCAACTTCACGACGGCTGCCGCTTCATTACGAATCTCGCCCAGAAACCGAACTTCGCCGATCGGGAAGCGGCCGGGGCCGCAAAAGCCTTGCCCGACCCCTTCCGGCGCGGCTGCATTTACCGAATATCCAAAACCGGGCTAAAACCTTGTGGCAGCGGGCCTTTCGGGGTAAAAACGTGTTGAAATCGCGAAATCAAACTGGAAATTCCGGCTAACTGCGACCTAGCATCGGACATATCAAAGAAAAAGACGCGAAATTGACCCTGCTCTCTCCCAACTGAAGCTGAGGGAAATCGCCTCGCGCGCAGGCGTCATCCTCGGGCTAATGTCGTTTATTGGCTCCGGTCTGAGTAATGCACAAGGTATAGCGCCTAAAATAGAGAGCGTTAGTGTCCATGAAGCGGGTCCGTTCACGACAGTAGAAATAACCGGACTACATTTCGATCCAAATGCAAGCATAAATGCGTGAATCAAACAGGGTACGCGAATCCTCCACGTGCCTGTGGTGAATGTTACCAATGATAGCTTACAATTTGCACTGCCTCTTTGTTTCGTAGGTGCTATCAAGTTAAGGATCGTACAGGACGATCACATTTCTAGCCCTGTGAATCTCGTCATCTTGCCTTTGCTTAAGTCTGTGCAACCAGTCGGCCAGGCGACAATCACTTTTTTTCAATCCGAAATAGTTCAATTCGAGCAGATACGTAGTGCTGCGCATGGCACAGTGGACGATACCGTTGACTTCGAGAATGCTATCGCTTCCGCGGAAACTGCCGCTAATATCTTGATTGACCAGATTCAACACATACAGGCGAACCCCGGGGGCAGCGGTCCAGATCACATCGACCGTTCATGGAAAACTCGTATCGCTTACCAGCTCGGCATCGATTGAAACGGACAGGTTACTCTTAGCCTATCAGAACGCCATCGGTACAAATCAAGTGGAGGCTGCCGCGTTGCTTGCGGCGAATCCATCGTTGGACGCGGGCAGCATAGCGGCTAATATGGCTGCGGCGGCGACTTTCATGAGAATACTTTTATCAACCGCAGATATCCCGGCGTCCTATCGTGCCGCTAGTGCGGTTCTAGAAGCTATTGCTATCACTAACCAAGCAATAGGAATATCTATAGATGTGTATTTCGCAGACACTGCAGGTTTTAACAAGGACACGTGCGATCTAATTAGTGGGACGATCGCGAAAGAAATAGCGGACTTCTATAAAAACAACACAAAAGATTGGTCTTCTTAAAGTGAGGCAGCCTCCGCGTATGAAACATTGTTCCAACCCCTCGTAAACAGCGCACTGGCTTATGTGGACCCGGTTTATCGGAAGCCCACTCCGGTACCGACTGCAACACCGACTCCGGCCCCAAAATGGCGTCGGAGTGGCCGTCGGTTTTGCGGTACTGCGACACCACTATTTGCCCTGCTTATCCTCCATGTTCGATTCAATATTATACAAGCAGTGGCTATTCTGTCATCGCCTGTTACGGTACCACCAACGCCGTGCAAGAATTGGAATACTACGCTGCAGCCGCAAATCCTGGCTGTCCTTGTCCGCAGATCTGCGTACTGGGCGATACTCAATGCCCGCATTGAAGCGTCAACGATAAATCTCGATGAGTTTCTGCCATTTTGTCCTCTGTCTCAAAGGCTAAGTGCGATATTAGTCTCTGAAGTCTCTCTTCGTGCAGAGGGTTCTGGGATTCTGCCGAAATCATCTTGATGAACTGTGGAAGGCGCAAATTCACGTGAAACGGAAGGCTGGTATGCGCTACCTGCAGATAAAGCTCGTGGACACGTCGTTAGAGGCAGGATGACTATCCTGGTACTTGCCACGCCTAAAGGTGTCGCGAATCAGGTCGGCGCCGCTCCAAAGAAAGCTGACGATCTCGCTATGGTTCATTTACACGCCACCAGATGAAGGCAAAATTTATAGCAGGGATGGCAGCCGCAAAACTTCGAGGCCTTAAGAACGCAACATCGCAGAGAAACTTGACGAAGCCTTCCGGGTCCTTCTGCGCAGCGATTCGTTGCGCGCGTTGCTCCAATTCGCGCATTCGTTCCCAATGCCGCTTTCCCGTTAAGGTCTTTGAGGCCGAAGATATTGATAAGGCCAGGGCGCACGGATTTCGACCAAGCCTCGGGCATCAGGCAACATCCCACGCACAGGCATATTAGCTACCGGACTCGAACAATCGTCTGCGCAACGGTCTTGTAGGGCTGGCTCCATATATAAATCTGCCGGGCGTGTTACCACACCGGGAATGCTTACTAAAATTTTTGCAACCGATTGAATCGTCGTTTGCTCGACATTTGGCTCAAGGGCGTCAGTCTAAGCCGCTAACGTTTTTCCTAGACTTCGTTGAGTAATTGGGGCAACCCGCGCTCCGCAGCCGCAGAACACCATTCATCGCAGAAGCGCATCCTGGTTTTCCTCACATTTGACCTTCTTTCGATTAACAGCCGAGCGTGCTGTCTCACTAGCGTGAAAGAATCCTTCGTCCGTCGCGGGCTCTCACTGCGCACCTGCGGCGCTTGGCGCCTTCGCCTTTACGATTGACCTTCCGCGAAAGTCTTGATCTTCTTAGGACTGACGATGAACGAGAAGCTGCCATTGCTGCATCCGCCGACACAGAGCGGGTTGGTATAAGTGAGGTTTTGAGTGCTCGATGTAGCCCACTGGCCCCCTTGCCCAACTCCGCCGCTCTTGTTGCTCACAGTGACATTCAAAGTATACGTAGTCGAGGGATCGTCGTTCACGGTCACGATCACGAGCTTACCGTTCGCATTGTAGGCGCTGACGTACAGGTTACTCGCCGGACTATAGTAAGATCCGGTCAACAGATACGACCCCGGACGCACGAAGTCGCTAAACTGCCCCATCATATAGAACCGGCTAGAGGGATGGGGGGTGCCACTCGTCGTGTACCACAAGCCCTGGCCGTCATTGTTAGGAGAGATCAACCACAAGTAATGCCATGCCCTAATCGGCACGGTGGTGATCCACTGTTGGATTTGCACTGCGTAGGTGAGAGCCGACGTGATTCCTTGGTCGGAGCCTATATCTGAGACTTCCGTCATCCATGCCGGCTGGTAGGACGAAGAGGCGTGCGGAGGAGTACCGACATCGTAGTGATGGCCTGCCCAGATTTGAACTTTGTCAGAGCTACTGGAATCGCAGAACGTAATCGCCGCGAGCGATGCTGAGCCGTAGCCGCTGTCTGCGCAGTCGGGATCGCTAGTGAAGTCAGACCAATTGGATTGCTCCGGCATCATTAGGTTAACGCCGCTCGGAAGATTGCCGCCGATGGAATATTTGACGAAGTCGTGGAGGTTCTGCCCGGTCCAAAGGCACGTTGGGTAATTTCCAGTTATGTCTGGCTCGTTCTGGATCGACAGAGCGAGGAGGGGAACACCGTTAGTACTGCTCATCCAACTGGCGAAATCTTCGAGATAAGTCGCGTAGGCACCATAGCAATTGGCGATGCCGGTGCTATTGTCGCAGCCACTGATCGTGGGGCAAGTGCTGCCGCAAAAGGTCGTTTGGTTCGCCCCATCGCACAGACAGCCACCCTCTATATTGTCGTTGGTCTTCCAGTCGGCCGGGGGCGAACCCGGCGACGCCCACACTCTTGTGCCGAGAGCGTACGCGGCTTGCACTGTTCCGAGAGCATCGTCTAAAAAACCGTCGGTCTGGTAGCTCGGATCAAACGGTACGTCTGTTTGAAGCAACGAGAGCCCTATATCACCCGAGTCCGGATCGACTTTGAAGAATTGCTCGGCTTCACCTGAGCTTAGAGAAGCGAAATAATATGGTACATGGGCGCCGAAGCCATCGATAAGCTGCCCTTCGTTGTTCCAGTTGAGACTTATGTTCACGTTCGTTTGAGAGAATCCCACCCCGCACCATAGTGACAGGGTTAAGGCCAAAAACGAGATGCCGAGGTTTCGTTTCATTGTCTTACTCCGTTTGCGTTTCAGTAATGGAGCCCTCATTAAAGATTGACCCACTCCGCCAACCTTTCAGCCAACTCTTCATCTTTTCCCTTCTCCTTTCGATCGTTCGGACCGATCCGATCAACCATTTCGCGCGTTTCCCGCTTAGCGGGTTCGGCAAGAAGCGCAAGATGATCTTCCATCGACTTTGTTTCGGGAAACTCCTCTGATGGAAGTAACTTAAATTAGGATTTGGAAACACGCAATCAATGCACGTAAACAATTGGAACTATCTTAAGCTAACTTAGACAAATGAAGGTTATTTTAGATGGTTCACAACCCGAAAAACGGGCCAGCGATAAGTTGAGTCTAAGGCGGCCGACGTGAACTTGCCCCGAGTTGGTGGACACCCGGGTTAGGCAGCCAAAAGCCGCTGGTTTCGCCGTTCGAATTCAATCGGGCTCAGGTAGCCGAGCGACGAATGGCGCCGCCGACGGTTACAAAAATACTCGAGATATTCAAAGACGGCGGTACGGGCCTCGGCGCGAGTCCGCCATTGAACCTGATAGACGAGTTCGAGCTTGAGGCTGGCAAAGAAACTTTCGGCAACCGCGTTGTCCCAGCAATCGCCGCGCCGGCTCATGCTGGCGCGCAATCCGTGCTGAGCGAGCAGCCGCTGGTAATCCGCGCTCGCGTACTGGGCGGATTCAAACGGTCGTCGCAACATAACGTTCTGGCTTCATCGAAGATACTGGTTTAAGGCTTCCGCCGGGGTCTTCCATCCAAGGGCTTTTCGCAGCCTTGAATTGAGGGCCATCGCCACCGCCGCGATGTCATCGGCGCTATGTGCACTGAGATCGGTTCCCTTTGGGAAGTATTGGCGTAGCAGGCCGTTGGTATTCTCGTTGGTGCCGCGCTGCCAGGGGCTGCGCGGGTCGCAGAAGTAGACCTGCAGCCCCGTGTCGATCCGCAGGTTCGCATGCTGCGCCATCTCTGCGCCCTGATCCCAGGTCAGGGATTGTCGAATCTGCTCGGGCAAGGTGGTGATGGTGCGGGTGATGGCGTCGCGAACTGCCTCTGCACCATGACCAGCGAGCGCGGGTCCGTTCTTGATCCGTGCGAGATCGCCATAGGCCGCCATGCGCGGCAGATGTAGTAGGATCGTGAACCGTGTCATGCGCTCTACCAGGGTGCCGATGGCCGAACTGCCGAGTCCAAGGATGAGATCCCCCTCCCAGTGACCGGGCACCGCTCGATCAGCAATCTCTGCTGGGCGCTCGCTGATCATGATCTCGGGGGCAACGAAGGATTTTCCCTTCCCGTGGACCCGGGCTCGCGGCATGCGCAGTGCACGGCCGGTGCGGAGGCAGGCGGTCAGCTCGCGCCGCAGTGCGCCCCGGCCTTGCACGTAAAGGGCCTGGTAAATCGCCTCATGACTGATACGCATCGAATCATCAGCGGGAAAGTCAAACGGCAGCCGCCTGGCAATCTGTTCCGGGCTCCACGCCAGCGCCCACTGCCGGTGCTGCCTGCGTCCCGATCGGCGTGCTTTCCACGTCACCTTCGGTCCCATGATCTTTACTCCGTCGGGCGCAGTGACCGCGCCTGAAAGCCGGTCCTGCACGTAACGGCGTAGCGCTTCATTCCGCGCCAGCTTGGCTGCTTTGGGACGGCACAACGAGCGATCAGCATGCCATTGCGCGGTGGTGGCCCGATATTCCAGTCCGCCGCAGCGTGTCGCGGCATTCCGGCGCAGCTCGCGCGAGATCGTCGAAGGGGCCCGTCCGAGCTTGCGGGCAATGGCGCAAACTCCATGCTCCTGAACCCGCAAGATGGCGATCTCTTCGCGCTCGGCAAACGATAGATAACGGCCCGATAAGGGCATTGAAGACCGCAAAAAATGTGACGGTGGCATGCCGCCTGCCCTCCGGAACCAACGGCCGCCCACGGCCGGCGACACCCCGGCATCGATCGCAGCTTCCTCACTCGAACGACCTGCAACAACCGATGCCCAAAACTGCTGATAGTTCTCCCGGCGCGCCAGCGGAGGCCGTCCCGGCGACTGCAACGCTGCTCGCCCAGATCGATCCGAGCGGCGCTTTTTAATAGTCATCCCAATTTCCCCTGTCGAGGTGTTGCGACGACCATTTGAATCTACCCTGGCTACCGCGATCCGAATGGTGAATTAATCCGCGTTGCGGATGGCGTTGCTCCAGGGCCATGCGCAGTGCGTCCAGCGCCAGCTTGCGATCGATCCGCTCGCTCATCGACCAGTCCACTACCCGGCGCGAGAACAGATCGATCATCACCGCCAGATAGAGCCAGCCTTGGGCAGTCCAGAGATAGGTCATATCGGTCACCCAGGCGGTGTTGGGTTGGGCCACGGCGAAGCGCCGCGCCAGCAGGTTGGGACAGACCGGCAGGCCATGACGGGAATCCGTGGTCGTGCGATAGCGGCGCCGGGGCCGCGCGCGTAAACCCTGCATGCGCATCAGCCGGGCGATGCGCTTGCGCCCGCTGCGCTGGCCGCGCTCGCGCAGTTCCATTCGCACCCGCGGACTGCCGTAACGGCCGTGATGCTCGGCGTAGATCGCGGCGACCGCCACCGCCAGCACCTGATCCTCACGGATCCGCGCCGCCGCCGGCCGCCGCCGCCAGGCATAGAACCCGGCGCGCGATACCGCCAGCATCCGGCACATCCGCGCCACCGGGAAACAGGCCTTCTCCGTTTCGATGAAAGCGAATCCTCACACGCTCTCCTTGGCGAAGAAGGCCGTCGCTTTTTTTAGGATTTCGCGCTCCGTGCGCAGACGCTGATTCTCGCGTTGCAAGTGCCCGAGTTCCTCACGCTCGCTGGTCGTCAAGGCCCCCGTCGGACCACCTCCGGCGTCGATCTCGGCCTGCTGTACCCAGCGCCGCAAGGCCGTCTCGCCCAGGCCCAGCTCCCGCGCTATCGCGCCGATGCTCTTGCTACTGTTGCCCACCAACCGCACCGCCTCGGCCTTGTACTCAGCCGAAAACCTGCGCCGCTTACCCCTGCCGCCACTTTCCATGATCCACTCCTACCGCACTTTCGTGCTTCTCGGGGTGTCCACGCAACCGTATCGATGAAGGCATTGGGCCGTCCCGCTCCTCACTGCGGTATGGTCCGCAGCAGACCACGGGGGCGTTGCAAACAACGCCCCAATCCATGACGGAGGACAGCCCAATGCAAAGCTACTATGTGGGTCTCGATGTACACAGCCGAGAGAGCGTATTCGTAGTGGAGAACGAGGCGGGCGCGATCGTCGCGCGGGGGTCGGTACCGACGACGATCAACGGGCTGAAGCATTTACGCGACAGCTGTGGCCTGCCGGCCGCAACCGGCGTCGCCCTCGAGACCGGAACTTCAGCATTTTTCGTGGCCCGTGAACTCGCACGGCTTGAACTCAAGCCGGTAGTGATCGATGCGCATGAGGTCAGACGCAAGGCGCAGCGACCCGAGCAGAAGAGCGACACCCGCGACGCGCTGGAATTTTGCGAGGGCCTGCGCCGCGGTTTTTACCGCTCGCTAGCTCACGTACCGAGTCCTGAAATAAGCGATCTGCGCACCACCTTATCCCACCGGCGCCACTTCATTCGCATCGAGACCGCCGAGGTCAACGCGGTGAAACGACTGCTGCGCGGAGTCGGACAAAACAGCGGGCGGCGTGGCAGCCTGCGCACCGACGCGCACTGGCAGAGCTTACTCGCCGACGATCTCGTCCCCGAACAGCTTCACGAGCATGTGCGCCATCACTATGCCGTATGGCGCCAGGCCGCCGAGCGGGCTCGTGCACTCGACCTCAGTCTCGGTGACAGCGCGCGCGAGCGGCGCGAGGCGGTGAAACGACTCAAAACGGTCCCAGGCCTTGGTCCGATCGTCGCGCTCACGGCGATCGCCGTCTTCGCCGAGGTTGGCCGCTTTGCCAGTGCCAAGCACGCCGCCAGCTACGCGGGCCTGGTCCCCAGTACCTTTCAGTCAGGTGAGCGAGACGCCCACGGTCACATCACCAAACGCGGATCGGCTGAGCTGCGGGCGATGCTCTGCGAGGCGGCGCATCACGCGCGGGGGACCGCGTATCCTTTGCATCCTTACTTCGCCAAGGTTTGCATCCGGCGTGGTTACAAAGCCGCAGTGGTCGCCGTGGCCCATCGGCTTTGCCGCATCTTGTTCGCCATGCTGCGTGACGGCACCTACTTCAGCGTGACCCGCACCGGCGTTGAACAGGGTGACTTCGAACGGACTACCACTTACAAGTATCGGCTCCGGCCGAAACCCGCCGGCCGCCTTCCGGTGGCCGGCTGAAGACAGCATGCGATCCCTTTCGAGCAATCATAGTATGAGCGCTTGACCCCTTCTTGCCCCGTGGGAATCCAAGCCGAAGCAACCGTCTGGGGCTGCGCTCTCCGCAACGAAAAATGGGGCATTAACGACCCCGAATGGACGGTTGGCGGGATCGCTCGAAAGATCGCATTAAGTCCGGCAAACGTGGTCGGCGCTAGCCTTCGCGCGCCGCGCACCTCAAGGGTTCGCTCGCTGACGCTCGCCGGCCGGAGGCCGCCCTTGACCTGCGCGCTCGCTTCGGCTCAGCGGCAATTAGCGCAAGCGTAAACGCTCGCTGGAGCTCAGAACAGAACTGAAGGAAAAAACCTCAACATTAGGAGTCTTGACTTCGTGCCTTCATGGGCGGAACAAGTCCAACGTGGTCATTTGCGCGCGATGGAGCAGGACCTCAAAGTGGCGAAGAAGGGACATTCGGAGGAGCAAATTCTGCGCGCCTTGCGGAAGGCGGAGAGCGGGACCAGAGTGGGCGAATCTGCCGCGACTACGGGATCAGCGAGGCGACGTACTACATCTGGAAGAAGAAGTATTCTGGGCTGGGGCTGAGCGAGCTGCGCGAGCTTCGAACAGCTGCGCGAGGAGAACTCCAAGCTCGAGCGGCTGGTGGCGGACGTCTCGCTAGACCGGCACATCCTGCAGGAGATAGTGCAAAAAAAGCTCCAAGGCCTCGACGCGAGCTAGGGCGCTGGACACAGGCGGTCGTTGCGCTCAGCACGCTGCGGGTGGCGGGGCTGATGATGATCAATGGGTCGACGATGAACTACCGCATGCGGCGAGCTCCGCAGCACGCGCTGCGGGTGCGGCTACGCGAGCTGGCGGCGCGCCGGGTGCTGCGCTTCGGCTATCGGCGTCTGACGGTGCTGCTCAGGCGCGAGGGCTGGCTGGTCAACGCCAAGCGCATCTACCGGCTCTACACCGAGGACGGACTGGCGATGCGAACCAAGGTGCGCAAGAAGATCGCGCGCCGCGCACGCGTATCGGCGCTTAGAGCCACATGGCCTAGCGAAAAGTGGTCAATGGACTTTGTGGCCGCCCGCCTGCTCGACGGGCGCTGGTTCCGGGTGCTGACGCTGGTCCACCAGTTCACGCGCGAGTCTCTGCTGCTGTTAGCCGACAGGTCGTTGACCGGACATATATTGGCGCTGTCGCTGTCGCAGTTGATCGCCGAGCGCAACGCGCCAGAGTCGATCACGGTCGATAAGAAGACAGAATTTTGCAGTCGTGCGATGGAGGCGAGGGCCTATCAGTTGGGCGTACAAACGGAGGCCTGCGCGATGAATGTTTGAACGTCGAGGTGTTGTTCGGACTTACCGACGTACGTGACAAGCTCGAACGCTGGCGGCAGGGCTACAACCAGGTGCGGCCACACCGCGCCCTGTGGATAACGCGCCGGCATGCTTCGCGGCGCAGTGGAAAGAATCCGCGCCGCCCGGTCCGAAACCAGTTCCGGCCCTGGCGGGAACCCCGTCCAGTTTTGAACTGCTGGACATCGCCCTGTTGACCGGATGGTCGATTGCGCACTGACCTCGGAGCGCGAATATTGTCCCATTGCGTGGACAGTAATATTATGCGAATGCGACGCGAGGCAATATGTCCCCGCGGCGGTGCGATGCCCGAAGCCACGTCGCAGTATCTCGAAGTTGATCGAACTCACGACTCGAAGTGTCAAATAAGAGCATCCGGGCCGAGCACGCGACATCCGCATCGGTAGCGCCGGCGTGGCAAAAGATCTGGGACGTCGCATCTTCGGCCTGGTCTTCTGAGCGGCCGTTCGCTTGGGCCCTGCTTCTCGCCGCATTGATTCTTGGCTTGCATCTTCGCCTTTCTCAGCTGACTTTGTGGGACATGAGCGGGGACGAGGGAGCTTCCTGGGCCGCTGCTTCGGCCCCTAGTCTGCAGGAAGTTGTGAACACCGAACAGCGGCTCGATCCGGGAAAACTCGCACTTTACGACATCATTCTGCACGAATGGATCGGTGTTTTCGGAGACAGCGTCTTTGCGTTGCGCACTATGTCGGTCGGGCTGGGTATCATCTCGTTGGTGCTGGTCTTTATTGCAGTGCGCGAGATCTGCGGTGCCTTGGGAAATCAATCGGTTGCGTTGGGCGAAACCGCTGGAGCATTTGCCGCTCTTTTTTACGCGACCAGTCTTACGATGGTTAACTCCGACCGTACCATTCGGATGTATCCGCTGGTCATGGCAGCGGAGCTGCTGCAGATTACTTTCTTTTGCCGCGCGCAGC
The DNA here is from genome assembly GCA_963796565.1 of uncultured delta proteobacterium. Classification (GTDB taxonomy): domain Bacteria; phylum Desulfobacterota; class Binatia; order Binatales; family Binataceae; genus JAKAVN01. The sequence goes on along the minus strand of CAWCMA010000003.1, from coordinate 459,322 downwards.
GTCGCGGCACCTTGGCGAACTATCTCGGTGTCGCCATTTTTACCGCCACAATGATCGCCACCAATTTCACCTCGAGCTTCCTGATTATCGCCGAAGCGCTATGGCTCCAATGCCTGCTACTCGCCAAAGAAACCGGGTTGCGCGCCGGCGGACTGATGGTTCTGGGTCCTAGCATAGCTGTGATCACAGGAATCGCCCTCCTGACGCCGGCGCTTCCAGGCGCGCTCGCCTCGTCAGCCAATGCAGTACAGGTCGGTTACATCAACTGGATCAAGCTCCAGCCGATATCTTGGCCGTACACAACGCTTCGCGACGGAGTTGGCGGCTATACGCTTTTCTGGACATTCATTATCTTGGGGGCCTTCGGTTTCTGGCGGCAGTGGCGCTCGGGGCCGCTCGCTTCGGCATTTTTCGCCCTATGGACAATAGGGTCGATTCTGGCGGCAGTGGCGGTGAGCTACTCGATACACCCAATCGAAAATCAGCGCTACGTAATAATTGCGTTCGTCGGCATGTTCGCTTTTGCCGGAGTTGGAGCGGCATCGACGCGTAGCACCCTTTTGCGCCTATTGCTCGCCTTACTGATCATTCACTTCACGGTTCACCGGGTGCATAGATGGCTAAGGCATTCGCATGAGGCCGCCTGGAGTGAGGCGACCAGTACAGCCCTGGAGCAATCGTCCGGCACAAACATCTCCGTTGTTCCTGCATACGCGGAAGATGTCGTTCGCTATTATCTTCCGCGTAATGCACGGAATATGGCTATTGGCGTGAACTCAGGCTGCGGATCAGGGCGTGTTTTGATCCTGAGCGGAGCGGACTGGCTGCCACCAGAGGAGATCACCAGGATGGTAAAATGCTATCCGCGCTTAGCGAAACAACTGCATAAAGTGGAGGTCCGTCTGCGATGAGAGTATGTTGTTGTACAGTAGATAGCCGGTCCAGGTGTCTTAGTTCATTTCATAGATTATCGTTGAGATCTGTCCCTCGTCCTGCAATACCCCAATGATATCGGAAATGTCGGTAATCTCTTTGGCGTTGTTCTTCACGACTAGCGAATACGCCAACCATCTGTCGCAGCGCCCCTTTGCGCCCAGCGTGACGCAGGGTAGTGAGCGCGCCATGGATCAGTAACGTGCGCAGATAGCGGTCGCCGCGTTTGCTGATACCGAGCAGCATGACGCGCTCACCGCTCGAGTGCTGGCGCGGAACCAGCCCCAGCCACGCACTCAATTCCCGCCCGCTGCGGAACTGTCGGGCGTCGCCCACTGCTGCGATAAGCGCGGTGGCGGTGAGCGGGCCGACGCCTTGCACCGCCATAAACCGACCCGCTCGCTCATCCGCGCGTGCGAGTTCCGCAACTCGCAGATCGTAATGCTTAAGCCGCTTCTCGAACAGGCGCAGGCGCTCGTTAATCTCCGACAGGATCTCGCGCAACAGACCGCTTATCCGATCATCAGGCTCGGCGACGACGGTCGCTATTAGCCGACGCAGCGCGCTTGCTCCCAACGCAGTTATCACCCCGCATTCGGCCAGTAGCCCACGCATCTCATTCATCAGCGCTGTGCGCTCGCGGATTAGTAACGACCGCACTCGGTGCAACCCATCATGTCCTGCTGTGGCTGGCTCTTGATCGCAACGAAGCGCATCGAGGGTCGCCCAACCGCTTCGCAGATCGCCTCCGCGTCTTTCGCGTCATTCTTGTTCGACTTCACATACGGGCGCACAAACTGCGGACTCATCAGCCGCACTTCGTGCCCAAGCTTCGCCATCTCACGCGCCCAGTAATGAGCACCGTCGCAAGCTTCCATTCCCACCAGGCAGGGTTGAAGCGGTCTCATGAGGGGCAGCTGCTGCCAGCGCCGTAACTCGCGATGCAGCACGGTCTTGCCTCGACCATCGACCCCGTGCACCGAAAAAACGTTCTTTGCCAGATCGATACCTAATATCCTAACCTTCATCTCGGACCCTCCCTCGCTCTTCGTCGTGATGGTTCCTTGCCATCCTGGCCCATTCAGAGGCTGTTTTAAAAAGTGAGGGCTGGGTCCATACCATCAGGCATCGTGAATATTGGCGTCACGATCTCTTGATCCGTTAGGTAGTGGGCGGCCGCCCACTACCTAAAATCTTTGGGCAGAACTTGGGCAGACTTGGCCGAAAAACGGAGCGAAAGTGGGCAAACTGCGGCAAAGCCAGCGGTGGAAAAAAGCCCGAAATCATTGGCTTTCTTTTGGTGGATTTGGTTTTGCTTTGTCCGTATCTTCAGTCCGGGTTCGATTCCCGGCCGGGGCACATTCGCCACGAAAATTGCCTCCGAACTGCGACACCATCCACGGCACGAGGTGGCTCGGGCCTGGCGTAGCCGTACTTTGAGTACGGACAAGCAACGGCTCGCTATGCCATGAGCCGCGCGGCGGCGTATCATGCGCGTCATGAGCACTACCATCCGCACGATGTGCCCGATGAACTGCTTTCCGACTTTGTGCGGGATGCTGGTCGAGGTCGAGGACGGGCGCCTCGTCGGCGTCCGCGGGGACCCGGACAACCCGGACAGCCGCGGCTTCCTGTGTATCCGCGGTCAGGCCTCGCGCGAGATCATCGACAACCCGCGCCGTCTGCTGCTGCCGCTCGTTCGCGCGCAACGCGGCGGCGAGCTGCGCCGCGCCTCGTGGGACGAGGCGCTGGATCTCATCGCCACGCGCATGCGCGCGGCGGGGCGCGAGGCCGTCGGCACCTGGGTGGGGCACGGGCTCTTCACCAACAACTATGGCACCCGCGTCGGCTCTCATCTGGTGCGCCGCTTCTCGAACCTCTACGGCTGTCAGTGGTGGAACCCGACGATGATCTGCTGGGGCCTCGGCGCTTTCGGCCTGGGGCTCACCGGCATCCTCGAGACCAACACCAAGGAGGACATGGGCGCTCATTCGGCGATGATTCTGCTGTGGGGCGCAAACCTCGCGAGCCAGCCGAACACCGCGCGCCATCTGGTGGCCGCCAGGCGGCGCGGCGCGCATGTCGTCACGATCGACGTGCGCCACACCGAAGCGGCCACGCAGTCCGACGAGACCCTCGTGATCCGTCCGGGGACCGACGCGGCGCTCGCGCTCGGCATGATGCACGTCATCATCCGCGACCGGCTGTACGACGCCGAGTTCGTCGCCCGCAACACCGTGGGCTTCGACGCGCTCGCGGCGCACGTCGAAGCGCACTCGCCCCAGTGGGCGGCCGGCGTGACCGGTATCGCGGCCGAACGGATCGTCGCCCTCGCGCGACGCTACGCCACGATCAAGCCCGCGATGGTGGTCCTCGGCGGCAGCTCGATGCACAAGGGCGGTAACGGATGGCAAGGCGCCCGCGCGATTGGATGCCTGCCCGCGCTCACCGGCAACGTCGGCGTGCCGGGCGGCGGGTTCGGCCCGCGCCACGGCGCCGCCGTGCACGGTCAGGCGCTGAACAACGACATGGTCGCGCTCGACCGGCGCCCTGCCGGACGGTACAGCCCCAACCAGATGCCGCGCATCACCGAGGCTTTGCTCGACGGCGACGTGCGCGTGCTGCTGCTGTTCGGCACCGACATGCTCTCGTCCTACGCCGACGCCGCGAGCCTGGCGCAAGGGCTGGCGCGCACCGACCTCGTAGTAAGTTACGACCTGTTCATGAACGACACCGCGCGGCGCTTCGCCGACGTCGTCTTGCCGGCGACGGCGTGGCTGGAGGATCTCGGCTGCAAGAGCACCAGTACGCATCTGTACCTGATGCCCAAGGTGCTGGAAGCCGCCGGAGAAACGCGGCCTATTGGATGGGTGCTGAGCGAGCTGGCGCATCGGCTGGACGTGACCGATTTCTATCCGTGGGACAACGACGAGGGACCGATCGACGCGATCCTCGACCATCCCGCCACCGGCCACGCGACGGTGGCGAAGCTGAGGGCCGAAGGCGGTATCCGCGCGCTCAACATCTCGCACGTGGCCCACCCGGATCTGCGCTTCCCGACGCCGTCGGGCAAAATCGAGCTCTACTCGGAGCGCGCGCAGGGGCTCGGACTGCCGCCGCTGCCGGTGTACGAAGAACTGATGCCTGCGGGGTACCCGCTCAGGTTGCGCCAGGGACGCACGCTGACGCAGTTCCACGGCTTCTATGACCACGGCCGGGCGCTGCCGACGCTCGCCGCCGCGGATCCCGAGCCCTTGTTGTGGATTTCGCCGGACGACGCGGCCGGGCGCGGCGTGAAGGACGGCGATGTGATCCGCATCTACAACCAGCGCGGCGAGATGCAGTCCCGCGCACGGGTGACAGACGATATTCCGCGGGGCACCGTCTGGATGCGCGACGGGTGGCTCGGACTAAACACGCTCACTGACGGCGCTGCGGTGATCCCGGATGACGCGGTCGACGTCTTCGGCTTCTCCGGCGGTCAGGCGAGCTTCGACGCCGCCGTGGAGGTCGCGCCCGCGTAGCGTTGTCGCCGCCACTCCGTCGTCAGGACTGCATCACGGCAGACACGATGGGGACTGGCCGTTCTTGATACACGCCGCGAGCAGACCGGTCGGCGCCGCGAGGCCGATAAACTCGCTTATCGAGTCACTGCCCGAATTGCTAATCCAGATATTGCCCGAGGCATCCACCGTGATGCCGTATGGGGTGTTCAGATCGGCGCCATAAGGGTTGAGATTCAACCCGTCGCAGGCTTGCGACGTACATCCGGCAAACAGCTCGCTTAAGGTTCCGGAGTCGAAATTGATCGTCCAGACGTTTCCCGCCGAATCGAGTTTCAACCCTCCTGGCGCCTCCAGGGCGGCAGCGGCGGGCGAGAAGCTCAGACCCGTCACATAGCCGCTGCTCGCGGTAAGCTCGCTCACGTTCAGGCCGTAGAAATTCGCCACCCAGACATTGTCCGACGCGTCGAGCCCCAATCCCAGCGGGAAGTCGAAAGCGGCTTCGGCCGCGGCAAAATTCAGACCGGTCGCATAGTTGCTGCTGGCGGTTAGCTCACTGACGCTGTCACTATTGAAATTGCCCGCGAACACGTTGTTGCTGTCATCGATTGCGAGCTCCACCGGGCCGTCGAAGACGGCGCCCGCCGGGGCAAAATTGAGACCCTGCTCATAATGACCGCTGGCCAGCAGTTCACTGATGCTGTTGCCGGCGTAATTCGCGATCCATACATTGTCGGCCGCGTCGATTTCGACGCCAAAGGGCTGGTTGATCAGCGCGCCCGCTGGCGAGCGATTGGCTATCAGATCGCCGGCCGAGTCGAGCTGGGTTACGCTGGAACCGTCGGAATTTGTTACCCAGACGTCGCCCTTCGAGCTGATCGCCAGGTCAAAGGGACGGTTGAACTTCGCTCCAGCAGGCCGAAAGTGGCCGATGAACCGCCCGGTCGCACTGAGCTTGATAACGGAATTCCCCCCCGCATTGGCGATCCAGACGTTGCCGGGGAGGTCGGTTTCGAGACTGAGCGGATTGTTGAAGCCGGCAACCGGCGCGGCGATGTTCAGTGCGATCTCAAAACCCTCGGGCGCCAGCGGCAGGATGGGCTGATACGGTTGAGCCAGGCTCTGCGCGGCAAAAAGCTCGCTCACGTTGCTTACGGGATTCGTGGCTATCGAATGCGCCGCCTGCAGCGAGGTTCCGTCCACCGGTGTGCCGCTGCAAGCGAGCAGGATGTCGCATGCGCTGGTCGCCGCCCCGCACGACGGCAGCGTCCCGCTCGGCCCGGAGGTCTGCACGCACGCGGCAATTATATTGGCCAGGGTATTTAGCCGATCGAGCCCGTCGCAGTTGATCGGCGGCAATCCGCTCGAACACGCCAATGCCGACGGCAGATGGCTTGACGGCTGGCCGGTGGCGACATCGACCAGGTTGTCCGTAGCCTGCGCGGCGGCGTTCAGGATGCCGATGACGTTGCTAAGCGGCGCGCCGGCTTGCTGCCCGGTCGAATCGACGAACTGGGAAAGCGCCCACTCACCCGCCACCGTGGTTAATTCGTTGATCGTCACCGAATCGGGCGGCGTGTCCGACAAACCCACCACGCCCATCATGCCGATCGCCGCATTGTTGCCCGTGCCACTGTCGCCGCCCAGTGCCACAAGGTAGAGCAGCTTAAGCTTGGCCGGCGGCGTGAACCGGATCGTGAACTTGCCGTTCGAATCAGCAGTCGCGCTGCCCAGGACCGTCGCGCCGGTTCTGTAAGCGGCCTGCCCAGCCTGGTAGAGCGTCACCTCGCTGCCGGAGATCGGACCTAAGCCCCCCCTGACGCGGCCGGAAATCGACGGGCCCGGAGTCGGTGTGGGGCTGGGAACAGGCGTGGGAGTTGGAGCGACGGGCGTCGGCGTTGTAGGAACGGGCGTGGGCGTCGGTGCAGGGCTTGACGAGCTATCGCCGCTACATCCACTTAAAGCCATCCCAATAAACAGCGCCAGAATACCGGCACACAAACTCGCAGCGCGAGGCTTTCTGATCCACGCCACCATCGAAATCCCCCCTCTTACAGTTACGCGAGGCCTGCGGCCAGCTTACATCGGCCCACTCCGCACGATTCTCAGACCGAGCCCACTACGGACAGAAATCAGGACTGGGTGTCGGACTGTAAAAGCAGCCCGCCGGCGGCGAACCGCCTGCGAGCGACTCGCTGGCTGCCACGAAAGGCAGATTCCAGGGCGAATCCGGCGTCTTCGGAGGTCCCGGAAAGCAGTCCGGCGCAGGTGGCAGGCCCTCCTTGGAGCCGGTGGTAAAGCCGGTCGGCATCTTGAACGAGAATCCGTAACAGCCACCCTTGGGGCAGGTGACGTCGGCGACTGACCACGAACACAGCGAAAGAGGCTTGGGCGGATTCAGGCCCATGTCGTTAGTACCGTTGCACTCCTTGATCAGGTTTGGATCGGGATAGTCGACTGCGGAGGCGTTGCAACCGCAGCTTCCGGTTGCGGCGTCGCCGGTCCATGCGCAGAAGCTATTCGGGCGGCATGACGCCATACGCTCGGCGTTGTAGTTGTCGATGAAGTCCTTAAAATTCATATTGATGGTCATTGTCAGGACGCCGTTTTTGTAGTCTTTGAACCATCCGTCTGGCAAAGCACTGCTGGTGAAAGTTATCTTCTTGGCGGCGATATTCGCGCGGATCAGCTTAAGGTCGTCGGCCGGTTTGAAGCCCGGGCCGACATAGATGTTGTAGGTTTGCGTGGTGGTCGGCTTGGCGAACAGGAAAAAGACGTTGTAAACCCTGGGTTTTGAATCGGTGCTCGCCTGAAACTCGGTGAAATTTCCGGCGCCGAGATTGATCTGCTTATCCTTGCTGACGGTCGTATCCATGTAGTACACGCCGTTGTTGACCGTGAGCGTATTGCGCTGGAAGAAGCTCTCTCCCATCATCTTGATCCCTGACAAGGTGGGGCGAGAGCTGTTTTCGGTCCCGGTTTTCAGTTCGCGGTAGAGCGGCACCCCATAGCAGGTATTGTTCGCGCAGTCCTCCGACCAATTCCAATTGGTCCCCGCCGTTCCGTCGCCGGCGCAAGTCGCGGTCGAGCCGCAATTCGGGAAAATCACGGTTGATACGTAGCCGTAGGGGCTCGTGTTCGCAGTACCTGGACCTGTCTGGGTGGGATCGGTCGGCACCCCGTTGGCCGCGTCGGAACCGCACTCGAGGGTCGAATAGGGTGCGTTGAAGAACGGGTCCTGGTTCACCGAAATGGTCTTGACCAGCCCGGTCAGCGAGCCGTCGTCGTCGTCGAGTTCGGTCTGACGATCGATATCGCTGAAGTTATTGAACATGGTGTTGTTGAAGTTGCAGTAGCGCTTTTTGACCGCTTCGAGATCGGTCTTGAAAAGCCCATTGGACGAGAACGCCGGCTCGATGACGTAGTGCCGGATGGGTGCCTTGTCAAAGAAGAGATTCTGCGAGTGAAACGCCGGCGGGTAGTAGAAGCCGTTGGGCTGCTTCCAGGCGATCGCCGCGTTGGGTAGATAGCAGGCGTTGTCTTTGTCCTTCGGCACGCCGAGGACCCGCTCATACATGTTGTCGTCTTCCGCGCAATTCCCGGTGTTGCCATCGGGAGGCCCGACGAGCGTGCACTTGAAGCTGCGCGGGGTTATGTCGAGAAAGCCGTTGGAATCTTCGTATGAAGGCCCGTCGTAGATATTGAACAGCCGCTGGTTAACCACGAAGTTATCCTTGGGCATGCTGATCTCTTCTTTGGCGGACAGGCAATAGTTGCCCGGCACCGGCGCGTCGCAGGTCAGGCCGCTGATACTGTTGAACGGCCCATCATCGAGAGCCCATTTGTTGGTCGGCTGGGTGGCGCCCACGAATACGCTCTTGCGCGCGAGTTCCCACACTCCGGGCGGCGCCGAGGAGTGCGTGTAATCGCCGCCGGTGACAAAGGTCAGGCCGCCATTTTGGACGTCGGTGAGCGCGCTCTGCAGCATCAGGTTCCACTGCGGCCGCAGCCAGATCGCCGCAACGTTGGTCTGCGCCCAGTTGAACGAGCTGGTGTAGTGGTCGAGCACCGTGACCATGCAGTTCGCTTCCTCACCGCTGGCGCACTTTTTGACCGTGGCGCAATCATTGGTACAACGCGTTCCGAAATGCCCGCCGCCCCGATCGATGTTGGGATAATAATTCGACGAGTCGTTACCGTTCAGATCCTTGCTTGGGTTGGCCGCGTTAACCGTCGGCACGAGCTTGGGATCGGGCGTCACCGGCAGCACGCGCGGAAAGCCCGTATTCACGTCCCATACCACGCCCGTGCACTCGCTCGTGTTGCCGACCACGTTGAACGAGTTCATCGCGGTCGAACAACTATTGCCGTAGAAATTCTCGAGCGGTGCCATCGCCGCGCGGGCCAACCCGCGCTGCTCCGCGGCATAGCCCTTCCAGTGCACCATACGCGAGTGGCCACCGATGAAGGCCGGTGTCAGCCAGTAACAGAAACCGCAAGTGCCCGCGCCGTCCGCCATGTTGTACTGGAAATCGTTCCAGCCGTTGGTGATCCAGAACACGCTCGGATGGTCGACGTCGCTGTGGTAAGGCACCTGTTCCTGCGGCGTGCCGCAGCGAGCGTTGGGGTTTCCGTCACAGGGGCAAGTGGTGTCCCCGCAGGGAACGTTAAGCGTGGTCGGGAACGGCGAGGACAGGATGCCCGGAATCTGCCGCGGATTATGCTGTTGCGCCAAGGGCACGCTCGCGGGGTCCAAAACGGCTGCGCGCGCAAAAACTCCGAGGTCACCATAAAGCTTGTTGTTGGTTTCGGTCGCGTCCTCCAGATAAAAACCGTGGCCCATCGACAGGTACCCCACGTCGCGTTGCAGGGTTACGCCCTGCGTGCCATGCAGCACGACCCAGCGGTTCATCGAATCCCATATCGATGAGTCGCTGACAAAAGTATTCGGTGGTGTCTGGCGCGCCAGGTGAAAGTGGACGGGATAGTGGCCGATCCGGCCGCCCTGCCCGAGCTGGTAGAATTCGACGCCCTGCACCTGCACGGCCTTGAATGCCTGCCGGAAAATCACATGGCCGCCAAAGAATGCGCCCGGAGCGGCCGGCCAGCTCGCCGCACCCAGGGTGTCATCGGAAACGATTTTGATACTGCGCGACAGCAGCCCCACGGCGGCGCGCGTTTCGATCGACGGAAAGCCCAAATTAAGCCGCGTAATGCCCGGGTGCGCGGCCTCGGTCAACGGATAGGTCGCACCGTTGTGCGGCCATTGGATTCCCATCCCCGCCGGACTGGTGCCCAACGGAGAGGTCAGGACGGGGATGTCCGTGTCGGCTGGTTTGTCCTGGTCCTGACTCAGACCCGCGGTGATGACCATCAGTTCGGAATGGCCGGGCAGGTAGTCGGTCGACGTCACGACGATTTGGTCGCCAATCTGCCAGTTGTTCCTGATCGCCCCGTTCGGGTCGGAGACAACAATTGTCTTCTCGTTCCCGCCGCCCGCGAGCGGCGTGTCGAGCCGCGTCCAACTCGTGCCCAGGTTCGCGGGATTGAGCGCCGGGTCATTGGCGTTACAAGGAGTGTTCGCGCAGTAGGTCGCGCCTTTGGCGCCGAAAAGCTGCAGCGTCCCGTTATAGGAGACCCCCAGAACTTTGTAGCCGAAGAACGCGTCGGGATCGCCGTTGTCGAAATTCAGAGGTCCATACTGGTAGAAGCAATCGTCGACGCCGCCAGGAAGGGTCTTTTCCGTGGTCTGAGACGCCTTGGTGCACGAGTCCGGGTTAGGGCTGGGATTGGAATCCCACAGCGCTTTGGGGATCCCGCAGAACGGAAAAGCCCCAGAGGTGGGGGTCTGGCATGCGATACCAACGCCTTTGAGCCCGCTGTTGTCCTGATTCTGCATGACCCCGTACAAATGAATGGTTAGAGGTCCGACAAAGGGAGCGGATGGCGAGCCCGCGATGATAGCACCATCACTTTCGACCAAGATCGAATTGGCCCAAAAGTTGATCGCTCCAGTGGCGTCCGTGAACGTGAGGCTGCCACCGTTCGGATCGCCTCCTGACGCGACATCCTTGTAGATGTTTACGTTTTTGTATTGGTAGAGGCCACCGGAAGCCGTGCACGGGCCTATAATTGCAAGGTTTTGGGTGCCGTCACCGGGCGGTATCGCGCCGCTTTTGCAGAACACCGGAGCCTCCGGGCTTGCGCCCGCCATGGGCCGCCCCAGTGCTGAACGACGGGTGCCGGTCGGCAAAAATGAACCCTGCGCCGGTGTGGTGAAGGATCGGATCCCACGGTCGCCATTCCCGGCCACGACGACGCCACAGACCATCGCGATCAGCGCCAAACGCAAAAGAAAAGAAATTTGGCTTCCGCCCTTATGGCAGGATTTCATCTCGGAGACTCCACTGCAAAAGCCGCGCTAAAAACCAGTTTAAGTTTAATATCCGCACGTTAGGTCGTCAGATTTACATTACGAGCTATCCCGATATACACAAAGCTGTCCACTTATTGCAAAGCCTGCTCGAAGATAGGAAACAGGCTTTGAACTGAGGATGCCATGCTCTTAACCTCAACTCCTTGTGGAAGCGGGTAAAGGCGATCGTCGATTTGATTGCTTGGCGCTATTGCGCGCGATCCAGACCAGTAGCAAAAGCGCGGGCAGCGTCGCCACCGTGGTGAGCAGAAAAAATGGGGCCCATCCGAGCCGCTCGGCGAGCACACCACCCGAGGATGCCACCAGCGTACGTCCCACCGCGGCCAGCGAAGACAGCAGCGCATATTGGGTCGCGGTGAACGCCGGCGAGCACAAGCTCGAGAGATAGGCTACCAGCGCCGCACCGGCCATCGCGCCCGTCACATTCTCCGCCGCCACACATAGCGCCAGATAGTCCAGCCGATGACCGACCATCGCCTGCAACACGTAGAACAAGTTGCCCGCCGATTGCAGCACGCCGCACAGCAGAAGCGCGCGCACGATGCCGAACTGGGCCGCAACCAGCCCGCCGGCGAGTGCGCCAATGACGGTGGCGAAGAATCCGACCAGCTTGGAAATCGCCGCGATCTCGTCGAGCGAAAACCCGAGTGAGATGTACAAAGGCATCGCCATTACCCCGGCCATCGCCTCGCCCAACTTGTAACCCACGACGAAAATGAGAATCGCGAGCCATCCGGGCCGCAGCGTAAAGTCGATGAAGGGCTCGACTACCGCCGTTGCGAGCCATTCGCGAAACGCATCCAATCCTCGGCTGCGGCTGCGATCCGCGGGCTCCGCCGGCGGCGACGACGGCTCGGGGCCCAGCACAAACACGAGCATCCCGATACTCAGGAGCGCAGCCATCGTGGCGTAGGCCGCGAACCAGCCGGCGCGCGCGGCGATAATCAACGAGCCGGCGCCCGCCACCAGCATCGCTACCCGGTAGCCGGTCTGGATCATTCCGGCGCCCGGCCCCTGTTGCTCGATCGTGAGGATTTCGACCCGCCAGGCGTCGATCACGATGTCTTGGCTCGCCGAGAGAAAAGCGACCAGCAGCGCCAGCCCTCCCATTTTGGCAAGGTCGCCCTTGGGGTCGCACGAGGCTAGCGCGAGCATCGCTGCGACCAGTGCAATCTGGATCGTGAGGCCCCATCCGCGCCGGCGCCCCAGCGGCAGCGGCGGCGGCAATCGATCGATCAGCGGCGACCACAGGAACTTGAAAGCGTAGGGCGTACCGACCAGGGCGAAAGCGCCAATCGCGGCGCGGCTAACGCCGGCGGTGGCGAGCCACGCGGACAGCGTCGAGAAGGTGAGCAGCAGCGGCAGCCCGCTGGCGAAGCCGAGCGGCAGGATCAGCAGCACGCGCCGATCGCTGTACACGGCGAGCGAGCGCCGCCACTGACTCATGCTCCGCTCATGTCCTGATTATGTTCCGGGCGCTTTCGTCACGCGCGCTTGTAGGCCGGATCCTCGCGCGAGCGCTTTCCGCAGGTCATTCCATCGCTTGAAAATTCTCTTTCGATTTTGTCGATCCGGCTTCGATCGAAGATCACCTGGCGATGAGCAATCTTCCACACGCCCTCGCGGCGCTCGAATCGATCGGCGTATCTTCCGGCGAAGACCAGCTCGGCGGTGGTCCCGCCCTTCTCCTGGCGCCGATGGATTCCGAAAAAGTAACTCTCGCAATGAGCGACGTCGCCATCGACTTCCATCAGTTCGTTGGCGATGTAGTGGCTGGTCCCTTCATCCCTGACCAGCGCGTTCAGCGCCCACGGGATGAACTCCGCGGCCTTGCCTTTGAACAGTCCATGATCGTCCGTCGCGTCCGAATGATAGACGCTGTGAAGCAATTCCGCGTCGCAGCGGTCGATGCCCCGGCAATAGCGCATCAGGACTTCGTGGATCTCCTGCTTGTCCAGCAGCACGCGCAAAGCGCGTTCGGTTTTTTCGTCGATGCTCATGGCTGTATTTCAACCTCCTGTTTCGACTCCCCGGCGACTTCTCGGACGGCGTCAGGCGATCGAGTCGGCCAGTGTCGGATCGCCGGACATTATCGCGCGCGCCAAGGCGAAGCGATGCACCTCCGAGGGGCCGTCATAAATTCTGAACGCCCGGATGTCGCGGTAGATGCGCTCGACCACCGTGTCGGCGGTGATGCCCAGGCCGCCGAGAATCTGCAGCGAGCGATCGACTACCCGGCCGAGCGCTTCGGAGCAGAATACCTTGCACAGGCTGGTCTCGTTGCGCGCCCGCTCGCCGCGGTCGAGCAGCCAGGCCGATTGCCAGATCGCGAGGCGGCACAGATGCAAATCCGACGCGTTGTCGGCGAGCTGAAAGCCCACGCCCTGATGCTCGCCGATGAGCTTGCCGAACGCGTGACGCCGCCGCGCGTAGTCCGCGGCGATCGCATGGCAGCGCCGCGCCGCGCCGAGCCATCGCATGCAATGCGTCAGCCGCGCCGGGCCGAGACGCACCTGGGCGTTGCGAAAGCCGTGGCCGACCTGGCCTAAAATCCGCTCGCTGCCGACGCGCACCGCGTCGAACTCCACTTCCGCGTGGCCGCCGGGCGTGTTGTTGTCGAGCGTTTCGAGCTGGCGCACGATCCTGAACCCGGGCGCGTCCATGTCGACCAGGAACATGGTCGCTCCCCGGTCGGTCCCGTCCTCGTCGAGCGTGCGCGCCATCACGATGTTGATGCTGGCGCCGGGCGCGCCGGTGATCAGCCACTTGCGCCCCGCAATGACAAATTCGTCGCCGTGGCGGCGCGCAATGGTCTTCATGAGATTGGGATCGGAGCCCGCGCCATCGTCGGGCTCGGTCATCGAAAAGACCGTGCGAATCTCACCCGCGACCAGCGGCCGCAGCCAGCGCTCTTTCTGTTCGTCGTTCGCAATCTTGTCGAGCAGATTGGTGTTGCCCTCGTCGGGCGCCATGATATTGAGCGCGAGCGGGCCCAGCGGCGACCATCCCGCGGCCTCGAACACCACCGCCATCGCGCGATGGTCCAGGCCGAGGCCGCCCCACTTGACCGGCGCATGAGGCGACAGCAGGCCCGCGGCGCGGCCGAGCGCGACCAACTCCCGGCGAAAATCCTCGCTGGGGCCGTGTGGTCCCTGCCTCGGATCACGTTCCAGCGGCACGATCGCCTCGCGGATAAAGCTGTCGACCCGAGCCTTGAGTTCGGCGAGGTCCTGGGGAAGAGAAAAATCGATCACGGTTCGCTCCTGCGGCAACGAGTTCGCGCAAAACGGTCTGCGCGCCCACGACTCTAGTAAGCCGCGCGGCGCCCGACCGTCAAGCGGGCGCTCCGGACGCTTTGAGAACGTGCCGAGCGGCGCCGCGATGGCCAGCCCAGTGCAAGTCCGTTCTTGCAAAACGTCGGTCGTGTGCTAAAGCGGACACAAATTCCACAACAGCGTTAGGCCGCAACGCCGCGGCACCGATCGCGAAGCGTCAGGGAGGCGAACAAACCAATGGCAAACCTACTAGAAGGAAAAATCGCGCTGATAACCGGTAGCGGAAGCGGAATCGGACGCGTCACGGCGCTCGGCTTCGCACGCGAGGGCGCGACCGTCGTTTGCGCCGACGTTAGCCAAGAAAGCGGCGAGGCAACCGCCGCGAAAATCCGCGAGGCCGGGGGCAACGCGGAATTCGCGCGGGCCGACGTCAGCGACGACGCGCAGGTGCAGGCGTTGATCGCGCGGATCGTCAAGACCCACGGCCGCCTGGATTGCGCCTACAACAACGCCGGTATCGAGGGCGAAGTCATGGACACTCACGACGCTTCCGAGCGTAACTTCGACCGCGTGATGTCCATCAACGTCAAGGGCGTATGGCTCTGCATGAAGTACGAGATTCGCCAGATGCGCAAGCAAGGAAGCGGCGCGATCGTGAATACCGCCTCGGCCGCAGGACTCATCGGCTTTCGCAGCCTGCCCATCTACGTTGCGAGCAAGCACGCGGTCGTGGGCCTGACCAAGAGCGCGGCGCTCGAAAACGCCGAAGCCGGGGTCAGAATAAACGCGGTCTGTCCGGGGCCCATCGACACGCCGATGATGGAGCGAATCACCAACTACGAGGGACAGCCCGAGCGCAAGGACTACGAAGCCTTCGTGCCGATGCGTCGATATGGCGTGCCGCAGGAGATCGCCAACGCCGTGATATGGCTCTGTTCCGACCTGGCATCGTACGCGACCGGCACGACCATGCGCGTCGACGGCGGAATCGCGGCCTCGTAGCGCCGGCGCTCGGCGGGCGGCTTCGCCCGAGTCTTACGCCTGGACTTCGACCTCGAATCCGGAGCGCTCGATCAACTCGCGCGTGCGGTCGAAATTCCATCCGCCGGTGGTCAGGTAGCCGTTGACGAAGATCGAATTGACGGCGTTGAAAATCTCGCCCTGCCGCTCGCCGAGATTCAATTCCCGTCCGCCGGCGGCGCGGACTTCACTGCGCGGGTTGAGCAACCGGAACAGGCACGCGGCCTTGAGGCATCGTTCGGGAGTCAGGCGCCGCGCACTTTCGAGCGGCGTTCCGGCAATCGGATGCAGAAAGTTCAGCGGCACCGACTCCGCGCGCAGGCGGCTGGTCGCCAACGCCAAATCGATCACGTCGTCGTCCGTCTCGCCCATCCCGATGATCCCGCCCGAGCAGACCGACAGCCCCGCCGCGCGCACATTTTCGATCGTGCGCACGCGATCGTCCCAGGTGTGGGTCGTGCAAATCTCGGGATAGAAGCGGCGGCTGGTGTTGAGGTTGTGATTGATCCAGCCGGCTCCGGCCTCTTTCAACTGGCAGGCTTGTTCCTGCTCGAGCAGACCGATCGAAAGGCATAGCTCGAGCCGCGGAAATTCGGCCCGGATGCTCTCGCAGGCCGCCGACAGATGCTCAATCTCACGCGGACCGGGGCCGCGCATGCTGCATACCATGCAATAGCGGCGCGCACCGCTGGCAACAGCCATGCGTGCGCCCTCGATCAATTCGGCAACACTTTGCAACTTGTAGACCGGGATGTCCGCGCGCGAGAGCCGCGACTGCGAGCAATAGTGGCAATCCTCGGGACAAATGCCGCTTTGCGCGTTGCGCAGAATGCAGATCTTCACGCGGCGCCCGAATGTGGCCTCACGCACGGTTAAAGTCGCCGCGAGCAACTGCGGGAGTTTTTCGTCGGGGCAGTTCAGAATTGCGCCGGCTTCCGCGCGTGGCAACTCTTCGCCCCCGAGCACCCGCTCGCCCATCCGCTCCAAATCAAGTTCGTTGAAGTGCAATACCGTTACCCTTTCCTCGAGCATCATTGGGACAAACGAGCGACATTTTCTCACGGCGATGCTCGGACTCCAATAGCACTCGCCAGTCATCGCCTGCGCGCGTTACATCACATGCGAGGCTCATATCGCGAACACTAAAGCGCGCCGGCCGCGCGCGGTCGCATGGTCCGAAACTGATACAGATTCTCGCGATAGTCCCGTTTCAATACCGACCTTCCAAGCGCTCGATACCTCGCCGTTCGCGCATCGAGCCAGCCGCGATGGCCGAAGCCTATCTTAGAGAAGGCTTGCGTCAGGCCAAGCACGCCGACGTATGCGGCATCGATGTTGCTCATCCTGTGACGCGGCGTGCCAATGGGACAGTTCCGAGATCACGAACGCGGCTATGTGGCCTTTGCCGAGGCGCAAGTGTCCCGCAGGCAGGCGTTGACGCATGCGAGCCGATCCTCGCCGCGCTTGAGGCCGCTTCGCGCCGCTATTCCGATGGCGCTGCTGTTGATGCTGACCTGCCACGAAATCGCCTTCGCCTCCGAATACGGCGTCAGCACATACCGGCCCGGATTGATGGACCTGTTCGCCGGCTATCTCGGTCCCCCTGGGACGGCGCTGGTCAAGAGCTTTTTTCTTTTCCAGGATGCGAGTTCCACGGCGGTAACGCAGAACGGCCGTATCGAGGCTGACGCTCACACTACGACATATACTTCGGCGCTGTTCACAGCCTATATCACCAGTTTGCGGGTGCTCGGCAGCTACTGGGGATTCGGCGCTATCACGCAAATCCGAATCGCGGCGCAATCGCTGCGCGTCGGACCGGTCGGCCTAGCGGCCGCGCAGCAGACGTCCACCGTGGGCGGACTCGGCGACCTGATCGTCCTGCCGGTCATGCTGAACTGGAACTTCGGTCAGTTTCATCTGACGACCGCGCTGGAATTCTACGCTCCGACCGGGAGCTACGATCGCCAGCGCATCATCAACATCGGGGACAATCGTTGGGCGGTCGAACCGGACGCCGGCCTGACCTGGATGGACGAGGAGCATGGGCGCCAAGCTTCGATGTTTGTCGGCTACACCGTCAACCGCGAGAACACCGCGACCGACTACCGCAGTGGCGACGAATTTCACGCCGACTTCGCCCTCGCGCAGCACCTTCCCCAGGGCTGGGTGCTGGGTATGGCCGGCTACGCCTTGCAGCAAACCACGGCCGATTCAGGGCGTGGCGCCGTCTTCGGCGCGTTTCGAGGGCGCGTGCTCGCCCTGGGTCCGCTGGTCGGCAAGACCGTCGATCTGTGGAAAGTCCCGGTCACCTTCACCGCGAAATACGACTTCGAGTTCGCGGCGCAAAATCGATCGACCGGCAACGAATTGTGGCTGACCGGAGGCTTGCGGTTCTGAATGGCGACGGAGCAAAAGCGGGAATCTTCCGTTCGACTCCTCGCGCGGGGACCCGCGCGGCTGAGTGATGCGGAGTCATTCCGCATCAGTCTCGACCTCCTGCCGGACGCGGCGATGATCTACGCCATCGATGGCACCATCCTGAAGGCGAATGCGGCCACGGCGAAAATCTTCGAGGGCAACGAGGACGACTTCGTCGGCAAGAGTATCTATTCGATGAGCGTGACGGACGAGGAACGGACCCGCGAGGTAGTCGCGTGCCTGGTTCGCGGCAAGGCGATCCGCTTTGAAATAGATTTTCTCACCTTGAAGGGCCACCAACTCCGGCTCGAAATACTGAACATACCGTTGCTCGCGCCGACAGGTGAAGTCGAGCGCGTACTCGGGTTCGGCCGCGACATCACCGAGCAGAAACGCACAGAGCGCGAGCAGGCGCTGCTCGCCGCGATCGTCGAGTCGTCCGAAGACGCCATCGTCAGCCTCTCGATGGACCTCACGATACTCACTTGGAATCATGGCGCCGAAAAGCTGTTCGGCCTCACCGCCGCCGAGGCGATCGGGCAACCCCTGACGCTGAACATTCCGCCCGAGCGCCACGCTCACGCGCTGGAAATCATCGGTCAACTCAAGGCGCATCCGGACCAGGTGATTCGCTTCGAGGGTCCCAATGTCAGGAAGGACGGCAAGCGCCTGGAGGTTTCCACGGTCTGGTTCGCGGTCCGCGATCGCCACGGAGAAATCGCGGCCTTCTCCAAGATCCAGCGCGACATCACCGACAGCAAGCGGGCCGAGAACGAACAGCGCACGCTCGCGGCCATAGTCAATGCTTCGGGCGACGCGATTATCAACACGTTGCCGGACAACCGCGTATTGAGCTGGAACGCCGGCGCCGAGAAACTCTTTGGCATACCCGCCAAAGAAGCCCTCGGTCGAAGTATACTCGAGTTCGTTCCTCGCGAGGAACATGCGCAAGTGGGCGCCGCGGTGGCCGATCTATCGCTGACCGGCAAGCCGACGAACCTCAGATTGCATAGTCTGCGGAAAGACGGCACGCCCTTCGAATCGTGGGTCAATTTCTTTCCGACCTATGATGCGCACGGCAACTTCAGCGGCGTCGGCGCGATCGGGCGTGACATAACGGAGATGGTCGAGCTTCAGCGCCAACAAGCCCGGCTCGCGGCGATCGTCGAGTCCTCCGACGATGCGATCACCATCGTCTCCCTCGATCAGCGCATCAGCTATTGGAACCGCGGAGCCGAGCGAATGTTCGGCTTTACGGCGGCCGAAGCGATGGGGCAACCCTTTACCTTGCACATTCCCCACGAGCGCCACGCCCATGCGCGGGAGATCACCGAGCAACTGATCGCGCATCCGGACCGGGTGGTTCGCTTCGAAGGCCCCAATCTCAGGCGGGACGGAGCGCGCCTGGAGGTTTCCACGGTCTTGTTCGCGATCCGCGATCGCAAAGGAAAAGTCCTCGCCATCTCCGCCGTCCAACGCGACCTTACCGAGCGCAAGCGCGCCGAGCGCGAGGCGGCGCTCCTCGCGGCGATCGTCAATTCGTCGCACGACGCCATAATAAACGTGTCCTCGGAATCCCGGATCATCACCTGGAATCCGGCGGCGGAAAAAGCTTACGGCTACACGGCTGCGGAGGCGATTGGACAGGGCGTCGATCTGTTCGTTCCGCCTGAAGACCTTCCGCAGAGCCTTGCCGCCACCCGGCGGATTGTGGAAACCGGACAACCCGTGTCATTGGAGCAGACCGCTCACAGAAAGGACGGCACCTCGTTCATTTCCGCAGTCAGTCTTTTCCCCGTCCGGAACGCGGCCGGAGACGTCATCAGTGTCGCGGGGATCGGGCGCGACATCACCCGGCTAAAGCAGATCGAGAAGGACCTGCGCGAGGCCCGCGACTACACCCGCGGCCTCATCGAGTCTTCGGTCGACGCGATGGTGGTGGTCGGCCGCGACCTGCGCATCAGCGACGGCAACGAGCAACTGGCGAAGCTTACCGAGGTGCCCAAGAAAATCCTGATCGGCAGCCTGGTCGGCATCAGGCTGGCTTCGATCTTCACCGAGCCTGAACGGGTGAGCGAGGTGGTGCGGCGGGCGCTCGAGGCCGGTTACGTGCGCGAAGCCGAGGCCTGCCTGCTGACCAAGGCCGCCGAGGAGATACCGGTCTCGCTCAACGCCTCGGTTTTCAAAAACGCCGACGGATCAACTCGCGGAGTGCTGATCGGCGTCCGCAACATCAGCGAGCGCAAGCGCGCCGAGACGGAACGTTCGTTGCTCGCGTCGATCGTCGATGCGTCGGGCGACGCGATTTACAGCGAATCCACCAATCTGACGATCACCAGCTGGAATGCCGCGGCCGAGCGGCTCTTCGGTTATAACGCCGGGGAAATGATTGGTCGTAACGTCGCGATACTGGTGCCGCTCGCGCGCCGTGCGGAGATGCTTGAGCACCTGAGCATCATCTCGCGCAGCGGCAAGGTCGAGCGCTTCGAAACGACGCGCCAGGGCAAGGATGGCAGCAGCGTCGATGTTCTGCTCTCCCGCTCGCCGATTTTCGATTCCTCCCGCCAGGTGGCCGGCTTTTCGATCATCGCGCACGACATCAGCGATCGGAAACGCGCCGAGGCCGAATTGACCGCGGCGCGCGACGCCGCGCTGGAGGGCGCCCGGGCCAAGTCGGATTTTCTCGCCAACATGAGTCACGAGATCCGTACCCCGCTCAACTCGGTCATCGGCATGACCGGTCTGCTGCTCGATACCCAGCTCAACCCTGAACAACGAGACTTCGCCCATGACGTGCGCGAGAGTGGCGAGGCGCTGTTGACGCTGATCAACGAAATTCTCGACTTTTCCAAGCTCGCCGCCGGCAAGGTGGTTTTCGAGGAGATCGACTTCGAGCTGACCGCGGCGGTCGAGGGGGCGGTCGAACTGCTGGTCGAGCAGGCGCGGCGCAAGGGCCTGGAATTGACCGTGTCGATCGATTCCGAAGCGCCACAAAGGCTGCGCGGCGATCCCGGCCGCCTGCGCCAGGTGCTGCTGAATCTAATCGGCAACGCGATCAAATTCACCGAGCACGGCGAGATTGCCGTACAGGTAAACAAGCTCAGCGAAAACCAGCGGGAGACGCTCCTGCGCTTCGAGGTGCGCGACACCGGAATCGGAATCGCCCAGGACAAGCTTCATCTGCTCTTTCAACCGTTCAGCCAGGTTGACGCCTCGACTACCCGCCACTTCGGCGGCACCGGATTGGGACTCTCGATCGCGCGCCAGTTGGTTGAGCGGATGGGTGGAACGATTTCCGTCTCGAGCACGGCCGGCTCCGGTTCAACCTTCTGGTTCACGGCGAAATTTGCCCCGCCGCTTAAGATCGCGCGCCCGGCCTCAGAGCGCTTCGCCTCGTTTGCAAACGTGAAGATGCTCATCGTCGACGACAATGCGAACAGCCTTCAGATCCTGAGCAGCCAGGCATCCGCGTGGAAGATGGAGGTTGAAACGGCAGACTCCGCGGATTGCGCGCTTAAACTGATGCGCGCGGCAATCCCTGAGCATCCCTTCGAGGTCGCGCTCATTGACGTGCAGATGGCCGAGGTCGACGGCATCCAGCTGACTCGAACCATAAAATCAGACCCGGCCCTCGCCGCGACCGCGGTGATCATGGTTTCGTCGGTGGGGACAGAGGCTGGCTACCGTGCCCGATTACAGGGGCTCGAGCTGGGCGGATGGCTGACCAAGCCGGTGCCGCAGTCCTCGCTCTACAACGCTCTGGTTAAAGTGCTGGTGGATCGGGATCAGACCGAGCCTGGAGCGCGCGCCGCGAGAACGCCAGCGGCTCCCGCTCTACCGCCCAATGGAAAGCTGAAGCTGGCGGCGGGGCGCAAACTCCGGGTGTTGCTGGCGGAAGACAATCCGCTCAATCAAAAGCTGGCAAGGTTCCAACTTAAGAAGATGGGCGCCGAGGTCGACTGCGTCGCCAATGGTCGCGAGGCCGTCGAAGCAGTGATGCGGTTGCCCTACGATGCGGTCCTGATGGATTGTCAGATGCCGGAAATGGACGGCTACGAAGCCACCAGGGAGATCCGGCGACGCGAAGGACCGCTGCGCCACACCCCGATAATCGCCCTGACCGCCCATGCCTTGGCCGGCGACCGCGACACCTGTCTCGCAGCCGGCATGGATGCCTACGTCAGCAAGCCGGTGAAGCCTGAAATTCTGGGAGGAATTCTGGCGCAATTCATCGCCGCGGACGCGACGCCGGCCGCCGTCACAGGCACGGCGTCACCGGACTCGCAGGCGGCCGACTGGGCGGAGGCCTCCGAGACGGCTTCCCCATCACACTTTGCGCAACTCGCACCATTGGCCCAACCGGCCAAGGCGGAGGAGCCTCCGCACACTTTGAACGGCAAGACTCCCACCTAGGCGCGCACCGGCGACGGCGCCCCGCTCGCGGCGTTCAGCGCCGCGAGATCCGTCAGCCCGCTGCCGCAATTGGTGCCGAAGAGCCCGAGCTCGAGCTTCTGACATTGTAGAGCGAACAGTTAGGACGCTCGCGGTCCGCTGTTCGTGCCATTCGCGCCATTCAATCCTTCACGCCATCCGCACCGCCGCCGGTCTACTGCTTCTGTTCAGCCAGCCACGATTCGGTATCCGCCAGTGACGCTTTGAGCTTATCGATCAGCAGATCGATTTCCTGCGCCGTGATGATAAGAGGAGGCGACATGCATAAGGTGTCTCCGACCGCGCGAACCAGCAGGCCCTGCTTGCGCGCGGCGTCGCGCCAATGACCGCCGACGCCAAGCGCCTCTGGAAACGCCTCGCGAGTCTTGGGGTTGCGCACCAGTTCGACCCCGGCCATCAGGCCCAACGCACGAATGTCGCCGACGATCGGTGAAGCGCACAGCTCCTGGAGGCGCTGACCCAGCCGCTCGCCCATCTTGCGCGAGTTCTCGACGATGCCGTCGCGCTCCATGATCTCGAAGGTCTTGAGTCCGGCCGCGCAACAGGCCGGATTGCCGGTGTTGGTGAAACCGTGCCATACCGCCGCGCCCGCCGAGGAATCCAACAGCGTCTGATAAATCCGTTCGTGAACGATCACCGCACCCAGCGGCAGATAGCCGCTGCTGATGCCCTTGGCGCAGGAGATGATGTCCGGCCGCACGTCCCAGTGTTCGCACGCGAACATCTTGCCGGTGCGGCCCGCGCCGGTGATGACTTCGTCCGCGACCATCAGGACGTCGTATTTGTCGCAGATCTGGCGGATGCGGGTCCAATATTCCCTGGGCGCGGGAATCACGCCGCCGGCGCCCATCACCGGCTCGGCGATGAAGAATGCGACCCGGTCGGGCCCTTCAGCCACAATCGCTTTTTCCAGTTCGTCGGCGCAGGCGACCGCGCACGACGGATACTCCTTGCCCAGCGGACAGCGGTAGCAATAGGGCGGCGCGATGTGCCGCACGTCGGGCATCATCGGCTCGAAGAACTCGTGAAAGTGATCGATGCCGGTCAGGCTGGCGGCGCCGCACGACGAACCGTGGTAGCCCTTGAGACGGGCGATCGCGACGGTCTTGTTTTTGTAGCCTTTGAGGCGATGGTACAGGCGCGTGAGCCGGATGACCGACTCATTGGATTCCGAGCCACCGCTGGTGAAGAACACCCGATCGAGTCCCGGCGGCGCCAGCTCGGCCAGTTTGGCGGCGAGCTCGATCGCCGGCGGCGTTGAAATATTCAGCAGTCCGAGATGGAACGAGAGCGTCTCGAGCTGCTGGGCCACCGCGTCGGCAATTTCCTTGTTGCCGAAGCCCAGGTTGACGTTCCAGATTGCCGAGCTGCCGTCGAGGTATTGCTTGCCGTTGGCGTCCCAGACAAACACGCCCTTGCCGCGGACGACGATAAGCGGACCCTGATGCGCGTGCTCCTGGGGCGACGCGAAGCCGGGCAGCTTGTGCCTGCGATCGAGTTCGTCCAGCCGCTTGGCGTCGATCTCGAAGCGGAGCGCGCTCGCCGCACCCGCGGGTTTTTGTGCTGTAGCCATTGAACCATCTCCTAACGTTCGCGTTCCTGCCGCACGATACGCCTCTCAGGCGCCAGATTGCCCTCTCAGCGCGGCGCGCCATTTCACGGTGGCCTCGCGATCGACGGCGATCGATTCGTCCTCGGCCCGCCCCTTCAAGACCACGCCGTAAATCTGCCGGGCTTTCTCCGGCGAAACCAATCCTTCAAGTACGTCCGTGCGCACCATCTCGGGATCGCGATCGAGCGGGCCGCCATAACCCCCTCCGCCGCTGTCCACGCCAACGATATATTCGCCAGGCCGTATCTGCTCGGCAGACACCGCCGGCAATTCATGCTCGTCGCCCTCGCGATCAAGTTTCGCCGCATAGCAGGCTTGCCCGGCCTGCCCGCCGAGGACACCCCTGGGGGGATTGATATGGCCATCGAGCGGATAGGCGACCGTCATGCTGTCATGTCGGGGACCATAAACCACGCGTGCGCCTGGAGCACCGCGGAAGCGGCCCGCACCTCCGGAGTCGGTCAGCAATCGAATCGTTTTGTAGATTATCGGATACTTCTGCTCATCGATCTCGATGCTGTCGCGGTACATCAGGCCCGCGACCACCGGCAGGCCGTAATTGATCCAGCCGTCGTTGTGGGGCGTGCCCGGACCGCCGTTGGCGGCGATGAAAAGCTGATTCACGTAGGGCGCGCCGTTGCGGCGAAAATCGCCGCCCGAGACCACTCCGAAACCCGGGCCCATCCCGAGACCGCCCTCGGCCAGGCCGTAGCCTTCGCCGAGCTGGGCGAAAGCGGCTTGCGTCATATTGACCAGACGGTCGCCGATATTGGTGGTCGCGACCGAGCACGAGGTCGGAAAGCGCGGGATTCCCACCACGCAGTTCTCGCGCAGAAGCACCGTGATCCGGCGGAAGCTGCCGGCATTGTGCGGCACGCCCGGATCGATCGAATTGAAAAGTCCGGTGACGACGTTATTGATCGCGCAGGTCTTCGACTCGTTGAGGCCGCACGGCACGCAGTCGATATTGTCGCGCAGATCGATCTCGACTCGTCCCTCGACGGCGTCGATTTTCACCTTGACCTTCAGTGGCACGCCGTCGGGCAAGGCGGGAAACGGATCATGCGCGCCCACCCCGGTGAACTCGGCCGACGGGAGTTGCTGCAACGCATGGATCATCCGGCGCTCCGAGTAGTCGAACCATTCGCGGATGAAGTCGTGAATCAGCGGCTTGCCGAACTTGGCCGCCAGCTCCTTCAGCCGCCGCTCGCCGATCCGCGCCGCACCGACCATCGCCAAGTAGTCGCCGTACCACTGGTCGGGCACCCGGATACGCCGCCGGCACATCCGGATGATGTCGTCGATGTCGTGAAAGCCGCGCTGGACCTGCACGCACGGAAAATTCAGCGCTCCTTCTTCGTAAACGTCGCCGGCGAACGGCGCGTAGGTCGTCGGCACGCCGTTGCCGCAATCTGCCTGATGAGCCTTGGCGCAGCAGGTGAACAGATGCTCGCCGTCGACGAAGACCGGCACCAGGATCGTATGGTCGGCGCTGTGCGTGTTGCCGAGGTAGACGTCGTTGTGCAAAAACGCGTCGCCTTCGGCGAGGTCCGGATGGAGATTACACATCGCCTCGCCCAAGAACTGCGAGCCGAAGACATGGACCGGCAAGCCTTCGGCTGAGGCGAGCATCTGGTTGTCGCCGGTCACCAGCGAGCAGGAAAAATCGCGCGCCATGTTGAGCACCGACGAGCGGCCCGAGCGCAATAGCGTGTTGGTCATCTCGCGGCAGATGCTGTCGAGGCGGTTGGCGATTACCGCGAGCAGCGCCGCGTCGAGTCCGGCGCCCTCAGTTCGTGTACTGGTGCTCATGTCGCTATTCACCTCCGTTTACGCCCGTTGCGGCGGCTCAGTAGCCGCCAACCTCGAGCAGGTAGTTGTGCAACTCGGTCACACGCGCGTGGCTTTCGGGATAGATTACGATGGTGGTGGTCGGTTCGTCGATGATCGCGGGTCCCTCGACCGTCATCCCAGGCGTGAGATCCTCTCCGCGAAAGCGCGGCGTCTCGAGCTCGCCGTGACCGGCAAAAAAGACCGCCTGCCGAAGCCGCGCCGCCGGCAGCGCCGCCTCGCCCGCCGTCATCTTGGTCAGCGGAGGGCCGTCGAGCAGCGCGGTCAGCCTGCCCCGCCAGTAAACGCATTCGACCTGCTGGCCCGGCTCTTTGACCGCGAAAACCCGCTCGTGCTCCCGATGGAACGCTTCGATAGTCGCGTCGAGGTCGGCCTGCCCGTCGAAGCCGCCCTTGGGCAACACGACGTCGAGCTCCCATACCTGGTACGGATAGCGCGCCTCCACGAAATACTCGCGCTTGAAGCGCGTCAGCCCGCGCTCGCGCAGCTCGGCCTCCAAACCATCCATCGACTTAGTGATTTCCGCCAGCACGCGGTTGACCGCTTCGAAGGGAAAATCTCCGGTGTAGGCGAACCTGCTTTGCGTGAACTCGCTCACGATGTCGGAGTACTGACCGCCGCAGGCGCTGAGCGCGCCGGCCGTGCGCGGCACGAGGACTTGGCGGCATCCGAGCTCGCGCGCGATCGGCAGGATGTTCAGCCCGGCCGCCCCACCGCCCGCCACCAGCAGGCTCTCGCGCGGATCGATACCCTGGTTGATCGTGATGTCCTTGATCGCGCCGACCATGTGGTCGCCCGCGACTTCCATTATCGCGCGTGCGGCGTCCTTCACCTCCAGGCCGAGCCGCGAGGCGATTTTCGCCACCGCATCCGCGGCCGCCTCGGAGTCCAGGCGCATTCTTCCGCCCAAAAAATATTCCGGATCGATGTATCCAAGCACCAGGGCCGCGTCGGTGACCGTCGGCTCGGTGCCGCCGGTGCCGTAGCACGCCGGGCCGGGCTCGGCGCGCGCGCTCTGAGGGCCGACACGCAGCAATCCCCCGGGATCGATCCACGCGATCGAGCCGCCGCCGGCGCCGATGCTTCTCACGTCGACCGAGGCCATGCCGGTGATATGCCCGGTGAAAATCGGGCCCAGCCAGGTCTCGCGCGTGAACGTGATGATCCGGTCATGCACCAGGCTGACGTCGAAGCTGGTGCCGCCGGCGTCGCATACGATGAGGTCGCGAGGGCCGACTTCGGCCTCGCCATAGGTACGCCCGGCCACCGGCGCCATCGCGGGGCCCGACTTGACCAGGTAGATGGGGCGCTGAACAACGTCGGCGGCGTGCATCACGCCGCCGAAAGAGGTCGCGACCAGCAGTTGTCCGGTAAAACCGGCGCGGCGGAGATCCTGCTCCATGTCGCGCAGATGGCGTTGCATCAGGGGTTTCAACGAAGCGTCGATCGCCGCCGACGAGGCGCGGCGATATTCGCGGATGATCGGGTTGATGCGCGAAGAGAGCGTGTAGGGAACGCCCGGCAGTTCCGCCTCGATCAGCCGGCCCAGCGCCGCCTCATGCGCGGGGTTAGCCGGCGACCACAGCAGACAAACCGCGATAGCCTCGACCCGGCGCTCGGCGACCCGGCGCAATGTGTCGCGCACCTGCGCCTCGTCGAGCGGCACCACCACGTTGCCCTCGGAGTCGATTCGCTCACGAATCTCGAAGGTCAATCGCCGCGGCACGTACGGCTCGATTGGAGGATACGACAGGTTGAACGGATCGAGCTTGCCGCCCTCGCGCAGCACCAGGATGTCCGGAAAGCCCTCGGTGACCAGGAACGCGGTGCGCGCGGTGTTGCGCTCGATGATCGCGTTGGTCGCGTGGGTGGTGCCGTAGATCAGGAGGTCGGTGTTGCGCAGCACGTCGGCGACGCTGACGCCGGCCTGCTCGGCCGCCATCTTGAGCGCCCCTTCAATACCGCCGAAAATGCGCTCGTAAGTCGTGAGCGATTTGCCGAGCACGAGGCCGCCGCGCTCGTCGGCCAGTACGAGGTCGGTAAAGGTTCCGCCCGTATCGATCGCTATCCGATAGGCCACCTGCGCCGGTCCTCCTATCCGTCCAATTTGCGTACTTGCCGCGCGTCCTCAGTTAGAGCAGAAGCCGCGAGGCCGAACCAGATTTCACCGCTTCGCTTGATTAGCAGCCTGGGGAGCAAATGAAAACCGAAAGCGCGGTCGCATCACCCGGCTTGCGGAATTCCGCGCGCAGTAACGCGCCGACTTACCAATCAAGGTCGTTCGCGACCGAATAATTTTCCGTGGGCGGTCGTTTGGCGCACATTCTCCTTGACAGTGCGAAATCAGCCGATCTAGCTTGGCCTGTTCTCCGGGGACGAACAGGCGGCTCAGACTCGCCAAGTCGGGCGGGCCGCACTGGCACCAAAAACACAATTTACCAAGGACTGGGGAGGCGATACATGGCTGAAGGCAAAGCAAAGAAAATGTGGGCGCTGCCCGGCGCGGTACTCACCGCTCCGCAGTCGCTGCTGATGCACGGCGGCGACGCGACGATGATGCTCGATCTCCCGTGCCCCTCGTTCCTCATCGAGCATCCCAAGGGCCTGGTGCTGTTCGACACCGGATGCAATCCGAAGGTCATCGATGACGCGGTCGGATACTGGGGCGACGTGGCGGCTCATCTGCCGATCAAATGGAGCAAGGCCGACACGCTCGACAAGCAAATCCAGGGGGTCGGCTACAAGACCTCCGACGTGAAGTACGTGATCCTGTCGCACTCGCACCTTGACCATTCGGGCGGGCTGACTTACTTCCCCAACGCCACCTTCATAGTCGGAAGCAGAGAGCTGCAGTACGCTTACTGGCCCGATACGGATCGCCGATGGGCGTTCATCCTCAACGATTTCCTGCCGACCCGCGGCTACAAATGGATGGAACTCGATTGCGACTTCGATATGTTCGGCGACGGTGCGCTGCAATTCCTGCTGACGCCCGGCCATACGCCCGGCGAATGCTCGCTGCTGGTGAGCCTGCCCAACCGCAAGTTCCTGCTCACCGGCGACACGACGCATCTGCGCGCCGCGGTCAACCAGGAAGCGACGATGGGGATCGACGTGGATCCGTTCAAGTCGATTCACTCGCTTCGGCGCATCAAGGCGATCCGCGACATGCAGGGCGCGACCATGTGGATCACGCACGACCCGGACGACTGGAAGGAGTATCCGCACAAGGTCGAGTAGCGCGGAAGTTTCGATGCCGCTTTACGAATGCCGTTGCGAGCGGTGCGAGCTCACCTTCGAGGTGCTTGCACCGCTCAGTTCATCCGGACTGCGCTCGCGCCCCTGCCCCAACTGCGGGCGAGCCGCGCGGCGTATCATCTCGGCCGTGTCGTTCACGGTCGAGGGCGGAGCGCGCGCGAGCTCAACGCCCGACGTGACGCAGCTCAAGGTTCCGCCGCCGGCGCGGCTATGCTGGATGGACGATCGTTCCGCCGCGCGCTATGCCGCCTATAAGCACGGGCGCGGCGCCGAGTACGACGACAAGACCCTTGCGCGCGAGGAAGTGCAGAAAAAGCGCGACGAGCCGCCAGCAAAGCCGGCCGCCCCCGCGCATGGGCATGGGCATGACCATGCTCATGCGCACTCGCATGCGGCGCTCGCCGCCGCGCGTAAGGCCAAGGCCGCCGAGGCCAAACCGCTCAAGGCTCGACCACCCGCCTGAATGCGCTAAAAACGCCGTGCGCTACTGGCTGGCGCTGGAAGTGGTGTCCTGGGCAGGGTTCTGGCCGCCCTTGGTGAACGCAATCGCCACTGCGCTCAGATAGTGACCCTTGTGGCCGACCTCACCCACGGTCGGGTCATGCATGCGCTGGGAGACGTTGGCATTTTTGCTGGCAACGGTGGAACCGACCTTGTCATCCCAGCCCACCAGTTGATCACCCTCGTGCTGGCTCTTGTCGGAGGTGATGACGACAGCGTCGGCGCCAACCTCGCACGCCTTGCTCTTGAGCACCGGCAACAGGTCGGCGTCGTTGGCCACCTCGTCACCCCAGGTGTCCACCAGAGCGAGCTGCTCAACATCGGCGGTAGGCATCGTGTGCAGCACCTGCAAGGGACAATTCGGCCCCTTGGCCGGACGCATGTACGAGGTCATCGGGCTTACGGTCGCCGACGGTGCGGGAATTTCAAACGCGTAACATCCGCTCACCAGAATCGCCATCGCGGCTAGCGCCGTAACCAAAGCGCCGTGCGATTGCCGAATCGGAATATTGATACAACGCTCCCCCGCGCGACGTCGCGACGGCGCTATCGGCAAATGGTTGTGCAACAACATCATGCCTCGTTATCTTCTTTGCCTCGTGGGCTCGAATCAAGGCTGCGGCGCGGCGGGTGCGCCCTCGTCGGTCGGCATGGGCGGCCCCTTGAGCTTGAACGTACCCTGGTCCGCGATACCACCGTTCATGTAGCAAGTATATTCGCCATCCGCCTTGGGCGGATAGAACTCATCCATAAAATACGTGCACCAGCTCGTATCTTCCAACGAGACCCGGAAGCCGCGGGCGCTTATCTGGCCACTGACCCAACCGCGCTGCACGTTATTGCGGCAGATCGCGTTGCCCGGCGCGCATCGATAGTCGCCCTTTATCTGATTGCCTTCGCGTTTGACATTGAAAGTGATCTTCGCGCTGGCCGCGTTCATCGAGCTGATCGAGGTGCCCTTCCATATGCCGTTGAAATCCATCAACGGGTCGGGCGAGTCGGGCGTGCCGGCGGAACCGGCCGGGCTGGATTGTCCGCCTCCCCCGCTCGAGCACGACCATCCAGCCAGCGCCAGAACCAAGGCGAGTGTCATTATACGTCGCATAAACCTCGGACCTCCGGCGTGTCGCCGACCGTACGCGCTCTCAGGAGGATTTGCGCGCGCGCGGCAGGACTTCCTCACCCAAGCGCTGGATACATTCAAGCACCTGCGCCGGCGCGGGGCCAAGCGGGACCCTGATGCGCAGGACGAACCAGTCGATCCCGCCCATGATGGTGTTCCAGCGATCGAGCGCCTCGAGCCAGTCGTCCTTGGTGCCGACGATCGCGTGTCCCCTGCCGCGAACCTTCTCCAACGTAAAATCGCTCTCGGAGGCGAAATCTTCGGTCGGCGCGAGCATTCCGTTCCTAAAGTAAAACTTGCATTCTTCCAGCCATAACCGGCCAAACGTGCGTTCGGCCTCCTCCCGCGTCGGCGCGAGCCAGCCGTCGCGAAACAGCGCGATGCTGGGTTTCTTGCCGGCCTTGGCCGCCGCCTCGCGGTAGATCGAGACCTGGGCCTTGATGTTCTCGATGCGGTCGAAGAACGGCGCCGCCGACCAGGCGTCGCTGAGACGGCCCGCGCGGGCGATCGACTTGGGCCCGAACGCGCCGATCCATATGGGCGGCCGCGGCCGCTGGTAGGGCTTGGGCGTGACGTGAATCGCGTCGAAATTGAAGTACTTGCCGTGATGCGCGAACGGGCCGACGGTGGTCCACGCCTTTTCGACGATTTCCATCGTCTCCTCGAAACGGCCCTCGCGCTGTTTGATCGAGACGCCGAAGTGCGCGAAATAATTTTTGTGATAACCGGCGCCGACGCCCAGGATCAGCCGCCCGCGCGAGAGCACGTCGATAAGCGCGGCCGACTGCGCCAGATGCACCGGGTTGTACAGCGCCGGCATCAGGATGTCGGTGCCGATTCGTACCCGCTCGGTGCGCGCCGCAATCGCCGCCAGCAGCGGCAGCGGGCTCGGAAACATGCACTCCGTGCGCGCATGGCGCTCCGGCACGAAAACGCCGTCGAAGCCGAAGTGCTCGGCCTGCACGGCCTCGCTGAGTAACTGCGACGCGAAGTTCGCGGAACGCTCGGGATCGGGCTCCGGCTGTCCATAGGGTCCGCCGTGGGTGTCAGGCATATATGCGAACAAAGCCATCAGATTCTCCCGCGGGCGCGGCTGAATTGAGGAGTCGAGAAAGCGAACCACACCCCACGCCGGCCACCCATGCCTTTTAGCTAAAGCCTCGCATAATTAAAATGGCCGTGTGCGGAGCCGGGTTCCCCATATTCGCTTCCAGCCGCGTGAAGGCTTCCGGCGAGCTGGGTTTCGCGCTACTAATTTGGGGATCACTCACAACAATCCAGGAGGCTCACTATGCTTTTCATGCTCAAGGCGACCATCGCCAAGCCCGCCAATGTTTCGAACAAGGAGTTCTACACCGTGTGGCGCCACGAATCCGAAGCGGCACTGGCCGCGGTCAAGGGTGGCGCGATCAAAGGGATTTGGAAGGTCGCCGGAAGACCGATAATCATCGCCGTCATCGATGTCCCGAGCGCCGACGACCTGGACCACGCGATTCACGATTTGCCCATCTGGAAGATGGGCTACGCGCACATCGCAGCCGACACCGAAATATTTGCGATCCGACCCTACGAGAATTGGGCCGAGGATTTAAAAGAGCTGTCGAAGGGCTAACCGACCGCCGGGGCGGCAGTGCCGACGCAAGCGCGCGCCCCGGATCGCACCGAGGGCCGCGGCTATCCCGCCAAAGGACGGCCGCGACCGCAACTCGCAATCGTCACAAGGAGAAATCGTGAATTTTGGTTTCACTCTGTTCTTCCGCAATCCGCCGCCGCACAAGGTCTCGTTCGCCGAGCTTTATCGCAAGGAAATCGAACTTGCGGTGGCGGCCGAGGAACTCGGCTACGACACCGTCTGGCTGACCGAGCATCATTTCGTCGACGACGGCTACGCGCCGTCGCTGCTGCCGATCGCCGCGGCGATCGCCTCGCGCACCAAAAAGATCCGCATCGGCACTTTCGTGCTGCTGCTGCCGCTGCATAACGCACTGCGCGTGGCCGAGGACGCCGCCACCGTCGATATCATTTCCAACGGCCGCTTCGACCTCGGCCTGGGCCAGGGCTACCGCGTGCCGGAATTCGTCGGCTTCAACATCGCACGCAACGAACGCGGCGCGCGCCTGGAAGAAGGCACCGAGGTCATCCGCCGCGTATGGACTGAGCGCAATGTGACGATGGATGGGCGCTTCAACAAGCTGACCAACGTGACCGTGATCCCCGGCCCCGTACAGAAACCGCATCCGCCGATCTGGCTCGCCGCGCGCGGACCTAAATCGATCGGACGCGCCGCGCGCAATGGCTATCATTTCATGGGCACCGGCGGCGTCGACCAGCAACAGATGTACGACGCGGCGCTCAAGGAACACGGCCGCAAGCCCGAGGACTTCAGCATCGCGCAGCTAAGGACCGTCTTCGTCGCCTCGAAGCACGACAAGGCCTGGGACGACGCCGAAGCCGGCGCGCACTACATGATGAGCTGCTACGGCAAATGGTTCGTCGAGGCCAACGACCTCCCCGGCGACCAGGCCTTCGGCTCCAACCTGCCGCCGATCGGCAAGCTGCGGCAGTCGGAGACCGCCTCGCTGTTTGGCGAATCGATGCTGATTGGCACGCCGGACGAGGCGATCACCGGAATCGAGGACTACTTGAGTCGCACCCGCGTCACTCACCTGGTGGCCGCGATGGACCTTCCGGGCATGGATCCGCGCAAGGTGCGCCGCAGTATGGAGCTGTTCGCCAAAGAGGTGATGCCTCACTTTCGCCGCAAGTCGCGCAAGCAGGTCAAGAAAAAGTAAGCGTCATGCATCGCTTCGCACGAATCGTTGCGATCCTCAGCGCCCTGCTCTGTATGACGGCCTGCCAGGCCGCCATACAGCAGCAGGAGCAGAAGAAGGCCGAAATTCACTATTACAACACCACCGTCGATCGCGAGCGCATTTTGATCTCGACGGGCGGTCTGAATAATCCACACGAGAAGCTGGGCGAGCTCAGCTATACGGAACCGCTGAACGCGGATACTATCGACAGCAGCCACGTCAACAACAAGCTGCGCGCCATGGCGATCGACAAATGGGGCACCCAGGTCGACGCGCTGATCGACGTGAAGAGCACGCCCAACGCCGACGCTACAATGATTACAGGTTCCTGCGTGGCGGTGAGGGTAATCGGGGATTGCGACTTCTGCCGCCACAACTACACCCCGGAAGAAACGAAATAGCCTGAAAGATTGTATCGACCGCGCACAAAAGGACGCGCGGCGAGGAGCGCAAGCGCCCGGCCTCGTCGCGCGTCTGAGTAATGCGCCGCGGTTGTACGAGCGCTACTTGATCTTGTGCAGCACCGGCATCAGGTACTTCTTGAAAGTCACCGGATTTTCGGACATCGGAAAATGCCCGATCTCCTCCATGATGATGCATTCGGCGTTGCGGACTTTTTTCGCGGTCTTCTGCGTCATCTCGGGCGTGCAAGCGAAATCATAGACGCCGGTCATGAAGAACACCGGTATCTTGCCCGAGATCTTCTCGCAGTCCTCGCGGAAATCATGGTCGACACTGTAGAAATACAGATCGCCCTTGAAAACCCCGGGGCCGCCCTGTGCGTAGTACCACCAGGTCTCCTGGCGATACTCGAACGGGCTTTGCGGCGCCATCAAGCCGTTGATCGCCGTCGCGCAGGCCTCGCCGCCATGGATCTGTGCGTGCCACAGCCAGTCGAGCCACCATCCCGGCGAATAGTCGCAGGCCTCGATCGCGATGAGCGCGCGAAAGTAGTCGCTATAGCGCTGCGCCAGATGCAGGCAGATATTGCCGCCCATCGAACTGCCCATCACCACCGGGCGCTCCAGGCCAAGCTCGCGGCAAAATGCGACCACGAAGTCGGCGTAGAATTTCGCGGTCAGCTTGTACTCCTCCTTCCACCAGCCCTTGGGAGGAATCGACTTGCCATGGCGCGGGAGGTCAAACGCGACCACGTGGAAGCGCTCGCGGATTTCCGGATCGTTGAGCTGATGCCGCCATTCGCGCGAATCGGTGCCGGCGGTATGCAGGCAGACCAGCGGGATGCCTTTGCCGGATTCTTCGTAGAAAATCCGGTACTCTTCGCCCTCGAACGGAACGTGGATGTAGTGCCCGGTAACCGGCTCTATGTTTGCCATGTTAGTGCGCCCCCTATTCCTTGACCGTGCGCATCAGGTCCAGAGCCCATGCGAACGCCCGCAGGTTCTGCCACATCACCTTGACGTCGCCCTCGATTTTGAGGCGGCCGTGCAGCGTGTGCGACATCGCAATGATGTCGTTGTACATCGGTGGCGGAATCGGCTGCACGAACTTGGCCCAGGTTTCCGTAGGTGCCCGCAGCGCGAACTGGTAGGCGCTCTCGGCGCCGATCTCATGCTGCACGCGCTTGATCGTCCCGTGGTCGAAGCTCACCACGTAGGCATGAGGCCCGAACTCAAGCATGACGTCGGCGTTGAAGTGACGGCCCAACAGGCGCGCAACGCTGTCCTGGTTGACCATATTCTGCCAACGCTCGACCCATCGAACATCAAAGGCAGGCATAGTTTTCCTCCCTGGCGGTCGTGAGAGTCTCGCACACGAATCCTTACCGCACTGCGTCGTCTTCACTCAAGCGCCACGTCGATACGAACGCATGCTATCAAGCCGCGCAGTGAGCTCTAATTTTTGATTTCTATCTAACTAATCGGGCGGGCAAAAAAATGCCCTGCCGGACCCCAATGGGATCCGGCAGGGCGTGGTCTGTCTAGCGATGAACCTGTTCGAGACTATTGATGTCGAATAGCTTCTCGGACTCGGCCCCCTTTACGTTGGGGAATCCACCGGGAACGATCCAGATGGTTCCGCGATCGTTCTGCACGTCGAGCACCTGGACCGACTGGAACTCGGTTGAATAAGCGCCCTTGTTGATGGCTTCCTGCCAATCACCCTTGAAACTCTCGCTCCATTTCTTCTGGAATTCCCAGACCTTCCAGAGCTTGTCCTTGTGGTCGAAAGCCTCCATCAGCCACGCGTCGTAGTTCTGCGAATCCCAGTCCTCGACCACGCTCTTGTAAGGATGGCGCTCGGAGGTTGGGGTGCGCTCCATGACCGCGAAACGGCGCATCGTCCACGTATCGTTCGGGATGATCCCGTTGGGCCCGTACAGATAAGTGTACTCGTGCGAGGAATCGACAACGGCCAGCTGGTCCTTCCATCCGAGGAAGCGCCAGTGCCATTCGAGCTCACGGCCGGAGAAGCTGTAGAAGTCTTCCAGCGTATGGTCGGTGCCCAGCAGCGAGTCCGACTTGACCTCGGCCGAGATGCGGCGCACGCGACGCAGGTTGGGGATGTAGGCCCAGCCGTCGTCTTCGCGATGCGGGTCGGAATAGCGATAGATGATGAACGCGGTGCCGCGGATATCAAACGGCGAGAAGAAGCCCGTGAACTCTTTGAACTCGAAATTCGCCGCTCCGGGCGCCGGTAGAGTGTGATTCTCCAACTGCGCGAGGTGGGTGTAGTAGACGCGCTTGTAGAATGCGCTCAGCGTCCGCTGGAAGTTGCCGCCGCCACCGTAGATCAGCTTCATCACGTCTTGCGACGGGACCGAGTAATTCAGATTCGCAAGACCCGATTCGGACAGCCAATCGGTAGGAGGATCCTCCCATTTCGGAATCTCGTGCGAGCCCCCGAAACGGTCCCAGGTAGCCGGCGGAATCGTGAACAGGCCGAAATTCTGCCAGCGGTATTCGTAGTTCCACGCCGCTTTCCATCCGGCATCCGGATCGCTCGTCGTTAGCGCCGAATTCGGAAAGGGCTGTCCGCATACGTAGTTGGCCATAGTATGGTCGGCCTGCAGACGGACCTGACTCTGGTACTTTTCCGTGCAAGCCATGTAGTCTTTGCGCGGAGTGTGATCCACAGGCGCGGCGATTTCCGCCTTGAACTCAGGGAAGTTGAACTGTTCGACGTAGCCGGGAAAGACGAACGGTCGCATCCGCTCGATGTCTTTAGCCGTGAGAACGTCGCCCACTTTAAAGTCGGGTTTCGCGTCCTTGTACTTGGCCAGCCACTGGTCGAACGTGGCCCGGGTATAACTCTTGACGTCCTGAGCCCTTGCAGTGCCCCCGCCAAGGCAAAGACCGGCCGCCGTCACCAGGACCGCCAGTGCCATGCACCATGGCCGCGCAGCGCGTCCTACATGCGGCTTCAAATTGCGTCGCATAATACTCATCTCCTCCGTTTAGTCGTCCCTTTTCAGTTTTCCCCGTGGGGACCGTCAACGCCTATTGTCCGAAACTCCCGATACCTCTTACTGCCCCGCTGTCAGCGGCTGCCGAGCCGCTTGCCGCCCAACAAACGCATCGCGGTATGATCCAGCCCGTCGGCGGCCGTGTAACGCACCGCAGGGTCGGTTTCCTGCACCATCGCGAGCAGCATAGCGATGCAGTTGGGACTGCCGATGCGGCCCAGGGACCAGGCAATATCCGCGCGCGTGATCGGGTCCTTGCTACCGCGCAGCAGCGAGCCGAGCAGCTCAACCTCCGGATCGCCGCCCTGAGTCCCGAGCGTTTTGACCGCTGCCAACTCAACGTCCCCATCGGGCGACGACAGCGCTTCCACCAGAATCGGATGGGCGGTGTCGAAAGCCATGTCGTCGAACAGTTGAGCGGCGTGGCGCCGCGTGACCTGATCCTGGTCGTGGATGGCGCCTCTCAGATAGGCCACCGCGCCCGGGTCGTTATAATGTGTCAACGCTGCTGCCGCGCCGAGTCGCACGTCGATATTCTCGTCGGTCAACGCTTGCTTTAGCATTTGCAGAGAGGTCGGATCGTGCGCGTACCCCAAGGCAACGGCGGCCATCGCGCGCGCGTTGCCCTGCGAATGATCGTTCAGCGTGGCGCGCAGCGCTCCGACACCGGAATTGTCACCCAAGAGCAGAAGGGACTCGGCCGCCTCCACCCGATCGAAAACTTGTCCCTTGGCCAGCGCCAGTTTCAACAACGGTACGGCGCTACGATTACCGATCCTGCCCAGGCCCTTCAGCGCGGCTGCTCGCAGCGTCGGATCATGCTGCCTGGCAGCGTCACTCAGGACGGCGATGGCGCTCGGATCGCTGGCCGATGACAAGGCGTTGACGATGAAGCGACGGTCCAGCATCTCTCCGTGGTAGTAGAGATGCGCCAGGATGGCGACCGCTTCGTGGTCACCATCCTCGCCCAAGCCGTCGGCGACCGCCATCTTCACGCTTAGGTCGGGGTTGGTCTGGAAGGTGTCGGCCAGCATCTGGAGCGCCTGGTTTTCCCCGCCCTCGGCAAGCGCACTGGCCGCATAGCACTGCTCGAAGAGATCGTGTTCCTTGAGTCCGCGCTGCAGAACGATGATGGAGAACTGCCGGAGCGCGATCAGACCCGATTCGTCATTGAAACGGTAGGTCGTATTGAGCTTTTTGGTCGCCTGCTCGAGATTGCCTCGCGCGACCATGTTGCGGATAGCGACCATCGAGGGATCGGTGATCGCCACCGTCCAGCGGTCCCGCGCGTGTCTTTGGATCAGAGCATTGACGCAAACGAGCACTGCGATGACGGCCACCGCGGCGATCGCCCATACTTTCGGTCCGCGCGTCGGAAATCCTGCTGGTAGTCGAAATTCCGTGACCATATCTCCTGTTAAGGCTCCGGGGTCCGGCGAACCGGACCCCGGAGTTTGTTTCATCCAATCAGCCTAGAAACGGAACCGTATACGGGTCCAGAACTCGTCATCCACGTTGCGCTGCGCGCCGCCGGCCCCCATGTGCGCCTGGCCGAAGACGGACTCGCTATAACCCTGGTCTTGAGGCGCGGTTCTGGTATTGAGCCACGCTATCGCCCCGACGTTGTGCTGATGCGACTTGCCCAGGAAGGCGTCGAAGCCGACCGAGGCCGACCAGTGGTCGTTGATCAGCCACTCCGTGTTGCCGCCGATGGTCGCGTCGGTGCCCTCGGTGCCAAACGCTGCAAAAATGAGCGGCACGATCTGGTCGCGATAGTAATGGGTCTGGGTGAACGCAGTGAAGGTGAAGTTGTTCGTACCGGTGACCAGTCCGTCCTTGCCGCCGTTGGTGCTATGCGCGCCCGGATAGTAGGTCTCGAACACCTGGAAGCTGGAGAAGAAGGTGCGGTCCGGGTTCAGAAATTTGATGAAGTGCGGACGGTCGAAGCCGATGACGTACTGCAGAATATCGTTGTTCGTCGTCCAATCGAGCGAATCGGTGTCATTGAGAAGCGCGTTATGCGTCCACGAAGATTCGACCCTGACGACCACGCCGGTGTACGACTCGAAGTAGTCGGCCGACAGCCCCAGCGTATTGTCCTTGTGGTAGCGGATTTGGTCGGCCTGAAAAAGGCCGCAGTCGTTCAGGAAGGTGTGCGGATTCACTCCCTTGGCCAAATGGATGCTGCGCGCGTTGGTCGCGATGATCGGCAGTCCACCGAGACCTGGCCCAAAGTTGCCCGAATAACCCGAACTGATCGTCGCCAACTTGGAGCAATTCACTCCCGAGGCCGGAATCATACTTCCCTGCGAAAGCTGCCCCGGATGGTTCGGATCGCCAATGACCGTGAGGTAGTTGTTCACAAAGACTGGCGTCTGGCTCATGCCATACCAGTCGGTCAGCGCGAAGCGAATCGACGGGTGCGGAAGCTGGAAGTCCCACTTCGCGCCGATACCGCTGTTCTTTATATTCCAGTTAGGCACTCTTTCGCTGTCCAGACCGGTATTAACATGGTTTGGGTTACAAACGCCCGGGGTCTTGCTTCCATCGCAGGCTAAGGCGTCAACCGAGCTGTTATCAAAGGCGTACGCCCTCTTAGAATCGCCGAAATCTATCGCCCAAGGCTGGCCTCCCACACCTAACCCAACCGGATTGAACGTATCAAAGTTCCACACCAGGTTGCCCGCCACGTCCTGGAGACCGAGCACGTCGCCGAAGCGATGCTGCAACCATAAGGCAAGCTGCGGGATTCGGGTGTCTTCGAAGGGCTCAATGAAAAAGTGCTGCCCGAAATCGACCGGGTTGACGATGTCCTGGAGGCGGAAGAAGTCGGCCTTGCCCCAGACGACCTGCTGTTTGCCCAGACGCAGCAGGTTGGATCCGAAGAAGTCCCAACGGAAGTCCAGGTAGGCTTCGCGAACGGGATAGTAATATTGATTGCTGTCGTCGCGCTCGAAACGCAGGTTGTTAACCGACTGCGTTGCGTTTATGCAACTCCAGCAACTGGTCGCAACCCCGTTTATGACCCGATAATCGGAGATGTTCTGCGAAACCGGCATCGGAAACGCGAAATCGCGCGCATCTAATGCTTTGAAACGCTTGGGATTGTATCCCCCCGTGATAAAACCGGTATCTCCTGCGCCCCCGAGGGTCGCGAATGGCGAGTAGCCTGAACCCGACCAACCGGTGGTGTGATTGCCGAAGCGGTCGGGCACGAGATCGTACACGCCTTCGTAACCCGGTCGGAGCTCGGCGAAGTAGTTCACCGACAGACCTGACGCCAAGGGTATGCCCGCCACGGCAGGCAAGCTGGCGTCCTTGATTATCTGGCCTGACGGTTGCAAGTCGATCCGGTTGCGGATCGACGCCATGTTGTAACCTTTTACGTAGTTCTCGTTACGGATGATCTCTTGATTCTCAAGATAGCCGTGGAGTTCGAAGCTATCCTCGAGGTTTTGCATGATTCCTTGTTGCGCATACGCTCGAGAAGCGGAGCCGCCTACCGCCAGCGCGAGCGCCGCCACCAAGCCCAACAACCAGTGCCGCCCTCTGCTTTTCCCACCTACATTCATGTTGCTTCCCCCGAAAGTTTGCTAAGCCAACAAATAGCCACCCAAAAAGCCAAACAGGGCCCCTTCCCCCGGCCTCTCCGTTCAGCTCACTTCCGCAGCCGAAACGTCCTTTTCGATCATTTCCGCGTCCTCATCAGAGGCTTCAGCGCCCCGCTCGACGAACTTGGGCCGGATGATCGCGAAAATCGACGGCACCAGCGTGATTGCTGACAGCCAGTGCGTGATCATCAGCAACGCCAGCAGCATCGCCATCTCGGCCGAGAACCGCAGATCCGACATCCACACCCACGGAATGACGCCACCGACCAGCGTGGTCGCCGTGAACGTAACCGCCATTCCAGAGGTCGCAATCGCGCGCTTGATCGCCGCGTCATGGTCGTGCAACCGGCCATACTCGCGCTTGATACGGTCGACGACGTACAGGATGTAGTCGACGCCGATTCCCATACCGACCGCGGTCACCGGCAAGGTATTGATATTCATGCCGATGCCTTTGAGACCGATGTACAGGAAGCTGACGATACCGGCGGCGATCAGCGTGATCATGACCATGCCACCCGCCACGAACGACATGTAACTGAACGTCACCAGCACGAAGACCACCAATACGATCAGGACGGTGCTGACCCGGTCGGAGTAGGCGACCTCGTCATTGAGCGCGGCGGTGGTGCCGATTGTGCCGCCGGCCAGCACGAACTTGACGTCCTTCATCGGGTGCGCGGCCATGAACAGCTTGGCCCGCATAATCGCCTCATCGATGGTGGTACCCTTGGCGTCTTTGTAGAACACCACGAACTGTCCATCGCGGGCATGGTAGTCCATGTATTCCAGGATGACCCCAGGCACCGGAGCGTTGGCCTCATACATGAAGGTCATGTTGCCGACGCCGGCCTCAGTGCGCGGAATCACCGCCCAGGCCGGG
The DNA here is from genome assembly GCA_963796565.1 of uncultured delta proteobacterium. Taxonomy (GTDB): domain Bacteria; phylum Desulfobacterota; class Binatia; order Binatales; family Binataceae; genus JAKAVN01. Next base: position 418,203 of record CAWCMA010000003.1, on the reverse strand, counting down.
TCGTCGTAGTGATACAAACGATTGACGCTACGCACCAGGGTCGGCAGGTCGCGCGTGCCGCCAGCCTCGGTCTGCTCCATCATGTAGTGGCGCAGATTGTCGAGCACGGCGAGCACGGCCGGATCCTTGAGCGCGTCATCTCTGTCGCCCTGCATGTAGATGACGAGCTGATTCGAGCCGGCAAAGTCACCGTTGATCGCGCGCGCCGAGATGTTGAAGTCCGAGTTCTGGAAAAGCAGAGGCGACCCTGCCTCGGTTTCGCCGACCTGTACCGAACTGGCCTCGTAAGCGCCTGCCGCCACGATGACTGCCGAAATCGCAAAGACCGCCCAGCGACCGCGTTTGCTGGTGCAGAAGTCGCCCACCCAGGCCAGCAGATCGTGCATCCACTGCGGCACGTAATGCGTGGTCTTCGTCGGCCTCGGCAGCACGTCCAGCAAGAGTGGAATCAGGAGCAAAATGGTGAAAATATTGGAAAAACCCCAGAAACTGGCGAAGAACGCCAATTTGCGTACCAGCGGAATGGTCGCGACAGCCAGCACCAGGATGCCTGCGGCGTCGGCCAACACGCCAATTCCGCCCGGCAGCAGCAGCTCGCCCATGGCGATCGCGACAGCATGATGTTTGTCGCCGGTGGCTTCAAGCTCCTCGAAATAACGCTCGACCATCTGCACGCCATGACTGGCGGCGCGCGCCGAGACCAGCAACGGGATGACCAGCACCAAGGGGTCCAGGTTGTAACCTAGGATACCGAGAAAGCCGAGGCCCCAGATGGCTTGCGCGACCGCGCCGATGAAGGGTAGCAGCACGCCATAGAGCCGCCGGAAGTAAATGATCAGCGTGCCAAAGATGAAGATGAACGTGACCGCGAAAATCTCTGCCAGCTCACCGGTGTAGAACCACACCCAGCCCTTCAGCATGGGCTCGCCCGCCGCGTATAGGACTGTGTTGCTGTCCTCCACGTGCTTGCGGATGTCCATGATCTGCTTCTGGATGTTGCCGTAGTCCAACCGCTCTTCGTTGAAGCCGGCCAGAATTAGCGCCGCCTTGCCATCAGTGGAGAGATATTTTCCGTAGACGATGTCGTTGTTGTACATCGTCTTCTTCAATTCCTTGAGCTCGGCCGGGTCGGTGGGGATTTGCTCGGGCAAGACCGGCACCGACTTGATGAGGCCGCCCGAGCGTGCCTCCAGGCGCCGAATCTTGACGTGAGAGAGCGAGGCCACCTGGTAGTGGTTGACGCCGTCGATCTGGTCGACCTTTTCCGTGACGTAGCGGATTTTCTTCAGCGTATCGGTATTGAAGATGTCGCCCTTCTTCACCCGCAGCGAAAGGCTGACGATGTTGGCGCCGCCGAAGGTCGTGCGAAAATGATTGTACGCCTTGATGTACGGGTGAGCCTGCGGCAGCAAGTCCGAGAACTGGCTGTACATCTGCACCTTCCTCGCGTGAAAGGCGAAGAAGATCGTTATGATGGTCAGCACCGCCAGCGTGGGCCATCGATGCCGCAGAGTGAACCGCGCGATGCCGTGGGTGAGACGTTCCGCCGCTGGTAACTTGTTGATGTTGACTGCCATTGAAGTTCCTGCTCTTAACGTCCGGATTGCATGACGGCGTCTAGCCGAGCCGTTAGTCCCCGGGCCATTCGACTTAGCTCTTGGCGGCGGTGACACCCGCTGCCGTGATAATATCCTTGCTCAGCGCTTTCCAGGTCTGGCCGCCGTCTTCCGAGACCAGCACCATCCCGTTGCCGCCAGTCATAATTCCGAACGAGCCATCGGGCGAAAATGACGCACTTCTAAGCCACGTGTACACATGGTTGGACACGGTTTGATCGAGCGTCCAATTGCCGCCGTTGTTCTCGTGCGCCACTGTTCCCAGCAACCCCGCCGCCACTGCCGGATGCCCCGCCGGCGCTGCGATGGCGAAGAGCGAGTTGTTGCCGCCGCGCTTGGCTTGCCAGGTCGCCCCGCCATCGTTGGTCTCGAGTACGTAACCGCTCGCGGCCACGATGTAACCCTTTTGTGGACTGCTCCACGCGCTCCCGAACAAGTAGAGATCCTGTTCGCTCAGTTCCGGGATGCCGCGATGGTAGGCCTCCTCGTCGGTCACGTCCTCGACGTACTTGGGTAGCCCCACAACCTTGTCCGATTCGACCCAGGTCTTGCCGCCGTCGGTGGTGTGCTTGATGACACCGAACTCGCCCTGTACCCAACCGTCCTTGTCGTCCAGAAAAGCGACGCCATTGAGGCACTCGTCCTTGTGAAGGCTCTGGTCCTCCCAAGTCTTGCCGCCGTCGGCCGAATGAATGATGGTCGCCTCAGGACCCACCGCCCAAATTTGATTGGGATCTTTGCCGCGGCTGATCGAGAGCAGGTTTTCGCTCACGCCTTTGGGCGCGTCGACCTTATCCCAGGTCTTGCCGCCGTCAGTCGTGCGCAGAACCAGCGCTCGCTCACCGCCGATGACACAGTTGTTGGAGTCGGCGCAGCTCGCCGAGAACAGCGAGTAGTGAGTTCCGCTCTTCTGCAGCTCGACCTTGGAGGCATTGTCGGTGATGCTCAGGATGGTGCCGTAGGTGCCGACCACCCAAGCGTGGTCTTTGTCCGCCACAGCCGAGCCATAGTAATCCTCGTGCTCGGGCAGCGAGTGTCCCTCGGCTGCAGTCCCGCCGATGCGCTCTCTGATGACGCGCTTCTGCGCCTCACCCTCGCATCCCACCGACGTCACGCACAGCGCCACCAGCGCCGCGCACACTACTGACAATCTGCTGATTCTATGCATTGCCCCGTCAAGCAAAGGCCACCTCTCGGCAAATCAACGCCGCATCGTCACCGCAACCTTGCCGGCGCACGTTTGCGCACGGCCCATCAAGCCGTCTGCAAATTCGCCATCGGTCCCCGAGCGGTTACATGCGGACCAAATTGGGGCGCGATGCTTTTCGCTATCGCGCCGTTCCTATTTCGCTCATCAGTTGCTCCGGAGGCGCCGTGAGACTCGACCTAATGGACAGGTCTCCCTTAGGTAAGCCTCCTCCCGCCGGCCACGCCCCGAGTGGACGCTATAATGCTTGATCTAAATTGAATGTCAAGCAGTCTTCGCGCATTTAAACGGGCATTTGTTAAAAAACAAGAAATGCGAGGTCGCACCTCCGGTAACGTTGGCTCGGCAAAGGCGCATCGGCCATAGCGACCACGGCGTCAGGATGCGGCGTCGGAGCAGGTCGCGCAGCGTGCGAAATGTCAAACAGGTGGCGCTCGTGATGGGAGCGAACCTGGCCTTTTCACAGGCATCCGTAGTGCACCGAATAGCCCAGGGTAGCTAAGAATTGCGAGGAGCCTGACCAAAGACTCCTGGTGTGCCGGCTCGTATGCACCCGGCTGGGAGACCGCTCTCGAGGGGGCGAAGCTTCCGGCCATTCTCGTGGGCTTGAAAAAAAACCGCCAAAATGCTTTGAGCTATGCGGCTACCCGGTGCGAACCGATCGCACTTCGGGGGGGAGCAGCAACTAAAGGAGCCGAAGGTGATGTTGAGAGGAAAATTGTCGTTGTTTGGGATACTCGCCGCTCTCGTGGTGGCCGCAGCATGGTCGGGGATAGGGATAGCAGCCGATATCACTCCCGATAACGTCGCAACCGCGATGGCCAACGCCAAGACGGCGCAGGACTACGAGGCGATCGCCACTTATTTCGAGGGGCGGTCGAAGCAAAACAAAGACCGGGCCGAAGAGATCAAGTCCCAGTATGGTAACATCCACGCGGCCGCGGGAAAGCGCACGGGGTCGGACACGGAAGTGATCGCTACCCAGCATACCTTCATGAAGCACGCCAGTGCGCACTATCTCGCCCTCGCGGCGGACGACGAGAAAATGGCCAAGGAGTATCACAAGCTCGCCAAGCAGGCGGGCGGTGGGCAGTAGGCCTCTGCCGTAATCTCCTTGCCTCGTCGGGCGTGCGCGCTCGACCACATTAACACCGCCCCCTGGCCTCGCCGGCACAGGGTCCGTGAACGAACTAAACGGGCCCATCGAACTCAAGCGAGGTCAGGGGGCGGAGCATTTTTCTCTCCAAACAGCGAACGTACCCGAGCTATAACTGCTCGAGCGCACATGTCCGATCCGCACCGGCACCAGTCACGCTCTCTCCGAGCGCGGAGATCTCACTGGGGCACAGGGATTTCGAGCGAATCGTGAAAATCATTGCGGAACCATCTCCCCACCCTCTCCTCGGACAAGGAGAAAGGGTGATGGCACATCGACAAGGAGCGGTGCGGAAGATCGCTTTTCTCGAGTATGGGTTGCCGCAGTGCGGGCTACTGGCCGAGCCAGCCGACGCTATCGAACAGCGCGAGCGAGTCGGCGAGCATTCGCAGCCGCGACTTGTATTGCGCGCGTAGCCGCAGCGCGTCGTGGATGGTGACCGCGCGAAATCGAAAACGGGTGCGCGGCGCGGCCTGCGCCACGCGATCGAGGTCGCATTGGATGACGGTTCCGATGGTGGCGTAGCCGCCGCCGGTCACCGCGTCCCGCATCAGCAGAATTCCCTCTTTGCCGCCGGGCACCTGGATCGATCCGACCGGGTAGCCAACGTCGACCACGTTGGAGGGGTCGGACCCGGCGCCGAAGGGCGGCTCGCGATCGCGGAATTGAAACCCCGCTCCATGAATCCGATAGCCGATGCGATCGGCCTCGGTGGAGACCTCCCACGGCGTACTCAGGAACTGCGCCACGCTTTCTTCGGTAAGCCGATAGCTACACAGGCCCATCAGGATGCGTAGCTCGACCACCTCCGGGAAAGTGGGCAGCAGCCGCGGGTCGAGCCGCCGCCCCGTAAGCTCGGCGGCGCTGCGGCGCGGCGCACCCGTGGGCAGCACGTCCTGCGCCGCTATCGTGCGGCCGCCGATTCCGCCGAAGCGCCCGAGCAGGTAGGTCGAACGGCTGCCCAGCAACTCGGGCACGTCGATTCCGCCACCGACGCATACGTACGAGCGGACTCCCGCGACCGCCTGTCCGCACTGAAGCTTGTCGCCCGGCCTAAGCTTAAGCGCGACCCACATAGGCGCTGGTGCGCCATTGAGCCGCAACTCCAGCGACGCGCCGGTCACCGCGACCGTCAGGTCGGCGGCGGCTTCGAGGTCCGGCCCCAGGAAAGTCGTCTCCAGCGCCGCGGCGCTTTCGTCGTTACCAACCAGCAGGTTGCCGGCGCGAAGCGAAAACTGATCCATCGCGCCCGACGGCGGCATCCCGATGTGATACCAGCCGAAGCGTCCGGCGTCCTGAATTGTGGTCAGCAGCCCGGGTCTCAGAATTTTGAGCATCAGCGCGCTTCTTCCTGCAGACGGTTGAGATAGCGCTCCGGATCCTCGAAATAGACCGCCGGCCTGAATTCCTGCTCGACTATCCGGTAGCGATACGTGCCGGCCTCGACCTCGGCGCGAATCGCGCTGAATTCATCGAGATCGATCGGCCGCAACTTCCATCGATCCGCCGCCTTGGCCAGGATCCGCGTCTCCCGGAGATCGACCAGCCGCCCCTCGGGCTCGTAAACCGGCACCGGCGTCATCCCGATGAGCTGGTAGCCGCCCGGACCGCGCACCGGATAGATCGCCATGAAGGCGCCGCCGTGCGAGACCGTGCGCTCGGGCGTGTCGGTGCGCGGGCGGACATACTTGGGCGCCTGCAACGCGCGCGCGCGCGGCACCATCTGGTAGCCCCACGCGGTGCCGGGCACGAAACCCACCATCGAAATCCAGTAGGGGCGTCCGGAATGCGCCTCGATAAATTCCTGCTTGTTGCTGAAACCGTTGATGCGCATCAGGTATTCCAGATTGGTGACCGAGGGGTCCTGATGGCGCTCGCCGAACTGCCTGGCGCATTCCTTGGTCCACGGATCGTCGTAGAGCACGGGGATGTCGACCATGCGCGAACTGATGGAGGTAATGTGTTCGGCCTGATGCTCGAGCTCGCGCAACTTCTTTACCAGCTTGTCGGGATCGATTTTCTCGGGCCGGTAGTGCATCAGGTAGGACGCGTTGCCCGGGCACACTTCGATCACTCCGGGGATCCGCTCGCGTTCGATTTCCTGGCAGATCGAGAGAATCTTGAAGTTGACCTCGAGACTCATCTCGATATCGAAGTCGACGAAGATGTATTCGTCGCCGCCGAAGTCGTAACGGACATCCATTTCGATCGCTCCAAGTCGCCCGCGCCGCGCTCTCCGCTCAGCCGTCCGCCATCTCGCGCAGCACCTCATCGGCGACGCGCAGCACTTCCTTCACGTCGTCGGCGGTATGCGCCGCCGAGAGGAACCCCGGATGGTTGGGCGTCAGCAGCACGCCCTTGGAAATCAGCCCCATGCTGAATTCGTACTGGCGGGCGTGATTGGCGCGCATCGCGACGCGTTTGTTGGCGATCGGCCCGTCGGCGAAGTGGATGTGAAAGAGCGATCCGATGCCGGTGACCTGGATCGGAAAGCCCCAGCGCCGGGCGCTCGCGGTGACACCTTCTCTGACCGCGTGGCCCATCGCGCCGACGTATTCATAGACCGGATTGCGCTCGAGTTCAGTAAGCGCGGCCAATCCGGCCGCCATGCTGATCGGATTGCCGGAAAAGGTCCCGGACGCGAAGCTCTTCTCCTTGGCGTCGGAGGGCTGCTTGGTCGGCGTGATCACCTTTTCCATCAGGTCGCGCCGTCCACCGAAGGCGCCGACCGGGAAACCGCCGCCGACGATTTTGCCGATGCATCCGAGGTCGGGCCGCACGCCGAAGTAAGCCGACGCACCGCCCAGCCCGAGGCGGAAGCCGGTGACCACCTCGTCGAAGATGAGCATCACGCCGTTTTCCTCGGTCACTTTGCGAAGCGCGCGCAGAAATTCAATCTCGGCCGGGACTGCGCCGATTTGAAACGCAGCCACCGGCTCGATTATCACGGCGGCGAGTTCGCTCGCGTGCTGGCGCACGAGATCGATCGCGGCCATGTCGTTGTACGGCAGCATCAAAACATTATCGACGATCGCCCGCGGGATTCCCGCGCAATCCGGCGCCGAGAGCGGCTCGCTCTCGGGTCCCAGCCCCGCCGCCGAGCCGCCAATCAGCGACCAGTCGTGCTGGCCGTGGTAGTTGCCCTCGAACTTGGCGATTCGCTCGCGCCCGGTGAACGCGCGCGCCGCCCGCATCGCCATCAGCGTCGCCTCGGAGCCGCTGTTCACGAAACGGAGCATCTCCATGTAGTCCATCAGGTGCGAGACTTTCTTGGCCAGCTTAACCTCAAGCTCGGTCGCCATCAGGGGCAGGATCGCTTCGTCGATCTGTTCCTTGACCGCGCGTTTTATCGACTCGTGGCCGTGGCCCAGTATCGCCGCGCCGACCGCGTCGAGCATGTCGACGTAGTCATTGCCGTCAACGTCGGTGATGTGCGAGCCGCTCGCGCGCTTGACGTAGAGCGGATAGGGCTTGAGGAACTTGGCGTTGCCGCTGACCCCACCGGGCAGGTAGTTGCGCGCGTCCTCGTAAATCTCGCGCGAGCGCGGCGTGCGCGCGACGTACGCGTTGACGAATTTTTCCAGCGCCATGCTGACTACTTCTCCTGAGGTACTTTTGCGAACGCAGAAACCTAACCCAAGCGGGTGTCGATAGACATAAAACCCGCTCCGCGTGGCTCCTTCACTTCGGCAGCCTTCGTTCAGGATGACGGCAGAAAATGCTTCCCTTCCGTCATCCTGAGCCTCAGCGAAGCATCTCCGCGAAGCGATGAATCTTTAATATACAGCAACCTCTCCGCCACTTGCGGCGACCTCTCCCGGGACAAGGAGCGGTCGAAATCTTTTGCCCCGCTCAGGCGTGGGCGTGCGCGCGGCCGTTGCCCTTGCCCTTGACCAGATCCTGGACGGCGCTGCGCGTGGCCACCCCGGCCTCCTTGAGCGCCTTGTGCAGCGCGGTCAGAACCTCGGGCGCGTTGATCACGTCGCCGTGGACGCAGATGCTGTCGGCCTCGACCGCGATATCCTTGCCGCTGGAACCCTTGACCTTGCCCTCGGTGACAAACTTCATCACCAAGCCGACCATATCCTCGACATTTTCTTCGCCGTAGGTGCGCTTGACGCCGATCGATCCGTCGTCGGCGTAAACCAGGCCGGGATAGAATTCCTTGATCACCCTGAAGCCCATTTTTTCCGCGACCTCGAGCATCGGATGGCGCGGCAGCGCCGGCAGGTAGGCGACGAAGTCGGGATCGACCTCGCGAAAGCCTTCGAGAATGGCGCGCGAGTTTTCCTCGCTCTGCTGCGCCCACAGATAAAAGGCGCCATGCGGCTTGGCCGCGATCAGCTTGACCCCGGCGGCGTCGGCGAACGCCTTGACCGCGCCGACCTGGTAGACCACGTAGTCGCGCGCCTCCTGCTGCGAGATGTTGATCAGGCGGCGCCCGAACCCCAGCTTGTCGGGAAACCCCGGATGCGCGCCCAGCGTGACGCCATAGCGCTTGGCGGACTCCACCGTGCGCCGTATCCACACCGGATCGCCGGCATGAAACCCGCACGCGATGTTGGCGTGATTGATCTGCTTCATCACTTCGTCCGGACGGCCCAGCACGTAGTTGCCGAAGGACTCGCCCATGTCGCTGTTGAGATCGATCCAGCTACGCATTGTCGGTGAACCTCCCTGCGGGGCGCGGCGCGGCCGCGCGTGCAATCGGTATCATATATCTCCGTCTATCGGCATTTGCGCCATCAGCTCTTGACGTGCGGCATTACTTCCTTCGCGAACAGCCGTATCGCGTTTACCGTCTTGTCCATTTCCACACCCGGAAACTGCGTCCAGCAAATAAGGTAGTCCATTCCGATCTCGCTCTGGTAGCGCTTGATCTCGCGCACGCAATGGTCGGGGCTGCCGATGATGAAACGCTCGCGATGGCTTTCGAAGGTCACGGTGGCCGGATCCTTTACCAACTCGCCGTGATCGTCGCGCAGCGGCCGCACGCCCGCCCACTTGCCGTACATTCCGCCGTGAATATACATCACGCCGTCGCGCGCCTCGGCCTCGGCCTGGGCGGTGGTCGGCGCGCAGTAGACCTCGCGGATGACCGGGACGCAGGAGGGATGTTTGCCGAAGCGCTGCAAGTACTCGCCGTAAATCGCGAAGTGCTGTTTGAGCTCGGCGATATGGTGGCGCGGTGAAGCGACCAGCGCGTCGGCCCATTGCGCGGCCCGGCGCACTCCGCCCTTGGTCGAAGCGCCGATCCAGATCGGCGGCCGAGGCTTCTGCACCGGCTTGGGCGTGACCGAGGTCTCGGGAATTTTGTAGTACTGGCCGTCGTAGGAGAACGACTCGGTGGTCCACGCCTTGATCATGATGTCGAGCTGCTCTTCCATCCGGCGCTCGCGCCCGGAACGCTCCTCTTCATGGCCCGCGAACTCCTCGGGCCGATAGCCCGCCGCCACGCCGAGGATGATCCGGCCATTGGAGATATTGTCGAGCACCGCAACGTCCTCGGCCGATTGCACCGGACGATGGAGCGGCAGCAGGTACATACTGGTGCCGATGGTCATACGCCGCGTGCGCGCCGCCATCGCGGCCGCGGTCACCAGCGGCGACGGGCAGAGGCCGTCGGCGAGAAAGTGATGCTCGACCAGCCAGGCCGAGTCGAAGCCCAGGTCCTCACCGATCTCAATCTGCTCGAGCATCTCGTGATAGACCTGCGCCTGAGTCGCCGGCTTGTCGGGCCGTGTTTGAAGTGAGTACAAGAGGCCGAACCGCATCGCTTCCTCCCTGGAATAGGTTGATGGTGAAAAGTTCCTATCGGCGCTCCTATAGCATAGCCCGTTTTAAGTCCAATAGCCGCATCGCTGATGAACCGCCAATCGCCTCTTTGCGCGATGCGGAAAACGCTGCGGATAGGGCTTGTCGGCGGGCAAAACATATGAGACAACCTTCAGGAACTTGCGTGGGGTCCCTAAGTAACTCTAGCTAGCCGGGGGAGGCATCGCTGGAGCGCTGCTCGTCCAAAAGGCTGGGAAGGAAGGATGATGGTGATAAGAAAACTAGGTCTTTATTTGATGGGAGCCGCAGCCCTGTGTATGGTCGCCGGCTGCTCGGCCAACGAAGAGCAGAGAAATTGCGAGGTCATGGGCGCCGGACTTGGCGCATTGGCCGGCGCCGGGATAGCCACGGCTGTTATCCTGACGACCAAGAACCACGGCTCGCACGAAGGGAGTTATTTCGCTTGGGGGATTCCCGCCGGGCTCGCCGGCGGTGGTCTGATTGGTGGAACGATCGGCCATTTCCTGTGCCCGCCGCCGCCACCGCCTCCACCGCCTCCACCGCCGCCGCCACCTCCGCCGCCGCCTCCGCCACCGCCGCCGCCTCCGCCGGAGAAGATAATCCTGCGTGGCGTGCACTTTGACTTTAACAAGTCGAACATCCGTCCGCAGGATGCGGCCGTGCTGGATGAAGCCGCGAGCACCCTCAAGGAGCACGGCAACGTATCGATCAACGTCAACGGCTACTGTGACGCGATCGGTTCGGTAGGCTACAACCTGAAGCTCTCGGAACGCCGCTCTGACGCGGTGGTGAAGTACCTGGCCGACCACGGTGTCGCGGAAGGCCGCATGACCCCGCACGGCTATGGGAAGACGGACTTCGTCGCCACCAACAAGACGGCCGAAGGGCGCGCTCAGAACCGCCGGGTCGAACTGATTCCGAATCAGTAAGAGTCTGGCTGCATAGAACAAAAGAACGGCCGCAGTCCCTCACGGGGCTGCGGCCGTTCTACGTTCGAGGCGGATGCGGGCCGCTGACTGACTAGCTAGACTTGACTCACTTGACTTCGACGCTGACCTGCCGATACAGGCTCGAACCCACGTTTACCAGGTCACGTTCGACTCCGCCCGGCTGCCAGCATACGTCCTTGGCGTTGCGCGTCTCTTCCTTGACCCGTTCCGCACCGGCGGCGGCCCGCTCGACCACCTTGACCTTGCCCGGCTCAACCACGAATACCGCGGCATCGCGGTCGCATCGCTGCATCCCGAGGCCGTGGCCCGGCGTCAGCGTGGTCTCCACGATACGCATCCGCTCATTCTCGAGCACGCAGACGTGGCCTGGCTGCGCCGCGGCTCCCACCAGCGCCTCGCTGGAGGTGAATCCCGCGCGATCCTGGCCGGGACGCGGAGGCCGTTTGATTTCGATTAGCGCCTCGCGAAAAGGCGTCGAGCTGATGTTGCGGAAGCTCTCGGTCCCACCCGCCTTGACGTAAAACACGGAGCGATCGTGGCATTTGAGTTCGTAAGGCCCGAAATCCTTGTCGTCGACCTGCAGGCTGGCCCCGCTGGTGATGTAAAGCACGTAGTCATTCCTATGATGATGCAGGCCGAAGGTCTCGCCAGGCGCGACGTCCATCTCCCATACCCGCACATCCTGGTTTTCGAACAATGACTTCGTCGCGATCTGGGTCATCGGATGCTGACCCTTGGCTTTCGCCTTGTGCTTCTCCTGATTTTTATCGTGATTTTTCGTGTGGGATATTTGCCCGCTTCCAGCCATTGTCTATTTCCTCCTTATCGTTGCGCGCGCAACCTTTTTGTAGGATGCCCCAAAGAGCCGTATAGCACCGCTCAAGGAACAGCGCTAATGGCCCGCTACGCCACAACAGTCCGGAGCGGGGTGGCAATCGCCTTCATTCCTTGAGCTTGTAGTAATCCGGGCGCCCGGCCGTCCATTGGTCGCCCCACATTTGGAAGCCGCCGTCGACTGCGATGACCTCGCCGGTGATGAATTTGCCGCTCGGACCCGCCAGGTAGCAGCAAGCGTCGGCGACGTCCTGGGCGTCGCCGAATTTCATCATCGGATTGGCGCGGCCGAACTCCGCCCTCGCCTCCTCCGGGTAGACATTCATGCCCTCGGTGGCGGTGATTCCGGGGGCGACGTTGTTGACTCGGATGTGCAGCGGTGCCCATTCGACGGCGAGCGTCTTGCTTAGATAGATCACGCCGGCACGGGCGGCCGAGGCATGCGCGATACCGGGCAGCCCTCGCTCCACCACGGCCACGATGTTGACGATACATCCGGGCCGCGCGGCGTCGCGCCAGCGCCGTGCCGCGGCCTGCATCATGTACCAGGTGCCGTTGAGGTTGGTGTCGATCACCGCGTTCCATCCCTTGACGCTGAAATCGATCGCCGGTTGCGGGAACTGTCCGCCGGCGTTGTTCACCAGCACGTCGAGCCGGCCGTAGCGGTTCCAGGCGGCGTCGAACAATGCCGCGACCTGCTCCGGGTCGCGAATAGTCATCGGGTAGGTGAGACATTCGATGCCGAGCTTGCGCATCCCCTGCGCGGCGCGCTCGAGCGGCTCCGGCTTGCGGCCGCACATAACCAGCTTCGCGCCGAGCCGGCCGAACTGGTAAGCGATCGCTTTGCCGAGGCCGGTGCCGGCGCCTGAAATGAGCACCACCTGGCCGTCGAACAGGCCGGGTCGCCAACTTAGCTCCAGCGTGGCGAGTTGCTCGTCGGTGAATCCAAAGATCCGATGACTATCGGTCATCGCTCATTCCCCCAGTCACTCATACGCCTCCGGAATCCTTCTTGTCGGACCTCGTGGTGGCGGATGCTTCCAGATGTATCCCGCATGCCTAAATCTCTACGTGCCCGGTGCAACCGGAGGCAAGCGATGAGAGCGCTCATCCGCCGCCACACCAATTTGCCGCGGCCATTGCGAGTCCGCACCTCGATGTGACATTCAAGGCAAGGCCGCTGGGAAGGCAAGGCCGTTCGGACGGCTCTGTTCGCACCAGGAGATCGCATGAACGCGGGTGAGTTGGTACGTCTGGGAAGCCTGCGCGACGTGGCGCACTTCCGGGAGCATCTGGATACGCTCGCTCTCGCGATCCCGTGCGATCCGGAATTGGCCTGTGGAGCGGACTCGCCTTTGGCACAGCCGCTCGTGCGTCATGGGATCACTATCGGCAACCGCCTCACCGTTCATCCGATGGAAGGCTGGGACGGCACGGTGGACGGCAATCCGAGCGAGAACACGATCCGGCGATGGCGCCGATTCGGCCGCAGCGGAGCGAAGCTTATCTGGGGCGGAGAAGCGGTGGCGGTGCGGCACGAGGGGCGCGCCAATCCCAACCAACTCGTGATCGGCCCGCATACCGAGCGCGGCCTGGCCCATCTGCGCGAGGCCCTGATCGAGGAGCATCGCGCCGTCGCCGGCTCCGATGACGGCTTGCTGATCGGCCTGCAGCTTACGCACTCGGGGCGGTACAGTCGTCCCGACGCGGGCCACGGGGCCGCGCCGCGCATCCTCTATCGCCATCCGATCCTGGACCATCGATTGGGACTGCCTGTCGAATTTCCGGTGCTGACGGATGCGGAGATCGGCGCCATCATCGAGGACTTCCATCGCGCGGCGCAAATCGCGGCGCGCCTCGGCTTCGATTTCGTGGACGTCAAACACTGCCACGGCTACCTCGGGCATGAATTCCTGAGCGCGCACACGCGCGAGGGCCAATATGGCGGCAGCTTCGAAAATCGCACGCGATTCCTGCGCGAGACCGTCGAGGGCATACGCGCGGCCGCCCCGAGCCTGAAGATTGGCGTGCGGCTCTCGGCTTTCGACATGGTGCCGTTTCGGCCCGCGCCCGCCGACTCGCCGCTTGGGGCGGGAGTTGGAGAGCCGGAGCCCTTCGATCGGCTCATCCCCTATCGCTGGGGATTTGGCGTGGACCCGGCCAATCCGGTGCAGGTGGATCTGACCGAACCGGCGCGCTTGCTCGCGCTGCTGGAGCGGATGGATATCCGGTTGGTGAATCTGACCGTTGGAAGCCCATACTATACGCCGCATCTTCAGCGGCCGGCGGCCTATCCGCCGGCGGACGGGTACCGTTCGCCCGCAGATCCGCTGGTTGAAGTGGCGCGCCAGATGAACGCGGTGCGTTTGCTCAAAAGCCGGTTTCCCGAACTCATTATCGTGGGAACCGCATATAGCTATTTGCAGGATTACCTGCCGAATGTGGCTCAGGCCGCGGTCCGTATGGGTTGGGTGGATTCGGTGGGTCTGGGACGGATGGTTCTGAGCTATCCCGAAATACTGTGGGACGCGATGCAGGGACGGGCGATTCAACGCAAACGGGTTTGCCGGACTTTCAGCGATTGCACCACCGCGCCGCGCAATGGCCTGCCCTCCGGATGCTACCCGCTCGACGGCCACTACAAGAAATCCGCGATGGCGTTGCGCTTGAAGGAGGCGAAGGCCAGGCGGGCCGCGGCCATATGATGAAACTCCAATCGCTGATCGAGCGGCGGCTGCTTCGCCGCAAGGTGCGGGGAATCGCGGCGGCGCTGCTGCCCTACGACGCGCGCGGTGCGGTGGCGGTCGAAGAGTTTCAGCGCCATCTGCTGGCGACGCATCGCGCCGGCCTGATGAACGCGGTGAATATGGATACCGGCTACGTGAACTACCTCAGCGACGCCGAACAGCACGATGTCCTGCGATGGACCCGGGAGGCGCTGGGAAACAACGCACCGTTCGTCGCCGGCGCCTACATCGAAGGCCGCGACGGCGAAGTGGTCTCACTCTACCGGCGCCAGATGGACCTCATCGTGAAGTTCGGCGGTATCCCGATCCTGTTTCAGACCGCGCGGCTGCATGGCAAGCCGGACCGTGACAAAGTCGAGGCATATCGCGCCGCGTGCCGCGGCTGCGACGAAGTGCTCGGCTTCGAGTTGGGACGCATGTTCGCGCCCAACGGCGAGATTTTCAGCGATACGGCGTTACGCGGCCTGATGGAGATTCCGGAGCTCAAGGGAATCAAGCACTCCTCGCTCGATCGGCTTACGGAACTCGAGCGCCTCGCGCTGCGCGACGCCGTGCGGCCGGACTTGCGCATCTATACCGGCAACGACCTCGGCATCAACATGATCGAATACGGCTCGGACTACCTGCTGGGACTGGCGACTTTCGCGCCCGAGAAATTTGCCGAGCGCGACCGGCTCTGGGAAACCGGCGACCCGGTCTACTACGCGCTGGCCGACGCGCTACAGTATTTGGGCAACGTGGCGTTTCGCGAGCCCGTTCCGGCCTACAAACACTCGGCCGCTACGTTTCTGCATCTGCTGGGACGAACTTCAACCAGCCTGCCGCATGCGAAAAATCCCAGGCGGCCAGTTTGGGAGCCGGAGATTCTGCGCGACTGCGCCCGTCGGCTGGGATACGAAATCTAGCGGCCGGCTCAGGACATCTGGTTTCCAACATCGATCTTCGTCTGATCGCGCTGCCACTGTTCAATCGCCTCGAGACTGAACCGCCAATCGCTACCGATGCGGAAGCCCGGCAGTTTACCCTGCCTAAGCATCCGATAGATTGTAGTCCGATGAATCTGCAGATATTCGGACAATTCAGCGACCGTCAGATATTTGTTTCGTATCGTGCTTGTCACTTTAGGCGCTCCAGAACGATATGGACCTTTCCCTCGTGCACGCATAGCCTAACCGTTCCTTTCAGCGTCCTAGCCTGACATATTAGCTTTTACAGTGCAATACCATCCCATCTTAATCTTTGAGCGTCCATACATTCCTTTTGCGGATATCGCAGCTCCTTGTTAGGTCCGGTCAGCACGGGCGGCTCTCGATGGCGCGGGTCCGGATCGCCTGAGAACGTTTCTGACCTGAAAGGATTAGAAAGCTCGGAGGGTCATCGACTCCCAACGCCGGTTGCTCTTTGCGAACCTCCACGCCCACGCAGTCGCCTCGCGACGCGAGCGGTAATAATTCGTGCGCCGCCGCTACTGGGAAACGAGCATGCGTGAGGTAACGCTGAGGGGCAGCGTCACTAACGGCAGAAAGGGTATCCGCAGGACGTAATTCAGGGAGACCATGCACTGCGCATCCTGCTGCGCGGGAAGACTGGGATCGGCCGGCCAAGTCACCGTGACCCCGCTCGCCGTTAGCTGGTTTGGCGAAAGCAGGTCAGCGTAACCAATCGTGACGTTTTGAATCTGAGAGACCGTCACCGGATCGGGGCCGGTCGGCGAATGCACGATGGCGTAGCGCACGCATTCACGGGCGGCATGGCCGATAGTGTTATACGAGTATACCAGCAGCGCCATCTCGATTGTCGAAAACGTCAGCAAAAGGAAGACCGTAGCGGCAAGCGCAAACTCCACCGCCGCCGTGCCGGAAATACTTTTCGCAAGCAGTCCGACGAACAGATTTTTCATTGCTGCTGAACTTGCATCACGGCTTGGCCCTTGAGCGTGATCGACAAAGGAATTCCCGGGTATTTCACTATTGTGGTGAACGGGACCTGCGTATTGACGATGACATAGTTCGCGTTCGGATCGTTGGTGCACAAGTTCGACGAGCACGCCACGATTGAGGAGGTTGCCGTCCCGCACGTACACTGGCTTGCGCTCACGGTCAGATTGGCAACGTTGATTCCATCCTGCTTGGCCGCCGCGCTCATTCCCGTGGCATCGGCCGCGGTAATGACGCTGTTTGAGCCGTATTGGGCTCCCGCGCGCGCCGCGTCTATCACGCCGACGTAGATATAGAAAAGCCGGCCGAAATCGGCCGCCACCACCAGAACGATCGCAAGCACCGGAAGCACGAAAGCCAACTCGATATAGCTCTGACCGCGCGCGGCCCACCAGCGCCGGCCTCGCCCAACAGCCTGCTTGCCCGAGGGATGACTATTCATAGAGCGCGCTCGATTTTATCGGTGCCCCGTTGGCGAGCGAGGAATAATTGTTGCCGATAGTGAAATTGGAATTGCCGGTAATCGTGATCTTGTAGCCGACCAGGACAGTGTAGCCCGAGCCGCTGGAGTTGCCGAAATAGTTGATCGAGGTATTGGGCGAGTAAATGATGCCGTCGAAGCTCGAGGCGGAATTGCCGATGACGGTGATGGCTGAGGAGCCGACGGGGATCGACGGATCCTGAAACAAAAGGAAGCCTTCGAGAGGGCCCGAAGTGGGAGCGCTCAGCTTGGTCGTTTCATTGCCGGTCAAAGCGATCGGCGCGTACGCGTATCCCGTGGCCTTACTGTTGTAAAAAGTCACACCAGTGCCGTTCAGCGTCGAGTTGCCGGTAACCGAGAGCCCTCCGCCAGCCAGGATGTAAGTGCCGGGACTGAAATTGACATTGGCGTTGCCAGAGATCTTGATTCCACCGAAATACTTTCCGGGCCGCAGGGTGACGGTGCCGTTTCCGGCGATGTCCACGGCGCCGCAGAACGTGTAGCTTCCGACATTAAAAGTCGTCCCGGTGTTCCCGTTCAGTGTGATGCTGTCGCCGCTCCCACCGTTCTGGTATTGGCCAGGATTGAAAACCAGGTTACCGCCATTGCCGCTGAAGTTGACGTTGTTCCCATAGTTGCCGGCGGAGAAGGTGACGGTGCCGCTCACGTTGCCGCTGATGCTGATGCCGCCGTTATATACTCCGACCGGAACCGTGAGACTGGTGATGTTGCCGCTCCAGTTCTCGCTTCCGGATTGGCCGGGCTGCTGAACACATGAGCCAACGCTGGGCGCCGCGCTCTGCGCCCGCGCCGCCAGCGGGTCAGGCAGCGTCGCTACATTCACAACGGGCTGAGGCGAAAGCGTGATGTTGCCAGACTGGGAAAACGCGCTGGCGCTCACCCCGATGGTCGTCGCTTTCAGTGTAATGTTCCCATTCAGGTAGAGCCCGGAAGAAGAGCTCGAGTCGTCTATCAGCCCGCACTGAGCAGTCAAGTTAATGTTGCCGGTCAGCGAAAAGCTCCGCGAATCGGTCGGGTCGAGCGCATATACGCAGGCAGGTCCGGTCACTGCGGCGCTCACAGCTCGCGCCCCCACGTTCAAAGATGTGTAACCGAGAGTTCGAAGAAAATAAGTCGGCATCGATTGTGTAACGTCGACCTCTACGTAGGTCACACCGCTCGGGTATGGGGAAGAAAGCGTCGGCTGGCTAACCGTCACCGTCACCTGGTTCTGCGAATTGGTAAAACCGTTGAACGACGCAACGTCGCTCGCGGCCTTCGTGTAATCCTGTCCGTCGCGTAGCGCCGTGGCGCCGGCAATCGCCGCGGCATCGGCGGCCGTCTGCATGCGGCGCCTGGTCGAGTAGAGCATGCCGATATCCACCGCCAAAGCGCTGAAGCCGAGCAACATGACCAGCGAGATGGCGGCGAGGTATATAATCTGTCCGGATTCACGACGACATCTGGTCATTACGACAGGCCCCCCTGAAGAGCGAGTCCTCTTGGACTACATACGTCGAAGGACCTGGAATGGCGGGGCCATCAGATGTAGTTCATATTGACATTGGGCTGAGGCCAATGCGGATGTATCTATATAATCGATCAAAGCGACTGACGAGTCAACTTTTGATATCAGTATGAACTGTATATAGATTTTATTCTTATTACTTTTGTTAGTCTTACTGTGGCTACCTATTTCGTGTTGTCGATGCCGGTCGCGAGGCTCGCGCCGCAAGTTGTAGAGACGGCTATCTTAGAAAGGATACTATGTCTTGCGTTGGGATTAGGGTGCCTGAGTACGACGCTGATTCTCGCAGCGTTTGAGGTTCGCGCCCCGCGCGCAAGCTATGCGTTTCGAGCGGCGGCCGAATAACGCCGGCCACGCGTTGGATCCGGTCGGGCGGCGCCGGCGCGCCTTCGGCTGTCCCGTTTCGCGCCGACGCCTCAATCTGACTGCGTGCTGGCCGTCTTAAGACTGGCCGTCTTAAGAAGGGATACCGGGTCCTTACGTGGGGATTTGGGCGCCTGTAGACGCCGCCGACTCTTGCGGCGTTGGAGTTTTGCGCGCCGCGCGAAGTCTTTCCGTCTCGAGCAGCGGCCGGACAACGCCGGCCTCACGTTCGATCTGATCCAGCAGCGCCTGCGCTCCTTCGGCTGTCCCGTTTCGCGCCAGCGCTTCAATTTGATCGCATAGCATCGCCATCCGCGTCAACCCCAAACTGAGACACGATCCCTTGAGTTCGTGGGCGCGCTGGTCCAGTTCATTGAATCGGCAGTGGGACGCGGCCTCGCGAATCGAGGCCATCCGGGAGCTCAGCTCGCCATAGAACATATCGATAAGCTCGCCGAGGAAATCGCCGTTGGTGTAAGAGCGGGACAGGTCCAGCAGCTCAATCATCACTTCACGATCGATGCTTTCGGGGCTCCACGCCGCCGCCTTTGAACAGCCGTTCTGGCCGCTTGCGGTCTGCTGCAACGGCACCCAGCGTGCCAGCGCCGCCTCCAGCACCTCCAATCTCACCGGTTTCGCGATATAGTCATCCATTCCGGCCGCGAAGCATTTCTCGCGCGCCCCCTCCTGCGCATAGGCGGTCATGGCGATGATGATGGTGTGTCGGCGCCCTGCCTCGCGGCGGCGAATTTCGGCGGTGGTCGCGTAACCGTCCGTCCTTGGCATCTGGCAATCCATCAGGATCGCGGCGTAAGAGCCGCGCGCCAGCGAGTCCAGCGCGGCGGAACCACTGTCGACGGCGTCGGCGGCGTAACCAAGCTTGCGGAGCTGGTTGAGCGCGAGTTTCTGATTGATCGCGTTGTCCTCGACGACCAGCACGCGGACAGTGCGCGCGGGCTGAGGACGCACTTGCGGCTCTTCGATCGCCGCGCCGTCGCCAGTCGAGTCCACTCGATCACGATGTCGCTGCGCCAGCAGTTCCTTGAGGCTTTGCAGAAGTTGCGATGGCCGGATGGGCCGGGCGAGCCACATGTCGGCCGGCGCAGAATGCTGGGCGCGATTTGGACAATCGACGGCGGGCGAGCTTGCGGCGATGAGCCAGGTGTTGGCAACGGCCGGGTCCGCTTTGATCGCGCGCATGAGCTGAGCGCTGCTTGCGGCAGGCACGTGCAGATCCAGGATGGCGGCGTCGTATGGCGCACCCGCTGCCACGCGGGTGCGCAACAAGGCCAGGGCCTCGCTCTCATTCGTGGTCGCATCGGCGCTTATGCCCCATGCGCGGAGCCGTTTGCAAAGGCTAACGCTGAGCGTCGGGTTGTCCTCGACCAGCAGCAGCCGCAGCCGCTCCATTCCCGCGCGCGAATCCGTCGCGGCGCTGGGGCGCTGCTTTTGCAGCTCCATGGTGAAGCGAAAAACGGATCCGCATCCGGGTTCGCTCTCTACTTCGATCCGCCCTCCCATCCGCGCGACGAGTTGGGCCGAGATGGCAAGTCCAAGACCCGACCCGCCATATTTGCGCGTGGTTGAAGCGTCAACTTGGGAGAACGGCTGAAACAGCAGCTTTTGCGCTTCGGGCGCAATCCCGATTCCGGTATCGCGCACCTCGCAGCGCACCGACACGGCGGCGGCGGACTCCGCCTCCGTGACCAGCCGCAACACCACCTCTCCGCGCTCGGTGAACTTCACCGCGTTGCTAATCAGATTTACCAGCACCTGCTGGAGCCGCGCGGGGTCGCCGCGCAACAGGCGCGGCACGTCATCGTCCGCATCCAGAATCAGCTCGACGTTGCCTCTCTGCGCAGGCTCGCCAAACAAGCCCAGCGCGGTTTCCACCACTTGCAGGAGGTCGAAGTCGATTTGCTGCAGCACGACCTTGCCCGCCGCGAGGTTGGAAAAATCCAGCAGATCGTTGACCATGCCGAACAGCAGGTCGGTGCTCAATTGTACGGTCTCGGCGTATTCGCGTTGCTCGGGGCTGAGATCGGTGCCGAGCAGCAACTGGGTCATGCCGATTATACCGTTGAGCGGCGTGCGGATCTCGTGGCTCATGTGGCTGAGAAACTCGGATCGAATATGCTCCGCCTCGAGTGCAAGGTCGCGCACATGCCTCATCTGCTCCTCGGCAACCTTGCGTTCGGTGATATTGCGCATGACCACCATCCCGCCGAGAATCGTGCCATCGCCGGTCGTGATCGGACGCGCAAAGATTTCGATCCATAAGTCGGACGCCATGCTCGGCCCACGCAGTATGAATTGGCCGTTGTCGATCGCCTCGCCCTTCAAGGCGCGGGCGAGCGGCCGCTGCTCCATCGGGATTGACGCCGCGCCCTGCGATGGCAGCAATTGATATTTGGCCGCCGCGCACCTGAAGAAGTCGCCTTTCAAGTCGGCTCCGAAGATCGCGCTCGCGCCGCGGTTGAATTGGACCAGGCGCAAATCGCGGTCGCAGATGATCACGCCCTCGGCCATATTATCCAGTACGAATTGCAAGAGATCGCCTTGCTGGCGTGAGGCCAACAACGCATCGTTGGGCACGGCGACCTCCGAGGCGACCGGCGCGACGTTCCTTGTGGATCGCGCCTTCAGGTACTTCCGCAGGTACTTCCGCAGGTAATTCAGCATCTTCCCCCCTGAACAGCTCGCGCAGTGCGCTCGGATCTATTACTCCTAGCGGACTCGACTAATACCCCTGCTGCGATATGCAGAATTTATGCCTAGGTGAGCGATATAAGGCAGCGATTTCAACCGCATCCCATGGCATGCGCTTTATTAATCAATGTTTGGCAGAGATAAGCATCGTTCTCAGAGCTAGAATGCCTACTCGAAATCTTTTCGACCTCCCCGTCCATCCGATTGTGCTGATTATGCAACGCTGAATCCAAGGCTGTCGTAGTCGCGCCACAAGGAGTTGAATTGAAATCGTTCGCACTCGAAGCGTCCGGCGAGTCGTCTTTCCACAATTTCTCCTTCTGTCTTCGCATATCTGGGCCCGTTTGGCTTTATCTATGCATCCGACTCCTTGCCGAGCAATTACATGTCTATGCTAGCTCCCTTGAATGATGCTACAGAAGCAATGGTAGCTCCTGCGTAGCACAATTATGCTGCCAGTCGTGGGCGAAGCGCCTTGGACAAGTGTGCCGCCGGCGCATTGTTTAGGATCGGAGGGTACTTCTTCGACGCTCACGGCTGAGAGTTTGGCGTCCGCGGCTGTTTGCAGGTTTGGGTGGCGATAATGACTCGAGATAGTGATCGTCCGTTGTTCGGGCGTCAGAGCAAGGTCATGACTGTGGAGGAGGTCTCGGAATACTTGCACGTGCATCCCTCCACCATTTACCGGCTGATCAAGCGGCGCAAGATTCCGGCCTTTCGAATCGGCAGCGACTGGCGCTTCAACATCGAGACCATCGACAAATGGCGATCGGAGATGGAAGCGGGGGCTCCCGATTCTTCAAAGGGCAAGAGTTAGTCGCCAGGGCCGGGATCGCCCGCTTCTATTTTTTCCCCCGATAGCCGTCGCGGAATCTTCGCCGCAACTTGCGACGGGCGGCGCGCAAGTCCCGCCGAATCCGTTAGCGATCTAAGCGCGGGTCGAATTATGATCGGCTGCTATGAATAAGCTGCCGCTGTCCCGCTTCAAAGTCATCGATCTAACTCGCGCGCGCTCAGGGCCGACGGCCGTGCGCCAGCTCGCCGACTGGGGCGCCGATGTTCTGAAGATCGAAACTCCCGACAATGACGCCACCGAAGTCGGTTCGCGCACCAGTCCCGATTTCCAGAACCTGCATCGCAACAAGCGCAGCCTGACCCTCAACCTCAAGCACCCCGAGGGGCTCGAAATCCTCAGGCGCCTGGTCGAAGGCGCCGACGTGCTGGTCGAGAACTATCGCCCCGACGTGAAGCACCGGCTCGGCATCGACTACGAGCGCTTGCGCGCGATCAACCCGCGGCTGGTGTACGCGAGCATCTCTGGCTTCGGTCAGGACGGGCCTTACGCCGATCGGCCGGGGCTCGACCAGATTGCGCAGGGGATGGGCGGACTGATGTCGATAACCGGGCTCGCGGGCCAGGGGCCGGTCCGAGTGGGCATCGCGATCGCCGATCTCACGGCAGGCGTTTTCTGCGCGATGGGCATCCTGCTCGCGCTGCTGGAGCGGGAGGAATCGGGCGAGGGGCAGTGGGTGCAGACCTCGCTGCTCGCGGCGCAGGTCGCGATGCTGGATTTCCAGGCGGCACGGTGGCTACTCGCCGGAGAAGTGCCGGAGCAGGCCGGCAACAATCATCCGACCGCGATTCCGACGGGCGTATTCGCGACGGCCGACGGACACATCAATATTGCGGGGTCCGGTCATGAGTTGTTCACCCGTCTGTGCAAGGCACTGGGTGCGGAACAGCTTGCGGGCGATCCGGCCTACTCGAGCGGAAAGGCCCGGCTGCGCAATCGTGACCAGCTCAACGCGGCCATCGAGGCGATCACTCGCACCCGGCCGTCGGCCGAATGGATCGAGATTCTCAATCGCGCCGGCGTGCCATGCGGCCCGATCAATCGCATCGATCAGGTATTCGCCGACCCGCAGGTGCGGCACATCGGCATCGCGCGCGCGATCGAGGGTCCAGAGCATGGACGCCGGGAGCTGGTCGGCCAGGCGGTCGATCTAAGCCGCACGCCTTGGGAATTACGAACGCCGACGCCCGAGAAGGGCGAACATACCGATGCCGTGCTGAGCGCGCTCGGATACGATGCGGCGGCGATCGCCGGGCTGCGCGCACGCGGCGCGATCTGAGCGAGAGCGTCCGCCGTCTGATCCGGAATTGCGTGATCCAAAATTGCTGACGTTAAAAACGCAAAACCCTCTTGCCCGCACCGGCGCCGTTGGCTAGCCTCCACCCAGTCTTGAGAATTCCTGCATTCATACTCGCGGCAGGCCTGCTGGCGCTTGTCATAGTGACCCTTTCGCCCACCGGTGGGGGGGCGGAAGCCGCAACCGGAAAGATCAACATCAACGTGGCGTGCCGTTGCGCCGACGCCGTAGGGCAGAATTTCTGTACCGTCTTCAAACAGAAGATCGACAAATCGGTAGGCTATCAACTGGCCGACAACACCAGCGGATACGGGATGGGCGTGCATTTCGCCTGCGTGGATATGTGGAAGGGAATCGACAACAAGCTTGACGGCCGCATGTCCGCGGTGTCGGTCACCTTCACCATTTACTCTGACAAGCTGCCGGGCGAGGTATTCGAGGACTCCTCCGTGTTTCGGGTGGGCAAAGACAAGGTGTCCGAAATGTCGGACCAGATTGTCACTGCGCTGGGGCAGTTCGTCAGTGCGAATACGAGCTTTTTCGACAGCATGCGCGCAGGCGCGCAGGCGTCCGCACCTGAATCCGCGCCTGAGCCCTCGTCTGAACCCTCTTCCGCGCCCTCGCCTTAGCCCGGCGCGAACGCCAACCGTCCCGCAATTCATCCCGCTTCGCCTCGATCGCGCTTGACCGCTTCGCGCGCCATCTGAGATACGACATTCAGCAACCCAATCGCGGAGAGAGAAACTCTGATGGCAATCACGGTATGTCCGGTGACCGCAAGCTTCGCCGCCGAGATCGGCGACGTGGATTTGTCGCGGCCGCTCGATCCGGCCGAGGTGGCGTCGATCAAGCAGGCCTTCTGGGATTATTCGGTGCTGATTTTCCCCGGCCAGGAACTCTCCGAGGAGCAGCACATCGAATTTGCCAGGAACTTCGGCCCGCTCGAAACCACCATCGCGGCCTTGAACCCGGGCGCGAAGCTGCGCCTGCGAACCGACCTGGCCGATATTTCCAACCTCAACGCGCAGAGCGAAATTTGGGGCGAGAAAAGCCGCGTGCGGATGTTCCAGCTCGGCAATCGCCTATGGCACACCGACAGTTCCTTCAAGTATCTGCCGGCGCGCGCCTCGTTGCTGTATGCGCGGACGATTCCACCAATCGGCGGCCACACCGAATTCGCCGACCTGCGCGCCGCCTATGATGCCCTCGACCAAGATTTGAAGCAGCGCCTGGAAGGCCTGGTCGCGGAGCACGCCCTCGCCTTTTCGCGCGCGCGCACCGGTTTCAGCGGCTTCACCGACGCCGAGCGCAAGAACCTGCCGCCGGTTCCGCAGGTGATGACGCGAACGATTCCTGAAAATGGACGGAAATCGCTCTACATCGCGTCGCACGCCGGGCGCATCGTCGGAATGCCGGAGGCCGAGGGCCGCGCGCTCATCGACCAGCTAATCGCACACGCCACGCAACGCCGGTTCGTATATACCCACCGATGGCGCGTGCACGATCTCGTGATGTGGGACGATCGCTGCACGATGCCATCGCGGCACTGAATTCGACGATCTGCGCTGGACCCGCGACATGCATCGCGCCACCGTTTCCGACGTCGCGAACACCTGCGAGCAGCAGGGCATCGCGGTCGCACCGCCCGCGGTGGAGTCGTCGGCGAGCGCGGAAGAATACTAATAAATGAATATCCAGCTAAATGCTCTTTCAATGGATAGTGGTGAAGCGAGGGCTGCGACTGATGTACTGATGGTCTGAATTGGCTCTGCGACAAGGTGGAGGACAACATGATCGAGATTCTTGCGGATTTTCCCGACAACGTCGTCGCCGCTTCGGCCCACGGCGTCGTGACCAGACGCGATTATCAGGACATCCTCGTGCCGCGAGTCGAGATGACCCTCAAGCGGCATCCGAAAATCCGCTGCTACTACGAGCTGGGGCGAGAATTCTCCAGCATGGAAGCCGGCGCGATGTGGGAGGATTTCAAAATCGGGGTCGAACATCTCTCGCGCTGGGAGCGCGTGGCGGTCGTAACGGACGTTGACTGGATCAGTCATGCGGCCAATTTCTTCCGCTTCCTGATGCCAGGCGAGATCCGGGTCTTCGCCGTGTCCGAGGCGGCCGCGGCCCGCGAATGGATCACGGCGACGCATGCATGACCGTTGCCTTGGTCGTTGCCGCAGCTACGCGCCTTTCACATCGCTCGAGGCGAGACGCTCCGCCTTTCGAACGGCGCGCCTTCCAAGGGCGCGAGCCGCGCTTAAACCAGGACTTTGCGTCACTCCGCCTGCCCCGTCGGGCGCAGCGTGTCGTTCGCGTTGTGGCCGCCGGCGAGCCAGCGCAGGGAGTGCGCCAGCGCGGCGCAGCCGTCCTCTCGTACCCACTCGCCGTGGGCGATGATCAATCGCTGTGGGTTCCAGGCAAGCGCTTTGCGGAGCGCCGCGCGCGCGGCACGGCGGTTCCAGAACGAGAGCCGCCACTCGCGCGGCGTGCTGCCGTCCGGGCCGACCAAGCCGTCCAATCTCATGAGCGCGCCGCGCCAGCCATGCAAGGTCGCCGGATCAAACTTCTGCACCAGATCGGTGACGATGACCGAGCGCGAGGCGCGGTGAAAGAAGACGACCTCTTCCATAAAGAAGCTGCCGTGGAAGATCACCTGGTCGATGTCCGCCGCCCACGCGGGATCGGGCGCGTCATCCAACTCGCGGGCGAACTTCAAATCGCGGCGGCGGCGCGCCAGGCCGGGCGAGGCGTAGAGCTTGGCGTCGGGCCACGCCTGCGCCCACTGCCCCAGGAACAGGTGATGGATCTTGTTCGGCGAAACCAGATGGCGGACGGGGCCGAGCGCGTTGATAGCATCGGCCAGCGGCGGGCTCAACGCGATCGGCGAGCACACCCACAGGCTTCCGTCCGCGAGCCGCGCGACGGTCATGCGTGTTGGATACGGGAACCGGAAGAACGGGACGTTCGCCCCGTCCGCGATCCAGATCTCGCGTTCAATCTCGTTCAGCATCATGCCGCCACGTGGCGATGTCGTCGATCCCAATCCAACTTATCGATCGGCACCTCGACCAAATTCTGCGCCATCGGCAGTATCACGGTGGGATGCGGTTGCTCACACGCTTACAGCTTTACGAGGTTAGCATGAAGCTATACGAAATCACCGAACTCAACGGGATAGATAGTCTTACGTTGACCGAGCGGCCGACGCCCAAGCCCGGCCCCGGCGAGGTCCTGGTGCGCGTCCGCGCGGCGTCTCTCAATTATCGCGATCTCGCGATAATCAAACACGCCCTTCCCGTGACCAGAAAGCTGCCATTGGTTCCGGTCTCAGACGGTGCCGGCGAGGTGGTCGAAAGCGGCCCGGGCGTGAGGACGCTGAACAAGGGCGATCGGGTCGCGGCGATTTTCACGCAAGGCTGGCTCGCCGGCCCGCCCATCGCGGGCATGTACGCCACCTCGCTCGGCGGAGGGATCGACGGGATGCTCGCGGAGTACGTCGTTTTGCGGGAGCAAGGCTTCGTCCGAATCCCCGATTACATGACCTACGAAGAAGCCGCCACGCTGCCCTGTGCCGCCGTGACCTCGTGGAACGCGCTGGTCTCGCAGGGACATCTGAAGCCGGGCGATTCGGTGCTCGTCATGGGTACCGGCGGGGTCTCAATTTTCGCGCTCCAGTTCGCCAAAATGTACGGTGCGCGCGTGATTGCGACTTCGAGCAGCGACGCCAAGCTGACCCGGCTCAAGGAGATGGGCGCGTCGGACCTGATCAACTACAAGACCACGCCGAATTGGGATGCGCGCGTACTGGAAGTCACCGGCGGCCTGGGTGTCGATCACGTGGTCGAGATCGGCGGCGCGGGAACCCTGCCACGATCGATCAATGCGCTGAAAGTCGGCGGCATCGTGAGCCTGATCGGGATTCTCACCGGCGCGGGCCAGATCGATCCGATGCCGCTGCTTTTCAAGAATGCGCGCATTCAGGGAATCCTGGTCGGTTCGCGTGAAATGTTCGATGAAATGAATCGAGCGATGGCTGTGAACGCGCT
The DNA here is from genome assembly GCA_963796565.1 of uncultured delta proteobacterium. Taxonomy (GTDB): domain Bacteria; phylum Desulfobacterota; class Binatia; order Binatales; family Binataceae; genus JAKAVN01. The sequence continues at coordinate 390,677 of CAWCMA010000003.1, read as the reverse complement.
CCATCCGGTCATCGATCGCGTGTTCCCGTTCAACGAGGCGCGCGAGGCCTACCGTCATCTTGAGAGCGGCGCGCACTTCGGCAAGGTTTGTATTGCGATCTGACCGTCGGAACTAGAGCGGCGCTTCGCGGCTCGGCTATTTCTTCTCGGGCGCGAAAAAGGCGATCGTGCGGGCCTCGATACTCTCGCGCGGAGCGGAATCGGGCCGTGACGTCGGATCGTCGAAGGCCGTATGCGCGGTCCATCGCGCGCGCCCGTCGACGGACGAGTCGTAGCACTTGAGCAACAGCGCCTCGTCACGCTCCATCCGCGGAAAATAAAACCATCGATGCTCGGGGTTGAAGGCCACCGTGTAGACCTCGCCGATACGGTCGCGGTACTTGAGGTCGGTCGGCACGAAGTCGGCCAGCCGCATGCTCTGCGCGTCGCATACCGCAAGCGGCGCTTCTTCCACCGGTCCGCGAATCGGCCGCCATACGTTGATGAACACGAAGCGATTCTTGAGCAGCGCCTCGGCCTCGTCGCCCATCAGGTCTCGCACGCGCTGCGGGCCGGATTTGAGCGTGTAGTCGTTGTGCGCGAAACGGACCGGCTCGCGCGCGCCGTTCAACCCTTCCTTCGCCATCGGGCCGCAGCGCACGTTGTGATCGAACACCAACACTCGCGCGGCGCCGGTGGCCTGCTTCACCAGCCGCTCGACCTCGGGATAGTAGACCGCGCGGACTTCGGCCTCGTCGTAAAAGTTGACCACCGCGGTCGGATGACGCACCAACGCGAAACCCTGGCCGTCCAGCGTCAACCGCTCGTCGACGGCGCGGCCGTTGAAAATCGCCATCGTGTGCTTGATGTTCTGGTAGGTTCGCTGCGGCGTCCCGGGCTCCGTTTTGTACATGTAGTTGACCGGCTTTTCCGCCGTCACGTTGAGATAGTTGAGCGGGGCTTCCACGCGAATAGCTGTCGTGTCGGTTTGCGTGCTCTGGTTCATGGTGTTGGTTTCATCCTTGCGTAAGACTGCGATGCCTCAACCAGTTTGTCAAAGCAATTCCCGTGCTCATGAGAATAGTGAAGAAAACGCTGAATTTCTAATGCCGGACGCTTTCCTGAAATGCGAGAAGGTAGCGCGCGCGGGTAGATATTCGCAAAACGCCGATCAGGCGGCAGCTTCCACCTGTTCGAGCGCCGTGCGCAGTCGAGCGACGGTTCGCGCCTTGCCCAGAACCGCAATCACCTCGTAAATCCCCGGGCTGACCGTGCCGCCGGTCAGCGCCACGCGCACTGGCTGCGCGAGTTGTCCGAGCTTCATCCCGAACCGCGCCAGCACCCGCTCGAACGCCCCTTGGATGTTCGCCTCGTTGAAGTCGCCGTCGATCACTTCCATTTCGTGTGCAAGCACCTTCAGCGGCTCGGCGATCTCCGGCTTGAGGAACTTCGCCCCGGCCTTGGGATCGATCGTAATCGCGTCGCTCAAATAGAACTTCGCGAAGTCGACCAGCTCGACCAGCGTCTTGGCGCGCTCACGCAGCGTCGCGATCATTCTTTCCAGCCACGCCTCGTCGCCGGGGATTTGCGCGTGTCCGGCACGCTCGATGAACGGGCGTAGCTCGCGCGCAAGCTGCGGCAGAGGCCGCTCCTTCATGTAGTGAAAATTCAGCCACAAGAGCTTTTCGGCATTGAAAATCCCGGCCGACTTGCCGCAGGCGTCAAAACCGAAATACTCGATTAGCTCCTTTTTAGAAAAAATCTCCTGATCGCCGTGCGACCATCCCAGCCGCGCCAGGTAGTTCAGCAGCGCCTCGGGAAAGTAGCCCGCATCGCGATAGGCAAAGACCGAGGTCGCGCCATGACGCTTGGAGAGCTTCTGCCCGTCGGGCCCCATCACCATCGGCAGATGCGCGTACTCGGGCGGCTTGAGCCCGAGCGCGAAAAAAATCTGCATCTGGCGCGGCGTGTTGGGCAGATGGTCGTCGCCGCGCACGACATGAGTAATCGCGAAGTCGGCGTCGTCGAGCACGGTGGCGAAGTTGTAGGTCGGCACGCCGTCGGAGCGGAAAATGATCAGATCGTCGAGCTCCGCATTGTCGAACACGGCGCGGCCCTTGATGTGATCTTCGACCACGGTCTCGCCGGTGCGCGGCGAGCGAAAGCGAATCGTGTAGTTGCGGCCGGCGCGCTTGTCGGGCAGCGCAAGGTCCGCGGGGAACGGCAGATCGCGGCACTTGCCGTCGTAGCCGGGTTTGCGATGCTCGCGTTCGGCCTGCTTTCGCTTGGCGTCCAATTCCTCGGCGGTGCAGTAGCAGGGGTAGGCTCTTTTGTCACGCAGCAACTGGAGCGCGCTCTCGCGATAGCGGTCGAAGCGGCTGGACTGGAAGTAGTCGCGGTCGGGCGGCCCCTGGTCCCACTCCATCCCGAGCCAGCGCAGGCTTTCGAGAATCTCCGCGAGCGACTCCTCGGTCGATCGCTCCTGGTCGGTGTCGTCGATGCGCAGGACGAATTCGCCGCCGTTGTGGCGCGCGAACAGGTAGGCGAACAATCCCGAGCGCACGTTGCCGATATGAAGCGCGCCGGTGGGGCTCGGCGCGTAGCGGGTTCGCACGGTCACGCTTTGACTACCCACCTCTCAGCTCACCGCTTTCTTCACGAGCGCAGCGATCTCCGCCTCTTCGGAAGCAGTCAGCTCCTTCAGCGCGTAGGCGGTCGGCCAGATGCGGCCTTGGTCGAGGTTCGCCTTATCGCTGAAGCCAAGCGTCGCGTACCTCGCCTTGAACTTCTGCGCGCTTTGGAAAAAGCAGACGACATTATCGTCCTTTGCATATGCGGGCATCCCATACCAGGTTCTCGACGAGAGAGTTGGCGCGATGGCTTTGATGGTGGCATGAAGCCGCTCGGCCATCGCGCGATCCGGTTGCTGCATCTCGGCGATCTTCGCAAGCAGGTCGTTTTCCCCGTCCGCTTTGTCAGAGCGCCCGCTGCGGCGCGCAGCCGCCTTCAGCTCTTGGGCGCGGTCCCTCATCGCGGCTCGTTCCTCTTCCGTAAATCCTTTGGACCTCTTTTCCGTCGGCGGCGCGCTCCTGGGCGTCTTCTGCGTACCCTTCTTTGCGGATTTCATCGTGCCTTCCCTTCCAGCCAAGGACAAATGCTGAACTGCTTTTGCGTCCTCAGCATTCACGCCCTTGCCGCCCGCGTGTCACTTGAATGAAAAAAGCCATGCTGCGGCTACTCCCACTCGATGGTCGCGGGCGGCTTGGAGGTGATGTCGTAGACCACGCGGTTCACGCCGCGCGCTTCGTTGGTGATGCGGCTGGAAATTCGCGCGAGGAGCGCCGGGTCGAGCCGCGCCCAGTCGGCGGTCATCCCGTCGGAGGACTCGACCGCGCGAATCGCGATCACACTCTCATAAGTGCGCCCGTCGCCCATCACGCCCACCGTCTTGAGCGGCAGCAACACTGCGAAGGCCTGCCAGAGGCGCGCACCGAGTCCGGCCGCCGCGATCTCTTCCATCACGATCAGGTCGGCGCGGCGCAGCAGTTCGACGCGCTCGCGCGTCACTTCGCCCACGATGCGCACCGCCAGGCCCGGACCCGGAAATGGCTCGCGATCGACGACGTCGGCGCCCAGGCCCAGCTCGCGGCCGACCGCGCGCGCCTCGTCCTTGAACAGTTCGCGCAACGGCTCGACCAGCTCCAGGCGCATCCGCTCCGGCAATCCGCCGACGTTGTGATGCGACTTGATGACGGCCGAGGGGCCTTTGAACGAAACCGACTCGATCACGTCCGGATAGAGCGTTCCCTGGCCGAGGAATTTTGCGCCGCCAATCGCCTGCGCTTGCGTCTCAAACACTTCGATGAACGTATGGCCGATGATGCGCCGCTTCTGCTCGGGGTCGAGCACTTCGGCCAGACGCTTGAGGAACAGATCGGAGGCGTCGACCACGCTTAGCGCGATTCCGAGCCGTCCGGCGAAGACCGTCTCCATCCGTTCGCGCTCGCCGGCGCGCAGGAGCCCAGTGTCGACGAACACGCATTTGAGACGGTCGCCGATCGCGCGATGGATCAGCGCGGCGGCGACCGAGGAGTCGACGCCGCCCGACAATCCCATCAGCACGCGGCCGTCGCTGCCCACGCGGGCGCGAATCTCCGCGAGCTTGGTCTCGACGAACGCGGCGGGCGTCCAATCGCCTGGCTCGCCGCAGACTTTGAGCACAAAGTTGCTGAGCACCTGCTCGCCGCAGGGCGTGTGCGCGACCTCGGGGTGGAACTGGATGCCGCGGAGCAGGCCGTCACGAGTGCGCACCGCCGCATACGGCGAATTGCGGCTATGCGCGATCGCCTCCAGCGCCGGCGGTATCGCCTCGATGCGGTCGCCATGGCTCATCCACACCGGCTGCTCGCGAACCGCAATCCCCTCGAACAGGACATCGGGCTGATCAATCACCAGAGTGGCCGCGCCGTATTCGCGCGCCCGCGCGCCCGCGCTATGCGCGCCGAGGTGCTGTGCGATTACATACATCCCATAGCAAATTCCCAGCACCGGGCATCCAACGCGCAAGACCTCGGGCGCGATGTCCGGCGCGTCAGCCTCGTAGAGGCTGGCCGGGCCGCCCGAAAGGATGATTCCCCGCGGGCGCATCGCGCGGATCTTTTCGATCGCGAGATTGTACGGATGAATCTCGCAGTAGACCTTGGCCTCGCGCACGCGGCGAGCGATGAGCTGCGTGTATTGGCTGCCGAAATCCAGAATCAGGATCACGAAATCCGACCTTCGCTAACTATACCGAAGCCGTCGCGGGCGGCGAAATGCGAGCGGTGCACCTTTCCACAGCGCACACGCCGCGTCGCCGGACGCGGTCACTATTTTCTCTTCTTCGATGCGTTCTTCGATAACTTTTTGGGCGGCTTCATGGGCGATTCCTTTGGCCGCACCGCGCCGGTGGCCCGCGCCTCGGCCCAGGTGCGACCGGTGCGGCGAAAGCTCAGTAGCAGCGGCGTACCGACCAGACCCAGCGCCGCACGGAAACGCGTGGCGAGGAAGCGCAGGTAGTGCATCGGGATGTCGCGCTCGACGTTGGCGAAAAACGCCAGGCGCGGCGGCGCATGGCCGACCTGCGTGACATACATCAGCTTGAGCCGCCGCCGCTCGATCATCGGCGGATCCATCGCCGCCGTGGCCTCCGCCAGAATCCGGTTGAGCTGCGCGGTCTGAAAGGTCGCGCGCCACGAATCGACCGCCTTCATCGCGGCCGGGATGATCTTGTCGACGCCGTCGCCGGTCAGCGCCGAAGTGAACAACATCTCGGCAAACGCCAGAAACGGCACCTGCTCTTGCGCGTCGCGCACGAACGCAGCGACGCGGCGTCCTTCCTTGGCCGCGAGGTCCCACTTGTTGCAGACCAGGACCAGCGCGCGGCCTTCGCTTTCGACCAGCCGCGCCAGGCGCGCGTCCTGATCGGTGACGCCCTCGGTCGAATCGATCACGAGAACCAGCACCTCGGCGCGGCGGATGGTCTCGATCGCGCGGCCGACCGAGAAATGCTCGAGCTCACCCTCGACCCTGGTGGGCCGGCGAATTCCGGCGGTATCGATCAGGAGCACGTCGCGGTCGGCGGCGCGCAGGCGCACGTCGACCGGGTCCCGCGTGGTGCCGGGCGTGTCGTCGACGATCGCGCGCTCGAAGCCGGCGAGGCGATTGAGCAGCGACGATTTGCCGACGTTGGGACGGCCGATGAGCGCGAGCCTGAGATCGGGCGGCGTGGACGGCGCGGCCTCGGCGGCGGGCAGGCGTTCGACGATCTCATCGAGCAACTCCTCGACGCCGCGTCCGTGGGCCGCCGAGACCAGCAGCATCGGCGAGACGCCCAACGCGTGATACTCGCCCGCCACCGCTTCCATCCCGGCGCGGTCCATCTTGTTGATCGCCGCCACCATCGGGCGTCCGGTCTCGCGAATCAGCGCGATCGCCTCGCGGTCACCAGGGCCGAGGCCGGCCCGCCCGTCGAGCATGAAGACCACGACGTCGGCCAGCGCGACGGCGTGCAAGGCTCCTTCGGCGACGCGTTCGCCGAGGCGCTCGCGCCCACCCAATTCGAGACCGCCGCTATCGACGACGAGGAAATTGCGTCCGCTATGCTCGGCCTGGCCGACGTTGAGGTCACGCGTGGTGCCGGCGACCGGGCTTACGATCGCACGGCGGCCGCGGGCAATGCGGTTGAACAGGGTCGATTTGCCGGCATTGGCGCGCCCGACCAGCACCACGACCGGTGCGCCTTCGGGCAGCGCGGCCAGCGCGCCCGCTCGGCTGGCGTTGTTGGCGGCCGCCTTCATCTCAGAGGCCCAACTCCGCAATCTTGCGCGGACTGCGCGTCCAGTCCTTTTCGACCTTGACCAGCAGTTGCAGGAAGACCTTCGCGCCGAGCATCTTTTCGAGCTCCAGCCGCGCCGCCGTACCGATCTGCTTGAGCTGGCGGCCGCCCGCCCCGATCAGCATCCCCTTATGCGCCTCGCGCGCGACGACGATGACGGCGTCGATCCTGAGCAGCCGGCGATCGGGCTCCTCGACGAAATTCTCCACCACGACGGCGGTCGAAAACGGGACCTCCTCGCGCATCGCGAGGAACACCTTCTCGCGCACGACCTCGGCCGCGATCATCCGCTCGGTCTGGTCGGTGTATTCGTCCTCGGGCATCAGGGCCGGCCCCTCGGGCAGCATCCGCTTGATGACCGTGACCAGTTCGTCGACGTTCCCGCCTTTGAGCGCGCTGACCGGAACGATCTCGGCCTCGGGCAGTTCGCGGCCGCACTGTCCGACGGCGGCGAACAAATCGGCGCGACTAATGCAGTCGATCTTGTTGACTGCGACGACGCGCGGCGCCTTTAACTCACGCAACTCGGCGAGAAAGGCGCGGTCGCCTTCGCTTAGCGGCGCGCTCGCCTCGACCACACCGACCACGACCTCGCCTTCGCCTAGGCAGCGGCGCGCGATTTCAATCATGTGCTGGTCGAGCGCGCTGCGCGGGCGATGCAGCCCAGGAGTGTCGACGAAAATAAGCTGCGCGTCGGGGTCGGAACGGATGCCGAGAATGCGGCGGCGGGTGGTCTGCGGGCGCGGCGAGACGATCGCGACCTTGCGCCCGACCATCCGGTTGAGCAACGTCGATTTACCGACATTGGTCCGGCCCCCCAACGCGACGAAGCCCGCGCGATGACGCTCAGCTAGGTCCATGTTTCTCGTTCTCGATCAGATCCAGGGCAGCGCGCGCGGCGGCCTGCTCGCTCTGCTTCTTGCTGGCGCCCTCGCCCACTCCAAGATCGCGCCCGCCGACGCGGATGCGCGTGGTGAACATCTTGGCGTGGTCGGGCCCGCGCGACGAAACCAGTTCATAGACCGGCTGGCTGCGGAAGCGGCGATAAGCGATTTCTTGCAACTCCGTCTTGTAGTCGCGCTCGGTGCTCGGACCGCCGATGTCGTCGGCGAACAATCCCTCGATGACCCGCTGGGCCGGCCGCAGGCCGCTGTCGGTATAGATCGCGCCGACCACGGCCTCGAACGACGCCGCGAGAATCGACACCTTCTCGCGTCCGCCGCTTTTCTCCTCGCCCTTGCCCAACCTCAGCGCCCGGCCGATCCCGATGTCCTGCGCCTTGGCCGCCAGCGTCCGCCCGTTGACGATCGAAGCGCGCTCCTTGGACAGCACTCCTTCCTTGGCCTCGGGAAGCCGGCGCATCAGCAGGTCCGCGATCGCCAGGTCGAGGACCGCGTCGCCGAGGAACTCCAGCCGTTCGTAGTGCAGGTCGGCGCCGACCGCGGCGCTCGGATGGGTGAGGGCCACTCGCAGCAACTCGGGCCGCACGAAAGTATAGTCGAGCCGCCGCTCCAGGTCTGCGCGATCGTCTTCAGAGCGTAGCCGCGCCGGCTGCGGACCCGCCTTGGGCCCCAGCAATTTCCCCAGCGAGGGCCACACCCTCGACACGCGATGCCACCACCTCAACTTCGTCGTTCCCAAGTCTGTCGGGACCCTCCACCAGCACGCGGATATAGTTGCGGCTGTATCCCTTGAGCCTACCGTCCGTGCCGCGTTCTTCAAGCAGGACTTTAAGCCTAGATCCGCGGAATTGTCCGATGAACCGCCGCCGCTTGTCCTCGCCAAGCGCGCGCAATATCCCGGCTCTACGCTTTATCTCCACCCCCGCCACCTTGCCCGGCAGCTTGGCGGCCGTGGTTCCCGCCCTCACGGAGTATGGGAAGACGTGAAAGTAGGCAAGCGGAAGCGCTTCAATGAACTTAAAGTAATCGTCGAAATCCTGGCCGGTCTCGCCAGGGAACCCGGCGATGAGATCAGTGCCGATCGCCGCCGAGGGCATCGCCGCCAGAATACGTTCGACCCGATCCCTGAAGTGCGCGAGGTCGTAACGCCGGCGCATCCGCACCAGCGTCGCGTCGGTGCCGGCCTGAAGCGGCAAATGGAGATGTGAGCAGAACTTGTCGCTCGCGGCCATGATTTCAAGGATTCGGTCGCTCAGCTCTTCGGGATCGAGCGAGCTTATCCTGACCCGGCCGATCGGCGAGCGCTGGGCTACCATCTCGAGCAGCGTCTCGAGGCTAACCGGCGGATCGAGGTCGCGTCCGTAGCCGCCAAGGTGAACGCCGGTCAGGATGACCTCGCGAAAGCCCGAGGCCGCGAGACCGTCCAGCGCGTCGAAGATGCGCCGCGGCTCGACGCTGCGCGAGGTTCCGCGCGAAGTCGGCACGATACAGAAGCTGCAGAACTGGTCGCATCCTTCCTGCAGCTTGAGAAACGCGCGCGTGCGGCCCTCCAGCGCGACCGCTCCGAGTTCGATCGGCGCACGTTCCTTGCGCAGGTTGGTGACCATCACTCGGCCGGCGGCCTCGCCCAAGGCGGCGCGTTCGAGGTCGTCGGGACGGCCGAGTCCCACCACGGCATCAATCTCCGATGACGCGGCGAGCACGGCGGGATTGGCCTGCGCGAGGCATCCGGTCATCACCACCCGCGCCCGCGGATTGAGACGCCGCGCACGGCGCGCGAGCTTGAGGCTTTCGGCGTCGGCGCGATCGGTCACGGTGCAGGTGTTCACGATATAGACGTCGGCGACCTCGTCGAACTCGCAGCGTTCCATCCCGCGCGCGCCGAGGCGCGACTCGATCAGCGCCGAGTCGTACTGGTTGACCTTGCATCCGAGCGTAGCCACCGCAAATCGCATCAGCCCATCCTCACAGCGCCCGCTCGATAAACCCGCCGCCGACAAGTTCGTCGCCGCGGTAAAACACGCACGCCTGTCCAGGCGCCACCGCAGGGCCACCGCCGCCGTCGAAGGTGACGCGTGCGCGGTCACCCGGTTCGAGCGTGAGCGTCGCGGGCAGCGCGGGATGGCGATAGCGGATGCGGGCCTGGACCGCGATCGCGCCGGCGCCTACGCTCCCCGGATCGACGAAGCTGACGTCGCACGCGATGAGTCCGGCCGCGACGAGATCCTCGCGCGGACCGACGACGACCTCGCCGCTCTCCGCGCGAATCTCGCGCACGTATAACGGCGCCGGCGAGCTAAGGCCGAGTCCGTGACGTTGTCCGACCGTGAAACGATGCACTCCGTCATGGGCCGCCAGCTTACGCCCGGACAGATCGATAATGTGGCCGGCGCGCAGACGCTCGGGGGATGCCGCGCGCTCGACGAAGCGGGCGTAGTCGCGGTCGGGCACGAAACAGATCTCCTGGCTCTCGGGCTTGTCGGCGTTGGCGAGGCCGAGCTGGCGGGCGCGCTCGCGCACTTCGGCCTTGGTCATCGCGCCGAGCGGAAAGAGCGTGCGGCTGAGCTCAACTTGCCCGAGGGTGAACAGAAAGTACGACTGATCCTTGGTGGCGTCGGCCGCGCGCAGCAGATGGAAGCGGCCGGACGAGTCGCGCTCGATACGCGCATAGTGGCCGGTCGCGACGTAGTCCGCGCCGAGCGCCGCGGCGCGCTCGCGCAGGCGATCGAACTTGATCTCGCGATTGCACATCACGCATGGATTGGGCGTGCGGCCACCCAGATATTCGGAGACGAAGTTGTCGATCACGCGGGCGCCAAACTCCGCGCGCAGATCGACCACGTAAAACGGAAAGTCCATCCGTTCCGCGACTCGCCGCGCGTCCTCGAAATCCTCGTACGAGCAACACGTCCCACGACGCCGCGACGCCACCGCCGCTGGGCTTTCCGGCGCCAGACGCATCGCCACGCCGACCACGTCGTAGCCGCGCTCGCACAAAACCGCAGCTGCGACCGAACTGTCCACGCCGCCCGACATCGCCACCAGCACTCGCGCGCTCATCGCGTGGCCTCCGCCACGGCGGGCGTCCTGGCCGCTGCGACCGACGCTAGCGGCTCGGCCGCTCGAACCCGCCGCCATACGCGGGCGATGATTTCCGCCGCGCGCTCGATCTCGGCCGCCGTCGTGCTCCATCCGAGGCTAAGCCGCAGCGAACTGCGCGCTTCGTCGCGACTCAAACCCATCGCGAGCAGCACATGCGAGGGCTCGACCGCGCCGGCCGCGCACGCCGACCCCATCGAGACTTCCACGCCCTCGAGGTCCAATGCGATCAACATGCTCTCGCCGAGGACGCCGGGAAAAGTCAGGTTGAGGGTGTTGAGAATTCTGTCGCTGGTTGAGCCATTGAGCCGAAGATCCGGAATCGACGCGCGAAGCCGATCGAGCAGCCGCGCCGCCAGCGCCGCGACGCGCATCGACTCATCGTCCAGATGCGCCGCGGCGGCCTCGGCCGCCGCGCCGAAGGCCACCGCGCCAAGCAAATTGGGCGTACCGGCGCGCAGCCCGGCTTCCTGCGGCCCGCCCAGCATCGCGGGCGCGAGCGCCACTCCGGCGCGAACGTAAAGCGCGCCGATTCCCGACGGCGCGCCCAACTTGTGACCGCTGATCGTCAACAGATGGCATCGCAGATCGCCGACCCGCAGCGGGATACGACCGGCAGCCTGCGCCGCGTCGATATGAAACATCGCTCCCGCGCGTGCGATCGGCTCGGCCATCGCGGCCACATCCTGGATCGAGCCGACCTCCGCGTTGGCGAGACCCAACGTCACCAATGCCGTATCGGCGTCGAGCGCCGCGGCCACCGCCGCCGGTGAGATTCGTCCTTCGCGATCCGGAGCAATTCGGATAATCTCGAAGCCGAGGCTGGCGAGATACTCGAGCGGTGCAAGGATCGAGGAATGCTCGATCGCCGAGCTGACGATTCTGCGCCGGGCCGGCTGGGCGCCCGCCACGCCGCGAATCGCGAGGTTGTTCGACTCGGTGCCGCCACTGGTGAAGACGACCTCGCGCGCGGCGGCTCCGATGAGCAGCGCGATCTGGGAGCGAGCCTGCTCCAGTGCACGGCGGGCGCGCTGGCCGCTTCGATGGACCGCGGCGGGATTTGCCTCGTCCACCTCGATGAAGCGGGCGATGGCGGCGCGCACCTCGGGCCGCAATGGCGCGCCGGCGTTATGGTCGAGATAAATGCGCATACGAGTTTGATAGGCCCCAGGCGAACGAATAACTTAGCCTAGCGGATTGGCGCGCAAAAGTCGCAACGCAGATTATCAATGGCCATGCCTGAAGTAATCGTGGTGGGAGCCGGAGTGGTGGGATGCAGTCTCGCGTTCCATCTTGCCCGGGCGGGAGCGCGAGTCACAGTCTTCGACAAGGAGCGCGAAGTATGCGCCGGGATGACGGCCCGTTCGGGCGCGCTCTTGCGTATGCATTACACCTTCGCGCCGGAGGCCGAACTGGCGTGGAAGAGCCTCGGCTACTTCGCCCATTGGGAAGAGATGGTGGGGCGTGACGCAGAGGGGCGCGGATGCGGCTTCGCAAAGACCGGATTCACTATCGTGGTTGGCCCGCCCAACGCCGAGAAACTGCGCGCCAATGTCGCGATGCTGCGCGCGGTCGGCGTGGATACCAGTGTGGTCGAACCCGCGGAGCTTCGCAGGCTCGAGCCCGCAATCAATGTCGACGACGTCGCGCTCGCCGCGTACGAACCGCACAGCGGCTATGCCGACCCGGTCGCGGCCACGCGTTCGATGGCGGAGGCGGCCGTGCGCCACAGCGCGACGTTCAGGCTGGGAGTTCCGATCGGCTCTATCGACGCGGCGGGCGCTCGTGTGCGCGGCGTGATCGACGCGGCCGGCACGCGGCATGAAGCCGACGCGGTATGCGTGGTGGCCGGTCCATGGACAGATCGGCTGCTGAAGCCGCTTGGCGCGCCGATTGGAATCCGCGCCGATCGCGCGCAGATAGCTTTTTTCAAACGGCCCGCGACGCTCAAGCATGGCGGATGTATCGACACGATTTCAGGCAGCTACTTCCGCCCCCAGGGTGACGCGGAGACGTTGATCGGTCTCGGCGACCTCAAGGCGGAATACGAACCCGACCCGGACAGCTTTCGCGAAGACAACGACGCCGACTTCGTCACCGAGGTCGCCGAGCGCCTGGCGCATCGGGTCCCCGCGATGGCCGGTGCGGGATACTCGCGCGGCCACGCCGGAATCTACGACATCAGCCCCGACTCGCGCGCGGTCATTGGTCCGGTGCCCGAGGTTGGGGGACTCTACGTCGCCGCGGGCTTCAGCGGGACCGGTTTCAAAACCGCGCCGGCGGTGGGTGCCGCGATGGCGGAACTGATCCTTACCGGCCGCTCCACAACCGTGGATCTCCGCCCGTTCGGTTTCGAGCGGCTGCGCGATGGACGGCCGATCCGCGGCGAGCACGAGTACCTGATGGGCGCCAATTTCGGTCACAAGCTCTGAGTCGCCGCGATCCTTGGATGAAACGTCTTCATGGTACGCCGCCGCGGGCGGCGATGATGGTCGCCGCTTGTCTGGCGACCGTGCTGGCCACGGGATGCGTGGTCGAGAACCCGCCACCGCCGCCACCGCCGCCTCCACCGCCAGCCCTGCCCACCGGGTTGGTGATCCAACCGTCGTCGCTGGCCGAGGACACGCAAGGAAGCCTGTGGTTCACGATCCTGGGAATTCCCAAGGCCGGACGGCTTGACCGCAGCGGATCGCTGAGCGAGTTCACGCTGCCGCCCGTCAGTTTCGGCGCAAACATGATCTACGGGCCCGACGGCGACCTGTGGATGGTCGGGATCACGGCGTTCGGCTCGACGGTCGGCGGCAACATCATCAAATTGACCCCGGCTGGAAGCAGCACATTCTATGAACTGCCCGGAACCCTGGTGCCCGAGGGGCTGACCGTGGGGCCCGACGGTAATTTGTGGTTCACGGCGTGGGAAGGCGCAAACCCTGACGGCGCGGTGGCGATCGGACGAGTCACTACGGCGGGCGCCATCACCGTCTTTCCGCTGCCCGAGCGCGCGACCGGCCCCGCAACCATCACGAGCGGCCCGGAGCATAGCCTCTGGTTCACCGAGTCGCCGGTGGGACGCATCGGCCGCGTCGCGCTCGACGGCAAAGTGCTCGAATACCATCTGCCGCGCAAAGGCTCGTTACCAGCGCAAATCGCGGCCGGCTCCGACGGCAACATCTGGTTCACGGAAAATTTCAGCGACCGCGTCGCGCGAATGACGCCCAAAGGCCAAATCACTGAATTCACCCTGCCGGTGTCGGGCCAGTACGAAGCGATCGTCCCGGGGCCCGACGGCAACTTGTGGATCGCCGTCAATTTTCCTACCTCGCTACCCGGCTCGCGCTTCGGCTCGGCGCCGAACTCCACGGCCGGCGCGATCGTGCGGATGACCACCAACGGCGCGGCGACGGTGTTCCCGATCCCGAGCGGCGCCAACATAACCGGCCTCATTGCCCGGCGCGACGGCACGTTGTCGTTCACCGAACGATGGGTGACCGGCGGGAAGACCTATCTCGGACGCATCACCGCGGCCGGCCAAATCACCGAGACTTCGCTCAGCCTCGAAAAATGACGCGGTGCCTCGCGGCTGCGCGCCTTGGTCAGCGGTTCTTGGGAGGCGCGGAATCGCCGGCGATGACGGGCGCGTCGGGGACGCTTGGGGAAACGCTCGGATTGAACTTGTCTTCGAGGCAGTCCTGGCGCTCTTCGAGTTCCTCGATTCGCACGCCGATCCGGTTGAGCTTGTCGACCAGACCTTGCATCGCGCGCGCCACCGGATCGGGCAGATGCACGTGGTCGAGGCCGGCGACGTCCTGGCGCGTGTTCTCGCCCTCGATGACCTTGCCGGGGATTCCGACGATGGTCGAGTATGGCGGCGCCGAAGAAACCACCACCGCGCCCGCGCCGATACGGCTGCCGCGACCGATCCGCACCGGGCCGATCACCGAGGCCCCGGCGCTGATCATCACGTGGTCCTCGATCGTCGGATGGCGTTTCTCTTTCTTGAGGCTGGTACCGCCCAGCGTCACGCCCTGGTAGATGAGGACGTCGTCGCCGATTTCGGCGGTCTCGCCGATCACCACGCCCATCCCATGGTCGATGAAAAACCGCCGCCCAATGGTGGCGCCGGGATGGATCTCGATGCCGGTGAGCCAGCGCGCAAGCTCGCTCAAGAGCCGGCCGAGCAGGCAGAGTTGATGCTCCCACAGCCAGTGCGCCGCGCGATACATCCAGATCGCGTGCAGCCCCGGGTAGGCGAGCGTCACCTCGAGCACAGTGCGCGCGGCTGGGTCGCGTTCGAAGACCGCCTGGACGTCCTCGCGCATCCGGCCGAAGACGCCGATCGGCGATTCTCTCTGTGCGGCGGGATCGGTTGTGCGTGGGATCGCCATGCGGCTATGGCCTCGCCGCCGCGCCGTTGCGCAGGGGAGCGCGCTCGCGCGGCCGCGCGCCGTTGGAGGCCGGCGGATGCTTGACGGTACGCGGCCGGGCCGCGTCCTTGTGCAGCTTGTACTCGACCGAATCGACCAGCGCCTGCCAGCTCGCCTCGACCACGTTGCTGGAAAGGCCGACCGTGCCCCAGCGACGGCGGCCGTCGGTCGATTCGATCAGCACGCGCACGCGCGCCGCGGTGCCGGCCCCGTTGTCGAGCACGCGGACCTTGTAATCGGCAAGCTGCATGGTTTCGAGCGCCGGGAAATATGGCACCAGCGCGCCGCGCAGCGCCGAGTCGAGCGCATTGACCGGACCGTTGCCGGTGGCCGAGTTGCGTGTGCGCACGCCGTCGGGCCCCTCTATCACCACCACGGCTTCGCTGAACGGAGTGTGGTCCTCATGCCACTTGTCGTCGAACACGCGAAAGCTGACGAAGCGGAAATGGTCGCGTGCGAAGCCAAGCGTACGCAGCATCAGCAACTCGAACGAGGCGTCGGCACCGTCGAAAGTGTAGCCGAGCGACTCCAGGCGCTTTAGCTCTTCTAGCAGCACGCCAATCTTCTCGTTGCTCGGCTCGACGTCGAGGCCGAACTCTTTGCTCTTGTAAAGGATGTTGGCGCGCCCGGAGAGCTCGGAGAGCACCACGTGGCGATCGTTGCCGACCGCCGCCGGGTCGATATGCTCGTACGTGTGCACGCTGCGCTGGATGCCGGAGACGTGCAGCCCCGCCTTGTGGGTAAAAGCGCTGTGCCCGACGTAGGCCTGACGCGTATGCGGCGTGATGTTGGCCAGCTCGTAAACCAGCATCGAGACCTCGCGCAGCGTCTTGAGCTTGGCCGGGGGCACGCACTGGTAGCCGAGCTTGAGCTGGAGGTCGGGAATGATCGAGACCAGGTTGGCGTTGCCGCAGCGCTCGCCGAGACCGTTGATGGTGCCCTGGACCTGCGTCGCGCCGCTGCGCACGCCGGCGATCGCGTTGGCGACCGCGACCTCGGAGTCGTTGTGCGGATGGATTCCGATCGGGCATCGCACCGCCACGATCGCGGCCTGCACACCCGCCTCGATCTCATGCGGCAGGCGGCCGCCGTTGGTGTCGCAGAGCGCAATCAGATCGACCCCGGCCGAATCGACCGCCCGCAGGCAGGCCAGCGCGAACTCGGGGTTGGCCGCGATACCGTCGAAGAAATGCTCGGCGTCGAAGATGACCTCGTCGACGTGGCGCTTCAGGTACGTGACGGTGTCGTGCAGGATGTCGAGGTTGGCCTGGTTCGAGATGCGCAGGGCTTCGCGCACGTGCATGTCCCAGGTCTTGCCGACCACGGTCGCCACCGGGGTCTCGGCGCGCAGCAGCAGCGCCAGGTTGCGGTCGGCCGAGGCGCGCGCGTTGGCGCGCCGGGTCGAGCCGAAGGCCGCGATTTTGGAGTGGCGCAGGCGGAGCTTCTTGACCTCGCGAAAGAAGGCCGCGTCGCGATCGTTGGAGCCCGGCCATCCGCCCTCGATATAGTCGAGTCCGAGATCGTCGAGGCGCTCGGCAATCTCGAGCTTGTCCTCGACGGTGAGCGAGACGTCCTCCGACTGGCACCCGTCGCGCAACGTGGTGTCGTAGATCTGTATCTTTTTCGCCACAGCCATTTGCTTAGATCGACTCCCCCGGTAGCGCGTTGGAACCTTCGCCCAAGAATGCGTCGTGCAACGCCCGCATCGCAAGCTCTCCATACTTGGCGTTGACCACGACCGAAATTTTAATCTCCGAGGTTGCAATCATCTCGATATTGACGCTCTCCTCCGCGAGCACGCGGAACATCTGTGCCGCGACGCCGGCATGTGTGCGCATCCCCAGCCCCACGATCGAAACCTTGGCGACCTGGTCCTCATGACGGACGCCGGCGGCGCCGATTTCCGACGCCATCAGCCGGCATAGTTCGAGCGCGCCGCGCAAATCGTCGCGTCCCACGGTGAAGGTGATGTCGGTGTGGCTGTCGGCGCTGGCGTTCTGAATGATCATGTCGACGACTATTCCGGCCTCGGCGATGGGGCCGAAAATTCGCGCCGCGAGACCCGGCCGATCGGCCACGCCCGCGATCGTTATCTTGCTCTGGTTCTGATCGAGCGTCACCCCCGAGACCATCACGTCTTCCATCGATTCGTCCTCCTGGCCGACCCAGGTGCCCTCGGCCTCGCTGAAGCTGGAGCGTACCACCAGCGGCACGTTGTAACGCCGTGCCAGCTCGACCGAACGCAATTGCAGCACTTTCGCGCCCAAGCCCGCCATCTCCATCATCTCGTCGTACGAGATGCGCCCGAGTTTGCGCGCGCGTGGGCAGATATTGGGGTCGGCGGTAAAGACGCCCTCGACGTCGGTATAAATCTCGCAGGCGTCGGCCTTGAGCGCGGCCGCGAGCGCCACCGCCGTAAGGTCGGAGGCGCCACGCCCAAGCGTGGTGATGTCGCCCTTGGCGTCCACGCCCTGGTAGCCCGCGACCACCGCGATATTTCCGCCGGCCACCGCTTCGGTCAGACGCGACGCTTCGACCGAGCGGATCTTGGCGTTGCCATGATGGGAGTCGGTCGCGAGTCTAAGCTGATGGGCGAGAAACGATACCGTGGGATAGCCGAGCGCCTGCAGCCGAATCGCGAGCAGCGCCGCCGAGACCTGCTCACCGGTTGCCACCAGCACATCGGTCTCGCGCGGATGGGGCGAGTCACTGAGCTCCGCGGCAAGTTTAAACAGCCGATTGGTCTCCCCAGCCATCGCGGAGACCACCACCACGACGTTGTTGCCGCCGGCACGGACGCGCGCGACGCGGTCCGCCACCGCTCTGATCCGGTCGATCGAGCCGACCGAGGTTCCACCATATTTCTGCACGACTAGGGCCACGTCATCGCCGCCGCAGGATAGTTCGCGGCGTAATCGAGTATTATGGCGACAATGGAACGCCCGAACCAGAGCCCCCGGTTGAGCGGTATTCAAGGAAGTTAGGCGAAGCGCGAGCGCAGGAGGTCCAACAACCGCGCGTAGCGCTCGGAGCCGGCGACGAACTCAATCCGGCGCGCGCTCGGACTGACGTAGCTGATGCGCACCGAGAGAACTTCCAGCTCTTCGGCCTCGCGCAGCCGCTCGAACCATTCCACCGCGGCCACCCCGCTCGTGAACAGGTACTCGCGCAAGCCCAAGTCATCGAGCCCCGCCTCCTCGAGCCGATAGAGGTCGATATGGTAGAGCGCCATGCGCCCGTGATGCTCCTGGATCATCGTGAAGGTGGGGCTCAGGATGTCGCCCTCGCGCAGATTGAGCCCGCTCGCGAGCCCCTTGATGAAACAGGTCTTGCCCGCGCCGAGATCGCCCATCAGCCCGAGCAGCTCTCCGCCTTCGAGCAGCGAAGCCAGCCGCCTGCCCCAGGTCTTGGTCTCGTGCGCGGAGCGGCTTTCGATGACCAGATTCATATTATAAGCGTGCGCCAGCGGGCGTTTTGGTTCAAGCGCCGAGGATAACGGGACGGCCAACCGAGCAGGCTAACCTAGCGCGGCCAAGGTTGCTGGCAACTCGTCAGCCAGGTCGCCGGCAAGATAGCCGACCGGGCCCATGCGCGCGGCCAATCTGTCGGCCGCATGACCATGAACGAACGCGCCGAGCGCGAGCGCGTCGAGCGGCGCCAACCGCTGCGCTAACAACGCACCGACCATCCCCGAAAGTACGTCGCCCATCCCCGGCGTCGCCATCCCCGGATTCCCGCTCGCGTTGACGTAGACCTCGCCGTCGAGGCCCGCGATGACCGTGCGCGCGCCCTTGATCAGAACCGACGCACCGCTAAGCTCGCTGAGCCGCCGCGCGGCGCCGATACGGTCGGCGTTGACCTCGGCGATGCTCAGTCCTAGCAGGCGCGCGGCCTCGCCCGGATGCGGCGTCAGCACGACCGGACCCGCGGCGCGTTTGAGCGCGCCCACGCCAATTTGCGCGACCACGTTGAGACCGTCGGCGTCAATCAGCATCGGGCGGCGCGGCGCCACGCCCTCGGCGAGGAGCCATTCCATCAGCGCTCGCGTATCGTCGCTCTGGCCAATTCCGGGACCGACCGCGAGCGCGTCCTTGCCTTCGATCAGTTTCGCGAGCACGGCGGAAACATATTGTCCGTCGAAGTGGCCGTCACGATCGGCGACCGGCTCGGTCATCAATTCCGCCTGCCCTGCCGCGACGATCGCGCCGATCGCTTCGGGAACGGCGGCGGTCACCAGCCCCGCGCCCATCCGCAGCGCGCCGCGCGAGGCCAGGATCGCGGCACCCGACTTGCCGCGGCTTCCCGCGATCACCATCACGTGGCCGTAGTTGCCCTTGTGCGAATTGCGCGGCCGCGCGCGCAGATGCGGCCGCGCCTCGGCCGCGTCGAAAAAACGGCCGCGCGGCGCAACTTCGCCGATCGCGGCGGGCGCGAATCCGATCTCCGCGATCTCGAGCTCGCCGCAGAGCTCCGCGCCTGGGTAGGAAACGTGGCCGAACTTCGCCAAGCCGAAGGTGACCGTCAGCGCCGCGCGCACCGCCGCGCCCATCACGGCCCCGCTGTCCGAGTTGACGCCCGAGGCGATATCGACCGCGGCCACCGGAGCGCCGGCGTGATTTATCGCCTCGATCGCGCGGCGCGCGAGTCCTTTCACCTCGGCGTTGAGTCCGGTGCCGAAGATCGCATCGACGACTACGCCCGCGTGCCCGCCCATCGCCGCGTCGAGTTCGGCCTCGCCTATGGCTTCGAGCACCACGCCGCCGGCCTTGACGAACTCCGAATGCGCGCGGGCCGCGTCGCCCTTCAGCTCCGACGCGCGCGCCAGCAGTATCGCGCGCACCGGCACCTGCTCGGCCATCAACGCGCGTGCGGCGACCATCCCGTCGCCGCCGTTGTTGCCCTTGCCTGCGACGACCAGCACGCCTTGATGCACCGCGTGACGCCATCGATGCAGCACGGCAACGGCGACCGCCTCGCCCGCGCGCGTCATCAGCGCGTAGGACCCGACGCCGTACTTTTCCTGGCTCAGGCGATCGAGCTCGCGGCTTTCGGCGGCGGTCAGCAGTTTCACGCGCGCGCCATCTCTCAGCGCTGCGCCGCCCGGACACTGCCGGCGCGCATCCGCGGCGCCGCGGCGCGTCCGCGGTCCATCAGCGCCAGCATTTCGCCGACCGCGCGGCTCATCCCGACCGCAATCGCGCGCGCGACGATCGCATGGCCGATATGCAGCCACTGGATTCCCGCGATCGCGACGATCGGAGCGACGTTGCCGTAGTTGAGTCCATGGCCGGCGTTGGGTTTGAGTCCGGCGGCGCGAGCGGCCTTGACCGCGTCGCGAATTTTACGCAGCTCCGCCGCCGTGTCCGCGCCGAGTTTGACCCGGGCGGCCTTGAGCGCGCGCGGCGAGTCGACACCGGTAAGGTAGTGCTCGCCAAGATCCTTATCGGCCAGGTTGGCGTAAGCGCCAGTATGAATTTCGACGAAGTCCGCGCCCAGCGCGGCCGCGGCTTCGATCTGATGTGGCACCGGATCGATAAACAGCGACACTCCCACGCCCGCGTCCTTGAGCCGCGCGATCATCGGCGCCAGGCGGGCGCTCAGCCCGGCCGCGTCGAGACCACCCTCGGTGGTAATCTCCTGGCGCCGCTCGGGCACCAGGCAAACTTCATGCGGGCGGATTTTCAGCGCCAGCTCGACCATCTCGTCTATCGGAGCGAGTTCCTGGTTGAGCCGGACGTGTACCTCCTGGCGCAGACGCAGGAGATCGCGGTCCTGGATATGCCGGCGATCTTCGCGCAGATGAAAAGTGATCGCGCCGGCCCCGGCGCGCTCGGCGGCCAGAGCCGCCTCGACCGGGTCGGGGTAGTCCACCCGCCGCGCCTCGCGCAGCGTGGCGACGTGGTCGATATTGACGCCGAGCCGGGGCATCTTCAGGCTCTCGCGCGGCTGGCGCGCAGGCCGATTGCGGCTCCGATCTCGCGCGCGAGCGCGCCTATCTCGGCCAGATCCTCGCCCTCGATCATCACGCGGGCCAGCATCTCGGTGCCCGAGTAGCGCACCAGCAGGCGGCCGTTGTGACCGAGCCGCTTTTCGGCGCCCGCGATCAGCCGCTGCACCTCGGGCATCTCGGCCAGCGGCACCCGCGCGGCCACCCGCACGTTCTCAATCACCTGCGGCACGCGATGCATCGCGCGCAGCTCGCTCAGCGGCCGCCCGGTTTCGACCATCAGCGTCAGCATCATCAGCGCCGTGATAATGCCGTCGCCGGTGGTCGAATGATCCATGAAGATCACGTGGCCCGACTGCTCTCCGCCCAGGTTGTAGCCGCCCGTGCGCATCTCGCGCGCCACCGCCGGGTCGCCGACCTCGGTGCGCACCAGGCGCGCGCCCTTGGCGCGCAGCGCCAACTCGAGTCCGAGATTGCTCATCACCGTCGCGACCACCGCGCCGCCGGCGAGTTGTCCGGCGGCCGCCATCCTGAGCCCCATCGACGCCATCACGTCGTCGCCGTCAAAGACTTCGCCGTGCTCGTCGACCAGTAGCGCGCGGTCGCCGTCGCCGTCGAGCGCGATACCGGCGTGGGCGCCCTCGCGCAGCACCGCCTCGCGCAGCTTCTCCGGATAGAGCGCGCCGCAGCCAAGATTGATGTTCTTGCCGTCAGGATCGACGCCCAATGCGACGACGTCGGCGCCCAGCTCGGTCAACGCGTCGGGAGCGACCTTGTAGGCCGCGCCGTTGGCGCAATCGACCACCAGCTTGAGCCCGTCGAAGGTCACCGTGCGCGGCACGCAACCCTTGAGAAACACCAGGTAGCGGCCGATGGCGTCGTCGATGCGGGCGGCCTTGCCGATTTCGCCGCCGCTCGCGCGCAAATGGGTGAGCGCGCCATCGTCGAAGACCAGCTCCTCGATCCGGCGCTCGGTCTCGTCGTCGAGCTTGAACCCCTCGCGCGAGAAGAACTTGATGCCATTGTCCTGGAAGGGATTGTGCGAGGCCGAGATCACCACGCCGGCGTCGGCGCGCATGCTGCGGGCGAGAAACGCGATTCCTGGGGTGGGCAGCGGCCCGACCAGCAAGACGTCGGCGCCCATCGAGCAGATCCCCGAGGCCATCGCCGTCTCCAGCATGTAGCCGGAAAGGCGCGTGTCCTTGCCGATCAGGATGCGATGGTGGCGGGCGGGCTGAGCCTTGAAAACGTGAGCCAGCGCCCGCCCGAGCTTGAGCGCGGTTTCGGAAGTGATCGGTTCGACATTGGCCACGCCGCGTACGCCGTCGGTGCCAAAGAGTCTGTTAGCCATGATTACGCTTCATCCGCTCCCGGCGCGCTTTGCCCGGTAGATCCGAACCTTCACATTGTCCGGGACTTCGCGCACCAGTTGTATCCCGTCAGGCAGCTCTATCTGCACCGGAAGATCGTGTAGGCCCGGCTGCACATCTTCCGCCGTCACGAAGACCGAGCCGTGCAGATCGAGGCCGGAAAGCTGGTTGACCGCTCCACGCACGGTTACGACAATTTCTCGCGGCTCGACCTTGACCTTATAGTCCGTATCGCGGACCTCGACCGGGAGGCCGCGAAAAACCCGGTTGGCGATGATTTCGCTTATCGATACCGCCGCGTCGACCGCCGGCGGGCCTACCACCGTAACCCGGTCGCTCGGCGCCGGCAGGCTCACCGGCTGCTCAACGTCGGCCTTGGCGCCGTTCACTTCGACCGGCGAGGTATGGACGCTATCGATATGAAAAACGAAACGGCTGGGGCCACGCACGGTCGCAGCGGGCGGGTTGGCTTTTGCCGACACGACGCGATAGCCGGCCGCGGGTTGGCCCTGGACCCTCACATGAATCGGCACCTGGCGGTCGGTGATGCGGTCGATGTCGAGCACTATTTGGCTGGGCGAGATGCGCGTCACGTCGGTCTGACGCGGAACGTTGAACATCTCGGGACCGATCTTGAACACCGCCTGGCCGGTTGTGACGCCGCTTAAATCCAGGCGCAGCACCATGCGATCGGGATCCAGCAGCGAGAGCAGCGTGCGCGGCCCTCGCACCTCGATCTGCACCGAATCGGGCCGCTGATTGACGATCACCAGCCCGGCGGGCAGCGCCCGATAGCTTATCGGCACGCGCATCGGGGCCAACGCGCCGCGCTGCCCGGCGTTGACGAAAAACCACAGTCCGATGGCCAGCAGGAAAGCGATCGCCCGCAGGCCGAGGTTGCGCCGTACGCGTTGGAGCAACAGCAACCCCAACGGAGGACGGATCTTCTGCGGCACCTCCCCGCCCAGAATGAGCCTGGTCAATGCGTTCCTGAGATGGGTAGCGATCGTCTTGTGCTCCATTAAGACGTGCCCCACCTAGACCATCGTGACCAGGATGCCGAGCAGATCCTCGGGGCTGAGCCCGCGCTGCAATTCGCCATGGCGGGCGAGCGAGATGGTTCCGTCTTCTTCCGAGACCACGATCACCGCGGCGTCGCTTTCCTCGGTGACTCCGATGGCCGCGCGATGGCGCGTGCCGAGCGCGAGGTTCACGTTGGGGTTGGTCGACAGCGGCAACAGACAGGCGGCCGCGAGCACGTGCTCGCCCTTTACGATCACCGCCCCGTCGTGCAGCGGCGAGCCGCGCATGAAAATTGTCTCCAGCAACTCGGGCGAGAGCTGTGCGTCGAGGATGCGGCCGGTCTCGAGAAAGTCGCTCAGTCCGACCTCCTGCTCGAGCACGATGAGGGCGCCTATCCGGCGCGCGGAAAGCCACGCGGCCGTATTGACCAGCTCCTGCGCCACGCTGGCCACCGTGACGTGGCCGGCCAGGAAGGTCGGCGTGCCGACCCGGGTAAGGGCGCGGCGGATGTCGGACTGGAAGATCACCACCAGGATCAGAAACAGCGAGCCGAGGAAGTTGTTGAGCAGCCAGTTGAGCGTAAAGAGGCCCAGAAGCTGCGAGCCCACAAAAGCGCCGGCCACAACCAGCAGGCCCACCACCATCTGCATCGTGCGCGTGCCGCGAATTAGCAGCGCGATTCGATAGATCACGTAGGCGACGATCAGGATGTCGAGCACATCCTGCCATCGCAGCTTGGGGATCAGACCGAAGTATTGCTCCATCGGGATTGGCCTAGCCGCCGCCGTTGGAGGATTTGATCGCCGCCGCCATCTTCACTGCCGCCACCGCCAAGCCAACCTCATGCACCCGCACCACCGCGACGCCCGCCGCAATCGCGATCGCGTTCACGGCCGCCGTCGCGGATTCGAGCGCCGCCGGTTCGGCGCCGGCCGAGATGCGTACGAAACCCTTGCGCGACGCCCCTACCAGTATGGGATATCCCAGCGCGCAGAGCCGCGGCAAGGCGCCGAGCAGGGCGAGGCTATGACGCGGCTGCTTGGCGAACCCCAGACCGGGGTCGAGCATGATGCGCGAGGGCGCCACGCCGGCGCGGATCGCGTCGCGCGCGCGCGTCAGCAGGTGGGCTTCGACTTCGCCGACCACGTCGCGATAGTGCGCGAACTTCATGTGATCGGCGGGCCCGCCGTGCATGTGCATCAGGACCACCGCGCATTTGCGCGCCGCCACCAGCGGCGCCATCGCAGGGTCGGCCAAAAGCGCACTCACGTCGTTGACGATCGCCGCCCCCGCATCGAGCGCGACGCGCGCGACGGCGGCCTTACGCGTATCGATCGAGATCGGCACGCGGAGCCGCCCTCGCAACCGTTTCAGCACTGGCGCGACGCGCTCGATTTCGATCGCGGCTGGGACCTCGCGTGCTCCCCGCGGGCGGGTCGATTCACCGCCTATGTCGATAATCGCGGCGCCCGCCGCTTCCATCTCCAGCGCGTGCTCCGCCGCGCGATGCGGATCGAAGTATCGCCCGCCGTCGGAAAACGAATCCGGCGTCACGTTGAGCACGCCCATCACGGCTGGAAACCGAATGACCCTTCCGTCGCCAAGACGAAGCGAGTGCCGGCGGCGATGTGCGGTAACCTCCAAGCCTCGATCCTCCGCGAACCCGAATTGCGGTTAATTTGGCGTTCCCCTATTTGAGGATACACGCACGGCGGCTGCGACGGGACGGGTACGAACTGGGTATTAATCGATGCTATGCGCCCTCAGTTGAGTGGCGCGTAGCATAGAGATTTCGGGCGGGCCGGGAACGACTTACGCGAGCACGGGTTTGGGCGGAAGCCCGGGCATCGCCGGAGCTTCCTCACCAGCCGGCTGGGGCTTTTCCGGTGCCAGGTTCTGACCCGGCTTGGAGGGTCCGCCCGAGGGCGCAGGTGTGCTGACCGGGAACGGACGCCCTTCCTGGTAGGCCTTCACCATCTCGGCGACTTCGACGCCGTCGAGTACTTCCTTTTGGAGCAAGCGGTCGGAGAGCGCATGCAGCAGCGGCAGGTTGTCGGACAGAAGCTTGCGCGCTCGCTGAAACGCGGCGTCGACCATGCGGCGCACCTCGCGGTCGATCTCGATCGCGGTATGCTCGGAGTAGTCCCTGTTATGCGCGATGTCGCGGCCCAGGAACACCTGTTCCTCGCGCCGCCCAAAGGTCATCGGTCCCAACTCCTCGCTCATGCCCCACTGGCAAACCATCTTGCGCGCCAGCTCGGTCGCCTTCTCGATATCGTCGCCGGCGCCGGTGGTGGTCTGGCTGAATACCAGCTCCTCCGCGACCCTGCCGCCGAACATCGTCGCGAGCTGAGTCATCAGGTAGTCGCGCGAATAGGTATAGCGGTCGTCGAGCGGGAGTTGCTGAGTCACACCCAGAGCCATCCCTCGCGGAATGATCGTGACCTTATGCACCGGATCGGCGCCCGGCTGCAACATCGCTACCAGGGCATGCCCCGACTCATGGTAGGCGGTGTTGCGGCGCTCGTGCAGCGACATCACCATCGAGCGCCGTTCGGCTCCCATCAGGACCTTGTCCTTGGCGAGCTCGAAATCGATCATCTCGACCTTTTCCTTGTTGCGCCGCGCCGCCAGCAGGGCCGCCTCGTTGACGAGATTCTCCAGATCCGCGCCGGCGAAGCCGGGGGTCGAGCGGGCGACCTTAGCTACATCGACGTCATCGGAGAGCGGCACCTTGCGCGTGTGGACCTTGAGAATTCCTTCACGGCCCCTGAAGTCCGGACGCGGCACCACCACGCGGCGGTCGAAGCGGCCCGGCCGCAGCAGCGCCGGGTCAAGCACGTCAGGCCGGTTCGTTGCGGCGACGAGGATTACTCCCTCGTTAGCCTCGAACCCGTCCATCTCGACCAGCAACTGGTTGAGCGTCTGCTCGCGCTCGTCGTGGCCGCCACCCAAGCCGGCGCCGCGATGACGTCCGACGGCGTCGATTTCATCGATGAAGATGATGCAGGGCGCGTGCTTCTTGCCCTGCACGAACAGGTCGCGCACGCGCGAGGCACCCACGCCCACGAACATCTCGACGAAATCCGAGCCCGAGATCGAAAAGAACGGGACTCCTGCCTCGCCGGCGATCGCGCGGGCGAGCAGCGTCTTGCCGGTGCCCGGCGGGCCGACCAGCAGCACACCCTTGGGGATGCGGCCGCCCAGGCGCGTAAAGCGTTTGGGGTCCTTGAGGAACTGGATTATCTCCTCGAGCTCGTCCTTGGCTTCGTCGATTCCCGCGACGTCGGCAAAGGTGACTTTATGGGTATTCTCGGTCAGCAGCTTGGCGCGGCTCTTGCCGAACGACATCGCCTTGCCGCCGCCGATTTGCATCTGGCGCATGAAGAAAATCCAGACCCCGACCAGCAGCAGCATCGGGAACCACTGCACCAGCAAGACCATCCACCAGGGGTCGCCCTCCGACGGTTTGGCTTCGATCTGGATGTTCTTGGCCCGCAGCGTCTTGACCAGGTCAGGGTCGGCGGGCGCGTAGGTCTTGTAATGTTCGCCGTTAACGACGACATGGATGGTGCTGCCCTGGATGGTGACCTTGGAGACTTCGCCCTTTTCGACCTGGTTCAGGAAGTCTGAGAAGATTTCCTCGGGCTCCTTGACCTGCTGGCGGCTGAACATATTGAACAGCAGCAGGAACATGAGTCCGAGCGCGAGCCAGAGCGCAATACTGCGGGAAAACTGGTTCATTCTTGATTAAAGGTTACCATGCGGCTTGATTTGCAAGCAACGCGTCATTACTTGGACCGCGGACCGTTCCTTATACTCGTCCTTATACTCGCACCGCGTCTTCAAACGCGCGTAAACGCAGGACCCGGCTGGTTTCCTCGGTAACCAGCGCGACCCGACCGCGCACCATCCCTGGAAGCCACGCAACTTGCCCTTCCAATGTAACCACGGGAAAGGTCGTGCGGCGGGACCGGGGCAATTTGCGGTCAACGAAGATATCGTGCAGCTTTCGCGACCCTTCCATGCCGAGCGGAGAGACCCGGTCGCCCGGGGCAAAATTGCGAACGACCAAACCCGCGGCACTGTGGTCAGCGTCGAAACAGGCCTCGTAAAGACCAACCGGCATCGGCGGGGCATCGGCCGGCATCACGCCCGAATGAAAGACGAAACTCGCCCGTGGCACCTTCGTGATGCCTTCGCGAGCAAGGAGGACGACAAACTCGTCCGCATCGGCTGCGGGGCGCCCGTCGTGATCAGCCTCGGGATGCCATTCCAGCGCTAGCGCGGAATAGCGCCGCTCGGCACGCCAGCCGCCGGGCAGGTCCAGCGCGGCGCTGGGAGATTCGCCGATGCATAGCCGGCGCAGGGCGTCGATATGGCGGCGAGTGAAATGTCGGAGGCTCCCGATTCGCCGGACCACAAACTCTCGCAGCAGCGCCGCGGCGAGCGCCGGATGCAATCCGGCGAAGCCGTCGAGATTAAGACCGAAGCGACCCGCATCGAAATCGAGACAATCCGGTGTGCCGCTGGAAGGGCGCTCGCCGAGACGCAGGTCAAGCTCGACGCGTGCGGCGCGCGCCACATAGTCGTCGAGTTCGCGCATCTCTCCCGCAAGCGCGGCAAGACGGCGGCGCAGCCCCGGCGCGAAGTCGCGCTCGAGCGTCGGCAGCAACTCGATACGCACGCGGTTGCGTAAAAAACCCCGATGCGCGTTGCTGCTGTCGCTCACGCAACGCGCGCCGATCGAATCAAGGTAGCGCAGGATTTCGTGGCGCCATACGCACAGCATCGGTCGCAGGATCGGCACCCCGGTCGGCGCAAGCGTGATCGTCTCGGCCATCGCGCCAAGCCCTGCCGCGCCCGCGCCGCGCAGCAGCCGGAGCATCACCGTCTCGGCCTGGTCGTCCGCATGATGAGCGGTTGCGATATGCGCGGCGCCAAGCAGCGTCGCCACGGCGGCGAGAAACGCGTAGCGAAGCTCGCGCGAGCGCTCCTCGAGATTGGGCGCGGCGGGATCGAGCGCGAGATCATGCGCAGCATCAAGATCAAGATTGTTGGCCTGCTCCACCACCAGCTCGACGCCGAGCGTCGAACACAGCTCGCGCACGAAGCTCTCGTCGCGGTCGGACTCCGCGCCGCGCAAGCGATGGTTCAGATGGGCGGCCGCAACGCGATAGCCGAAACGCGGCGCGAGATCGCGCAGCGCATGTAGCAAGGCGACCGAGTCGGGGCCGCCCGAGAGCGCGAGCAGGATCGTCTCGCCGGCCGATTCCGATTGTGCTGAAGCCGTGCTTCGGCGGAACCCGGCCCGTTCGAGCGCTTGGGCAGTCTTGCCGACCAGGTCTGATTTTGCGGGCGACTTCATCGTGCATGCCGGCATCGGATCCCGGCCCAAAGCGGAGCGTAAAGAGCCAAAGCGGAGCGCTTAGAATACGACGGCTATCCCCTACGCCGCAATCGGCGCGCTACGCCGAGAAACAAAGACAAACGCGATCAGCGATGCATCTGGTCGAGCAGGTTGAGGATTATGTCGATGCCCGGGAGGTTCACCTCGAGCTCGTCGGCGAGCGTGCGGATTAGCCGGGCGCGCCGCAGCGTCTCGGAGGCGTAGAGCGGCTCGCTGCGTCCGTCGCGCACGACCACGCGAGCGGGAGCAAGCAGCGCTTCGTCCTCCCACATCGCCAGCTCGCGCTCGCTCACCCCGCTCAGCACACAGAACGCGTCGCGGCTGACCAGGGCCGGCGCGCCGGAAACCCGGCGCCTGCCGGGTCCGTGTGGCTGCACAGTCTTGGCTCGCCGCTTCATAGAACTACTCGCGCATCAGATCGGCGCGCGGGTCGGGCACCGCACGCTGGTGGCGCCGCTCGGCAAATTCCCGCATCAGCTTGCGCTCGTCATCGGTCATATCGATCGGAGCCAGCACTTTGAGTTCGTAAAGAAGATCCCCCGCCGCCTCCTTGCCACGCCCGGGCAGCCCGCGCCCGCGCAGACGCATCACTCGCCCGGTCTGGCTGTCGGACGGAATTTTCAATGATACCCGTCCGTCGATCGTCGGCACGGTTATCTCCGCGCCCAGCGCCGCCTCGTAGTCCCATACCGGCAGGTCGCATCGCAGATCGCGCCCGCTGACGCTGAAGACGCGATCGGGCCTCAGGCGGACGGTGAGAAAGAGGTCGCCGTTGAATTCCGGGCGCGGGCCTTTGCCGCCCTGCCCCTTGAGACGCATCCGGGTGCCATCGACCACGCCGGGCGGAATGGTCACCTCGAGCGAGCGATGGGCCGGGATCGTTCCACGGCCGTGACATACCGGACAGGGTTCGGCCGCGCGGACGACGCGCATTTTGCCGCGGCGCTCTTCGCGCGCGACCACGCCGGTACCACCGCAGTTGGTGCAGCCGTCTTCGGCATTGAGCGCGATTCGCATTTTGGCGCCGCGCACCGCGTCGCGCAGCGGGACCTCGACCGCGGCGTCGATATCGCGTCCGCGGGGCGGCTCTTCAGTGACGGTGTAACCGCCGAAGCCGCGCGGGGCTTGGCCACCCCCGCCGCGGCCTGAAAATCCGCCGCCCAGGCCGCCGAAGAATTGCTCAAAAAAATCGCTGAAGCCGCCGCCGCCACCGCCGGCCTCGCCCGGTCCGTAACCGCCGCCGC
The DNA here is from genome assembly GCA_963796565.1 of uncultured delta proteobacterium. Taxonomy (GTDB): domain Bacteria; phylum Desulfobacterota; class Binatia; order Binatales; family Binataceae; genus JAKAVN01. The sequence continues at coordinate 360,903 of CAWCMA010000003.1, read as the reverse complement.
CGCCGGGCGCCGCGCCTCTCCAGCCGTAGCGGCGCCTCATCTCTTCTTCAGTGGTCCCGCGCTCCCAGTCCGCGCCAAGCTCGTCGTACTTCTTGCGCTTGGCCGGATCGCTGAGGACCTGGTAGGCCTCATTGATCAGCTTGAAGCGGGTTTCGGCGTCCTTGTTGTTGGGGTTGACGTCGGGATGATGCTTGCGGGCGAGCTTGCGGTAGGCCGATTTGATTTCGGCCTGCGAAGCGCCGCGTTCGACGCCCAGCGTCTTGTAGTAGTCACGAAATTCCATCTAGGCGTCGATCACTCCCACTGACACAACCTCATCGAGCGTTTCCCCGACAATATATCGGACAATATATCCAAAGATGCGCACGATTGTTCGCCTCGGCAAGCCGCGCGCATCGCTTCGCAGGCTATCAGGAACCGGCGCGGGACGCGGCGGCTTTGGCGGCGCCGGCAGCTTCATCGAGCGCCCTCATCCGCGCTTCCATCGCGCGCAGCTCGGCCTCCAGCGCCACCTGGCGGCGCCAGATGAACATGACGTAAGCGAAGATCACCGCGAAGATTATCGTGTAGGCGGCGAACAGGTAGCTCAGGTTGTCCATCGGCGAACTCTTACCCTCCGGCGAACTCTTATCCGCGCCTCAGCGTCATGAATCTTGGCATCAGCGTCATGAATCTTGCGCGGCGGCCTCGGCCAACGCCAGCGAACGCGCGAGCGCGCCGAGCCGCGTATGCATTCGCAGGGTGACGAAACGCAGGCACAGAATCCAGATGAAGAGTGCGGTAAACGCGGCGAGCGAGACCAGCAGCGTCGCGACCATCCGCGGGTCTTGGAGCCCATGGCCGCCCTGGCGGGTAACCAGCACCGCTGGATGAATCGTGCGCCACAGCCGCACCGAGACGATCACGATCGGCACGTCGATAGCGGCGACGATTCCCACCACCGCGCCGAAGCGCGCGCCCTGCTCGGAATCACCCGCCATCGCACGCAGCATCAGGTACCCGCCATACAGCAGCCACAGGATTAGCGTGGTCGTCAGGCGCGAGTCCCAGGTCCACCATGCGCCCCAAATTGGCTTGGCCCAAATGGATCCCGTCACCAGCACCAGCGTGCAGAAGACCATCCCGGTCTCGGCCGCGGCATAGCCAAGATCGTCCCACACCTGCTGACCGAGCCACAGGTAAAAGATCCCCGCAATCGCCACCAGCGCGAAGGAAGCGAAGGCGACCCACGCGCAGGGCACGTGGAAGTAGAAAATGCGCTGCACGATTCCCTGGTCGGCCTCCGTCGGAACGTAGACGAATACCATGTAGAGCGCCGCGAGCATCAGCGCTGCGGTGACGAGACCGAGTCCCAGCCTGACTCCGCGGCCATTCATGATGAAAATGTCTCGAGCATGATCACGATGACGGCGGTCTCACTCCTCTCCCGCGACATATTCGAACAGCAGGTAGCCGGCGGCGACGAACATGACGTCGAACGCGACCAGCACTTTGAGCCACACTGCAAACTCGCCCAACGGCGCGCCGCCGAGCGCCGACGCACTCGCCTTGACCCCGGCGATAAGCGCCGGCGCGAACATCGGCACCGCCAGCAGCGGCAGCACCAGATCGCCCCCGCGCAGGCGCGAGGAAATGGCCGCCAGCAGCGTCGCCAGCGCGGCAAAGCCGAGCGCGCCGAGCAGCACCGCGGGCACCAGGCGCATCACGCGGGCGTCGAACTCCAGATTGAAGAACAGCACCATCAGAATGATTGAGGCGGCTTCCGCCACCGCCATGAAGATGAATGCCGCGGCAAGCTTCGCCGCATAGAGCGCGGCGCGATCGAGCGGACTAATCATCAGCGCCCGCAGACAGCCATTTTCGCTCTCGGCGCTGACCGCGCGCGTCGCCCCCAGCATCCCGGAGAACACCAGCGCGACCCACAACGAACCGGCCGCGGCCTCGGCGCCTTGCTCGCCACCACCGGGATTGAAGGCGAACACCAGCACCACCAGCACCAGCAGCGAGAGCGCGCCGAGCGCGACCGTGCTCTGCCCACCGCGCACTTCGAGCAGCAGGTCCTTGCGCAGAACGGCAGTGAAGGAACTCACCACGACCTCGCGAATCTCACCGTGACCTTCGCGAATCTCAAAATGACCTCGCGAATCTCAAAGCTCTCACGAAACTTGCCGCGTCAGCGGCGGACGCGCCGCGCTCTGTCGCACGGCCGCGGCCTCCGCGCGAAGCAGCCTCCCGCGACTCAGCGTCAAGACCGCGAAGCCCAAGTCCTCCAGCGCACTTGCCGAATGCGCGCTCGCCAGCACCGCGCATCCGCGGTCCATCGCTTCGCGCACCAGGGCGGCGGCGAGCGCCGCGCCGTCGGCGTCGAGCGCGGCGAACGGCTCGTCGAGCATCAGCACGTCGGGCCGCGCGATCATCGCGCGCGCGAGCGCGAGCCGCTGCTCCATCCCGCGTGAAAACCCGCGCACCCGCGCATCGGCGGCCGCGCCAAGCGCGACCCGCTCCAGCCATTCGACGGCCGCCGCTGGTGCGCCCTCGACGCCATAGAGCGTCGCGTAGAATTCAAGGTTCTCGCGCGCGGTCAGGTTGGGATAGACAAAGCTCTGATGGCTCAGCAGGCCGACGCGGCGACGAAGCTCGGGCTTAAGCGAGCGCGCCGGCTCTCCAAACAGCATCGCGACGCCGAGGCTTGGCGCCGAGAGGCCGGCGAGCAGCCGGATGAGGGTCGATTTCCCCGCGCCGTTGGCGCCGATTACGGCCGCGCCGTGACCCGCTTCGACGGTGAGGCTCACGTCGCGCAGGATCGGCGTCGGACCGAAACTTTTGCCCAGCGCGCGTGCTTCGATCAGCGCCGCCGTCATCGATCGGCCCGCGCCGCGGCGCGCGCCGATACGGAAAGCGGCGCGCCGCATTCGCTGCAGAACTTTCCCGCAGCAACTTCGCCGCCGCATTGCGGGCAAAAGTGGACGCGCGAGGCCGCAGCCGGCGCCGTCGCGGCCACCGCCGCGGATTTGACCAGCCGCGGACGCGCCGCGGCCGTTTCCGGTGCGGGCGCGATTGCCGCATGCAGGCGCTCCAGCGCGGCGCTCGCGCCGAGCGCGCGCGCCATCAGGCCCTCGCGCAGCGCCGCGTAGTCGGCTTCGGATAGCTTGCCCATCTCGCGATCGAACTCCAGCTCGCGCAGCCCCTGCATCGCGAGCCCCCGCTCATGTTCGAGCCGCTCGGCCTCGGCCGCGTCGCGTCCGGCGCGCCGGGTCGCCAGCAGGCCGCCGCCCAGCGGCGCCGCGACGAACAGCGCGACGCTCGCGACGATCAGCACGGCGGCGAGATAGAGCACGGCTCAGCGGCGCTCCCGCAGTTCGCGTTCCAGGCGCTCGCGCAGCGCGGGATCGAATTTTTCGGACTTATTCGAATTGCCAGAGTTGTCGGAATCGCCGGATTTGTCCGAGCTGCCCGAGCCTGAATCGTTCGGCGATTGCGGGGCCGAGGAGGGTCCGCCGCGCCAGCGCCCCATCATCAGGACCACCAGGCCGCCACCTACTATCAGCGCCACGAACGGCATCGTCCAGGCGAGCAGATTGAAACCCTGCGTGGTCGGCGCGGAGAGAATTTTCTCGCCATACTGCTTGCGGAAGTAGCCGATGATCGCGGCGCGGCTCATCCCGTGCGCGAGCATCGTGTCGATATGCTCACGCATCGGCACCGAGAAGCTGCAATTGGGATGGTTGCAGTTGGCGACCGTCAGGCCGCATCCGCACTGGCAGGTCAGGCCCTCCGCGATCTCCTGTCCGCTGGGAGCGGCCGCGCGCGCCGAACGCGTCTGCACCATCAGCGCCATGGCCATCACCATCGTCGCCGCCAGCGCGGCGAGCGCCGTGAGCAGCGTCGCGTTGGCAAATTTCCTTGCGATGTTCACCGGCTCAATCGCCTCCGGGCACGGGCTCGGCGTCGAGTGCTTCATCGCGGCCGAGCGCCACGGCCAGCGCGGCGCGCTCGCGCACGTTGGGCCACATCACGACCACGGTGCCGATCGCCATCATCAGGCCGCCCGCCCACAGCCAGAAAACCAGCGGCGTGAGAAAAACCTCGAAGGTGGCAAGTCCGCTCTGGTCGTCGACACCCGCCAGCACGATGTAGAGGTCGGCGAGAGGCGTGGAGCGAATCGCGACGCGCGTGGCAGGCTGTTGCGGACGTTTGTAGAAGAGCTTGGCGGGCGCCATCGTGGCGATCTCACGCCCGCCGCTGTATATGGCCAGGCGTGCGCTCAAGTCTTCGAGATGCGCGGTCTCGACGCCCTTCAGTCCGAGGTAGGTTATGTCGTACGCGCCGATACTGAAGCTCTGGCCCTTGCGCACGCTGCGCTTGACCTCGGTCCTGAAGAACGACGAGGCGACGATTCCGATAAAGGCGAAAACCACGCCGAGGTGGATGATATAGCCGCCGTAGCGGCGATTGTTCTTGCCTACCAGATTGACCAGCGCGCGCGCCGGGGTTTCATGCACCAGATGGCGCCGCGCACTTACGCCGCGGCGGAACTCGACCAACACCGTGCCGAGCGCGAAGGCCGCCAGCGAAAGCGCGGTCAGCACGTACCATTGCCGCAAGCCCATCGCGAAAACCACCACGCCCGCGCCCACGCCCATCGTCAGCGGCGCCAGGAAAGTCCGCAGCAGGGTCTGCGGCGAGGTGCGCCGCCAGGCAATCAGCGGTCCCACGCCCATCAGGAAAATCAGGCCGAGCGCGAGCGGCCCGTTGACCTTATTGAAGAAGGGCGGCCCAACGGTGATCTTGACCCCGCGCACCGCCTCCGAAATAACCGGAAAGACCGTGCCCCAGAAGACCGCGAACGCGATTCCGACCAGCATCAGGTTGTTGAACAGAAACGCGGCCTCGCGCGAGAGATAGGATTCGAACTCGGCGGGGCTTTTGAGGTCTTTGACGCGGCTCACCAGCAGCGCCGTGTAACCGACGACGACGACGATCAGAAACGTCAGGAAGTATGGCCCAAGGCCCGATTGCGTAAACGAATGGACCGAGGAAATCACGCCGCTGCGAGTCAGAAAAGTGCCGAACAGCGTGAGCATGAAGGCCATCCCGATGAGCGCGAGGTTCCATACCTTCAGCATGTCCTTGCGTTCCTGGATCATCACCGAATGCAGATAGGCCGTCATCACCAGCCACGGCATGAAGGCCGCGTTCTCGACCGGATCCCACGCCCAGTAACCGCCCCAGCCCAGGACCTCGTAGGCCCAGCGCGCGCCGAACAGGTTGCCGAGCGTAAGAAAGAACCACGAGAAGATCGCCCAGCGCCGCGTGGTGCGAATCCAGCCGTCGTCGAGCTTGCGCGTGATCAGTGCGCCGCAGGCGAACGCGAACGGCACCGCGGCGCTGACGTAGCCGGTATAGAGCGATGGCGGATGGATCGCCATCCAGTAGTTCTGCAGCAGCGGGTTCAGGTCGGAGCCGTCAGGCGGCACGGCCGCCAACAAATCGAACGGGCGGGTGACGAAATTCAGCATCCCGAGAAAAAAGATCGCGACTCCAGCCAGCACGATAAGGGCCCAGGGAGTGATCTCGGGATTGCGCCGGCGGTTCTGGAAAATCGCGATCGAGGTGAAAATCGAAAGCAGCCAGGTCCAGAACAGCAGCGAGCCCTGCTGCCCGCCCCATAGGGCCGCGAACTTGTACTGGATCGGAAGTGTAACGCTGGAGTACGAGGCTACGTACTCCAGCGAGAAATCGTTGGTGAGCAGGCCCGTCCATAGCGCGGCGACCGCCACCGTCACCATCGCGCACATCGCCCACAGCGCATGACGGGCGCTCAGCAGCAGGTCGGGCGAGTTACGACGGATACCGAGGAGATTGGCGCCGATCGAATAGATCGCGACCAAAAGGGCGAGCGCCAGAGCGAGTTGACCTATGAGCGGCATTTCGCGTTCACTTCGACTTGGCCTGTTTGGGAACGTACTTCGACGGACAGGAGGTGAGCACCTGGCGGGCCTCGATAGTGCCGTTGGCGGCCAGCCGGCCCTCGACGATCACGTCGCGTCCGGCGGCGAACATGTCGGGCTTGGGCTCGCCGCGCGCAATCACGCGAAATTCAGCCGGCTCGGCGGCGGCGACAGGTCTGACCGGCGAGCCATCAGGATTGGGCGGCGCGACCATCGCGAAGCCGAGCGTCAGCGTCGCCGGGTCCCAGCTAATCGTGCCGACTTTCACTCGTCCGGCCACCCGCAGCATCTGGCCGCTCAGTTGGGCTTGGCGGGCGCCGACCTCGCTTACCGTGAGATAGTATTCGGACGTGTTACGCACGGCCGTGGTGATGAGGTAGCCGATGGCGAGCACGATAAGGCCCGCCCCCACCACAAAACGCATCTTCGAGGGCATCGAGTTCTCTTATCCGTCAATCCAAGTCGAGTCGCTGAAAGTACTGCCCGGAACTATCGCCAACGCCGGGCTACCGCGCAAGGATATCCGCTGAACGTGCCGGTTGACAGAGCCCACGCGAGACACTCGAACTGCCGCGCGCTGCCGCAATTGTTGCCGAGCGAGGCCGCTTCAAGCAAGCGCCCGCCTGCCGGCGCAAGCGCGGCGCCCGGGGCCCGAGTTTCCAGGAATTCCACTATCCCGGGACTCTGATGACCCGGCGCAAATCCGACAGCGTGCAAGAGGAGTAGGCCCATGGGCCGCACAGAGTGCACGGTACTCACGCTCAACATCTTCCACGACCTGCCGATGTATCGCCACTTGCCGCGCCGCTGCGAGCTTATCGCCAAAGCTATCGCCGCGCATCGACCGCACGTTGCCGCGCTCCAGGAAGTGCTGCGCGCGACTGGGTCGGGCGATATCGGCGCTAAACTCCGCGACCGCGTCAACCAGCTTTGCGGCGGCGAAGTCTACCGGCTCGACTACGCTATGGCCGACGGCGCCGGCGACGGTGAGTTCTCCTTTGACGAGGGCGTCGCGCTCCTGAGCCGGCTGGAGGCTGACGGCCCGGCAGAGTCGCTCAAGTATTGCGCGCAAGTCGAGATGGCAACCGAAGTCGCCGGGCATCGCTACCGCTTGCCGGACGACCGGGTCGCGATGCGCCGGCGCTTTCGGATGGAGAATGGCGCCCGGCTCGACGTTTGTGTTTCGCACCTGACGGACCGGCCGGAATGTATCGAAGGAGTGGCGGTCCGCGCGATGCAGGCGCGCGAGCTCGCCGGATGGGCGACGGCGGGCAGCGACTCGGAGACCACGGTGATATTGGCGGGCGACTTCAACGACGTTGCCGGCTCGGAGGCTATCGCGAGCCTCACCCGCGCCGGCTTCATCGATCTGCATGAAGCCTTCGGCAGCGGTCCCGGGTACACCAACGACCGCGACGACATCGATCTGAGCGCCGAGCACGCGACGCATAACCAGCGTATCGATTACCTGATGATGCGTCCGGCGAGCGGACGCGCACCCGACGTTACGGACGTGAGACTGTTCGCCGAGCAACCCCATCGCGAAGACGACGGTACCTGGCTATGGCGATCGGACCATATCGGGGTGATCGCGACGCTGTGGCTGTAGTGCCGCGGTCGAAGGCCTAGCGGGACCAGGGAACGCTCCATCGGTCGAGGTGAACGACCTCGCTTAGCGGACGCCGCTTGACAGGGCCAAACCTGCCTTGCGGATAGCCGATCGGCATCAGCGCGTACGTCTGCATATCATCCGGCAGCTCCAGCAGCGCTTTGACCTCGTCCTCGTAAAGCATGTGGTTGGTGGTGATCAGAGTCCCCAGTCCCAAAGCGCGGCAGGCCAGTATGATGTTTTGCACGGCGGGGTAGATACTGGCGCCGGCCCGCCGCATCGCGTACTCGCGCTCGTCCTCGAACCGGGCCTGCACTGCGGGCGGCAGCGAGGCGACGGGCGGCAAAACCTCGCGCCTGAGGCAGGCGACCAGCAGCACAGGTGCATCGGCGAGATGGTCCCACAGATAAGAACCGGACGACATGAAGCGGCGGTATTCGTCTTCGTTCATATGGGACGGACGTCCGCGCGCCGCGTAGATGGCGCCGACGATGTCGGCGGCTTTCCGATAGATCGCGCCGAGGCGCCGGCGTTGCTCGGGATCGCGCACCACGACGAACGCCCAGTTCTGCGCATTGCCTGCCGAGGGCGCGCGAATCGCGGCGTCGAGAATTCTTGCGAGCACTTCTTCGGGAACCGGGTCGGGCTTGAACCTTCGCAGCGCTCGCGCCGAGTACATCGCCTCGAACAATCCGACTTCCGCCATCGCCAAAACCTCACCGCTGTTGGAATCGTTGCGTCTCTACTCCGCCTCGTCGCCGGAGTCCGGCGACTGGCCGGATTCGCCGGCGGCGCGCGGGCCGAAAGCCACCCCGCGGCGCGAGGCGCGGACGAACTCGACCATCTCGGCGACCTCGGGCGTCATCGGGGCCGCAGCGATTAGCTCTTCGGTCGCAAGCTTGAGATTGCGCCGCCCGCCGAACAGCGTCTTGAAGGCGCGGCGCAGCGCGGCTATCGAGCGCGCATCGATACCGGCGCGTCGCAGTCCCACGGCGTTTATCCCGCGCAGCGTATGGGTCAGGTCGGCGATGCAAAAAGGCGGAATATCGCGGCTGGTGCGGCTCATCCCACGCATCATCGCCAACCGCCCGATGCGGACGAACTGGTGCACCACGCAGTTGCCCGAGACCAGCGCCCGGTCGCCGACCTCGACCCATCCCGCGAGCAGCGCGCCGCCGGCGATGATGGCCGCGTTGCCGACCCGGCAGTCATGCGCGACGTGCGCGTTCTGCATCAGGAAGTTGTCGTCGCCGATAATCGTTATATCGCCGCGCTCGCTGCCGCGATGAACCGTCACGCCCTCGCGAAAGACGTTGCGGTCGCCGATGCGCACGCGGCGCGGACCGCCGCGGTAGGCGAGGTCTTGCGGCTCGCCGCCGATGACCGCGTTGGGATGAAGCACGTTGGCCTCGCCCATCTCGACCGCGCCCAGGATGGTGACGTGGCCGATGAGGCGGGTGCGCGCGCCGATCCGGATCGCGCCGTCGAGCAAACAAAACGCTCCGACTTCGACGCCCGGCGCCAGCTCGACCTCGGGGCCGACCACGGCGCTCGGATGGATTCGGGGCGGCGGCGGCGCGTCGTGCTCAGCCATCAGTTTGAACGGAACGCGGCCGACGGGCTTGGGCCAAGCTGTGGCGCCCGCGGCCGATCAATTGAGCAGCTTCTTCTTGCGGTCGTCGGGATGCTCGCGGTCCTCGACCGCGGCCCCCGCCACGCGATAGCCCTCGCCCGCCCACGTGCCGAGGTCGACCATCTGGCAGCGCTCGGAGCAGAACGGCCGGAAGCGGTTGGCAGGGGTCATCTCGGCGGGCCTTTTGCAAATTGGACAACGCATCGGTGCTCACCCGAGTCGAAAAATTGCCAGATAGCCGCGCGGCGCGCAAATCGTCGACGGGCCCGGAATCGTCACGTATGGTCAGAAGATATCAGAGTCGCGACAGTGGTCGGTTCCGGCGGTCGGTCTGAAACCTGCCGAACGATAGTCGAAGACCACGCGCTCGGCGTAGCAGAACGACTCTCCACCGGGGCCTTTATACTCGGCGCGCATATTGAGCATCAGCCTCGCCTTACCGGCGACGACGGATTTGTAAGTGTTCACCGGCAGGTATGTATAGAAAAAGTGTGGCACGCCGGGCGAGAGTACGCCCGCCGAAGTCGAGGACATTTCATCGGGCGACTCAGCTACCCGCTTGCCGTCCGCCAGCGCGATCACGGTTACGATCGCGCCGCTGGCCGGAATTTTGCCGAAGTTGCGATATTCGACCACGGCCCGCGGATTGGGCGTGTCACCCTGCTCGAAAGTGACACGTTCGAGACCGACGAACGGACGTTCCTCGAGCGCGAAGATATGCGACGTCACCTGGGCCGTGCGCCATGCCGCGTAAGCGCTGAACGCCGTCGCCGCCACCATCAGCAGCGCCATGAAGTCGGCGAACCGCAGGACGTCGGTCAGCCGCCGCATCAGCGACCTTTCGGTCGTGGTCAAATGTTCCGTCGCCGGGGACCCCGGCTCGTGACTGCGCGTCTCGGATTGAGGTTGGCGCGCCGGACTTTCGTGCTCGCTCATCGGACTGGGTATCTCCGCACTGCCCTGTTCGACCGCCCGCACCATAACGGGCTTCTGCAGTGGCGCCCAAGCCTGCGGCCGAATTTTCGCGCCCCAACGCCGCGGCAGACTTAGCCGGCGGCAGACTTACCGAATGATCGGCTAAACTGGAACGGCTGGCAACGCATTAAACGATGCATTCGTTGGTCCAGAACGCGTACCGCGCATCGCCGGGACGACCGCGGGCGCGTTTGACAGAATTCGCGGGCCGCTGCTACGCCTGCCTGCGATTGTCGGTTACACTTGGGCGGCCCGGAAAGCCCACCGCGGTGTTTCGGGAATTCCGTTGCCCGAGTCGGTCGCATGCGCGGCGGATCGGTAGTGCCTGCAAGTAAGGAAGTCACCATGCGAACCCATATCGGGCGAGTGAGAGTGTTGGCTCTCGGGTTGGCGCTCGCCGGCGGGTTGGGGATGGCGCGCTCGGCGTTTGCGATCGTGACGGCCATCTCGTGCGACCAGGCCACGCTTGCGGGAGTTGCACCAGCGAACACATTTATCGACACGGCGACGCCGGTTGCGGCCGTGGAGGGACCAAACCCGCTGCCCGCGTACTGTAACGTGACGGGCCACTACGTCGATTCGCTGACCGGAGTCAGCGGTTCGCCCAACAACATAAATTTCCAGTTGGCGCTGCCCGACCCGGCGCTGTGGAACGGGAAGTTTCTATTCCTGGGCAACGACGGTTTCGCGGGCAGCATCCGGGCCGACGTGACTTCGGGATTTCCCTACGCGACCGCCGCGACCGACACCGGCCATCAGTCCGCCTCTTCGCTCGACGGCAGTTGGGCACTGAACAATCAGCTCGAACAGGATGACTACGGCTACCGCGGCGTCCACTTCACGGCGCAGGCGAGCGAGGCCCTGACCAAATCGTACTACACCGGCACGAGCCCAACTGAGAATTATTTCGGCGGATGCTCGGACGGCGGACGCGAGGCGATGGTCGAGGCCGAGCAGTTTCCCACGGACTTCAACGGGATCATCGCCGGCGCTCCGGCCATTGGGAAACTGATCCCGGGCCTCAACTGGAATTACCAGGCGTTGTTCAGGACCAAAGATTCATGGATCCCGGATGACAAGTTGCAGATGGTCGATCAGGCGGTGATGAACGAATGCGACAAAAAGGACGGCGTGATCGACGGCTTGATCCAGGACCCGCGCAGATGCGATTTCGATCCGGCGACTCTGAAATGCCCCGCGCGCGATTCCACTCCCGACACGGACCCAACCTGCCTGAGCAAGGGCCAGGTGCAGGCGCTCAAAGCTATCTACAAAGGCCTGGTCGCTAAAAACGGTGTTCAGATCTATCCCGGGTATTCCCAGAGCGATCCCGGCGAGGACCTTGACAGCCTATCCGACGCGACAGGTTGGGGTGTATGGATTACCGGCCTGCTTCGGGCGACGATACCTGTGCCGGCCAACGGCGAACCGTGGGGCGGATCTCTCCTGGTCTCGCCCCTTCAATGGTCCTTCCAGGACCAGTTGCTGAAGTACTTCTTCGCCGGCAGCGCGAGCTACCACTCGCTCACTTTCGACGTCAACCGCGACCTCGCCAACTTCCTGAAAGTCGCCACGGTCGGCGGCAGCCAGGGCGGCGACTATAACGCGCTCCGCGGTTTCAAGAAGGCCGGCGGCAAGCTCATCATGTACCACGGCTGGAGCGACCCGGCGATCTCTCCGCTGGAGAGCGTCCGCTTTTACAAGCATCTGATCAACGACGTCTTCTCCGGCGACGTGACGGAGGTGCGAAGGTTTGCGCGGCTATTCATGGTGCCGGGGATGCATCATTGCGCAGGCGGGCCGGGACCCAACGTCTTCGACCTGCTGACTCCCCTGGACAACTGGGTGACCAATCACAAGGCGCCGGACTCGGTACTCGCGACACACTATTTCGAAAACGAGCCGACGACTTTCATCGACCGCTCGATGCCGCTGTGCGCGTTTCCCGAGACCGCGCATCTGGTGGGCGGCAACGTGTTCGTGGCGTCGAGCTGGAGATGCTTCTGACAAGTTGCGCGCCGGCTCACGCGGCTGGCCGCGTTTCGCTTGCTCGCTCTTGTGGGAACTCTCGCTACCTTGCCGGCGTTAATAGTGCGGCTTGTATCGATAGCAACCCTTGGGGGAGGAAGCAGAATGAAATTCTTGAAGGTTTTGGGGATAGTAACCGCGGCGCTCTTCGCTCTGACCGTGCTGATCGCGCCGAGTTCGCGCGCGGATCAGGCGCAAGAACTGGAATGGCATCGAATCTTCGGGATTCCGGAAGCATTCAACATAGTGGGCGTTGGCACTGGGGCGGTCGAAGGCGGAGCCCCTTGGACGACCACTTCCGGCGAGGCCGAAGTCGATCTGAAGGACGGAAAGATCAAATTCAGCGTCAAAGGGTTAGTGCTGGCCGTTGGGGGTAACGCAACAGCGATGTTATCCGGCCTGGACATCGGCACGCCTGCCGGCGTTACCGAGGTCAAGGGAACGCTGGTCTGTAGTGTCAGTGGTGTGGGCAATGGAGGTAATTCCGTCCTGGTGGACACCGATGCCGTTGCGCTCAGTGCGCAGGGTGATGCGAGTTTCAGCGGTAAGGTCGGCCCTCTACCCGCGGCGTGCGGCACCAGCGATGTCGCCTTCCTGATTCGGATCGTGGAACCTGCGGGCTTTGGCGGCCTCTGGATCGCCGCTGGCGGCGTACTCACCGTGGGGCACGGTCATGATCACTGATATTTCGCCGGAGTAAGCGAACGAGGCCGTATCCAAGGTCACCACGGACGCTTCAGTTGATAAGCGACGTGTGCTGAACTTTGACCTGTGACCCGGCGCGATACCACGCTCCAGAGTTCATGGGCTCCGCCCCTGGCCGCCCGGCCATCGGCGGGGCCCTCTTTTATGGAGGCGCGGAGCTGAGATGGCGCGCCTCGCGATCGTCGGCGCCGGCCCGGCAGGCGCCGCACTGGCCTACCTGCTCGCCCGCCGCGGCATCGAGGTAAACCTGCTCGAGCGCCAGACCAACTTCGCTCGCGAGTTCCGCGGTGAGGGCCTGATGCCGAGTGGGTCGAGGTGTTCCATCAGATGGGCTTGGGCGCCGCGCTCGACGGGTTGCCGCAGGCGCGCTTCGACCGCGTGGAAGTGTTCTTCAACGCGCGCCCGGTCGGCGCAATAACCGTGGCGACCGACGCGCCCGGCATCTTCGGCGCGCGTATCGTTTCGCAGCCCGCGATGCTCGAGATGCTGGTGAGCGAGGCGTCACGGTATCCCAACTTCCGCTTCGAGCGCGGCGCAACCGTGCGCGACGTGGTCAGCGGATCCGATGGCCGCGTGGCCGGCGTCCTCGCCGACGGCATCCATGGCCAACTCGAGGTCCGTGCCGAGCTGGTGATCGGATGCGACGGGCGAAGCTCCGTGTTGCGCAAGCGCGCCGCGCTCGAGGAGCATCGCTACCCGCAAGCCTTCGACGTCGTATGGGCCAAGTTGCCGATGCCGCCGTTCATGGCCGCGAGCCGCGGCGGCCGGCTTTACATCGGGCACGGCCACTTCGCGCTGCTCTTTCCAAGTTACGACGGCCGCCTGCAGGTCGCATGGATCATTGACAAGGGCCTCTTCGGCGACCTGCGCCGGCGCGGGATGGAGGCGTGGCTGCTGGACATGGCCAACTATGTCTCGACCGACCTGGCGCTCCATCTGCGCAACAACCTGCACGCGGTCACCCATCCATTCCTCCTCGACGTAGTATGCGGCCGCGCCGCGCGGTGGTCGGTGCCGGGGATGCTGCTGTTGGGCGACGCGGCGCACACGATGTCGCCGGTGGGCGCGCAGGGAATAAATATGGCGCTGCGCGATGCGGTCGTCGCCGCCAACCATCTGTGCGAGGCCGCCGCGGGCGGCGCGGCCGCTGGCGTAGATCGCTGGGAGGGGGCCGCACACGCAATCGAGGCCGAGCGGCTCCCTGAGATCGTCACGATCCAGAAGATGCAGCAGCGACCGCCGCGCGTGCTGCTCGGTCGCTCGCTACTCGGCCGGCTGATGCTCAACCGGGTCGGCATCAGGCTCATGGGCGGCATCCTGGCTCGCACCGTGATGCGCCGCTTCGCCTTTGGCGTCACCCGCGTGCAACTCAAGGTCTGACCGGCGCGGCGAAATCGGCGAAGCTAACCTTGATGCGTCGGGTGGCGGGTCGGATGTGTCCCACCGCCCGACGTAATCGTCATCGGTGAATCTGCTCCAGGCTGCTGACGTCGTACAGCTTTTCCACGTGCTTGGCGGTCACGTCTGGAAACCCCAATCCATAAATCGGATTGAGCGTGGCGCGATGATTTTGCAGGTCCATCACCGCGATCGTCTGGAAGTCGGTGGCCCGCACGCCCTTGTTGATGCGTTGCAGGTCAGGGTCCTTGAAGTCCTCGCTCCATATCTTGGTGAACTGAAAAATCTTCCAGAGCTTCTGGCTGTGGTCGAACGCGATCAAGTAGGAAGTGTCCCAGTTCTGGGCGTCCCAGAAATCGATCGCACTGCTATAGGGGTGACGCTGTATGGTCGGGATGCGCTCAACCACCGCGAAGCGCCGCACTGACCAACGGTCGTTGGGGACGATGCCGTTGGGACCGTAGTAGTGGGCGTAATCATATTTGGAGCTCATCACCGCCAACATCTCTTTCCAGCCCAGGAACTTCCATTTCCATTCCAATATGCGGCCCGAGAAACCGTAGAAGGTCCTCCAGGGTATGGTCGGTGCCCAGCAGCGAATCGGACTTGACCTCGACCGAGATCCGGCGCACACGGCGCAAAACCGGCAGATAGGCCCAGGCGTCGTCCTGCCGGCGCGGATCCGCGTAGCGGTAAACGATGAACGCGGTGCCGCGGATATCGAAGGGATCGAAGAAGCCCGTGAACTCCTTGAACTCAAACTCCTTGGCATCGGGCACGGGCAGCAACTCGCCATTGTGAACCATCGGCGCCAGGTGAGAAAAATAAACTCGCTGATAGGTCGACTGCAGGATACGTTGAAAGGTCCCACCGCCGCCGAACATTTGGGCGATTTGCGCGGTATCGGGAAGGGCCCCTTTGAAATCCGTCCCGGTGTCCCAACTAACGTCCTTTTCGATGTCGAACGGCGAGTGGCTGCCTCCAAAGCGCACCCAGATCCATGGAAGCGTGTAGCAGGCCAGGCCGAAATTCTGCCAGCGCCATTCGTAGTTCCATGCCGCCTTGAAACCGGACATCGGATCCGAGGCCTCCAGACTGTCGGAGAACGGCTGGCCGCAGACGTAGTTCAGCAACTCGCCGTCGGGCCCGAGGCGGACCTGGCTCTGATACTTTTCCGTGCAATCCATGTAGTCCTGACGCGGCGTGTGATCTTCGGGCGCGGCAATCTCCATCCGCATCTCCGGAAAATCCAGTTGCTCGATATAACCCGGCGGCACGAACGGCCGTATGCGCTCGAGGTCCTTCTGAGTCAGGACATCGCCCGGCTTAAACGTCGGCTTGGCGTCCAGATACTTGTGCAACCATACACCGTAGTCTGACCGCGTCGGCAGGGTTTGTTGCGCTCGGGCGGAAGCTGCGTACACGCCGACCACGCTCGCGACCAGCACCACCATGAGCCCGATCCGGCGCCTCCCCAGCACGCGCCGCTGCGGTTTGAGATTCACTGACATTGGTTGAGCCCTCCCTTGCATCGGACAGCTTTCGCTGTGCGTTACACCGCTCAAGGGAAAGAGCGCTCCCCTCAGGCGGCTCCCCTAAACCAGAACTCTGACTGTGAATCGTAATTCAGGCTCCCACCGATACGCGCAAGTTTGCAAATGCGAGGCCCTGCGCAAAAGAACGTAGTTAGGTGAATCTTTCACTCTTGATGAGCAGGGAACCGGATCGCTACGAGACTTTGCTTCGGGTTTCGCGGATCTGCGCGACTGCCGGCCGTGCGCGTTGCTGGTCGTATTAAAATAGGACGGCCCTGCTCCGCCTCGCGGGCCGGGCCGTCCTGTCTGACTATTTCCTCTGACTACTTCCGAACTTTGCCTATCTCAGTGAGAAAACTCGGGCATGACTTCCTTCACCAGTAGTCCGTGAGACTCTTCCGAGTCCGGCAGCACGACGAAATAAGTTATTCCGGTCTCTTCGATCCGTGACCGGATTTCGCGCTTCACCTCGTCCGGAGTTCCCGCGAGGATCGAAGGAGCGCGGCGCGTCGCTTCCTCGTCCGGGAAACCCCATTTTTTGGCGATCTCCCGCACGTTGGCATCCGCCCGGCTCTTGTCTTTTGCAAGATTCACGAGCAGCAGACCGCTCAACTCGATGTCGTTCGGATCGCGACCGGCCTCCTTCGCCAAAGCGTGCAGTTTTGCGACGCGCCGCTTGAGTTCGGGCTTGTCGAATCTCACGGCCGCGGCGGGATCGTTGATCAGATCCTTGCCGTTGAAGATGGGCGGGATCAAATTCAGGATATTGGCCTCGGCGGCGGCGATTTTAAGCAGCTTGCTTCCGGACCCGCCGAGCATGATTGGCGGATACGGCTTCTGCAGCGGCCGTGGATTGTTGTAGGCCTTGTCGATCGAGAAATGCGTTCCGTGATAGGTCGGCTCCTCCTGGGTCCACATCGCCTTGATTAGCTTGATCGCGTCGGCGAGCTGATCGAGGCGCTCGGAATTGGAAGGATAAGGATAGTTGTGGGCGTCGTACTCCGAGCGCTCCCAGCCCGAGCCCAGGCCGAGCACCAGCCGGCCATTGCTCACGTGGTCCAGGGTCGAGGCGATCTTGGCCAGCAGCGGTGGAGAGCGAAACGCCACCGCCGCGACCAATGAACCAACGCGAATCCTGGTCGTCACGGCCGCGATGGCGCTTAAGGTCGTGAAACACTCCAGTTGAGGCTCGCGGGCGGGACGGAATGGAGAGAAGAAATGATCGTTGAGCAACATCGAGTAAAACCCTTCGGTATCGGCGCGCTTCGCCGTTCGTAGGGCTTGCGCATAATCGCCGGTGACCGAGAACAATCCGAACTTCACGTCTCGCATTATTGGACTCCCTGTTTTTTGAATCTCCGAAGCTGCCGGCCGCCAGCGGCCAGGACTCCATCGCGTTGGTTTCGTCGTAGAGCACTACAACGACGCCGTCAACCGTATGCTCGCATCTGCCCGGCCGCGAACCGTGGATACCGGCCGCTGGCTTGCGCGTCCTTGCGAAATCCCTTTACCTATTGACAGGAGCGGTTGAACCGCGATCTGCGAGCAGCGGTCTGGAGGACACGCGATGAATTTCCCGTTTAACAAAATTCTATGCCCCGTCGCTTTCGAGGACCACGAAGCAGGCGTCCTGGAGGCGGCAAAGCAGCTGGCCGGGAGCGTCGCGACCATCATCCTGCTGCATGTGGTACCTGCCCTGCCGGCGATGGGCGAACCAGAGATCGCCAAGACCGTGAAAGACGAGAAGCCCTCAGAAACTCAGGCCCTCAAGATGCTCAAGGAGCTGGCCGCGCAGCGGCTGTCCGGGCTCAAGTACGAGACGCTTACCGAGACCGCGTTCCTCTCCGATACGGCGAAGGCGATTTTGACCATTGCCGGGGAAATCAAGCCTGACCTGATCGTGATGTCGACCCATGGCCGAAGCGGTCTCGCGCGTCTTCTTACGGGAAGCGTGACCGACGGCGTCATCCGAGAGTCGCCCTGCCCCGTGCTCACGATCAGGCCGCCGGCGAGCTAGGCGGCCTGGCGTTCAGCCGGCGGCACCATTGAGCGGCGCGCCGTGCTCGCCAAGTCCGTCGAGCGTCAGCCCCGCGAAGGCCGGCTCGGTCGCCGCCATCGCGGCAAACCCGGTGCTGGCCGTCAGCGGAACCTTCGGCGTCCTTAGCGGCGCCGCGCTGCCGAGCCGCG
The DNA here is from genome assembly GCA_963796565.1 of uncultured delta proteobacterium. Classification (GTDB taxonomy): domain Bacteria; phylum Desulfobacterota; class Binatia; order Binatales; family Binataceae; genus JAKAVN01. The sequence continues at coordinate 342,882 of CAWCMA010000003.1, read as the reverse complement.
CGGCGAGCGCGTCAACGATCTCAATCGCCGGGCGCGCTTCGCCTGGCGGATCGAAGGCCCGGTTCAGGCGCTGCACCTGGCCTTTAAAGTTGGTGAAGCTGCCGTCGAGTTCCGGGTAGGCGGCGATGGGCAGCAGCAGGTTCGCCATCTGCCCGGTCTCGTTGGCGTCGGTGTCGAGCACCAGCAGATAATCCAGCGGTCCGAATTGCCGGACGAACTCGGCCTCGCCAAGCGCTCGCACCAGATCGGCGCGCATCGCGATTAGCATCTTCATCTCGCCCGCGGCGGCCGCCTCACCCAGGCGCCCCACTCCATCCGCACCGATCCCGAGCGCGGCGAGGCCGCGCGTGTTGGGATTGCGATTGGCGCGAACCAGAAGGTTGTCGTCCCCGGGCGCGTCGGCCGCAGACCAGCTAAGCCCGGCGATTCGGCCGGAGCCGATCGCGGCCATCAGGCGCTTGAGCGCGAAGGCTTCCTCGTTGGTCGAATGAGCGCCGACGACCGCGCCGATCGCGTTGGCGCCGTGCAAGCGCTGGTACTCCGCGATTTTCGCCGCCGCCTCGTCCAGCGCCGCGTCCCATTGAAGCCGCGCCATCCGATCGCCCGCCTGCTTAAGCGGCGCAACCAGCCGGCTCTCGCTCTGCAGCGCCGGAAAACTGTGCCGCCCCGTGTCGCACATCCAGTAGCCATTGACCTCTGGGTTATGGCGCGGCTTGAAGCGGTAGATGCGGCCGCGATGGTGATGGATATCGATCGCGCATCCGCGCTCGCATCCGCCGCACACCGAGGCCGTCTGATGCAGATACCAGACCCGCATGCGAAAGCGAAAATCCTTCTCGGTCAGCGCGCCCACCGGGCAGATGTCGACCGTGTTGAGCGCGTAAGCGTTGTCGACCTTGCGCCCGGGGTAGGTGTCGATCACGTTATGGTCGCCGCGCTCGAAGATCGCGAGTTCGGAAGTATGCGTGACCTCGTCGAAGTAGCGCGTGCAGCGCGCGCACAGGATGCATCGTTCCTGGTCGAGCATCAGACCGCCGCCGATGTCGATCGCCTTGCCCTTATGGTTCTTGCGCCCCAACTCGAAGCGCGAGGGCTGGCGGTCGTAGTCCATGTAGTAGTCCTGGAGCTTGCACTCGCCGGCCTGGTCGCACACGGGGCAGTCGATCGGATGGTTGACCAGCAGAAACTCGAGCACCGCGCGCTGCGCCGCCCTGGTGCGCTCGCTGCGGGTGCGCACGATCATCCCTTCGGTGACGCGGGTGTTGCAGGCGATTTGCAATTTGGGCGCCTTCTCGACCTCGACCAGGCACATGCGGCAATTGCCCACCACCGAGAGCGCCGGATGGTAGCAGTAGTGCGGGATTTCGACTCCGCAAAGCCGCGCCGCCTCGATCAGGTTGAGCCCGTCGGGAACTTCGACGGGGATGTCGTCAATTGTCAGCTTCGGCATCTGCTTCAGTCGTGTGGGCGTTGGCGTGATTGTTTGCGGCGGCGGCGGGCGCGTGCGTATCGCCGTCGATGACCTGCGACGTCGCGCCGTTTTCCTTGAACGGGCAGCGGCCCAGCCGCACATGGTCCTCGAACTCGGAGCGGAACTTGGGAATGAAACTCTTCACCGGCATCGAGAGGCTGTCGGCCAGCACGCAGATGGTGTTGCCCTCCATATTGGTGGCGACGCTCAGCAGGGTCTGGAGGTCTTGGAGCCGGCCGCGGCCGGCCTCCAACTGGATCAGCAGCTTTTCGATCCAGCCGGTGCCCTCGCGGCACGGCGTGCACTGCCCGCAGGATTCGTGATGGTAGAAATGCGCGACGGTTCGCAGCACCTCGACCATGCAGGTGCCGTCATGCATCACCATCACGCCCGCCGTGCCCATCAACGATCCGGCCGCGCGCACCGAGTCGAAATCCATGTTGACCTTCATCGCCTCCTCGGCGGTGAAGACCGGAAACGACGAGCCGCCCGGGATGACCGCCTTGAGCGCGCGGCCGTCGAGGATTCCGCCGCCGACGTCGTAGATCAGATCCTTCAACGGAAAGCCCATCGCGAGTTCGTACAAGCCCGGCTTGTTGATGTGGCCCGAGAGGCAGAAGAGCTTGTTGCCGGGGCTGCTCGCGGGCCCCATCGTTTTGTACCACTCGGCGCCGCGCGCGATGATATGCGGGACGTTGGAGAGGGTCTCGATATTGTTGACCACGGTGGGGCATCCGAAGGCGCCCTGGATCGCCGGAAACGGCGGACGATTGCGCGGATACGCGCGCTTGCCTTCGAGCGACTCGAGCAGTCCCGTCTCTTCGCCGCAGATGTACGCGCCGGCCCCGCGATGCACGGTTATCTCGACTCCGAAGCCCGAGCCCATCACGTCCGGGCCGACGTAGCCACGCGCGCGCGCCTCGGCGAGGGCCGCTTCGAAAATCTGCTTTTGGATGAAAAACTCGCCGCGCATGTAGACGAAGCAAGTATGCGAGCCGACCGCGCGACAGGCTATCAGGATACCCTCGATAATCGCGTGCGGATCGTTTTCCAGCTCGTAGCGGTTGGCGAACGTACCGGGCTCGCTCTCGTCGGCGTTGCAGCAGACGTAGACCGGCTTCTTGGAGTCCTTGGGGATGAAGCTCCATTTGACGCCGGTCGGAAAGGCCGCGCCGCCGCGTCCGCGCAGGTTGGAGTTCTTGACCTCGTTGACGATCTGCTCCGGGGTCATCTCGAACAGCGCCTTGCGCAACGCGCCGTAGCCGCCGTGCGCCTCGTAGACTTCGAGACGGCGGAGATCGGGGATATCCAGCCAGCGGGTCAGGTAGCGGTCCATGGTGATGCCATCGCGAGGCGCGGGTCAGAAAGCCGCGGCGTCGAGGATGTGAATCAGGCGGCCTGGTTTGCGCCGAGCTTTTGCTTCTGGCCCTGGATTTTGCGCTGCAACGCCATCAGGGCGTCGAGCACGGCCTCCGGGCGCGGCGGGCATCCGGGCACGTAGACGTCGACCGGGACGATCCGGTCGATACCGGGCAGCGTCGCGTAGTTGTCGTAGAAGCCGCCGGTCGAGGCGCATGCGCCAAACGCCATCACCCACTTGGGCTCGGCCATCTGGTCGTAGACGCGGCGCAGGATCGGCGCCTGACGCATCGTGACCGTGCCGATAACCATCAGCAAATCGGCCTGGCGCGGAGTAAAGCGCGGCAGCAGCGCACCGAAGCGATCGATGTCGTAGGGCGTCATCGAGAGCGACATGTATTCCATTGCGCAACAGGCGGTCGCGAACGGATAAGGAAAAATCGAAAACTTGCGCGCCCATGCGACCGCCTTGTCCATCCGCGTGAGCACGGCGGCGTCGCCGAGCACGGCCGCATCACCCCTGCTTAGTTCGCTCCCTTGCGTCGCCATCCAGACCTCGATTGTCCTTCGCTTTCCCGAATCAGCCAGCAACCGTATCAGCGCTCTGACCAAATGGTCAATCTTTTCGGGGCGAGATTCTCGTCGGATGCTTTGCAGCGAAATTCTCGCTGTGCGCGAAAAAAAATCAGCCGACGTGCGGAAGGACTAACCGATGTGCAAGACGGCGGCACCTTTGAGCTCGTCGTGCTTGAGCAGGTTGAGCGCGCGATTGGCCTCGTCAAGGCGCATCCCGAGCGTATGCGTGCGCACGGGAATTTCGCCGGCGATTTTCATAAACTCCTCGCCGTCGGCGCGCGTGTTGGCGGTCACGCTGCGCAACTCGCGTTCATAGAAGAGATCGCGCTCGTAATCGAGCGCAGGCACCGGGCTCAGATAAATTCCGGCAACCGCGAGGATGCCGCCGCGGTCGAGCGCCTCCAGCGCCGGCGGCACCAACTCGCCGGCCGGGGCGAACAGAATCGCAGCGTCAAGTTTGTGCGGCGGCGGCGCGTCGGCCGGACCGATCCAATCGGCGCCCAGCGCCTCGGCGAGTTCCTGATGGCGTCCGCCACGGCTCATCACGAACACGCGGCATCGCCAGTGCTTGAGCACCTGGATTGCGATATGGGCCGAGCCGCCGAAGCCGTAAAGACCGACGGTCGCGCCAGGCCGGATTTCGGCGCGCTTGATCGCGCGAAAGCCGATTATCCCCGCGCATAAAAGTGGCGCGGCCGCCTCGTCACCGAGTCCGTCGGGTATCGCGTAGGCGAAATGCTCGCGCACCACCACGAACTCGGCATAGCCGCCATCGTGATCGTAACCGGTGAACCGCGCGCCGAGGCAGAGGTTCTCGCGACCGCGCCGGCAATAGGCGCATTGGCCGCAGGTCTCGCGGAGCCATGCGACGCCCACCCGCGCACCCACGGCGGTAAAGCGCGTGCATCCGGGGCCGCATCGCTCGACCGTGCCGACGATCTCGTGACCGGGTACGATTCGCGGATGGCGCGGCGGCAAGTCGCCTTCGGCCACGTGGAGGTCGGTGCGGCAGACGCCGCAGGTCTTGATGCGGACGAGAATCTCGCGGGGCCCCGGCTCGGGGTCGGGAAGCTCGATCGCGCGCAGCGGATCGGTTTCGATCGCTGCGGGCGTGTATACGGCCATCGCCTTCATGACGTCGTCATTATAGACGCTGACGTGACAACTGGCGTCCCGGCTTTTGGAATGGATTTCGGCAACTCACAGGGAGCTTCGCGAGAGTCTCGTAGTATAAGGACACGGGGTCTCTCGGCTCGCAGACCCGCGCGGGATGACGAAGAGGGTTACAGCTCGAAGTCGGCTTCCTCGAGGATGCGAGCGGCGCGGTACAGAAACCGGTTGCCGAGCACGCCGTCGATCACGCGATGGTCATACGAGAGCGCCAGATACATCATGGTGCGAATCGCGAGCGTGTCCTCGCCGTCGGCTTCCACCACCACCGGCCGCTTCTTGATCTCGCCCATCCGCAAAATCCCGACCTGCGGCTGGTTGATGATCGCGAAGCCGAACAGATTTCCCTCGCGTCCCGGATTGGTCAGCGTGAAGCTTCCGCCCGCGAGATCGTCGGCGGCGATCTTTTTCTCGGCGATCTTGCGCCGCAGCCGCTCCATCTCGCGCGCCAGGCCCACCACCGACATTCCCTCGGCGGCCTTGATCACCGGCACCAGCAGTCCCTCTTCGGTATCCATCGCGATGCCGAGGTTTACCTGGTGCCGCACGATGAGCGAGTCGCCTACCACCGAGGCGTTCATGCGTGGAAATTCTTTTAGCGCCCGCACCGTCGCGGCGGCCGCAAGCGGTAACAGGGTCAGCGCGAAGCCCTCCTGCGCGGCAAAAGCGTCCTTGTGCTGGTTGCGCAAGCGCATCACCCGCGTCAGGTCAACCTCGGCGAGCGTGCCCACGTGCGGCGAGTGGGTCTTGGAGTAGACCATGTGCTCGGCGATAAGCTTGCGCCGCCGAGTGAACTGCTCGACCACGTCGCCCTCGCGCGGCTCATAGACCGGCGGCCGATAGCCCGCACCGCCGGGTAGTCCTACCTGCGGCGCGGGACGCGCGGAGGCCGGCGGTGCGCCCGGGCGCGCCGCCGCCTGCGCCGGCGGCTGAGCAATCGCCGACGCGGCCTGCACCCCTTCTTGTGCTTTCGCACCACTCGGCGGCTGCACTTGTCCCGACGCCAGCGCATCGAGGTAGGCGAGCACGTCACGCTTGCTGACGCGTCCGCCAATTCCGGTACCCGGCACACGGGTCAGGTCGATGCCGTGTTCCTCGGCCATGCGCATCACGACCGGCGAGTAGCGCCGATGCGCGCCGTCGCCGACGGCGCCAACGCCATCGCCGGGCGCCTGCGCGGGACGCGGGGCGGCAGCCACGGCGGCGGCCGGCTCGGCCGCCGCCGTGGCTGCCGCCCCGCTATTGCCGTTGGCGGGCGGTGCGCTCGCACCGCCCGCGGAGACCTGCGCTGCGGAGTTAGCCGCGGCCGCTGGTTGCGGCCTCGGCTCACTGCGCACGGCGCGCAGCGTCGGCGGCTGTTGCGGGCGCGCCGTCCCGGGCGCGCCCGCAACACCCGCCTTGCCCGGCGCGGGCGGGAGTGCGGACGCAGCCTTGGGCTGCGTCCGCACTCCCGCCGGGGCGGCGGCAGCCGCGCCCGCGGTGGCTCCTGCAGCTTCGATTACCGCCAGCGACGCGCCCACCGGCAAAGTGTCGCCTTCGGCCGCGATCAGCTTCGCGATAACGCCGGTCCCCGGCGACGGAATTTCGGTATCGACCTTGTCGGTCGAAATCTCGCACAGCGGCTGATCCTCCTGGACGCGGTCGCCCTCCTTGACCAGCCACTTGGTGACGGTTCCCTCGACCACGCTCTCGCCCATCTGCGGCATCACTACTTCGATCGACATGCCGGCCTGCCCCTAATACGCCGCGAGCTCGCGGATCGCCTCGACGATCTTGTTGGTGTTGGGAAGGATGTACTCCTCCAGCGGCGGACTGAAGGCGAGATGCGTGTCGAGTGCGGCGACCCGCTTGATCGGCCCGTCGAGATAATCGAAAGCATGCTCGGCGATAATCGCGGCGACCTCGCCCCCGATACCGCCGGTCAGCCGATCCTCGTGCGCAATCAGCACCTTGCCGGTCTTGCGTGCGGTCGCCAGGATCGCCTCGCGGTCCAGCGGCAACAGCGTGCGCAGATCGAGCACCTCGACCCTCAAACCGTCTTCCTTCTCGACGATACGCGCCGCGTCGAGCGCCTGATGCATCGTGCCGCCGTAGGTGATGATCGAAAGGTCGCGGCCTTCCAGCCGCAACTCGGCCGGCCCGATCGGCACCGTGAAGTCGCCCTCGGGCAGGTCCTCCTTGACGCTGCGATAGAGGCGCTTGTGCTCGAAGTAGATTACCGGGTTGTCGTCGCGCACCGCGCTCTTCAGCAGGCCCTTGGCGTCGTAGGGCGTCGACGGCGCGACCACCTTGAGCCCGGGGACGCGGGTGAACCAGGCCTCGGGGTTTTGCGAATGGAAGAGCGCGCCGTGCACGCCGGCGCCCGAGGGCGCCCGCAGCACCAGCGGGCAGGAGGCCTTCCCGCCATGGCGATAGCGCAGGGTCGCCGCGGTGTTGACGATCTGATCGAAAGCGCACGAAATGAAATCTCCGAACTGCATCTCCAGCACCGGGCGCATCCCCAGGATCGCCGCGCCGATTCCAGCGCCGACGATCAGCGCCTCCGAGATCGGGGTGTCGATCACGCGGTCTTCACCGAAGGCGTCGAGCAGCCCCTCGGTAACCTTGAACGCGCCGCCCAGCTCGCCCACGTCCTCGCCCATGACGAAGACGTTGTCGTCGCGCCGCATCTCTTCGTGCAGCGCCTGATTGATCGCTTTCAGATAGGTGACTTCCATCGTGCTCCGGCGGTTGAGATTCAAGAATCGGTTGCTGTGCGCGCGGCGGTCAGGACCCGCGATGGTTGCCGCCGCCGGTAGTGGAACCGGTGGCGGAAGATGAAGCACCGGACGGCGCGTAGAGGTCTTCGAGCGCCTCCTCGGGCTTGGGCATCGGGCTCTGCTCGGCGAAATCGACCGCGCCCTGGACCACCGTGCGGACCCGCTCGTCGACCTCTTCGCGGATGCGCTTGAGGTCGTGGCCCTTCTTCTCCAGGTAGAACTCGTATTGCGGGATCGGGTCGCGACTCTCCCATTCCACCAACTCTTCCTTGTCGCGATAAAGCGCCGGATCGTGTTCGCTGTGGCCGCGGTAGCGGTAGGTCTTGCATTCGATCAGCGCCGGGCCGCCACCCTCGCGGGTGCGGTTCATCACCCGCTCGCTCAGTTCGACCACGGCGAGCAGGTCGTTGCCTGAGACCACATAGCCCTTGAAGCCGTAGGCGGCGGCACGCGAGGCCACGTCGTCGATCGCCATCTGTTTCTCCAATGGCGTGGAGTAGGCGAAGCGGTTGTTTTCGCAAACGAAAACTACCGGCAGCTTATGCACGCCGGCAAAGTTCATCGCCTCGTGCACGTCGCCGCGCGAGGACGCGCCCTCGCCGAAGAACGCCACCGCGACGTGCTTTTCCTTCTTGATGTGGTACTTGAGCGCCGCGCCGACCGCGACCGGCAGCGACGACCCCAGCATCGAGGTCGAGCCGAAGACCGCGTGTTCGAGGTCGCCGCCGTGCAGAAATGAATCCTTGCCGCGCGAGAGCCCCGTCTCCTTGCCCATCAATTGCGCCATCAGGCGGCCTGGGTCGACACCCCGCATCAGGAAGACCCCGAGGTCGCGATGGAGTGGCGCGACCAGGTCGCCCTCCTGCAACGGTGCACAGATTCCGGTAACGATCGCTTCCTGCCCGGCGCCCGAATAGACCCCGCCCAGAATTTTGTTTTGCCGGTGAAGGCGCGAGACGCGATCTTCGAAGCCGCGAATAAGCTTCACCCAGTAGTAAAGTTGCAGTTCGTATTCGACGCGGGCAGCGCCATTTGTAATGGGCGCACTCGCGCCTTCGACCTCAGCCATCGTATACCTCACCGGTCGGCATCAACCATCGACAGTATCGCAGCCTTGAACCCGCAGCAAAAGCGCCTTCTTCAGGCTTACGGCCCATTTTGTCGCGCTTGCGACAGTGGGTTTTACCGCGATTGTTATGCTGGCTTTGCGCCGGTATCATCTCCCGCCAAGCGGCTCGGCCCGACGTAACCGTTACGCTACTACATTGCGAACCGCGGTTGGGAGGGGGACTGCGATCGACTCGTTTTCGGCCAGCTCGCCATTTTCAGCCAGAGCGGGTCTGCTGCCGGCTGTCAGCCGGCGGCCTTTCGTCTCCGCCGCACGCATCATTGTAGTCCTCTTGATATGCCTGGTCGCCGAGGCCGGAGCGCCGCGGGCTGATTCCGCTCCGCCGACCGTCACCTTCTCGCCCCAGGGCACGGTAAAGAACGTGCGCCAGGCCGTGGCGCGCTTTTCGCAACCGATGGTTCCGCTGGGCGATCCGCGCGTCAAACAATCGCCCTTTCGCATCGATTGCGCCGCGCACGGAACGGCGCGCCAGCATGGAACGGCGCGATGGATCAACAGCCGACAGTGGTCGTACGACTTTGACCAGGACCTGCCGGCCGGCGTGCGATGCACTTTCACGCTGGCCCCCGGCCTCAAGACGCTCAAGGGCGCTCGCCTCCCCGACCATCTCTCATTCGTCTTCGACACCGGCGGCCCGGCGGTGGTCGAGACCAGGCCCTGGACGGGCAGCAGCGACATCGACGAACATCAGGCCTTCGTCCTGGTGCTCGACGCCGAACCGGCCGCGCAAACGGTGCTGGAGCACGCCGAGTTCTCGGTCCAGGGGATGCCGCAGCGGGTCGGCGCGAGCATCATCAGCGGCTCCGACCGCGAACTGCTGCTCAAGCGTTTCTCTGATTTCATCAACCATCGCCCGGCGATCATCCTGCAAGCCCGGCAGAAATTTCCCGACAACGCCGAAGTAAAGCTGATCTGGGGCAAAGGGATCGCGACCACCAGCGGAATCGCGACCGCGCAGAATCAGGAACTGAACTTCAAGGTGCGCCCCGCGTTCGAGGCGAATTTCGGATGCGAACGCGAGAATGCGCAGGCCGCGTGCATTCCGATCACGCCGATGTCGCTTTCGTTTTCGGGTTCGATAACCGTCGACAGCGCAAAACGGATCGAGATCTCCGGACCCGACGGAGCGGTTAAAGCCGCGAAGCTTCCCGATGACATTTCCGATATCCGCAGCCTCACGTTTCCGGGCCCGTTCAAGGAATCCTCGAGTTACACCATCCGGCTTCCCGCGGGCCTCACCGACGATACCGGCCGCCCGCTTTCCAACGCCGCGCGCTTTCCGATGACCGTTAAGACCGACACGTTTCCGCCGCTGGCGAAATTCTCCGCGCGCTTCGGAATCATCGAGGCGGCGGACCCGGTGCTGCCGGTCACCGTGCGCAATCTCGAAGCACAAATCCGCGGCGCGCGACATAAAGCCAGCGGCCCGCCCCCTCCTACGGGCGTGCCCCTGAACAATTTTTTCAACCGCCTCGACGCGCAGGTCTTCGGCCTCACGGTGCCCGAAGCGCCCACCGTGATCTCCTGGCTCCGCAAAGTCGCCAGCGCCTCGCGTCAACGGTCGGTGTTCGCGGAGGACAAGACCGGCGGCGAGCCGAAACGCTTCAAATTCCCAAAGCCCAACGGGGCCAAGGCGTTCGAGGTGATGGGGATCCCGCTCGGCAAGCCGGGACTCTATATCGTGGAACTCAAGAGTGCGCGCCTGGGCAACGTGCTGCTGGGTAAAGATGCGCCGATGTACGTTCCGACCGCGGCGCTGGTCACCAACCTCTCGGTGCACTTCAAGCAGGGCGCCGCCAATTCGCTGGTTTGGGTGACCACGCTCGAGGACGCGCGACCGGTCGCCGGCGCCGCGGTGGCAATCGCCAATTGCCACGGCGATCGGCTTTGGGCCGGCACCACCGATCGCCTGGGTCTGGCGCTGGTGCCGAAGATCGACGGCGTCAACAATCCCGCCAAGTGCGAAGACGTTGCGCCCACCAAGTATGACTTCTACACCAGCCAGACCCAGGCGCTGCAGGAGCTCGGGTCGGGGCTGCTGGTGACGGCGCGTCTCGGCCAGGACTTCAGCTTCGTCCATTCGAGCTGGCGCTACGGAATCGAGTCGTGGCGCTTTCATCTGCCGCAGGAGTGGAGCCCGACCGACCTGGCCGCGCATACCGTGCTCGGTCGGCCGCTGTTGCGGGCGGGCGAGACCCTCCACATGAAACACTTCCTGCGCGCCAAGACTGTCGCGGGGTTCGCGATGGTCCCGGCCGCCGAGCGTCCGGCGACGGTGACGATCCGCGCCGTCGGCGGCGATCAGCACTATGACTTCCCGCTCAAGTGGAGCGCCGCGGGCACCGCGGAAACCACCTGGACCATCCCCAAAAGCGCGCACCTGGGCGAGTACTCGGTCACGATGCCGCTTAAGGGCAATCCGGGAACGTACCCCAACGATATTCAGACCGCGGCCTTTCGAGTGGAGGAATTCCGCCTGCCGCTGATGAAGGCGGCGATTCGGATGCCGGCGCCAATCCAGGTCGGGGTCACCAGCGTCCCGGTCGATCTCAGCGCGGAGTATCTCTCGGGCGGAGCGGCGAGCGGATTGGCGGTCACGCTGCGCAGCCAGGTTCAGCCCAACGCGACCGTTTCCTTTCCCGATTTCGAAAATTTCACCTTTGCCAACGGCGAGGTCAAGGAAGGAACGATCACCAGCGAGCAATGGTACCAGGGCTTCGCAAGCGTGACGCCGGCCGGCGTTCATCAGCGCAAGGAACTGACGCTCGACGCCGCGGGTGGCGCGCGCACCGAGATAACCGATATCGCGCGCTCGCCTACGCCGGTCGACGTGCGCGCGGAGATGGAGTACCGCGACCCCAACGGCGAGACGCAAACGGTTTCCAACTCGGTCACGGTCTGGCCCGCGAAATATCTCGCCGGAATCCGCTCCGATGACTGGGTTTCCTCTCCCGGCCACGTGCGTTTTCGCGTCGCGGTGGTCGCGGAGGGAGGCAAGCCGGTCGCCGGCGCTCCGGTGCGCGTCGATATTTTCACCCGCAACACGTTCTCGTACCGCAAACGCCTGGTTGGCGGATTTTACGCCTACGACAACACCATCGAGACGCGCCGCGCCGGCCAATTGTGTTCCGGCGTTACCGACCGGCGCGGGCTGCTGCTGTGCGACGCGAAAACTTCGATCACCGGCACGGTAGAGGTGCAGGCCACCGTGCGCGACGACGCCGGCAACTCGAGCATGGCGTACACCGAAGTATTTATCCCCGGCGCGGACCGCTTGTGGTTCGAGGGCCACGACGAGGATCGCATCGATCTGCTGCCCGAGCATCCGCAATACCAGCCGGGCGACACCGCGCGCTTCCAGGTGCGGATGCCTTTCGCCGAGGCCACCGCGCTGGTCACTGTGGAACGCGAAGGAGTCATCGCGGCCTCCGTGGTTCATCTCTCGGGTCACAACCCGGTCATCATGCTCCCCGTGCGCGATTACGCCCCCAACGTGTTCGTATCGGTGCTGGCGATTCGCGGCCGTGTCGGATCGCCCGCGCCCACCGGGATGCTCGACCTCGCCAAGCCGGCCTTCAGGCTGGGGATCGCGGAAATTCGCGTCGGATGGCGCGCCAACCGGCTGAACGTAACGGTCACCCCGCAGCGTCGCGTGTACCACGTGCGCGAGAAGGCGCACATCACGATCGCGGTCAGGACGGCCAGCGGAGCGCCGCCGCCCAGGGGCAGCGAAGTGGCGGTGGCCGCGGTCGACCAGGGGTTGCTCGAACTCGCGAACAACGAAAGCTGGAAGTTGCTCGACGCGATGATGGGGCGGCGCCCCTACCAGGTCGACACGTCGACTGCGCAAATGGAGGTCGTCGGTAAACGGCACTATGGACTGAAGGCTCTGCCGCCGGGCGGAGGCGGCGGCCAGCGCATCACGCGCGAGCTGTTCGACACGCTGCTGCTGTGGAAAGCGACGGTACCGCTGGACGCGGCCGGCAACGCGTCGATCGACGTCCCGCTCAACGACTCATTGACCAGCTTCCGTATCGTCGCGGTCGCCAGCGGCGGCATCGGCATGTTCGGCACCGGCGACACGCTCATCCAGTCGACGCAGGATCTCATGATCCTGTCGGGCGTCTCGCCGATAATCCGCACCGGCGACTCGTTCGACGCGGAATTTACGGTGCGCAATGCCTCCGAGCACGCCTTCACCGCCGCCGTGAACGCGAAAATCGAAGGCCTCAAGGAGCAGCCCGCGCCGCAAACGCTCGAACTGGCGGCGGGCCAGGGAAAATCCATCGATTGGAAAGTGACCGTGCCGATAGGCGTGAGCGAACTGCGCTACCGCGTCGACGCGGCCGTGGCCGGCGGCCGGCCCTCGGATCGTCTGGCGATAACGCAGCGCGTGCTGCCGGTGGTCCCGGTCAAAGCCTGGCAGGCGACGCTGATGCGATTGGAAAAGCCGATCGCCGAGCCGGTAGCGTTGCCCGCCGGCGCGCTCGAGGGCCAGGGCGACGTGCAGGTCTCGCTCAGCCCTTCGCTCGGCGCCGGCCTTGACGGGGTGCGCGAATGGATGCGCGCATATCCATATACTTGCCTTGAGCAGCGGGTATCGCGCGCGGTCGCGCTCGGCGACCCGCTGTTGTGGAACGGCATCACCGCCGATCTGCCACAGTACCTCGACGCCGACGGCCTGCTGAAGTTTTTCCCCGAGATGCGCGAGGGCAGCGACATCCTGACCTCGTACGTTTTCTCGATCGCGCACGAGGCCGGGCTTGCGCTTTCGCCGCAGTCCGAGGAAGCGATGATGAATGGCCTGCGCGGTTTCGTCGCGGGCACCGTGGTGCGCTATGGCGTGGTGCCGGGGGCCGACCTGCCGCTTAGGAAAATCGCGGCCATCGAGGCGCTCTCGAGCGCCGGCCAAGCCAACGCCGCGATGCTCGGCAGCATCACGGTCGAGCCCAACCTGTGGCCCGACGCAACGGTTATCGAATGGTGGAACATCCTGCTCCGCCTGCATGATGTCCCCGACCGTGCGCGCCGTCTCGTCGAGGCCGAACAGATCGTGCGCTCGCGGATTAATTGGCAGGGGACCGGCGCGCATCTTTCGGGCGATAGCTGCTGGTGCCTGATGACCGGCGCGGAAAGCAACATGCTGCGGCTCGACCTGCTGCTGGTCGACAATGGGCTGTGGCATGACGACGTGCCGCGCGTGATGCAAGGCGCGGTGAAAATGCAATCGCGCGGGGCGTGGCCGACCACGCTCGCCAACGCGTGGGGGACGCTGGCGGTCGAGAAATTCGCGCGCGCCTTCGAGTCGGTACCGGTCAAGGGCACGACCACGGCGTCGCTCGCGGCGGTCTCGCAACAGCTCGATTGGACCCACGACCCCCGCGGCGGAAATCTGAGCTTCGCATGGCCACCCGCGCAGGCCGATCTGCGAGTCGATCACAACGGCAGCGGAAATCCGTGGGTGCAGATTCGCGCGCGCGCGGCGATTCCGCTCAAGGCGCCGTTCAGCAGCGGTTACCGGATCAGCCGCACGCTCAGCGCCGTGGATAAAACGCATCGCGGCGGATGGCGCCGCGGTGACATGGTTCGCGTGCATCTCAAGATCGAGGCGCAGACCGACATGACGTGGGTGGTGGTCGACGATCCGCTACCGGCCGGCGCCTCGCATCTCGGCACGGGGCTGCGCCGCGACTCGGCGATCGCGACCGCCGGTGAAAACGTCGGCAACAACAACTATTACTGGCCCGACTTCATCGAGCGGCCCTTCAACGCCTTCCGCGCCTATTATCAGTACATTCCGAAGGGCACGTTCGAGGTCGAATACACGATTCGGCTCAACCAGGCGGGCGTGTTCCAACTCCCAACGACTCGTGTCGAGGCGCTCTACGAACCCGAGATGTTCGGTGAACTGCCCAACGCGCCGTTGAAGGTCGCACCCTGAATGAAGCGCCGGGGCGCATACGCGACCGCGCTCGCCGCGGCAACGTTACTGGTTGCGACCGGACTTATGGCCGCGATGGCCCTGTGCTGGCCCGTCGTGCCCGGCTTCGAAGCGGTGCGCGCGCGCTGGCGTCCCTCCGACGCGCAATTGCTCGACCGCCACGGCGAGCCGATCCACGAGCTTCGCGTCGATGCCCATGGGCGGCGGCTGGCATGGACTCCACTCGCCGCCATCTCACCCGCGCTCAAGGACGCCGTCATCGCATCTGAAGACCGCCGCTTCTTCAGCCATCATGGGGTCGATTTCGCCGCGATCGCGCGGGCCGCCCTCGGCCGGCTCGCGGGACGGCGACGAGGCGGCGCGAGCACGCTCACGATGCAACTCGCCGCGATGCTCGATCCGCGGCTCGCGCGCGCCGGCGCGCGGCGGCATACCGCGGCGCAGAAGCTCCGCCAAATGCTCGCGGCGCTCGCGCTGGAGCGCCGATGGTCGAAGGCGCAGATCCTCGAAGCCTACCTGAACCTGGTGACCTATCGCGGCGAAATCGAGGGCGTGGGTGCCGCCGCGCGCGTGATGTTCGGCAAGGCGCCCAGCGGGATCGACGCGGCGGAGGCCGTCGTGCTGGCGGCGCTGATCAAAGCGCCCAATGCGCGCGCCGTCGCGCTCGAACGCCGGGCCGAAGCCCTCCGCCTCGCGATGACCCACCGAGCCTTGTGGGCTGATTCATCCGGCGAGCGCGAAGTCGCCAGCGCACAAGTACCGCGTGCACAGGTAACGAGCGCACAGGTAACGAGTGCACAGGTAACGAGTGCAATTGACCGTGCGCTCGCGGCCCGCCCGCGCGATTTCACCCGCGTCACGCTGGCGCCGCGGGTCGCCGAGCAACTCCTGCGCAACGGCCGTCTCACCGCCGAATCCACCCTCGATCGCGACCTGCAGGCTTTCACGCTCGACGCGCTCCGCCGCCACGTGGCCGAGGTCCACGACCGCAACGTCGACGACGGCGCGGTGGTGGTGGTCGAAAACTCCACCGGCGCGGTCTGGGCCTACGTCGGCGGGACCGGCGCGCTCTCCAGCGCGCCCTACGTCGACGGCGTGCGCGCGATGCGCCAGCCGGGGTCGGCGCTGAAGCCGTTTCTCTACGCGTTCGCGCTCGAGCGCCGCCTGCTCACGCCCGCTTCGCTGCTCGAGGACACGCCGCTGGAGTTGCCCGAGCAGCGCGGGCTTTACCGGCCGCTCGACTACGACCGCGAATTTCGCGGCCTGGTCTCGATGCGCACGGCGCTGGCGTCCTCGCTCAACGTCCCGGCCGTCAGGACGATCGATATGGTCGGCGTCGAGGCCTTCACCGGGCAGTTGCGCGCGCTTGGTTTCGAGGGAATCGTCGAGCAGGGCGACTACTACGGCGCTGCGCTGGCGCTCGGCTCGGCCGACGTGCGGCTGTGGGACCTGGTCAACGCCTACCGCACGCTCGCCAACGGCGGCCGCTCCTCCGCGATGCGCCTGATGAACGACGGCGCGCCCGAACCGACGCGGCAAATCTACTCGCCGGCGACCGCGTTCCTGATCTCCGACATCCTGGCCGACCGCGCGAGCCGCGCCGCCACCTTCGGCCTCGAAAACGCGCTCGCCACGCGCTTTTGGAGCGCGGTCAAGACCGGCACCAGCAAGGACATGCGCGACAACTGGTGCGTCGGCTACACCGCTCGCTTCACGGTCGGCGTATGGGTGGGGAATTTTTCCGGGGCCTCGATGCACGACGTGACCGGAATCACCGGCGCGGCTCCGGTATGGCTCGACGTGATGAACTATCTCGACCAGCGTTTCGGCGGCGGCGCGATCGCACGGCCGGCCGGCGTGACGGCGCGGATGGTCGAGTTCCCCGGCGCGGTCGAACCATCGCGCAAGGAATGGTTCATCGCGGGCACCGAACCGAATCGCGAGGCCGCGCACCTCGACGACACGCCGCGCATCCTCTCGCCCGCCCCGGACACCGTGATTGCCTTCGACCCCGACATACCGGTTGATCGCCAACGCGTCGCGTTCGTCGCGAGCGCCGGTGCGGCGGACGGCGCGCGCTGGACGCTCGACCGAAAGACCCTGGGCCCGGTGAACGGCGTGATGCTGTGGGCACCGTCGCCGGGAGTTCACACGCTGGCGCTGGCGGACGCGTCGGGCCACGCCCTCGACACGACGACCTTCAAGGTCCGCGGCGAAGCCGAAGCGCATTAACGAAGCCGCGGCGCATTAAGTATGATCCGGGTCGCGTCTCCCGACTCTGTCCCCCTCTGCTCAGTTTTCCAGCTTCTGACTCTGCCCTGCGGCTCTTAGGTCCCTCCATCTTGGTTCTCACAGACTCTTAACTCCCTCCCCCTACCAGTTTTGGGGGAGGGTTGGGGTGGGGGTCGAGCGAGGAAGCGCCGGATGCCTGGTTTTCCCCGGCGCTTCCTCGTCGTAGCCCTTTTTTCATAAGCGCACCGTTGCTCTTGAGCAGCCGGGAACAGCGACCGCGAGGCGATCAGCGCTTCCTGGATCGGCGAGCGTTGCGTCAGACAGACGCGGTTCTCACAGGCATTCAGAACCGCGTACAGACCCCCACCCTCGCCCTCCCCCCAAGACAATTGGGGGAGGGAATTAAACCCTGCTTATTGGTGGAGGGAATCAAGCCATGGTCCGACCCGGGTCGGTATCTTCAGCTCTTCGCATCGAGGCGCATTTGCGAGCTTTGGGACAATAGCTATAAACTGCGACGCCATGACGACCACGCAGCCCTCATCGGTTGTGGGACGCTCGGGATCCCCGCGCCGGCGCGAGATCCAATTGCGCGAAATCCTTGACCGGGCGCGCGACGGTGCGCGCCTCGGCGAGGCCGACGCAATCGCGCTTATCGAGTGTCCCGCGGACGAACTGCCCGCGCTGCTCGCGGCGGCGGGCGCGATGCGCGATCGCGCCAAGGGCCGCGTGGTCACCTACTCGCGCAAGGTCTTTCTGCCGGTCACCAACCTCTGCCGCGACCGTTGCACCTACTGCACGTTCCGCAAGGATCCGGGCGAGCCGGGCGCCTGGACGATGACCCCGGCCGAGATCGCGCAATGGTCGCGGCGCGGCCGTGCGCTCGGATGCCGCGAGGCGCTGATGTGCCTGGGCGACAAGCCCGAACTGGCCTTCAAGGAATACCGCGAGACGCTGGCGCGGCTCGGCGCGACCAGCACCATCGACTATGTCGCGCGGGCTTGCGAGGTCGCGCTGGAGGAGGGCCTGCTGCCCCATACCAACGCCGGCATCATGAGCCGCGACGAGATGGTGATGCTGCGGCCGCTCAACGTCAGCATGGGCCTGATGCTCGAAAGCGTCTCGACCCGGCTGCGCGGCAGCGGCGGGGTACATCAATGGGCCCCCGACAAGGACCCTGCGGTGCGGCTGCGGATGCTCGCGGAGGCCGGCGAGGCCCGCGTCCCGTTCACCACCGGAATTCTGCTCGGAATTGGCGAGACGCCGGCCGAGCGGGCACAGAGCCTGATCGCGATCCGCGACTTGCACGAACGCTTCGGCCATATCCAGGAAGTGATCATCCAGAATTTCCGCGCCAAGCCGGAGATCGCGATGGCCGCCGCGCCGGAGCCCGACGCGATGGAGATGGCGCGGGCGATCGCGACCGCGCGAATCGTGCTGGGACCCAAGATGAACGTGCAGGCGCCGCCCAACCTCTCGCCCAACGAGATCGAGATGTTCCTGGCGGCGGGCATCAACGACTGGGGCGGCATTTCGCCGCTCAGCAAGGACTACGTCAATCCCGAGGCGCCGTGGCCGCATATCGAGCGGCTGGCCGAGCGCTGCGAGCGGGCCGGTTTCGAATTGCGCGAACGGCTCGCAATCTATCCCGAATACGTCGATGATTACTGGGTTGACCCCAAGCTGCGCCCGGCGCTCGCCCGGCATGGCGCGGAGATCGACGGAGGTGCATCGTGAACCTGGAAGCCCTGCGCGACTATGTCGATGAGATCGAAGCGGCTCCACTCGGCGCCCTTATGGATAAGGCCAGCCCCGGCGTTCGCGCGGCGCTCAAGCGCAGCCGCGAGCGTCAGGAACTGACGCCCGAAGAGGGATTGCTGCTCTATACCACCGAGGGCGACGACTTGCGAGCGACGATCAGGTGCGCGGATTTGGCGCGCGCCGAAGACGTCGGCGACGAAGTCACCTACGTCGTCAACCGCAATCTCAACTTCACCAACATCTGCTTCGTCGGATGCCAGTTTTGCGGCTTCAAGCGCCAACGCTGGGAGTCCGACGCCTACGACCATTCCGACGAAACCATCCTCAACAAGGTCGGCGACGCGGTGGCGCGCGGCGCAACCGAAGTTTGCATGCAGGGCGGAATCAATCCCGAGGCGCCCGACTTCAAGTACCGCGACCTGCTCCGCACGATCAAAGGCGGCTATCCCGAGATTCACATCCACGCCTTCTCGCCGATGGAGATCATGTTCGGCGCGCGCCGTGTGCGGATGGAATATCCGGAATATATCGCGATGTTGCGCGACGCCGGGCTGGGATCGATTCCGGGCACCGCGGCGGAAATTCTCGACGACAGCGTGCGCGAAATCCTGAGCCACAAGAAAGTCGACGTCGCCACCTGGGTCGATATCATCACCACCGCGCACGCGCTCGGCGTGCGCACCACTTCGACCGTGATGTACGGGCACATTGAAAATCCGCGCCACGTCGTCAATCATCTCAACCTCCTGCGCGACATCCAGAAGCAGACCGGCGGCTTCACCGAGTTCGTGCCGCTGCGCTTCATCCACGAGAACACCGTGCTCTTCCGCAAGGGCCTGGTCACCGAGCCGCCGCCCAAGGGCACCCTGGATTTCCAGATGTACGCGGCCTCGCGTCTGTTCCTGCGCGGACAAATCGACAACCTGCAGACCTCGTGGGTGAAGCTCGGCGTCGAACTGGCCGCGCTCACGCTGAAGGCCGGATGCAACGATTTTTCGGGCACGCTGATGGAGGAAAGCATCACGGCCCAGGCCGGCGGCGATTCCGGTGAGTTCGTCCCGGTCGACTTAATCGAAGAGAAAGCGCGCGCGATGGGCCGGGTCGCGGTCGAACGCAGCACGCTTTACAAAAAGCTCTACGGGAAGAAGGCTCCCAATGGCGCGCGGCCGATCACCACGACTCCTTCGACAGCCCATCAGGCCGATCACCACGCTTGCGGGGGGGGTGGGGGCCGCTAAATTTCTGCGCGGCCTGGAGCGCGTGGCCGGCCAGCCGCGGCTGAGCGTAATCGTCAATACCGGCGACGACGAGGAGTTCTACGGACTCCACGTCTCGCCCGACCTCGACACCATCGTCTACACGCTTGCCGGCGCCTCCAACCCTTTGACCGGATGGGGCCTCGAGGGCGAGACCTTCACCACGCTCGGCGCGCTCGTCCGCTTCTATGGCCCGGCCTGGTTCAACCTTGGCGATCGCGACCTCGCGACTCATCTGTTCCGCACCGAACGGATGCGCGCCGGCGAGCCGCTCAGCCGCATCACGGCCGAGATCGCGCGGCGCTACGGCGTGCGCGCGCAGGTGCTGCCGATGAGCGACGATCGGGTGCGCACTTTCGTGAAAGTACGCGGGCGCGGCGCAATCCCGTTCCAGGAGTACTTCGTGCGCCGGCGCTTTCGCGGCACGGTCGAACGAATCGAGTTGCGCGGCGCGGCGCGGGCGCGGCCGCTGGGCGCGGCCCTCGGCGCGATTCGCAAATCCGACGTGGTGATCGTCGCGCCGTCCAATCCGTTCGTCTCGATCGGACCGATTCTCGCGCTGGGCGGGATGCGCGAGGCGATGCGCCGGGCGCGCCAGCGCGTTGCCGCGATAAGCCCGATCGTCGGCGGCAAGGCGATCAAGGGCCCGGCGGCAAAGATGTTGCGCGCGTTGGGCCATCAGGCCTCCGCCCTCGGCGTGGCGCGGCTCTACCGCGACTTATGCGCGGTCTTCGTGCTCGACCACGCCGACCGGCACGCGGCCGCCGCGGTCGAAAAGCTCGGGATGCGCGCGGTCGTCACCGACACCATCATGGCCGACGAAACCCGTTCGGCCCGGCTGGCGGACGTGGTTCTGCGGGCGCTTGAGGTGTAGTAGGCTGCATAGTCAATGCAGGAAGTCGCAATGCGTTCGTTAACCTTCACCGCAATCGAGGGCATCCCGCTGGTCGGCCCGGGCGACAACCTGGGCGGACTGATTTGCTCGGCGATGGCCGCGAGCGGCCTGCAAGTGGCGCGCGGCGATATCCTGGTCGTGTGCCAGAAGGTAATCTCGAAGGCCGAAGGGCGCACTTGCGAACTCGGCGACGTCGAGCCCTCCGCGCTGGCAATCGCGTATGCGGCGCGCTGGGAGAAGGACCCGCGCGCGGTCGAGCTGGTGCTAAGACAGACCAGCCGTATCGTGCGCATGGACCACGGCGTGCTGATCGTCGAGACCGGCCCCGGATGGGTCTGCGCCAACGCCGGGATCGACGAGTCCAACAGCATGGCCGACGGGCGGGCGATTCTGTTGCCGGAGGACGCCGACCGCTCGGCCGCGCGCATTCGTGAAGAGATTCGCAAAATCACCGGAGTCGAGATCGCGGTGTTGGTGACCGACACGTTTGGGCGTCCATGGCGCGACGGCCTGACCGAGGTCTGCCTGGGAATTGCGGGCATGAATCCGGTGCTCGATCTCCGCGGCACCAACGACTTGAGCGGACGCGAGCTGCATCACACGGTGATCGCGATCGCCGACGAAATCGCCGCCGGCGCAGGCCTGTTGATGCCCAAGGCCGGCGCCATCCCGGCCGTGCTGGTGCGCGGCTATTCCTATGAGCCCTGCGAGGGCAGTGCGAAAGTGCTGATTCGCCCCGCCGAGGCGGATTTGTTCCGATGACCCGGGGAGCGTAAGCATCGTGGACCGAAACAAGATGGGCGGCGCCGCCGCCGCGATCGCGCCGGCCAGCCTCACGGCGAATCCCGCGCGCGTGGTCGAGGCCGATTTATACCATGCCGAGGAAAAGCTCGGCACGCTGCTCAATTCCAACGAGTCGCTGATCTCGGAAATCTGCCATTACCTGGTTGACGGCGCGGGCAAGCGGCTGCGCCCGGCCTTCATTCTGCTGGTGCATCGCGCCTGCGGCGGCACCGATCGCACTGCGCTCGACGCGATTGACGCCGCGATCGCAATCGAACTGATCCATTCCGCCACGCTCCTGCACGACGACATCATCGATGGCGGGATGCTGCGGCGCGGCAAGCCGTCGGCGCTCGCGCGCTACGGCTCGGCGGCGACGCTGGTCGCGGGCGACTACCTGTTCTGCCGCGCCTTCGAGCTGTGCGGCCGCTTCGAGGAAAACCTCGTGCGCACGGCGGCACAGGCCTGCATCCAGTTGACCGAGGGCGAAGTGATGGAAGGGCGGCTGCGCCACAACGCGGCCACCAGCCTCAAGGACTACCTCGCCGTGATCGCCCGCAAGACCGCCTCGCTCTTCGCCGCCGGCGGCAAGGTCGCGGCCGACCTCGCGGGCGCGCCCAAGCGGACTATCGACACGATGCAGCGTCTCGGTAACGCGGTCGGGATGGCCTTTCAGATGATCGACGACCTGCTCGACATCCTCGGCCCCGAGGAGAAAATCGGCAAGCCCGTCGGATCGGATTTGCGCGCGGGAATTCCTTCGCTGCCGATGGTGCTCGGGCTGGCGGCGAACCCGGAACTGAAGGCGATTATCGGCAACGGTGCGCGGCTGGAAGGCGCGGCGCTCGAGCGCGCGCTCACGATGCTGCGCGACCCCAGGCTCGTCACCGAGGCGCGCGCGATGGCGGCCGAGCAGGGACGGGTCGCGATGGCCGCGCTGGACGAACTCGCGCCGTCGGTCTACCGCGAAAGCCTGGCCGCGCTGATCGACGATCAACTCCGCCGCGAAGTCTGAGGATCGCGCGTAGTCAGCCGTCGGGCCGACGCTGCGCGGGCGCTCTCGGCCCTCGCTGAAGCGGCCCAGCCCTCATTAAGCGCACCATCGTGGCTGGCAGACTGTTAAGGTTAATCTTAAAGTACCCTGTATAGACGCCATTCCTCGGGCACGCCCTTGAGCCTGTGGAAGCCGCGGTCCTTGAATTTGACTCCCGATCCGACCACTAGATCCTTGACCGTGCTGGATACCAGCACTTCGTCCGCGCCAGCCTTTGCCATGACGCGCGCGCCTATATGGACCGCGATACCGCCGACCGCATCTCCGACCAGTTCACACTCGCCTGTATGCAGGCCCGCCCTTATCTCGAGGCCGAGAGTCCGGACAGCCTGACGCATCGCAGCCGCGCATCGAATCGCCCTGGCTACCCCTGGCTGGCGGTCGAAAGTGGCGAGCATTCCGTCGCCCGTAGTGGTTACTTCTCTTCCTCGGGATGCGCGAAGCTGTTTGCGAAGCGCTGCGTAATAGTGAGTCAACACCTCGTTCCAGCGACGGTCGCCGAGCAGCACGGCTTTCTCGGTCGAGCGGACGATATCGACAAACAGGACCGTGGCAAGAACGCGGCTGGGCTCGACGCGGCGGGGCACAGGACGACGCTGGATGCGCGTCGTTTCCGGCAGCTCTTCATATCGATGGCCGCGCCGCCGCGCAATTGCCTTTTTCACGTAGTCGCGCGCCCGCTTCTCCGAACCACAGCGAACTGTTTTTTGCCGCGGTCGACCCGCCCAGTAAATCCGTCTGCCACGGCCGACTCCGCGTACCTCGACGGAACCCCACTGCAAGAGCACGGTCGAACCGGCCTGACCAATCGTCCAGGCTTTGGACGTATACCCGCTTACATTCGAATGATGAACGCCGACACGGAGGAATTTCGCCACTGGTGTCGTGTCTCGTAATCAGTCTGCCCTCGCTGCAGGGTGGCCGCAGGGTGCTAAAAGGATTTTCGCCGATCGGGGCGCCAGCGGCAAAGCCGGACTAACTGACCATCGCTAGCTCGACCATCGATCGAAATCGAAGTCCGGCGGCAGTTCGATGAACGCCAGCATCGCGGGGCCCTCGATCACACGCGTGAGATGACCCTTGCCGCTGAGGTCGTCGGGGATGAACGCCGAGCCGGCGCCCCATCGCCGCTTCTCATTGTCGCTGGTGCCGACCTCGACCATGCCCGACAGCACGAACACGATCTGTCGCGCGGGAGCGTGATGCCAGCTCTGATCCAGTCCGCGCGGAAGCTCGACGAACCTGACGCTGGGCGAGTTGAACGCGTTCGACTGATGCATGATGTTGCCGAACGCGTCGAGTCGCTCTTCGTTCACCGGTAGCTCGATTTCCTGGAAACGCGACCCGCCGTCATCGGTGGCATGGAATCTAATGATCTTCATAAACGCACCGATATCACGAAACACGTATCCGTGGGGAATGACGAGGGGGGGGCGTCATGACGGGTGGACGCCATGACGGTTGGCGGCCAGCGTCTGGCTCGCCGCAATTGCCTGGACGTGAGGTCTATTTTGCGAGCGCGGGAGCGCAAGCCGCGGTGGCGCTCGCGGCGGTCAGCCGTGCCATCGCGACCTTGAGTTCCGCGCGGCTGGTACCGAGCGTTCGCAGCATCGGAAGCAGAGCCCGCTCCAGGAATATGCGCGCGCTGATTCCGGCGCCTGTAGTGATCAGCCGCTCCTGGTAGTCGGGAATCAGGCCATCGCCCGGCATTCTGAAGTTCGCGATCACATAAGCGAGGTCGGCCAGCGTGCCGCCACGGTCCTCGTCCAGTTCAAGCTCGACCGCCGCACGATAGAAGCCGGCGTGCGCAGCCTCGTCGCGGCTCAGGAGAAAGAAGATCGCCTCGAGCACCTTGTCGCCCTCGTTCACCGCCTTGTCTTTCTGCGCCTTGTAGGCAAGAAAGGTCGCGGCTTCCTGGAGCGCGCCATAGCAGGCCATCTGGCGGCGGGTCTGGAAGGGCAACCGCCAGACCTTGGACAAGACACGTTCCTCGAAAGCCGCCATCTCGGCCGCCGAGCGCACGCCCGAACGCGTCAGGTATTCGCGGAACACCAACCCGTGCTTGGATTCCTCGTAGCTCCAGCAGGCCTGGAACCAAGCCGCGCCGAACATCGAACGGGACAACTCGACGCCACCGGCGCTGTAGTCGGGCAGGTAAAGCTCCTCGGCACAAAAGACTTCGATGCAAGCCGTTTTCTGCTCGCTGCCGGGCGAACTGTCCAGCGCTTCCCACGGCACGTCGTTGAATATATTCCAACGCCGCTTGGTCTCGGCGATCTCGAAAAATTCGAGGTACGCACGATACATCTTTTCTCGTAACACAAGCGATCCGGTCATCGATAATTCCCTTTGCTTACCGCCGCCAACCCCTCTGCGTATCTGCCAGCAGGGAGTCAAAATCACCCGGGCATAAATTTGCTTCTACAAATTACTTTACGAATCGCGCTCAGATCGGTTCCAAGAAAATGCGACTCCATCCATCCGTCAGCCGGCAGGCGAAGCTGGAGGAAAGTGTTACGTAGGTGACGGAACCAATCTTATGCTTTGATGACTGGAAAGTATAGTACCCGCGAGAATTTGGCATTATTACGGCTACGACGATAGTTGTAGACCATTGCCGTTGGAGCGCGCTCATGTGAT
The DNA here is from genome assembly GCA_963796565.1 of uncultured delta proteobacterium. Classification (GTDB taxonomy): domain Bacteria; phylum Desulfobacterota; class Binatia; order Binatales; family Binataceae; genus JAKAVN01. The sequence goes on along the minus strand of CAWCMA010000003.1, from coordinate 317,856 downwards.
GCATGAAACGTTTGATTACGCCAAGATGTCTGTGGAAAAAATGGAACCCACGTCGCCATAAATTGGGTCGTGTCAGCGATTCGATGCTGTGGGCCAATTCGGTAGAGATCATCGGCCAATTTTATTTTCCGGTTGACAAATACGAATAAAAAGCGAAAATCCGATCATGGCCGCTTTTCCCACCGCCCTGATCGAAACCGTCGCGCAAGCCCCCGCAGCCGCCCCTCCGCGCATCCTCACCGATCGACAAATAGCTGAATTTTCAGGGGTTTTTCGCGGACGCGAACTTACCCGCAAGGATCGTCGCCTAAGCTCGGGTATCGCCGCGCTCGACGCCATTGTGAATGGCGGCATCGTCCGCGGCCGGGTGAGCGAAATCGTCGGACGGCCCGGGTTTGGGCGAACTTCGCTCGCCGCTGCTTTCGTCGCTGTCGCCACCCGGCGCGGCGAGGTCGCGGCGTGGATCGATTCGGCAGGGGCTTTCGACCCGCGCAGCATCGCCGCGGCGGGCGCGGACCTTTCGAGGGTTCTCTGGGTCGGGGCCGATGCGGCTGCGCGCGCGCGCGATTCGGCCGAAGCACCGGCCGCTGAATTTGCGCCCGCGCGATCGATCGCGTCTGCGAAGGCGGGCACGTCGGTGAAGGCGGAGATTAAACCGGTGCTGTTGGCGGCCGAGATGGTTTTGGGCGCGGGTGGTTTCGGCCTGGTCGTGATCGATTTTGGCCGCCATGCGCGAACCCTCGCGTTGAGCGTCGCGCTTCGGCTGGCGCGCGCGGCCGAGCGTAGCGGCGCCGCCGTGATTGTATTGGCCGAGCGCCGGACGTGCGGAACCTTCGCCGCGCTCAGTCTCGTACTCGGCCGCATCCGGCCCTGCTTCAGCCGCACGGCGCCGGGCGCTCCGGCGCTGTTCGACGGGATACGGATCGAGGCGTACGTGGCGCGCAATAAGGTCGGCGGCTCGGGCCAGGCGGCGGTATGGCGCGCACTCGTCGATCCCGCACGCGTCGATCCAATGTCTCCCGCGCCGACATCTCCCACGACGCCAATTGCCGCGCCCGTAGCGGCGCAACGCGACGCTCTCTCAACTCGCTCGTCGCTCGCCCCGGCCTCTTCGTATCGCGATGGCTCCCAAGCCCATTCGATGAAAAGGCCACGCAGGGTCGGCGGCGCTTACGAATACACCAGGTGATGTCCGTCTTAGCCGGCATGGAATGCCGGCGCCCGTAATTTTTTGTTTTTCACTTCTCACTTTTTTTCTTCTTTACCGTGATCGAACGACGCCTATCGCCAAAACCCATCATCGCCGGCGCCGCCGCAGGAGCGCGCGATACGTTTTCGCCACCGCCCCAACACGGTCCTCACGCCGCGGCCAACGCATCCGCGGCGAGCCCCCGGATCGCAGGCATTCAGATCGCAGGCATTCGGATCGCATGCATTTTGGTCGCGGATTTTCCCCTCGCCGCGGTGACGCGACAGAGCCCCGAGCTGAGTGACCGGCCGCTGGTGCTGGTTGAATCGGCCGCCGGACGGCGCGGTCTGACCGGCGTCGCCAATGCCGACGTCGCCAACATGGAATGCCGGTTCGTGTCGGCGCACGCGCGTGCGCTAGGTGTGCGGACGGGGATGACGGTGGCGCGCGCTCGCGCGGCCGCCGCGAGGTTGGCCGTGATGAATCGCTCGCCGGCCGCGGAAGCGTCCGCCGCCGAGGCGCTCGTGGATGTCGCCCTTTCGTTCTCGCCGCTGGTCGAGGCCGGCGCCGGCGGCGAAGTATATCTCGACCTCGGCGGTCTTGCGCGACACCATCAGCGGCTCCGTGCCAAGGCGCATCGCGAGGGCGCCGCCGGCGCCGCTACGAGCGCATCATCATGGCCGGCGGAGATGCCGGATACCGAGACGATCGAGACTGGGCTTGCACAGGAAGCGCTTGGGCGCGTGGCGCGGCTCGGGATGGAAGCGGCGGTCGGAGTCGCGTCGAGCAAGGAGGTCGCACTGCTGACGGCGCGATGCGGTGGGGCGCGCACGATCGCGGCGGGCCGCGAGAAGGAATTCCTCGATTGGCTGCCGCTCGACCTGCTCAAGCTTGACGGCGACGCCGTCGGCGGAGGCGACGGCGCGGAACTGGAACAGACGCTGGCGCGATGGGGAATCCGGCGGCTGGGCGAGCTGGCGCGGCTGGATATGCGCGCGGTCGGCAGCCGGCTCGGCGCCCGCGCGGTCGAGCTTATGCGGATCGCGCGCGGCGAGTCCCGCACGCCGCTGATTGCGCGCCGGACGGCCGAAAATTTCGCCGAGGCGGTCGAACTCGAATGGGGCGTGGACAGTCTCGAGGCGATGGGCTTCGTGATGCGCGCGATGCTCGAGCGGGTGGTCGAGCGGCTCAAGCTGCGCGGGATGGCGGCCGGCGAAATTACGCTCGCGCTCGAACTCGACGGCCGTCGCCGCGACCTCCGCCGCGTCGCGCTGCCCGCGCCCACCAACGAGGCGCGCACGCTGCTCGCGCTCATCCTGCTCAACCTCGAAGCCGCGCCGCCGGCCGCGGCGGTGGAAGCCATTCGTATCACGGTCCAGGCGCGCGCGCCGCGCGCCGCGCAGGCCGACATGTTCGCTCCGCCCTGCCCTGCGCCCGAGCGGCTGCACGTGATGCTCGCGCGGCTGGCCGCGCTCTGCGGTCCGGACAAAGTGGGCACGCTGATGCCGCGCAACTCTCATCTGCCGGGCGCCGTCGAGCTGGGCCCGTTCGCGCCGCGTCCGGCGCTCGCGCCGGCGCCGTCACAAAAAGGCACGGCGGCGGCGGATCGCGACGCCGTAAAAAGCTCCGCCACCGCCGGCGCCACCACCGTGGCGCAACTGGCGGTGCGAGCGGTTCGGCCGCCGCATCAGGTCGAGGTGTTATGCGCTCGCGGCGACGCGCCGGAGTTCGTACGCGGCGCGGACTTCGGCGGACGCGTAATCTCGTGCGCCGGGCCATGGCGGATCGCGGCGGCACAATCGCATATCGACAACGGCGGCAGCGACAATCGTCAGCGAGCACCCGGCACCGCGCGCGATTACTACGACGTCGCGCTGGAGGACGGCGGCGTGTACCGGCTGCTATGCGACCTGCGCTCGGGCGAATGGTACGTCGATGGAATTTACGACTAGTGCAACGTCTGATTAATAAGTTGCATCCAGGCGCCGGTCATCAGCGGTGCAAGTGCCGCACATCGGAGGCACGCCGCGAGTGTCGGTGAAATACATCGAGCTGCGCACGCGCAGCGCGTTCAGTTTTCTCGAAGGCTCGGCTCCGCCCGAGGACCTGGTCGAACGCGCCGCCGCGCTCGGCTACCCGGCGCTGGCGATGGGCGACCGCGACGGATTGTATGGTGCGCCGCGCTTTTTCCACGGCGCCGAGCGCGCCGGGATACGCGCGATCGTCGGCGCGGAACTGACGCTCGATCTGTCATCCGATCGGTCTTCCGATGTTTTTTCCGATCCGCCTTCGGCCGGCGCGCCGTCCAGCCGCGATCCGGGAGATCAACGGCTCTATGTCCTGGTCCCCGACCGCGAGCGCTACCGCAATCTGTGCCGGATGATCACCGCCAGCAAGATGCGGCCGCTTAATCCCGTCGAAATCGAGCAAGGCCGCGCGCCGAAATACCCGGTCAAGGGGGAAAGCCGCATCACGTTAGATGATCTCGAACGCTACGGCGCGGGATTGATCTGTCTGGCCGGCGGCGCGCGCAGTCCGCTTGCGCTCGCGCTCACCCGCGGCGGCGACCCGCGCGGGCTGTGCGACCGCCTCGGCGCGATCTTCGGCCGCGGCAATTTCCATATCGACCTCGGACGCCATCTCGATCCCGCCGAGGAGCGGCTGAATCGGCGGCTTGCCGCGCTCGCCGCGGCGTGCGGCGTCCCGCTCCTCGCGACCAACGACGTCTGCCATACCGGCGCCGACCGTGCGCTGCTCGACGCGCTCACCTGCATCCGGCTCGGCCTCACGCTGGAAGAAGCGGGGCGAGCGTTATGGGCCAACGCCGAGCGCCGGCTCAAGCCGGCCGCCGAGATGGCCGCGCTGTTTCGCGACCTTCCCGGCGCGGTCGCCGCCACGGGCGCGATCGCCGAGCGCTGTGCGTTCAAGCTCTGCGACCTCGGTTACCGCTTTCCGAGCTATCCGCTGCCGCCCGGTGAGACGCCCGACAGCTATCTGCGGCTGCTGGTCGAGTCCGGGGCGCGCGAGCGATGGGGCGCCACGCCCGGCGCGCGGGTGCTGGGCCAGCTCGCGCACGAGCTCGAAATAATCGCGCGGCTTGGCCTCGCCGGCTACTTCCTCATCGTCTGGGACATCGTGCAGTTCTGCCGCGAGAGCGCGATCATGGCGCAGGGGCGCGGCTCGGCGGCCAACAGCGCGGTCTGCTACGCGCTCGGGATCACGGCGGTCGACGCGGTCAAGATGGAGCTGTTGTTCGAGCGCTTCCTCTCCGAAGAACGCGGCGAATGGCCCGACATCGATATCGATCTGCCGAGCGGCGACCAGCGCGAAAAGGTCATCCAGTACGTCTATCGCCGCTACGGGGAACGCGGCGCCGCGATGACCGCCAACGTGATCACCTACCGCACGCGCAGCGCCGTGCGCGAAGTCGGCAAGGTGCTGGGCTTCACGCCCGAACATATCGACCGCCTCGCGCGGCTCAACTACGTCTACGAATTCCGCGACGGCAACGACGAACTGGCGGCGCTGCTCAAGCGCGGCGGCGTCGACGTCGAGACGCCGCGGCTGAGCCGGCTGGTCACGCTGGTGCGCCAGATTCAGGACCTGCCGCGCCATCTCGGCCAGCATAGCGGCGGGATGGTGATTGGCGCGGGGCCGCTCGACGACGTCGTGCCGCTGGAGCCGGCCTCGATGCCGGGGCGAGTCGTAATCCAGTGGGATAAGGAGGACTGCGCCGACCTCGGGATCATCAAGATCGATCTGCTGGGCCTTGGGATGATGGCCGTGCTAGAGGAGGCGATCCCGCTGGTGCGCGAGAGCGAAGGCGTCGAAGTCGACCTCGCCCATCTGCCGGCCGGCGATCCCGAGGTGTATGCGATGCTTTCGCGGGCCGACACCATCGGGGTCTTCCAGGTCGAGAGCCGCGCGCAGATGGCGACGCTGCCGCGGATGCAGCCGCGCACGTTCTACGACCTGGTGGTCGAGGTCGCGATCATCCGGCCCGGACCGATCGTCGGAAAAATGGTCCATCCCTATCTCGACCGGCGCGCCGGCCGTGCGCCGGTCGTCTACGACCATCCCTCGCTCGAGCCGATTCTGCACCGCACGCTCGGCGTCCCGCTTTTCCAGGAGCAGTTGCTGCGGATGGCGATGGCGGTGGCGGGCTTCAGCGGCGGCGAAGCCGAGGAGTTGCGGCGCGCGATGGGTTTCAAGCGCTCGGCGGCGCGGATGGAGAAGATCGAGCGGCGGATGCGCGAGGGGATGGCGCGCAACGGGATCACCGGGGCGACCGCCGACCGGATCGTGCAATCGATAACTTCGTTCGCGCTCTATGGCTTTCCCGAATCGCACGCCGCCAGCTTCGCGCTCATCGCTTACGCCTCGGCCTGGCTCAAGTGCCATCATCCGGCGGCGTTTTTCGCCGCGATGCTCAACTGTTATCCGCTCGGCTTCTACCATCCTTCGACCCTGGTCAAAGATGCCGAGCGCCACGGCGTATCGATGGCGCCGATCGACGTGACCCGCTCGGACTGGCGCTGCACGCTGGAACGGACGCCTTCACTCTCTTCAGAGGATGCCGCGCCCGCCGATTTTTTAATCCCCTCGCCCCCTTCAGGGGTAAAGGGTCAGGGTGAGGGGGCGTTCGCTTTGCGCCTGGGCCTTGGATACATCGCGGGACTGCGCGCGGAAACCGGCGCGCGCATCGAGCGCGAGCGCGCGGTCCGTCCATTCGCTTCGATCGCCGACTTCACCGCGCGCGCCGCACCCAACCGCCGCGAACTCGACGCGCTCGCCTACGCGGGAGCCTTTGCGGCTTTCGGAATGGACCGGCGGGCGGCGCTATGGCAGGCGGCGGCGGTCGAGCGCGATCCGCGCGGACTCTTTGCCGGCGTCGAGCCGGCGGCGGGCGCCGTGCCGCTCGCCGGGATGGACGCGATGGCCGAGACGCGCGCCGATTACGCCGCCACTGGATTGACCGTCGGGCCTCATCTGATGGCGCATATGCGCGAGCAGTTGCGCTCGGGCGGCGTACTCGCCGCCGCTGAGCTTGCCGGGGCCTCGCACGGCGCGTGGGTGAAAACGGCGGGAGTCGTGATCGTGCGCCAGCGTCCCGGCACGGCCAAGGGCTTTTTCTTTCTCACCCTGGAAGACGAAACCGGAATCTCCAACGCGATAGTCATTCCCGATCTGTTTCAGGCCAATCGCGCACTGCTGCACAATGCGGCGATCCTGATGGTCGAGGGCGTGTTGCAGAAGCAGGACGGCGTGATCGCGATCCGGGCGCGCCGTTTCAAGGAGTTGCGCCTGGCCGCCGCCCTTCCCCCTTCGCACGATTTCCGCTAACGCCCATCCGCCGTTTGCCGTAATGCTTGCGAAACATGCATTTGAAATGTTTCGCGCACGGGAGTTATAAACTCCCCTCGCATGGCAAGTTCGTGACATCCCCGAGAAATCGAAGCGCCGACAAAGCACCCCCGAATGTTTCCAAGAGGTCACGACGCCGCTGAGCAAGGAGTCGCGAATGCAAGAAGTTGAAACCCTCTCACCGTGGTGGCGGCGCTCAGCAATCGTTGTGATCGTGCTGTGCTTCTGCGTGCTGGGATACCTCGCGAAGCTGGCTTACTCCGGCGCACCGCCGATTCCCGAGCGAGTCGTTGGCCCGGACGGAGCGGTATTGTTCACGAACGCCGATATCGCGCTCGGCCAACAGGTCTTTCTCCGTTACGGCCTGATGGAAAACGGCACGATCTGGGGACACGGAGCGTATCTCGGACCCGACTTCTCGGCTGACTATTTGCACACGCTCGCGCTCGACACTGAGAAGGCCGTCGCCCAGCGCCAGGGCTTCGTTATGCAGACGGCGCTCCCGCCCAGCCAACGATTGATCGTCAACGCTGAAGTCGCGCGGCTCCTCAAGCGGAATCGCTACGACCCGGTCTCGAAGACTCTTACCTTCACCGAGGCGGAAGCCGCCTCGTACCAGCGGCAGATCGGCCTGTGGACGAAATATTTCAAGAATCCTCAAGACGATGGCGGCCTTCCACGCGATTACATCAACGACCCTGCGCAGCTTCGCCAACTGACCGCGTTCTTCGCATGGGCGGCGTGGGCTTCGGTCGTGGATCGGCCGGGGCGCAACTATTCGTACACCAACAATTTTCCGTACGATCGCGCGGTCGAAAACGCTCCGACCAGTGGCGCTGTGTTATGGAGCGCACTCAGCCTGATCACGCTGCTCGGTGCGACCGCAGCGGTGCTCTTCGCGTTCGGACGGTTCGACTTCCTCGGATGGCGCCGGCAGCGCGGGCATGTGCATCCCAAGCTGCTTGCTGGAGTTACGACGCCGAGCCAACGCGCCACGATCAAATACTTTGCGGTCATCGCGCTGCTCTTCCTGGCGCAGACGCTCGTTGGCGGCGCCACGGCGCACTATCGCGCCGACGCAGGGAGTTTCTACGGGATCGATCTCTCCGCGATTTTGCCGAGCCAGATCCTGCGCACGTGGCATCTCCAGCTCGCAATTTTCTGGATCGCGGCATCGTACGTCGCGGGTGGACTATTCCTGGCCCCGTCGATTGGAGGCCACGAGCCACGCGCGCAGCATCTGTGGGTCAACGCGCTCTTCGTCGCGCTCGTGCTAGTCGTCGTCGGAAGCCTGCTTGGCGAATTCGCCGGCGTGCATCAGTGGATGGGGCGGTTGTGGAGCTGGTTCGGCGATCAAGGATGGGAATACCTCGACCTCGGACGCGCATGGCAGATCATGCTCGCCGCCGGTCTCGTGCTGTGGGTCGTTCTGCTGTACCGCGCGATCGCACCGCGGCTGAGTGGCCACGAATCGAGCGAGCTTTGCGGCTTGTTCATCGCCGCGGCGATCACGATTCCGGTCTTTTATGTGCCGGCGTTCTTTTACAACACCGCGACCAACTTCACTGTCGTCGACCTGTGGCGATTCTGGGTCATCCATCTCTGGGTCGAAAACTTTCTCGAGCTGTTTGTGACCTGCGCGGTCGCGATCATTTTCTACCAGCTGGGGATCGTTTCAAACGCGACCGCCTCCCGTGTTGTCTATCTTGACGCGCTGCTCTATCTCGGCAGCGGGATCATCGGCACCGGTCATCATTGGTACTTCACTGGTCAGGCGCAGATGGCGATGGCGTTCAGCGCAGTCTTTTCGGCGATGGAAGTCGTGCCGCTCACGCTGTTGACACTCGACGCCTGGGATTTCATCGCGCTGACGCGCGCGCGATGCGATGTTTGCGGTGAGGACCTTGCCGTGCCGCATCGATGGACGTTCTACTTCCTTATAGCGGTGGGGGTTTGGAATTTCGTCGGCGCTGGGGTGTTCGGATTCTTAATCAATATGCCGATCGTGAGCTACTTCGAGGCCGGTACGATGCTCACGCCGAACCATGCGCACGCGGCGTTCATGGGGGTCTTCGGAGTGCTCGCGGTTGCGTTGATGGTCTTTGCATTCCGGCAGGTCACGCCCGAGGAACGATGGCGTGATACGGAAAAGTATATTCGCGTCTCGTTCTGGGGACTGAACGTGGGGCTTGCGATGATGATCGCGGGCGACCTTTTCCCAGGCGGCGTCCTTCAGCTCTATGACGTGCTGCAAAATGGCTACTGGCATGCGCGTAGCGTAGAGTTCGGTCATAGCCCGCTCATGCACGCGCTCGAATGGGCGCGACTTCCGGGCGATCTCGTCTTCATCGTGGCCGGCGTCGTCCCGCTCGTGATCGCGGCAATCAAAACCTATGTCGGTCTCCAGAGCGTGATGGACGGAACACCGGCAAAGGATGTCGCGGGCGATGCCGCATGAGCCCCAGCTAGTCGCACACCAACACGCGGCCAGCCTTTCTGCCGCGGTGGCCGCGAACTCGGAAGCGACCTCGCGCTTGAGCTTTTCATCGGGCCAACTCTAAGCTAATCACCAATCCTGGACTGACGAGGAACCCCACGATGGATTTGAACACGCAGCGACACAAGGCCGAGGCTTTTCGCCGGATGCACGACCGCTCGCGCATCCTGGTGCTGGTCAACGTGTGGGACGCGATGAGCGCACGCGCCGTGGAAGAAGCCGGGGGCCGCGCGATCGCCACCAGCAGCGCCACGATGGCGCATTCGATCGGCTACCCCGACGGCGAGTCCGCGCCGCGCGCCGAATTCGTCGCCGCCATCGCGAGAATCGCGCGCGCGGTCGACGCTCCCGTCACCGCCGACATCGAGTCCGGTTTCGGCCGCACGCCGGCCGAACTCGCCGAGACCATCAGGATGGTGGTCGAGGCCGGCGCGGTCGGAATCAACCTCGAAGACGGAATGCAGGAGCGCCGCGGTGAGCTCTACGAAGTTGCGCAGGCGCTCGAACGACTCAAGGCCGCGCGCGACGCCGCCACGACGGCCGGAGTGCCAATCGTGATCAACGCGCGCACAGATGTCTTCCTGCTCGGCGTCGGTCCGGCTGAGGAGCGCCTCGGGCGCGCGGTGCGGCGCGCCAACCTCTACCGCCAGGCGGGCGCCGATTGCCTGTTCGTCCCGGGCGTGCGCGACGCCCAAACGATTCAGGCGCTCGCCAGGCAAATCAATGGGCCGATCAACATCCTGGCGCATCCGACTTCACCGCCGGTCGGCGAGCTGGAGCGCCTCGGCGTGGCGCGGGTCAGCGTCGGTTCATGGCCGGGACTCGCGGCGCTGACGCTGGCGCGCAAAATCGCGCAGGAGTTGCTCGACGCGGGGACGTACACGTTCGCGGACGGTGCGATTACCTATTCGGAGGCCAACGCGATGATGAAACGGCGCGGCCCCGCGCCACAGTCGTAAAACCGCGGCGAATGAGCGTGGGCTTGGCGCAAAAATCACCGCGCGTGCCGCGCACTGCGGCGCACCGCCAGGCGTCCTTCGAGCTCGAGTTGCGCGGTCCGCTCGACCCGATGGCGTCGCTCGAGATGTTCCGCCGCTCGGGCGACGACCTGCTCGATCGCTGGGACGGCAGAACTTTCGTGCGCACGATCGCGATCGACGCACGTACGGTCGCCTTCGCCACGGCGTTCGCGGGAACGCGAGCCCGCCCCACGATTCGCGTCACTGTCGACGATAGCGACTACGTCGGACCGGTCATGGCCGCCGCACGCGCAACCTTCGTCGCACCGCCGCGACACTTTGCGGAATTGCGCCGTGCCGATCCGCTCCTCGCACGACTGGAGGCGCGCTATCGCGGCTTCAAGCCGGTGCTGCAGCTCAATCTGCTGGTCGCGCTGGTGCGATGTATCAGCGCGCAACAAGTCAATTTACGCTGGGCCTCCGAGACGCGCCGGCGGCTGGCCGAGCGCTTCGGCGACAAGCACACGGTCGCCGGCGCGATCGTTTACAGCCTCGACGCCGAGCGTCTCGCCAACGCCGCGCCCACCGAGATTCGCGCGCTTCAGTTCACCAATCGCAAGGCCGAGTATATCGTCGCCGTGGCACAGGCGATCGCGAGCGGACAGGTGAGCCTGGAGCGGCTCGCGACGCTCTCCGACGCCGCGGTTGTCGACGAGCTGGTGGCGCTCCGCGGAATCGGACTGTGGACGGCCGAATGGATTTTGGCGCGGACGCTGGGGCGCCCGCGCGTAGTCGCCGGCGATCTCGGCGTGCGCAAAGCGATCGGCATCGCCTATCGCAAGGGCGTGATGCCGTCCGAGGACGAGGTTCGCGGTCTCACCGCGCATTGGCGCGTCTCGGCCGCGCACGCGCAGGCGTTGTTGCTGCACGGGCTGGGAGAGAAGGAGCTTGAGGCACTGGCCACGGTTACCGCGCCTGCCTAACGCCCCTTCGGCGGAATGCGCTATGGTGCGAGACGGATTTGCAGGCACCGCCGCCGCATCAATCGCAGCACCAGAGGCGCAGCACCAGAGGCGCAGCATCAGAGGCGCGGCATAACAGGAGACATCGACGATGGCATCAGCGGGCGAGATCGACAGGGAAAAGGCCAAGCGGATCACGCTACAGATCATGGGCGACGTCGCCAGCGCCATGCACAGCGCGATGAATTTCATTGGCGACCGGCTCGGTCTGTTCAAGGCGATGAAGGATGCCGGACCGCTCACCGTCGAGCAGCTCGCCGCGAAGACCGCGCTCAACCAGCGCTACCTGCAGGAGTGGCTGAATTCCATGGTGGCGGCGCAGTACCTCGAGTACGATCCCGAAAAGCACACCTACCTGCTCACGCCCGAGTACGCGGTGGCGCTGGCGGAGGAGGGCTCGCCCTACTTCGTGGGCTCGTACTTCCAGGTGGTGCAGGCGACGATGTCGGTGGCGCCCAAGGTGGCCGAGGCGTTTCGCACCGGCGGCGGACTCACCCAGGCCGACTATCCGCCGTGGATGTTCGAGGCGACCGAGCGCAACTCACTGCCGCGCTATCAGTTCAAGCTCGCGCGCAAATGGATCCCCGCGATGCCGCAAGTGGTCGAGCGTTTGCAGCGCGGCGGCGTCGCGGCGGACGTCGGATGCGGCGGCGGGCGCGCGGCCATCCTGATGGCCAAGGCTTTCCCGAACTCGCGCGTGTTCGGCTTCGACCTCCACGCCGAGTCGATCGAACGCGCGCGGCGCAATGCGGCCGCCGCCGGCGTCGCCGATCGCGTGACCTTCGAGGTCGCCAACGGCTCGCAACTCCCGGTCGGCAAGTTCGACCTCGTCACCACCTTCGACGTCGTCCATGACTCGGTCGATCCGGTCGGACTGATGAGTTCGATCGGCCGCTCGCTGACGCCCGGCGGCACCTACCTGGTGCAGGAGATCAACGTCTCTTCCAAGGTCGAGGAAAACGTCAAGCCGATGGGCAAGCTGATTTACTCGGTCAGCACGCTCTACTGCATGACCACTTCGCTGGCGCACGGCGGGGCGGGAATCGGCGCCGCGATGGGCGAGCCCAAGGCGCGCGAGCTCGCGGCCGCCGCCGGCTTCACGCATTTCCGCAAGCTTCCGATCGACGACGATTTCGCGGTGCTCTACGAGTTGATGGCGTAGCGGCGCACGCCGGGGGGCGCGCGGCGCGCACCGCATCAATCACCGCGGCGCGGGGCGACGGTCAGGCGGGCGCGATCTCGCCCATCCGGCCCTCGCGGTAATCCTCGAACGCCTTGACGATCTCTTCCTTCGTATTCATCACGAAGGGCCCGTAGCGTGCGACCGGCTCGCGCAGCGGCGCGCCCGCGATCAGCAGAACTTCGAGCGGCTCGCTGGCGCTCTCCGGCGCCGCGATCGACACCGCGTCGCCGTCCTCCGCGAACATCACCATCTGATGCTCGCCGGCGAACTTCTCGTCGCGGCCCAGGCGGCCCTCGCCGTCGAAGACGTAGGCGAAGGCGTTGTACTCCGCGGGCACCGGTTGCACGACGCGGGCGCCCGGCTTGAGCGTGAAGTGCAGATAGATGATTGGCGTGCGCGTGTCGATCACCGCCTTGACGCCCATCGCTTCGCCCGCGATCACCCGCACCGTCGCTTTGCCGTCGGCGCTGGTGGCGACGGGAATTTTCGCCGCGGGAATTTCCTGGTAGCGCGGACGGATCATTTTGTCGCGCTGCGGCAGATTGACCCACAACTGAAACCCGTGCATCCGGCCGCCATGGCGCTGAAAGTCCTCCGCCGGCATCTCGGAATGCACCACGCCGGCGCCGGCCGTCATCCATTGCACGTCGCCCGGCCCGATCCGCCCGGCATTGCCGTGCGAGTCGCGATGCTCCATCTTGCCCGAGATCATGTAGGTCACGGTCTCGAAGCCGCGATGCGGATGGTCGGGGGCGCCCTTGGCCTCGCCCGGCCCGAGCTCCATCGGCCCCATCTCGTCGAGCAGCAGGAACGGATCGACCAGCGCCATCCCCTGGCTCGGGAACGGCCGGTTCACAACGAATCCCGCGCCCTCGAGCTGGCGCGTCGCATTGACGATATTCGTCGCGGAACGGATTTTTTCGCTTTTTTCACTGGCGCTTGTCATCGCATCGTCTCCTTGCCCTTCAACCTAACCATCCTGTCAAGGCGGACGCCGCAACGCCATATCCTGGAATGTCCGGTGCCGGTCATCTTCGGTCATCCAGAGAATTTGTGAACTTTTTGAGCGAACTTCCTTCTTCGGTCATCCCGAGCGCAGGTTGTGAGTGAGCGCGTCCCTCTCTTCGGTCATCCTGAGCGCAGGCTGCCGGAGTCGAAGGATCTCGCGCGGTCCTCCGCGCGTCATGACGCCGGGAGGCGCTGGAAAGTGAGCCCCGCAAGGTGAGTGAGCGCGTCCCCCTCTTCGGTCATCCTGAGCGCAGGCTGCCGGAGTCGAAGGATCTCGCGCGGTCCTCCGCGCGTAATCCACCACTCCGCGATCACCCATGACGCGCGGCGCAGCGCTGCGCGTGCGCCTGACGACGCTATGCGGCGGCCGCGCGCCGGGCGAAATCCGGCATGATCCGGCTCGCGAAAAGATCGAAGGAGCGGCGCGTCTGCGCGGCGGTCAGGTTACCCCACGCAAACGCCAGCACCAGGTAGTCGCAGCCCGACTCCTCGCAGAACCGCGCGACCTGGTCGCGCACCGAGGCCACCGATCCACTGAAGCTCGCGCCCACCCCGTGGAAGATTTCGTATTCGTTGGGGAAGGCGAGCACGGCCGTGTTGTAGTCGCGCCAGAGCTTCTGGATGTTGGCGTAGAAGGCGCGGTAGGCCTCGCTCGCGACCTGCTCGGCCTCGCGATCGGTCTCGGCCACGTAAATGTGGCGGATCGCGCCGGCGACCGGCCGGGCCAAATGCGGGTTGACGTTGAGCGTGCTGCCCACGCTTTCAGGATGATATTCGCGGTAGGTCGCGACGACCCGCTTGACCGAATCCAGCCCGCCGATCGACACGATGTTCATGCCGCGGCGCGCCGCGTAAATGGCGTTGTCCGGAGACAGCGTGCCGTACCAGAAGCCCGGATGCGGCTGCTGGAGCGGGCGCAGCTCCATCGGGACATTGTCGTAGCGGAAATGGGTGCCGTGATGGGTCAGGCGCTCGTTGGTCAGTGCCTTGACCAGCACCGCCATCGCGTCCTCGTAGATATCGCGCGCGTCATAGAAAGGAATGCGATATTGCGCGTGCTCGAAGGGCGATACGCCGCGCCCGACGCCGATTTCGAGCCGCCCGCCGGTCATGTGGTCGAGCATGCAGATCTCTTCGACCAGGCGCAGCGGGTTGTAGAACGGCAGCAGGTAGACCAGCGTGCCGAGCCGCAGGTTGCGCGTGCGCTGAGCCGCCGCGGCCAGGAACAAATTGGGCGACGGCGCCATCCCGAGCGGGGTCGCGTGATGCTGAGCGACGTGGTAGCCCCAGATACCCGCCTGTTCGTAGGCCTCGACCAGCCGCAGCCGCTCCTCGAAAAGCTGGCGGAGCGGGCCTTCGCTGCTGGTGCGTTCGATGTGATCGAAGACTCCGAAATTGATTCGTTCCATTGGCCGCGGTCCCCCAACAGCCTCGATAGCACCATCGCGAGCCCTTGCAAACCGGCGAGGCGCGCGTCGTGTTATGAAATTTGAGCGGCGCCAGATACCGTCTTGCGGATCAAGACTTCCAGCAACGATGGATCGGATCTTTGCCGACCTTCAAATACAGTGCGCAGCTGTGGCGTCTGCCAGTAATATAGACCAGAGTTCCGTTGCGGGAAGCCGCTTATTCAGACAGTGTACGCGGTTGAAGTGCAACCCTGACCAGGTCTGAAATGATGGTCGTAGCGGTTCTCTTTTGATGAAACATTCGACGTGGACGAGGACACCGGCACACCCGTTGTTGAGGACTACGCTGGCAAGACGACATTCAAGTTCAGTGGCAAATTGAGCAAGTTCGTCATCGATCTCACTTCGAACCCGCTGTCGCCGCGGAAACCAAGGATGAATCAGCGGTGGGTATGGCCGTCGAACAGCGCGTTTTATTCCGAAGCGAACAGAGGCGGGATAGCAATTCTCTAAATGAGGTTAACAAAGAGCGATCGAATCGGATCTAAGCATTTGGTCGCTCCAGCTTGCGGGAAATACTTACTGGCTCAATAGGCCTGACGTAACCTTGGAAATCCTCCCGTTTCAGGTTACGTGTTCAAAAGAACAGGTGATGCAATGAAAGTCTTCTCTTTCCTAGTCGGATTGGCTGCGTTGCTTGCTCTCCAACCCTTCAACGCGGCTGCGCAGCAGGGGCGTACCGCGGATTCGGGATTTTCCTTCGCCGTGTACGGGGATTCGCGGTCGATGATGTACCTGCCGTACAGATCGGACCAGGAGGCTGAGGCTCGCCAAGTCATGGCCGAAGTGTTTGAACTGGTGCTTCCTCCGGACCGTGCGAAAGAGTTGGTCAAGAAATATGTCACGCTAACCTACGACCCGGGGACCCACGAGCTCACGCAAATGGTCATGCCGTTCATTACCATGAGCGAAATCACCACCCTCGCATTTGACAAAGGTTGGGTCACGAAGGCTTCGGTTGAGGACGTAAAACTCCTCCCCGGGGTGCACCGAACTATGTTTGAGATTTCGGGCGGCGAATGGGTCGCCCGCGAGCTCGTGCAAGATGTCATTAGTGGGCGCGCAAAGTTCATTCTCAGTACCGGGGACCTGGTCTGGTCGGGTGCGCAGGGCTCGAAGCCTTCCGAAAACCCTTACTGGAGGCTGGTGAACGACGACTTGAAGCAATTGCCGGCCCCGGATGACCGGATGCGCGCCGCAGGCATGGGAGGTCGTGTGTTTCCCGCCGTCGGCAATCACGAAGTGATGAACGACCCCGAGGCGGAAGGCCTATTGAGTAGCTTTCCCTATTTGAAGCCGCTTGGCGTTTCAGACAACAATCTCATCTACAAGTTTGACTACAACGGCGCACGCTTCATCTTCCTGTGGACCGGCAAGTACAACGAGCACTCGCCCACAGCTTGGGGTGCCACGCGTCCCTCATATGAAGAACAGATGAAACAGTTAGCTGCATGGTTGGATGAAGCCAAGGCCGCAGGCACCCGCAAGGTGTTCATCGCCTTCCACAACCCGGCCTTTTGCCGCTCCGGATTCGGCGCCGTCCCCGACGCGCAGAATCCCCACAAGCTTCTTGCGTCCTATGCCAAGGACCTGGACATCGTAGTCTTCAACGGGCACGTGCACACGACCGAAGTCTACCAGGTGGATGGCGTGAAATATCTGCTGCTGGGCGGTGGCGGCGCGGAACAGGACCCGATTCTCCCCGGCCGTACGAGCATCAAGGTGCCTGCCGACTATCCGCCCAATCTCTACCAGAAGGGCGAGCCCCCCAAGGAGGAGTATAACTACCTACTTGTAGATGTCGCACCAGGCCAGCCCACAAAGTTCACACTAAATCGCCTTCGGCCAGAGTCGGCCAAACCCTTCGAGAGCGTGAAGTTATTTGGCGACGCCAAATGAGGTGTCCCAACGAGAATTCTCATCTGAACTGTAAAGGCTGTTTTCAGAAGAGTAACAAACTGCACTCCGCAATGAGTTATCTATTGCGTTGCGCGGCGGCACGCCGAGGCCTTAGCCTCCCTCGGCGATATAAAGCTCGATGCCTGAATAGACATCGAATCTTCGGCTGGGCCACTTCTGAGCACCCATCTTCGCGGGCGCCTCAGATCGAATAGCGGAACAGAACAAATCGCGGTTCATATTAGGTCGCAGACGCGCTCCTGAGCTGCGGCACAAATGGCATTCGATTAGTCGCTACGTTCCAAACTGCCGCGAGCAGCTTTCGCATCGCCGCGACGAGCGCCACTTTGCGCGGCTTTCCCCTTTGAAGCAGACCGTCGTAGTAGGCTCTCAACCAGGGAAACATGTTTTTGTTTTCATTCACCACAAGATGCATATCGCGAACGGACATGTGTCGGTGCGCTGTCAGTGGACAACACACAAGCCGTGCGGATGGGCAAGGGCTGCCGATTTGAAATCGAGCTAACCGGCCGGCGCTGAAGTTTCTTGAGCGCAAAGCGTCCGCTCCGAACTCATCCATTCGACCATCCTCCCCAGCGATCGATCCAGCGCGGGAGTTACCTTCTGCGCCAGGACAAAAGCCGTTACCGCGGCGAAGATGCCGGTGATCACGTCCGCTGTGTAGTGAAACCGCATCGACAAAATGCAGAATATCTCCATCATCACCAGCATGATTGCCAATACAAGGTAAACCTTGTTTTTGTAGTTTCGATGTCCGATCTCGAGAGCGCTCAAGGTCGCCGAACCGGTGTGACCGGAAAAAAAGAAATCGAACGTCGTGTAGTAAGTGACTACCAAGGAAGGAAATCCAGGGTAGTGCCAGATCATTCCGACCGGTATCGGCTCGGCGACGAAAAACTGGCTCAACTGCCGAAAAATCAGCAGAAAGAAGATCGCGACAGTGGGCCGAATCGTTTCACCGAAGATTCCCCACAGGACCATTCCCGTCAAAACGAGATCGATATGTCCCGAAGTTAATATCAAGATCGCGTTCGCCACACGATCGTGATGGTGAAGAAACTCATTCACGGGCGCGAGCAGCGCGTGCCCTCGGTCGAATGAGGTTCCTCCCATCGCCCGTTTGGCATGGTCCAACAAGGCCTGGCTTTTATGCCACGTCACCAATAGCAACAAGGCAAGAACCAGCTTGATTGCGGCGCCGATAACGAATCGCTTTTTCATCTGTCTCTATTCTTTCCATTCACTGCCGAACCTCTACGCGTTTCGATCGGCACCGCTGGCATGACGCAGAGCACCATCTGAAGGCGGGTCAAGTGACTCGATTCGTTCCGTTCGCCGGTCCCCACGACAGCCTCGATAGCACCATCGCGAGCCCTTGGAAACCGGACCGACCGATTATCTCCCTTCACGGTCCGCTGAGGACGAGCCGTCGTTTCACCTCCGCCTTGGTCATCCTGAGCCTTCTTCAGTCATCCTGAGCGCAGCGAAGGATCTCGCGTGGCGCTGCGCCGCGCGTCAGGGACGATCCAGGGATGGTGGATTACGCGCGGAGGACCGCGCGAGATCCTTCGACTCCGGCAGCCTTCGCTCAGGATGACCGAAGAGGGGAGCGAACTTGGGGGAACACCGCGCCAACGATTTTTGCGCTCTTGATCCCATTCCGACCTGGCTTCTTCGGTCATCCGAGCCTTCTTCAGTCATCCTGAGCGCAGCGAAGGATCTCGCGTGGCGCTGTGCCGCGCGTCATGGGCGATCCGGGGACGGTGGATTACGCGCGGAGGACCGCGCGAGATCCTTCGACTCCGGCAGCCTTCGCTCAGGATGACCGAAGAGGGGAGCGAACTTGGGGGAACACCGCGCCAACGATTTTTGCGCTCTTGACCCATTCCGACCTGGCTTCTTCGGTCATCCTGAGGCTTCTTCGGTCATCCTGAGCCTTCTTCGGTCATCCTGAGCGCGGCGAAGGATCTCGCGTGGCGCTGCGCCGCGCGTAATCCACCATTTCGGGATTCTGGCCGTGAATCAGCTCGAGCTTCCTGCTCCTGGTCCATCCCTTGAGCTGCCGCTCGCGCGCGATCATCTCCGCCGGTCGATTGAATTCCTCAACGTAGACCAGGCGCGTCACCCTGTACTTTTTGGTGAAGCCTTCGATTAGCCTTTGCTTGTGCTCGAACACGCGGCGATCGAGGTCGTTGGTCGCGCCGACATAGAGCACTCCCGACTTGCTGCTCATGATGTAGACGTAATAGCTCATCGCATTAACGAGCGGCGAACCGCGCGTAATCCACCCTCTCGGAATCGCCCACGACGCGCGGCGCAACGCCACGCGAGATCCTTCGCTGCGCTCAGGATGATCCAAGAAGGCTCGGGATGACCGAAAAAGCCAGAAAGGGAGTATGCCTCTTCGGTCATCCCGAGCGCTGGTTGTAAGCGCGTGCGCGCCCGCCTCTTCAGTCATCCCGAGCGAAGGCTGCCGAAGTCGAAGGATCTCGCGCGGTCCTCCGCGCGTAATCCACCCTCTCGGAATCGCCCACGACGCGGGGCTACTCCAGCGCCGAGGCCGGAATATAACCTTCCAGGCCGCTCTTCATCTTGATCTTCATGTAGCTCAACGCCACGCCGACGACGTGCACCGCGTGCCCCTGATGCACCTCCGAAAGTTCCCTGCCCCAGTGGTTGGGCGCGTCGAGCACGGGCGCGTCGTGCGTCAGCATGAAGATCTTGTCGGCCGGTGTGTCGACCGCCACCGCTTCGGCGAGCACGTAGCCCTCTTCTCCGTTCTTGAGCTTCACGCGCAGAAAGTAATGCGTCGTGCCGGTCACCATCACGAATTTGCCCTTCTCGCCCTTCTCGACCTGCGCGCTTTTGTTGCTCGGCTGCGCGTAAATCCAAGTGTCCTGTTTCAACAGCAACCTGGCTTGCGCCGGCTCGGCGGCAACGGACTTTACCGGAGCGGCCGTGGCGCTGGAGGCGCGCGCATGATGAGGCGTGGGCGGCGGCGGCGTAACGCGACGATGGGTGACGGTCGCGGGGGGTGGCGTTTCCTCCGGCGTTTCGCCCTCGGCCGGCGCGATCGTCGTCGAGGGCAGCCCCAACTCGCCTGCGCCCGCTGAACCAGTCTGGGCGGGCGTCGACGCCGGCAGCATCAGCCACAACCCCGCCGCGGCCAAGGCCATCGTCCACGGCCATGCGCAAGCTCGAAGCGCTCGCAGCCTCAGCTTCAATCCTTCTCTCAGCTCCAATCCTCCCCGCAACTTCAGTCGCGCCCTCAACTTTGCTCCTCCTCTCAACTTCGCTCCTCTCCTCTACCGGCCCGATTCGATCCGCGGTTCAATCCGCGCACTTCAACCTGCGCACTTCAACATGCGCCGCACACGGTACAGGTCGTGACGTCGCACGGCCTGGTCTGACGCTCGTAGTGCGCCTTCTTGCGCTCGGATGCCAGGAACCATTTCTCGATATGATGGTCGATGAAATCCCATGGCAGAATTTCATTGTGCGCGTAATCGCGCGTGACAAAAAAATCGGGGTCGACGAGTGCGCCGGCGCGGTCACCCGCGGCGGCCTCGCGCTGGATGGTCTTCAGTCCCTGCCAGATTTCGCCGGGCAGCTCGCGATTCTCCGCGCTCAGCCGCGCCAGGATCGCGCCGACCCGGCGGTCGCCGCGCGAGACCAGGGTCTGGAAATATGCTTCGCGCGGCGACTCGGCGTCCAGCTCGACGCCGGCATCCAGCCGCATCAGGTGCGAGCGCAGCAGCGCGACCTTGCGCTTGAGCTCCCCGGCATCGCGCATCGCGTCCCATTGAAACGGCGTCCACGGTTTGGGCACGAAGGGGTTTAGCGAGACGCTGACGTGACCGATCCGGCGGCGCTGCGCGCGCGCGCGGGTGACGATCCGGCCGACCAGCTCGGCGATCGCGACCACGTCTTCGTCGCGTTCTTCGGGCAGGCCCACCATAAAGTAACACTTCAAATTCTCGACGCCCTCGCCCATCATCATCTCGGCGGCGTGCAGGATTTCGGGTTCGGTCAGATTTTTGTTGATAACCTTGCGCATCCGCTCGCTGCCGGCCTCGGGTGCGACGGTCACGCTCAGATTGCCGTTGCGCGCGAGCGCCGCGGCCAGCGCCGGCGAGATGCAATCGGCCTTGAGCGACGACGGCGAAAGCCGTCCGCCGCGGTCGGCCACGGCGCCGGCTATTTCGGCCACGCCCGGCACGCTCGCCATCTCGGCGCCGACCAGGCCAATCACGTCGCGCTCCGACAAGCCGCGCTCGGCCTCGGCGATCAGGTTTTCGGGACTGCGGTAGCGAATCGGACGATACATGAAGCCGGCCGCGCAAAACCGGCATCCCCACTGGCATCCGCGGCTCGCCTCGACCAGGTACATGTCGCCGAAGACCGACTCCTTGGTGAGGATCAGCGACGCGGTGGTGAAGCGATCGAGGTCGTGGATCAGCCGGCGGTTGACCCGCGGAACGCCCGGCCCGCTGTAATCGACGCGCACGAGTCGGCCGGCGTCGTCGTAGGCTGGCGTAAAGTAGTCGGGAAGATACGCTCCGTCGACCAGCGCGAGCGCGCGCAGGCGCTCAGAGCCGTCGAGCGTGCCGATCGCGCGAAAGCGCTCCAGGAACTCGGGCACCATTTCCTCGCCCTCGCCAATCAGAAAGAGATCGACGAAATCGGCGATCGGCTCGGGATTGAGGAACACCGCCGAGCCGCCGGCGATGATCAGCGGATAGTTGCGCCCGGCGCGCTCGGCGCGCGTCAGCGGGATACCCGCCATCCGCAGCATCGTGAGCAGGTTGAGGTAGTCGGTCTCGAACGAGACTGAAAAAGCGATCACGTCGAAGCTGCCGAGCGGCTCGCCGCGCTCGAAAGAGACCAGGCGCTCGCCGCGCGCGCGGATGTACGCGCGTTCGTCGGGGTCGGGCAGAAAAGCGCGGTCGGCGGCGACGCGCGGGTCGGATTCGAAGATGTGGTAGACGGCCTGGAAGCCGAGATTCGCCATCCCGAGCCGGTAAACGTTCGGATAGACTACGCAAAGGCGGATGTCCCCGCCCCGATGGCGCTCGAAGAGCACCTTTTCGCTGGCCATACGGTCGAGCGCGCGCTTTCTAAGGAACATCGATAAGGCCCTGCGGCCCCATAGAGTTAACGCCTATGGGGCGGTTGGCTCAAGTGGGGCGCAGCCGCCGGCAAGGGCGAACTCAGCGCCAGCAACGGCATATCCTTCATCCAACCTTAGAATTTAGGTCGATGAAAATTACGCCAATGAGAATTACGCAACGACACGATCTGGGTGGCAGTACAAATTGAAGGTGCCGTTGCGGAGGAATCCGACCAGCGTGATACCGACTTCCTCGGCCAATTCGACCGCGAGCGACGACGGCGCCGAGACCGCGGCCAAAATGGGAACGCCGGCGGCCGCCGCCTTCTGCACGATCTCGAAGCTGAGCCGCCCGCTCACCGCCATCAGTGTCGCGCCCAGCGGCAGCATTCCGTTCATCAGCGCGTAACCGACCACCTTGTCGACCGCGTTGTGGCGTCCGACGTCCTCGCGCAGCACCTTGAGCTCAATGCTCGTGACCAGTGTTGCAGCGCGGCCGTTTCTGCGTGCGCCATTGGATCGCGCGAGGGCGCCGCAGGAAACGAACAGGGCGGCGGCGTGCAATCCGCCGGTTGCGGCAAAGACCTCCTGCGCGCGGCGCATCATCGGCGTCAGTTGCAGGATCGCGCCAGCCGCGACGGTCAGCCGCGAAGTGATCGCGGAGATGCGGCGCTGGGTAGCCTCGATGCTGGTCTTGCCGCACACGCCGCAGCTCGACGAGATGGTGAAGTTGCGCTTGAGCCGCTCGCGCAAGTTAGCCGCCGGAACGTTGAGGATGACGTCGACCGCGTTGGGATCGGGCGCGCCTTTGGGGCCACGCACGCGGCGAATCTCGCCCAGGTCGGCGCGCGATTCGATGAAGCCCTCGGCGAGCAAAAACCCCGCGACCAGCTCCTCGTCATTGCCCGGCGTGCGCATCGTGAGCGTAAAGCGTCGGCCTCCCAGGCGGATTTCCAGCGGCTCTTCGACTGCGAGCCGGTCGTCCTCGATATCGAAGCGCCCGTCGCGGAATTTGCGCGCCGGATGACGCCGGATGCTCTCTGACACTGCGGCGCTATCGACGCTCTCCGCAATCCGACTTTCATCTATCCGATTTTCATTGTCGCACATCTGGATCGTCGCCGGGCCCGGCTTATCCGGCAGCCTTGACGGAGGCCTCGGCTTCGAGCGCGCGGACCGCGTCGCGCGCGATCTCGCTTAGACCTTCACCATCGTTGGCGGAGAGATGTGCCACAATTTCGCGGCGCATCCGGGGATCCCAGAAGCTGCGCAGATGCACAGTGGTCGCAACTACCGCCTCGGCGCGGTCAGGGTGCGAGGTTTTGAAGAATTCCGCGATCTGATTGGCCATCGTGACCAGATGATGGATGTCCATCGCGACACGTCCTCAGTCGGCGCTAGCGGCCCGCCGCCGGATGCACGTCCGCGCCACGCCCCGTCGCGCGACGCGCGCCCGGTTCAGCCGTCGGCATCACTTGCACCGCGGTCACCTTGTACTCGGGGCAATTGGTCGCCCAGTCGGAGTTTTCGGTAGTCACGATATTGGTGCCGGAGGACTGGTGATGGAAGGTCGTGTAGACGACGCCGGGTGGCACGCGCTCGGTGACCTGCGCGCGCAACGTGGTCTCGCCGGCGCGGCTGCTGATCTTGACCCACGCGCCGTCACGCACGCCGCGCTCTTCGGCGTCGTGCGGATGGATTTCGAGCACGTCCTCGTGATGCCACACGACGTTAGCAGTGCGGCGGGTCTGAGTGCCGACGTTGTACTGAGAGAGAATCCGCCCGGTGGTGAGGATGAGCGGGAAGCGCGGACCAACTCTCTCGTCGGTCGGGACGTACTCGGTGACCACGAAGTGGCCCTTGCCGCGCACGAAGTGGCCGACGTGCATCACCGGCGTACCCGCAGGCGCATGGTCGTTGCACGGCCACTGCACGGAGCCGAGGCGGTCGAGTTTTTCGTAGCTGACGCCGGCGAAGGTCGGCGTCAGACGCGCGATTTCGTCCATTATCTCGGAGGGATGCGCGTAGTGCATCGGATAGCCGAACGCGGTCGAGAGCTCGCAGGTGACCTCCCAGTCGGCCTTGCCGGCCAACGGCGGCATCACCTTGCGCACGCGCGAGATGCGCCGCTCGGAGTTGGTGAAGGTGCCGTCCTTTTCCAGGAACGAGGAGCCGGGCAGAAAAACGTGCGCGTACTTCGCGGTCTCGTTGAAAAAGATGTCGTGCACGATGATACATTCCATCACGCCCAACGCGGCGGTCACATGATGCGTGTTGGGGTCGGATTGCGCGATGTCCTCGCCCTGCACGTACAGCCCTCTGAAGCTGCCGTCGAGCGCCGCGTCGAACATATTGGGGATGCGCAGGCCCGGCTCCGGATCGAGCTTGACGCCCCACGCGGCTTCGAAACTGCCGCGCATCGCGGGATCCGAGAGATGGCGGTAGCCTGACAGCTCGTGAGGGAACGAGCCCATGTCGCACGATCCCTGCACGTTGTTCTGTCCGCGCAGCGGATTGACGCCGACGCCGGCGCGTCCGAAGTTACCGGTCGCCATCGCCAGGTTCGCCATCCCGAGCACCATCGTGCTGCCCTGGCTATGCTCGGTCACGCCGAGGCCGTAATAGATGACCGCATTGCCGCCGCTCGCGTACAGACGCGCGGCCGCGCGGATCTTCTCCGCCGGCACGCCCGTCACCTTCGCGGCCGCCTCGGGCGAGTTGCGCTCCTCGAGGATGAATTTCTTCCATAAGTCGTACGCGGGCCACTCGCAGCGCTCGCGCACGAAGTCTTCCCTGGCGAGTCCTTCGCTCAGCGCCACATGGGCGAACGCGTTGATCAGCGCGACGTTGGTGCCAGGCAGGAGCGGCAGATGATACATAGCCTCGATATGCGGCGTGCGCACGAGATCGATCGTGCGCGGGTCGGCGACGATCAGTTTCGCGCCGTCACGCAGGCGCCGCTTCATCAGCGAGGCGAATACCGGATGGCCGTCGGTGGGGTTGCATCCGATCACCAGGATCACGTCGGCCTGAAGCACAGAGTCGAAATCCTGAGTGCCGGCCGAAGTCCCAAGAGTAGTTTTCAGGCCGTAGCCGGTGGGCGAATGGCATACGCGCGCGCAGGTGTCGACGTTGTTGTTGCCAAAGGCCGCCCGCACCATCTTCTGCACCAGGTAGGTTTCCTCGTTGGTGCAGCGCGATGAAGTGATGCCGCCGATCGCACCGGGGCCGTACTTGAACTGGATTTCTTTGAGGCGTTTCGCCGCATAGCCGATGGCCTCGTCCCACGAAACCTCGCGCCACGCGTCGCTGGTCTTTTCGCGCACCATTGGCGCCAGCGCGCGGTCCGGATGGGTCGCGTAACCCCACGCAAAGCGTCCCTTGACGCAGGAGTGACCGTGATTCGGCAGCCCGTCCTTGTTCGGCAGCATGCGGACGACCTGGTCGCCCTTCACTTTCGCCTTGAACGAGCATCCGACGCCGCAATAACCGCAGGTGGTGGTGACGGAGCGCTCGGCCGCGCCCTTTTCCAGCACCGATTTCTCGACCAGCGCGTCGGTCGGGCAGGCTTGCACGCAGGCGCCGCACGAAACGCATTCGGATTCGAGGAACGGCTGATGCTGGCTCGGTGAGACCACCGAGTTGAAGCCGCGCCCGTCGATCGTCAGCGCGAAGGTGCCCTGAACTTCCTCGCATGCTCGCACGCAGCGCGAGCACACGATGCATCGTGCGGGATCGAAAGCGAAATACGGATTCGAGGCGTCGCGCGCGGCGTCGAGATGGTTTTTACCCTCGAAGCCATAGCGCATCTCGCCGAGTCCCACTGCGTCGGCCATCGCATGCAACTCGCAATTGCCGTTGCCGGCGCACGCCGTACGGTCCGGCGGATGGTCCGACATGTAGAGTTCCATCACGCCGCGCCGCAGCCGCTCGAGCATCTCGGACTTCGTGCGAACCTTCGTCCCGGACTCGACCGGCGTGGTGCACGAGGCGGGATAGCCGTTGCGGCCTTCGACCTGGACGAGGCACAGGCGGCACGAGCCGAACGGTTCGAGCGAGTCAGTCGCGCACAGCTTGGGAATAGCGACGTCGGCGAGCGCCGCGGCGCGCAGCACAGAAGTTCCCGCGGGCACGGTCACCTCGCGGCCGTCGACTTCGAGCGTGACGAGTTTGGCGGAAGTTCGCGCCGGGGTTCCATAGTCGCGATCGGTTTTCGATAGCACGGCTCAATCTCCTCGCGCTGCGAATGCGCTCCGCGCCAAGGCGGCGAGCGCGCCGGGCGATACCGACCCGCGCGATTTCGGCGAGCCGGGCGACTTCAACCAGTTGATTAAGTTTAGCGCGTTCAGCCTGTCCATGTCACGTCGCTTCCGGAAAGCCCAAAATCCTCGGGAAAATGACGCAACGCGCTCAGCACCGGCAGCGGCGTCAGGCCGCCCAGCGCGCATAGCGATCCGTAGGTCATCGTATCGCAGAGGTCGCGCAGCAGCCCCATCGCGGCCTCGCGGTCGCCCGTGCGCGAGATTCGCGAAATCCGCGAAATCCGATCGAGTACCTCGGCCCCGCGCGTCGATCCGATTCGACACGGCGTGCATTTGCCGCACGACTCGATAGCGCAGAACTCGAACGCCCAGCGCGCCTGCTGCGCGAGGTCGACCGTGTCGTCGAAGACCACGATTCCGCCGTGCCCGACGATGCCCTTCTTGGCGGCGAACGCCTCATAGTCCATCGGCAGGTCGAGCATGCTTGCGGGAAAATAAGCGCCGAGCGGGCCGCCGACCTGCACCGCGCGCAGCGGACGTCCGCTGAAAGTGCCGCCGCCGTAGTCTTCCACCAGATCGCGGAGCGTGACGCCGAACGCTTTCTCGACCAGGCCCGGATGCTTGACGTTGCCGGCGAGTTGAAGCGGCAGGGTGCCGCGCGACCGGCCCATCCCGTATTCCTTGTAAAAGGCGGCGCCGCGCTCGAGGATAACCGGCACCGTGGCGAGCGAAACGACGTTGTTAACGATCGTCGGCTGCCCGAAGAGCCCGGCGATCGCAGGCACCGGCGGCTTATAGCGCACCATCCCGCGCCTGCCCTCGAGGCTCTCGAGCATCGCGGTCTCCTCACCGCAAATGTAGGCGCCTGCGCCGACTCGCACTTCGAGATTGAACGTGTGCGCACTGCCGGCGATTTTCTCGCCAAGATAGCCACGCTGGTAAGCCGCACCGATAGCCTCGTTCAGCGTCCGCAACGCGTGCGGATACTCCGAGCGCAGGTAGATGTAACCCTGGGTGGCGCCCGCGCACACCGCGGCGATCGTCATGCCCTCGATCAGCACGAACGGATCGCCCTCCATGATCATGCGGTCGGAGAAAGTTCCCGAGTCGCCCTCGTCGGCGTTGCAAACGACGTATTTCTGGCGCGCAGAGGCCTGCTGTGTTGTGCGCCATTTGATTCCGGCGGGAAAGCCTGCGCCGCCTCGACCGCGCAATCCCGACTCGGTGATTTCTTCGACGATCTTTTCCGCGGGTATCGAAAGCGCGCGCGCGAGGCCGCGATAGCCGCCATGCGCAACGTAGTCTTCGAGCGAAACCGGATCGACAATTCCCACCCGCGCGAAGGTCAGCCGCTCCTGGCGCTTGAGATAGCCGATCTCCTCCGTAAGGCCGAGACCCAGGCGATGCGTCCCGCCGGAAAGAAAACCGGAATCGAAGAGCGCCGGGACGTCGGCCAGCGTAACCGGCCCATAAGCGGCCCGGCCGCGCGCGGTTTCGACCTCGACCATCGGCTCCAGCCAGAACATCCCGCGCGATCCATTGCGCACCAGGCGCAGGTCGATATTGCGCCGGCCCGCCTCGGCTGCGATCGCGCCGGCGACCTTGCCTGCGCCCAGCGAGAGCGCCGACGAGTCGCGCGGAACGTAGACCGTCGCGCTCATCGACGGTGCTCCTTACGCTCCGCCAGCAATTCGTCGAAACGCGCCGGACTCACGCGCCCGTAAAGCTCGTCGTTGAGCACCATCGCCGGCGAGCATCCGCAGTTACCCAGGCAGTACACGGCCTCCAAAGTGAAGTCGCCGTCGCGTGTCGTTTCGCCGAACCCGACGCCCAACCGTCCGCGCACATGCTCGGCCAGCGCGACCGCACCCATCGCCTGGCACGACTCGGCCCGGCACAGCCGAATCACATTGCGGCCGGGCGGCTGATGGCGAAAATCGTGATAAAAGGTGACGACTCCGTGGACCTCGGCGCGCGAGAGATTGAGCGCAAGGGCAATTGTCGGCACGCTCTCGCGCGGCACATAGCCGAAACGGTCCTGGACCTCGTGCAGGATGAGCATAAGCGCGCCCGGCCGATCTTTGAGCCGCGCCGCGATCGCTTCCACGGCGGCCGCGTCGAAGCCGTTTTGATTCTGGTCCATCATCAATTTTGAGCCGTCCGCGTTAAGGTTCCGCCAGCGGCGACGCTTTCGTCAAGAGTACGTTTATCATATGGGGAGAGGCTCCCGAGGTTGAGGATGCGGTCGCTATGCGATTGCCATGCGATTGCTATGATAATGCTCAAGCTGAACGGCGGAGAACAACAGCCATGATGCGCGAGTTCAAATTCGAGGACGGCATGCACACGACGCTCGCGTGCGTGCCGATGTCAGTGCGGCGCAAGCTCGACCGGGTCGGAGTCAAAGTCGGGCTGGAGCAGTGGAAGGCGCTCGGGCGCGGCGAGCGGCTAGCGATTTGCCATCTGCCGGTGGAGCGCCATGAAGAACGCGAGGCGCTAAGGCTATTCATCAACGAAGCGGTCCGGCGCGTTTGCGGCGAAGAGCCGCGCGCGCTCGGCGAAGCGCAACGCGCCGTCGCCGACCCGCCGGCGAAGCTGCCCGCGGAGATCGCCGAGCGGGCCCGCACGGCCGGTGTCGCGCTCGACCAGAAAGCGTGGGAACGGCTCGACGCCGATGAGCGCTATGCGCTTATCAAGCTCGGCGGCGGGGCCGAAGTGAGTCACAATCTCGCCGCCGCGCTCGCCGAATTCGTGCAGCGCTAGATATACCGAAAGTTACTTTATCGAAATCGCGCCGTAGCCGGTGTAGTAAATCGTAAAGTACACCGCGCCCAGCGCGAACAGCACCACGGTCGCCGCGATGTCGCTCGCTTCGACCGGATAGGCGATGAAACTGGTCGGCTGACGGCTCATCCCGAAGCCACGCGCTTCCAGCGCCATCGCCATCGAGTTGGCTTTGCGCAGCGCTCCCATGAAGACTGGGATCAGCACCGGCACGTAGCGTTTGACGCGCTCCAGCGGGCCGCCGCGATTGAAATCGTAGCCGCGTAGGTTCTGCGCCTGCACCACGGTGAGCGCGGAATCGATAAACAGCGGCACCAGGCGGAACGCGAGCGTAATCGCGAAGCCGACGCGATAAGGCACGCCCAGCCGCGCGAGGCCGGCGGTAAATTCCTCGACCTTGGTGGTCGAAAGAAACAGCACCGAGGTCGCCAGCAGCTCGGCCAGTTTCAGACCGCGTCCCAGGCCGAACACTAGCGAGGCGCGGCTCAGATGGATAAGTGGCAGATTTATCAGCGCGGGCCCCTTGCGATAGAAAACCATCCAGGCGAGCGTGGTGGACAGGATGACCAGGATGAAAAGCCACCGCAGGCGATAAAAGTTCGGCCACGAGCCGGTAAATTGCGCGAGCGCGAGCATCACCACGCCTAGCGGCAGCAGGGCCAGCGGATGGTCGACCCAGTAGACCGACCAGAACATCACGAACAGCGCAAAGACCTTGACCGTGGGATGCAGCCGATGGATGAAGGTGGCGCGCTCGATATAGAGAAAAATGGGCATCAGCGCTGTCCCTCAAGCCAGGCGGCGAGTTCGTCGGGTCCCAACGCGAGCGTGCCGAAGCGGCGCGAGAGCTCGGTCGCCTCGGGCGCGCGAAACGACGAGGACGCGAGCAGCTCGTCGCGGACGAAAAATTCGCGCACGCCGCCGTCGTAGAGTTTGCGCCCGTGGCGGATCAGCACCACGCGGCGCGCGTACTCGGCGACCAGCCACGGAGTGTGCGTGATCATCACGATCGCGATTCCGTCGCGGTTGAGCTCGATCACCAGCGCCATCATGCGGCGCTGCTCGCGGTAGTCCAGACCGGTGGTCGGCTCGTCAAGGATCAGCAGCCGCGGGCGCAGCGCGAGCACGCTCGCCACCGCCAGGCGCTGGCGCTCGCCCTTGCTGAGCAGGAAGGGGTCGAGCGCGCGCGCATCCTGCAACCCCACCGCGCGCAGCACTTCGTCGCATCGGCGTTGAATCTCGCCGGGCGCGAGGTTGAAGTTGCGCGGCCCGAAGGCGACCTCGTCCTCGACGGTCGCGGCGAAGATTTGATGGTCGGGGTTCTGGAACACGTAGCCGACTTCGGCGGCGGTCTCGGCCGGGCGCATCGTGGTGCGGTCGCGCCCGTTGAGCATCACGGCGCCCGCGGTAGGACGCAGCAGGCCCACCAGGTGCTTGGCGAGCGTGGTTTTGCCCGAGCCGTTCTGGCCGATAATCGCGACGAACTCGCCCGGAGCGATACGCAGATCGATCGATTCGAGCACCGGCGGCCCGCCCGGATAGTTGAACTTGAGCGCGCGCACCTCGACCAGAGGAGTGGCACCGTCGACTGCCGCGCCTTGCGCTGAAGTATCCAACGACGCCTCGTCCAAGGAATGAGTCGAAGCGCCAAGCTGCGGCAGCGCGCGGCGGATCAGCATCTCGGCCTCGTCGACGCTCGCTGCATGGGCCGCAATTCCCGACCTGGCGAGCACGCGATTGAGGTCGGGCGGATGAACTCCGCATTCCTCGAGCAGCTCGAGCCGCGTCATCAGATCGTGTGGCGCGCCTTCGGCGATTATCTCGCCCTCGCGGAACAGCACCAGGCGGTCGGCGCCGCGCAACACCTCGGCCTCATGCTCGATCACGATCAGGCTGAATCCCTGCTCGCGGAGGCTGCGAATCAGCGCGAAGACCTCGGCCTTGCCTTCGGGGTCGAGATCGGTAGTCGGCTCGTCGAGCACGATCACCGCGGGCCGAAGCGCGAGCACCGAGGCGATCGCGAGGCGCTGCTTTTCGCCGCCGGAAAGCGAGGTCGGGTCGCGATGCTGGAAGCCGGCCAGGCCGACCGCCTCGAGCGCGGGACGGATGCGGCGCACCATCTCCTCGCGCTCCATCCCAACCTGTTCCATCGCGAACGCGACCTCGTGCGCGACATTGGTGGAAAAGAGTTGCGCCTCGAAATCCTGAAAGACCATCCCGACCCGCGGCGCGACCTCGCAGACGCGCGCGCCGTGCAGCGAACGGCCGCCGATCCGCACCACGCCCGCGAAGGCGCCCCCTTCGAATTCGGGCACGATCCGATTGAGGCACTTGGCGAGCGTCGACTTGCCTGCGCCGGAAGCGCCCATCACGCCGACCATCTCGCCCGCGACGACCGCGAAGCCGATGCGGCTGAGCGCAGGACGCTCGCCGTCGGCGTAGGTGAAGCTCACGTCCTCGAGCGCCACCGCGTGCGTCGCGGCGCCGGCAGCAGTGCCCTCGCCGGTGGACGCGGCTCTAGCCGCACCAGGAGCGGGATTGCCGTCCCTCACATCAGCCCCACGCCCAATACGGCCAGAAGAATGAACGGGCTCACGACGATCGCGATCGCCTTGTCGTACGGCGATTGAGTCATCGCCGCCGACAGAAACGACGGCGCCCAATAGCCGGTGGAGACCAGGTTACCCATCAGCCACGCGCCCGCCTCGCCCACCACCAGAATCGCGAGCCCCACGGCGCGCACACTCAATCGGCGCTCCTTGAACTCGGGCATCACGTCGGTATACAGCATCCGCCCGCGCGCCACCCGCGGGTAGACCGCGATCAGAATGAGCGGCGAGAGCACCAGGGCGGAGGCCATGTTGTTGAACACGATAATGTTGCCCAGGATGCTGAAGGGCCGAAAGCCGAGCAGGTTGTCGCCCCATCCGACGATATCGGCGCAGAGCACGCTGGCGGCGAGACAGGCCGCTACATATTTGGCGATCGCGCCGGGCGAGCGCGTGACGGGACTCTGGCCCTGGGCGATCACGTTCCACGCCTTGTAGGGGATGTAGCCGTACAGGAGATTGGCGAAAAAACCGAATATGTCACCGGGACCGACGCCGCCGAAGAAGTCGCCGATCATATTGCCGATCGCCGAGCCCCAGGCCGCCGCCGGACCGAACAGGAACGAGCACACGATCGGAATCGCGTTAGCCGGACGCAATTCGGTGACGCCCGGGATGAGCGGCACGACCTTGAACGGCACCAGCACGGCGGCATAGAGCGCGGCCGAGATCGCGCACAACACGACCATCCGGGTGTTGCGCCACATCGCGCCCAGCTCTCTCATCGCGCGGCCATCTCGACGCCAAGCAGTATCCTGCCGCCGATCCGCTATCAAGCGGGGCGACGCAGGCGGGGGAAGCTTCGCAGTAACTCGCTCGTCATCGCCCACGCTCTTGCTCCAGCCTCTCGCAGCACGGAAAATCAAGGCATACTCTGCCGGATGGAATTGGCCGAGATGCCGATTTACGAATATCAATGTGAAAAATGCCACAAGCGCTCGAGCGTGCTCACGATGCGCGTGAGCGAGCGGGTCGAGGTGGTGTGCAAGCATTGCGGGAGCGCGCGGATGCGCCGGCTGATGTCGCGCTTCGCGACGCCGCGCAGCGAAGAGTCGCGGATGGACGCGCTGTCGGATCCCTCGGGCTTCTCCGACGTCGACGAGAACGACCCCAAGAGCATCGCGCGCGCGCTTCGAAAGATGGGCAGGGAGATGGGCGACGAGATGGGCGGTCCGGAGTTCGACGAAGCGGTGGATCAACTCGAGCGCGGCGGCGACCTGGATGACGACGGCGGCGATGACGGCGGGAGTGGCGGCGACGACCTGTAGTCGCGGTGCCCCGTGACCGCGCGGACCTCTCAGTCGCTTGGGGGACAATAGCCATGGCGAGATTCTTCGAAGCGGACGAAGCCGATCCCGCGTTGCTCAACGGCAAGACGATCGCCGTTATCGGCTACGGCAATCAGGGACGTGCGCAGGCGATCAATCTGCGCCGCTCCGGCCATCAGGTGATCGTCGGCAACCAGGAAGACGAGAGCTGGCAGCAGGCGCGCGAGGACGGATTCGAGACGCTCTCGATGGACGCGGCGGCAGGGCGCGCGCACGTCGTGATGCTGCTGCTGCCGGACGAAATAGCGCCGCTAACCTACCGGCAGACAATCGCGCCGCACCTTGCGGGCGGTACAACCCTGGTTTTCGCCAGCGGCTACAACATCACCTACAAATTCATCGCGCCACCGCTCGAGACCGACGTGGTGCTGGTCGCGCCGCGCATGATCGGACAGGGTGTGCTCGAACTGCCCGCGCGCGGCGAGGGCTTCCCGGTGCTGGTGGGAGTCAGCCAGGACCCAAGCGGCCACGCGCTCGCGACCGCACTAGCGATCACGCATGGCATCGGCGCCTTCCTGCCCCACGGCGCGGTGGTCGAGTCGAGCTTCGAGGAGGAAACGCTGGTCGACTTGTTCTCCGAGCACACCTGGGCGGGCGCGATGCTCTTTCTGCTCGACCGCGCTTTCAAGCTGCTGGTCGAAGCCGGCGTGAGCAAGGAGGTCGCACTGCTCGAGCTTTACGCCTCGGGCGAGCTGGGCGAGATCGGCCGCGCGATGGCGACGCTGGGGGTGTGGAACCAGCTCAAGCTGCATTCGCATACCAGCCAGTTCGGACAGCTCACGCACGGCGCGCAATTCATCGGGGCCGACTCGGAGGCACTGATGCGCAAGGCGATCGACGAGATTCGCGACGGCACGTTCGCCAGGCGCTGGGCCGCCGAGCAGGCGGCCGGGTCGCCGGTCTTTCAACGATTATTGGGCGAGCGGTTGTCGTCGCCGATAGCGACGGCCGAGCACGAGCTTTTCACCAAGCTGGGCCGCCGCTAGGGTGACGCTTCATCAGAAGAGCGGAGCGAATCACGCGGCATAAGAAAGCCGCGCGAGATCCTTCGACTCCGCTCGCAGACTCACTTCGCTCAGGATGACTGAGGAAGCGGTCTCTATATGTAACGTTGGCGCCCAGCCCGGGCGTCACTTCTTCTTCACTGCTTCGACGTCGATCGACACCGAGACTTCGTCGCCCACCACGGCGCCGCCGGCCTCGATCATTTTATTCCACGTAAGGCCGAAGGCTTTGCGACTGATCGTGGTGGTCGCAGACGCTCCGGCGCGCGTGTTGCCCCACGGATCCTTGATCGGAGCCGTTGGCCCCTCGACCGCGAGCGTGACTTCCTTGGTGACGCCGTGCAGCGTAAGGTCGCCGATGACGTTCCACTTGCCGGTGCCGGCCGCCTCAATCTTCTTCGACTTGAAGGTCATCGTCGGATACTTCGCGACGTCGAGGAAGTTGGCGCTCTTGAGATCGGCGTCGCGGTCGGCGGAGCGCGTGTCGATCGATGCGGTGTCGATAGTCACGTCAATCGAGACCGACGCGGGATCGTTGCCCTTCGCGGTGATGGTGCCCGCGAACTTGTCGAACTGGCCCCTGACGCTCGAGATCGTCATGTGCCGCACCGTGAATCCGATGGTGCTGTGAACCGGATCGATCTGCCAGGTATCCGCCGATGCGGCGAGCGGCGCGGCCATCACCAGGGCGAGTGCGATCAAGATTCGCGACATCCAGTTTTTCATCGGCGCTCCTCACCGCGGACGCCGCCCGTAACGGCCTCCGTTTTTTCGTTCGACCCAAACTGCCAGTAACAGTCTAAGGCGCTTCCAGCAAGACCACGGCGGCGGCCGCCATCCCCTCGCCGCGACCGAGCGCGCCCAATCCTTCCGGGCTCGAGGCCTTGACGTTGAGCAGCGCCGGCGCCGCATCGATCGCGCCCGCCAGCCGCTCCCGCATCGTCTCAACGTAAGGTGCAAGCCGCGGCCGCTGCGCGAAAATAGTAAGGTCGGCGTTGACCAGGCGCCATCCGCGCCCGCTCGCAAGCTTCCATACCTCGGCCAGAAGCGCGAGGCTGTCGGCGTTCTTGTAACGGGTGTCACTGTCGGGAAAATGGCGGCCGAGGTCGCCCTCGCCCAGTGCACCGAGGATCGCGTTGGCAAGCGCATGGGCGGCGACGTCGGCGTCGGAGTGTCCGTCGAGACCCGCGTCATGCGGAATCGTTACGCCGCCGAGCTTGAGCGTCCGGCCCGCACGCATCGGATGAAAGTCGAACCCCTGCCCCACCCTAAACCGCATCGCACTCATCTTTTATTACTCGCCAATGACTTGCAGCTCTGCAATGACGCCGGTCGCGTTGACAATACACCGAGCGGCGGCCAAGCTTTTAGGCAGTCCATTGCTACGGGCGCCAGGAGGGGACGTGGCCGCACCGGCATTCATCAAAAGTCCGAAGTTCATTGGTGGCGCGATCGTCGTCCTGTGGGTCGCCTACGTCGTCTACTGGAACCATCAGCTCAATCCGATCGAAATCCAGCTCTTCCCGCTGCTCAAGCCGGCGCAGCTCAACGTCTCCACGGTGATCATCGGCACCGCTCTTTTCGGATGCCTCGCCACGCTGACGATTCAGTTTTTCTGGCGCAGGGGCCGCTCGAAGAGCGGCTCGACGGCGTCCACGGCGCCCGGCGCCAGCACCAACACTGTCGCCTGAGCGCCGGCCTCGAGCACGGTCGCGTCGGACGGGCCGATCAGCAGCGCCTCGGCGCGCGCGAGCGAACTCAGGATTCCCGATCCCTGGTTGCCGGTCGGCGTTGCATAAAGCTCGCCGCCCTCGCGCCGCAAACGCACGCGCACGAACTCGGTCAGATCCTTCGCGGTCCTGATATCCACCGCGCATCGCACCGTAACTCGCGGCAGTCCGAGATCGCGCCGCCCACCCATCCGTAGCAATGCCGGGCGCACGTACAGGTAGAAACACACCATGGTCGAGACCGGGTTCCCCGGCAGGCCGAAAATCGGACGACTGCCGACGGTGCCGAACTTCAGCGGACGCCCGGGCCGCTGCGCCACGCCATGAAAGAGCTGGCGCATGCCCAATTCGTCGAGCGCGCCCTTGACGTGATCGAACTGGCCGACCGACACGCCGCCGGTCGAGAGCACGGCGTCGAAGGCGAAGGCCTCGGTCAGGCGGGCGCGGATTTCCTCGGGACGATCGCGCGCGACCTTCAGGATGATGGGCTCGCCGGAGGCCTCGCACACCGCACCCGCGAGCGCGTAGGCGCTGGAGTTGACGACCTGCGCGTCGACCGGAACCTGGTCGACGTCGACCAGCTCGTCGCCGGTTGCGACGATAGCGACGCGGGGGCCGCGATATACGTCGATCATCGAACGGTTGAGCGAGGCGAGCATCCCGAGGTCCGCCGCGCCCAGCCGCTTGCCGGCTTCCATCGCCAGCTCACCCATGCGCAGGTCTTCGCCGCGCGGGCGGATGAAATTGCGCGGCTCGGCGGCGGAGAGAATCTCAACCGTATCGCCGTCGGCACGCGTCTGTTCGACCGGCACGATAGCGTCGGCGCCAGCCGCCACGGGCGCCCCGGTCATCGTGCGCATCGCGCTGCCCGCCTCGACCCGCGCCGCCGGCATCGCACCCGCGCCCACGGTCCCCAGCACCCGCAGGCGGGCCGGGCTCGACGCGCTGGCACGAGCGACGTCGGCGGCGCGCACCGCATAACCGTCCATCGCGGAATTGTCGAAGCCGGGAATGTCGCGGGGCGAGCGGATTTCCTCGGCCAGCACGCGGCCGAGCGCCTCGAGAATCGGCCTCCGCTCGATACCGAGGGGGGCCACGTTTTCGAGCACCAGTTGCAGGGCGTCGTCCGCGCTGATCATTAGTCGAACCTTAACCTGAAAATGAATCGGAGCCCAGGATGTTGAGCTAAACCACTAACTGTCTGAACCGGACCGAAAATCAGGATACGCGGCTTGCGGAGCGATTAGAACCGCGGCCGATGCGATACCGGTTGAGAGGACTGACGAGGGTTGAAAGAAAGTGATCGCCGCAAGGCTGAATGACGCGGACGGGCCCTGACTCAGAAAATCAGCGATGCGCCGGCGTCGCGTGCGTCGGCGCTTTCCTGAAGCGGGAGCCGCAAGTCGTAGCTCGAGCCGGGCGGAACCCGATCGTGCAGGATGGCCGGATTGTAGTCGCGCAGAACCTTTATGGAGACTCCGATGCGCCGCGCCACTTGCGACAGGCGCGTACCACCCTCGACCTTGATCACGCGGAACTTGCCCGGATCAGTATAGTTGACCGGTTCGAGGCCGTAGCGCTCCGGCTGATGCGCGATGATCGCGACCGCCATGAAACGGTTGAGCAGCGAGCGCGTATTGTAGGGCAAATGCGAGGTCAGGAGGCTGTAATCGAGACCGCGCAGCGAAAAATAGTCGTTCATCGCGCTCTCGCCCCGGTTCCATCCCACCAGCGCCACTCGCCAGTCGTTAACCTCGTCGTGCAGGGTGGCCAGGTATTTGGCCGCGGCACGGGTCGACTTTATCGGGTCGCGCCGCTCGTCGATATACCAGTTGACCCTGAGATCGAACCGCCGCGCCGTCGCCACGCTGAGCTGCCATGGTCCGGCGCCTTTGCTGGAAAACGAACTTTCGGCGAAAGACAGATAAACCAATTCCGGCGGCAGGTCGTGCTTCTCCATGACCTTGACCATCATCGGCAGGTACGGGCGGCTGCGGCGGAACGACTCCTTGATACCTTCGCTGTGCTCGACGAAGGCGTCGACGTAGCGCTGGACGCTTTCGTTAAGGACCAGCGGGAACGGCGGCACTTTATGCGGCCCGCTGCGGACGTAAGGAATACCCTCGGCGAGAGCTACCGCGGCGTCCATGTCGGAGGCGCTGGATGAATTTGATGAATTTGCGGATGTTGAGGTCTTGGCCGCGCCGGAGGAAGTAGCGGCACCCGGATGTCCACCAACGGTCGCGGCGCCGATTAGAGCGAAGGTGTCGCCCGAATTGGTTGCCAGGTCATTGGCCGGAGTCGACACACAACCCGTAAGGGCTGCGCCCAACAGAAAGACCATTCCTAGCGATGTGACAAGATTCCCCCGCATGAACGAACCGAACTCTGCTGGGCCAACCCTAGCGGCCGGTCAGGGTCACTAGCAACCCCCTGTGGCAATTGTTTGCCGTTAAAAAAACTAATAATATAAATTCAATAAATAAGTAAACAATGTTTTTTTATTGTCCATGACGCTTGTTCTTAGGCCATCACACGCTTTGTGATACCGTGCGATTCGGTCCGATCATTATGCGCAAATTCCCCATGCACAGATTTCCCGCGCGCAAATCCCCCTCGCTGCCCAAGGGCCTCTGGCAAGAAATCGTCGACAGCCTGAGCGACGCCGTCGTGGTCTTCGATCCCGCCCTCGTCCCGATCGCGATGAACCCAGCGGCCGAAACTCTCTTCGGCGTCTCGCACCTCAATGAAGCCGCGGTCGGCGCTCTGTTGCGCAACAACGAATGGCTCCTGCGGATGGTCGAGACCTGCCTAAGCAGTGGGCAGGACCTGGCCGACGCTGAAGCTAAGCTGCGCCTAGGGTCGCGGCTGGCGACCGTTAGCGCCGAGGTCGCGCCGCTGCTGGCTGCGGAGGGGGCGAGCCGCGGCGCGGTGGTACTGCTACATGACCTCGCGCTCCATCGGGGAGCCGCGCAAGCTCTCGGCGCTGCGGAGTCCGATCTCAAGCTGTCTCCGGCGGGGCTCGCGCACGAGGTCAAGAACCCGCTGACCGGAATCAAGGGCGCGGCCGAATTGCTGGCCGGGCGCCTGCGCTCCGACCCGCGCGCCCAGCAGTATTGCGGGCTCATCCTGGAGGGCGTCAACCGAATCACTGCGCTGGTCGAGCAGGTGCTGGCCGCCAGTTCTCCGCAGCGCCTGAGTTTCGAGCCGGTTAACATCCATCGCGTGCTCCACCAAGCGCTCATGATGGCCGGGCTGCATCCGCATCCGCCCAACGGCGTGACGGTCGAGCAGCTCTTCGACCCGAGTCTCCCGGAGATCAGCGCCGACGCCGCCGCGCTCGAGCGCACCTTTCTCAACCTCGTGCGCAACGCCGCCGAGGCGATCGGCATGGCCGGGACGATCCGTCTGCGGACGCGGATGGAGACCGAGTTTCGCCTCAGCGCCGAGGGCCGACGCCGGCAGTTCCTGCGCGTCGAGGTGAGCGACAGCGGCTGCGGGATGAACGCGGCCGAGATGGCGCAGCTTTTCACGCCGTTCTTCACCACCAAGCCCTCCGGTACCGGGCTGGGCCTGGTGTTGAGCCAGCGGATCGTGGCGGCCCATGGCGGCAAGCTGTGGGCCGAGGCAGGCGGCCTGGATCCGTCGCATTCGGCGCCAACGACCCATCCGACGCTCGCCCCGGCCGGGCCGCATCCGGCACATCCGGCCAACCCCGAGGATCGTCGCACGCGGGGCATGACTTTCAAGGTCACACTGCCGGTGGGCCTGCGCGATCCTGAGCCGTCCGATGCAGCGTAATACGATGTTTGTATTCCGCAGGCGTACCCCACGGACCTGATCGATGATTCTACTGCCGTTGCCGCGTTTACCGATACTGTTATCATGGAGCCGCCATGAGTGAGCCGCAGCAGAGCCTTCGCGCCACGGCCGACCCTCGTGCGATTCAGGCGCTGATTGCCGACGACGATCCGGCCATCCGCCTCGTCCTGCGTCATCGGTTGGAAGCCGAGGGATGGCGCGTCGAGGAGGCAGCCGACAGCGGCGCCGCGCTCGACGCGCTGAAAAGCGGGCGTTTCGACGTCGCCTTGGTCGACATCATCATGCCCGGCGTGGGCGGGCTCGAGGTGCTGACGACCGCGCGCGAGCAGGGATGTCCGACGCCGATCGTCGTGATCACGGCGGCCAGCACGATGAACAACGCGATCGAGGCGCTCAAGCGTGGCGCCCGCGACTACCTGACCAAGCCGTTCGAGAACCTCGACCTGGTGGTGAAGACCGCGGCCGGTGCGGCCGAGACCGCGGCGCAGGCCTCCGAGCTGGAAAGAGTCAAGAACGAGCTCGGCCGCAAGCTGGTGGGCGGCGAGATCATCGGGCGCAGCCCGGCGATTCAAGAGGTCTACAAGCTCATCGGACGGGTGGTCAGCAACGACAAGATCGACGTGGTGCTGGTGTGGGGCGAGAGCGGCACCGGCAAGGAGCTGGTGGCCCATAAGATCCACGACAGTTCGGCCCGGCGGCGCGAACCATTCATCGCGGTCAACTGCTCGGCCATCCCGCACGGCCTGATCGAAAGTGAGCTCTTCGGCCACGAACGGGGCGCGTTCACGGGCGCGGCCGAGCGGCGCGCGGGCAAGCTCGAGGCGGCCGGCGCCGGCACGCTATTCCTCGACGAGATCGGCGATCTGCCGCTGGAGCTGCAACCCAAGCTGTTGCGCGTGCTCCAGGAGGGCGAGTTCACCCGCGTCGGCGCTTCCGAGACCCAGCATCTGCAAGCCCGCGTCATCGCGGCCACCAACCAGGACCTGGAAGCGGCGGTTGCCGCGCGCCGTTTCCGCGAAGACCTTTACTTCCGCCTCCGCGTGATCCTGATTCACCTACCGCCCTTGCGCCAGCGCCGCGAGGACATCTCCGAGCTGACCGACTACTTCGTCGCCAAGGCGGTGCGCGACATGGGCTCGCTGGTTACCGCCGTCAGCCCCGAGGCGCGGGCGAAATTGCAGGCCTACGAATGGCCCGGCAACGTGCGCGAACTGGAGAACACGGTGCTGCGTGCCGCGCTGCTCGCCTCGGGCAACACCATCCGCGCGGACGACATCTCGCTCGCGCGGAGCCCTTCGGCTGCCGCCGCAGCCGATGCGGAGAGCGACGCCGCCGACTCCTTCGCCACTCTTATCGCACGCCGCGTCGCGCGCTACCTCGAGAAACCCAACGGTGAGGAGCCGCGTGGGCTCTACCAGAAGCTGGTCACCGAGATCGAACGCCCGCTCATCGAGCAGGCGATGCGCCGGTCGGAGGGCAACCAGGTGCGCGCCGCCCGCATCCTGGGACTCAACCGCAACACGCTGCGCAAGAAGCTCGTCGACCTCGGAATCGCAACCCGCAAGCTCCCGTTCAATTAGCCGCGCGCGCCGCGGCTCGCGATGAAATGAAACTTCCCTCGCATTTCTATGCGATGGTCGATCCGGCGGGCGGCCACCAGCCGGCCGCGCTCGCGCGCCTGCTGCTCGACGCCGGCGCACGCGTGATGCAGCTTAGGCTCAAGGACGCGTCCGGCCGCGACCTGCTCGCGGCGGCGCGCGAGATAGCCGCGATGTGCCGCGAGCGCGGCGCGATCCTGATCGTCGACGACCGCGCGGATATCGCGATGCTGGCCGGGGCCGACGGCGTTCATCTCGGGCAGGAGGACCTGCCGCTGGAGGCGGCGCGCCGCCTGGTCGGCCGCGACATGATCATCGGCATCTCCACCCATAACGTCGAACAGGCGCTCGCGGCCGAGCGCGGCGGCGCCGATTACATCGGGTTCGGCCCGCTATACGCGGGCGGGCTGCGCAACAACCCGGCAGGCAAGGGACTCGGGCCGTTGCGCGAGGTGCGCGCGGCCGTGAGCGTTCCGATCGTGGCAATCGGCGGAATCACCGAGGCCAAGGTGCCCGAGGCGCTCGCGGCCGGAGCCGACGCCTGCGCGATCATTACCGACGTGGTGCGCGCCCCCGACATCGCGGCCAAGGTCCGTGCGATACTGGCTTTGGCCCTTTCGCCTTGAACCTTTCTCATGAAGCAAATTCGCGGTAGGTGATTGCGATGGGCAAGCTACAGGACAAAGTTGCGCTTATCACCGGCTCCAGCTCGGGGATCGGACGCGGCATCGCGCTCGCGTTCGCAGCCGAAGGCGCCAAGGTCGTCATCAACTATCCCGGCGAGTCCGAAGAGCAAAACGCCGCCGGCGTCCGCGCCGAGATCGAACGGATGGGCGTGCAGTCGCTCGACGTGCGCGCCGACGTTTCGCTCGAACACGAGGCGCAGACGCTGGTCGACACCGTGCAGCGGAATTTCGGACGCATCGACATTTTGGTGAACAACGCCGGTATCGGCAATGTCGCGCGGGTCGAGGCGATGCCGCCGAGCCAATGGGACCGGATGATCGCGGTCAACCTGCGCAGCGTGTTCCTGTGCACGCATTTCGTGCTGCCGATCATGTACCGGCAGGATTACGGCAGGATCATCAGCACCGCCTCGCAGCTCGCCTATAAGGGCAGCGCGGGACTTGCCCATTACTGTGCGGCCAAGGCCGCGATCATCGCATTTACCCGGTCGCTCTCGCACGAGATCGGCACCAGCAACATCACCGCCAACTGCGTCGCACCCGGCGCCACGCAGACCCGGATGGTCGAGGGCCTCGACAAGGATTTGATGGAGTCGCTGATAGCCTCGATTCCCAAGCGACGGCTGGCGACGATCGATGAAATCGTGCCGGCGTATGTGTTCCTGGCCTCCGACGAGGCGCGCCATTTCGTCGGGCAGTGCCTAAGCCCCAACGGCGGGGATGTGATGCTGTGAGTGCGTCGGTCGCGGGTGCGCGGTCGGTGCCGTCGATGCCGGCCGCTCCTTCGGACGGGGTTACTAGCGCAACGACACTCGCGAATGTCGTCGAAATCGAGAGCGCGGCTCTCGGCCGCTAGCGCGGGCCCGCCGTGGAGAACACACGCACAGCAAATGGCGCCTCCTTGCCGCGCAACGCGAGCGAGCGTTGCTGCAGATTGGGAAAGTCTTCGGCGACCGCTGCGTAGACCGATTCGCTGAGCAACGCCTCGCCGGCCCCGGCGCTCGAGGCGAGACGCGCCGCGGTGTTTACCGAATCACCCAACGCGGTAAAGTCGACCACGCCATGACCGCCCACGTTGCCGACGTAGGTGCGCCCGGAATTCACTGCCGCTCCGATCGGGATCCACGGTCCGCCCGGCTCGCCATATCCGACCGCGCGCAAGAGCGCGGCCGCAGCCTCAGCGGCGTGGCGGCAATATTCTGGACCGCATATTCCCGGAATGAAGAGCGCCATCACTTCATCGCCGATTAGCTTGTCGACGATCGCATCGTGCCGGATGAGGGCCTCGGTCGCGGCATGATAGAAGCGATTCAGCTTCGCCGCAAAGGCCTGGGGCCCAAGCTGCTCGCCGAGCGTAGTCGAACCCCGCACGTCGGCGAAAAGCACGGCGATATCGACCTCCGCGCCACCCTCCGGAAGGGCGTCACAACAGCGGGCACAAAGATTGGGATTCTTGCGCGACCGATAGAACCCGAACAATCCGACCAGCTTGCCGCCGATTCCGCCGAAGGGGTTATGACAAAGCTTGCATCGCGGCGGCCCGGGCAAGTAGCGGAAAAAGCGATGGGCGAGCAGGATCGGCTTGTGCCCCTCGACCAGGAGCTTGTGCCACGCGCGGTCGCTGGCGGTCTCTGTCTCCGTTCCGTTGGGCATCTCTGTTACGCCTCCCGTCCGCAGCCAACCAAGGGCTCGGGTGACGCGCGGCGAAAAAAGCGCTACGGCAGTCGCGCGAGGCGCTGGCCGATGACCTCGCGCGCCTCGGCCGCTATCCGCCGCACGATCTCGCCCGCGGGCGCGATGTCCTTGACCAGCGCACACGACGTCCCGGCATAGAACGCGAACTCGTCGAGTTCGCCCTCGAGATATTCGGCCGGCGGCATTACCGTGTATTTCACCAGCGGCGGCATCGCCATCCCGGCGTGCTTGAGCGTGCCCACCACCTTGCCCTCGCCCGGACGCTTGCCGCTCTCGGGCCGGCCCGCCCTCTCCCACTCTTCGTAAACGGCGGTGCGCAGCACGCGATGCGCCGCGTCGGGCCATCCCATGTCGTGCAGCTTGGTGTGAACGGTATCTTCGGCTCGCGCGCTCACGATGCGATCCTTGTAGTAAGGATGAGCGGCCGATTCGCGCGACGCCAGCATTCGGGTGCCGAAAACCGCACCGTCGGCGCCCAGCGCGAGCACCGCCGCGAGCCCGCGGCCGTCGGCCAAGCCACCCGCCGCAAGCATCGGCAGGTCGCCGATCGCGTCGCGCACCTGCGGCACCAGGACCAGCGTCGGGATGAGTCCGCGCACGTGGCCGCCGGCCTCGACTCCTTGCGCGATAATCATGTCGGCACCGGCGCTCTTGGCCTCCGCCGCTTCTTCAGCGGATCCGCACTGCCAGATGACTTTTTTGCCAGCGTGCTTGAAGCGCGCAACGTGCTCGGCTGGAACGCCCCAAAAGAGCGTCACTGCATCGACCGGCGTCGCCGCGACGGCCTCGGCCACGCCCGGCTGAAGAAAAGGAATCAGCAGGTTGCAAGCGAGCGGCTTTTTGGTCAGCCGGCGTGCGGCGGCGATCTCGTTATGAATTCCCTCGGGGGTGAAACCGACCAGCGCCACCGTGCCCATCCCGCCGGCCTCGGAGACCGCGGCGGCGAGGTCGGCGAGCGCGATCGTGCCCATCCCGGCCAGCATGATCGGCAACTCGATGCCGAACAACTCGCAGAACCTGGTCTTCCACACGTCGCGCGCGCCTCCCCTAGCGGCCTTTGAACGTGGGCTGACGCTTTTCCAGGAACGCCTTGACCGCCTCCCGGTGATCCTCGGTCCGCCCGGTGAGCGTCTGGCCGACCGCTTCGCGATCGAGCAGCGTGCGAAAATCGGCGGTGAGCGCGGCATTGATATTGGCCTTCATATAGCCGTAGGCGATCGCCGGGCCGTAGGCGATTCGTTTGGCCAGCGCGCCGGTCTCGGCCATCAGGGACGCCGCCGGCACCACGCGGTTGACCAAGCCCAGCGCGAGCGCCTGGTTGGTATCGATCGGATCGGCGAGGAAATAGAATTCCTTGGCGCGCGCCGGGCCGACCA
Organism: uncultured delta proteobacterium; assembly: GCA_963796565.1. Taxonomy (GTDB): domain Bacteria; phylum Desulfobacterota; class Binatia; order Binatales; family Binataceae; genus JAKAVN01. The sequence continues at coordinate 273,241 of CAWCMA010000003.1, read as the reverse complement.
GCCGCGTCATCAGCCAGGTGCCGCCGAAATCGCCGGAGAATCCCACGCGCGCGAAAGCGGTGATGAGGCGCGCCGAGTCGGCAGCAATCCGCAGGTCGCAGGCGAGCGCGATGCTGAGTCCGGCGCCGGCCGCCGCGCCGTTGATCGCCGCGATAGTCGGCTTGGGCAATTCGTGGAGCATCAGGCTCACTTCCTCGGCGCGGCGCAGCCCGGCCATCCGCTGCTCGACGGTTTGCTCGACCGCACCCTCGTTGCGATCGCGCATCCGGCTCACGTCGCCACCCGAGCAGAAGCCGCGCCCCGCGCCGCTCAGCACGATGCATCGCACCTCCGGGTCGTGCGCCGCGCGGCCGAGTTCTTCGAGCAGCCCGGCGATCATCTGGTCGCTCAGCGCGTTGAGCTTGTCGGGCTGATTGAGGGTCAGGTCGAGCACGCCGTCATGGCGCTCGGCGATCAGGTGTTCGGTACTCATCGTGATTCTCCAAATGGGTTTGCGCAGCGAGCCTGCGCGAAAGTGTGGGCGGCGCGCGGCGATGATTCAGTTCCCGTACTACTTCAGGCGGGCCAGTCTGTCGAGCGCGGCCGCCACCGCCTGCGTGCCATCGAGATCATGACCGAACGCGGCCGCCGCGTTGAACATCGATTGCATCAGCGCGAGGCCCGGCAGCGCCAGCCCGCCCTCGCGCGCGGCGTCGGAGACCAGGCGCAGGTCCTTGCGGATGAGCTTGATGAAGAAGCCGGGACGCCAATCATGCGCGATTATCTTGGGGCCCAGGTTGGCGAGCTGCCACGAGCCTGCCGCGCCCGCGCCAATTGCCTCGATCACGCGCGCGCGATCCATCCCGCCGCTCTCGGCCAGCGCCAACGCCTCGGCCGCCGCCTCCAGCGTCAGCGCGACCGCGACCTGGTTGGCGAGCTTGGTCATCTGGCCCGCGCCCGGCGGCCCCATGTGAGTGACGCGCCGGCCGAGCTTCTCGAATAACGGGAGCGCACGCTTATAGGCGGACTCGGCACCGCCCACCATGATTGTGAGCGTGCCGTCGATAGCCCCGCTCTCGCCGCCCGAGACGGGAGCGTCGAGGTAGTCGACACCGGCCTTCGCCAGGCGCTCGGCGATCGCGCGCTCGGCCGCCGGTGCTACGGTGCTCATGTCGATAACCGTTTGTCCCTGGTGCAGCGCCGGTACGATCCTCGCCACCACGCTTTCGACATCGGGCGTGTCGGGCACCATGATGAATACCGTCTCGGCCCCGCCGACGGCCGCGGCCGGGTCGGCCGCGACGGTGACTTCGGAGCCTTCGGCGGCGAGCGCCACGGCTCTTTTGGCGGTGCGGTTATGCAGGCGTAGGCGATGGCCCGCGCGCATCAGATTGCGCGCCATCGGCGCGCCCATGATTCCGGTTCCAATCCAGGCGATTTCCATCGGTGTCCTCGGCTTGTGGCGACCATCCGGCCGTCCGTGTTTGTGGCGTCGGCAGCCACCGGCGGCACAGTTCCGAATAAGACATAAGTGAGCCGGATTGAATAGACAGCGATGGCAGTTCGTCTATCGAGTCGAGCGTGGTGAGTTCGGGGATGCTCAAAAAAGGGCAGACATTTGGCAAGTGCGTGATGCTACTGGCGGCATGCTTTTGCCTGTTCACCGTTGCTAAGGTTGCCCGGCCGCTCGCGGACACGACTCTACGTTCCCGCCCGCAAGTCGAGGTGAGGCACCAAAAGCTCACCCGGTACGCTTTCGAAGAAGTAAACGGCCAAAGCCCGACCGTCTCGGCGCATAGCGCCCTCGAATCGAGCGATTTCCCGCCGAGAACTAGACCCCAGCGTCCGCGAATCCAGCGGGTGCGGGCGTGGGATTGGCCGCTTGGCTACCTTCCGGTTCACCGCCGAATCCCGCCGCCCACGCCCGACGACGCCCATTAGTTTTCTCCGCGCGAGATAGTCTCCGAACGGCCGCCCGAGTAGTTCGGTGGTGTCAGAGTTTCGCTCGGCACTTCCTCGCCGCCGGATAACGGACGAGGCAACTCCGCCGCCCTACCCTTCGAGAAGCGTGACGGACGACCGACCGAACCGGTTGTGCCGGAGCGGCTAAAGCCCGAAAAGCTCTCATAAATCGGACCCACGTGAAGTGAACGGGAGTCAGCGCCATGGAACAAAGCTCGAAAGATAGGAGAGATTGCCCTTCCAACAGTGCCTATAGGCTTTTCTACCCGTGCGATGAGAGCCGCGACTGCTTTTCACGCCTCAAGCTCGAGGCCTCTAAGGGGAAGTTGGCGGCGAGAGTCGAGCAACTCGAGAAGGCTCAGCAAAGAGTCAGCCACGAACTACTGGAATGGAAGATGCAAGTGCAACTGGCCGACGAAGCAACCTATTCCGCCTGGATTTCGGAAACGTCGGCGGAGGATGAGGACCGCTCGGTAACCAGCGGCCTGAAGACGCTCGAGGCTGATGTCGATCTCTTGCTCACCAGCGATGCCGCGGGAGTCTTGGCCGAAGTCTGGACCGAGATTTTTTTGACCGCAACTGCAAAACTGGAGGCGCTGCGCGAAAGGCAACTTGACGCGCGGCTGAAGCTCCAGATCTCTCGAAGACATTACCAACTACAGCTTGGTGTGCTGGAGCAAGCCAGAGGCGCTCTGCTGAGAGTCGAGCAAAGAAGAGGAGCGATCGGCGAAGAAATCAACGCTCTTCGATCCAAGCTGGAGCTGCATGGATGACTCCGCCCAGCTCAGTATCTCGACTCGATGCTCGACCGCCGGATTCAGAATTATCCCGGTCAATACGCCGGCCGAAACCCAGATCCTCAAGTCGCGGCCATAGCTGAAGGTCAATTATTCCCCGGCAAGGGCGGCGTTCAGGCGGCCTTCGAAACCGGGCCGGCCTTGCGCCAGGAAAATCCGCCAGGCGCGGCGGCGCTCACCGCGGCCAGCGGGATCCACAGCGTGAATATGATCCCGAGGGCGATCGAGTGCCACAGCCAGAAGAGTCCATATAGAAGGAAGGCGGCGGTGAGCATCAGATGGAACGCCATACGGGCGTCGCCCAAGCCTGCAGGCCTGGGCGCGAAGAGCTTGGATACGAGCACCGCCTGCCCACCGCAGTGCCAGGTCGCGTAATGCCGGCATCGACGGCACATCGCGAGGCTCATATCGAGCCAGTTGACCGCGAACAGCCCGGCGAGAACGAAGAACGCAAGCGCGCCGCCATTAAGCGCCGCCTCGCGCAGCGCGAGGATCGTGAAAAGCGCGAAACCGCCGACCCCGACTAGCCGATAGAACGGGCGAGTCTGGGCGAAGTAGACGAACGGTTCGAAGGGTCCGGGATTTATTCTGGACATGGTGTTACACGCTCTCGGCCTAATCTAGCTGGCCGCGCGACCGGCGCAAAACGCGCGGCGGCGGCGTGAGCGTCGACAGCGGAGCGCGCGCCAAGGATCGGTGAAAGATGAAAAGTGAAAAATGAAAAAGGGCCGGACGCCGATGACGCCCGGCCCTTTTCTTATCGTTACGAGAGCGGCCGCCGAGCTACGCGGCCACCTTGTCCTGGCCCGCCTGGCCCTGCTCTTCCGCGATCGATCCGCGCTTGGAGAGCGCGACCGCGAGCGCCAGCATCAGGACCGAGAACGCGGTCACGGCGACACGGGTCCAACTGAACGAGATCTCGATTGCGGTGAACGGCGCGGCGAGGATACCGACCAGGTTCATCACCTTGATCATCGGGTTAAGCGCCGGGCCGGCGGTGTCCTTGAAGGGATCGCCGACGGTATCGCCCACCACGGTCGCCTTGTGGATCTCGGTGCCCTTGCCGCCAAGGAAGCCGTCCTCGACCTTCTTCTTGGCGTTGTCCCAGTTGGCGCCAGCGTTAGCCATGAAGACCGCGAGCAGTTGTCCGGTCACGATGGTGCCGGCGAGAAATCCGCCGAGCGCACCCGCGTCAAGTCCGAATCCGACCATCAGAGGCGCAAACACGGCCAGGATGCCGGGACCGAGCAACTCCTTCTGCGCGCTCGCGGTGACGATATCGACGCAACGCGCGTAGTCGGGCTTCTCCTTGTATTCCATGATTCCCGGATGCTCGCGGAACTGGCGGCGCACCTCGAAGACCACCTGATAGGCCGCGCGGCTCACCGCCTTGATCGCAAACGAGCTGAACAGGAACGGCACCGCGCCGCCGATCATCAGGCCGACGAACACGGTCGGCATATTGACCTGCACGCCGATGAGCCCGATGTGGGACTCGTCGATGAAGGAGCGGAACAGCGCGATCGCCGCGATGACCGCGGTCGCGATCGCCAAGCCCTTGGTGAGGGCCTTGGTGGTGTTACCGATCGCGTCCATCCACGACAGCGTGCGCGAGGCCTCTTCCTGATGGATACCGCCCATCTCGAAGATGCCGTGCGCGTTGTCGGTGATCGGTCCGTAGGTGTCCATCGCAAGGATGAAGCCGGTGGTGGTCAGCAACCCCAGTCCGGTGAGCGCGATGCCGTAGAACTGCAGCGCCAGCGAGCCGTGGAAGATGACCATCGCCCCGATGATGCACAGCACGATAACCACCAGCGCCCAGACCGAGGATTCCAGCCCCTCGGCCATGCCGGACAGGATGAGCGTCGCCGGGCCGGTGCGCGCCGCGTAGGCGGTCTCGGTGACCGGGCCGCGATCGGGATGGGTGAAATAGTTGGTCAGCCACAGGGTGACGACGGCGAGAATGATGCCGAGCGTGGCGCACCAGGCGAAGCGCCAGTCGGTCGCGCCGGTCTTCGGGTCGGCAAGGTAGAGCCAGTTGACGATGAAAAAGCCGATTACCGACGCGATGGCCGAAGTCATATAGCCGATGTTAATCGGACGCATCGGGTCAAGCATCTTGCCCGGCGGCACGCGCACGGCGACGATGCCGAGGATCGAGGAGAACACCCCGACCGCGCGCAGGATGAGCGCGAAAATGATGAGCTTCATCGCGAAGGCGCCGGCCATCGCGCCGTACAGGTCGGTGAAATCCTTCTCGCTGAGCGCGTAGGCCGCCAGGATAATCGCCGCGACCAGGGTAACTTCGTAGGACTCGAACACGTCGGCCGCCATCCCGGCACAATCGCCGACGTTGTCGCCAACGTTGTCCGCGATAGTGGCGGCGTTGCGCGGGTCGTCCTCAGGGATGCCGGCCTCGACCTTGCCGACCAGGTCGCCGCCGACGTCGGCCGCCTTGGTATAGATACCGCCGCCCACGCGCATGAAGAGCGCGGCCAGCGAGCCGCCGAAGCCGAACCCGATCAGCACCTTCATCGCGTTTTCCTGGAAGTACAGGAAAATGATGGTCGCGCCGAGCAGGCCGAAGCCGACCGTGAACATGCCCGAGACGCCGCCGGCCTTGAACGCGATCTCCATCGCGTCCTTGAAGCTGGTGAGCGCGGCATTGGCGCTGCGCACGTTGCCCTTGACCGCCAGTTTCATCCCGACCAGGCCGGCGCCGTAGGAGGCGCTGACGCCCATCAGGAAGGCGACCGCGATTCCGAACGCGAGGGTCAGGTTGTCCGGGTAAACGTGGCGGTACATGAAGAACAGCGCCAGCGCGATCACGATCACGAACCAGATCATGGTTTTGACCTGGCGCTTCATGTAGGCCATCGCGCCTTCCTCGACCGCGTCGGCGACATCGGTCATGGACTTGGCGCCGGGGTCGGCGGCGAGCACGGTCCGCGCCAGCGACCAGCCGTAAAGCAGTGCGACTAGCGCAGAGGCCAGCACCGCCCACAGGATCACCAACTGATTGCTGGTGAGGTGCGGCAGAACAATATTAGCTTCGCTCATCTGAGTCTGGATCTCCTGAAATTGACGCTTTGACGCCGCCGCTCCGGTTTATAAAGATCGACCGCGGATGGCTGTTTTTCCGAGGAGCAGCAGTCTACGGCGCTGAGTTACTTGGATCAACCGGCAAAGCTTAGGGATTCTCTGGCTTTATGTCCAGCCGCGATGTTCTCAGATCGTACTAAATTGTCGTCAATTGTCGCCGCGGATGCAGAATTGTTGCGGCGCAGGTAAAATCTCCACCGCGCCCAGCCATCACCGCGCGACGATGGCGAACAATCGCGCGCTGACGGCGAAAATCAGCCCACGCCTTGCGGGCGGGTCTCAAGTGGCCCATCTTGCCACAGCTTTCTGTGGCTGCCCGATTGATTGTGCCGTGCGGCATGTGTTTAGTTAAACGTTCCGACACCAACTATGAATGTCAATCTTGAGAACCCTTCGGCGCTTCGGCGCAAACTTACCATCGAACTCGAACCGGCCGAGATCAAGACCGAGCTCGACCGCGCCTACAACGATCTGCGCCGCAACGTGGTGCTCAAGGGCTTCCGCCCCGGCCACGCTCCGCGCACGATGCTCGAGCGCCTGTTCGGCGACCGGGTCCGCGGCGAGATCGTGCAGAAGCTGATCAAGGAATATACCGACAAGGCGCTGGAGGAGCAGAACCTGACGCCGCTCCTGCCGCCGGAAATCGTCACCGAGGAAAGCGACCTCGCCAAGACGCTGCGCTTCAGCGCGACCTTCGATCTGCGCCCCGAGATAGTGGTGCGCGATTACCAGGGCCTGCGCGTGCCGCGGCCGCAGGTCGAGGTCACCGACGACGAGGTGCAAAAGACGCTCGAGGACCTGCGCGAGCGCTCGGCCACGCTCAAGAAAGTGGAGGACCGCACCCGGGTCGAGCGCGGCGACCTGGTGCTGGCGGAGATCGAGGGCTTCGCCGACGACCAGCCGCTCGAGGGGGCCAAGATAAATCAGCGCATCCTCGAAGTTTCCTCCGAGCGCCTCGCCCATGGGCTCGACGAGGTGCTGACCGGGGCCGAAGTCGGCCATCCGGCGCAGGCAACGCGCAGCTACGCGGCCGACTATGCCGAGAAGGACCTCGCCGGAAAGACCGTGGAGTGGCGCGCGACGGTCAAGGAAATCTACACCAAGGTGGTGCCGGCGCTCGACGACGAATTCGCCAAGGACCTGGGCGACGTCGCGTCGCTCGACGAGTTGCGCGCCAAGGTGCGCGAGCAATTGGTGCAGCGCGCGCACGAGGAGGCGGACATGCGGGCGCGCCAGGGGCTGCTCGACCTCATCATCGAGCGCAACCCGGTCGAAGTGCCGCAGTCGCTCGACGATCGCGAGCGCGAGCTGATGGAATCCGAGATGGCGGGGGCGCTGGTGGGAGCTGGGATGCCGCGCGAGGCCGCAGCCGAGCGGGTGCGCAACAGCGCGGACGAAATTCGCACGCGGGCGCACAAGCGTGCGCTGAGCTCGCTCATCGTCGACGCCATCGCCGAGCAGGAAAAGATCGAGGTGAGCGACGACGAACTGGCGGCGCGGGTCGCGCACATCGTGACGCGCAGCTCCGGACGCGAGCGCGACCACGTGGCCGAGCACTACCGCAGCGAGGAGAGTCGCGCGCTGCTCAAGCAGTCGATGCGGCGCGAGAAAACGCTGGACGCGTTGCTCGAACGCGCGCAGTCGGAGACCGAGGACGCGGCCAGCGAGGCGCCCTCGGACGCACAGGCGTAGCGGCGCATCGCGGATTTCAGGTTGCCGCGCTATCCCAAACTGGTTAGAATTTTAAGTGGGGTGCCTGCACGGAGAAATTATCACCGGCCGCGGCGGGCCGGGGGCTTATGAGCAACCTGGTCCCGATCGTCGTTGAACAGACCGGCCGTGGCGAGCGGTCTTACGACATATACTCTCGCCTGCTCAAAGACCGCATCGTTTTCCTCGGCAGTGAAGTGAACGACGACGTCGCCAACCTGGTGACCGCGCAGTTCCTGTTCCTGGAGTCCGAGGATCCGGAAAAAGAGATTAGCTTCTACATCAACTCGCCGGGCGGATCGGTCACGGCGGGGCTTGCGATCTATGATACTATGCAATTCATCAAGCCTCCCGTTTCCACGCTGTGCCTGGGACAGGCGGCGAGCATGGGAGCGGTGCTGCTGACCGCGGGGCAACGGGGACGGCGTTACGCGCTGCCGCATTCGCGGATAATGATCCATCAGCCGCTCGGCGGCGCGCAGGGCCAGGCGGTCGACCTCGAGATTCAGGCGCGCGAGATTTTGCGCATCCGCGAGGAACTCAACAACATCTTCGTGCGCCACTCCGGACAGAAGTTGAGCAAGATCGAGAAAGACACCGATCGCGACATGTTCATGTCGCCCGAGCAGGCGGTTGAATACGGACTGATCGATGAGGTAATCGTTAGGCGAGGGTCCTCCAAGTGAAGGGCGGTGGGAGGCAGTAATGGCCAAGCATGACGACCGCTCGGGCAACCTGGTCTGCTCGTTCTGCGGCAAGAGCCAGGACGAAGTCCGCAAGCTAATCGCGGGCCCGACGGTTTATATCTGCGACGAGTGCATCGACCTCTGCAACGACATCATTGCCGAGGAAACCGACAGCGAAGAGGCCTTCAGCCAGACCTCGGCGGTGCCCAAGCCGGCCGAGATCAAGCGCGTGCTCGACCAGTACGTGATCGGCCAGGAGCGGGCCAAGAAGATCCTCTCGGTGGCGGTGCACAACCACTATAAGCGCATCGACTCCCAGATGGTGACCGGCGAAGTCGAACTGCAGAAGTCCAACATTCTGCTGATCGGCCCGACCGGCGTGGGCAAGACCCTGCTGGCGCAGACTCTGGCGCGCTTTCTACAGGTGCCCTTCACCATCGCCGACGCGACCTCGCTGACCGAGGCCGGCTACGTCGGCGAAGACGTCGAGAACATCATCCTGTCGCTGCTGCAAAACGCCGACTATGACATCGAGCGCTGCCAGCGCGGCATCGTCTATATCGACGAGATCGACAAGATCGCGCGCAAGGGCGACAATCCCTCGATCACGCGCGACGTCTCGGGTGAAGGCGTGCAGCAGGCGCTGCTCAAGATCGTCGAGGGCACGATGGCGAGCGTGCCGCCCAAGGGCGGGCGCAAGCATCCGCAGCAGGAATTCCTGCAGGTCGACACCACCAACATCCTGTTCATCTGCGGGGGCGCGTTCGTGGGCTTGGACGACATCATCCGCCGGCGCATCGCGGGCAAGACGATGGGCTTTCGGGCCGACCTCTCCCATCGCGATCCCAAGACGGTCTCCGAGCTGCTCAACGAAGTGCAGCCCGAGGACCTGCTCAAGTTCGGACTGATCCCGGAATTCGTCGGGCGCCTGCCGGTAATCGCGACGCTCGGCGAGCTGGATGAGGACGCGCTGGTGCGGATTCTGACCGAGCCCAAGAACGCGCTGGTGCGCCAGTATCAGAAATTGTTCGACATGGAGAACGTCCACCTTAAATTCACCCAGGGAGCGCTGCGCGCAATCGCGCGCGAGGCGCTCAAACGCAAGTCGGGGGCCCGCGGCCTGCGTGCTATAATGGAAACCATCATGGTGGACCTGATGTACGAAATCCCCTCGCAGCCCAACATCAAGGAGGTTCTGATTTCCGAGGAGGTGGTCACGCAAAAGGAACAGCCGTTGCTGGTTTACCAGAAAACCGCTGAAACCGCCTGAAACATCTCAGGAATCGACAACCGATGCTTTTTCGCAATGACAAGGACAGGAACGACAAGAAAGACGGTCGCGACGGACAGGGTGAAACGGTTCCGCTTTTGCCCCTGCGCGAATTGATCGTCTTCCCGCACCAGGTTTACCCAATCTTCGTCGGCCGCCAGAAGTCGATCAAAGCTCTGGAAGCCGCCGAGGCGCGCAAACAGCCGATTCTGCTGGTCGCGCAGAAGGACGCCAAGGTCTCCGACCCGGGCCCGCAGGACATCTATGCGACCGGCACGCTCGGCGTGGTGGTGCAGTTGCTGCGTCTGCCCGACGGCACCGTCAAGGCGTTGCTCGAGGGCAAGCGTCGCGCGCGCATCGTGCGCTACGCCGCCGAAGAGGACTATTTCCAGGTCGAAGTCGAGCCGATCGAGGAGACCTACGACCGCACGACCGAAGTCGAGGCGCTGATCCGTTCGGTCAACGCGACCTTCGACAATTACGTGCGTCTGAACAAAAAAATTCCGCCTGAGATGGTGACCTCGATCGCTGCGGTCGACGATCCGGCCTACCTGGCCGACAAGCTGGTCGAACATCTCGGCATCAAGCTCGAAGACAAGCAGGCGCTGCTCGAATGTTCCAATCCGGCCGAGCGACTCGAGAAGATTCTCGGCTACATGCGCTCCGAACTGGAAATCCTGGAGGTCGAAAAACGCATCCGCTCGCGGGTCAAAAAGCAGATGGAAAAGACCCAGAAGGAGTACTACCTCAACGAGCAGATGCGGGCGATTCAGAAGGAATTGGGCGAGAAAGACGAATTCAAGAACGAGATCCAGGAACTCGAAGAGAAGCTGCGCCAGAAGAAGATGCCGGCCGAGGCGCGCGAGAAGTGCGAGCGCGAGATCAAGAAGCTCAAGATGATGTCACCGATGTCGGCCGAGGCGACCGTAGTGCGCAATTACCTCGACTGGTTCCTCGCCCTGCCCTGGTTCGAGTACACCGAGGACAAGCTCGACATCAAGGAAGCCGAGCGCATCCTGGAGGAAGACCACTACGGGCTGGACAAGGTCAAGCAGCGCATCCTCGAATACCTCGCGGTGCAGACCCTGGTCGGCCAGATGAAGGGACCCATCCTGTGCCTGGTCGGGCCGCCGGGAGTGGGCAAGACCTCGCTCGGAAAATCGATCGCGCGCTCCACCGGACGCAAATTCGTGCGGGTCTCGCTGGGCGGAGTGCGCGACGAGGCGGAAGTCCGCGGCCATCGCCGCACCTACATCGGCGCGCTGCCCGGCAAGATCATCCAATCGATGCGCAAGGCGGCCTCGGGTAACCCGGTGATGCTGCTCGACGAGGTCGACAAGATGTCGACCGACTTCCGCGGCGACCCGTCGTCGGCGCTGCTCGAGGTGCTCGACCCCGAGCAGAACTGCACTTTCAACGATCATTACCTCGATTGCGACTACGACCTGGCCAAGGTGATGTTCGTCACCACCGCCAACACGCTCGAGCGCATCCCGCGTCCATTGCAGGACCGGATGGAAATCATCCGCATCCCGGGCTACACGGAGAACGAGAAGCTGAATATCGCCAAGCGCTACCTGGTGCGAAAGCAGCGCGAGGCCAACGGCCTCAAGGAAGAGAATATCGAGTTCTCCGACCAGGCGATCCTGCAGATCATCCGGCACTACACGCGCGAGGCCGGCGTGCGTAACCTCGAGCGCGAAATCGCCTCGATTTGCCGCAAGGTCGCGGTCGAGGTGGTCAAGACCGATCGCAACGCGCACGTCCGCGTATCCGCCTCCAGCCTGGCCAAGCAACTCGGCCCGCCACGCTTCCGCTACGGGATCGCCGAGACCGAACCGCAGATCGGCGTGGCGACGGGGCTGGCGTGGACCGAGATGGGCGGCGAGTTGCTCGGCGTCGAGGTCACCATCGTGCCGGGCCGGGGCAAGCTGACCGTGACCGGCCAGCTCGGCGAAGTGATGCAGGAAAGCGCGCAGGCCGCGATGTCGTACATCCGCTCGCGCGCCGACACGCTCGGCCTGGCGCCCAACTTCTACCAGAAGATCGACATCCACATTCACATTCCCGAGGGCGCGACGCCCAAGGACGGACCCTCGGCCGGTATCACGCTGGCGACGGCGCTGGCCTCGGCGCTATGCCGTGTTCCGGTGCGCAACGATTTGGCGATGACCGGCGAGATCACGCTGCGCGGGCGCGTACTGCCGATCGGCGGGCTCAAGGAAAAAATCCTTGCCGCGCATCGCGGCGGCGTCAAGACCGTGCTCATCCCCAAGGACAACGCCAAGGATGTGGAAGATATTCCGGCGCCGATCCTGAAAAACGTGACGCTCATCCTGGTCGACCATATGGACGAGGTGCTGCGTCACGCCCTGGTGCTGGCGGATCCGGAAGCGTTCTTCAAGGTCAAGCCGGCCGCGATTGATTACGGCGCGGTGGCCGAGAGCAAGGAAGAGCTAGGGGATGACGAGGCGGAGGACGACTCCACGATCCCCTCGCCCACCAACTTGTCCTGAGACTCGGCAACGAGGAATATTACCGGGAATATTGTCGAGAAAATTCCCGGCAGAATCCGCGGTGAGATTGCCGCGCGCGTTCGCACCACGCCGAGGGGGGCGCGCCCTAACAAGCCCAGCAGTAACGGGGGCCGGACGGATAAATGACAAAGGCCGAACTAATCGAGGGACTCGCCAACAAGCTCAACCTTAACAAGGCCGAGGCCGAGAAGGCGGTCAATCTCCTGCTCGACGACATTGTCACCGCGCTCAAGCAGGGAGACCGCGTGAACATCTCGGGCTTCGGAACGTTTTCGGTTTCGGAGCGGGCCTCGCGGGTAGGGCGCAATCCGAAGACCGGCGAAGCGATCCAGATTTCGGCCAGCCGTTCGGCCAAGTTTCGCGCTGGTAAGCAGCTCAAAGACTCGCTCAACGACGTCGTCCCCGGTGGCAGCTCGCAAGCGAGTCCGCCACCGGCCTGAGCCCGCGCGCGGCGCGGCCATCTTAGCGGACAGGCGCCGCGCCCGCAGGGGCGCGGCGTTCGCTTGTGCGGAGCTCCCGCGCCCGGGCCCCATGATGTTTGGTATGATTGCTTCGATGATTGCTGCTGCGGCGTGCTCGATACACTTTCGGGGGCGGAGGCTGCGATCTTGTGAGTATCGAGGGCGGAGGGCGGTTAGCTCAGCGGTAGAGCATCGGCCTTACAAGCCGAGGGTCGCAGGTTCGAAACCTGCACCGCCCACCAATAAAATCAAGCATTTACACTGATTTTGAGATTCTCAACAATCGCCCGGTGCCAGTTTTGGTGCCGGTTTGAAATGGAGGCCGTGAGCGCGAGCTGTCCTTACTGAAAACTCCGAAAGCATGGGAAGGTCTGGCGATTTATCTTGCCAGGCCTTAGTGTCACGGGCAGGCTCGCAACCGTCTCAGAGCTTGTTTCGTGGCTGGCTGGTAGGTTTCGCAGCCGCGTGAAATTGGAGCTCGAGGTCATTGCGCTCCGCCACCAACTAGCAGTCCTGCATCGCCAGTGTCTTGGTCGCCCTCAGCTCTTCGCGCTCGACCCTCTACTCTGCATCTGGCTTTACCGGGTCTGGCCGCGGTGCCTGAACATCATGGTGTTGGTAAAGCCGGCCACCGTGGTCCAGTGGCACCGTCAAGGCCTCCGGCTCTATTGGCGTTGGCGCTCAAGGTCTGGACGGCCGTCAATAGATCGCGAAATTCGTGATCTGATCCGGCAGATGAACAAAGCCAAGATTGTCGAGCCGGTTCAAACTACCTTTCACCCTCCAGACGACGTGGTAAACGTGCCACCCCGCTTCGGTGGTGATTCTGTGGTGGTAGGCCACCAGGCGCTCGCCCCGGGGAGGCGGGAGCGCGCTGATTTTGGCCAAGTCTTTCTCATCGAACGTTGACAGGCAGGCAGTATCTGCCGGTGAAGTCGCGTCTCCTAGCTTTCATAAAGTCCTTGGCTTATGGGCCTGCAGTGCGCCACTTGAGGAAGTTTTTACTATTGGCCAACGATTTTTACTATTTGGCCAACGATCTGATATACGCAACCATGTCGGCAATTTTGGCGGGAGAAGCCTTTGCTCCAAAGGCCGGCATAAAATTCGACTTGCCGACGGCGGCGCCCCCCTTGGTGATGATGTTGGTCAGATCGGCATCAGATAACCCCGACATGGCTGCCTTGCTAGTCCAATTCTTGGGAGTCACGTTGGCTCCGATTATTGCGAGGGCGGGGCCGTTTCCTGATCCGTCCTTGCCGTGGCATTGCGCACAATGCTTTTCCATGTAGGCCTTACCGGCCTGAAGGTTCGCCGCAATTGCAGGTGCGGCGAAGGTCAAGGCCGCCGCTATTAGAGTCAGCGCTTTGTAGTTCATCATTATCCCCTTTGTTGGTTATCGTTTTCAGAACTGGTAAATGAGCTCCAGCTTCGATATATAGTCAACGCTTTCGTGAGTCACCGTGGTGTTCTGGTTGAGCACCGCCGCGAGGGTGAACCTGCCTAAAATGCCGTATAGGAGACCGCGGCGGGCAATGTCCTGCAGCGTCGAGCCGCCGATCAAGTATCGCGCGAGATTAGTCTGAAGCTGAACGGCGCCGCCAAACTGACCATCGAGGAGGTGCAAAGCGGCGCGGCGTGACGTTTGCGGCGATTGGGGCATCGGCGGAAAGCCCATGACTGCCGATGCGGTCAAGGCGCTCGCGTCTTCAAAAACCGCGACATGAAGCGAGGGGATGAGGGCTCAAGAAGCCGACTCCTTGGGCCCTCTTCTACCGCGACCGACAGCGTGCCCGGCTGGAGAAGCACTGATTCGAGCGGCGCGCACTTTGTGTAGACGGATAGAGAGGGGGATGACCCGATTCTCACGGGAAGTCGGGTTTGCATTCGGCACGCAGGGCGGTGAAAGCAGATCGTGCCGAGGATTTTCGCGGTTGCAACCTGCCGCAACGACTCCTTTCAATTCGGTGCTCGAAGCGCGACTCTCAGCAAAGTTGGAGCAATGATTATGCCGTCGCTAATCACTTGGGTCATCGGAGCCGGCGTGGTGATCGCCCGCTCGGCCTTTTTACGAGTCGTGGCGAATGACGCCCGTGAACTAGCGCGGTGGCGCGCGTCAGTTCCGGCTGAGCCTGCAAACGCAGCACGTCCAGGAAGGCAGCATAGTAGTGCGAGCAGGCTCGATGTGACCGATTACATTCATCTTGGTCGTCAGTGAAGACTCCCGTGTGTTCGCGGGTGAGAAATACAGAGGAGGATTTCCCATGGCTAAACCAGCAAAAGCAGCGAACCCGATTCGTGAACTGTTAACGTTTCCCCTGATGAGTGCAATTTTCGGACGGCGGGCGCGCCGTTTCGCGATGGGGATGGAGATTCCCTCGGGTCCGCTTGCGTTCAAGTCTCGCCACGCGCCCGTGCCGCTCTCCGAGCTGGAGCAGGCGATCCTGGTTGCCACCGCCACGGGGGTGACCGGCTGGAACTTCGGCATCCCGCACACTCCGAGCCGCCCGGCGGAGCTTGCTCATTATCCGGTACGCTCTGGCGGACGCACTGCCCCGACCGGCGCGGGGATTGGCACACCGACGCTCTTTTATACCGATGACCACGGGGTTTACTTCACCAACCTGCGCGACACCCAGCCCACGCAGGTGCGAGAGTTCGAGGGAGAGACGGATGGCGTCGAACGGATATTGACCGCCTGCCGACAGCATACGGTGAAACTCAGCGATCAGCGCCTGGACCTGCCGCAGAAGCCACCCTATACGATGGAGCACAACCTCTGGGTTGCCAACGCTCCCGGTTCCACGCTCTTCATTCCTGTGGCCGACCAGAGCGAGGAATGGCTGGCGCTGCTCGCCATTTTCGCTGGCAGCGGCTACATGCTCATCGACGACTATGCCAAGCGGCCGGCGGGAAACCTCGCCCCGTTCATCCGCTCGGGCCTTCTGGCAGAAACGAAACCCGTGCCGCTGTCCTTTCTGGAGCAGTTCATACACTCGATGTGCTCGATGGAAATCGCCTTCATGGCGCACAATGCGATACTTACTCTGCAGGGCATGGGCCTCGGGGGCTGGTTCTTCACGGGGATCGACCCTTCCAGCGTCCTTGGCGCGTACGCGGAGCAGGGAATCAAAGGGCTGGGATTCCGTTTCATTAGCGACCCACGCTGGACCTTACCTAATCCGGTCGGGCTCGATGGCTATTACGAAGGATTGTGTCCCCCCTACCAGCGAGATATGCGCGCCGCGGTCGAGATACTGGCACGGCGCAAATTCGGTCCCGGTGGGGCTTACGATCCCAGCACTCCCGGCCCATTCCGCCGCAACAGCGAAGTGAAAGGGAGCGTCACTCCGTATGGGGCGGAGTTTCTCGAATGTCTGGGAGAGATGGCCCAATATGTCTTCGACACCTACGGAAAGTTTCCAGCGACGATTCCGAGCATCCTCGTGGCCGGCTACGTTCAGGCTCAACACATCGACACGGACTTCTATGACGCTCATTTTCAACCGGGAGCCTACCTCCCGACCCACGTCGGTCACATGGCACGTTGGCACGACGAGCGCGGTCCAACCTAACGCTTGTGGGATGGTCGCCCCCAGAGCATCCGTTGTCGCTACCGAAAACTTCGGTAGTGCGTCACTGACGCACTACCAAAACTTCGTCCGGGGTGACGGAATACGATAATTGTGCTACTGGAAGACGCGATGCTCGAGTTCTTCACCAAGCTCCTGCTCGTCGCACGATCCCGACTCAAGTCACGGGCGCGCCTCGAGGCCAAAAACCTGGTTCTGCGTCAGCAGGTGATCGTCCTAAGCCGCAAGTCCCCGTCGCGGGTACGGCTGTGCCTCCCGAAAACCTTATCCGAGATGACGCGCGGGTGCGCCTATGGTAATGAAGCGGCCGATGGTCGCGTTCATGAGCCAGCTGCTGCTTGCTATCCGGTCGCGGTTCACGCGGCGAGCGAGGCTTGAAGCCGAGAAGTTCAACCTACGACGGCAAATGGCTTGACTCGAACTGGGGAGCGAACGCTCTGCGAGCGCCCGCCCCGATTCTGCGCGGTCAATGCTCACTCCGCTTGGGGACTTCGCTATAAGGATCCGCGTGCGAAATGTCCGGCGCGAGCACAGTCCAGGAAACGAATCGGCGATGCGTCGTTAACTAGCCGAATCGCGCCACCAGCACCCCAACTCCCGAGGGCTCGAGCCGGCAGATCTGGGTTCCCGGCGCCGGGACAAGCCGCATCTCCGGCGAAACGTCCTCAACTCCGCCCGCGCCTGCGAACAGATAGCCGACCCGTGCGAGATCGCAAAGCTGCGCATTTTTGCGATCCTTGTTGAGGATCACCAGCGCCCGCTCGGAGCGATCGCGTGACGATTTTAGAAACGCGAAGAGCATCGCATTGCCGGGTTCCACTGCGTCGATCGGTCCTTCCTCGTTGAATGTACGATGCGACGCCTTGAGCCGGTTGACTGCAGCGATATACTCGCTGAGTTCCCACGCCGGCTGCTCCCAATCCTGCGGCCTTGTCTTAACGACGTTGAGACGGCGGCGGAACCCGTATTCGAATCCCATCGGCATCATCACGCCCGTCGAGAACAGCGCTGAAAACGCGTAGCGCATCTTGACCGCTTCCTGGTCGCCGCCGAGTTCGGCTGCCAGGCGCTCGGTATCGTGGGACTCGGCGAAGCTTACTGAAGGAGCGACCGCGCCGCTTTCGCGGTACTGCTTCAGGCACCAGGGCGCGGTGAAGTCCCACCACTTGGAACTGTTGAAAAGGAAATCGAAGCCGGCGCGTCCGAGCTTGACCACGTCGTCGAACGGGCATCCGAGCGACTCGGCGAAGAACATCGCGCCGGGCGCGGAATTCTTGACCTCTCCGATAAGCCGTCGCCACAGCTCGTCGGGCACCTTGTACGCTGCATCGCAACGAAAGCCGTCGAACCCGAACGTGGTGCATACTTTCGCGAGATCGATCCAGTAGCGCCACAGACGCTCGCGATCGGGACTCGCCTCGTTGTCGATTTCGTAGAGGTCGCCCCACGTCACCCAGCGGTCGCCGTCCTGCGTTCCCGGATGTAGCGGACGGCCGTCGGGACCGCGCCGGTACCATTGCGGATGTTCACGCACGAGCGGCGAGTCGATAGCGGTATGGTTGATCACGAGATCCATCATCAAGCGCATCCCCGCGCTATGAACCGCCCCAACCATCGCGCGCAACTGGTCTTGGGGCACTGCGCCAGCCGGATCGATCATCCGCGCGTCGATCGCGTAATGGTTTTTTATGGAATAGAGACTCCCCGAAAAACCCGATTGCTGAATAGGATTGGTAAATAGCCAGTTGAATCCCATCGCGCGTGCGCGCGCGACATGCGCGCTCCAACGCGGCATCGGGCCGGCCAGGAGCGGAAACAGATTGTAGATTCGCGGCCCTTCATCCCAACCGATTTCGCCCATTTTGTCACCGCTGCTTGCGCCGTCGCCGGGCTGCGCGCTTGGGAGGTTCGGCCGAACCGGCGGGCCAGAGAAACACCAGCAAATCCTTAAGATGCGCGCACCAGCTGGTCCAGTTATGGCCGCCAGCCAGCTCCTGAAAAAAACATCGGCAGCCGCGAGCCTTGAGCGCCTCGACCAGCAACACGTGGGACGGGACGAAGCGCTGCTCGTACTTGCCGACATCGAAGTAGAATGATTGCGCGGCGGGCGCCTCACGGGCCAGGTCGAGGATTCGATCCTGAGCTAGCAGAAAAGCTCCCGACTGGCTTGCGGCCTTGGAAAACAGATCCGGCCGCTTGAGCGCGAGATAAACCGAAATCAGCCCGCCCAGCGACGCGCCCATCACGCCACGGCCCTCGGAGCTTTTGAGCGTGCGGAAGCGGCCGTCGATATGAGGTATCAACTCGGAGACGACGAAATCCACGTAAGAGTCGTTCAATCTATACTCGGTCATCCGGTTCACCGGGTCGACCATGACCGCGATCAATGGTGAAATTTCGCCCGCGTGGACCAGGTTGTCCAGCACGACCGGCAGGCGCGCGCGGCTCAGATATTCACCGCCGTCGTGAACATAAAGCGCCGGCAATGCCGCAGCGTGCGCGTCGTAACCCGCCGGCAAATAGACGTAGACTACGCGGCGGTTTCCCAGCCGCTCGCTTGCGAACTCGAACTCCTCGACGTGGCCGTGCGGAATGCTTTCGACTGTTTCGAGCTCAGGCGGTTCATGAAATTCGCCGACCACGAAGTAGGAGTTCTCGCCGCCGACCCCGTTATCGATGACATTGTGGCACAAGGGGTCGAGCATCCATTCGCCATCGACGATGAATTTGTACTCAAGCCGGGCCGGCTCGCTGAGATTCAGGGTGTAATGGAATATCCCGCTGTCATCGATCTGCTCCATAGTCGCGAGCTCACCCGTGCGGCTCCATTGATTGAACTCGCCTGCCACCGCGACACGCCGGGCGTGCCGATCGTGGTAGACGAAGGTGACCGCGGGACCATCGATCATTGGCGAGCCGAGCGTGCGCAGAACTTCAAGGAACCGCGCTACCTCGTCGCCTTGGCCGTGCGGGGCCGCTTCGATGCGGCGGCGCCAGGTCTCGAAGGTGGGAGCAGCCTCTTCGCGGGCCATGATGTTTGGATGCCGCTGCGGCACGCGCGATTAGGAAAAACTCTCGTTGCCACAAACGCGCAGCGGCACTATTCTAGCAACTGGTTGGTGGCGGTCCAGTCACTCATCCGCAGCTTCGCACACGAGGAAACGTCCATGCACACACGACTGTTTCACGGCGAAATCCAGCCGGGGAAGGAAGAGGAAGCCTGGCAGGTGCTGAACGAATTCGCGCATCGCGTAAAGCAACACAAGGGATGCATCTTGAACCAGGTCCTGCGCAGCGGCCGTGAGATCGTCGGTGTGACAACCTGGGAAAGCCAGGCGGATCTCGCCGCCTATGCCGACGGCGAAGTCGCACGCGAGCTGTTCCGCCGGATAACGCCGCTGTTCATGGGAATGCCGACCGCTCGAACTTACGAGGTCAAGCTCAACCTCTGCGACGTCGCCGCGACCCGGCCGGCATAGGGGGGGCGAGCAATGTTCCAGCTGGCCAAGGTCTGGATCGATCACGTGCCCAGCAGTCACACGGTCGAGATTCGCTATACGTGGTCGCAACTCGGCGAGCGGCCGCGCTGGGGCGGAGAGGAAGAGGCCGAGGTGATGTCGGCCGTGCCGAACACGCAGCCGCCGATGCGCCTGGCGGTGCTGGAAATTCCACGCTACCTCAATCACCGGCCGAACTATCTTTTGCACTACCGGTTCGGTGGCGGAGGCGAATTTCACGAGGGCTTCAATCGCGATTTCACTGAGGAGATCGCCAGCCGCGAGGTCGAGTACATCGATCGCGAGGGCCGCATCACCGAAGTACGCGCCCTGTGGAGCGTCGGCGGATGGAGCGCTCCGAACTGGTCACAGGCCCGACTTAAGGGTTTGAACCTAGACGTGCTCGAGCACCAGACCGATCGCGACGCGGAGGGCGAAGGAATGGCGGACGAGGCCATCTACGAGCTGGTGCAGACCGTGCCACTGCCGCGGCGTTTCGTCGCGCGCGTGTGGGGGCCGAAGGGAGCGGAGGTCGAATACGTCTTCCAGCTTTTGCGTACCAACTCGCCGCTACCGGATGACGACTTCGCACTATGGGACAATAATCAGTCGCAGAACTACCGCGTCGTGCTTTGAAGGATGTCGATCGTTTTGAGCGAGGGCGTAAGCGCGGGGCACAACCTGACGAGGCGGCGCATGCTTGCTTGCGGCGTCTGCGGATGGGTCCATTACGAGATGACTGAGCAGGAGAAGGGGCAAAGCGATCGCGCATTGGAGCGCTACAATCTGAGCGCCGCCGAGAGCCGCGTATATGAATCGTCGTTCCGCCAATGCCTCAGATGCGAAGCTCCGGTCAGTGACTTTCGTGAGGCGCGAGAGTCAGAACTCGCACGCGCTGCGGGCCATCTCGTCACACCGGTGTTGACCGACGGCGCCTAGCGAAGGAGAACATCCTTGCTCGGTTGCGCCAGTCAGGCGTGCTGCTAGGCGTGCGAATTGTCGCTGAGGCGAAAGAGCCGCCGGGCGTTGTCGCCCATCACCGCGCGCGCTTCTTGCGGATCAAGGGAACGCACTAGCGCGAGCAATCCGTCGTTGTAAGTCTCTCGCCCCTCGACGTTGGGTGGATGGCGGCAGTAGTGCGACGGCCCATCGATCGAGGCGTCCGAGCCAAATAGCACGTGGCCGGCACCGACTTCGGCGACCAGCCGTAGCACGACGTCCGCGCGGCACCACGACGTTTCGAGATAGAGATTCGCTTGTTCGCGGACGTGCGCTGCAGCCCGCCTGCGTCCCTCCTGCGGTCCCAGGTAGGTGTGGTACATGATAATCGGAACCGAGGGAAAGCGTTCGGCAAGGCGCCGTATGTTGTCGGGGTCTGCTTCGCCCGGCGCGCTGTGGCATGCAACCGGGCATTTGCTCTGCTCCGCTATCGCGATGTACGGATCGAGCGCGTGATCGTCGGCCGGATAGCCATCGACGGTCGGATGGAGTTTAAGCCCTACCGCGCCTGCCTCCAGGCGCCAGCGGACTTCGTCGAGCTCGGTGCCGCCCGGCCGCACCCATACAAGTGGAAAAATCCGTGCCGCCGCGCAATCGATCTGATCGAGCGCGCGATTGTCGAGCCACGAGCTTATTCCACACGCCATTCCGGCCGAAGCCATCGCCGTAGCCAGGCTGTGTGCGCCGAGTGCGCCCGCACCGCGGCCGCTCAAATGCATATGGGCGTCGAGCGCGTTGAAGCCCGTCCAGAGCCGATAGTTGACGCCGCCGTTGTTGTCCCATCGCTCGCCGTCGGTCACTGCGCAATCGAGCGCCAGATGCGCGTCGAGCTCCGGCACCTGCGCAATCGCCAGGTCCCGGCCGGCGGATTCGAGCCGCACTTGGCGGATCGGCTCGCGCCACCCATCGAACCCGTAGTGAAGCCTCAGCTTCGAGCCATTTAGTGCGCCACGGTAGCTGACGTAGCGCGCCCCACCCGCTTCCTGCCACCATCCGAGCGGACCCACCGCCGCCACTTCGCGCATGCGCGTCATCGGATCTCTCTGCTCCGCCTCTTGGACTTCGGTAGCGCAGCCGTCGCCCCGGCCTGGACGCTTGTGGCTTTGGTGGCGCTATCCAAGACCTCGGTATAAATTTGCGAATAGTTGCGGTCGCCGCCGCGGCAGACTTCGAAGTAGTACAGGAGTGTGTAGTCGCTAGTCGGCCGGCCGCTGCGCGGATCTACCAGCTGGACGGGCAATTTGAGGCTGAGCCGTCGCATACCGGGCTCGACCAGCGGCATGAACCGAGTAACGCGACCGTGGCCCCAGTCGGCTTCGACACCGCTGGGGACGCATAGATAGTGGATGCTGACCGCCTCGATGTCGTCGGCGAAGTCGCGGTACTCCTTATCGATTATATGATGATTCATCGATGCCTCCGAGCGGCGCGGCTACCAGGCGCTTGCTGCCCGCCTAGAGCGTATGGACCTGGTTCCCCCAATAATCCTCCCATCGATCGGCCGGATTGGGTTGCCACATGTTCCCCACGTGCCATCGCTGAAATGCCTGCGCGCCCTTTGGGCCGCGAATCTTACCCACGTAACGGCGGGGCATAGGCAGGGCGGCAAGCATCGCCGAACGAATGCGCGAGAAGTTATCCTTATCGTCGGTGCCGTAAAACTTGTGTGAGCGGTAGGGGTTGTCCTCGCCGTAGCGAGCGATAAAATTCGGTTCCTCGGTCGGTTGATACTGCGGCGCGTCCCAATCGTAAACGCTCCAGAAGATGCACATCCCGCCGAGGTTGCCCTCATGGTCGACGAACTCAACCTCTCTGCTGACGATCTCCTCGGTGTAGAGCGGACTTACCTCGCGCCTGCCGTGAAGGAAAGCCTCGAAATAGTGATGGAACAGGTAGTTCTCGGTATAGCCGCCGGTTCCGGGATCCGGGATCGAGTTCGGCAGACGAATGATCTTGCGGCGCACTCCGTCATCGGGAAGCTGGACGGTTTCGGACTGGGTCTGAACGTAGTTGCCTGACTCATCGACGGTAGTTCCGCCCATCCCTCGAATCAGCACTCCGCCGCGCGGCATCGCGCGCGTCTCGCGATTAGCCTCCCAGTTAGGGAGTTCGCCGAGCGGGGTCCACGTGTAATGAATATTGACCAGTTCGATTCCGGGTACAGTGTCGACAAACGACCGCTTGATATAGAAGGAGAACATCGTGCGCTGCCTCCTCGGCGCTCGGGATGACCCGGCATGAACGCCGTCTCCCCAGCGTGCCTTTCTCGGATCCCACTAGCACAGTTCGCGGTCTGTGGGCAGCAGAAAAAACACGGTCACTAACCGCCGATCCAAAATACTTCAGTATCGGATGTTTGCAGTAAAGTCGGTGGCCAGTTTGGCGGTTAGCGAAACGGTCTCGAGCGTCTTCGTGGAACTTCGTGCTCACCTGGACCTGCGTTTTTTTCTATACCGCGCACGGAGAGCCGCAGAACGCCCGCGTGCTAGGAGAGAAGTTGCTGCGGCTGGCGCGCTAGGGACATGGGGCTCATCGTGGAAGCCCATTATGCGCTTGCGGTGCCTCTGCATTTCCTCGGTGAGTTTGCTTCTGCCTGCGACAACTTGAGCAGAGTATCGAGCTCTACGATCCCCGGCAGCATTGCGACCATTCCGTTCGCTACGGGCTAGATCCGGGAATTGTTGCCGCCGGTGGAAAACTGACACGCGAAGTCTTGTACGACAACATGCGCGCGGTGGTGACTGATCGAGATCGCTACGGGCCGGGGCGGCGTCGATATAACCGAACCTTCCTCGACTTCGCGCATCATCACGGCTTCCCGCCGCACTGTGCCGGCCCTATCGAGCCAAGACCAAGGGCAAGGTCGAGCGCTTCATCGCCTATCTGCGCGCGAGCTTTTACGTTCCGCTGGCGAGCCAGCTCAGTCCCGAAGGACTCAAGGTCGACTGCGACACCGCCAACGCACGAGTCGGAACCTGGCTGCGTAAGGTCGCCAACGCGCGATTGCAATGCGACCACCGGTGAGGTCCCGTTGGTGCGCCTCGAGGCGGAGCGCAAGCGCCTACAGCCGATGCCCGCCGTGGCCGGGACTTATTCAGCCGGCCCGCGTGAAACGTCCGGCATCGATGCCGCGCGGCTATAAGCATTCGCTGAGGGTTTACGAAGAACTGATCACGGCGGAAGTCGGATGAATATCCAGCACCAGCGCGTACTTGAGCTGTGCAACGAACTCCGGCTCGGTGGGGTCGCCGCGCAGTACACGGCACTGGCACAAAAAGCGGCCGAGAAGCACACTTCGTTTACCGACTTCGGCGACTTTCGACCAGCGATAATAGAGGTTCTGGTTGATGCCCTCCTTGCGGCACAGCTCGGCAATGCTGTCCTCGCCGCGCAGACCCGCGATCACGATCCGGACCTTGTCCTCCGCCGAGTATTGCCGGCGCGTCGCCCGCCGGATATCCCGTACCGCCTTCTCCGCTTCCTCCGATTGCCGTTCCACTTTCGATCTCATCTCCGCTCCCTTCGCGGTTAAGATGAGCCAAAAAGTCTCTCTTCCTCAATCACGCCTTTCTGTCCAATTTGTGCTGACGGGGAACAATCGACTCTCGTCAAATCGACCCGGTACTCCACGCAGCACGCACCTGGAGTCACCGTCTTCAGTCAGAAGCCGAGCAGACGGCCGTGCTTGCCGCGCTCGTGGATCGAGTGGAACTCAAATGCGACGGCATGGGCGTGTCGATCAAGCTGCCCATAGCTGATACGGAAAAGTCTCAGGCTCAGCTTTCGGACGCGGTTGCGATCACGCGATCGTTTCCAATGCAGCTCAAACGGCGCGGCGTTGAGTTGCGGCTAGTCGTAGGCGATCACAATCGTTCAGCGGCGACCGTCGATCTGCCGCTATTGAAAGCTGTCGCCCGGGCACATCGCTGGTTCGATGAGCTCAGCACCGGAAAGGCGAGCTCTCTGGCTGAGATCGCTGCACGCGAAGGGCTCGCCGTGCGCTATGTAGGTCGCGTGATCCGCTTGGCATTTCTGGCCCCCGATATCGTCGAGTCCATTGTGGAGGGCCGGCAGCCGACCAGTCTTACTGCAGAAGCAGTCACCCGGCACAGCGAAATTCCGCTCGAATGGCACTCGCAGAAGACTGCGCTGAACATTCAGTAGCCCGGGACCTCCTATTATTGCGCCGCTATGTTTCCCGACATTCGCTGCTCGCACCGCCGCGATATCCGCAGATTTCCACCCTGCGTTACTTTCGCCTGGTAACAGGCATCGGCACCGAATTCCTCGCTCGCGGAGAGAAAATCGAAGTGACGCGGCAAAACTCGACATCTGAGCTCTCTCCGGAGCCGATGGAACGAGCGCATCGCCCCCACACGCGGGCTTTTTGCGCTCATCCTTGGAGAATGCTTCAAACCTGTGACTGCGTGGCAGAGCGGGGTGAATTCGAACTCTCGGGCGACTTTATTAGCGGTCAGTAAGCCATCTAAACACGTCAGCTAGTGATGGGTGCTCGCCTAGCCGCGGAGGCCAACAAGGCTCGAGAGCAACTGACCGGGCGTCACAAACCGCAGCGATCGATCTGTTTCGTAGTCCCGACGATATCCTTCAAGCTTCTCTACGGTCTGCTGATCCCTCTTTCACGGGTCGAAGACGGGCGATGACCTCAAGTTCCAAATCCGCCCGGCTGCGGAACCGGCAAATGAGCAAGGAAGAGAGCGCAGCGCGGCGACCAGGGTCCGCCACGATTTTGAAGCTTTGCCCAATAACCCCGCGGCGGTACAGGGACGTCGAAGGCGCCGGCAGATTTTGCGAGACCACCGGTGCCCGCCAGGAGGAAGTGAGGTCGGATTGAATAGCACAGTCCGATCCCTATTCGGACCCGGATCAGGGAATTGCAATTCCAGGCTTTCTCGACCGCCGCTTGAGCTATCTCGAAAGTCATCGCCGAGATTTCCAGCTTTTCCACGTCCAGAGCGCGTCCGGCGAGCATCTGCCATCCTTTTCCCCACTTCTCGCGACCGCCCACTATTGCGTCCAGCGGCAGGCGCACGTCGTCGAAATGCACATCGCACGAGGCGGTATAGCGCAAATTGGCATGATCGATCGGAGATGTACTCACGCCGGGCGACTTTGACGGAATCAGAATGAAACTCATAGCCTCGTGCTTGGCGGCGGTCGGATCGGAGTTTACCAGACAGTAGATGTAGTCGGCCTAGTCGGCACCCGTGCACCAGCGCTTGGCGCCGTTGATCACGACGCTGTCGCCTTCGATCCTGGCACGTGTCTTGACGCTCTTCAGATCGCCGCCCACGTCGGGCTCGGACAGTCCATAAGCCAACATGAGTTCGCCCAGGGCGAGTTTTGGGAGCAGTTCGGCTTTCTGCTGAAAACTGCCGTTTTCAGAAATATTCAACCCGCCGTAAAGGGCGCACTGAATATATGGGCCGCATAGGAAAGTGCCTGCCCGCGCCAGTTCTTCGATTACCGCAACCGCGGCCAGAATGTTCCGACCGGTGCCGCCATACTCCTCGGGCACGGTGAGCGCGCATAAACCCATCTCGCTCAGTTCTCCAAACAGCTCTCGCGGCCATTGATGAGTACGGTCCCACTGTTGACGCTTATCGCGAGGTGCCTTCTGTTCTACGAAGCGTCGCAATTGCCGGCGCAATTCGACGATATAATCCGGCTCCATCTCGAAGTTCCTCGTACTCGCCGTTGAAGGTGGGCTTGCGTTTCTCGACAAACGCGGCGACAGCTTCACGTCGGTCGGTCGTTAGGTTGGAAAAGTTGGAAAGCGTTTCGTACGCGATCGCCGCGTCGGAAATCTGGTTCGCCAGCGGAACAGGGCATGTTTTTATCGGATCAGGGAATTTTCAGGCGGGAGGAGGGAAACGTATATCTTGAGCTGGTCCCGTTTTCGGTAGCGACAGGATGCCGTTACGCCAGGCGTTGAGAATTGGATGCGCGGTTCTTACTTCGACTCAGCAGATTCGCAGCGGACGGAGCGCATGCAGGCCGAGTACTTTGCCCGCCGCCGGCGCGGTGCTCCAGCTTACGATTCGATGGTCAACAACGTCAACGACATGCTCGCGTTCGAAGATGGGCATGCGAAGTTGCCGGTCGACGCTTTACCAATCCGAGTCGTTTTTCGCGGATTCGCGGCGCGTGGTGAAACTTGAACGGGATACTCGACGAGCGTCGTCGCGCACTCTCTCGCTGAACCGATGTACTTCGAAATTGTATCATAGATTCAATCAGCGTCTAATATTGTAGCCAGATTACTTTTACGCTAATTAACAGTCTGACTACGTTAAGAGTCGCCACAATTTAAACGTAGCCGATTTAAACGTAGCCGCGAAATCCGAGGATATGAGAGATCTTTGCAAAGCACGGTTTGGAGGGTGATGTTCTGAGCCGAGAGGAGATGAGGAGCATCAAGGGCGGATCCCGTCCTGCAGCGGCGGCTTCCGAGGCAGGTTTGAAAGCGAGTGTGCTCGACACGAGCCTTCAGGCGGAGGCGCTGAATGTGCTGCCGACAGCTCAGCCGGCCGTCAGCGTCAACGCTGTACCGCCGCATATTCCGGCAAAGGGCTAACTCTAGCGATTTGTGAACGTGCTCAACTGCTCCGGCCGCTGTGCCCAGAGCTGCTCAGGTAAGCACTGTGGCCGCCAAAGGTTTTTACCGAAAGGGGTGGATTCTAATAGTCGCCACCCTGAACGACCCGGTGGCTTAGATGGAGCATCGGAGTGAACGAATGCACTTGGCTGGCGAAAAGTTAATGAGGTGCGGAACGTGCAGCGCTGAGAATCCGCCGGGCATCACGTTTTGCAGCACCTGTGGTGCGGCGCTGACGAGCAAATGCGCACGCTGCGGTTTTGAAAACCCGCCCGGCGCGAAGTTCTGCATCAATTGCGGCACCTGGATGGGCGAAGCTGCCGCCGTTAGCGAAGCGCAGGCTCCTCCTGCCGAATCCGAGCCCGCAGCTGCGCTGCGTGAGATTGGAGGCGAGCGGCGTCATCTTACCGTTTTGTTCGCCGATCTGGTGGGCTCGACGGAGCTTTCGCATCGGTTCGACCCGGAAGACTACCGGGAAATCGTACGCGCGTACCATAATGCGGCCGAATCAGTGATGGCGCGCTTCGAGGGCCATATCGCGCAATATTTGGGCGACGGCGTCGTGGTTTATTTCGGCTGGCCGCGAGCGCATGGTGACGATGCCGAGCGGGCGGTACGGGCAGGACTTGCACTGCTCGATGCGCTTGCGGAAGTGAACCGCACGATTGCGGACGACCGCCGGATTGCTGCGCGCGTCGGGGTCCATACGGGGCCGGTGGTCATAGCCGAAATAGGCGGCGGCAGCCACCGCGAGATAGCGGCGCTCGGGGCGACCCCCAACGTGGCGGCGCGGGTGCAGTCGCTGGGCGAGCCGAACAGCGTTTTGATGAGCGCCGCCACCAATCAGCTTGCGGCGGGACTGTTCATCACCGAAGAGCTCGGAGCCCATGTGCTGAAAGGTGTCGCGCGGCCGATGGAGATCTACCGAGTTCTGCAGCCGAGCGGAGTGCGCAGCCGGCTCCAGGCGGCCGCCGTACACGGGCTTACGCCTTTTGTCGGGCGCGAGCATGAACGGCGCCTGCTCGGAAAGCACTGGAAGCTGACTCAGAAGGGCGAGGGACAGGCCGTCTTGATTAGTGGCGAGGCGGGGATCGGGAAGTCGCGCCTGGTCGGGCAATTTCGGGAAGACCTGGGCATTGCGCCCCACACGTGGATCGAGGCGTTCTGCTCACCCTATTCACAAGACACACCCTTCGCGCCGATGATTGAGCTCCTCAACCAGTTGCTCGCCTGGCGGGGTGATGAATCGGAAGCAGAGCGGCTTGCGGCGCTCGAGCGCGTGCTTTGGCCCACTGGGCTCAAGTTGGAAGAGGCGGTACCGCTGGTGGCTGGGCTGCTCAACCTCAAAGCGCCCGAGCGTTATCCAGCGCTTCAGCTGCCACCGCAGGAGGCGCGCAAGCGCCTGATGGCTACCCTGACGCGCTGGCTCGAGGCTTCGGCGCGGAGGCAACCCCTGGTGATGATGCTGGAGGACCTGCAGTGGGCGGACCCTTCGACCCTGGAGCTTCAAGAATTACTGGCCGGCCAGGCAGCGGCAGCGCCGATCATGCTGGTGTACACATCGCGGCCTGAATTTCGGGCCTCTTGGCCCATGCGGGCGCATCAGGCCCAGCTCGTGCTGGAGCGGCTGAGCGGCGCACAAACGCGCGAGCTGGTTTCGCAGGTGGCAGTGCAAGCGTTGCTGCGCGAGGAGCTCCTCCAGGCCGTGGTAGAGCGCACCGGCGGCGTGCCGCTGTTCGTTGAGGAGCTTGCCAAAACGCTCATCGAGCCAGGGCGCGCGGCGGTCTCGGAGCACGAGATCCCTGACACCCTCCAGGAGCTGCTGATCGCGCGGCTCGACCGGCTAGATGAAGCCAAGGAGATCGCGCAGATCGCCTCGGTCCTTGGGCGCGAGTTCTCCTATGCCATGCTGGCAGCGATTGCCGGGAAGCCCGAGGCCGAGCTTAGGGGCGCGCTTGCGCGCGTGGTCAATGCGGAACTGGTGCACGTGCGCGGCATCGTGCCGGAAGCAAGCTACGTGTTCAAGCATGCGCTGATCCAGGACACCGCCTATGCATCGCTGCTCCATTCGCGCCGGCGCGAGCTTCATCGGGCGGTCGCCCGGACGCTGACCGAGAAGTTTCCCGACGCCGCGGAGGCCGGACCCGAGCTGGTGGCGCAGCATTTGAGCGAGGCAGGCGATACGGAGCCGGCGGTGGAGGCCTGGCAGCGGGCGGGAAAGCGGGCAGGCGGGAGCGGCGCGATGGTCGAGGCCGAGCGCCATTACACCAAGGCCCTAGATCTGCTCGGCGTACTGCCCGATACGCCTGACCGCGGACGGCGCGAGTTTGCGCTGCAGGCGGCGCTCGGCATGGTGCTTTGGGGCACGAAGGGCTGGTCGGTGGCGCAGACTTACCGCGCTTTCGCCCGGGCGCAGGAGCTGGGCGAAAGGCTGGGCGAGACTCGCCAGCTCGTGACGGTGCTGTCCGGCCTTTGGACTTCTGCACTGACCCGCGCTCAATTGGCATCCGCTCAGGAGCTGGCGGACCGGCTCCTGCAGGTGGCCGAACGCAGCGGGGAGCGCGAGGCCCTATGCACTGCCCACCACCGGCAAGGCCACACGCGCTACTTCCGCGGCGAGCTTGCGAAAGCCAAAGAACACCTCGACTTGGCGCTCGGCTATTACGACGAGGCGGACTTTAAGGACGCGCCGGTCGACATTGGAATCCTTGCGCTTAGTGTCATAGCCAACCTCGTTGTGCAGATGGGATTTGCCGACCGGGCGCGCCAGGCCATCACGCAGGCCCTAAGGCTGGCGGAGCGCCGCAGGAATCCATTTTCCTTGGGATATGTGCATTTGTCCGCCGTCGGAGTACACATGCTCCTCCGTGACTCGCAAGCGACCCTGGAGCACGCCGAGGCGCTAAGGCACCTTGCGGGCGAGAATCCCGTCTTCGTAAATTATGCTGGGCTTTGGGGAGGCTGGGCTTTGTACTTGC
This sequence comes from uncultured delta proteobacterium, assembly GCA_963796565.1. Classification (GTDB taxonomy): domain Bacteria; phylum Desulfobacterota; class Binatia; order Binatales; family Binataceae; genus JAKAVN01. The sequence continues at coordinate 243,051 of CAWCMA010000003.1, read as the reverse complement.
TGGGCAAGCACGAGGAAGGACTAGCCCGCATGCGCCGGGGAATGGCCGGGTATGAAGCAGCCGGGTTTCGTGTGAACCGCGCGTGGGAGCTGACCGCGGTGGCGGAGTTTGAAGCACGTGAAGGACATCTCGGTGATGCGCTCGCTGCCGTCAACGAGGCCCTCCGCGCGGCTGAAGAAGTGGGAATCTTCAGGCCGATGGCCTTGATGGTCCGGGCAGATGTGGTCCACCGCAGCGGCGCCCCCGCAGCGGAGGTCGAGATGGCCTATCGAGAGGCTATCGAATGTGCCCGCGGCCAGGGCAACAAGCTGCACGAGTTGAAGTCGACGGCGCATTTCGCGCGATGGCTCAAGTCTGAGTGCCGTGTCGCCGAGGCGCACGCGATGCTCTCGAACATCTGCAACTGGTTCGCCGAGGGGTTCGACACCGCCGTTCTCAAAGAGGCCAACGCCACCCTCGCCGAACTTGGCGCGTAGCGATCTTCAAGGCGCTGTGCCTCCCAAAACCTGTCTGTAGCGAAATACAACTCAAGCGGCTGCCGGGGTCTGAAAGAGGCCGTTGCAGTGTTTTCGCCAGCGGTATGAGTCGAGGTTTGCAAATGGATCGACAGGAGCGCCACCGCGCTGAGCTGGCGTGATGCCGGCCAGTCCGGTGTGACAGCGATGTCGGTTGTAGTAAACCTTGTAACTGTCGAGCTTCCGCTCCAGATCGCCTTGGTTCCAAAACAAAGTCTGATCGAGGTATTCGCGCCAGATGGTCCCGATCAACCGCTCGACGAAAGCGTGCGACCGAGGTGTCCCGGGAATCGACTTGATCTCATCAATCTCAAGGATACGAAGGTTCGCCAGCCAGCGCTGAAAACGAAACAGCGGATCGTGATCTGAGGAGAGATGTCTCGGCTTGCGCTGTCGCGCGATGGCACGGTTGAACATCCGACACACGCTGGCCCATCGCCGCGAACGCTTCATGATCAGCAGTTGATGCTTGACTGCGAGCGATTCGGCTACCACCGCACGAACACCGCCGGGACGGGCAAGCCGCGCGAGAGTCACCAGCAAATGGCCGAGTAATGGGAATAGCAGTCTCATCATTCGGAGCGGAACTCTAACCGTCTCTCGACCGTTGGCAAGTCTGCACTCCGTCGTCCCGTTCTGCCAAAATCAGCAATTCGCCACACACAGGTCGATCCCACTGCTCTGGCGGGATCGGAGTCAGTCCTGGTCTCGATGAAGCCTGGTTGCGGGTGCGGGAAATTGGGGAGTGCCTCTTTTGCCGGCGCGAAAATTCCAAGCAGTCAGGATTTGCCGGCTATCGCGACCGAGCTCGCCTGAGGTCCTTGATCACCCATCTCCTCGGCGAACCTGACCTCCATTCCGATCTCCATCCGGTCGAACGCACCGCCGAGAACACTGTTGCGATGAAAGTAAACTTCGCGGCTGTCGGGTGTGGTCAGAAAGCCGTACCCCTCGACTGGAAAAAGTTTGGTCACGCGTGCGTGGGCAGGCGCCTCGACAGTCTTGACCTCGCCCCGCTGCTTACGGGCATAGTCCTGCAGCTCGCGCCGCGCCGCGTCGAAGGCCTCGCGAATCGCCACTGCGAGATCATCCGCGGACTGCCGATCAACGCTCAACTCGCCACCCGGAAGTCTCAGGTCGATTCGCACCTTGAACGGACCGCCGTGGCGGTGATGGCCAACGGCGCCTTCGACGATGACGTGACAGCCACTGATACGCCCACGCTCGTAGTAGTGCTCGAGTCTCGCGGCTTTTCCCCGGATTCCTGCTTCGACGGCCGCATTCAAAGTGAAATCGCGGGCGGTGATTTGCAAATCGCTTTGCATGTTCTATCCTCGGCGCACTTTTTGCGCGATAAATTCTTTCATCTACCTTGGCATCGGCATCGTCACTTCGGGGATTCTCTGATGAATCCCACGATCAGAGCAATGATCCAGAGCAATGATCGCACCGCCTCAGGATATCCTGTGCTCGCGAACTTTCGCGCTTATTCATGACTCCGATGGTGCCAGTGCTGTGTCCATTAGCGCCAGCTTGCGGCTGCATGGAATTCATTGCAATGCGAGACAGCTTCTTCAAGCAGTGACGTCAGCGGAGCGTGGCGCTAATGAACGAACGCGGGGCAGTGCGGGCAACGACGTGACCGGTGACCGATGACAAGGAAACTGCGGGGTGCCGCTCTCCTGCGCGGTCCGTCTAGCGGCGGATCAAAACCACGACTGAGCGGGCACGAACCGTGTAGCGAAGCGACGCTAGAGCCTCTTCCGCTCCCGGCTCGAGGATATCGTTGGGACTTTCCCTGGAAGTATCGACGACCCTCAACCATTCGTTCGCTTCTCCCTCCGCGACGGTGAAATCCAGATCTTCCCAATAGCAGTTGATCATCGCGTAGAGATCGGAGTCCTGGAGCCCGCCGCCGCGAAGAAAGAATGCCAGCGTGTGGGAGGAATACGATTCATCCGGGTTCGTGCTCACCCCGTGCCAGCGAACGTCGCCGCCCCAGAAAGTGCTTCGACCAATCGACGGATGAGCCTTGCGGAAGGCGATCATGGTTTTGAAGAATCTGAATATTTCGGGATTCGCGTCCAATCGGCGCCAATCCAGCCAAACGATCTCTCCGTCTTCGTTGTAGGGATTGTCGTTGCCGCGCTGAGTGTTCATGAATTCATCGCCGGCGACGAACATCGGCGCGCCGTTGGCGAGCATCAGCAGGCAGCAAAAGTTTTTGATCTGTTGCTTGCGCAGGGCGGCCACTTCCGGCGGCACGCCCGCGTCGCCTTCCCATCCGCAATCCCAACTGGCCTGGCCGCCATTGGTATAGGCGACCATGTCGTACAGGCACAGCCCGTCGTGACAGGTCACGAAATTGACGCTCTGATGAGGACGACAGGCATTGAACAAATCGTCGGGGAAAAGATCCGTGCTGCCGTGCAGGCGGGTCATCAGAGCGGACACCAATCCACTGTCACTCTTCACGAACTGCCTGACATCGTCGCGAAATTTTCCGTTCCATTGATGCCAGCTCAAACCGGGAAAAGCCCGGCCCAGGACATATCCGCCCCCCAACTCGCCTTGCCAGGGCTCGGCGATAAGCCGCAGACCGTCCAATGCCGCCTCGCCGCTGATCTCGGAGATGATCGACGGATCCTGGTAGTTCAGATTCCCGGCGTCGTCGCGCATGAAGACCGAGGCAAGATCGAAGCGGAATCCGTCGACGCCCATTTCGGAGGCCCAGTAGCGAAGGCTGTCGACCACGAACCTGCGCACGGCAGGGTGTGAGGTGCGGAGGTCGTTACCGCAGGCGCTGAAGTTGAAGTAGCTCGAGAGATCGTTGGGATCGAGTGCGTAGTAGGTTGAATTGTCGATGCCGCGGTAGCTATAGGTTGGGCCGTTCTGATCGCCCTCGGTGGTGTGGTTGTAGACCACGTCCAGGATCACTTCGATGTCCGCCGCGTGAAAGGCTTTGACCATCGCCTTGAATTCCGCAGCAGCGGCCTCGGCATCGGAATTTTGCGCATAAGCATGATGTGGCGCGAAAAATCCGAGCGTCATGTATCCCCAATGGCTGCCCTCCTGCGGGTCGTACTGATGCACCGGCATCAACTCGACCGCGGTGACCCCCAGGTCTTTCAAATACGGAACCATCGCGGCCGCGCCAGCGTAGGTCCCCCGCTTGGGCTCATCCACGTTGGCGCTTGAATGTCTGGTGAAGTTGCGTACGTGGAGCTCGTAGATGACGAGGTCGTACGTATGCCGGCTCGGCCGGTCGTGCGCGCACACCGGGCCAGCAACGGGAATCCTGGAAGGCAGGATCCCGAGCGGCGCCTTGCCGTCGTTGGGGCCGGGTGCGCATGCCGCCCCTCGGCTGAAAGCCGGCGGGAGAATAATGCCTCGGGCGTATGGGTCGAGAAGAACTTTGCCGCGATCGAAGCGCTCGCCAAGGCCGGGACCGTACGGACCGTCCACTTTGTAGGCGTAATATTTGGCCCCGGCGAATTCCGCAACCGGTACGAGCATATGCCAGATCCTGGCCGTCTTGTGCGCGGGAAAATCGAAAGCGAAAGTCTTGATCGGGTTGACCAAATCGCCGTCGCCGTAAATCAGCAGCGAGACGGCCGTTGCGTCGGTTGAATAAAGCGCAAAGTTGTAAGCTTCGGCGGATTCGATCCATGTCGCGCCGAGCGGCGTCAAAAACCCTTCAGCGCGGCCCCACGCGTCCAGTCCCATGGCCGTCTCCTTCCGCCCGCTTGGCAATCTCCGCTTCGCATATAACTGCAAAGCGGGTAACGGACCCTATCATATGATTAAGGCCGAATAGTCAGTACCGGGCAAGTAGCGGTACGCACGACCGCTTCCGCGACGCTGCCGAGCAACAGATGGGGAAGTCCGGAACGTCCGTGCGTCGCCATCACGATAAGGTCGGCGCCAACCTCCTGCGCCGTGGCCAGGATGCTCTTTGGAATATGCGCGGCGAGCGCGAGCTTCGTGTGGAGCTGATTTTTAACTCCTGCCAATTCAGCATCCGCTAACCTCTGAAGGCGCTGAACAGCCGGCAAGCTACTTTGGAACTCCAGGCTTTGAACGATTTCGGATGCCGTTGGGATGATGGGAATGACATGCAGCAGATGTAGCGTCGCATCCATCTCCGCGGCGAGCTGTGCCGCGCTGGTCACGGCCGCGAGGGAATTGTCGTCAAAGTCGACCGGGCAAAGGATGGTCCGATACAGGTGCATCAGGCTTTCGCTCTTACGCTTTTATTGATCCTCGCAAACATTCCCGTCCTGCCCAGAGGGCCGATGTGCTGGTGCCGTCGCCCACGCTGTCTCCCGCGCACTTCGCCTATGGATGAACCGCGAGAACAGTAAAATTCTGGTCGGTCAGCATCCGAGCCACTCGATTTGCGTCAGCCGCGCGCAAGCGCAGGTAAACTACCCTGCCTCTGCCTTCCTTTGACTCGCCCCGATACGTTCCAATTCCGAGAATTTCTCCATTCTCCTGGGCTACCATCTGAACGATCGTCGCAAGTTCAGAGGAATCTCCGTCGAGCGACAGATCGATTCGAGCCACGCCTTCTTCCGTGGTGCCAAGCACTTCGGCGAAGGCCCGCAGCAAGTCCGTCGCAGTGATGATTCCAACCAGCTTGCCGCCGTCGACCACCGGCAGCGCGCCGATCTTGTGGCTGACCAAAAGGTTGGCCGCGTCCTCGAGTATAGTGGTGGGAGTCACGGTCACCATCGTAGTAGTCATCGCGCCATTGACCTTGACTTGCGCCAGCGTGCCCGTGTGTTGGCGCAGGTCGCGATCGCTCACGATACCGACAAGTTTGCCGCCGTCGACCACCGGCACGCGATGAAAGCTTCCCTTGTCCATCATCTGCCGGACCGCCGCGAGAGTGTCCTTTGATTCCACAACGACCGGATCTTTAGTCATCCAACGAGCTACATTCATTGGCATACCCCTTATAGTTCTATGTTTCTTGTCGTAGTCACACCGGGTGCGGGGTGGTCAGGAGCTATCAGCGGCTGCTGCCCATTTCCTGCGATCCAAAAAGGTCTGAAGGTCTGCCTACGGTAATCATCTCTTGCGCGAAATTGTGGATGCTGAGCCCGTAGCGCTCGATCCTGGCGTACAACTTCTTGCGGGAGATTTTCAACAGACGTGCCGCCTGCACCTTATTTCCGCCGGTGCGTCCGAGTGCCTTGACGATAGCTTCGCGTTCGAATTCAGCATAGCTGCCGGGGCTCTCGACCGCCCGGCGTTCGGGTGCCGCTATGGTCGGGGAGAGCGTTGCGCGTGGCGCGGCTCGCCAGGCGTTCACGATCCTGATTGACAGGTCGTCGAGCGTGACCGTCGTAGCGGTGCCAAAGGTGAAGGCCGATTCGATTGTGTTGGCAAGCTCGCGGACGTTGCCGGGCCAATCGTATGCCTGCAAAGCCGACATCGCGTCGGCATCGATCCCTTCGAGAAACCTCGGGCCCTCATTGCGTCCGTTCAATCGCTTCAGAAAATGCTGGGCCAGCCTTGCGATATCGTCTGCCCGGTCCCGCAACGGAGGAATTTCCAGCACGTTCACCTGCAGGCGATAGTAGAGGTCAGCGCGCAACTGGCCAGTGCGGGCGGCTTCGGCCGGATCGCGATTGGTCGACGCCACGATGCGGACGTCGATGGGAATCTCGTGCGTGGAGCCGACCGGCCTCACGGCGCGCTCCTGGATCGCACGCAGCAGCTTGACCTGGAGCTCCGGGCTCATCTCCGTAACCTCGTCCAGGAAAACCGTGCCGCCATCCGCAGCGCGCAGCAGCCCGGTATAGTCAGTAGTGGCTCCGCTGAAAGCTCCGCGCCGATGGCCGAACAGTTCGCTTTCGACAAGGTCCTTCGGAATCGCAGCGCAATTAAAGGGGATGAACGATCCGCGCTGCGCGCCACATTCATGGATGGCTCGCGCTACTAATTCCTTGCCCGTCCCGCTATCGCCGACAATAAGGACCGTCGAGCGAGTGGCGCCGACCGCTTCAATCCGGCGAACCAGGCGCCGCATCGCGGCGTTCGCCCCAACCAGACCGTGAAACGGCTCGGTTGCTTCCGCCATGATCGGCTCCGTGTCTGTGCCCCGAATCGCTGCGGAATTAAGCCTGGGTCGTCGGTTTTCCTGAGGCGAAATTGTGTTGGTAGCCATGCTCCCTTATGGAGCACACTGCGTGCCATGTGGTTGCTTTCGATACAACTTGCAGATTTCCCTCGACGGCTTGAGAGAACATGGGGCGGCAATGCCCCACCTGGGGAATAAAATCCGCACGACGAAATCGTAATTGTAAATGAACAATCAGGATGCGAACCTGCTTTCCTGATATGAGCCGGACGCCTGAGCGCAAAAGACCGAGTTTGCTGAGCGATTCGAAGAGCCGAATGGTGCTCGCCTATTGCCTCGTCGCGCTCATTTGGATCGTCGTTATCGAGCTTCTCCTGGCCATCCCTTTCTCTCTGCTAAACCGCCTCCTATTCGTCGTGATATCGGGCGCGGCAATGGCCCTTCTGTTGTGGCGCGGGCGAACTGAAGTTCGCCATTATGCCGCGCAACTACGGGAGAGCGATGTAGTAGCGAACGTCTATTTCGAAGCTGGCGCGCAAGGAATTCTGGTGGTGAAGCCTGACGCGAGGATCCTGCGCGCCAACGGCAGCCTCGAGGATATGTTTGGTTATGAACACGGAGAACTTGAAGGCAGGCCAGTCGATATCCTGGTACCCGAACGGGTGCGTGACAGGCATGCTGCGCATCGCGAGAATTACATGAAAGCCCCGCGCTCGCGTCCGATGGGGGTTGGGCTGAACCTTGCGGGACGGCGCAAGGATGGCAGCGAATTTCCGGTCGATATCAGCCTGAATTATGTCTCTTCCGAGAGCGACCACTCGCTGGTCGTATGCTTTGTGACAGACATCAGCGAACGCCTGGCATTCGAACGTCAAGCAAGGCAAGCCGAGACACTGAACGCGCTCGGTGCCATCGCCGCCGGAATCGCACATGACCTCAACAATCCGCTGGCGATTATCTGCTCACGATCCGAGCTTATGCTTTCGCTGTTGGACAGTGGGAACCCGGATCTGCGCCAGGATCTGGAGGTCCTGCGGCGTAACGCTGAGCGGGCGAGCCGCATCGCGACCGGCCTGCTAACGCTCGCGGCCCAACGGTCGACTGAGCGTCAGCCGTTCGACATCAATGAGTTGGTTGATGCTATCCTTCCACTCATCGCCGGAGAACTCCGCAAACACAATGTCGAGATCGTCGCCTCTCTCGACCGCAATCTGCCTCCGGTCATGGGCGATCTGTCCGCACTCCAGCGCGTAGTGATGAATCTTTTGATGAACGCACGCGATGCGATGCCCGAGGGGGGCAAAATACGCATCGAGAGCGGCCCCGATCGGGATCGCGCCGGGATGCAGCGATTGTCCGTCGCCGACACCGGCCCCGGCGTCGCGGCCGAAGTATTACCCAAGCTTTTCGACATCTTTTTTACCACCAAGGCGAGCGGAACGGGCTTGGGACTTTGGCTGGCGCGCAGGACACTTCGCGAACATGGCGGCCAAATCGAAGCCGAATCAGAGCCCGGAAAGGGCACGAAATTCATTCTAATCTTACCGGCGATAAGCGAACGAGGTGATGCCCTGCAACAAAGACTAAAAGCTCAGTGATCATGCGAGCGTGCGGAATGGCATGCGATTTGCTGCAAATTCTAACGCCAAGGACCACTGAGACATGCCCCAAACCATCTTGATCGTTGATGACGAGTCAGATCTCGCCGATACCTGCGCTAGACTCCTGCGAGGGTTCGGTTTCACCTGTTTGGTGGCCTACGACAGCGCCAAAGCCCTCGCCTTGTTCGATCTGCACCGGCCCTCGCTGGTTCTTTCGGACATATCACTGCCCAACAGCGACGGCCTAGAAATAGCTCGCTACGTTCATCAAAAATCTCCAGAAATTCCGGTCGTCCTTATGACCGCATTCCACACGCCGGATATGGCCCGTGACGCGCACGCCGCCGGCGCCGCCGCCTACATTCGCAAACCCTTTGCCAACGCCGAGTTGGTCTCGACCGTGAAGTCGCTGCTCGACGGCGGCGGCAAGGCCTGAAATTCGCCCCGCGATCATTCAACACGGGCAGGCTTTTTGCCGACGGACCGACCAGGGTGCAGAGCTAGCCCATTGCGCTACATCCGCCAAGTAACTCATTAAGGAACCATCAGAAAAGGGGAGCGGTCTCGGCAGCGATAGATGAAGCCAGCAATCAGAGGCGCCCTCATAGCGCTTGGCGGAGCACTCCTCGTCGGAGGGGCCGGCTTCGAATCGGGCTGGGTTTCCGGACTGTGGCAGCGCGCCCCCCGGCTCGAACTGGAGGTCTCCGGAAACATTGAAGCTCATGAAAGTGTGCTGAGCTTCAAGGACGTTCAATCGCGTATCGTCGAGTTACCCTTCGACGAAGGCCAATCGGTACGCAAGGGTGACTTGATCGCCCGTCTCGACGATGCCGATTACCGTCAGAACGTGGAAGTCGCGCGCGCGACGGTCGAACAGAGCAGGCAGCAGTTCAGCCTGGCGATCGCGAATCTGGATGCTGCGAGAAAAACCGTCCTGAACGACCAGGCGGATCTGAAGCAGAAATCCGTGGATTACAAACGCGCCCAGGCGCTTTACGAGGCCAGAGTGACGTCCACGCAATTGCGCGATCTGGCGGAAACCGCCTTCGCGCAATCTCAGGCCGTATGGATGCGCGACAAGGCTCTGACGGTGGCCGCGGAAAGGGCCGTTGACACAGCGCAAGCGGCCGTCCGCGAGGCCAACGAAAATCTCAGGCTCAGCGAAATCACTCTCGGCTACACCGTCTTGCGTGCGCCGTTCGCCGGCGTGATCCTGACCCGCCAGGCCGAGATTGGAGAAGTGATGTTGCCCGGCACGCCAGTGGCCACGCTGGCGGACATCGACCACGTGTGGGTACGCGCCTACATCAATGAGACCGACATCGGCAGAGTGCGATTGGGACAGTCGGCCAGCGTCGCGACCGACACCTACCCTGGCAAAAGATATACGGGGCGCATATCGGCAATCGCGTCGCGGGCCGAATTCACTCCGAAGAGCGTGGAGACTCACGCGGAGCGCGTGACGCTGGTCTATCGAATCAAGATCGACGTCTACAATCCGACCCACGAACTGGTTCCCGGGATGCCGGTTGACGCGGAAATCGCGCTCGGCCCGTCGAAATCCCATGAGTGACAGCACGGAGGCCGCGGTCGAGGTACGCGGACTCGGCAAGCGGCTCGGAAAGGTGGCTGCGGCCGACAACGTCAGCTTCACCGCCGCGGCTGGCGAGATTTTCGGGCTGGTCGGCCCTGACGGCGCCGGCAAGACGACGATTCTTCGAATCCTGGCGGGAGTTACGTTGCCGGATCGAGGCAGCGCGACTGTGGCCGGTTTCGACGTCGTCGCGAATCCGGAAGCGGTAAAGAACCATATCAGCTATATGCCTCAGCGCTTCGGCCTTTACGAGGATCTGACTGTCGACGAAAACATCCGTTTCTTCGCCGATCTGTTCGGGGTGGATGCGCGCACGCGCGAAACCAATGCCGCGCGCCTGCTTCAGGCCTCGGGAATGAGCGAATTTCGCAGCCGCCTGGCCGGCAAACTTTCCGGCGGAATGAAGCAGAAGCTGGGTCTTACCTGCGCGCTGATTCACCACCCGCGGGTCATCCTGCTCGACGAGCCAACCACTGGAGTCGATCCCATATCGCGCGGCGACCTCTGGCGCATCCTCTATTCGCTTTTGGCCGAGGGGGTCACCGTTTTGATCGCTACGGCCTATCTCGACGAGGCCGAGCGATGCCATCGCCTGGCCCTGCTCCATCAGGGCCGCCTGGTATTTTGCGGCTCGCCCGCGGAACTGAAGCGGAGTCTGCCGGGCGCGGTAGTCTCGGTCACCTCGCCGCAGGCGCGCAAGGTCGAGACGCGGTTGGCGAGCGCCGCTGGAGTCTCGAGCGTACTGCTCCTGGGCGACACGGTTCGTCTCGTCGTCGATGACGCGGGCAGGCGGATCGCCGAACTCAGCACGCGGCTGCGCGCGGCGAACCTGCCGTTCTCCGACTTCGTGCAGGCCGAACCGACGGTTGAGGACGTCTTTGTCGCAAGAGTCGGAGGGGCGAGCGCAAGACCGTCGCCCAACTGGAAGCGAGAAGGAGAATCGGCGTGAACGCTTCGATGCCCGCGCGGCCGATCGGCGGCGTCGCGCCGTCGGTCGCGGTGGACCGGCTGGTAAAGCGGTTCGGCGCATTTGTTGCGGTGGATGAAGTTACCTTCGACACGGCGCCCGGAGAGATCTTTGGCTTGCTGGGGCCGAACGGTTCCGGCAAATCGACCACGATCAGGATGCTGTGCGGATTGCTGCGGCCCACTTCCGGGCGTGCAACGGTCGCGGGAATCGACGTTGCGGCAGAGCCCGAGGCGGTGCGCCGGCATATCGGCTACATGTCGCAGAAATTCTCGCTGTACCAGGATCTCACGGTCGCCGAAAATCTGCGCTTTTTTGGCGGCATGTATGGCGTTGCGGCCAGCGATTTGGCCGCGCGCATAAAATGGGCCGTGGCGATGGCGGAGCTCGACGGGCGAGAGTCGACGCTGGCGCGCGACCTGGCCGGGGGATGGAGGCAGCGGCTGGCGCTCGGATGCGCGTTGCTGCATCGGCCGCCGATCGTGTTTCTCGACGAGCCGACCTCCGGTGTCGATCCGATGTCGCGCCGGCGCTTCTGGGACATCATCCATCAGATGTCGGATGACGGCGTGACGGTATTCGTGACCACCCACTACATGGAAGAGGCCGAGTACTGTAACCGGCTGGCGCTGATCACGCGCGGCCGGATGGTAGCGCTGGGCAGGCCGTCCGAGCTCAAGCATCGCTTTACCGCCGGCGCTCTCCTGCGGGTCCAATGCGAGCCGCTGGGCGAAGCCGCCGAGGCCGCGCGATCGGCGCCCGGGGTGATCGAAGCCGCGATCTTCGGCAGCGGCCTGCATCTGGTCGCCGCAACGGACCTGTCGGTTGAGGCTCTCCGCCGCCATCTGGAGGCCCGCGGCGTTCGCGTCTCGAGCATTGAGCACATCGAGCCCACGCTGGAAGACGTGTTCGTCTCGGTGACGCGCGATTCGGCGGCGGTCGCGCCGCGAGCGCAATAGCGATGCGCTGGCATCGGCTGTGGGCAATCGCCCGCAAGGAAATGATCCAGGTGGTGCGCGACTGGCGCAGCCTGGCGATCATCGCGGTGATGCCGATCGTGATGACGATGCTCTACGGCTACGGCGTCACGCTCGACATCAAGCACATCCCGATGTACGTCTTCGACCGTGAGGGCAGCCAGCGGAGCCAGGATCTGCTCAAAGGCTTCCAGGCTTCCGAATACTTTCGCATCGTCAAGGCGGTCGACAGCTATCCCGACATCGTGCGCGGCATCGATGCGGGACGATGCAAGTTCGCGCTGGTCATTCCTCACGATTTCTCAAAGCGCATCGCCGAAGGCGGCACGGTCGGCGTGCAGGCGCTGATCGACGCCAGCGACGACAATACCGCCAATATCATCATCGGCTACAGCGAGGGGGTCGTCAGCCGATACTCCGCGCAGGTTCAAATCGAATGGCTCGAGCGCCAGGGGGTCACCAACGTCGAGCCTCCACTGTCGGTCGACGCGCGGACCTGGTTCAACGAGGATCTGGAAAGCCGCAACTTCATTTTGCCCGGCGTGATCGCGCTCGTGATGGCGGTGATCGGGACGTTCCTGACCGCGCTCACGATCGCGCGCGAATGGGAACGCGGCACGATGGAGCAACTGGTCTCCACTCCGGTGACGCCGCTTGAACTCGTGCTCGGCAAGTTGGTTCCCTATTTCGGGATTGGGATGGTAGCGACCGCATTGTGCGCCGGACTCAGCACGTTCTGGTTCCAGGTTCCGTTCCGCGGCCACGTTACAACCCTGCTCGGGACGTCGGCCTTGTTCCTGTTCGCGGTCCTCGCATTGGGTTTCTGGATTTCAGCTATCGCCCGTTCCCAGCTGGTTGCCAGTCAGGTGGCGATGGTGGCGACCTTCATGCCGGCCTTCCTGCTTTCGGGCTTCATCTTCCCGCTCGACCAGATGCCGCTGCCGATACGAATCATCAGTTACTTCGTGCCCGCAAGGTACTACGACACGATTCTGAAGGGAGTATTCCTCAAAGGGGTTGGCATCGGTGCGCTCCGTTTCGACATCCTGGCGCTGGTTGGTTTTGCAGTGCTGATGGGCGGCATTGCGGTGTTGAGCTTTCGCAAACGGATCGACTAGGACGGGGCGAAGCGATGTTCGGCAGACTGCGCCAGATGCTCATCAAGGAGTTCATCCAGCTCCTGCGGGACCCCAAGGCTCGCTTCGTGCTGTTTGCCCCCGCGATCATCCAGATGATGGTGTTCGGCTACGCAGCAACCTTCGAGGTGCGCCACGTGCCGACCGCGGTGCTCGACCTCGATCATAGCCAGGAGAGCCGGGAACTAATCGCAGGTTTCAGCGCGAGCCCCTACTTCGACGTCCGCTATCGCCTGGAACGCCGCGCAGAGATCCGCACGCTCATCGACGAGAGCCGCGTCTACCTGGCGGTCGAGATTCATCCCGGCTTCGCTGAACTCCTGCGCAAAGGACGCACCGCCCCTGTGCAGGTGATACTGGATGGCACCAATTCCAACACGGCGCTCATCGCCTATGGCTACGTCACGCAAATCGCCAACGCTTTCGCCGAGCGGCAAATGCGCGACCGGCTCGAGCGCACGGCGCCCAATCTTGTCGCGGGCATGCCCACGGTAGTGCTCGAGCCGCGCCCCTGGTTCAACCCCGATCTGCTGAGCCGATGGTTCATCGTACCGGGGCTCATCGGGAGTATCGTGCTCCTCACCGTGGTGCAGCTCACGGCGTTCGCCGTCGTCAGAGAGCGCGAGCTTGGCACCCTGGAACAGATCATGGTGACGCCGATCCGGCGCTCCGAATTCATCCTCGGCAAGACGGTGCCATTTTTTCTGGTCGGACTCGCCGATGCGGCGGTGGTCGCGTCGGTTGGGACCTTCTGGTTCGGTGTGCCTTTTCGCGGCAGCGCGCCGCTGCTGCTGCTGGGCGCGGCGCTGTTCCTGCTCAGCATGCTGGGCATCGGACTCCTGATCTCGACCGCCGCGATGACTCAGCAGCAGGCGATGGTCACTGGCTTCTTCGTGATCATGCCGTCGATTGTTTTTTCCGGGCTGGGCACGCCGGTGAGTTCGATGCCCCCGGCGATGCAGTGGATTTGCGAGCTCAACCCGCTGTGCCACTTCCTGGTGGTGCTGCGCGGCCTCTACCTCAAAGGCGTGGGTCTGGACGTGCTGTGGCCGAACATGCTGGCGATGGCGCTGATCGGGGCGGCGCTGCTCGCCTTCACCACGAGCCGTCTGCGCAAATCGCTGGACTAGCGGAGGCTGTGCTTATTGAGCAGGCGATGGAGCGTCTTGCGATCGACGCCGGCCTTGCGCGCCGCCTGGGACACGTTGCCACCCTCGCGCCGTAGCAATTCCGCCACATAGGCCGCTTCGAGCTCGCCTACCCAACGCTCTTTGGCTTCCTTCAGGGTGAGCCTGTTCGTAACGTCGGCCGGGGGCGGATGCTCAGCCGGCGGTCCAACGGTCCTCAGGTGCACGGGCAGGTCGGCGAGCGTAATCATCTCGCCTTCGGCAAGCGCGCAGGCTCGTTCAATCACGTTTTGCAGCTCGCGCACATTGCCGGGCCATGGGTACATTTCCAGCGCCACCATAGCTTCGGGCTCGAATCCCTTAGGCGCCACTTCGCCGCACCGCGCATATTTCCTGAGAAAGCTCATCGCCAGCAGCTCGACGTCGCCCTGGCGCTCGCGCAGCGGCGGAAGCGCGATGTCGATGACGTTGATGCGGTAGTAAAGGTCCTCGCGAAACTCGCCGGCCTGCACCAGCGCGCGCAGGTCGCGGTTGGCGGCGCAGACGACGCGAATATCGACGTCGATCTGCCGCGTCCCGCCCACCCTCCGGATCTGCCGCTCCTGGAGCGCGCGCAGGAATTTGGCCTGCAGCGCCAGCGGCAGCTCGCCGATCTCATCGAGGAATAGCGTGCCGCGATGGGCGGTCTCGATAAGTCCCGGCTTCGTTGCCGTCGCGCCGGTAAATGCGCCCTTCTCGTGGCCGAAGAGTTCGGACTCGAGCAGCTGTTCGGGGAGCGAAGCGCAGTCCACCGGAACGAAGGGCCCGGTAGCGCGCGGACTGTTGGCATGGATCGCGCGCGCGACCAGCTCCTTGCCGGTGCCCGATTCGCCCAGGACCAGCATGTTAGCGTCCGACCGGGCCGCCTTGCGCACCAGCTCGAGCACCTGCTGGAGCGCGCTGCTGCGGCCGACAATGCTCTCGAAGCCGTAAATTCCACGGAGCTGTTCGCGCAAATGGGAATTTTCCTGCTCCAGCCGCCGCCGCGTAAGGGCGCGTTCGACCGCGAGCTTGAGCTGATCGATCGAAAACGGTTTGGCGAGATAGTCGAACGCTCCCGCCTTCACCGCCGCGACCGCGGATTCGAGCGTCGCGTGCGCGGTGAGCAACACGACCGGCATTTGCGGGTCGATTTCGCGCGCGCACCTCAGCATTTGCATCCCGTCCATCTCGGGCATGCGGAGGTCGGTGAGCAGCAAATCCGGGCGCTCCGAGCCAAGCAGGCGCAGAGCCTCCAGCGCGTCGTTGGTGGTTTGACACCGATAGCCGGCCGCATCCAGGATGCGCCGGCAATTCTCGGTCATGTCGGGTTCGTCGTCGACGATGAGTATTCGCTGCACGATCGCTTGGAGCGCGAAGCTGATTTTTTAGGCTCCGCGTTCCGATTATGCCCATACAAGCCGTGCCGCTCCAAGCGGCTGGACCCCGACGATACTGTTGCAAACTGGCGGAACGCGCACGACTTCCACGCCGGGGAAGGTTCTTTGATGAACATTTCAATGGATTGTGCCGACGTGAAATACATCGTGAGCGACGCGGCTCATTCACATCCCAGACTTTGGCTCTTATCGAGACTTCCTTTGTATCCAAAGGAGACAACAGGAACAGTCCCGCGCACGCTCTCTCTCGGTTCCCCGCTGTGAGCCGCCGTCGAGGCCGAACGAATAGCCATGGCATGGGGAATGCACCCTTGGTCGCTCGAGCGTTTCGAAGGGGACAACAATGGAGAACAAGCAGATCCCGGAGGCGGCGACCAGAGAGTCGCAGATGAAGTTCACTCTGGCCAAGCTGGCAGAGGAGGACATTAGGTTGAGACGCCCGATTCTGGAGGCAGCCTCGGCAGGTGCGCGGCTTTCGTTCGATCCCGGCGACCGGGAACTTCGTGAGAAGGCCGCCAAGGCCTGGGCGCGGATCGATTCCCTCATCGCCAGCCATCTCAGCAAAGAGGAACACACCCTGCTGCCTTGGGCCGAGGCGCTTGCGGAATTTCCTCGCGAACTGGTCGATCGCGCACGCAAAAAGCACGAACAAATCATGGCGCTGCGTGACATCATCGCCACACACTCCTTCGAGCAGGGAAGCAACGACGTTGTGGCCGCCGAAGCATGCAACCTGTGCGTCTACGCGACCACGCTGGACGATCTCATCGCTGGCGAGGAACGCTCCTTGTTCCCCGTGATGCGCCGGGTGCTGTTCCGTCACCCGCAAACCTGAGCCAGAGCAGCGGTGCGGAGCCACACGTGACCTGGGAAACGATCGAGAAGCCGCGAGGGGGCTGGGCCGTTGTCCCGAATCTGTTGGATTACGAGCAAACCAGGGCGGCCTTTTCCTGGAAAGCCGCCCGTCAGGACTTGGACGGTCTTCCCGGCGGCGGGCTCAACATCGCCTACGAAGCGGTCGACCGGCACTGTACAGGGCCGCGCGGTGATCGCCTGGCGCTGCGCTGGCTCGGCAAACGGGGCGAAGTGCGTGACTTCAGCTACGGGGATTTACGTGCGCTGACCAACCGCTTCGCCAACGTACTGACACGGATTGGCGTCGCTCGGGGTGAGCGAGTGTTCTTACTCGCCGGGCGAATCCCCGAACTTTATATCAGCGCACTTGGCACGCTGAAAATTGGCGGCGTCTTTTGCCCCCTGTTCTCGGCCTTCGGCCCCGAGCCGATCCGTCAGAGGATTGGAATCGGCGATGGGCGCGTGCTCGTGACCACAACCTCCTTTTACAAACGAAAGGTCGCAGACCTGCGCGCCGCCCTCTCCGGTTTACGTCACGTGCTCCTGATTGGCGCCCCGGAGGAGATTCGAGCGATTCCAGGAACGCTCGACTTCAATCAGGTCATGACTGACGCCGACGATGACTTCGACATCCCGCATACCGACCCGGAGGATCTGGCGCTGCTCCACTTCACCAGCGGCACCACCGGCAAGCCTAAGGGAGCGATGCACGTGCACGAGGCGGTTGTCGCTCACCACATGACGGGCCGGTTCGCTCTCGACTTTCATCCGGAGGACATTTTCTGGTGCACGGCCGACCCCGGCTGGGTGACCGGAACCTCCTACGGCATCATCGCTCCTCTCACCCACGGCATCACCAGCATAATCGACGAAGCCGAATTCGATGCCGAGCGTTGGTATGGAATTCTTCAGAGCCAGCGAGTGACTATTTGGTATACCGCGCCGACTGCCGTGCGCATGATGATGAAGGTCGGCACCGAAGTGATCCGCAAATACGATCTTGGCCGACTTCGTTTCGTCGCCAGCGTCGGCGAACCGCTCAACCCGGAAGCGGTGGTTTGGGGGCAGGAAGCGTTCGGCCTTCCCATTCACGACAACTGGTGGCAAACGGAAACCGGCGGCATCATGATCGCCAATTACGCCGCGATGGATATTCGTCCGGGGTCGATGGGCCGTCCGCTGCCCGGCATCGACGCCGCCGTCCTCCGCCGTCACCCGGATGGAACTATCCAGGAATTGACCGAGCCAGGAATCGAGGGCGAGTTGGCGCTGAGGCCGGGCTGGCCGTCGATGTTTCGCGGCTACTTGCACGAGGAGGAACGTTATCGAAAGTGCTTCGCCGGGGGTTGGTATCTTACTGGCGACTTGGCCAAACGCGATGCCGAAGGGTACTTCTGGTTCGTCGGCCGGGCCGATGATGTGATCAAATCATCCGGCCATTTGATCGGTCCCTTCGAGGTCGAGAGCGCGCTGCTGGAGCATCCCGCTGTGGCCGAAGCCGGCGTTATCGGCAAGCCGGACCCGATGGCGGGGGAAATAGTCAAGGCGTTTGTCTCTTTGAAGGCCGCTTACTCTCCAAGCGAGGAGCTGCGGCGCGAATTGCTCGGGTTCGCACGCAAACGTCTGGGGGCGGTGGTGGCGCCCAAGGAGATCGAGTTTGTTACGAATGTGCCAAAGACCCGCAGCGGCAAAATCATGCGCCGCCTGCTGAAGGCGCGTGAACTTGGGCTGCCGGAGGGCGACACCTCCACGTTGGAGGGCGAGTCCGGGCCTACCTGAAGGTCCGGCGCGAGCGCACCGTGGCTCTACAAGCAAACTCACCGCAAGGGGTGCTGGAACGCGATCACGCGTTCTTGCTTCTGCGCGAAATGCTTCGCATCCGCCGCTTCGAAGAGAAATGCGCGGAACTTTACAGCGCTGCCAAGATTCGCGGCTTTCTGCACCTGTATATAGGCGAAGAAGCGGTTGCGGTCGGCGCCATGCAAGCCCTGCAGGCCGACGACGCAATCGTGGCGACCTACCGCGAGCACGGACATGCGCTGGTTCGGGGAGTCCCGGCCGCGGCGATTATGGCCGAGCTGTATGGCAAGCGCGAGGGATGCAGTCACGGCCGGGGTGGTTCGATGCATCTGTTCGATGCGGCCAGGCGCTTCTATGGCGGAAACGCGATCGTCGGCGGCGGATTGCCGGTGGCCGTCGGCTTGGCGCTCGCCGACAAGATGCAAGGTCGCCCGGGCGTAACCGCGTGCTTCTTTGGTGAAGGTGCGATGGCGGAGGGCGAATTCCACGAGTGCATGAATCTCGCCGCGCTATGGAAATTGCCCGTGCTCTTTCTCTGCGAGAACAATCTCTATGCGATGGGGACGGCGCTCAAGCGTTCCGAGTCCGAGACCGACCTGAGCCTTAAGGCGACCAGTTACGAAATGCCGGCCTGGCCGGTCGATGGCATGGACGTTGTCGCATGTGAGGACGCGGCGCGAAGAGCCGTTGCGGCCGTGCGTTCCGGCGGAGGACCCTACTTCCTTGAGTTTCGTACCTACCGGTTCCGCGCGCACTCGATGTTCGATCCCCAGCTTTACCGCACCAAGCAGGAAGTCGAAGAGTGGAAAACGCGCGATCCCATCGTCACGTTTCAAGCGCGTCTGCAGGAACAGGGACTGGTGAGCGACGAGGATTTCAAAGCGATCGAAGAAGATATTGCGGCAGAGATCGCCAAGGCGGTCGAGTTCGCCGAGGCCGGGGCCTGGGAGCCAGTCGAAGACCTGACTAAGTCCGTCTACACCGACAGGACGAAACCATGACGGCGAAGTCGGAGACCGGGCGC
Organism: uncultured delta proteobacterium; assembly: GCA_963796565.1. Classification (GTDB taxonomy): domain Bacteria; phylum Desulfobacterota; class Binatia; order Binatales; family Binataceae; genus JAKAVN01. The sequence continues at coordinate 223,949 of CAWCMA010000003.1, read as the reverse complement.
ACGACCTATCGCGAAGCGATCAGGCAGGCGATCCGGGAGGCGCTCCAGCGTGACCCGCGTGTGTTCCTGATGGGCGAGGACGTCGGCAGTTATGGCGGCTGCTACGCGGTGAGCAAGGGATTGCTCGATGAGTTCGGCCCCGAACGAATCCGCGACACTCCGCTGTCCGAGTCGGCCTTCGTGGGTGCCGGAATTGGTGCGGCACTGGGTGGAATGAGACCGATCGTCGAGATCATGACGGTCAATTTCAGCCTGCTGGCGCTCGATCAGATCGTGAACAACGCCGCAACGATCCTCCATATGTCCGGCGGCCAGTTCAACATTCCATTGGTGATTCGAATGACGACCGGCGCCGGGCGCCAGCTTGGGGCTCAGCACTCGCACAGTCTCGAGGGTTGGTATGCACACATTCCGGGCATCAAAATACTCACTCCCGCCACACTGCCTGACGCCCGGGGCATGCTATGGACGGCTCTCGAGGACCCCGACCCGGTACTGATTTTCGAACACGCCATGCTCTACAACATGGAAGGCGAATTGGCGGCGGACGCGGGCGCCGTCGAGATCGATAAAGCCGCAGTACGCAGATCCGGAACGGACGTGAGCCTCATCACCTATGGCGGTACGCTTGGCAAGGCGCTGCAAGCCGCCCAGGAATTGTCGGCGGCGGGGATCGATGCCGAAGTCATCGACCTCCGCACACTGCGCCCGCTCGACACAGCAACCATCCTGGATTCGGTCACCCGTACCCATCGAGCAGTGATTATCGACGAAGGATGGCGCAGCGGCAGCATCTCGGCCGAGATCAGCGCGCGCATCATGGAAGGCGCGTTTTACGAGCTCGACGTACCGGTGGAGCGGGTCTGCAGCGCCGAAGTACCGATGCCGTATGCGAAGCATCTGGAGGAGGCCGCGCTCCCTCAAGTGCGTACCATCGTCGAAACCGTGAACCTCATGATGGGTGACCGTGGCTGAATTTCGCATGCCCGCTCTCGGTGCCGACATGGAAGTCGGCACCATCCTTGAGTGGCTGGTAAAACCCGGCAATGCGGTCAAGCGTGGGGACATCATCGCCGTGGTCGACACGGAAAAGGCCACCATCGAGGTCGAGGTTTTCGAGACCGGGGTCATCCAGGAGATCCTTGTCCCAATAGGTGAGAAGGTTCCGATCGGCACTCTTCTGGCCGTGATCCGCACCGATGGTAAAATTGTCGCACCGCCCGCCGCAAAGCCAAAGCCCATAGCGGTGCCGCCCAAGGTTGCACCCACGCCCAAGCCGCCTCGACCGCCGGCGCCCGTTGTCGCGGAAAAGACTCCTCGACCCGGGATGCCACCGGCCGCCCTCGCCCGTCTGCGTGTTTCTCCTCTCGCGATGCGCACGGCCATCGAATTGAAAGTGGACCTATCTATCGTGAAAGGTACGGGCCCGCATGGAGCTATCACTAAGGCCGATGTCGAGAAGGCCGCCAAAGCGCCCAGGGCGGCGCCGCCTCCTGCGCCGTCGCCGGTGGAAAGAGCGCCCGCGGCGGCGCCATCAGTGCAGGCACCCAGGGCTGCGCCTCAGCGCAAACCAACCGTCGCCCCGGAGGAACGGCGTGCGACGATGCGGAAAGCGATCGCGGCGGCGATGGCGCGGTCCAAGCGCGAGATCCCCCATTACTATCTCGGTACTCAGATCGACATGAGCCGGTCGATGGCCTGGTTGCAAACGCAGAATCTCAAGCGACCGGTGACCGAGCGGCTGCTCTACTCAGTGCTTCTCCTGAAGGCGACCGCTCTGGCAGCGCATGAGATTCCGGAAATGAACGGCTTCTGGCTGGATGGGGAATCCAAGCCCAGCGAGGCGGTTCATGTCGGTGTGGCGATCTCGCTGCGCCAGGGAGGACTCATCGCGCCGGCGATCCATGAGGTCGACAAGAAAAGTTTGGACGAGATCATGGTAAACCTGCAGGACCTGGTAAAGCGGGTACGCGCAGGAGTATTGCGAAGCTCAGAAATCGCCGATGCCACGATCACGGTAACCAGCCTGGGCGAGCAGGGAGTCGAAACCGTCTTCGGCATTATCTATCCACCGCAGGTTGCGCTGGTCGGGTTCGGTAAGATCACCGAACGCCCGTGGGCGGCCAACGGAATGGTGGGAGCCAAGCCCGTCGTGATGGCGACGCTTGCGGCTGATCACCGCGCCAGCGACGGGCATCGCGGCGCTCTTTTTCTCGCCAGGATTGAGCGTCTTTTGCAGGAGCCAGAAAAACTGTGACGGACGAAGAGATCAAGGCAATGGTCCTGCGCGAGCTTAAGAACATCGCGCCAGAATTCGAGTCCGAAATCAATCCGGCAATCGATTTGCGCGAGCAAATCGATCTCGATTCGATGGATATACTCAACCTCATGATAGCCATTCATGAGGCAACTGGAGTGGATATTCCCGAGGCGGATTATGCCCAGATGTCCAGCCTCGACGGCTGTGTCTCGTACCTGCGCTCCCGCATAAAATCGACGTAATTCTCCCCGGTGCTCGCGCTGCGCAAATACGGTCAGGGCAAAGCCAATCACGACGTCGATAGAATCAACACGCGCCGAGCAGCGAGGTGGATCGAGTAGCTTGGATGAGCGAACCGAGAGCAGCGGCAAAACCAATCCGGAACGCGCACTGCGTCGCTGTCCGATTGCGGCTGTCCCTCGCGCTCGCGGCGCTTGCCGCACTGTGGCTGAGTGCGGCGGTCGCCGAGGCCGGCCCATTCGATTTTCCTCCTTCGGAGTTCAACATAATGAACGCGGACGGCACGCAGGTGATTGGCCACGGCCACTATGAAGTCACGCCCGACGGCAACGGTCACGCGACCGCGTACGGCGAAGATCGCTTCAACGACGGTGAATACGACATTGAGCACGACAAACTCGAACTACGCGGAGAAGATCAGATTCCGCGCATGATCACGTTCGAGCATACGTTTTTCAACGCGAACGGCACGCTGCAACGAGTCAACAAAGCAAATTTCCAAACCGGCCCCGCCTCCTGTATCCAATACGAGAATGGCCAGCCGGTTGGGCACAGCACAGTCCTGAAATTTCCTCCGGACACGTTCGCCGGAGCTGCGATCGTCCTACCGCTGAAAGGCTATCTGCGGCTGGGCAACAAGAGTGGGGTGGTTCTGCACGACTTCAACTGTATCCCGGGACCTGAAATTCTGAAGGTTAGGGCATATCCGCAGCCGCCTTCGGAATGGGCCCATTTCCCGGGCCAGGTGGTTCGAGTCGACATCGAACCTGATTTCGGCTGGCTGAATTTCGTCGCAGCGCTCTTCGTGCCGGAGATTCGCGCGTGGTTCAGCCCGTCGAACGATTGGCGCTTCGTCGGAGGAAAATTCACGCGGTTTTACAAAGGTCCCGAGATAATCATGGCACTCGTGCAGAAAACGGGACAGCTTGAAACCAAACCGAAGCGCTGAATTGACCCGTGACCGTCTACGCAACGCAGGGCCAGGAGTCGGGGCCTCGGCAGCCTCAAAAGCAAACAGGCCGAGCCACTCGACAAGAATTCCGACGCTGCGGGCGGAACCCGCGGCTCGTAGACCGATTCGGCTATGCTCGCCGAGGGCGTATGGTTATGACCGGCTGCTCGGCACCCCGCACGACGTGCTCGGCGACAGTCCCGACCAGCAGCCGCTGCACGCCTTTGTAACCGTGGGTTGCCATGACTATAGCATCGACTCCGAGCTCATTAGCGACCGTCAGAATCGTTTGTGCTGGATCTCCGATTCGGACCAGGGACTGGAATGGGACCTTTCCTTCGAGGCGCTCTCGCGCGAGTGTTTCGAGCTCTGTCTTTAAGCCTTCGCTCAGAACCGGATAAGGATCTGCCGCGACCGGCGGTGCGTTCGGTGTCGGAATAACCTCAAGAAGATAGATCGTACCTCCGCACTGCTGAGCCAGGCGAAGAGCGAAATCCAGTGCCGCAATGGAATTTTCGTCGAAATCGACCGGGCACAGAATCTTATCGAACAACTTTGACATCCTTACTATTATCTCCCGACTATTTCCCGAGGACCGCCGCTCCGACCTAGCTTACACTGGCGCGCGACAAGTTCCCTGCTTCTTGCCACTGCCGGGCTCCCCAATCGGAAAGATCGTGCCGCACACAACAGCGGCAACTCAATCTACGCATCAAGGGGCCGCATCCCGCGACCCCTGGGAGTCTCAACCGCCGACGAAGCTGCGGTCCCGGCGACCAGCCTTCTTCGCCGGCGCGCCCCGAACCCTCGCTGCCGCACCGGCTTCATCCCAAACCCTCATGGCGGTCCTGGCTATGTCCCTGAGCATCTCGGGGTCCGCCACCGCTTTGTTCATCACGTTGAGGCCCTGGGCGACGCCCAAAAAAAAGCGTGCGAGCGCCCTGGGATCGCGGGTCGAGGCCAACGAACCTTCATCCTGAGCCCGGCGCAGAACGCGATAAATCGCCGACTCCTGCTGGCCAATCGCCTGCATAATCTTGCGGCTGATCGCGTCTCCGCTGACCGGACATTCGAGCGCGGTATTCGTGATGAGACAGCCTCGCGGAAATCGCGGATCGCTGGTGCGTCGGATAATCGAATCGAACATGCGCTCGATCGCACGTCGTGGATCCGGATCCGACAATTCCTCCGCCAGAGATTTTGCTACTGTTTGCAGGTAGTGGTCGACTGCCGCGAGAAACGCTCCTTTTTTATCGCCGAAGGTGGCGTAAATACTGCCGCGATTTATGCCAGTCGCCTCGACCAGATCCTGGATCGACGTGGCCGCGTAGCCACGGGCCCAGAACAGCGCCATCGCGCGTTCAAGAACTTTATTACGGTCGAATTGTTTAACGCCTGCCATTTTAAACGATCATCTTGGAACGATCATTATCGTAGATTGGCGAATTTTTCGCGCAAGAATGAGACCCGACTGGTGGAGAACATATTGCTGTCGAGCGACAGGCGCAAGGCTGTTTCTTGACTGATCGTTCTAACATAGCTATAGCTCGGTTGGTCCGAATAAAAGCGAGGACCAGTCACGGCCCCCGAGGAGAAAACAACGATGAGTTCGCCGTCGATCGACCTGTACACCGCGTCCACGCCTAACGGCTGGAAAGTCTCCGTGTTCCTGGAAGAGACGGGCCTGCCGTACACTGTCCACCGCATCGACCTGGGCAAAGGCGACCAGAAAAACCCTGAGTACCTGCGCCTGAATCCCAACGGCCGCATTCCAACCATCGTGGACCGTGCCAATGGCGACTTCGCCGTGTTCGAGAGCGGCGCTATTCTGCTGTACCTGGCGCATAAGACCGGCAAGCTCCTGCCCAAGGACGAAAAAGGCGAGTCGCGGGTAACCCAATGGCTGATGTTCCAGATGGGCGGTATCGGGCCGATGATGGGTCAGGCCAACGTGTTCTACCGCTACTTCCCCGAAAAACTTCCGTCGGCGATCCAGCGCTACCACCACGAATGCCGGCGCCTGTTCGAAGTGCTGGAACGGCAACTCGAGGGCCGCGAATATTTGTGCGACGAATATAGCATCGCTGATATTGCCAACTGGTGCTGGGTGCGAATCTACGGATGGAGCGGCGTCAACGTTGACGGCTTGGCTAACCTGCAAGCCTGGATTGCGCGTTTGGCAGCGCGCCCGGCGTGCCAGCGTGGCATCGCCGTGCCGGAACCACTGGTACTGCAGAGCAGCAAGGACACTGCAGAGGTGGAAGAGATGGCGCGGAAGATCCTGACCCGTTAGAAACATAATTCCGACAACGGAGGAAAATCGCCGTGCTTCAATATCGCAGCTTCGAGGAAATCATCGACCATCCCGGTTTACGCATCGTGCTAGTCCAAGGCATGCCCAGCCCCTGGGGACAGGCCGCCAAGACGATTTTCGAAATCAAAGGACTGGACTATATCGCCGCACCGTGGCGGCCGGGTGAGCCCAACGCCAACATCGTGGCTTGGGGGGGCGAAGCCAGTGCGCCAATTGTCGCCTGGGCCAAGGAAAAGCCGATCCATCGTTGGATCGACATCCTCTATCTGGCCGAACGATTGTCGGCCAAGCCTTCGCTGATTCCCACAGACGCAACGCAGCGCGCGCTGATGATAGGGCTGTCGCACGAAATCTGCGGTGAGATGGGTATCGGGTGGAACCGACGGCTGCAGCTCTTCGCGCCAGCGTATGCATCCGGCAACCCACCTCCAAACGTAAGTCTGATGGGTAGTAAATATGGCTACAACGAAGCCGATGCAAAAGCCGCCGGTGAGCGCATCGCCGAATCGCTGAAAGCGCTGGCCGTGCAACTCAAATCGCAATACGCGCGCGGCATGCATTATTTCGCTGGCGACGCCTTGAGCGCGCTCGACATCTACTGGACCGCCTTCGCCAATTTGCTGGACCCTCTGCCGAAAGAACAGTGTCCGATGCCCGATGCCTGGCGCCCGGCCTTCGTCGCCAGCGACCCGGTCGTCAGGAAAGCGCTCGACCCATTGCTGCTGGAACATCGCTCGCGAATTTTTCGAGAGCACTTCCGCGATCCAATGGAGCTGTAGCCGAGGCTCAGCCGTTGCGCGCGGTGCGGCGTAAGGAAGGCATAGACTCGCACGACGCACCGCGCGTAAATTACGATTCCATTATTTGCGATCTGTTATCGGAGTGCCTTCTTCCCCGGGCTTGGCTCCTGTTTCCCCGATTTCGACCTCATCGTCGGCGATTTCCTGTGCCGGCGGTTCGCTGCCTGGGACCGGGGCTTTTCTAACCGTTTCTTTTGCGCGGCTGGGATCTTTCACGCCTTTAGTCATGGGCCAATTATTCTCCCTATCAGGTGCTTGTGAATTCGCGTCGGCAGCTCAAAATAGCGCGCATCCGAAACGTGCGCTGAGACCTCTCGATAGTAGCACGTTCCCGTTTGGTATCACCGAACTAAGTGTAACGATGTCGTCGCTGGACTTGACCCCTAAGTATCCGATTCCTACTATCCCGCGTCGAGACTATAGTGAGCCCGGGAGGCTCCCCATGGCCGACGCATCGGGCTCGCAGCAGCGTTACCTGACCGACGAACAGATCGACGCGTACCGGCGCGACGGCTACGTGGCGCTCACCAGCGTCATCGACGCCCGGCGTATCAGTGAGCTGCGCGCCGTGACCGAGCGGTTTGTCGATCGATCGCGCACGATTGGCGCGAGCGACGGCCTGTTCGATCTCGATCCTCTGCATTCCGCGCCAACCCCTACGCTGCGACGAATCAAAAATCCCGCGGACAACGATCCGTTGTATCGCTGGGTTGCCTTCGAGTCGCCGATTCCCGACATCGTGGCGGAGCTGCTGGGCCCGGACGTCAAGTTCCATCACAGCAAGCTCAACCTCAAAGGCGGCAGGGTTGGTGCACCCGTCGAATGGCATCAGGACGCCGCCTTCTACCCGCACTCCAACGATGACGTGCTCGCGGTAGGCCTGCTGCTTGACGACGCGACCGCCGAGAACGGATGCCTCGTGGTGCTGCCGGGAAGCCATCGCGAAAAGGTACACGAACATTACGACGACGGCGGCCGCTTCATCGGACGAATGCGCGAAGAGGACATCGGGCGCTTCGACGGCGGCAAGGGCCAGCTGCTCGAACTACCCGCCGGCAGCATCCATATCCATCACTACCGGCTAATCCATTGGTCGGCGCCCAATACCTCGCCGGATGACCGTCGGCTGCTGATCAACGCATACAGCGCGGCGGACGCGATGCCCCTCACCGCCGACCCGACCAAGACGCGATTTTTTGGCGCGATAGTTCGCGGCCGCGCGGCCCTTACCGCCCGGCGTACGGCGGGAGATATCCGTCTGCCTCCCGACTTCAGCCAAGGCTACAGCTCCATCTACGAGCTGCAGAACCAGGCGAACAGCTAGCTGAGGGCAGCGCTCGCGCGGCGCGTCGGCTCGGGCCGATCTATTTGGCCTTGGGCAGGTTGACGAACACCGCGGCCGCCACGACCGAAGTCCACAGTCCTTCGCGATCGCCGACCGCCGATTGCGTGATGTTGCGCGTAGTGACGATCTTGTCCGACACTTTCCAGATGTCCTTGCGCACGTCGTAACTCGCGTTGGGATCGAAGTCGACGCCCAGGATGGTGGCCAGCATCGTGGCCGCGAGGTCTTCGGCGTAGTCGCCCGCCTTCTGGTCGGTCTCGCCGAAGCTCTTGTGCTCCGAGAGGTAACCGTACTGATCCTTGTCGGCCGGAATCGCGAGACCGACGGACGACGCTACCAGCCGATGGGGTTCGTTGGTGGCGTTGTCGTACATCACAGCGTAAACGATCTGGCCGGGTTTCAGATGCTTCAGTCCCTCCTGGACCGGAATCACTTTACATCCGGGAGGAAAAATCGAACTCACCCGCACCAGGTTGAACTCCGCGATGCGGGCGTCACGCAGCGCGAGCTCGAATGAGGTGAGCTTCTCGCTATGCCGTCCCACGCCCTTGGTCAGAAAAATCGCGTCTCCGATCGGCCCCATCTATTTCTCCTCGATTCCGCTGCTCCGCTTCACCGGCTTCCATCCCGTATGGCACCTGGCCGCGGACCCCAGAATATCCACGACCGATTGCCGGCACAGCAACGTTGCCCCAAAGTTACTCTTCCATTTCGCCTTGGTGATCAACCTTGGCGCCGCTGCCAGCGCAGCATTCATTAAAGCAATGCTTGTTCGGCCGCTCAATTGGATAGCCTCGAATTTGCTGCCGTGAAGTGAAATGTGGTACGCGGCCCTATCTCGACCGTGGCTTTGAAAACCGGGACAGGTTGACCGCAGCGGACGGGTCAGTCAAATCCCGCCAATGGAGGATCGGCGCATGATTTCGCTCGACGATTACACCTCGCACGACGGACTCGGACTGGCCGAACTGGTCGCTCGCAAGGAAGTGACGCCCGACGAGCTCGCGGCCGCCGCCTTCGAAGCGGTGGCGAAGATAAATCCCAGGATCAACGCCGTGTTGCAGACGCTTCCCAAGGAGGCCGCCGCGGAGATTCGTGCCGGCCTTCCTCATGGCCCGTTCACCGGCGTCCCGTTCATGATCAAGGAGCTCGTTCTGCACGCCAAGGGCGTGCGCGCCGACAGCGGTTCGAAGTTCGCGCAGGGCTTCGTTCCGTCCGCGGACACCGAGCTGATGGCGCGCTTTCGCCGCGCCGGCCTGGTACTCGCCGGCACCACGCAAACGCCCGAGTTCGGATACAACCCGACCACCGAGACTCGCGCCTTCGGCCCCGTGCACAATCCGTGGGACCTCGGGCGCAGCGCCGGTGGCTCCAGTGGCGGGTCGGGAGCCGCGGTCGCGGCGCGCATTGTGCCCGTCGCGCACGCCAACGACGGCGGCGGCTCGATCCGGATCCCGGCCTCGTGCAACGGCCTGGTCGGTCTCAAGCCCTCACGCGATCGCATCCCGTCGGGCCCCGACTATGGCGACCTGCTCTGCGGCCTGGCTTGCGAGTTCGTGTTGAGCCGCAGCGTGCGCGACGCCGCCGCGATGCTCGACGCGGTGGCCGGTCCCGACACCGGAGCGCCGGGCCATCCGGTGCCTCCCGCCCGCCCCTACCGCGAGCAAATTGCGACTGCGCCGGGCCGCTTGCGTATCGCGTGGACAGCGACGCCCGCTTCAGGAGCCAAGGTCGACCCCGAATGCGAAAAGGCCCTCCACGAGACGGTGCGCTTGCTCGAAAGTCTTGGCCATACACTCGTCGAGGATCGCCCGCGCTACGACTGGGACGCGTTTCTCGAAAACGTGCACGTTATCTGGACTGCCTTCACCGTCAGCTCGATCGATGGCGCGGCGGCGGCGCTCCAGCGCAAGCCGGGGCCCGACAACCTCGAAGCGGTGACGCTCGCCTGTTACGAAGACGGCAAGAGCTACTCGGCTGCTGACCTGGTCAACGCGATGGCGCACGGCAACCTGGTGTCGCGCCAGGTCGGCGCCTTCTTCGAGAACGTGGATCTGCTGCTCACACCCACCCTCGCCCGCCTGCCCGCACCGCTGGGCGAACTCAACCAGGACCGCAAAGGCATGAGCGCGATGGAGTGGACGCGGCAAGTCTTCTCCTACTCGCCTTTCACGCCGCTTTTCAATACGACCGGCCAACCAGCCGTCTCGCTCCCGTTGCACTGGAGCGCCGGCGGGCTCCCGGTCGGAGTTCAGCTAGCCGGCCGCTTTGGCGACGAAGCTACATTGCTGCGTCTGGCCGCCCAACTCGAGCAAGCGCGTCCGTGGGCCGCAAAGCGCCCGCCCATGCACTGATGCCAGACTAAGGGCGAGTGTTTCGAAGGGCGCTGCCGCAGGACTGCGGCAGCACCCTTCACAAACTCGTCAGCTCAGAAGCGCGATTCGCGCGACCACGCGGTCGACGAAAGCGCCCGCCGATCCCAGGTACGCCGCCGGATCGGTCAGGCGATCGATCTGTTCGTCGTCGAGATGCTGGCGCACCTCGGCGTCGTCGCGCAGCGCCTGGCCGAGTGTTTTGCCCTCGGCGATCGCGCGATCCGAAACCCGCTGGAGCGTGTGATGCGCCGCCGCACGGCCCATCACCGGCCCGAGCCCCGTCGCCACCGCCTCGGCCATGATCAGCCCGCCTCCCAGGTCCAGGTTGCGGCGCATTCGCGCCGCATCGATCGTCATGCCCTCCGCGATGACTCGCGCGTGCGCCAGCGCACCCGCGCAAAGTACAAAGCATTGCGGCAGTACCAACGTTTCGCTTTGCCATGGACCGGTTGCGCGCTCATGGTCCTGCGCCATCGCGGTCAGCATCAAAGGCACCAATGCGTGTACGCCGCGCGTGGCGGCGATGATGTATTCGGCGGCGACCGGATTGCGCTTTTGCGGCATCGTGCTCGAACCGCGGCGGCCGGGCGCACGCGGCTCGAAAACCTCAGCCACCTCGGTTTGCATCAGGAGCGTGACGTCGAGCGCGAACTTGGAAAGACTGCCGCATATCAGCCCCAGCAGCGCAACGATTTCCGCAACGGTGTCGCGCGCAACATGCCAGGGCAAGTCCGGCACGCCCAGTCCAAGCTCGTGCGCGAGCGCTTCGGCCACCGCCACTCCGTTCGCGCCGAGCGAAGCGAGCGTTCCCGCGGCGCCGCCGAATTGGACGACCAGGACGCGGCGCACCGCTTGGTCGAGCCGTTCGACGTGAGCCGCGAGCGGGGACGCCCATACCGCACACTTCAGCCCGAAGGTTATCGGCACCGCCTGCTGCAGATGCGTTCGCCCGGCCATCGGCGTGTCGCGATATTCGGTCGCGTGCTTCGCCAGCCCGTGAGCGAGCGTCACCAGGTCGCGCCGCAGGCACGCAAGCGCCCGGCGCATCTGGAGCACCAGCGCGGTGTCGAGAATGTCCTGAGTGGTAGCGCCAAGATGGATGTAGCGCGCGGCCTCTTCGCCCGCCGCGCGGCCAAGCTCGCTCACCAGCGCGGGGATCGGCACGCCGGCCTCACGCGTGCCCTCGGCGATACGCTCCATCCGCAGGTTCTCGACCCGCGCCGCCTTCGTGATCGCTTCGGCGACCGGAGGCGGGATTAAGCCGAGCCGAGCCTCGGCCCGCGCCAGCGCGGCCTCGACGTCGAGCATCAACTGAAGATGCGTCGCGTTGGAGAAAAGCGCGCGCATCTCGGCCGTTCCCCATAGCGCCCCGAAAATTTCCGAGTCCGCCGGATGAACGCTCATCGCTTCTGCCCGCGAAACTGCAAGCGCATCGCCTCACACGTCCAGAAACACGGTCTCGTTGTCGCCCTGCAACACGATGTCGAAGTGCAGGACGCGCTCGGCCGCACCGCCGTCCGCGACCCGCGCGATCAGCGTGACCCGGCGGTCGGCGGGCAGCGCGCTCAGCAGCAGATCCGCCTCGTTAAGCGGTTCGCCGGGAAAATAGATCCGCGTGACCAGCCGCTTCAGGAGCCCACGCGCGAAGATGGACACATTAATATGCGGCGCCTGTGGTGCGCCGCCGATACCCGGCACCCGGCCCGGTTTGATCGTGCGCAGACGGAAGCGACCATCCGGGTCCGTGGCCGTACGGCCGAAACCGTGGAAGTTTGGATCGAGCGGTCTCGTCTGGCGATCTTCTTGCTGTAGATCCTCAGGATGGTCGTAGCGTCCGGCGGCGTTGGCCTGCCATATTTCGACCATCGCGTCGCTGACCGGTGCGCCATCGCCGTCGAGCACGCGCCCTTCTATCGCGACGCGCTCGCCAGCCGCGCCGCGCGCCGCGAGGTCGTTCCATCCTTGGTGCAGCAGCGCACGGTGAAAAAACGGACCGATGGTTTGTGACGGCGTCACGCGGCGGCTCATCTCACGCCTCCGTCAGCCTCGCGTTCTTGCGGAGTCGCACTACGGCCACGCAGCACGATGTCGAAGCGATAGCCCAGCGCGCGCTCGGGTATGGTCGCCTCGATATCGAACACGCAGACCAGCCGCTCGCGCGCCGCCGGGTCGGGCACGCTCTGATAGATCGGATCGAGCTCGAGCAGCGGGTCGCCGGGGAAATACATCTGAGTGATGAGCCGGGTCGCGAAGCCGGGGCCGAAGAGGCTGAAATGAATATGCTGCGGACGCCACGCATTGTAATGATTTTTCCACGGATAGGCGGCCGGCTTGATGGTCGCGAAGCGGTAGACGCCGTCGGCGCCGGTCGCCACACGGCCGACTCCGGAAAAATGCGGGTCGAGCGGCGCGTCGTGCTGATCGACGTCGTGCGCGTAGCGGCCGGCCGAGTTCGCCTGCCAGATCTCGACCAGCGCGTTGGAAACCGGACGGCCGTCTTCGTCGAGCACGCGGCCCGTCACGACGATGCGCTCGCCCAACGCCTCGCCGCCGGCAAAGTGCGTGAGATCGGCGTCGCCCGCACCCACCAGTTCCGCGCCGAGCCCCGGCCCCGTGATCTCAGAGAGCGTATGTGCGACCCGAATCGGCGGGCGCTTGGGCGCCCGTTTGTGCGTGCTCGCATAAGCGCCGTGGTCATAAGGCGGATCGATTCCGTGCGCCAGGCGCCGGTAGCCCAGGAGCGTTCTCATCTCGGCTTCTCCCGTATCGTCTCCATCGCGGCGTCAAATCACAGCGGGCGGCAGAGGATGTTGAGTACAGCCTGGCGGCGCTCCTCACGCACCACGCGAAGCGCGCGTTCCAGTGCGGCGGGCAGTTCCTTCGGATCGCTCACCGCCTCGCCGTGACCGCCATAGGCCTGCGCAAACATCTCGTACGCCGGCTGCATGCCGAAACGCACGAACGGCATTTCCCCGGTGCGCATCGACCATCCTTCGGGATGCACGCCTTGAACGGCGCGATGCACCGCACCCCATCCGCCGTTGTTCGCGATAATCGTCAATGTCGGCAAGCCCAGCGCCGCTGAGGCCAGATGGCAGGCGCTCGGCACACTGAAGATGTAACTGCCGTCGCCGACAACCGCGATCACCGTCTTGTCTGGCGCGCCCAGTTTGACGCCAAGTGCCGCTCCGACGCCCCATCCGAGATAACCCGCGGTGGAGTGGCCGAACTGTGTGCCGGGGAGGTCGAGCGTGATATGGCGCAGGCTCAAATCGTACTCGTTGATGAAGATCATCTGCTCGTCGCGCACGCGGTCCAGACCGTGTGCGAGCCATTCGAGCGTGACATGCTGATGCTTCGCGGCCGCCTCGGTCTCCGCTTGCGCCGCCGCGAGCAGGCGGCCATGCTGCTCGGCGATTCGCGCCGCACGCCGCTCTATCACACCCTGACGCGCGGCGCGCATCGGGGCCAGCGCCTCGGTCAGCATCGGCAGCGCCACGGCGGAATCGGCCTGCACCGCCAGATCGGATGGAAATCCCCAAATTGGGTAGCGGTCGTAAATCGGATTGACGCCGAGATGAATGACCTTCGCCCCGGCGCGGGGATTGCGTAGATGCGGGATCCACGGAACGTCGGTATCGATCACGATGATGAGATCGGCGTCGTCCAGGTAGGGGGCGGGATCGTAACCGAGATGAAGCGGATGGTTGTTGGGAAAGTTGACGTATGCGGGGTTGGGATGCTCGACCACCGGCAACGCAAACGTCTCGGCCAGCGCGACCAGACTCGCGACCGCCGCGGGATTGCGCCCCAGCATGCGCGTGATGACGATCGGCCGCTCGGCGGCGCCGATCATCCGCGCCATCGCGGCCAACGTCTGTGGCGACGGCGCCGACGGCATCACCGGTGGGTCGAGCTCATTGGGAGAGTAGCTGAATTCGCTGTGCGCCTCGGCCAGCACCTCGCGCGGCAGGCTCAGATAGACCGGGCCGCGCGGCTCCGCCATCGCGACCGCGAACGCACGGCGCATCACGGACTCGAGCTGCGCGAAGTTGCGCAGCTCGTAATCCCATTTGACGAATTCGCGCACGATCGAGCCTTGGTCGAACGACTCCTGACCCCAATGGATCAGGGTGTCGCGGCTGCCTGGCATCCCCGCTTCGGTAAGCGGCGTGCGGCCCGCGCACAGCACCAGCGGCACGTTGGAACGAAACGCGTTCATTAGCGCACCGAGCGCGTTGGCCGTGCCGGGCGTGGTATGGACCATCACCACCGCCGGCTCGCCGGTGACCAGGTAGTAGCCGTGCGCCATGCTGACGGCGCAGCACTCGTGCGCGACCATCATCGCGCGCGGCGCGGACTTGCCATCGACGGCCCGCCTGGAAAACGCGTCGATGATCGAGGCGAAGTCCGTGCCCGCGTTGCCGATCAGATATCGCACGCCCAGCGCTTCGAGCATTTCGAGAAAGGCCTGAGCGGTGTTCTCGACCGCGACCGTCTTGCGTGTGCTCATCGTGATCGCTTGCGCCTCTAAATATTCGATAGCGTGTTCCGCGCCGCAAAGCATACCCTGGCACGCCCGCGCTTGCGACCTATTGGCGGCGCGTGGCGTTCGATGGAAGACTGCGGTATGACGCGCCGCATCACGGTACCACGCGGCTCTCGCGATGCGCGCGTCTTCCTGCGCGCAGTTCTCGCGACGCTAGCCTTCGCGATGGTTTGTGTGGCTTGCGCGGCCTCTCGCGCACTCGCCGGTCCCGTCTCGTCCGTTTGGCGGACGATCGTGCTCAAGGGCGCCGCGATGCCGCAGCTTCTAGGCAGCGCTGAGAGCCATCTCGAGGTGCTCGCGCTGCATGATGGACATCTGGCGCCGATTCCTTTCCAGGTTGATGAGGCCCTGCCCGACGGCCGCTACGCGCTGCCCGATGGACCCGAGCCGTTGGCCGACGACAGTCCCGGGATTTTCGACCGGGACGACGAAATTGCGATGATGCTCTCCGACTTTGGCGATCGCGCATCGCCGGCGGGGCGCGAACTCCCCTCGGACACGCTCGAGATCGAAACGCTCGACGGCTCAAGCGACGTCCGCCGCTACGCCTATATCGCGGCCGTGCCGTCGCCGCGTCTCAGTACCGTCTCCTACGTCAGCTACGACCCGGTCCGCAGCCGTGTCACGGGCGGCAGTTATCGGATGACCTTTCGCGGCGATTTTCCGATCGGACTCGCGCTCAGCGACAGCCGCGGCAACCTCTCGTCGAGCCTCATCGAGGGTTCGCAAGTGCAGGTGACGGCGCAGGTGCTGATGCTGTTCAAGATGCGGCTCAACGCCAACGGCGTGGCCAACCATGTGCTGGCGTGGCACGGCGGTCCGATCCGCCTCATCCGGCGCGTGAGCCATTCGGTGAAGCTGATCTTCGGTATCAAATCGCCGAGTGTGTTGAGCGAAGAGATTTTCTACCGCGACTACGCGGAGGATTCGTTCGTCGCGCGAGTGCTATGGGTCCCGCGCCTGTTTTTCGGCGACGTGCGCGTGCGCACGTGGCTCGATTTCACCGGACTGAACGGCTTTGCGCTGTCGTGGTCGAGGATGGAGCGGCAACCATTCGAGCCAGGGGCAGCAAGCGCCGTGGTGGCGGCGGAAATCCAGCGCGATCAGCCGGAGGTGAAATGGCTCGCGCTCAAGGGCGGCGGCAAGATCGTGATGCAGACCTTCACGCCATCCCCCGACCTGGCGACTCTTCGACGCCGGCTTTATTACTGCGATGGAACCGCGGCTCCGGATACATCCGGGCGGACGTCTTCGGACCACGCGGACTCGGACTGCATGGGCGCCGCGCTTCAGATCGGATATTCAATGACCGGATGGGAAAATCTCGCGGCCGGAACTCATCGGATCGACTCGGTACTGATGGTTCTTCCTGACAGCGAGGAGCCGGACGCCGTCGTGCTTCAACTGGCGATGAAGCCGGTCGTGAGCGTCCGCCCGGTGCGACACCAGCCGGCCGCGCTTAGCGGATCGTGCCGAGCTGGCGCAGCAGCGGCATAATCTCGCGTTCGAAGCGCAGCGTGTCTTCGTAGTACGAGAGAAACACCATCAGCAGGCCGTCCATGCCCGAGCGGTACAGGCGGTCGAGACTTTCGACGACCTGCTCGCGGGTGCCGAAGATCGGCAATCCGCCGCCGCCAAGCGCGAACATTTCGAGCGTGAAATTGTCGAACGAACCGCTTTGCGGGAGCAGGCCGCGCGCCCAGTTCTCGGCCGCCTCGCGATCCATCTGTTCCAGAATGCGGCGGCGCTCCTCGTTGGCCTCGCGCTCAGTCTCGCGCCACACCACGAGCGGGAAACAACAGCACTTGACGCTGCGGCCGTGGCGCGCCGCGCGGGTTTGAAAATCAGCGGTCAGACCGGCACTCGCTTCCAGCGATGGCGGAGCGATAAAAGCCCAATCGCAAAGCCGCGCGACCAGCTCGCGCGCCTCCTCCGACACGCCGGCGTTGGCGATTGGCGGATGCGGCTTGCGGGTCGGCTGCGGCATCACCCATCCGCCGCGGATCCGATACCACTTCGATTCGTGGTTGTAGGTGCCGGGCTCGCAGGTCCAAAGCCCTTTGACGATCTCGATGTAGTCCGCCGTGCGTTCGTAGCGTTCGGTATGCGGCAAGACCTCGATTCCCATCATCCCGAACTCCCGCTCGCTCCATCCACTGACCACGTTGAGGCCCCATCGCCCCTTCCCGATATGGTCAAGCGTCGCGCCCATCTTGGCCGCAACCAGCGGATGGAAGATCGGCACGTGCACGGTGGAGAAGACCTGGATGCGCTCGGTTATCGCGAGCAGCGCACCGGCCCAGGTCATGGTTTCGAGCGAGGTGCCAAGGAAGTCGGTCTTGCCGCCGTAGCCTTTCCACTTGGCGACCGGAAAAAGAAAATCGAAGCCGGCGGCCTCTGCGGCACGCGCGATCTGCGCGTTCGACTCGTAGGTCCAGTCGTCGGGCACCGGTTTGTAGGTGCTGATCGAGTATGCGTTGCTGCAATTGGGCATAAAGAGCCCCAGTCCGAGCGGATCGCGTAGCTGTCGATCAAAAGTGGCGGCCGACGCCCCGGCCGCGGCCGTGTGAACCTTGCTCATCGCTGACTCACGCCTCCCGCGCGCTAACCGACCTTGGCGAGCAGATTGGCCATGTCGTCGGCGTGCTGCTCTTCCATCTTGAGGATGTCCTCCACTATGCGGCGCGTGGTGGTGTCGTCATTGCCGAGCCATCGCACGATCTCGGAGTAGGATTCGATCGCAACGCGCTCGGCAACCAGGTCTTCCTGGATCATCGTGATCAGGTTGGTATGCCGTCCGTACTCGGAATGGCTGCGTTCGGGGAGCCCCCTGGGATCAAAATTGGGTTCGCCGCCGAGCTGCGTGATCCGTTCCGCCACCCAATCCGCATGCTGCTGTTCCTCGCCCGCGTGTTGAAGGAACTCGGCCCGCGCCGGCTCCGCGTCGAGCCCTTTGGAAAAGTAGAAATGCGACTTGTAGCGCAGGACGCAAACGATTTCGGTTGCGAGCACGTCGTTGAGCACCTTGATAACCTGCGCGCGGTCAGCGCGATAGCTCTCGGTGACCGCGCCGGACTGCATGTGCCGGCGCGCTCGTTCGCGCATCTTCTTGACGTCGGCGACGAAACGCCCGGCCGGCGCCTTGGTCGATTTTGTTCGTACCGCCATCGTGAATCTCCAGCGTGAAAGTTTTCTCGGCGCCTCGCGCTTCTCTCTTAGCGCGTCCCGGACAGTGTGCAAAGATTGAGGGGCAGCCGACTCCGCGCTAGACGGTGGCGAGACCCTCTATCGCCCGAAGGATCCGGGCGCGGCGCTCTTTGGGGTCGGGAGCGAACGATTCAGGCTGCAGCGCCGTCGCCGTCACGCCCGCTTTGGCATACTCGGCAAGCCGCGCGCGGCAATGGTCCAGACTGCCGAAAACGTAAATCTCCTCCAGCATCCGGTCCGGCACGGCAGCCAGAGCGGCCTTGCGATCGCCTGCGTTCCAGGCCTCGGCGGCAGTCGTGGCCTCGTGCTCGAAGCCGATCTCGCGGAAGAAATTGTTGTACTGCGGCACGGTCATGTAGGCGGTCAGATGGCGGCGCAGGTCGGCGCGCAGTGCGTCGCTGTCGTCATCGACCCCGACGAAGATGCGGCAGACCACGTCGAGCGGCGCGCTGGCATCTTTGCCGGCGGCGCGCTGGCCCTCGCGCACGTGCGCGATCATCGGAGGCAGAGTCGCCGGCGTTATGAAATTGGTGATCAAGCCGTCGCCAATCTCGCCCACCAGACGAAGCATCTTCTCGCCCTGCGCACCGAGATAGATCGGCGGCGGCTTGTCCAGCGCGATGTTCATGCGAAAGCCGTTGACCTGCACGGTCTTGCCCTTCAACGTGACCTTCTCGCGGTTGAACGCGCTGCGAATTGCGGCGACGGTTTCGCGCACGCGGGTCAGCGGATGCTCGAACGGCACGCCCATCCACTGCTGGACGATCACGGGCGTCGAGGTTCCCAGCCCGAGGATGAGCCGGCCGCCGGAAAGCTGCTGCACGGTCGCCGCCGACATCGCGATCAAACCCGGCGGCCGGGTGAAAACCGGCACGATCGCGGTGCCCAGGCGCATGGTGGGCGCGAGCATCGCCGCCGCTGCTAGCGGGGCAAAGGCTTCGGTCGCATACGATTCGAATGACCAGCCGTCCACATAGCCGCAGCGCTCGGCCGCGCGCACCAGGTCGACGAAGTGTCGGTCCTGAAAGTCTTGCAGCGGAATCGTGATACCCTGTCGCATCGTCGTGTCGATCTCCATGGCGCGAGTTCAAATAAAGGCCGGATCTTCGCGCGCCACGTCTTTATTACATGGCGACGCACCTTGAGGCCAAGCGTCGACGCGAATTAGATAAGCGCATTTCACGGACTTGGATCTATCGGGGTTATATTTAGCAGCCGGCATCTATGATCACCGGGCCAGGCGCTTGTCGTTCGCAGGCGGCGTGAATAGGATGCGGCACCTGCGGCGCTCTCCGCGACGCCGCGATGCACAGCGATGCCCGCGAGAACTGACCCCCACCAAGCGCAGACGCCGGCCACTCTTTCCGGCCTGCTCGGCCGGACCTTTGCGCTTGGCCGTATCTTTCCACTTGATCGCATCCTTCCAACCGAGCCGGATTCGCCTCGCGCCTGGGTGATCGCGTTCGCCGCGTTTGTTTCGATGTTCACGACCTTCGGGTTGGTCTACAGCTTCGGCGCCTTCGTCAAGCCGATGACCGCCGAGTTCCATTCCAGCCGCGCGGCGATTTCGGCGGTCTTCTCGATAACCGCGTTCATCTATTTTATCTTCGGCGCTGCCGCGGGCCATATTTCGGACCGCATCGGGCCACGTCCGGTGATAGTCGCGAGCGCTCTCTGCATGGGCGCCGGCCTCATACTCACCTCCCGGATCGATCATCTGTGGCTGAGCTATCTCACCTATGGCATTGGCGTCGGAATCGGAGTCGCCTGCGGATATGCGCCGATGGTGGCGGTGGTCAGCGGATGGTTCGTGCGCCGGCGCAACACGGCGCTGGGAATCGCGGTCTCGGGCATCGGCTTCGGCACTATCGTGGGCGCGCCGCTGGCCGCGAAATGCATCCCGCTCTACGGATGGCGCGCCACCTACGAACTGTTCGGCGTGCTGAGCGCGCTGTTGCTTCTGCTCTCGGCCGCGCTGGCGAAGCGGCCGCCGATCGCGCGCAACAGAAGCGGACCCAGCACCGGGGAGGCGCTGCGGACGCCGGTCTTCATGCTGCTCTACGCGTCCTCATTTCTGTGCTCGGTGCCGCTCTTCGTGCCGTTTGTATTTCTGCCCGCGTTCGCGCACGACCTCGGGGTTAGCGCGGTCTCCAGCGCCGCGCTGATCGGCGTCATCGGCATCGGTAGCGTGTGCGGACGGCTGGGGCTCGGCACGCTGGCCGACGGGCTGGGACTTATCGGGCTCTATCTCCTGTGCTTCCTGCTGCAGGCGCTCAGCTACGCCATCTGGCTGGGCGCGCACTCGTACCTGACGCTGGTTATCTTCGCGCTGGTGATCGGCACCGGATACGGCGGTTACTCGGCGCTGGCGCCTACAGTGCTGGCGCTGTTCTTCGGCACCCGCAACCTCGGCGCGTTGGTGGGCACGCTCTACACCAGCAACGCGTTCGGCACGCTGATCGGACCGCCGCTGGCCGGCTTCATTATCGACCACACGGGCGGCTACCGATGGGCGATTGGCGCCGCGCTAGCGATGGCGACCACCGCGTTTCTCGTTCTGCTGCCGCTGCCGCAATGCGAGATTCCCGATCTCGAGCCTCAGAAGATCGGGTGATTCTGGATCGACTTGTATTTCGGATAGCCTGACGAGACGCCGTACTCCATCACGCCGTAACCGACCGAGTTGCCGTCGCGCACTTCGATCACGTGATCGCTGAGCGTGCGCACCAGGCGGCGAATCTCCGGATCGCGCAGGTCCCAGCGGTCGTGCTCGACGTGGAGCGGCCCCTTGTCGTCGCCCTGCGCCCATCCGTGCAAGCCGCCATACATCCCGGACTTCAGGTAGTAGCGTCCGGGCAGCATTTTTATCTGCACCCGCCGTTTGGCGCCGCTCGCGAACGTCATTTCGAACTCGGCGTGGTCCATGCTCTGGCCACGCGGATCGTCGGCCCAGACGATCTCGTGCGCGACGCCCGTGATCCGCCGGCGTCTGTCGGCCGGCTGTCCCAGCGGCAGGACCTCTTCGCCGGTGATGTAAATGAAATCGCCAGGCGCGCGCTCGTTGAAGTACCACTGCAGGCCGTGATCGGCGAACTGAATGGTCGACCAGCTAAACAGCAGAGGTGGAAAATAGGATAGCGGAGGCTTGGTCTCGTCGGTGTGCAACTCGGCACGGATGCCCCAGGAGCGGTCGCGCTGCCCCCACCAGGCTTCGGGCTTCAGCTCGTAGCGCTTGCCGCCCGCCTTGATCCATCCCGAGTAGCGCCCGACCTGCTGCGCGCGCGCGATCTGCTCGGCGACCCGGCCGTGACGGCGGCGAAAATGCGGCTCCTCCTCGTGCGGGTTCAGCGTGGCATTGAACTCGATATCGAAGCTCATCCCCGAATCGTTCTCCGCCAACACGATTCGATGACGACGCAGGCCTTCGAGTACGTGAATCTGCAACGGCCCGACGCGGGTCAGAAGCGGGTCGGGGCGCAGCCGGCGCGACATCCGGATGTTGTGCTGCACGTTGTCGATAGTCACGCCGGCAAACGCGTCCATCACATTCTTGTTGGGGTAGTAGCCGAGGCCGATGTCGAAAATGATGTCCCCGGCGGGCACTGGATGTCCCGTGTACCACATCCGCTCCATCCAGGCCGGGTCGCTGGTGCCGACGTGATCGTAAGTGGTGGGAAGCTGATGACCGATGAAATCGTCCTGCGCTGTAAGCATATAGTACGACCTGCCCTTGTGTCCTTACGCGTTCGCTCCGCGTGAGATTTCCGCAAAGAGCGGATTAGCGGTCAGCGCCAGTTCGCGCTTGACCGCCTCGCGCATGTAGTTCGTGAGTGTGTCCTCAACCGATTTCGCGACCGTGGCTTCGATCGCCGTGCGATGCTCCCTGAGCCATCTGAGCACGCCGCATAACTCGGCCTCCAGCCCGTCGCGCCGTGCCTCCAACTCCTTCGTGTCGAGCGTGATCGAGGCGGCGGACTGCGGCGCGTAAGCCGGCGGACGCTCGACTTGTGCGCGGCACAAATCATCCACCCGTCTTAAAGCCGCCTCCTGCAGGCCGACCTGCGCTAGCGTAACTTCGCGCGACCATTCCAGGCGCGGACGCATGTTGCGCAGCAGATCCATCACCGCGAAGGCCTGGCCGCGAGCGTAAGCGTCGTCGATCCGCGGAATAATCTCGCGCTCGAGCGCGATGACGATCCCGTCGATAAGCCGGTTGAGCGAATTGTTCATGGTGTCCCGCCCGACAATAGTCTTTCCAACTGCGCCAGCAGACGCCATAGCTGCGCGCCCATGGCGGCCATCCGCAGATCGTCGAAGTTCCCGCTCTCGAAGCAGTTTGCCGCGCCGACGTGCATCACGGCCAGCGTGAAGGTGCCGAATATCTCGTAGAAGGTGACCGCGTTTGGGTCAACTACGATTCCGCTCAACTCCTGGTAGCGCCGGTAGAGCTCGTCGCGCGCGACCAGATGACACATCAGCGGCGAGCGGCCGCGAAACGCCCGCATGCACATCCAGCCGAGGTCCTGATGCGGATCGCCGAGATGAACCAGCTCCCAATCCAGCATCGCGCTGATGCGCCCGTCGAGCACCAGGAAGTTACCAATACGATAATCGCCGTGGATTATGCTGATGCGCGGCGCGCGCGGACTGTTGGCTCGCAGCCACAACAGCCCCCACTCCAGAATCGGGTACGGCCGCCGCTCGTGCTGCCTGAGGTATCGCTCCCAGAAATCGATCTGCGCGGCCGCCGCCTGGGCTACGTCCCGAGCGCCATCGAGCTGCTCGGCCGGCGTGCCACGCCACTCGAAACTATGCAAACGCGCGAGCCCCGCGACGAATTGCTCGCCGAGCGCCGCGCGCGTGGCGTCATCAAAGGCGGCGCCACCGCCGGGCACCCATGGCAGCGGCGCCTCGCCCTCGACCTTTTCCATCAGGAAAAAGGGTGCACCGAGTACCTCGCGCGAATCGGTGTACCAGTAGACGCGCGGCACCGGGACGCCGCTGTGCTCGATCGCCTTGAGCGCGACGAACTGGGGAACCGCGCTGTAGGGCGCGAAAATCCCGTCGGGTGGCCCGATGCGCGCGATCAGCTTGCGATGCTGACGCGTGCCGCCCTCCTCCCAACTCGCCTCGAAGCCGTAGGTCAGCCACGAGAACCCGACCGAGTAGCGGGTCAGTTCGCCAACCACGGCCGGCCCCCCGGTCTGCTTCTCGATGAAGCTGGTCAGGCGCGCGCGCAACTCTGTCTCGACTGGTTGATACATGAACGATGTTTAGGAATTTACTCTTACCGAGGCCCGAGCGCACTGCCCGGCGCCTTCTGTCCGCGCGGCGAAAATTAGCAGACCACCCCTGCCTTGGAAAGCACAACCCCCCGTCTTGAAAAGCGTCGCCAGTGGCAATGGCCGCGGAGCGATCAAAAATCTAAAAGCTCACGGAATTACCTCACGGGTTGCGCCCGAGCTTCGCCAGAAACGTTGCGAAGTGCAGCCTTCACATCTATGCAAACTGCAATCATGCGCGCGATAACAGTTTGAATGCGCTCGTTTTCCAACGATCTTCGCTCTGGCATGTCTCGTGCGTTGCTCGAAGGCATGTGGGACCTGATTTTCATCCTTGCAACGGTAGCCTTCTTCATCGTCAGCCTCGCCTACGTGGAGGGGTGTCAGCGGTTATGAGCACTTGGGAATTGATCCTGGGGTCTGCCGGCGCGGTACTTCTGACCGCGTATCTTGTCTACGCATTGTTGCGCCCCGAGCGATTCTAGCTAGGGGCCTCATCCTCATCGAGGGATCTCAGATGTTCTGGAACGCAGTTTTCCAGGTAGGGATTTTTCTGGCCATCGTCACTGCGGTAAGCGTGCCGCTCGGGCTCTACATGGCGCGCGTCTTCGCGCACGAGCCGACTTTTCTCGACCCGGTGCTGACGCCGATCGAGCGGCTCATTTATCGCGTCTGCAGGGTGCGGCCCGGCAGCGAGATGACGTGGGGCGAATACGCGGTCGCGATACTGGTCTTCAGCATGGTCGGGATGCTGGTGCTGTATGCGATGCAGCGCCTCCAGGCGTTTCTGCCGCTCAATCCACAGAAGTTCGCCGGCGTGGCGCCTGACCTGGCCTTCAACACGGCGGCGAGCTTCACCACCAACACCAACTGGCAGGCCTACGGCGGCGAATCGACCATGAGTTATCTGACTCAGATGGCCGGGCTCGCCTTTCACAATTTCGTCTCGGCCGCGGCCGGCATCGCGGTTGCGATCGCAGTGATTCGCGGCTTCGTGCGCCGCAGCACCAAAACCCTGGGAAATTTCTGGGTCGATCTGACCCGCACCATTCTCTGGGTCCTGCTGCCGATCTCGATCGTCTTCGCGCTGGTGCTGGTCTGGCAGGGCGTTCCGCAGAACTTCAGCCCCTACGTGCACGCCAAGACGGTGGAGGGCGCCGAGCAGGTGGTGGCCGAAGGCCCGGTGGCCTCGCAGGAGATCATCAAGGAGCTCGGCACCAATGGCGGCGGCTTTTTCAACTCGAATTCATCGCATCCGTATGAAAACCCGACGCCGTTGTCGGACCTGCTCGAACTCGTTGCGATCTTTTCGATTGGCGCGGGCCTGACTCATACGTTCGGCAAGATGGCGGGCGATCGACGCCAGGGATGGGCACTGTTCGGCGTGATGGCGATCATGTTTCTGATGGGAGTGACTCCCGCGATCTGGGCCGAGCAGCGCGGCAATCCGCAGTTCGCCGCGCTGGGGCTCCATCAACACGCCACTGCGAGCCAGTCCGGCGGCAACATGGAGGGCAAGGAGACCCGCTTCGGCATCGTTGATTCGGCGCTGTGGGCGACGGTCACTACCGACACCTCGTGCGGCGCGGTGAACTCGATGCACGACAGCTTCACGCCGCTGGGCGGCCTCGTCCCGTTGGTCAACATGCAGATCGGCGAGATCATTTTCGGCGGCGTCGGCTCGGGGCTGTATGGGATGCTGGTGATGGCGGTGCTCGCCGTCTTTATCGCGGGGTTGATGGTCGGACGGACGCCAGAGTACCTGGGCAAAAAGATCGAGGGCCGCGAGATGAAGCTCGCGATGCTTTTCATTCTGATCTTCCCTGCGGTGATCCTGCTGCCGGCCGCAATCGCGATTGCGACCAAGGCTGGACTGGCAGGCATCACCAATCCCGGTCCTCACGGTTTTTCGCAAATCTTGTACGCATACTCGCAGGCTTCGGCTAACAACGGCTCGGCCTTCGGCGGGTTGAACGCGAACAGTTTTTTCTACAACACGACGCTCGCGTTCGTGATGCTGTTTGGCCGCTTCATGATGAAGATCCCGGTGCTCGCGCTGGCCGGTTCGTTGGCGGGGAAGCGGGTGGCGCCGCCGAGCGCCGGCACTTTTCCGACCAACGGCGCGATTTTCGTAGTGCTTCTGATCGGCGTGATCCTGATCGTCGCGGCGCTGACGTTCTTCCCAGCCGACGCGTTGGGCCCGATCGTCGAGCACCTCGCGATGGTGCAGGGCAAGCTCTACTAGGAGAGGAGTGGTATTTCGATGACCGAACGTAAAGCGACGGCGCTGTGGGACAGCCAGATCGTCAAGGGCGCACTGGTTGATTCACTGCGCAAGTTTGACCCGCGCATCCAGGCGCGCAACCCGGTCATGTTCGTGGTCGAAGTGACCGCGCTTGCGGTGACCGTGATTCTGTGCCGCGATTTCTTCCTCGGCCGCGGCGCGCTCGCCGCCTTCGAGTTTCAAATCGCACTGTGGCTGTGGTTCACGGTGTTGTTCGCCAACTTCGCCGAGGCGATGGCCGAGGGACGCGGCAAGGCCCAGGCCGACAACCTGCGCAAGACCCGTACCGAAACCCAGGCCAAGCTGGTCACGGCCGGCGGCAGCATCGAGATGATCACGGCGACCAATCTTAAACGGGGCGACGTGGTGCTGGTCGAGGCCGGCGACATCATTCCCGGCGACGGCGAAGTCATCGAGGGCATCGCGGCGGTCAACGAGGCCGCGATAACCGGCGAGTCCGCTCCGGTCATTCGCGAAAGCGGCGGCGACCGCAGCGCCGTCACCGGCGGCACCACGGTCATCTCCGACCACATAAAGGTGCGCATCACCGCCAACCCGGGCGAAACCTTTCTCGACCGCATGATCGCGCTGGTCGAAGGCGCCCAGCGTCAGAAGACGCCCAACGAAATCGCACTCAGCATCCTGCTCGCCGGCCTGACGATCATTTTCATGCTGGTGTGCGTGAGCCTGTACCCCTACGCGCGCTACGGCGGCACCTCGCTCTCGCTGCCGGTGCTGGTGGCGTTGCTGGTGTGTCTGATTCCAACCACTATCGGCGGATTGCTTTCCGCCATCGGCATCGCCGGAATGGATCGGCTGGTCCAGCACAACGTGCTCGCGATGTCGGGCCGCGCGGTGGAGGCCGCCGGCGACGTCGACACTCTGCTGCTCGACAAGACCGGCACCATTACCCTGGGCAACCGGATGGCGACGGAATTCATTCCGGTCCTCGACGTGCGGGTCGAGGTGCTGGCCGACGCGGCGCAACTGGCGTCGCTCGCCGACGAGACGCCGGAGGGCCGCTCGATCGTGGTGTTGGCCAAGCGCGAGTACAACCTCCGCGGCCGCGAGTTGGCGGAGCGGGACGCGCAATTCATCCCCTTCTCGGCGGAGACCCGGATGAGCGGCGTCGATCTCAACGGACGGCGCATTCGCAAGGGCGCGGGCGACCAAGTGATCAAGTTCGTGCGCGACGCCGGTGGCCAGGCGCCGGCCGAACTGGCCGGCATCATCGAGCGCATCGCGCGCAGCGGCGGGACGCCGCTGGTGGTCGCCGACAACGCGCAGATCCTCGGCGTGGTTCATCTCAAGGACATCATCAAGGAAGGCATCCGCGAGCGTTTCGCGCGGCTGCGTGCGATGGGGCTGCGCACGGTGATGATCACCGGCGACAATCCGCTGACCGCCGCGGCGATCGCGCACGAGGCCGGAGTGGACGACTTTCGCGCCGAGGCCACGCCGGAAACCAAGCTCGCGCTGATTCGCGAGGAGCAGGCGCAGGGCAAGCTGGTGGCGATGATCGGCGACGGCACCAACGACGCGCCCGCGCTGGCCCAGGCCGACGTCGGGATCGCGATGAACGCCGGCACCCAGGCCGCCCGCGAGGCCGGCAACATGGTGGACCTCGACTCGAATCCGACCAAAATTATGGAGGTGGTCGAAATTGGCAAGCAACTGCTGATCACCCGCGGTGCGCTGACCACCTTCTCGATCGCCAACGACGTCGCCAAGTACTTTGCGATCATCCCGGCGATGTTCGTGATTGGCTACCCCGAACTGCAGACCCTCAACGTAATGCATCTGGCGACTCCCGAGAGCGCGATCCTCTCGGCCGTCATCTTCAACGCGCTCATCATCATCGCGTTGATTCCGCTGGCGCTGCGCGGGGTCGCCTATCGTCCGCTCGGCGCCGCCGCGATTCTGACCCGCAATCTGCTCATCTATGGTCTCGGCGGCGTTATCGTGCCGTTCATCGGGATCAAGGTCATCGATCTCTTTGTGACCGCGTTCCATCTCGCGTGAGGAAATGAAACCAATGCGTACGCTGATAACCGCAATCGCGATGACAATCGCGCTGACCTTGTTGACCGGGATCGTCTATCCGCTGGTGGTCTGGGGAATCGCGCAGGTGATTTTCCCCTGGCAGGCGAACGGAAGTCTGGTAGCGCGCGACGGACACGTCGTCGGCTCCGAGCTTATCGGGCAAAATTTCGCCGCCCCGCGATATTTCCATCCGCGGCCCTCCGCCGCCGGCGATAAGGGCTACGACGCGAGTAGCTCCGGCGGCTCCAACCTCGGCCCTACCAATCGCAAGCTGATCGATGCGACCAAGGCTGCGCTGCACAAGGTGATCGAGGAAAACCCGGGGGCCTCGCCTGCGCAGGTCCCGATGGACCTGGTAACCGCGTCGGGCAGCGGGCTGGACCCGGAAATCTCGCCGGCAGCGGCGGAGCTCCAAGTGACGCGGGTCGCGAAAGCGCGCGGGCTCAGCAAGGACGCGGTGCGCGACCTCGTGCGCGACAATATACGGCCGCGCTTTGCCGGAGTCCTCGGCGAACCGGGCGTCAATGTGCTCGAGCTCAATCTGGCCCTGAACCGGATGAGCGCGGCGGCGCGCTGAGACCGAACGGCGCCGGGCGTATATACTTTTCCGGTATGGCTGAGGAGCGCCCCGCGCCCGAATCCTTTCTCGACCTGGTCGCCGAACAGCGCAAAGGCCGCCTCAAGATCTACGTCGGCGCCGCGGCCGGAGTAGGCAAGACCTGGCGGATGCTCGAAGAGGGGCACGAGGTTCGCAATAAAGGCATAGACGTCGTGCTGGGCTTCATCGAAACCCACGGACGCGCCGACACTGTGGCCAAGGCGGAGGGCCTGGAAGTGGTGCCGCGCCACAAGCTGGATTACCGCGGTGTGCCGATGGAAGAGATGGACGTTGACGCAATCCTGGCGCGCAAGCCAGAGGTTGCGGTGGTCGACGAACTCGCACATACCAACGTCGCCGGCTCCAAGCATGAAAAGCGCTACCAGGACATCGAGGAGTTGCTCGCGGCAGGAATCAACGTGATCACGGCGATGAATATCCAGCACGTCGAGAGCCTCAACCCGATGATGAAGCGGTTGACCGGCGTGGACGTGCGCGAAACCGTACCGGATTCTTTTCTCGCCCGCGCTGACCAGATCGTCAATGTCGACGTAACCGTCGAGGCGCTGCGCGAACGGCTGCGCGAGGGCAAAATCTATCCGTCGGCGCAGGTCGAGCACGCGCTGAAGAATTTTTTCAAGCCAGCCAATCTCGCCTCGCTGCGCGAAGTGGCGCTGCGCGAGGTCGCGCGCGGACTCAGCCGCCAGCGCGAGGGCCGCGAAGCGCTCCAGCGCGAGGGCGGGCGCCGCACGCAGCCGACCGAGCGCGTGATGGTTGGTCTGTCCTCCAACGCACAGGACAGCGGGAAGCTCCTGCGCAAGGCCTGTCGCATCGCAGGGCAGCTCGGCGCCGACTGGTACGCGGTGCACGTTGAGACGCCGTCCGAAGCGGTCAGCCGAATCAATACCCACGACTTCGTCAAGCTGCTCGACAATATTAACCTGGCGGGCGATCTCGGCGCCGAGACCGTGTGGCTCAAATCCGAGGACGTCGCGAAGACGATGCTGGAATTCGCGCGCGAGCACGGGGTCACCAAGATCGTGCTCGGCCGCACGCACAAGCCATTGTGGCGCCGCCTGCTCAGAGGCGACGTGACCAAGCGGCTGCTCAGCGCCGCGACCGATTTCGACGTCGAGGTCGTCGGCGGCAATGCCGAGGAGCCGGACAAAGAGCCATGAGCGCTCCATCGCTGCGCGCGCGCATTCGCAATGCCAGCCTGGTGCTGGTCATTCTCGTGATCGGGCTCGGCCTGTATGCCCTGCCCCGCGTTTACCAGCTCGGCACCTCGATTCGCGAGACCCTCCATCGTAACTACGTCAGCATCGAGGTCGCCCAGCACATGCACGAGACGCTGCGGGTCCTGCAACTGGCCGAGCGCGACGGCCGCGCACGCGACGCGGTCACTGACTCCCGCGCCACCTTCATGCACTGGATGAATATCGAGAACAACGACTTCACCGAACTGGGCGAGCCCGAGTTGGCGCACGATATCGAGCAGCGCGGGCGGCGGTTGTTTGATGAAATCGCTGTCGCTTCGCCAGCAGCACGCCACGATGGCGAGTTCGACGAGCTGCACGCGCGACTTAACGATCTGATCGCGATGAACCAGGCTGCGATGTGGCGCGCGGACAGCCGCGCGGCGGGGCTCGGCAAGCGCCTCACCTATGAATTCGCCGCCGGCCTTCTTGTCGTACTGGTGACGGGCGCCGCGCTCTCGTGGGCCATTGGCTGGGCCCTGGCGCGGCCGCTCACCGAGCTGACGGAGCGGCTGCGCGGGATCAGCCAGCGGCGCACCCAGGTGCGTCTGGGACCGCAACCGCTGGCCGAGCTTGAGGCGGTGGCGCGCGAGTTCAACCAGATGGCCGAGCAGCTCGAGCAATATGAAAAGCTCAACGTCGAGCGCCTGCTGTACGAAAAGCGCAAGACCGAAGCGATCGTCGAAAGCCTCGAGGATGGGGTAGCGCTGATCGACTCGGCGGGAATCGTCACCCATATCAACGAGATCGCCGCGCTCATCATGGACATCGAGCCCGCCGACGCGCTGGGCAGCCCGTTCGACGACCTCAGCAGCAACTCGCCGCACTACCGGCGCGTGCGTGACGCGCTGCGCGGACTGCGGCGCGCCGCACCGGACGGGCCACGTACCGAGGTGCAACTGCACGTCCGCGGCCGCGATCATTCCTACGTGCTGAAGCCCATCGCATTGCGGCGCGCCGAGGGCGCCGCGCTCGGCACCTTGCTCATTTTGCAGGACGTCACCTACCTGCGTGACCAGGATCGCGCGCGCAGCAACCTGGTCGAAACATTGTCGCACGAGCTGCGCACCCCGCTTACCTCGCTGGCGCTTTCCGCGCAACTGCTGCAGCGCGAGGAGGCGAGTCTGGACCCCAGGCAGCGCGAGTTTTTGCGCACGATTCTCGAGGAATGCGCACGGATGAAGCAGCTCACCGACAGCCTGCTCAACCTCGCCCGCGGCGAGCTGGCATCGATCTCGCTCAAGCGCGAGCGCCTCGACCTCGCACACGTGGCCGATGAGGTCGCAGGGCGCTTCCGCCTCCAGGCCGAGGAGAAACACGTCGCGCTCGAGCGCCATATCGTGGAAGTCCCGCCGGTCAGCGGCGATCCGGTCAAGCTTTCGTGGGTGGTGTCGAACTTGATTGGCAACGCGCTGCGCTATACTCCGCAAGGTGGACGAATCGAAGTCACGACTGGATGGGTGAATGATACGGTGCAACTAGAGGTCGCCGACTCCGGTCCAGGCATCGCGCCCGAGCTGCGCGATTATGTCTTCGAGCGTTTCGCACAGTATGGCGACGGCGCGGAGAAAGGATCGGCAGGACTGGGACTGGCGATCGTCAAGGACATCGTGGTGGCGCACGGCGGGCGGATCTTCGTGACCGGCAACGCTCCGGTGGGCAGCCGTTTCGTGGTCCAACTGCCGGCTTCGCGGGAGGCCTGATGGCCCGGCTGCTGATAGTCGACGACGAGAAGAATATCCGCGCGAACCTGGCGGCGTTCTTCGAATCGATCGGCCACGAGGTGCAGACCGCCGAAAACGGCCGTCAGGCGCGCGCGCTGATCGAAGCCGCACCGTTCGACCTGGTGTTGACGGATTTCCGGATGGCCGAAATGAACGGGCTCGAGCTGCTGGCCGAGATCAAGAAGCGCCGGCCCGAGTGCCTTGTAATTCTGATGACTGCCTACGCCACGGTCGATAACGCGGTCGCCGCGATGAAGGCCGGGGCCTTCGACTACGTGACCAAGCCTTTCTCGCTGGAGCAGCTCCAGCACCTGACCGAACGCGCGCTGCAGCTCCAGGGATTGCGGGCCGAGAATCGCGCGCTGCGCAGCGCGATCGACGAAACCCCGCTGTTGGAGTCGAGCAGCGCCGCTATGGTGCGGTTGATGGAGACTGCGCGCCAAGCCGCGGCGAGCGAGGCGACCGTGCTGATCAGCGGCGAGAGCGGCACCGGCAAGAACGTGCTGGCCCGCCAGATCCATCGATGGAGTCCGCGCCACGAGCGCCCGTTCGTGGTCGTCAACTGCACCACGCTCTCCGAAGAGCTGCTCGAGAGCGAGCTGTTCGGGCACGTCCGCGGCGCCTTTACCGGCGCGATCAAGGACAAGCCCGGGCGGCTCGAAGCAGCCGACGGCGGCACCGTGTTCCTCGACGAGATCGCCGATCTGTCGGCCGCGCTGCAAACCAAGTTCCTGCGCTTCGTGCAAGAGCAGAGCTTCGAGCGCGTGGGCGGCGACCGCACCATCCGGGTCGACATCCGCATCATCGCGGCTTCCAACCGCGACCTGCGCGCGGAAGTCGCCGCACGCCGCTTTCGCGAAGACCTCTTCTACCGGCTCAACGTCATCACGCTCTCGGTGCCGCCGCTGCGCGAGCGTCGCGAGGACATTTTGCCACTCGCGCAGTGGCTGCTCACCGCCGCCAGCGTGCGCAACCGGCGCGCGCCGATGCAGCTTGCGCCGGAGGCGGCCGCCGCGCTCAAGAGCTACCAATGGCCGGGCAACGTGCGCGAGCTGCGCAACGCCCTGGAGCGCGCCGCCGTGCTGTGCCGCAGCGAAGTCATCGCGCTCGAGGATCTACCCGATTTGATCTTCCGCGAAGTGCCGGCCGGCACTCCGCATGAGGCGGGACAGGCCGCCAGCCTCGAGAAGATCGAGCGCGAGCACATCATGCGCGTGCTCGCCCAGAGCGCGACTCTGGACGAAGCCGCGGCCACGCTTGGCATCAACGTGACCACCCTATGGCGCAAGCGCAAGCGCTACGGGACCGACTGAGCACGCCCGCGCGCCGTCTTTGCGCGGCTCCTATCGAAATGCCGGCATGACCATCTCCGCCATGTCGCGAAACACTTTGCGCTGGTAATCCGCGGGCGGCAGCATCGTGATTTCCTTGATCCCGGCCTTCTCCAGCGCGCGAACCCGATGGATGATCTCTTCGGGCGTGCCCACGATGCAGACTCCCGCGATTGCCTCCGGCGTAATGAAGCGCCGCTCCTCGGGCACCAGGAACGTGCAGTGGCCTTCATGGATTTGGCGGAAGCGCGCGGTCTCGGGCAGGCTGAAGTTCTTCACCCGCTTCAGGTAGTCGTCCCAGATGTTGGCGAAGAATGGCGGGATCAGTTCATCCTTTTCGCCGCGCTGTTTCCAGATTTCGTAGGCGAAATGTATCGTGCACGCCACTTGCGAGCCGGTCTCATTGATGACTCGTTCGTCGCTGAGTTTTTCGCCGGGCCGCAGCACGCATGCGGTGGTCAGGCAGCTAGTGTAAAAGTCCGGACCGATTTTGCGCCCGGCCTCCTTCGCGCCGGCCTCGACCAACTGCATCGAGCGGTGGAAATCCTCGGGACTGCCCGTCACCGTAATCCAGCCGTCGCCGTATTCGCCGGTCGCTCGCAGTGCCTTGGGGCCGTTGGCCGCGACGTAGATTGGGATGGGCTGGTCCAGGTTGATGAAATAGCGGTCGCGATGAAGAAACTTTATCTCGCGCGTTTTGCCGGCGTAGGTGTAGTCGACTTCCTTGCCCTCAAGCAGCGTGCGCACCACCCGCAGATATTCGCGGAACTCGCGCGGCGGCATCGGGTCCTGTCCCATCACGCGCATCGCGGTATGGCCGGTGCCGATACCCAGAAAGACGCGGCCGGGCGCAAGCTGAGCGATGCTGGCGATCGAGTGCGCGGTGACCGGAGCGATCCGGGTGCCGGGAATTGCGACCCCGGTGCCGATCCTGATGCGCTTGGTGTTGACCGCCGCCAGCGCCAGCGTGGCGTAGCAGTCCGACCAGATCATCTGCGAATCGGGAACCCAGCCGGTGTCGTAGCCAAGCTCTTCCGCGTAGCGTATCAGCTCCCACTTATCGATGTGGGTGTCGAACATAATTCCGAATTTCATCGACGCACCTCGCTCTTTGAAGTTTTGTGATCGCCCCCCCCCCGAGCCGATCGAGACGAAGCTTTATGTACAACGTTTGCGCGCGGACGCATACCCCGCGCCACTGCGGCGATGCGTCCGGGCGATGTGTCCCGGCACTGCGTCCCAATGACCGGACACGCTAGTGTGGGAGCGACAATCCGGCTTCGATGAGCCGCTGTTCGAGTATCGGCAGCCGATCGTGGCCCCAAAACGGCTCGCGCTCGAAAAAGAACAGAGGCACCCCGAACACGTTGTCAGCCGCCGCCTCCTCCTGCGCGATCGCGTAGGCTCGCGCTCCCGCACCGCTCAAATATTCGCGGTACTCGGCCGCGGAAAGCCCGAGGCTCGCGAGCAGCGCGGCAACCGCTTCCGGATCGTCAGCCTCAAACTCGCGGCGAAAGAAAAATTCGTAGACCCTACGGCTATATTCCAGCAGCAGACCCTTCGATTCGGCGAACAGGCCGCCGATGAGCGCGGGCGCCGTATCGTAGACCTTCTGCGGCGCGCGGATCAGAATCCCGCGCGGCTTGGCCCAGCGGCGCGCGTCGAGGTAGGAATACTTCGCCTTGTAGTCGGAATAGGCGCTGCGCTGGCCGCGGTCTTTGATCCTGAGCTGGAACGGAATCCATCGCACGCGCACGGCAAATCGCTCCTGGAGCGCGAATGCCGGATCGAAGGCGAGGTACGCGAAGGGACTCTTGTAGTCGGAGTACATCTTCAGCTCTTTCCGTTCCATCGCGAGTCTCCGGTTTCGCGTTAACCTATGGCTTCAGATTCAGCAACTGCGCGAGATGTAGCGGCCGCCGCTCGGGACAGAAATGGCGAACCTGGGTGCGGCAGGCAAACCCGTCAGCGACGATCATCGTGTCGGGCGCGCTTTGGCGGACCGCGGGTATCAGCACCCGCTCCGCGATCGCGCGTGAAACCTCAAAGCGGTCGGCGCCGTAGCCGAACGGTCCGGCCATCCCGCAGCATCCCGCGTCCGGCGCCTCGACTTTGAGCCCACCGATTCCGCCCAGGATAGCCATCTCGTTCTTCATTCCCGCCAGCGACTTCTGATGACAGTGCCCATGAATCAGCGCGCGCCCGGTCAGCGCCGGCGCGACGAAGCCCTGTGCTTCGCGCGACAGGAACTCGTCGAGCAGCATCGCCCGCGACGAAAGCGCTGCGGCGCGCGGGTCGCGGGGGAAGAGACTCGGTAGCTCGTCGCGAAAGGTGAGCAGGCAGCTCGGCTCCAACCCCACCAGCGCCGCGCCGCGCTCGACCAACGGCGCCAGCGTATCCATCGCTTGCGTCAAGCGCCATCGAGCGCGATCGAACATCCCGGCGTCGTACAACGGCCGCCCACAGCATAGATCGCGCTGCGGTATCACGACCTTAAAGCCCGCGCGCTCCAGCACCTCGGTCGCGGCGATCGCGACCTCGGGCTCGAAGAAGTTGTTGAAGGTATCGGGAAAGAGCACGACCTCGCGCGCGGCCGTATCAGTGGCGCCGCCGCGTCTGTCGCTTACGCTGCCGCGCTCCGCGAACCACGAACGAAACGTCCGAGCGGCGAAGCGCGGCAGCTCGCGGGCGGGATGGACGTTCAGGATGCGCCGCGCGATCACGCCCAGCCTCCGCCCATGCGAGAGCGCGTTGGCCAACTCCGGAGCGACAGCTCCCAGGCGCGCGAGCTCGTGGATGCGCGCGAACAGGCGCACGTCGAGCGGGCGGCGCTTGCGCCGATAGTAATGCGCGAAAAATTCCGCCTTGTAAGCCGCCATATCGATCGCGGCTGGACACTCCGTCTTGCATGCCTTGCACGAAAGACAAAGTTCAAGTGCCTTTTTAAGTACGGGATCGCCGAGGCCGCCCTCGAGCAACCCGTTGCCGCTCAGCGCCTCCCACAGCAGATGAGCGCGGCCGCGCGTCGAATGCATCTCCTCGCGCGTCGCCATGTATGACGGACACATCGTGCCGGCGTCGCTCTTGCGGCACTTGCCAATCCCTACGCACTTGAGCGCGGCGCCCGCGAGCCCGCCTTCGGCGGCGAAGTCGAAATGCGTCTCGGCCGGCGTCGGCCGGTAGGACGGCGTCACCCGCAGATGAGAATCGAGCGGATAGGGCTCGACGATCACGCCCGGGTTCATCATCGAGTCCGGGTCGAAGATGCGCTTGAACTCGCGAAAGGCACCGATTAGTTGCGCACCAAACATTTTAGGCAAAAGCTCAGAGCGCGCGAGCCCGTCGCCATGCTCGCCCGAGAGCGAGCCGCCAAACTCGGTCACCAGGTCGCCAATCTCGAGCATCGCGGCGCGAAACGTCGCCACCCCTTTGGCGGTGGTGAAATCGAAATTTACCCGGCAGTGGACGCAGCCCTCGCCGAAGTGGCCGTAGTAGGTCGCCGCCGCGAGACCGTGTCGGTCGAGCAACCGCACGAAGCGGCGCAGATAGTCGCCCAGACGCGCCGGCGGTACGGCGGTGTCCTCGGCGCCCGGCCAGGTGCGTGGCTGGCCGGGCATAAGCGCACCGGCGCCGAGTCCCGATTCGCGCAGGCTCCAAACTGCGCGCTGCTCGGCGGCGTCGAAGAGCGGCGCCACTCCGGCGCAGGCCTGTATCCGTCGCGCCTGGGCCGTGAGCCGCTCGGCCGCCGCGCGCGCTTCATCGTCCGTATCGGCGCCAAGCTCGACGATCAGGAATGCACGGCCGTCGGGCAGAAGCCGCACCGCGTCGAGCCCCTTGGCGCGCGCGAAGTCGGGCAGATGATGGTCGAAGCCCTCGAGCGCCTGCGGGCGATGCTCCAAAATCCACGGCACCTGGTCGGCGGCCAGGTAGACGTCGTCGAAGCCGAGCACCACCAGCGCGAGCCGGCGTGGACGCGGCACCAGCCTGAGCGTCGCGGCGAGCGTGACCGCGAGTGTACCCTCCGAGCCGACCAGCGCACGCGCCAGGTTATGCCCGCGCTCGGGGAGAAGCTCGTCGAGGTTGTAGCCGGAGACGCGGCGCGGAATTTTCGGAAAGCGGCGCCGAATCTCGTCCGCCGAGCGATCCGCGAGCGCGCGCGCCGCGGCATAAATCTCACCCTCGCGCCCGCCGTGCGCGGCGGCAGCCAGGGTCTCGCCCTCCCCGCCTGCGCCGGGCGAGAGCCGGGTACCGTCGTAGAGGGCGACTTCCAGCGCCTCGACGTTGTCGACGGTCTTGCCGTGGGCGGCGGAGTGAGCCCCGCAGGAGTTGTTGCCGATCATTCCCCCGATCGTACAGCGGTCCTTGGTGGAGGGGTCGGGGGCGAAGAACAGACCTTGGGCCGCGACCGCCGCGTTGAGCTGCGCCTGCACCACGCCGGGTTCGACCATCGCGAGGCCGCGCTCGGCGTCGATGCGGCGAATCGAATTCATGTACTTGGAGAAGTCGAGCACGATGGCCGCGTTGCAGGTTTGACCGGCGAGCGCGGTGCCGCCGCCGCGCGAAAGAATCGGGAGGCGATGCTCGCGCGCCAGCGCGAGCGTGCGCATCACATCGCCTTCGTGGCGCGGAATCACCACCCCCAGCGGAACCTGCCGATAGACCGAAGCGTCGGCGGCATAGAGCGCGAGCGCGGCGTTGTCAGCGCGCACCTCGCCGTCGATGGAGCGGCGGAGTTTATCCCATAGCGTGCGCGGCACTGTCATCGGGAGGAAGCGCCAGGCCCGCGGCCCGCGCCGGCGCAATTGTAGTCGATCGCGCCGCCAAGCCGGTAGCGCCTCAAGCGGTGGGACTCGAAACAACGATTTAACCCGCGTACAAACGCGGCGAAACAGTTCTCGTCCATCCTCTGCGCACAAATCTTATCGCGGGGGTTACTTCATTTGACACTGACAGCGAATATCTCAAGCAAACGAAGCCGTGCGGGTGCATTCGCGCTGCGGGTTATCCTGGGTGCGTCGATTGCGCTTGTGGGCAGTTCCACGGCCTATACGAATGATTGGGGAGTCTACTTCGACCCCGACAACCTGGTGGTCAGCCGCAGCGTGTACGACAATAACCCGAACAATATCCAGGTGGGCACCATCCTGCCACCAAACTGTGCGGCGACGACCGGTGGCTGCGCCGGGCCGGGTGGAGCGATCAACGATGGCTCCTATCCCTTCGTCTGGAACAACGACACGTACGACGGCAGCTTCGGTATCAGCTCGAAGATTTTTCTCGACCAGATCACTCCGTTCGGCCAGTTGGTGTCGTCGCTCGAAGTGCCGAACAGCTCACAACGTGGAGTTTCGCCGAAGAAGGATCAATTAGTCACCAGCTTCAGCTCTAAGTCCGAACTGGCGCTGAATCTCTCGACCGACCGCGAATTTCTGACCTTCATGGGCTACGTCGCGCCTGTCGACGCGATCGATGTGTCCAACACCAACACTCCCGGAGCCGTCGATCCGACCAACCCGGTCGGTGAGAACGCTTTCCGCGCCGTGGCGCAGGTCGATGAGAACGGAAAGTTCCGCTTCACCGAAACCAACGCATACAGCGGCAACAATGGCCGCGCCGCCATCCTGAGCAATCGGGACGGCGCGGACGCTTTTTTCACGGCCGGTAACGCCGGCAACGGCAACAATCCGCAGTCAGACGGAATCATCATCGGCGCGGGTGCGCAGATCATCGCTCGGGAGTTCAAGCCGGAGGTCGCGCAGAACCCTGGAAATCCCACGCCGGTTGGGAGCTTCTCCATTGCGCAACTGGGAGCTAAGCCGGACAAGATTGGCAAAGACGACAACTTCCGCGGCCTCACGATTTTCGACAACGTGCTCTACTTCACCAAAGGCAGCGGCAGCAACGGCGTTAACACCGTCTATTTCGTCGACACTACCGGCCAGGCATGCCCCACTCCGATGGGCGGCAGTGGCGGCGTCGGCCTGCCGCAAAGTGGGGCGACGCTGCCCGCATCAGGGCTATCGTACAACCCGGCGGATTTGCAGACGCTCGGCCTTCCAAACAATATGTGCATCCTGGCGGGCTTTCCTGACACGCCTAACAAAAGCATCAAACCTCCTGCCACGACTGCCTTTCCTTTCGGTATCTGGTTTGCCAACGCCACGACGCTCTATGTCGCTGATGAAGGCGATGGCGTATTCGCGAACGCCGCGACTCAAACGACAGCCGGACTGCAGAAATGGATTTTGGATTCGGTCGCGAAAACCTGGAAGCTCGCCTACGTCTTGCAGGCGGGTCTGGAGCTTGGCGTGCCAGACCTCACAACCGCTGGCTATCCGACCGGAAACAATCCGGCAACCGGACTTCCCTGGGCTCCTGAAACCGATGGGCTGCGTAACATCACCGGTATCGTGCATAGAGACGGTAGAGCGACTATCTACGGCATAACCTCCACGGTCAGCGGTAATGGCGACCAAGGTGCGGACCCGAATCGGCTCGTCGCGATCACGGACGATCTGGCGGCCACCAGTCTTCCCGCTGGGGAAAGCTTCAGAACTATTCGCAAGGCGCGCTATGCGGAGGTGCTGCGCGGCGTTTCGTGGGCACCAGGGTCTTCACACCATAGACATCGGTAACGGGCATTCATAATAGAGTGTGGCCGCGAGCGCCGCTTGGCACTCGAGGCCGCACGTAATGAACTTGCGTCTCGGTTCGTCACGGGCTGTGCGTTCACGCCCATCCGAGGAAGTGACCAGGAAAGAGCGCTGGGTCTGCGACTCACGCTGACGCAACTATAATTCGATCGCTCCAGCGCGCCGACAGCGCCACGTGTGGATGACACAGTCGCCAGCCGAAAACTTGTTTGACTGTATTGTAGAGCAGTGATAGCGATGGCTTTGTGTTCAATTTCTTCTAGCTGCGCACTTGCACTCGGGGGAGGACGGAATCATGCCTGACTACTCTCGCGCTATCTCGTTTGCCGCGTTGGCTGCGGCGGCATCGCTCTGGGCGCTACCCGGAATTTCGTCGGCACAGGGCGGAAAAGCCCGGTTCGAGCAGTATTGCTCCAGTTGCCATGGCACCGATGCGAAGGGGGATGGGCCGCTCGCCAATCTGCTGACGGAGAAGCCTGCCGACCTGACCCAACTCGCCAAGAACAATGCGGGCAAGTTCCCAGGAATCAAGGTGATGCGAGACATCGATGGGCGTGACACGGTTAGAGCCCACGGGACGAGCGACATGCCGGTGTGGGGAGTAAACTTCAAAGCCGTGGGATCGAGAAGCAGCCACACAGCGGAGAGTGCAACGCGCGGGTCGGCTCAGGAGATCGTTCAGTACATTCAGACTATCCAGGAAAAATAGACAGTCCGCGCAATCGCGCTGCATGTCATAGTAAAGCGCTCAGCCTGGGACACCCGTCTTTCTCATTCGGGCAACATCACGATCTTGCCGGCGACCGCGTTCGTCTCCATCAAATCCTGCGCCCGGCCAAGTTCCTTAAGCGGCATCGTGCGGTCGATGACCGGCTTGATGAGGCCGCGCTCGACAAAGCGCATCGCGTCAATCAGCTCGCCCTTGTTGCCGAGATGTGAGCCGAGGTAGTTCTGCTGCTTGTTCCACAAGAGCCGGATGTCCATGTGCGCGTCGAACCCGGAAGTGGCGCCGCAGGTGACAATGGTGCCGCCCCACTTCAGACACTGCATCGAAATGGGCCAGGTGTCAGCCCCGGTATGTTCGAACACGATGTCGGCGCGGCGGCCGTCGGTTAGGCGGCGGACCTCGGCGAAGATGTCGTCGCGGGTGCGGTTGAGGACGAACTCGGCGCCCAGCTTGCGCGCCAGTTCGAGTTTCTCGTCGCTGGAGGCGACCGCGATCGGCCGCGCATTGAACAGTTTGGCGATCTGGATCGCCATCACGCCCAACCCGCCGCTGGCGCCCCACACCAGTACGAAATCTCCCGCCTGGACTCGCGCACGCGACACCAGCATCCGCCACACCGTGACCAGCACCAGCGGCATCGAGGCCGCCTCCTCCCACGTCAGGTTTTTGGGCTTGGCCAGCACGTTGACCGCCGGCACCTTGCAATATTCACCATGCGCGCCGTCTAGCGGGCCGGTCTGAAAGCCCCAAATCTTGAAGTCGTGGCAGAAGAATTCTTCGCCGCGGGTGCAGTAGTAGCAGTGGCGGCAGGCGATGCCGCAATGGACCACCACTTCGTCGCCGATCGCGACGTCCTTCACCTCGCTCCCACGATCGACCACCACGCCAGCCGCATCCGAGCCCGAGATGTGCGGCATGAGAATCTTCATCCCGGGCAGGCCGCGGCGCGCCCAGATGTCGTTGAAATTGCACGCCGAAGCTTTGACCTTGAGGACGACCTCGTTGGGGCCAGGCTTGGGTTCGGCAATATCCTTGTATTGTAAGACCTCCAAGCCTCCGTTGCGCTCGAAAACAACTGCTTTCATTGGATAATCCGTGTTTCTTGTGCCGTCCCGCGCGGGTACGGGCGTCCGCAATTAGGTATATGTTTAATGTAACCTTGGCAACGGGGTTCGCACTGCGACACTTTCGCTACCCATTCCGGGCCGGGTTGACGAGCGTTTGTCAATCCCGTACAAACCATCCCCGTAGAACTCATCCGCGAATCGGCCGCGTTGTGCCGGTTGCGTGCGAAGGCTGCCCGCTTTTGCGGCAAGGCTTGTCCCGGCTGTTCAATCGGTTACACATTTCGGCCTCTGGCAAGTGGAACAGCAATTGCGATGCCAAGCGAGCGGATGTGTCTTCGCGACGCCAGAGCAGTTGTCGGCGCAACTTCTGTATCGATAGGAAACATTGTAACGGCATCGATGGAGAGAATTGACCATGTACGTACTCGATAACGGCACCCGTTTTGTCATCCCGCGCACCGAGATGACCTATCCCGGCCACAATATGAAGCTCCATCAGACTGCCGCGGACGCCGTGAAAGCGCCAGTAGACCATGTAATGGCGGATTTCGAAGACGCCTGCCCCTACGAGTTCAAGGGCCCCAAGAGCCACAAAGTGATGGTCGAGGCGCTCAACACGCTCGACTTCGGCCGCAAGGTGGTCACGGTGCGTCCCAATAATATCCATTCACCGTTCTTCAAAGGCGACATGGAGGCAATTGTGTTGGGCGCGCCCAATCGCTTCCACGGCATCATGTTGCCCAAGACGCGGGGCCCCGAGGAAATCCGCGAGGTCGCACGCCTGCTCGACGAGCTCGAGCAGCGCGGCGGATGGAAGTACAAAATCCAGATCGAGTCGCTGGTTGAGACGCCCCAGGCGCTGGTCAAGGCCTACGAGATTG
This sequence comes from uncultured delta proteobacterium, assembly GCA_963796565.1. Taxonomy (GTDB): domain Bacteria; phylum Desulfobacterota; class Binatia; order Binatales; family Binataceae; genus JAKAVN01. The sequence goes on along the minus strand of CAWCMA010000003.1, from coordinate 182,061 downwards.
CGACCGCGTCCGACCGCATGTGCGGGCTGGTATTCGGCATCGCCGACTTCGCCGCCAACCTCGGCGTGCGCGAGATCGTCGAGAACCAGAACCAGAACTTCCACTACGCCAAGCAATCGATGGTGGTCGCGGCCAAGGCGGCCGGGCTGCACGCGATCGACAACGTCTACCTGAGGCTCTGGCGCAAGGATGACTCGCCCGAAAAGGTCGCCGAATTGCAGCGCGGCCTGCGCGAGAAAAACGTCGGCGCCGCCAACCTCGGGATGGACGGCACCTGGGTCATCCATCCGCAGCAGGCCGAGATCGCCAACGCCTGCTACACGCCAAGCCCCGAGCAGGTCGAAGACGCGCGCCGCGTGGTGACGCTGTACCATGAGAAGGGTGGCGGCTCGATGGCGGACCCCAAGACCGGCGAAATGATCGACGAAGCGACGATCAAGATTGCGCTAATGGACCTGGCCAAGGGCGCGCAGGCCGGAATCGTCAGCGAAAAAGAGCTCAAGGAATGGTCCGAGAAAAGCCGCGCGATCACCGGCTATGACATCCTGGAGTTCATGCGCCGCGTGGTGTAGCCGCGCGCGAGCGCGATCGCTTCCGGATGACGCGTGGTTGGTTTCTTTCCCGACGCGGGATTGATTTTAGTGGCGATCGACGGCGCGGTAGCGCGCCGCCACCACGTCCCAATCGATGTGCTCGAGGAAACGCGCGACGTACTTCGAGCGCTCTGAATAGTTGAGCAGGTAGGCGTGCGAGGCCACGTCGCACACCACCAGCGGATTGCCGCCCGCCCATCCACCGGCCTCCTCTTCGCTCGCCGGCAGGTTGTGCCATCGATCGTCGTACGGATCGTATTCGAGAATCGCCCAGGCCGGCGCGATTCGCGCGCACTCGATAAAGTCCGCGCGCCAACTCGCGAACGAACCCATGTGCTCGTTGAGATTGTCGAGCACATAGCCCGACGGCTTCATCGGTTTGACCGCGAGGTTGCGAAAATAAAATTCGTGCAGCAGCACCGAGTTCGCCGCTTCGATCTGCTGGCGGCGGATTAAGCCATAGTCGTTGCCACTAGCAGCGTCGCGCGGCATCGTGGCGAGCACCCGCTCGGCCACTACTAGGCGCTCGAAGTCGTGACGGTACGCCAGGTAGTTTTGCTCGAGCTGATCGTGCGAGAGGAAGCCTAAAATCTCCGGATGCGGCAGCGCCATCGGCTTGCGCGGCTGAAATCCCGCCTCGCCCTTGAGCAAGCCTTCGTTGACCAGCCCACTCTCCGGCGGAGGAGCCGGCAGGGCGGCGGCGGCGCGGGCAATCCCGCGCATCGCGGCCGTCGCGCCTAGCGCCAGCGCGGCGCCCAGAAGCTCGCGCCGGCCGACGCGGCCATCCCTACCAGGCTTAGTAGTGTAACGGGCGCCGCCCTTTTTCACGGAAGAGGCGCCACGCCCAGTAGCCCCGCCGCCTCGTCATGTCCCAGCATCAGGTTGAGATCCTGTACCGCCTGGCCAGCCGCGCCCTTGCCGAGATTGTCGATCGCGGTCAACACGCACAGCGTCTGTGAGCGGCGTTCGAGCACGAAGCCGAGTTCGCAGAAGTTGGTGGCGCGAACGTTTTTCAACTCAGGTAGCTCGCCAGGTTTGAGCAACCGCACGAAGCGCGACTTGGCGAAGGCCGCCTCGAATGCCGCGCGCACGTCTTCCTCGGTGGTGCCGGCGCGCGGACGCATGAAGATCGAGCTTAGAATCCCCCGAGTGACCGGCAGCAGATGCGGCACGAACATCACCGCGACCTCGCGCCCCAGCGCGACGCCAATCTCCTGCTCCATCTCGGGCACGTGGCGATGGTTGCCGACCTTGTAGGCGCGAAAGTTTTCGTTGACCTCGGCGAAAAGCTGCTCGATTTGCGCCGCGCGCCGCGCCCCGGTGGTGCCCGACTTGGAGTCGATCACGATCGACGCCGGGTCGACCAGGTCGCGCCGGATGAGCGGCAGAATTCCGAGCAGCGCGCCCGTCGGGAAGCACCCTGGCACGGCCACCAGACGCGCCTCGCGCAATTCGTGGCGATGGAACTCGGCGAGGCCGTACACCGCCTCCTTGAGCAGCGCGGGCGCCGGATGTTCGGCGCCGTAGGTCTGCCGATACTGGGCCGGATCCTTCAATCGGAAGTCGGCCGAAAGATCGAGAATCTTGAGTCCGGCCGCGGCCAGCTCGGCAAGCAGCGCCGCGCCGACCCGCTCGGGCAGACACGACATCACGACCTCGGCGCGCCCGACGATGAGATCCGCGCGCAATTCCTCGAACGGCGGCAGATCGATCCCTGCCAGGTGGCGATAGACTTCGGTCACCTCGCGGCCGGCGTAGTGCTCGGAGGTAAGCACGCTCAGCTCGACGAACGGATGCCCGGCGAGGATGCGCACGGCCTCGATGCCCGAATAGCCGGACGCTCCCAGCACCGCTACCTTGACCTTGTTGCGCGACGCCATCGGAACTCCCTCACCCTCTTTATCGTGTGTGGATAACGCCTGGCCGATCTACCAGCGACTGCCCTAACGACCTAGCACTAACGCGCGTTACGGGCCAGTTCTGTCCACGCGCGTGCGGCCGAAAGCGGCCGTGCGCCCGGTCTGGAAAGCCGTATCCGGCATGGGCGCGCCGGCGCGCGCCTTAGCGCTTGGAGTACTGAGGACGCTTGCGAGCCTTGTGGCGGCCGTACTTTTTGCGCTCGACCTCGCGCGGATCGCGCGTCAGCATCCCGCCCTTGCGCAGTGCCGGGCGCAGCGCCTCGGATGCGACGACCAGCGCGCGCGAGATTCCGTGACGCACGGCCTCGGCCTGCGCCGCGATACCGCCGCCGCGCACGCTGACGATCACGTCGTAGTGGCCCGTGGTCTCGGTGAGTTCGAAGGGTTCGAGGATCTTCATGCGCGAGGTGTCACGCGGAAAATAGACCTCGAGCGCGCGCTCGTTGACACTGATGGAACCGGTACCGGGCGCGAGCCGCACCCGCGCGATCGCGCTCTTGCGTTTGCCGACCGTCCAGATTTCCGCCTTCTTGTCTGCCATCTCGCCTTCGTTCCCTCCAGGAGCTCTGCCCGCTCAGCGCCCGCCCGTTCAGAGCTCGAGCTGCTGGGGCTGCTGGGCGGTATGCGGATGATCCGCCCCGCGATAAACCTTAAGCTTGGTGAAAAGCCGCCGTCCGAGCCGATTCTTGGGCAGCATCCCGCGTACCGCCTCCTCGAGCAAGCGCTCGGGCCGCGTCTCCATCAGGCGCGCCGCGGTGGTCGAGCGCACGCCGCCTGGATAGCCAGTGTGACGGCTATAGACCTTTTCCTCGAGCTTGGCTCCGGTCAGGCGCACCTTGCCGGCATTGATGATGATGACAAAATCGCCGGCATCCTGGTGCGGCGTGAAGTCGGGGCGATGTTTGCCGCGGAGCACGCTGGCCGCGCGCGTCGCGACGCGCCCCAGCGGCCGTTCGTTGGCGTCGATCAGCACCCAACGCCGATCGCGCAACGCGTTCTCGTGCGAAACGCTTCTGGTCTGTTCGCTCAGTTTCAAGTCTTCAACCCTCGTGCCCGGCGGCCACGCCCATCCATCGAAGCCAATTGGGCGAAACAACCGACGAACAAATTTTGGCGGGGCCGATGGGATTTGAACCCACGACTTCCGACGTGACAGGCCGGCGTTCTAACCGGGCTGAACTACGACCCCGCCCGAACCATCTTTTGTGACACTTTCCGGCCTCGGGAGCAACCAAGCTCCCGCCACAGGGTCTTTATTGTAGCTGGCCGGAGCGCCACAGCGCCATCGCTGTGGCCAACAAGCATCGGCAGTTTCAAAGAGCATCGAGGGCCGCGGGCGGGCGCCGCAGCGCAAATGGCACTTGCCCGCCCGCCACACTATCCCTTATCCTTGATGCTTGGCGTTGAGTCGAAAACGTCCTCTGATGGCGCCGCCTTGAAACCGTCCGACGGGATCCCTCGTACTCGCCTTTTGCCGCTATGTGGATAGTCCGTCTTGCCCTACGGCGACCTCTCTCGGTTGCGGTGATGGCGCTCCTGATGCTCGTACTGGGCACGCTGTCGTTCGAGCTGATGAATGTCGACATTTTTCCCGCCATCAACCTGCCGGTAGTGCTGGTGGTCTGGAACTACCCGGGTTTGTCGGCCTTCGACGTCGAGCGGCGGATGGTGTTTATCAGCGAACGCGCCTACTCGACCACCGTCAACGGCATCGAGCATATCGAGTCGGAATCGATCAACGGGCTTGGGATTCTAAAGGTCTATTTCCAGCCCGGCAGCGATCTGGGCGCGGCGATCTCGCAGATAAATGCGGTCTCGGAGACCATCCTGACGATTTTGCCGCGCGGCACCGAACCGCCGCAAATCATTTCCTACAACGCGAGCAACGTGCCGGTCGCACAGTTGAACATCTTTAGCGACACGCTCTCGACCAGCCGGCTGTTCGATTACGGACTCAACTTCATCCGGATTCAGCTCTTCACCATTCCCGGCTTCTCCTCGCCCGCGCCGCTCGGCGGCGTGCAGCGGGCGGTCATGGTCAATCTCGATCCGACCGCGCTCTACGCCAACGGAATGTCCGCGTCCGACCTCGGCAGCGCGCTGGCCTCGACCAACGTGGTTATCCCGTCGGGGACCGAAAAGATCGGCAATTACGAGTACAACGTCGATCTCAACATGAGCGTGCCCAAGGTCAAGGATTTCAACCGGCTGCCAATCAAGTACGTCAACGGCGCCCCGGTCTTTCTGGGCGATATTGCGCCGGTGACCGACACCCATCAGCCGCAGACCAACGTGGTGCGCGTCGACGGCCAGCAGGCGACCTACCTGATGGTCATCAAGCACGCAGACGCTTCGACGCTGAGCGTGGTCGACGCGGTCAGGGCCAAGATTCCGCTCATCCGCGCCACCGCGCCCGCGGGGCTGAAAGTCTCGCTCAGCTTCGATCAATCGCGCTTCGTGCGCGCCGCGTTGTGGGACGTCGTGCAGGAGGCCGCCATCGCCGCCGCACTGGTCGCGCTGATGGTGCTGCTGTTTCTCGGTTCGCCGCGCAGCATGTTGATCGTCATCACCTCGATACCGCTGTCGATTCTGACCGCGATCATCGCGCTCAAGCTTACCGGCCAGACGATCAACACGATGACGCTGGGCGGAATCGCGCTCGCGGTGGGGATGCTGGTCGATGACGCGACGGTGGAAATCGAAAATATCCATCGCAACCACGCGATGCACAAGCCGTTGCTGGCCGCGATTCTCGACGGCGCGTCACAGATCGCGGGACCGACCTTCGTCGGCACGCTCTCGATCTGCATCGTGTTTTTTCCGGTCGTGCTGCTGACCGGCGTTGCGAAGTTCCTGTTCACGCCGCTCGCGCTGGCGGTGGTATTCGCGATGCTGACCTCGTATCTGCTGTCGCGGACCCTGGTGCCCTCGATGGCGCGCTATCTGCTCCCCGACGATCACGAGGATCATCTCGGCCATGGCCTGTGGGCCAAGGTCGTGCACGGGTTCGATCGTTCGTTCGAGCACCTCAAGGAGCGCTACCGGGGTGCGCTCGCGGTTTTCATCGGGCGCCGCGCCCTGGCGCTGACCTGCGTCGCGATACTGATCGTGCTTTCGCTCGGCCTGTTGCCGATCACCGGCGAGGATTTCTTTCCGGTCGTCGACGCGGGCATGATGCGGCTGCATGTGCGAGCCCCCACCGGTTCCCGCATCGAGCACACGGAATACCTGGTCGATCAAATCGACCGGACCATCCGAACGATCATCCCGGCCGCCGAACTCGAGAGCATCAGCGATAACATCGGCCTGCCTGTTTCCTACGACCTCGCCTTCTATCAGACCGACAGTATCGGACCACAGGACGCCGACGTGCTCATCCAGCTCAAGCCCACGCATCAGCCGACCGCGATGTACGAACAACGGATTCGCGGCGCGCTGGCGACGAAGTATCCGCAGGTCACCGCCTATTTCCAGGCCGCCGATATCGTCGGCCAGGTCCTGAACTTCGGCCTGCCCTCGGCGATCGACGCGCAAATAAATGGCAACAGCCTGCAGAGCGATTACGATATCGCGTTGCGGCTCAAGGCGCGGATGGCGCGGATTCCAGGGATAGTTGACATGCGCATCGCCGAGCCGCTCGACTACCCCAGCCTTAAGGTCGAGGTCGATCGCACCAAGGCGCTCCAGTTCGGCATCACGCAGCAGCAGGTGGCCTCGAGCCTGCTCTCCTCGCTCTCCGGCGCGCAGCTGCTTCAGCCGAACTTCTGGCTCGATCCGGTATCCGGGGTCAACTACAACGTCATCGAGCAGGCGCGCCAGCATCTGTTCGATTCAGTCGGCGCGTTGCAGAATATCCCGCTCAGCACGACCGCAACTTCGTCGAGCAACGCAACCGTTGATTCGGCAACCACCAGCGCGGCCACGGCGCCTTCACAGCCGCAGTTGCTCGGCAACCTCGCGACCATCAGCCACGGCTGGGATCCCGCCATAGTCGCGCACTACACCGTACAGCGCGTGGTGGACGTCGATTGCGGCGTCTCGGGGCGCGACCTCGGCGGAGTCACTTCCGCGGTGCAAAGGGAAATCGGCCGCCTGGGCAAGCTGCCCGCGGGTACCCAGGTCGTGATTCGCGGACAGAGCCAGGCGATGAGCGCGTCGTTCGTGACGCTCGGCGAAGGGCTGGTGCTCGCGATCATCCTCGTGTACCTCCTGATGGTCGCAAACTTCCAGTCGTGGCTCGAGCCATTCATCATCATGATGGCGGTGCCGGGAGCGCTCGCGGGCGTGCTCTGGATACTGGCGCTGACCGGCACCACGATTAACGTCGAGTCGATGATGGGCGCGATCATGGCGGTCGGCGTGGGCGTGGCCAACAGCAACCTGCTCATCACCTTCGCCAACGAGTTGCGCGAGGACGGCTACAGTCCGGTCGCCGCGGCGATCGAGGCCGGGCGGATCCGCTTCCGCCCGATCATCATGACCGCGCTCGCGATGATCCTGGGGATGCTGCCGATGGCGCTGAGTCTTGGTTCGGGCTCCGAGCAAAACGCTCCTCTGGGACGCGCCGTTATCGGAGGGCTTTTCCTGGCGACGGTATCCACGCTGTTCGTGGTGCCGGCGGTCTATTCGATCTTCAGCCGCCACATGATCGGCAAACATCAGCGCGACGCGGAGATTGACGAACTCACGCGGCCCGGCGCGTGAGCGATAGCCGCAAAATGGAAGACGACCCCAGGCAATACACGGCCAAGCCGTCCGGAAAGCTCTTTGTAGCCGGATGGATCGGCGCGATAGCGATCATCGTGATTGCCACGGCCGGGCTCGTGCTGGCGCGCGAACTATGGATCGGGCGTCAGACCGATGAACTGGCGCGGCAAGCCGCGGCCGGGCCGCACGTGCTGGTCGCGAAAGTTGGCCGCATGCCCGCCACGCGCGACGTCAAGCTGCCCGCGACCGCGCGCGGCTTCGACCAGACTGAAATCTACGCCAAGGTGCCGGGCTATATTAAATCGCTGCGGGTCGATAAGGGCGACCACGTTCACGCCGGCGAATTGCTCGCGACAATCGAGTCGCCGGAGACCGACCAACAGGTTCACAACACGCGGGCCGCCTACCAGATCGCAAAGATCACCGATGATCGCAACCTGACTCTGGTCCGCGAGAATGTGATCTCGCAGCAGACCGCCGACGAATCACACTCCGCAATGTTGCAGGCGAAGGCGACCCTCGAGCAATCGATCGCGCTACAGACCTACGAGCGCGTGACCGCGCCTTTCGACGGGATCGTGACCGACCGCTATGTCGATCCCGGCCACTTGATTCCCGAGGCGACCAACTCGACCAGCCTGGCCGACGCGATCATGGCCATCGCACGGATGAAACCGCTGCGCGTGTACACCTACGTGCCGCAGAATATCGCGCTGTTCATCCGCAACGGCGACCGCGCCACGATCTCGGTCAACGAATTTCCACAGCGAAAGTTCACCGGCACCATCACCCGCCATCCAGAGGCGCTGTCGCCGGATTCGCGCACGATGCTGGTGGAAGTCGACTTGCCCAACACCGATGAGGCGCTCCTTCCCGGAATGTACGGCACCGCGGAGTTCGTCGTGTCGATTCCGGCCGGCGCGCCGCTGGTCCCCGACGAAGCGCTGATCTTCCGCGACGGCAAGGTGTTCGTGCCGGTCGTGAAAGACAACATTCTTCACCTGACGCAAGTGAAGCTCGGCTACGACAACGGAATCGCGGTCGAGGTCGCCAACGGCATCGACGCCGACGCGCTCGTGGCCCTGAACGTCGGACAGTCCGCACACGACGGCGAGACGGTGCAGCCGGTGCACCAGGCCGCCGACTAATCCACGCCCGCCGCGCGATCCCGTCAGCCTTTAGGCTCGCTCTCTTCCCGCGATCGTAAAGGAGAGGTTCGCTTCAGCCTCAAGACGGTGGGCGGGTGACTCTTGGAAGCCAAAGAATCCACTTTTTGAGGACGCGCAGCGGCGACGTAATCTGCCACGATACGGACCTCTTGAGCGTTCTCAACTGGGTTTTCCGCCTCACCAATTCAGCGCGGAGCCAGTCATTCTGCGCCCGGCCGGCCGTCAGCTCACTACGCAACGCATCGTTCCGCGCCCGAGCATCTTCGAGATCAGCGCGCAGCGCATCGTTCTCCGTTCTGCGGGTCGTGAGCTCAGCACGCAGCGTATTGTTCCGTGCCCGGGCCGCTGCCAGGTCAGCGCGCGCAAGCTCTCCTGATCCCGCATTGTTGCCAAGGCCGCCCGTACCGCGCGAGCCGGAAAGCGCGGGCAGAGTTAAAGGGAAGTCGGCTTCCTCCGGCCCAGGCAGGCGATAAAGCAACCACGAATGCCCTCCCGGATGCTCCCACTCCATCGGCTGGCACCGAAGGCCGTGGAGGGTCGCGAGAGCGATCATGGTCTCTTCCCTGTAAGCGACCCATTCGGGGTAGGTCCACTCGTCGCCTTGGTGATCACGTTCGCCCCGAATGTACGAGGCTACGAAGAACGACCCTGCTGCCATGCATCGCGCCGCTTCCGCCAGACATTGCTCGATCTGACGTCGTGCGGCATGCGTGAAGATCGAGTGCGCCATCAAGTAGTCAAAGGTCACCCCGAAAGCGGTCAGACTGAACTCGGAATCATAGGCGAAGCGCGGCTCCTTGATACGGATGAGATCGCCGCCGCATTCCTTCTCGATGCCCTCCTGGACAAGCCAACGATTCGGCTCGAGGCCGAAATACTTCCCGGGTCGCAGAAAGGGAATTGCCAGACGCCCGAATCTGAGCGACCCGCACCCTATGTCGAGTACAGAGTGGCGCTCGCGCATCCCAAGCGCGGTGAGTAGGTTGAACTGCAGCGCGGCAATCAGGTCGTAGCGATCGAGCGGTCCGACAAAGGCGCGATAGTGAGCATCGTCCGTGGCGAGGCCGAGGCCGAAGTGCTCGCGCTCTTCCTCACGCTCTCGGTCGGTCATTCACGAAGCGTAATTACGCTCTCGTGCGAAATCAATGTCGCCGGTTTTAGAAGACTTAGGCAGTCGTCAGGCTACCCTAACCGCAGCGCCTCGCAGCACGCGCCGTCAGCCCCCCGGTTCGCTCTCCTTCCAGCGCTTCATCAGCGTGTTGGAGGGCCGCGTCTCGTCGACGAGCTTCTGAGCGGTCTCGCGGCCGGCCGTGGGCAGGTTCTTCGGATCGAGCAGGCCGAGCTGGACCAGCGCGCTCGCCTGATCCCAGTGAATATGTTCGTGGACCAGCTTGCCGCCGCGGAACTGGATGATCGCAACGGTCGGAATTTCGACGTACTTGCCGGTGGGCGGAATGCCGGGAAGGAGAAAGTCGATCTCAATGTCGTGGGTGAAGCAGAGCAGGAATTCGTCGACCAGGCGATCGGTCCCGACGGTGCGCGAGACCGGAATGAACTTGAGGTCGCTGGGCAGCTTGGGGATGAAGTGATTTTCGTAAAAGCGGTAGAGTTCCTGTTGCCCGACGCCGCCGGTCATCGTCGGCACGTGATTGACGTAAGGCCGATCGACCATCGTGGCCATCGTGCCCGCCGCGTCATGATACTTGAATTCGAGATCGGCGTGTCGTTCCCAGAGCGCTTCCAGGTCGAAGCGCGGCCCGATGGCGTGACGCAGCATCCCGATCGTGCGCGAGTGCGCGAGCGCGGAGGCAAAGCGGTCATAGCTCGGACGGATGGGATTGTTGAAGCCGTGCCCCGCTCCCGCATACAGGTAAATCTCGACGTCGTCGCGCCCCTTGAAGGCCGCGGCGACCGTGTCGCGTGCGGCGGCTGGCACTCGTTCGTCCGCTTCTCCAAAGTGCAGCACCATCGGACAGCGCACCGCGCCCACTTCGTTGAGCCGCTTTTCAATTCCCACCCCGTAATAGCTGACCGCTGCCTCGATGTTGCATCGCGCGGCCGTCAGGTAGGCGAGCATCCCGCCCAGGCAAAAACCGAGCGCGCCGACCTTGCCATTGCACTCGGCCATCGCGCGCAGCGCGCGCACCGTGTCGGCGACGTCCTTGATCGCCTGGTCGGGATCGAAGCGGCCGAAAAAATCGAAAGCCATCTTGATCTCGGCTTCCGAGTAGCCCAGCTCGATGCCTGGCTGAATCCGCCAGAACATGTCGGGCGCGATCGTAACGTAGCCCTCTTCGGCATAGCGGTCGGCGACTTCGCGGAGATGGCGGTTGACGCCAAAAATCTCCTGCAGCAACACCAGCCCAGGCCCGCGACCACTCTCGGGCAGCGCCAGGTAAGCGTTGAACACGCCGCCGTCGGCGGCGGTCACACTGACAGTTTTAGATGTGATGCTCATAGTAGTCGAACCCCTTGGTGGCTCGCCGTGCTTATGCCGATGCTTATGCCATAGAGGCTAGTGCGACCCCAAGCCCGTTGATCGATCGGCTCCTCCCGATTTCCCCGCGCTTTCCGGCATGAGGAGCCGGTTATTATTATGCTGTACGATTATGGAGTCTCGCGGAAACGCAGGCCTGCCACGCAACGATGGGAACAACTGGGAAACAACTTGAGGGAAATCTTATGAGCGAAACGCAGAGCCCGAACAACCCGTCCCCGCAGGACCTGCTTCTCGGGATGGCGATAGGCTATATGCTGTCCCGCGCTGTCCATGTCGCCGCCGAGATGGGGATCGCGGACTTGCTGAACGATGGTCCCAGGAGTGTCGAGGAGTTGGCGCAGGCGACGGGAGCGCAGCCGCAATCGCTTTACCGTCTGCTGCGCGCGCTCGCCGGAAACGGGATCTTCGCGGAAGATTCATCCGGGCGCTTTGAATTGACGCCGCCCGCGGCGTGGCTGCGCAGCGGCATCCCCGGTTCGCTGCGCGATGCAGTACGGCTGGCGGGGGACATAACGGGCGAAGGAAAGTGGTGGAACCTATGGGGTGATTTGCAGCGTTGCGTGATGACGGGTGAGCCGGAATTCGATCGCGTCTACAAAACCGATTTTTATACGCATCTGGCGGGCGCTCCGGCGGCGAACCAATGGTGGTCCAGAGGCGTCGCGAGCTTCGCCGCCGCAGAGGTCAACGCCATAGTTGACAGCTACGATTTCTCGCCGTTTGAGCGGATCGCCGACTTGGGAGGCGGACGCGGCGCCCTTCTCGCGGAAATTCTGAAGCGCAATCCGACCGCCAAAGGCGTACTTTACGACCATCCGCTAATCGTGAAGGAGGCTGAATACCTGGCCGCCGCCGGAGTTCTCGACCGCTGCGAGCTGATCGGCGGGAATTTCCTTCAATCCGTTCCAGCCGGCGCGGATGCATATATCACCAAGAGAATCCTGATGGACTGGAACGACGAAGATTGCGTCAAATTGCTGCGCCTGTGCCGCGACGCTATGACGAAAGACGGGCGCGTACTAACCGTCATCGCGGTCTTGCCGCCAGGCAATCAACCGCATCCAGGAAAGATCATCGATATTTTCATGATGATACAACTGAAGGGGCGAGAGCGTACCGCGGAAGAGTTCAGCGATTTGTATAAGCGCGCAGGACTGAAGCTCACCAGGATTGTTCACAATCCCTCGGCGCTCTCGATCATCGAGGGCCAGCGCGATTGACCAGGGGTATAGACGGCAACAGCCCATAGATGTCGAGTTCGGTCTGCGTGCCGACGTAGACCTTTCCGTTGGCGACAGTGGGAACGGTGAACTTGACCCCCGGCCCCGCAGTGTCGCGCGAGTCTGAGGCTTGGGCACTGGTGTAGGTTTCCTTCAGATCGGATGCCCGATAGGCATGCAACACGGCCAGCGCGCTGGTGGCGTAGCCGCCCACGTCGAGCGCCCAGACGATTCCATGAAGGCCGCTTGCGCTGGAAATCGTGGGGCTGGTGCCCGGATAGCGGAAGGTGTTCGCGCTGCGCGCCACCGCGCTCGCCGACATACGTCCGTTGAGAATCTGCCAGGCCTTGAGCCGGGCGCCGACCCCGCCAATGTAGACCAGCCCGGCGGCATAGGCCGGCGCGTCGAACAATTTGAAGCCGGTGTCGAGTGTGCCGATCGCTTGCGAATCTTCGCACGCTGCGCAAAACCGCCCCATCGGCAAGCGACTGAGCAAATAGAGCCTGCCCGACTTGATTCCGCCTATCAGCTCGAAAGCCGCCGGGCCGAGAGACTGGTGGGGCAGCAAGACGGCGCCGGTGATACCGCTGTCGTCGTCCAAGAGGCTGAGCTCAAGCTGGCCGGAGGGCGTGAAGTAATCGAGCACCCGCAGCATGGGATTGAGCTTCACAAAGCTGTCGCCGTAATCGGAGTTGTGATCGAAAGTGCCGTTGCCGATCCCGACGAAGATCTTGCCGGACGGGCTGGCCGAAGGACCGTTGCCGCTCTGCCAGATGCCACCTTCGCTGCCGTTGGGCGTGGCGTTGAAAGCCGCCTTTTGACCAAGCGTGAGCGCATCGTAGGCCAGCACCCATCCGTGATAGTTGCCGCGGTCGCAGTTCGAGGCGAAGGCAATGTAAACCATACCGTTTGCGAGCAGCAGCGCCGCACGCTGAAGGGCGAGCTTGGGGACGAACGATACATGGCCTTTGCCGTCGTTGCCGACGCCTTCGCCGTTGACCATCGCGCTTATCGGGACCGGGCCGCCGAACTTCTCGGCTCCGGTCGTGAGGTCGAGCGCGTGCAACTCCATAAGATAGGTACCCGTGTTCTGATCCTTGGCCTCGGAGACCACGTACAGCGCCTGGTTGTTGATGCTGATGACCGGCGTCCCGGTGATGCCGATTTCGGGCACCAGGTTGTCGCATTGGACGTCGTTCAGTGAGTCAACCGTAGTGATTCCGTTGGCCGGATCGATGAAGCTTTTCTGCCACAGCGGAGCCGTCGCGAGTCCGTCGGCGTCGAAGGCGTAGACACTGTCGTGCTCGGTCGCGACGAAGACCACGTTATGCGTCGCCAGCCCAGGTATCGCGGGCTCCGAGACGTAGAGCGGCTCGGCGTAGAGATAGCCGTCGACGGGATAGGAAAGGAGTTTGCCGAAGCTGTTCGACTTGACGTTGGCGGGCTTGAGGATGACCTCGTGCAGGTTGTGTCCGCTGCGAAAATTGTCGTTATGGAAGGTGAGCACGTTGACCGGGACAAGCGTTGGCGCTGAGACCGCCGGGACTGCCGTCGCGGCCATCCAAGCAATCGCCGTGAGTGAAGCGATTGAACTTAGGCACGCGTTCATGGTTGCCAGCCGATCGCTCCCTGCCACCACGTCCTGCAAAGAGCCACCACTTCGAACGTCAAATTTTTTCACAACGATTGTCAGAGCGCAAATTTCCACACGTCGACTCGCAGTGTATGGAAATTTGCGCCTGTGACACGCTAGAGCCTGCGCAGAACTGTGCCCCGCGCTTTCGCATGGGACAAAAGAAAGCGCGCGCCGCATCTCGCATCGAAGCGCTCTGCGCCGCGCACGCTACTTTACGAAGGAGGTTCTATCAGGCAAGCCAGACCGTGTTACGGAATCGAGCCTCCGCCAAGCAAGGGACCGAGCAGCGAGCTCAAACCGCCCATCGAACCTGTCGCTCCCGGTGCCGCGTACTGGGAGCCGGCTGCTCCGTTCGGATATCCCGCCTGCGGATAATTGGCAACGGGCGCCCCCGAGGGCGCAGCCGCGCCTGTCCCGAGCAAAGGGCCGAGCAGCGAACTCAGGCCGCTCGTCGAGCCCGTCGCTCCGGGAGCACCGTATCCGGGAGCGACGTATGGAGCAGCAGTAGCCTGCGGATAGCCAGCCGGAGGATATCCGGTCGGAGGGTAGCCGGCCTGCGGATAAGCCTGCTGTGCGTAGGCGGGACTCGGCGGCGGTCCATATTCCTGCATCGGCTGCGCATAAGCCGACGCCGGCGGCGCATAGAGTGGCTGCGGAGGCGGCATAAAAGCCGGCGCCCCATAGACGCGGCCTTCCGCGTGCCCTCTTCCGGAAAGCTCGCGTTGCAGATGCTTGATGTCCTTCCTCCAGTACTTCGCGGCTTGTCGGTTTCCCGATCGGCGCGCCTGGTTGTACTGCGCCTCGGCATAGTTGAGTTGCGCCACCAATTGATTGTGCCGAGCATAGGAACCAGACGGCCCGGGATACTGCGGAAGCGGGGCCATCGGTTGGCCGTATGGCTGACCGTATTGCGCCGACTGATAGGCCGCAATGTCGTCTGGCGAGCCACCGGCGGCGGCAGACATCGGTATCGCCATCAGAACCAATCCAGCCAAACCGGAAAGGATCTTCGGGTGCGCGAGAAATTTGCGGGCGGTGCAGATGTTCATAGGAAGAACCTCTGCCTCAACTACGTATCTGTCGAATCCAGGTTTCCACTTTCGGCGGGCGACACCGCCATGGCGGTAGCAGCAATGCCGATACTACTCAGCCTAGGAGTTCCGTCGCGCGGACGGCTCTCGGCGCCGGCCTCGAGGAGAGGCCTTGTCCTCGTAGTCGTGACTATGTCGCGGTAGTTGTGACTAGGTCGCGCGCTCGTGGAAAATGAGAGCGCCAAGGAACGGGCACCGGAGCCCGTTCGGATTGGCTCTCTTAATCCGAAGGTCAGATTCCGAACGTCAGACTCGCGAGCATCGAAGCCGGTCGCCAAGGTAAGCTGCGCACGTACTCGCCCACGTCAGGCTCGTGCCTTGCGCAGCTTGGCCCGCCGATCGGCTGGGGCGCCCTTGCGATGCAGAGCGTGGTGCGCGCCCATGCCTGCCTTGACAATAGCCGGCTTGGCGACAATCGGCTTTGCGAGCTCTTCCTTGATCTCGGGGACGGCAACTTCCTCCACGACCGGCTGTGCAGCCGCCAAAGCCGCCTGCTCTGCCCGCGCGATATGCGCCTGCTCGATCGCCTCCAGTTTGCGGATCTTCCAGTCGCGCAATCCGCGGCGCAGATACTCAGGATTGACATCCAGCATCTCGCAGACATTGTCGAAGGAGAACACCCACTTCTTGTCTTCGAGGGTGATCCACTCCTCCGCGTCGCGGAACAAGCGTTGGCCCTTGTTGGTGGACGAGTCGATGCACTTCATGAAGCACTCGACCGCATCCTCGAGAACGCTCAGAACCAGGCGCTTTTCGCCCTCAAGCAGATGCTTGCGGCGCATCGCCTCAAAATATTGGATCGGCAAAAGCGTGTCAGGTTCAAACAATCCTGGCAGTTTTTCGTCCAATGTTTCTTTCTCTTGCATCTTCGCTCCTTGCTCCTGCCTCACCAGACCTTGTGCTCCCACCCCACCGACCTCCTTAGATGGACGCCATCATAGGACGTCCTATTCATCTGTTTCGTTACAAGATCGTCCTGATAAGATCGCCCGTCACAAGATCGTCATCGTTTCAGCACGGTCACGTTTCGGCAGTCATTCGTCTTCGTTGTTTTCTTCGTAAATTTCATTCCAAGCCATTTGGATAGCTTCGAGCTTAGATTCGCTGGAGCCAGCCAAATCGTCGTCAAACTCGTCCAAATCTGCCACCCACTGTCGCAAATCGGTAAATCGCACCTGAAGTGGGTTAATGCCAGGATGATTTTCCGTTAGTACTTCGGCTATCTCCTGCGCTTGGTCCCATTTCAAACCCATTTGCCCCTTCTCCTCACTGAGAGCCGATTGATAACCGGCTGAAAAATGCTGCAAGTGCCCAACAATTACGGCACCCGATGGCTACGACAGCTCTTCTATCGACTTCTTTTCGAGCGCCCGGCCTATCGCATAATCCATGATTCTCTCGGCAAATGGGGTCGTGAGCTGATTTAATTCTTCGACCAAAGCTGAAATGTAAGCATGATCTGTGCCATTTCGAGCCTTTTCCAGCTTCGAGGCGGATTCCTCTACGTGCGCCCGCTCATCTGCCTGAATCAGAGACCCGTACTCATCAAGTTGCTTGGTCAATGCGCCTAACAGTTGGGCAGCATCGTTACGCGCTACAATCAGTAGCCTCTGCTCGATATCCTGCTCTCCGAGATCTATCGATTCTTCAAGCATCCGTTCAATTTCTTCGTCGGTCAGCCCGTAGCTCGGCTTGATGTCAACCGAATGCTCCCGCCCGGTGCGTTGGTCGCGCGCCGTGACGTTGAGGATCCCGTTGGCGTCGATTAGGAAGGTGACCTCGATACGCGGCAGGCCCGCCGGTTGCGATTCAATCGGGCCCAGCTTGAACCGCGCCAGCGAGCGGCAATCCGCGGCCAGCTCGCGCTCACCCTGGACCACGTGTATATCGACGTGGGTCTGGTTGTCGACCGCGGTCGTGAAGCCCTCCGCCACGCTGGTCGGGATGGTGGTGTTGCGATGGATCAGACGCTCCATCACACCGCCCATCGTTTCGATTCCCAGGGACAAGGGCACGACGTCGAGCAGCAGCATGTCGCCCTGCGAGCCCATCAGGACGCCCGCCTGCACCGCGGCACCTAGCGCGACCACCTGATCCGGATCGAGCGCGCAAAGCGGCTCGCGTCCGAACAGTTCCGCGACCCCCCGACGTACCAGCGGTACGCGCGTCGATCCGCCCACCAGCACCACCGCGTCAATGTCGGCGGCCTTGAGCTGCGCGTCGGCAAGCGCCATCCGGCATCGTTTCAGCGAGCGGTCGACCAGTGCGCCGGCCATCCGTTCGAACTCGGAGCGGCTGACAATTCTGCGTACCTCGCGGTCCGGCAGCGCAAGCCGTATCTCGGCTTCGTCGTGATCGCTGAGTCGTTTCTTGGCCGCCTCGGCGGCAAGCCGGGCGCTGTTCCAGACGTGTCGATCGAGCCGCCGCTCGGGCGCAAGGTCCGCGAGCAGCAGGTCGACCAGCAGGCGGTCAAAGTCATCGCCGCCCAGATGGGTATCGCCGTTAGTCGCCAGCACCTCGAAAATCCCGCCCTTGATGTTGAGGATCGAGATGTCGAACGTGCCGCCGCCAAGGTCATAGACCGCGACCCGCCCCTCGGCCATCTGATGCAGCCCGTAAGCGAGCGAGGCCGCGGTCGGCTCATTGACCAAGCGCACCACGTCGAGCCCGGCGAGCCTCCCGGCGTCCTTGGTGGCCTGGCGCTGACCATCGTTGAAGTAGGCCGGGACCGTGACCACCACGCGCTCGACCTGCTCGCCGAGCGCGGCCTCGGCGCGGGCCTTAAGCGCGCGCAAAATCTCGGCGGAAATCTGTGACGGCGTGAAGGTGCGCTTGCCGATCGCGAAACGCACCACCGGCCCCGTGAAGTCGGCGAAGCTGTAGCGATGGCGATCCTCGGCGGCAACCTCATCGCCGCCAAGCCCCATGTAGCGCTTGACCGAGCGCACTACGGCGCCCGCCTCACCGCCCTCGAAACCGACGGCGTGGATGCGCCCGTCACGTTCGACCGTGAGATGCGGCTCCATCGCGATCGCTCGCTCGCCCACGAAGACCTCGCCCTGGGGCGCTATGGCGACCACCGAGGGCAGCAACCGATCGCCGGTCTCAGGGTCGGCGACGATTCGCGGACGCTCGCCTTCCATAACCGCAATCAAGCTGTTGGTGGTTCCTAGATCGATGCCGAATATACGAGACATAGGTAGCGCTGCGCCGGGCGCCGCACGCGCGGTCCGGACGCGGTTAGGGTTATTTCCTCAATTGGTCTTTATCTCGGCCGTGGCGCTCTCGAGCGCGCGGTCGACGTCGCGGGTAAGCGTCCGCAGATAGGCGTTTTTAGAAAGTACGGATTTCAATTCGCTGACCAGCTCCTGACGCTCCGCCGCTCCACCGTCCCAGCGCGCGAAATTGCGCTCCAGCTCCTCCTGCGTCATGGCTACCAATCGTTCAAGTTCTCCGCGCCGCTCTTTAATCGCAGCGGCGAGCGCGTTGGCGCTTCCGTTGTGCGTTTCCCGTAGCTCCCCGAGTTGCTCCTGTACCTCGAACACCAGCTCCGCCAGCTCGGACGGCACCCGCTGGTTGTTCTCGGCGAGCTTCTCGTCCATCAGCTCCAGCCAGTAACGCCCCCGGCTTACCGGGTCGCGCAAGGTGCGATAGCTGCGGGTCAGGAGCGCCGTGCTCTTGAGACTCGCCTGCTTCACCGCGGGCGTCGCAGCCGCGAAACGGTCAGGATGAATGCGGCGGCCGGCCTCGTGATAGATGCGTTCGAGTTCACGCGGATCGAGGGCGAGCTTGCGCGGCAAATCGAGCGCGGCGAAGAGATCGAGCTCAACGCCGAGCGGCGCCCCGCACTCGGGGCAGGTCAAACGCGGCTCGCTCTGCCGCACGCATGAGGGGCATCGCACCATCGCTACGCCTTGATCCCCGCGTCGTCATACGACGAACGACTCTCCACATCCACACGTCCGCTTGGCGTTGGGGTTGACCACCTTGAAGCCCGAGGCCATCAATTCCTCGGAGTAGTCGAGTTCCGAACCGTTGAGGTAGAGGAAGCTTTTCTTGTCGACGATAAGCTGCGCGCCGTCACGTTCGAAAATCTTGTCACGCTCCTTGGCGTCGTCGAGCTCCATCCGATACTGCAAGCCGGAGCATCCCCCGCCGACCACCTTCACCCGCAAGCCCTTGCCGGGCTTCTCGGACGAGAGCTGCTTTATCTTGGAGACCGCGTTTTCAGACAGCGAAATCATTTCTATTACCGACTTGTTTACCGCGCTCTATCTGCTGATCGTTTCCGCTCAACCTTGCCGCGCTTAGCCCTGAGCGGATTTACCCTGCGCGGATTTGCTCTCCACTTCGCCGTTGCCGTTGGCCTCGCCCGCGGCGGCCGCACCCTTGCGGGTGCGCCAGTCGGTGATTGCCGCTTTTATAGCATCCTCAGCCAGCACCGAGCAGTGAATTTTCACCGGCGGAAGATTCAATTCCTTCACGATCACCGTGTTCTTGATGGTCATCGCCTCGTCGATATGCTTGCCCTTGACCAGTTCCGTGACGTAGCTGGACGAGGCGATCGCGCTACCGCAGCCGAAAGTCTTGAAGCGCGCGTCCTCGATTACGCCGTTGTCGCTGATCCGGAGCTGGAGCTTCATCACGTCGCCGCATTCGGGCGCGCCGACCACGCCGGTGCCGACACCGGGATCGTCCTTGGCGAAACTGCCGACGTTGCGCGGATTGTTATAGTGCTCGAGAACTTTATCTGAATAAGCCATGACGCCTCCGGTCGTTTAGCCCCTGATTACGCCCGCCAGTTGACGGATTTAAGATCGATTCCCTCGCGCGCCATCTCGTACAGCGGCGACATCTCGCGCAGCCGCTTGACCTCGCGCGAGACCCGCTCGGTCACGAAGTCGACCTCTTCCTCGGTATTGAAGCGGCCCACTCCGAAACGGATCGAGCTGTGCGCCAATTCCTCGTTGGTGCCGAGCGCGCGAATCACGTACGACGGCTCTAACGTGGCCGAGGTGCAGGCCGAGCCCGAACTCACCGCCACGTCGTTGACTCCCATCAGCAGCGACTCGCCCTCGACATAGGCGAAGCTGACGTTGAGATTGCCGGGCAGACGCTCGGTCGGATGCCCGTTGAGATAGACCTCATCCAGGCGCTCGAACAGTCCCGCCTGTAACTTGTCGCGCAGCGAGCGCATCCGGACGCCCTCGCTCTGCATCTCCTGGCCCGCAATCTCGCACGCCGCACCGAAGCCCACGATGCCCGGCACGTTGAGCGTGCCCGAGCGCATCCCGCGCTCGTGGCCGCCGCCGTCGATAATCGGGGTCAGGCGCACGCGCGGCCCCTTGGCCCGCACGTACAGCGCGCCCACGCCCTTGGGCCCGTAAAGCTTATGTCCCGACATCGCAAGCAGGTCGATTCCGTCGCGCTCGACGTCGACCGGAATCTTGCCCACCGCCTGCACCGCGTCGCAGTGGAAGATGACGCCCCGCTCTTTGGCGATGCGCCCGATCTCGCGAATCGGATGGATCGTCCCAACCTCGTTGTTGGCGTACATGATCGAGATCAGCACGGTCTTATCGGTAATCGCCCGGCGCACCGCGTCGGGGTCGACCATTCCGTATTTGTCCACCGTAAGGTAGGTCACGGTCGCCTTGCCCGCGCGCTCCAGCGCCCGGCAACTGTCGAGCACCGCCTTGTGCTCAGTGACGCAGGTGATGATGTGGTTGCCCTTGTCCTTGTAGAACTCGGCAACTCCCTTGATCGCCTCGTTGTCGGACTCGGTCGCGCCGCTGGTGAAGATGATCTCCTTGGCCTTGGCGTTGACGAGCGCGGCTATCTGATGGCGCGCCTTGTCAACCGCCTCCTCAGCCTCCCAACCGAAGCTATGGTTGCGGCTGGCGGCGTTACCAAACTTCTGCGTGAAGTACGGCAGCATCGCCTCTAGCACCCGCGGATCGACCGGCGTCGTCGCGTGGTTATCCATGTATATCGGCAGCTTGACCATCGATTCCGAACCCTCTCGTCCGAACCCTCTCGAGTGCAAACACCCGTCTCAGAAATAGCGCCGCAATAGTGCGGCTGTCAAATTAGTGGACTTACAAGGTCGAGTATAAGGCTTAACCCGTCTAAGTGTCAAACGGAACATAAGCCCAGCACCAGTTCAGGACAGAGTGTTATAAGCCTGTCATGCCGCCGGGTATCGTAAGCTCGTGATGCCGCAAGGCGTTATGAGCTTGAGACGCCGCGGGCGTTCATCTTGACCGCAACAGGATGTGCAGCTTACCGACAGGTCAGGCAAAGGCGCAATCGCGATCAGCGCTCGAAGCTTCGGTTGAGGATCTCGCTGAGCTTCTCCCGCACCACGATGATTCGCCGCCCCTCCTGGATAAGCGCCCCCTCTCTCGCGAATCGCTTCAGACACACGCTGACCTTGGGACGCGAACCGCTTACCAACTCCGCGATGTTGCGATGACCGAAGCGCATGTTGATGATCGTGCCGCGCGTGTCGGGCAGGCCAAACTTGTCAGCGAGGTCGAGCAGCGCGACCGCGATGCGTTCTTCCAGCGTCTGATCGACGAAACGGGATTGACGCACCAAGAGCGCCCACCACCGGCCCATCGTGAGCCTCAGTGCAAGGAGGAAGGAGTCATACTGCAGGTCGGCGGTTTCGACCAGGGCCTGAGCGCTGAGCACGCCTATCTGGCACTCGGTGAACGCTTCACATTCCAGACTGTGACGCACGTCGGGTAGCAGCGTGGGAATGCAGATCACGTCGCCCGGCCCGAGGACTTCAAGCAGGACGCGTTCGTCCTTGCGGTTAATAACGGTGAGGCGGGCGACGCCCGAAAGCATGATGTGGATGGTATCGCCCGCTTGCTTTGCGCTGTAAACGATCGCGCGCTTGCGAAACCTGCGAACTCTGAGTTGACCGCTCAGCACGCCGAGCTGCTCGGAAGAAAGTCCGGCGAGGCCTCTCACCGCGGCCAGATCGAGCCGCAGCCTCCTCGAATCGCTCGTGCTGCGATGCTCCGCGAGTTCGATGGTGACCGCCTTGCGCGCCGGTCTGCTTGAGCTGGATGGCCTCATCAGTCCACGATACTCCTACAATGTAACGCGGGTTACTACTGCAGTCATTCCCGAAATCGACTCGCCAGCCTGCGACCCTGCTATCCCCGAAGTAGCGCGACGAGGCTCGCGAACTGGAATATGTCGCTCGCCCTACAAATCGCACAAAAAAGAACGAGTGAGTAACCCCAGTTACTGACATCGGGCGCCTTTTTGTCATCGACGTACAGATTCGGCTTCCGTGCTTTGCTACATTTCTGCGGTCTTTCGATTAGTTATCGCCTCAGCGAGCAATGATGACAGTTGAGAACATGCCGCCGGTTGCCGAGAAAAAACTTCCTGATTGTTCCTTATCCCTGGATTGCACTTTCCCTTACCGCGCCCATTTTGGGCTCGTGTCTTTGCTGGAGGCTGAGCCATGAGAGTGCCCCGTCCTGAAACGCTTTCGGACCTCGAGCGGCTGGGACAGCTAAAGGGCCTGTCCTGGCTTTCCGCCGCTCAACTGAAGGACCTGGACGATTCGATGGCGGTCAGGAGCGTCAAACGCAACGGCGTCATCTTTCAGGAACTGGGCAAACCCTCGGTGGAAGTCCACATCCTGCTCTCGGGCGCGGCACAGCTAAGACATCTCAATGGCGACGGTCCGCGCGTGGTGGCGATGATGATGCCGGGAGTGATCTTCAGGTTGCCTCAGATGCCCCCGGAGGTTGGTCATAACTTCGAGTGGATGGCGCTCAGCGATTGCAGGGTCGGCAGACTACCGATCGAACGCTATGTCGCGATCACCCTGGGCGTCGACTACAGGGCCTACGCGCGCGTCTCCGAGCAAGCGGAAACCCGTATCGGCCGCATCCTCGCCCGCTACCCCAGTTTTATCGGATTCGCCCTGCTACAACGCGTGGCGGTGGCGTTGATCGAACTGGCGGTCGAGTTCGGCGTGCAGAACCATCGCGGCGTGGTCCTCGGAATCGTACCGACGCACAAGCAGCTCGCCGATCTGGTCGGCGCCTCGCGGCCCAAGGTCAGCGAGGTCATGAACGACCTCCAGCGCCGCAAGGCACTCTCGCGCGACGGACGCAAGCTCACGGTTGCGGTGAAGCGGCTCGAGGCGATCGTCGCGGACGGCGCGAATGCCTGACTTCTACTTCACTTCCACTTGGCCCGCGGCTTGAGCTCCAGGCGCCGCTCGTGGGTCCAGTCCTCGTAGCCGAGCTTGTACCACGCCGACGAGCCGAGCCAGTTGCGATGCAACACCAGCAACGTCACCACCGTCACATCCTTGGATAAAAACCATTCGTAGGCCGCTTCCAGCATCGGCTTCATCAGTCCTTTGCCGCGCCAGTTCTCCTCCAGGTAAGCATGGTGGACGTAACCGCGCACCCGCGGCAGGTAGCCTTGATGGTCGCGCAGCAGGCGCACCCACAGGTAGCCAACCAGATGGCCCTCGCCGGCGTCGGCGACCCACAGTGCATGATGGTCGCGGGCTAGCACCGTCTTGAGCCAGGCCGGCGCTTGGCGAATCTCCTCCCAGTCAAACCGCGCGCGTTCGTCGACGGACTCATTGTAAGCCGCGATCGCCGCCACCAGCCGCGCGATTTCCGCGACGTCACCCTCGCGCGCCAGCCTCGTTTCAACCGTCATCGCCTAGTCCTTTTTCAAAATTGCGATTATCAGTTAATGTAATATTGCAATCGAACCGTATTTAGACGTTTAATCTTGCGCAAATGTTGAACACGCGAGCAAATCAAACTAAGAAGCGCGAAGCCTGAAGTCACCCCGATGACAAACTCAACCGCGAAAAAGAACGTCACCGCAAACCGCTTTCTGTCGGAATGGGTGGCCGAAGTGGTCCGCCTGACCAAGCCGGATCGAGTCGAATGGTGCGACGGCAGCGAAGAGGAACGCCAGCGCCTGTACCAGCAGGCGGTCGCCGCGGGCGTTCTGATTCCGCTCAACCCGAGCAAGCGGCCCGGCTGCTATCTGCATCGGTCCAATCCCAACGACGTCGCGCGCTCCGAGGACCTGACTTTCATCTGCACGCCGAACAAGGATGACGCGGGGCCGACCAACAACTGGATGGCACCCGGCGAAACTTACGCGCGGATGCGCGGATGGTTCGACGGTTCGATGCGCGGCCGCACGATGTACGTCGTTCCTTACATCATGGGGCCCCTCGATTCGCCGTTTTCAAAAGTCGGCATCGAACTGACGGATAGCATCTATGTCGCGCTCAACATGGGACTGATGACCCGGATGGGCGCGGTAGCCCTCGCCGCGCTGGGATCGTCGGGTGATTTCAACCGCGGACTCCATTCGACTCTGGATTGCGATCCGAAACGCCGCCTGATCTGCCATTTCCCACAGGATAACACGGTCTGGTCGGCCGGTAGCGGTTACGGCGGCAACGCGCTGCTAAGCAAGAAGTGTTTCGCGCTGCGCATCGCGAGCTGGCTCGGCAATAAGGAAGGCTGGCTGGCGGAGCACATGCTGATCCTGGGTCTGCAAAGTCCCGAGGGCGAAACCGCCTACGTCGCGGCGGCATTTCCGAGCGCGTGCGGCAAGACCAATCTTGCGATGCTCACGCCGCCGCCGGCTTTTCGCGGATGGCGCGTCACCACTGTGGGCGACGACATTTCGTGGATGCGGGTCGGGCCGGATGGCCGCCTGTGGGCGGTCAATCCGGAGGCCGGATATTTTGGCGTCGCGCCTGGAACCAGTGCGCAGTCGAACCCGAACGCCATGAAGATGGTCGAGCGGGACACCATCTTCACCAACGTCGCCATGACTTCCGATGGTGACGTCTGGTGGGAGGGCATGGGTATCGATCCTCCCGAGGGACTCATCGACTGGCAAGGGCAGCCGTGGAGCAAGGGCTCGGGCCGGCCGGCGGCGCATCCCAACAGCCGTTTCACCACCCCGATGCGCAACAATCCCGCGCTATCTCCGAAGGCCGATTCCCCACAGGGAGTGCCAATCTCCGCGATCATTTTCGGCGGCCGCCGCGCCTCGACGGTGCCGTTGGTGCTCGAATCATTCGATTGGGACCACGGCGTTTACCTGGGCGCGACCATGGGCTCCGAGACCACGGCCGCCGCCACCGGCAAGGTCGGCGTCGTGCGCCGTGATCCGATGGCGATGCTGCCGTTCTGTGGCTACAACATGGGCAATTATTTTGCCCATTGGCTGGGAATGCAGCACGGACTTAAACAGCCGCCCAAGGTTTTCATGGTCAACTGGTTCAGAAAGAATAGCGAGGGCCGGTTTCTATGGCCCGGCTATGGCGAGAATATCCGGGTCCTCAAATGGATCGTGGAACGGGTGCACGGCCATGCCGCGGCCGAGCGCTCGGCGGTGGGGATGCGGCCGGCCGAGGGCGCGCTCGATCTCACAGGCCTCGAGATTGCCAACGATTCCTTGAAAGAGGCGATGTCCGTGAAGCCTCAGGATTGGGCGGCCGAACTCGATTCGCAGGAAGAGTTCTTCAAAAAGATTGGCGGCAGCGTACCCGCGAAAATGGAGGAGCAACGCAAGGCTCTGCGGGCGGGTTTGGGAATCTCTTGATTTAATTCTCGATTCGGTGAACTGCGCCAATCGCGTCCGCATCACCCGCCGAAGGGCCCCGGATGCTCGCGGTCGAAACGCACCGTCAACGGCTTGCGCTCGCTGCGTAACGACTTGAGCGCCGCTTCGCGCGTCTGCTCGAACTCGCGCTCGAACCATGGAGTCAGCCGCGAGAGCAACGCGTCGGTGCCGGGCTCGCCCGGCGCTCCGGCAATCGCGCGCGCGATCGTGCATAGGAAGCCGACCCGCTCCAGGCCGTCGGCGCGCGCGAAGCTGAGCGTAAGTGTCGTCTCGTCTGCTGTGATCGCCGGCAGCGCGGCGAGGCTCAAGCGGTATAGGCCTCGCCCGGTGTGTATTTCATGCTGGGTCACGCGAGCACCGGGTCACGCAGATGCTGGGTCGCGCAAATTCCGGGTCATCGCAAGTTGTGCCGCGTCACAGAGCCGCGCGCGCCTGCACGAGACAGTCAGGCTGTTGCGCAGCGTCAGGCCGCACGCGTGACCGCGCTGCGGCCCCTGCCGCCACTCTTGCCCTCCCAGAACAGCACCACCGGGCCCGCAATATAGATTGACGAGTACGTCCCGGTGATGAAACCTACCAGCAGGGTGAAGGCCGACGGACGCAGGATCGGGCCGCCCAACGCGAGCAGCGCGATCAGCACCGCGATCGCGGTACCCGAGGTCAGGATGGTGCGCGCGAGGGTCTCGTTGATCGCACGGTTCATGATCGCCGCGATCGATTCGCGCCGTCGCTTGGCCGCATCCTCGCGTATCCGGTCCGACACGATGATGGTGTCGTGGACCGAGTAGCCGATAACCGTCAGCAGCGCCGCCAGCGTCGTCAGATCGAACTCCAGGCGCGAGATGACCAGCGCGCCGACCACTACCAGCACGTCATGCGTCAGCGCGATCACCGCGCCTGCGCCGAAGCTCCAGCTCACGCCGCGGAACTGCCAGGCGATGAAGATGCCCATGAAGACGGTCGCGAAAATAACCGCCATGAAACCGTTGCGGCGCAAGTCGCGGCCGACTTTGGCGCCCACCGTCTCGACCCGCAGCACTTGCGCGGCGTCCGGCCCGTAGACTTTATCGAGCTGCGCTTCGAGTTTCTTGCCCAGGCTGCCGACGTTCTTCACCTTCTCGAAACGGACCAGGTATTGATGGCGGTCGGCGGAGCCGAAGTCCTGCACCGTCACTTCACCTAGGCCCAGCGGCTCCAGCGCGCTGCGGATGTGCACACCCTCGGTGGCGCTCTTGAATTGCAGTTGCACCACGCTGCCGCCGACGAAGTCGACGCCGTAGTTGAGACCCACCGTTATCAGCAACACTATTGCCGCGAGGTTGATGAGGCTCGAGAGCGCGACGAAGAAGTAGCGCTTGCCGACGAAATCGAGATCAATGTCGGGGGGAATTATCTGAAAGGACATCGGTCCTGTATGGCTCCTCCACCGTCTGCTACCGCGCGCGACCGGCGCCGCGATTGCCCGCGCCGGCTGCTATCAGCAGGCGCCCCTCAAGGGAATTCCGCGCCATCGCGCGCAAGGCAGTGTCCATGACAATTAGCGGTTCGATCCGACTAATAAAAGCACAGCCGCGCCCGTCACGCTATCGCGCATGGGCATCTCCATCCGCCCGCCTTGCCGCCTCGCCGTGCAGGGCGTCCGCACCGGTCGCGCCTCGCGGCGGTCAGGCGGCGGCGGTGCGGGCCTTGCCGCACTTGCCGCACTGGTTGTTCTGGTTGTTGGGGTCTTCGGTCAGGCCGTCGTCGAGCGAGTGGCAGACCTTGAGACATTTGGCGCAGATGAAGTAGATGCCGTCGATGGTCTTGTTGATACGCTCGCGGTTGAGAATGCGGCCTTTGAGCTTCTCGATCCGGATGCCCAGCAGTTCCTGGTACTGGCGTTTGATCTTGCGGCGGCCGGCTTCGTCCTTGGGAAGGTCGGCATCCTCTTCCGCCTCGTCGGCCGTGTCGCCGGAAGTGGGATACAGGTCGCGCTTGGCGGTTTTGCTCTTGCGAGTCCTGGCCATCGCTTCTATCCCCTCTCCATCAGCGCGTGCGTGCGACGTAGCCGCAGTTCTTATCGCAGACCAGAAAGAAGCCCCGCCGGCCGTAGCCGGCGAACATCGTGACCTTGCTCTCCGCGCCGCAACTCGGACAGAGGTGCTTGTAGCTCACATCGCGGCTCTTTTCCGCAGTCTTCGCTTTTTTCTCAGCCATGACCGATGACGCTCTCTCTCTTTAGGTTTTTAGTTGTGGTTGCGATTCGTGAACGGGCCTGCGTGGCGACGGTGCGCTCGAGGGCGCTCGGCGTGAAGGTGGATACTGCTCCGGCCGCCAGCTCGTCCGTAACGCATCGACAACGATTCAACCCGACTACTATACCACAACGCAAACGTCCCAAAACTATTCGGTCATAGGTCCCGCGGCCGTACCGGCGCTCGCCCTTTCCGCCAGACACCGGTTGCGCGCGCCGCGCCGAGCGTCTAAGCGTTAAGCGCTTGGAAGCAAAACTCAAACCCAACGACGCCGTCCTGTTCATCGATCGCAAGGGCCGCCGCTATCTGAAAATGCTGCGCCCCGGCACGCGTATCCTCATCCGCGGCGAGATTTCCGCCGACGAGCTGATCGGGACCGACGAGGGCTCGCGCGTCAAGCTCAGCACTGGCGAGACTTTCCTGGTCCTGCGGCCCACTTACGCCGACTTGATCCCGCATCTGCCGCGCCAGGCCCAGGTGATCTATCCCAAGGATACCGGACCGCTGCTGATTTGGGGCGACGTCTTCCCCGGCGCCACGGTTATCGAGGGCGGAGTCGGCGCGGGCGCGCTCACCATCGCTCTCCTGCGCGCGGTTGGCCCGGCTGGCCGCGTCATCTCCTACGAGCTGCGCGAGGACTTCGCCGCCGCGGCGCGGCGCAACGTCGCCGCGTTCTTCGGCGAGGCGCCAAACTGGACGCTCAAGCTCGGCGACCTCTACGCCGGCTTCGTGGAGACCGGCGTCGACCGCCTCTTCCTCGATCTCGCCGAGCCGGGCCGTGCACTGGGCGTGGCGGCGCGTGCGCTGCGCGCGGGCGGCGTGCTGGTCTGCTATGTGCCGACCGCAATCCAACTGGGCGACACGGTCGCGGCGCTCGAGCGCGACGGCGGCTTCGGCGAAGTCGAATCGTTCGAGACCCTGCTGCGCAACTGGCACGTCAAGGGACTGAGCGTACGCCCAGTGCATCGGATGGTCGCGCACTCTGGCTTCATCATCGTGGCGCGCCGCCTGGCCTCCTATTCGCAGGCAGGTGCGGAGCCGCTCCCGACGCCGGCCGAATCGCCGGCGCCCGACGACGAACCGGCGCCCAACGACGAAAAGGACATCGCCGAGGCATCCGGTTCGTACCCGGACACGAGCGATTCCGACGACGATGATCAGCTATGAGCGCGTGAGGTCACGCGCGCGCCATGAACCGCAGAAGATTCATCCGCACCGCCGGCGCCGCAATCGCGCTCGCCGGCGTGCCGGCCGCGGCCCGCGTGATGGCGGCCGCTGCCGTTCCCAAGGCGCCAGCCGGCGGATGGGGCGGTTTCACGCCCAACGCGGATTTTTACGTCACCACTTACGGCACAACGCCGCGCGTGGACCCTCGCCAGTGGCGGCTCAAGATTCACGGCCTGGTCAAAAGCCCGCTTGAACTCGACCTGGCCGCGGTCAAGGCGCTGCCGCCCGTCAATGAAACGCTGACGCTGGAGTGTATCGGGAATCCGCCCAACGGCACCTCGATCGGCAACGCGTTGTGGGTCGGCCCTAAGCTGAGTCCGTTGCTCGAACGCGCGCGGCCCTCGGGCAAGGCGATTTACGCCAGGCTCCGCGCCGCCGATGGCTACACGACCGGCATCCCGATCGACGAGCTGATGCGCAAAGACAACTTCCTGCCGTATCTGATGAATGGCGTGCCGTTGCCACCGGAGCACGGCTATCCACTGCGTATATTCATTCCCGGTAAGTACGGAATGAAGCAGCCCAAGTGGCTAACGGAGATAGAATTCGTCGACAGGGTATACGTCGGTTACTGGGAAGCGCGCGGATGGACCAACAGCGCGTGGCGCAAGGTGAATTCGGGATTTTTCTATCCGCAGGCCAACTATAGCCTGTTCGATCTGATCGCGCCCGAGGCCAAGGTCAGAGCGCCGGTGGAGATGGTCGGATGGGCACTAGCGGGACCGTCAGGAATTCGGCGGGTGGACGTCTCGACCGACGACGGCAAGACCTGGGATGCGGCGGAGCTGAGCGAAAGTCGCTCGCCCTATATCTGGACGGTATGGAAGTATCGCTTCGCTCCAACTGAGCGAGGTCGCTACCACGTTAGGGTGCGCGCAACCGACGGTGACGGCCGCTCGCAGCCGCCGAGCGATCCTGACCGCGCCGCCGGGATGAGCGCGCAGGTCCGCCTGGCACTGGCCGTAACGACGGGCTGAAACTCTCGGACATTGTTACCATAACGTGATAGCGTCAAAATCAAGAAACGTTCATCATGCCCTCTCCACGAATCGAAGAAGTTTTCAAGATTAACGGCGTACCCACGTATACGTTCGTACGCCCTAAGGAATACGACCATCTTCTGGTCAGCCTGAGGACTCCTGGTCGTGGCGTTGTCGTCGAAGGCCCGTCCGGTATAGGAAAAACGACTGCTGTTGAAAAGGTACTCAGCGAGCTAGCGCTGGGCACCTCGGTCACGAAATTGACCGCTCGCAATCAACAAGATGTCGAATACATAGCCGATCTACGAAGTCTGGGATCTGTCGGCACCGTAATAATCGACGACTTTCACAAGCTTGACGATCATGTTAAGGCCTTGGTCGCAGATTATCTCAAAACACTGGCCGATGAGGAGAACCCCTCCGTCAAACTCGTGATCATTGGGATCAATCGAGCCGGCGACCGACTAATCAGCCTCGCGAGCGATCTGGTTAACCGAATCGACATCCATCGATTCGAAAGCAACCCCGACGACAAAGTTGAAGAACTCATTAAAAAGGGGGAGGAGGCGCTGAATGTAAACCTCAACGTTCGGGACGAGATCGTTCAAGAGGCACAAGGCAGCTTCTATATAGCTCAGTTACTTTCTCATGAAACCTGTGTGGCAGCGGGCGTCCTGGAGGCTCAAAGCGACGCCCGCACAACGCATCTTAGCTTTGAAAGCATTCGAGCGCGAGTTTGGGAACGACTTGCTACAAGATTTGAAAGTATCTGCAAAACCTTTTGCACCGGCCCGAGAATGCGAAGTGACGGACGAGGACCGTATTTGCATCTCCTTCGCTGGCTAGGTTCGGGTCGAGAATGGTCTCTCTCTGTCCCGGATGCGTTGATTCAGCATCCCGAGCTCAGCGGGAGTGTCCGACAGATTGCTGAAAAGGGATACTTGGAGAGCTTCATCAACGCTCATCCAGAAGTTCAGGAAGTACTGCATTACGATGCAGCCGCCAAACTGCTTACGGTAGAAGATCCTCAATTCGTTTTCTTTGTCCGGAATATTCCTTGGAGTACCTTTGCGCGGGAGATCGGCTTCTCGGGCTTTAATATCAGCAATAAGTACGACTTTGCACTCTCCTTTGCCGGTGCAGACCGCGACGTCGCGGAAAGGCTCTTCCAAGTGCTTCAAGAGGAAGAACTCGAAATTTTCTATGATAGGAATGAACAATATCGGATCTTGGGAGCCGATATCGAAGAATATCTTCAGCCCATATATCAGTCCGAGGCAGCTTTCGTAGTCTGCTTACTAGGTCCGGAATACCCAGAACGGGTGTGGACCCGGATCGAGTCTGAGGCCTTTAAGGAACGGTTCGCAAGCGGGGATGTCATCCCGATTTGGTTCGATACCGCACGGCCGGGGGTTTTTGATCGTTCGCGTGAAGTATGGGGCATCGAGTTCTACAGAAGTCGGGAGACGGAACGGCAAGTGCGAGACATTGCCGCACTCCTAACGAGAAAACTTGGGGAGCGACGACGCATGGCTTCCGCGCCTTCACGCGAAGCTGGGCGCCGCCGCCGCGTCCCGCTCAGTGGTGGTTGAAAAATGAGCCGAACAGATTTCCCAGCGCGCCCAAGAGTCCGTTGGTCGCCGGCGTCGGAGCCGCGCCAGGAGCCATCGCGGCGCCCGGCGGCGCCGCCGCTCCCGGACCCGCCACCAAAGTCGGCGCAGGCGCGAGGCCGCCATGCAGCGGGCAGATGCGCGTCGGCGCGGTGCCGTTCAAGAACGGAACGGTGGCGGTGCGCGGACAAGCGCTCGTGGCGAGGCCGCCGCTTTGCGGATCGATCGTCGCCATCGTAATTCCCGTGGGCACCGCGAACGGCGGCGAGGCGCGCGGCGTGACGTCGATCATGAAGCTCACCCATGCCGGCAGCGCGGCAGTAGCGCCGGACGCCCCAAGACTTTGCGGACGATCGAAACCCACCCATACGCCGCACACCACACGCGGCGTGTAACCGACAAAGTAGGCATCATGGTAGTCCTGGGTGGTGCCGGTCTTTCCAGCGGCCGGAAAGTCCAGTCCCATCTTCGCCGCCCCCGCCCCGGTGCCCCACTTGATCACCTGCTCCAGCGCGCCGGTTATCAGGTAAGCGACGGGCGGGCTCACGAGCTTGAGCGCGTGCGGAGTGTGCCGATAAATCAGATGGTCGTGCGCGTCGTAGACCGCCTCCAGCGCGTAGGGCGGGCGTGACACTCCGCCGGCTGCGAAGACCTGGTAGGCTCCGGTCAACTCGAGCATCGTGGTCTCGGCGGTGCCGATCGAAATCGGCAGCACCTCGGGAATATCCTCGTCGATACCCATCTCGTGGGCCATGCCAACGATGGTGGACGGGCCCAACAGGCTGCCCAGATAGGCCGTCGGCACGTTGAGCGATTCGGCCAGCGCCTCGACCACCGTCACCGTACCCTGATAAGTGCGCTCGTAGTTGACCGGGGTCCATCCGTTGAACGACATCGGACGATCGGGCAGCAACGAGGCGAGCGTGACCGGCTGGCCGATTGGCGAGCGCGACGGATCGAGCGCGCTCAGGTAGACGATCGGCTTGAAGGCCGAGCCGGGCTGGCGCTCGGCCTGCGTAACGCGGTTGAACTGGCTGGTCGAATAGTCGCGCCCACCGACCATCGCGAGGATCCCGCCGGTGCGCACGTCGAGCGCGAGCAGCGAACCTTCCAACGCTCCGTCGCGCGCCGCGCGCCGCAGATGCGGATGCTGCTTCTCGAGCCGCTTGAGATTCGACTCGACGCTCACTTGCGCAGCCTGCTCCATCTCGGAGTCCAGCGTGGTGTAGACCTTAAGCCCGGCCAGGTTGCCGTCGAAACCCGGAATCCGCTGGACCTGGGCGATTACGTAATCGGTGAAATAGGGCGCGCGGCGCAGACCCGGCAGCTTTGCGATCTCGATCGGGGTGGCAGCGGCTTCCGCATATTGAGCTGCGTCGATCACGCCGTCGCGGCGCATCACGCCCAGCACCGTGTCGCGGCGCGCGCGGCTGGCCTCGGAATGGCGGCGCGGATCGAACAGCGTCGGCGCCTGGATCATCCCGATGAGAGTCGCGGCCTCCGCCGGCGTAACCTCGTGCAGGTCCTTGTTGAAGAAGTAGCGCGCCGCCTGCGGCATCCCGATGATGGGTGCGCCGTCATACGCGCCCATCGGAACGTCGTTGATGTAACGCTCGAGGATCTGGTTTTTGCTCAGCCGGATCTCGATCACCAGCGCCACGGCCAGCTCGCGGACTTTGCGCGTGAACGTGCGCTCGTGGCGATCGATAAAGGTGCGCGCGAGCTGCTGGGTCAGCGTGCTCGCGCCCTGTCCCAGATGATGCGATCGCAGGTCAGCGACCGCCGCCTCGATCATCCGCACCGGGTCGAATCCGGGATGATAGTAGAAGTAACGGTCCTCGGTCGCGAGCAGGCCGCGCGCCAGGTAGGGCGGAAGATCGCTCAACTGAATTTCGACCCGCTCGGGTGGCGCACCGGGCAGCAAGCGGCCAATGACCTCGGGCTCGATCATCGCCGCGGGCAACGCCGCGCCGAAAGAGTCTGCCACTCCCTCGACCGTCGTACCGGCGAGCGTCAGATGGACCAGCACGGCCGGCCGCTCGCTCATCCCTTCGCGAAAGCCGCGCAGGTAAAGCGTGATGCGGCCGGGCATCAGCGCGTATTCACCGGGATGCGCCGGCTCGGTGACGCGGGTGTAGCTCAGGCGCTCGATGCGGTCGAGCAGATGGAGCTGGGCGACATCGTCCCCGCGCTCAATCTTGAGCGGCGCGGAGTAAACGGCCGAGGTCAGCGCGGCTTCACGTTGTTCGATGAGCGTGGAGATTTCGCCGTAGAGCTGCGCCAGGTAAAAGCCGCAGCCGAAGACGAACAACAAAAAAACGCCCGCAGCCGCGCGCCGCGGGCCGAGCCGCTTGAGCGCGCGGCGCAAACGTCCAGCCGCCGCCGATCCCCTCCGCCGCCTGCCTGCGCTAGCCATCGCGCTTAGTCCTCTCCACTGAGCACCGGTCCCGGCCCGGACGCGGCGCACCGCAACACTATATCCCGTGCGACCGGACGGACGCGAGTTGCGTCAGCGAGTTGCGTCAGGCGGATGGCGCCTGCGCGCGGGTTTCCCCCGCGCGCAGCGCCGCGAGCTGGCGCGTCAGTTCGCGTATCAGCGCGAGTCCCGCCACGCCGTGGCACTCCGCAAGCTCGATTACCGGCGCATCGATGCGCCGGCGGACGAGCTCGCGCGCGCGGCGCTCGCCCGCCGCGCGCCGGAGCTCGCTGTGCGCCACCGCGGCGAGGCCGTCGAGATGGGGCGCGGCGGCGCGCAGCGCCGGACGCCGCGCAAGGCGCGCGACCGCGTGCGCGTCGAAGCGCGGCGCGCGAGTGCGGTTGAAAACCACCGCGGCGATTTCGACGCCGAGACCGCTCAGCGCCGCATGCGTCTCCAGCGTCTCGCTCACCGCGAACGGCTCGGGCGAGGTGACGAGCACGACGCCGCAGCGCGCGGGGTCGCGCAGCAATTCCGCCACGCTCGCGGCCGTGCCGCCGACGATCCCCGCGCCGAAGGTCTCGCGCGCCGCCAGCGGCATCCGCAGCACGCTCAGCGCTTGGCCGGTCGCGGGAGCGTCGAGCACCACCAGGTCCCACGGCGGCGAGGGCGGCCGATACTCCAGCTCGTGGTAGATTTTCCCGATCATGATCAGCTCGCGCAGACCCGGCGCCGCGTCGACGAAGTAGCGGTACGCACCGCTGTTGACCACCGCCTTGAGCAGCGCGCGGCTCGGCACCACGGTATGGAGGTATTCTTCGAGCTGATGCGCACCGTCGAGCACCACTGTCCATAAGCCCGGTGCGACTTGGGCCAGGTCGAAGCCGGGTTTGCGTCCGAACGCGGTGGTCAGCGCGCCGAGCCGGTCGTATTCCATCGCGAGCACGCGGGCCGGTTCCCTCGCGCGCAGCATCGCGAGCGCGCCGCTCACGCTGGTGCGTCCGACACCGCCCTTGCCGACGACGATCAACGCGCGGCGTCTGAGCAGGTCGCCAATCATCTAAGGATTCATCGTCGCGATCGCAATCGCACGCCTAGCAGTAGAACGCTGCATAACTGAGCACGACGCCTTCCGTTCCCCTCTCTTTGTACAAAGAGAGGTCATAACGGCGCCGCGCGTCACGTCGACACTGCGCACTCCTACAGAAAACGGCGGCCCTGGCGCTCGTCCGGCAAGTCGAGCCCGAGCGCCACGAGCTTGCGATCGACATATTCCTTGTACGCGGCGCGAATCTCGGAATTGCCGACGCCCTTGAGGCCCCATTGGATGAAGCGTGGCGTGTTGGGCGAGTCGGAGCGACCGAACATGTCGAGCGCCGCCGCGTACCATTTCGGCAGCAGCGCCTGGGCGAGCGCCCTGCCGCGGCGCTCCGCGCAGATCGCGCTCAGAAAATGGTAGCCCATCTCGGAATGGCCGAACTCGTCGCGCTCGACCGTACGCGAAATCTTGCGCAGCGGCGCATAGCTCGATTCGCGCCAGTCGCGGGCATGAAACGCGCCGTTGAGATCGATCAGGAAATGAAAAAACGCGTCGTCGGCCCAGGTGTCCTTGGGAAGATGGAACGCGTAGTGCGCGTACGGCACGTCGCGCAGCGCAAAGTCCGGGTCCAGGCCGACCGCGATCCGATGGAACATTATCGCGTGCTTGAGTTCCTCGGCCAGGTACTCCGACTTGATTAGCCGCGCCGTGGGGTCGGGCGCCAGCGTCTCGGCGACCTCGATACACGTCCCCATCAAGCCGAGGAAGCTCTTGTTGCCGGCGCGCTCGCCCTCGTGGCGCAGCATCTTCATCAGCAACGCGCGATAGTCCTCGGGCAGCTCGTCGCCTTCGTCGAAGTTGTGCTCGGGGCGGTCGACCTTGCAGGAGAGATCGGGCAGCGGATCGCCCTGGGCATAGATTTGCGTCCAGAACGGCCACAGACCGCCGCCGCGCACGCGCTCGCCATGTTCGGAGGCGTCGCTCGGCTCATCCTGGATCGTATCGTGCTGGATCATATCGTGACCAATCTCGTCTGAGGTCAAATTGTTCAGCGCCATACGGGAATTCCTCTATTGGGGGCTCTCGTTCGAATCTAGCGCGCCGCGACCCACTCACGCAAAACGCGCCTTGGCGGCGGCGGCGCGCGCGGGATCGATCGCGCCGGCGCGTTCGGCCTGGAAGCCGCAGGCGCATCCGGCCAGACCCACCGCGTAAAGATCCATTTCGCCGTCGACCAGCTCGCGCGCCATCCCGGGCAGCAGCTTATCGCCCACGCATCCGAGCGTCGCGCCGCATCGCGCGCAGCGCAACCGATAGTACGTGCCGTAGGTGGCGACGCCTTCGACCGCCATGCCGAGCGGTTCATAGGCGGCGATAATTTCATCGAGTATCGCGCTCATCAAATTTTACCCTTTGGCTTGCGGTTTACCGCTTGGCTTACGGCTTGGCGCCGCTGCCTGCTTTTTTCGCGCCGGCCTCGTGCGCGAGCTTGGCGACAATTTCCGCGCGCAGATCCTTCTTCGAAATCTTGCCCACGGCGGTGGTCGGAAGGCGCTCGACGATTTCCAGACGCTCGGGGATTTTGAAGCGCGCGATCCGCTTACCTTCCAGATGGCGCGCCAGTTCAGCGAAGGTCAGACTGGCGCCCGCGCGCAGCACCACGAACGCGCAGGCCCGCTCGCCCAATACCTCGTCCGGCATCGCCACGATCGCCGCATTGAGCACCGCCGGATGCGACAGCACCAGGTCTTCCATTTCCTCGGCGCTGATCTTCTCGCCGCCCCGATTGATCACGTCCTTGCGTCGGCCCTCGACGACCAGGTTGCCGCTCGGATGCATCATCACCAAGTCGCCGGTGCGATAGAAGCCGTCGGGCGTGAACGCTCCTCGATTGTGTTCCTCGGCGCGGTAGTAGCCCCGCGGTGTGTAGGGGCCGCGACAGTGCAGCTCGCCGACCTCACCCGGCGCGACCTCGCGGCCGTCGTCGCCGACCACGCGCAGTTCGTCGTGCTCGCAAATCGGGCGACCCTGCGTGTTGACGATGACTTCTTCGGGATCGCCGCGCCGCGTCGAGCAGCACAGCCCCTCGGCCATCCCGTACACCTGGGTCACGACCGGGCCGATCTCATCGAGCAGGCTGCGCGCAGGTTCGGGATTGAGGCGCTGGCCACCCACCGCCAGCGATCGCAGCGAAGAAAAATCCGTCTGCTTGAAGCGAGCGGCGTTCAGCCAACTTACCGCCATCGCGGGCACCGCGCAGATCCAGGTCACGCGCTCGCGCTCGATCAGCGGGAAGACCGTTTCGGCCTCGGGCGACGGCGCCAGCACGATTCGCGCGCCGAGCAGAAGCCCCGATTGCACCGCGCCCAGCAACGGGAAGTTGTGCATCATCGGAATTGCGACCAGCGCGACGCCGTCGCGATCGAAGCCCGAGCATTCCGCCAGGCGCAAAGAATTGTAGAGATAGTCGTCGTGCGTGCGCGGGATCACTTTCGGCAGTCCGGTGCTGCCGCCCGAGAGCTGGAAGACCGCTATTTCGTCGGCCCGCGGGCAAAGCCGCGCCAGGGTGGACGGCGCAATCCGGTCCTCGATCGGATCGTCGAGAAGATCCGCGAGCAGCGTCATCCCGGCACCGGCGCGCGCGCCCATCACGAACACCTCACGCATCGACGGCAGCGCGTCGCGCAACTCGGTCGCCATCGCAACGTAATCGAAGCGCCGATGCTCGGCCGGAATGAGCCAGGCGTAGGCGTCGGTGAAGCGCCCGAGATGGGTTATCTCGGTATGGCGATGCGCCGGCAGGGTCGCCACCGGAATCGCGCCGGTCTTGAGACAGGCGAAATAGGCGGCGACGCATTCCAGGCCGTTGGGTAACTGAAAGATAACGCGCCGGCCCGACGCGACGCCGCGCTCCGCGAAATGTAGCGCAAGACGCTCGACCATCGCGCCTAACTCACGATAGGTGACTCGCCGCTCGCCATCCACTACGGCCACGCGCGCCGCGTTGTCCACGATCGAGCGGTCGAAGCGCTCGCCGATCGGCTCGCCGCTCCAATAGCCCAGCTTTCTGTAAAGCTCCGCGGCCGGTTCCGGCCACGGCACCACACCTTCGAGCATCAAGAGCCTCGCCGCCTTTCCAAATGATGTATCCCCATCATTATCGTTCGAGAGTCATAAACTTAAAGTATCACTTCACAGTGATAATCGAGCCCTTTTTCGAGTTCATTGATGCGCGGATATACGTCGCGCGCGAAGCGATCGATCCCGATGACCGTCTCGCGATGGTCGAGAAATCCCGCCTGCCCCATCAGCAACAGATGGCCGTAGCCGCCGACGTGCCCGTAATGCGCCTTGATCTGTTTGAAAACGGAATCCGGATTGCCGGCGAATACGATTCCCTGCGCCATCGCCTGCTCGAGCGTGAGGCGGCTGAAGTCGTAGAGCGAGCCCTTGCGCATCGCCTGCGCCTCGGCCTCGACCGGCACGTATCCGGGCGGCATCACGAACTGCGGTGGCACCTTGTTGGCGTGCATGTACCACATCAGTTTGCGCGCGCCCGCCCGACCTTCTTCGTCGGTGTCGCCGGTGTAGACGAGTGCCGCGTAGGCGAGGCGGTCCGACGGCGTCTCGCGGCCCAGGCGCGTCGCAGCCGCGCGGTAGGCGTCGAAAATTCTTTTCGCGATCTCGAACCCGGTGAGAAAGGTCGCAACCACGTAGCCCTTTTCGGCCACCGCCGGCACGCTGCTCGTGCTGAGCGCGGTGATCCATACGGGAGGATGCGGCTGCTGATAGGGGCGCGGCCAGATGTTGACCTGCCGATGATGAAAGAAGCGGCCTTCCCAGCTAAACGGCCCGTCGTGCGTGGTCCAGGCTTTCAGGATCAGATCGTGCGCCTCCCAGAAGCGCTCGCTCATCCGCAGCGGGCTCGCGTTGGCCGCGGAAATCTCGTAGGGCACGCCGCGCACGAAGCCGACCTCGATTCGTCCGCGCGCCAGGTTATCGACCATCGCCATCTCCTCGGCCACGCGCACGGGCTGGCGGCGGTTGGCGATCGGATTGCCGAGCAGCAGCAATCGCGCGCGGCTGGTCTGGCGCGCCAGCACGCCGAGCATGATCGGCGCGGCGGGGTCGAGGCAGGTTGCGGTCTGATGATGCTCGTTGAGCATGAGGTCCAGCCCCATGTCCTCGGCGTGCAGCCATTCGTCGAGATAGCGATGGTACAGTTCGGCCCCGATGTGCGGATCGTAGTGACGATTGGGCAGCGTCACGCGGATCGAGTCGTACTCATCGGGCAGATATGGCCATGCTGTCTCGGTGAAGAACCAGGTTCTCATCGTCAACTGTGCCGGGCGCTCTGAGGGTGCATAAACGCGATCATCCGCTCCACCAGCGCGCGCGGCTGCTCGATTTGCGGTGCATGCCCCGCTTCGGCGATCACTTCGATACGCGCGCCGGGGATCGCCGCACCGTACGACTCGATGTATTGCTGGCTCACCAGCCCGTCGCTCGCGCCGCGGATCAGCAGGGCCGGCAATTTGAGTCTGCCGAGCCGGTAGCGCAGCTTGGGGTTGTGCATGTACGGCTCCCAGGTGTAAAGCGCGAGCGATTGGCGGTTGCGCGCAATTATCCGGAGCTGTTCGTCGGACATCGCGGCATAGTCGACCGCGGCTTTTCGTGGATCGTGATAAACCAGCCGCGTCACCTCGTCAGGCGGCAGCGCGAAGATGTCCGGGATGTCGCGCGTCTCGCGATCGCCGGCCTTGATTCCGACCGGGCCGACCAGGATGAGCCGAGAGAGGCGATGGGCGCAGCGCACCGCGACCTCGGCCGCAATCCATCCGCCCAATGAAAAGCCCACCAGCGTGACGTCGCGCAGGTCGAACTGCTCGAGCAGATCGAGATAGACGTAGGCAAGATCGCCGACGCTGTCGAACAGATCGGGCAGCGGCGAGTTGCCGAAGCCGGGATGCGAGGGGGCCACGACCTCGAACTGGCGCGCGAAAAGATCGAGAAACTCGGCGCGCGGATCGATCCCGCCGGCTCCGTGCAGCAGCAGGAGCAGCGGCCCGGCCCCGCGATGCGCGACCTCCAGCTCCAGGCCGCGAACCGTGATTTTTCCGTCGACGATCCCAAGCGACGCCATCGCGATCCCCCGCGTCCACTTCTAGCGCGCCGCCGCATCCGCGTGAAAGCCCGCGAGAGCGCGATTGAACGCACGATGATTTGCCCTGATAATCGCTGCGGGGAAAGGGAGCCTCCCGCGCATGCGATACCGGATGACTGCAACGGTTGGGATTTTGTTCGCCGCAATGTTGTGCGCGGCCGGCCAGGCGACGGCTCAAGCTGAAGAAGTGCCGCTGGCCAGCTCGCTACAACTTGAAAGCGTGATGCTGGTCGCCGGATGGCCGTCGACAGGACCGCTCATCCCCGTGATCGGCGATGGCAAGGCGCATCTCGCGTACGAATATTACCTGACCAACTTCGGCAAAAAGCCGACGCGCCTAGTGTCGCTTTTC
The DNA here is from genome assembly GCA_963796565.1 of uncultured delta proteobacterium. Classification (GTDB taxonomy): domain Bacteria; phylum Desulfobacterota; class Binatia; order Binatales; family Binataceae; genus JAKAVN01. The sequence continues at coordinate 141,554 of CAWCMA010000003.1, read as the reverse complement.
GTGCGCGGCATCGGCGGCGCCAAGTTCGCGACCACCGTCGAGGGCGATGCGCTCAAGTCCTCGTTCAGGCCGGCGGCGCCGCAAAGCCATCTGCCTGCTTACGATCCGGTCCTGCCGCCGGGCGCGAGCGGAGTGCTCTTCGTGTTCCTCAACTTTGCCGGGCGCGAAACCCCGCGGCAGCTCGAGAACTCGCTGGTGGTCGAAGCCGACGGCGAGCCCAAGAATGCGCAGCGAATTCCGCTCGACAAACTCACGATCAGAAAGACGGGCGCCGCCCTTATTGATGAGCCGTTGACGGGCGATCGCTGGCTCGCGGCGAACGGGCCTTCCAATACTTCAAACCATCGGCGCGCGGTTATCGTGCTCAACGGCAAGCCGCGGGTACCGGAGCGCTACGCGATCGATTTCATAAAGCTGGGCGATGACGGCAAGAGCTACTCGGGCGACGAGTCCAAGAATTCGAGCTATCACGCCTATGGCGTTCCGATCCTCGCGGTCGCCGACGGGAAAATCGTCAGCCTCAAAGACGGGCTCCCCGAAAATGTTCCTCAAGCCAAGCAAATGGCGGTAACCATGAACCTCGTCAACATAGCGGGCAATCATCTGGTCGAGGCCATCGGCGGCGGCCAATACGTCGGCTATGCGCATCTGATTCCCGGCAGCATTACCGTGAAACTCGGCGAGCAGGTTCATCGCGGACAAGTCCTCGGACGTCTCGGCAACTCCGGCAACTCGACCGAGCCGCATCTGCATATTCAGGTCTGCAATGGGCCGTCGTTTCTGATCTGCGAGGGCCTCCCGATGGAGTTCAAGCGGATGAGCCTCACCAAGTACCAGATTCAGAAGCGCGGCGAGACGCCGATAAAGCTAACCGTCGAGGGCGCGCATGAAGTATCCGGCGAAGAGCCGATGGAAGACGAACTGGTGAATTTTCCTGTGGCGAACCCGTCCGCGAAATAGCGGCCGTCCGCGCCGCGAGGCGCGCGTCTACCAGCGCAGCAGGTTGGCGCCCCAGGTCAGGCCGCCGCCGCAAGCGTTGAGCATCACCAGGTCGTTGTCATGGATGCGGTTGGCTTCGACCGCCTCGTCCAATGCGATCGGCACCGAGGCGGCCGAGGTGTTGCCGTAGCGATCGATGTTGGTGAAAACCTTGTCCTGGGAGACGCCCAGGCGATCGGCGACCGCGTTTAGGATGCGGATGTTGGCCTGGTGCGGAACGATGAGCGCGATGTCGTCCATGCATACGCCGGCGCGCTCAGCCACCTTGAGCGTGACATCGGCCATCGAGCGCACCGCCAGCTTGAACAACTCCGGCCCTTTCATCTTGATCGCGTCGTCGGGCGAGCGCCGCACCTCAGAATCCAGCGTGGCGCGCACGCCCGTCGATCGTACCGAGAGCAGATGCCAGTACTCGCCCGAGGCGCGCAGCAGGCTGGCGAGCACACCGCGCGGCCCCGGCTCGGAAACCATCACTGCCGCCCCGGCTCCATCGCCGAATAGCACCGAGACGGCTCGATCGTTCCAGTCCACCATGGTCGAAAGCGCGTCGGTGCCGACCAGCAGCACGCGCGAGTAATCGCCGGCACGCATCGCGTTGTCGGCCACGCTGAGCGCGTAAACGAAGCCCGAACAGGCTGCGGCAACGTCGTAGGCCGGGATCGAATCGAGACCCAAGCGATGTTGAAGCTGGCAGGCGAACGACGGAAACCCGTACTCGGAGGAGACCGTGCCGACGATGATCGCGTCGAGCTCCGCAGGCCTTATCCCGGCGCGCTCGAGCGCGATGGTGCTCGCGGCGGCGGCGATATCGACCAGCGATTCGCCGCTGGACATCACGTAGCGAGTTCCGATTCCGGTGCGCGTGCGTACCCACTCATCGGAAGTGTCCACGCGTCGCGCGAGTTCATGATTGGTAACCGCGGTGCGCGGCAGCGCGCGCCCGGTCGCGACGATTCGCGATCCCATCTTGTTACTTCCCGCTAAGCTCCACCGCGGGCCTGAAGGCCAGCGTGGTGTTGGTGCCGCCGAACCCGAACGAATTGTTCAGCGCGAGACGAATCTTCGCGGGCCGCGGCCGGTTCGGCACGTAGTCGAGGTCGCAGGCCGGATCGGGATGCTCATAGTTAATCGTCGGCGGAACCATCCCGCGTTGGATCGCCAACACCGTATAGACCGACTCGATAGCGCCGGCCGCGCCCAACGTATGCCCGGTCATCGACTTGGTCGAACTCACGGCTATTTTGGCCGCGCGTTCGCCGAAGACGTGCTTGATCGCCTGAGTCTCGGCGACATCGCCCTGCGGCGTCGAGGTTCCGTGCGCATTGATGTAGTCGACCTGGTTGAGATCGAGTTCGCCGTCCTGAAGGCACAGCATCATGCAGCGCCCGGCGCCCTGCCCCTCCGGCGACGGAGAAGTCATGTGATAGGCGTCGCCATTGGCGGCGTAGCCGGCGATTTCACCCACGATGTTGGCGCCACGCTTGAGCGCACCCTCGCGCTCCTCGAGGATGAGCGACGCGGCGCCCTCGGACATCACGAAACCGTCGCGCTCGGCGTCGAAAGGCCGGCTGGCAGCCTCGGGCGCGTCGTTGCGCGTCGACAGCGCCCGCATCGCGATGAACCCGCCGATGCCGAGCGAGGTCAGCGCCGCTTCCGCCCCTCCGGTGATCGCCGCGTCGAGATAGCCGTCGCGGATCATCCGGTAGGCCTCACCGACCGCGTGGCTGCCCGAGGCGCAGGCGCTGGTGGTGGCGAGGTTAATGCCGCGCGCACCATAGCGGATCGCGATCTGCCCGGGCGCCAGGTTGCTGATCAGTTTGGGGATGAAAAACGGGGTGATCCGTTTAAGGCGGGTGTCGAGAAACAACAGATGGTTTTCCTCGATCGTGAGCAGGCCGCCGATGCCGACTCCGACCAGCACGCCCACGCGCTCGGCGTTGCTATCGTCGATCTTGAGCGCCGACTGGCGCATCGCCTGCTCGGCCGCGCCCACCGCGTACTGGATGAAGAGGTCCATCTTTTTGACGTCCTTCTTCTCGATCCAGTCATAGGGATCGAAGTCGCGCACTTCGCCCGCGATACGGGCGGCGAAGTCGGAAACGTCGAAGCGGGTTATCGGACCGATGCCCGAGCGCCCGGCCATCAGGGCTTCCCAGTTCTTCTCGATTCCCGTGCCTAGCGGCGTGACCAGGCCCAAGCCGGTTACCACCACACGGCGATCACCGATGCGTCTCATTTAAGCCCCGATGCTCCTACGTTTCGTCGTTGCAACCTTCAATCTTGTACCAAAAGGCGGGTCACTTCTACATCATTGTACCGGATCATTCATAGACAGGCCCCGCCAGATCCCGCCCCGATCCCACATAGACAGGTCCCGCGCGCGTCCGCAGCAGCTTTGGCAGGGGCCGACTTCGCAACGGACCGCGGCGCCACCTCGAGCTCTCGTCCTTGCAACGCAACCGCAATGAGGTAAAAAATCAAGTGGTGCCTTCCGATGACCTATCGCTCGACCCGTTCCTCAAACTCGCGGACAACCTGGGCGAACTCGAGATCACCATCGGAGAGCGCGCGCGGCCGACCGTCGCCGAACTCCGCCAGCGGTTGCGCGCCGCGGTCGCAAGCCGCGAGCGCGGCGACCTGCCGGGCTCGCTGGAGCAGCTCAGGGGCGCAATGGAGCGTCTGGCCGCGATCGCGAGCGAACTCGATCCTGAAGAGGGCGCGTTGATGCGGATGGTGGCGCAGCGGTTCACCGAGGCGCTCAAGCTGGGCGACAAAGGCACTGCCAAGGAAGCTGTCAACGTGATGCGCCATCGGTCGGGCGACGCCAAGGACGAGGACAACTCAAAATGGTGATTCGTCCAGATCGTGATTCGTCCAAACGACGACGCATCCCTTCCCTCGCATAAGTAACCAAAAAAACCGACGGTCGCCGACGGCCGTCCTCGACGACAATCGGAGTAAACGTGGCGTCCGCAACTCAAATCAAGCCCTTAGAATCGAATCTCGATCAACTTTGCATCAACTCGATCCGGGTGCTGGCGATCGATGCCGTACAGAAGGCCAACTCGGGCCATCCCGGGATGCCGATGGGGATGGCGCCCATTGCTTACCTCCTGTGGACCCGCTTCATGCGCTACAACCCGGCCAACCCGCACTGGTTCGGGCGCGACCGTTTCGTGCTTTCGGCCGGACACGGCTCGATGCTGCTGTATGCGATGCTCTATCTGAGCGGCTATGACCTGCCGCTCGACCAGATCAAACAGTTCCGCCAGCTCGACAGCATCACCCCCGGCCATCCCGAGTACGGCGTGACGCCTGGGGTCGAGACTACCACCGGGCCGCTCGGCCAGGGCGTCGGCAACGGCATCGGGATGGCGCTCGCAGCGAAGCATCTGCGCGCCCGCTTCGAGCGAGACGACTCGGGGCTGTTCGATCATCGCGTCTTCGGTATCTGCGGCGACGGCGACCTGATGGAGGGCGTGTCGAGCGAGGCGGCCTCGATTGCGGGGCATCTCGGCCTCGGTAACGTCATCTTCATTTACGACGACAACCACATCACTATCGACGGCGGCACCGATCTCTCGTTCGACGAGAACGTGTGCGAGCGATTCAACGCCTACGGCTGGCATACTCAAGGCGTCGACGACGCCAACGATCTCGACGCGGTCTCGCGCGCGATCGAAAACGCGATCAAGGAAGAGAATCGCCCCTCGCTCATCCGCGTGCGATCGCATATCGGCTATGGCAGTCCAAACCGGCAGGACACCTCGAAGGCACACGGCCAGGCGCTCGGCGTCGAAGAGGTCAAACTGACCAAGCGTTTCTACGGATGGCCCGAGGAGCCGGCTTTTTACGTCCCCGACGAAGCGCTCAAGCATTTCCGCGGTTGCGGCGCGCGCGGTCGCGAGCATGAATCCGACTGGAACGGCCGCTTCGAGCGCTACGCCAAGGCCCATCCGGCCGAGGCTGCGGAGTTCAAATCGATGCTGGCGGGCGAACTGCCGGCGGGATGGGACGCGGCTCTGCCGCAGTTCACGCCCAAGGACACGCTGGCCACGCGCGAGTCGGCCTCGCGCGCCGAGCAGACGATCGCGAAGAAGGTCTGGAACCTGTTCGGCGGCGCGGCCGACCTTAACGAGTCGACCTTCGTCGACGTGATCGACGGCGGCGATTTCGAGCGCCACGACTACGCGGGACGCAACCTGCACTTCGGCATCCGCGAGCACGGGATGTGCGCGATCTTAAACGGTGTCGCGCTGCATGGCGGCTTCATCCCCTACGGTTCGAGCTTTCTCATCTTCACCGACTATTGCCGGCCTTCGCTCAGGCTGGCGGCGCTGATGGGTATCCACGTGATTTACGTCTTCACCCACGATTCGATCGGACTGGGCGAAGACGGTCCGACGCATCAGTCGATCGAGCAGCTCTCGGGCCTGCGCGCGATTCCGAATTTCACCGTGATTCGGCCGGGCGACGCCAATGAGGCCGCCGAAGCGTGGCGCGCCGCGATGACGCATCGGGGCGGCCCGGTGCTGCTGGCATTGTGCCGGCAGAAGCTCCCGACCCTGGACCGCGCCGCGATGGCGCCGGCGCGCGAACTCGCGCGCGGCGCCTACGTGCTCAGCGAGACCAAGGGGCGCGACGCCGAGATAATTCTGCTGGCGAGCGGCTCCGAACTGCAGCTCGCGGTCGGGGCCAAGGCGGAGCTCGAAAAGCGCGGCCGCGCGGTGCGCGTGGTCAGCATGCCGAGCATGGAGCTGTTCGAAAAGCAGGACGCGGCGTATCGCGACTCAGTTCTGCCGCCGACGCTGCGCAGGCGGCTCGCGATCGAAGCGGGAGCGCCGATGTCGTGGTATCGATGGGTCGGCCTTGAGGGCGACGTGCTGGGGATGACGACCTTCGGCGCCTCGGGTCCGTCCGCGGACGTGCTCAAGCACTTCGGCTTTACCGTAGAGAACACGGTGGCGCGCGCGCTCAAGCTGCTCGCGCACTGAGTCATCGCGCCGGAGCGGCATGACCGGCACGCAGTTTGTCGAACGATCCATCGGTTGTTCGACGCGCTGGCGCGGGCCGCGTGCTTTCGGCTAATTTGCTCACAACGACACTTCATCGGATTGCCATGGCTGAACCGAAGCTCATCATCCTCGACGACGCCGAATCGCTGTATGTGCATGCGGCCGAAGAGATCGCGCACTTCGCCGGCGAGGCGATCTGCTTGCACGCCGAATTCATGCTCTGTCTCACAGGCGGATCGACTCCAGCGCGGACTTACGAATTGCTGGCCGAGCGCTTTCGCCTGAGCGTCGATTGGAAAGAGGTGCAATTCTTCTGGGGCGACGAGCGCTGCGTGCCGCCGGACGATCCGGCGAGCAATTTCGCGATGGCGAACCGCACGATGCTGAGCCGGCTCGATTTGCGGCCCCAACAGATCCATCGGATGCGCGGCGAAGATCCGCCCGCCGAGGCCGCACTCGGCTATGAGGAAGAGTTGCGGGAGTGCTTCGGAATCGGCGAGGGCGAATTTCCGCGCTTCAACCTGACCCTGCTCGGTCTGGGCGATAACGTACACGTCGCGTCGCTGTTTCCCGGGCATCCCGCGATTCATGAGCGCGAGCGTATCGCGGTCGCGGTCGAGGTCGACGCCCCGCAGCGCCATCGCGTGACCCTCACGCCGCCCGTGCTCAACAACTCGGCCCGCGTGATGTTCCTGGTCGAGGGCGAGCACAAGGCGGCCGCGGTCAAGAGCGCGCTCGAAGGGCCGCGCGACCCCGACCGGTTTCCCGCGCAGATCATCGACCCGCCCAACGGCGAGGTCGTCTGGCTGCTCGACCGAGCGGCCGCCTCACTGCTCTCGCATACCTGACGCCACCAAGGCCGGCGGACCGGCACGCCGCCGCCCGGGACGACGCGGCGAGGCGAGACGGCGCGGCGAGACCGCGCGGAAGGTTGTCTCGACAGTCGTGTGCGGCTAACGCACAATGACGGCCATGGGATTTCTCTCGCGCCACGCTATCGGAGTCCTGGTGGTCCTGGTCGTCGCCGGCTGGGCGCTCTTCTACGTTCCAAACACGCCGTCCTACGCCATCTACCAGCTCAAGCAGGCGATCGATGCGCGCGACGGCGCGACCGCCGCAACCTTCGTCGATTTTCCCAGCGTGGTCAAAAACGCCGGCTACGAGATGCTGCAGCGGAACGCGAATGCCAACGACGCCATAACCGCGCTGGTCGGCAAGGGCGCGGTCGACTTGCTCAGCGGGCCCGTGGCCGCAGGGGTCCAGCAATGGGCCACGCAGCAGGTGAACAGCGGAGCGCGGCAGGTTCAGATGCCGGCCGCGGCTGTGGCAGGCGCGATCGTCCTGCTCCATCGCTCGGGCGATACCGCGTGGACCAACTTCCGCGACGACAAGGGCGTGCAATGGGACATCCGCATGGCCCGCGAGAACGGCCATTGGCGAATCACCGAGGTCAAAAACGTCCAGCAATTCCTGCAACGTTTCGAGCAGGAAAAAGGTATCGGGGGCCCGCCGGCAACGCCGCCCGAGACGGGCACTCCGAATGCCGCGCCTCCTCCTGATGCTGCACCAGAAGCTGTGCCCCCGGTTGGCAATACGTCGACGCCTTAACCGACTTACCGTAACATAAGTACCAATTGACCCGCTTTGGGCTAAATTCTAAATTAATTTAGCCGTTACGAGTCATTCTTTGATTATATTTCCTCTTTTGTACGTCTAATCCTCGTCACAACTTATCCAACACACTCCACGGGTATCGCAGATGAAAGGAATCATGCCTTGGGATCGTCAGTCGCGCGTCAGGAAACATCTCGCCTGTATCGCGGTTCTGGTCGTCGCAGGGATGGCTTTTGTTTGTGCCCCGGCATCCGCGGCCAACCAGGCCGCATCCGCCCAAAAACGAATCAGCGCCATTGCCGCCGATCCCGCACAGCCAGCCCAATCTTCGCAGGTTGTTGGCATCGGCAGTGCGCCGCAGCCCGCGACATCTTCTGCCGCGGTAGCGGATCCGCATGCGGCGGCGCGCCAGCACGCGATCCGCGCGATGGAGAATGCGCCGCTGAGCTTCATCGATAATCGCGGCCAGGCCGACGCGCGAGCCGCCTTCTATGCGCGCCGCGACGGCGCGACATTCTGGCTCGCGCGCGACGGCGTGGTGTTCGATCTTTTGCGCCAGGCGCGTCCCGCCGCGGCGGGCGTACGCAAGGTTTCGACCTCGGACGGCAACCTCGCCCAGGCGGCGCGCGGCCCGCTGGAGCGAGCGGTCGTAAGCGAAAGCTTCCTCGACGCGAATCCTGCAGCGAAGCTCGACCCGCAGATGGAGCTGCCAACCAGCTACGGCTATATCCACGGTTCGGATGCTTCGAAATGGTTGACCGGCCTTAAGAGCTATGCCCTGATCGCCTATCGCGGCGTATGGAACGGAGTCGATCTGAGGGTCTACGGGCTGGGTCGCAACCTCGAACAGGAATTCGTGGTCGCTCCGGGCGCGAGTCCCGACGCGATCCAGATGGGCTTCAGCGGCGCGCGAGGGCTGCGAATCGCGCGCGACGGTTCGCTCGTGATCGAGACCGCGGTGGGCCCGATGCGCGAGTTGCCGCCGTTTGCGTATCAGCACGTCGACGGCAAACGGATCGCGGTCGCCGCACACTTCAAGCTTGAGGGCGAAAATCGCGTCGGCTTCGCGGTCGCATCGTACCAACGCGGACGTCCACTGGTTATCGATCCTCCTGTGCTCTACGCGACTTACCTGGGCGGCATCCACGACGACCAGGGCACCTCGATCGCGGTTGACGCGGCGGGCAATTCTTACGTGGCCGGCTTCAGCGCCTCCGAGGATTTTCCGGTGAGCGCGACCGCTTTCCAGACCAAACGCGCCGCCGTCGGCAGCTACGTTTACAACGTCTTCGTGACCAAGCTCAGCGCTTCCGGAGTGATCCTGTATTCGACTTTTGTTGGGGGCAAGGGTGACGCCGGCGGAACCTGCGGAGCGGGATTCCCAGGCGACTGCGCCGCGCGGATCGTCGTCGATTCCGCCGGCAACGCATACGTCACGGGAGTCACTACTTCCAGCAATTTTCCGATCACCGCTGCCGCTTATCAGCCGTCATTTGGCGGCGGTACTTCTGACGCTTTTCTGTTCGAGCTCAGCCCCGATGGTTCCCATCTCGTATATTCGACCTTTCTCGGCGGTAGTGCCGCCGAGGGTGGCGCGGGTATCGCGACCAACGGCGCCGGGCAGGTATGGATCGGCGGTGAGGTGCGCGCGATCGGCACGTTCCCGAGCACCCGCGGGGCGTTTCAAACAAAAATCAAGGGAGCGGACAACGGCTTTGTCGCGAAGTTCGATCTCACCAAGGCGGGAGCGTCGTCGCTGGTGTGGTCGACGCTGCTCGGAGGTACGAGCTTTGCGAATTACGGAGGCGTGCTGGGGTTGACAGTCGATACGACAGGTGACGTGTTCGTCACCGGGCAGACTCACTCGGCCGACTATCCGACCACTGCAATGGCTCGGCAACGGACCTTCAGTTTCTCGGGAGGCTGCCTGGGTAATGGCAGCCCTCCATTTTCCGCGGCCTTCGTCAGCAAGCTCAGTCCCAACGGTTCGAACCTTTTGTATTCGACCTTCGTGGGCGGCACCACGGTCGCCGGGAACGTTTGCGACCAGTACGGCACCTCTATAGAGCTCGACAACGAGGGCAACATCTGGACGATCGGCTCGACGGCCTCCGCCTCTTTTCCCGTGACCGTGAATGCGTATAGCCAGTCGTACTTCGGCGGCCTCAGCGACATCTACATCCACGAGATCAGCGCCGACGGCAGCCAAACCCTCTACGGCACCTACTTCGGGGGCAGTGGCAACGACTATCCGACCTTCGGAATAGGGCTGGATTCCCAGGGTGACGTTTACTTCGGCGGCGTCAGCACTTCGGGCGCAAACTACCCGCTAAAGGACACCATCCAAGCCTTCGGTGGCGGCAATGATGCGGTCATAAGCGAAATTTTTCCCGGCGCAAACAGCACGGCGCTGGTGTTTTCGACCTTTCTCGGCGGCGGCGCCGACGACCTCGGCCTCGGGTTGGCGCTCGATAGCCAGGGCAACATCCATGTGAGCGGCGCGACCGACTCGACGACCGACTTCCCGGTAGTCAACGCTACTCAGACCAAATACGCCAACGGCGACACAAGTCCGCCCAATCCCTTCCCTCCCGACCGCAACGATGCGTTCGTGGCGGAGTACGGCTCAGGCCTCATCGGCAAGGTCACCCCGGCGCTGGGCGGCACCTTCGGCTCGACGACGGTCACGCTCACCGGCGCGGGCTTCGAGTCCGGCGCCACGGCAACCCTCAACTCCGGCGGCGGCGGCCCGGTCGCCAGCGGCCAATTCGTCAAGGTCTCGACCCACGGCGCGACGCTGCGGACGACCTTCGATCTGACGGCGGTCACGCCCGGCACGTACGACGTCGAAGTCGTCAACCCGGACGCTACCTCGTTCCTTGCGCCGAATGCGTTCACGGTGCAGGCGGGCGGCGGGGCCAAGCTATGGGTGACCCTGGTCGGGCGTTCCAAGATTCGCGTCGGCTCACCCTCGACCTTCAACGTGACCTACGGAAACACCGGTCTCAACGACGCCTATTTCGCGCGTGTCTGGGTGCAATTTCCTACCGCCAGCCTCAACTACCAACTCGGCGAGACCTTGATGCAACCGCAGATCACCGGCAACCCGATTGATGTCTCGGGCGTACCACTCGACGTCAAGGTGGGAGACCAGACCGTCCTCCCGCTAGTCCTTCCAGTGGTGCCGGCCGGTGGCGCCGGCTCGATACCGGTAAGCTTTACCGCACCCGCCGTCCAAAGCGGCATCACGCTCAAGACCTGGGTAAATCCCGCCGGCTCGGCCTCGATCGCGCCGGTGCTGAACCCGACGCCACAGCCGCCAAACTCGGCTGAAGGCAAGATTGGCTCGTACTCGATGCCGCAGTGTTACGCCGACATGGCCCAGTACGCCTACGAGGCCTTCGCGTTCTCATCGCCGCAGGCGTGCTGGAATGTGTTTCCGCCGAATTCACAAAACGCAGCGGCCAACGCGGTCGCGCAATACATGAATGGCGACCCTTCGCTGAACACCTTCCTGATGTCGCTCACCCAGTTTCTCGACCAGCAAGACCTCGCCGTCGATCAATGCCTGGAGAGTCATGGCGTCGGATTGTCCGACTGGAGCGGCGTGCTCGATTCGACCGTCCAAAGCATCGTGCAACTGGTCGAAAACACCATCACCAAGCAGGATTGCAAGGTCGCGGTGGAAATTGACGAGGACGCGGACGATAGCGACGACGACGATGGCGGCGATAGCAGCACGGATGGCGGCGGCTCGGTCGATCCGAATGACAAAGCCGGCCCGACGGGCGTCACCGCCGCGCGCTGGGTGCTGAGCAGCCAGCCGCTGACCTACACCGTATCGTTCGAGAATGAGCCCACCGCGACGCTGCCCGCGCAGCAGGTTGTGGTTACCGACAAGCTCGATCCAACCAAGGTTGACCTGAGCACGCTGAGCCTGGGGCCGATAAGCTTCAACAAGACCGTGATCACGCCGCCGGCGAACGTAAACACGTACAGCACGGCGGTAAGCCTCACCAGCGACCTCTACGTTCAGGTCCAGGGCAGTCTCAACCCAACGACCGGGGTGGTGAAGTGGACCTTCCGTTCACTGGATCCCACCACCAATCTGCCGCCTGCCGATCCGGAGCTTGGCTTTCTGCCGCCCGACACGGCGCCGCCCGCAGGCGACGGCGCAGTTGTGTTCTCGGTGATGCCGAAGAAGAAGTTGGCGACCGGTGCCAAGGTGGCGAACCAGGCCTCAGTGGTCTTCGACACCAACGCGGCGATCAAGACGCCGACCTGGACCAATCATATCGCGGGGCCGGTGCCGCAACGCCTTTCGATCACGCCAGCGTCGCTCACCTTCCGTCACGTGCCGATCTTCGGCCTCTCCGACGGCACGAGCCCAACGCAAACGGTAACGCTCACCAATCCGGGGCCGCAGCCCATGGTAGTCGCCAATATCAACGCGAGTTCCGACTTTTTGCCCGGCGCAATCAAGCGCTGTCAGCTAGTGCTGGCGCCGGGACAGAGCTGCGCGTTTACCATCCGCTTCCGGCCGACCGACCTCGGAACGACGGCCGGGCAAGTCACGATCAGCGACAACGCCGCGAAATCGCAGCAGACCGTCGCACTCAAGGGTATCGCGGTTCTCGGTGCGCTCACCTTCACGCCGCCGGCGCTCAGCTTCGGCAAAATCAAAATCAACTCAACGAGTCCGGCAAAGAAGCTGAAAATGACCAACACTACCAATGCCCAGGCGAAGGTAGTGAGCATCGCCGCGAGCGCGGGCTTCGTGATAACCAACGATCCTTGCACGGGCACCACGCTCAGCGCGAAGCAAAGCTGCACGGTCAGCGTCGGCTTCGATCCGACGGGGACGCCCGGCCCGGTTCCAGGCCACCTCATGGTGACCACCGACGCCGAGACTCAGCAGGTCACGCTGTCCGGCCGCGGAATTCCGTAGCGCAAACGCTGAATGCGCCGCGAGCCCGTAACAAGTTTGCGGGCGCGGCGCACTCCCGCTTCGCGGCGTTCTCGGCGCCCCGCCGCGCGCGTCCCTTGGAAATTCAGGAGTGCGCGCGGGCGCAATCGATAATAACGCGTTAACAATCGCGCCGGGGGGCGCGTTTACAGCGCGCGCGGCGGCAGATACAATGAGGGCTGGCGCGGCCACACAGGCCGCGCCGTTTAATATCAGCCCTCCAATGCGACGACAAGATATCCGCAACCTCGCCATCGTGGCCCACGTCGACCACGGTAAAACCACCCTGGTCGATGCGCTGCTGCGCCAGTCCGGCGTCTTCCGTGCCAACGAACATGTTGCCGAGCGCGTGATGGACTCGTTCGCGCTCGAGCGCGAGCGCGGCATCACGATCATGGCCAAGAACACCTCGATCGTCTGGCGCGGGGTGCGCATCAATATCGTCGATACTCCCGGCCACTCCGACTTCGGCGGCGAGGTCGAACGCACGCTCGCGATGGTCGACGGCATTTTGTTGCTGGTCGACGCATCCGAAGGGCCGCTGCCACAAACCCGCTTTGTGCTGCGCAAGGCACTCGAAGCCGGGCTTTCGACAGTGCTTTGCATCAACAAGATCGACCGCGCCGACGCGCGAACGGCCGAAGTGCTCGACGAGGTTTACGACCTGTTCATCGACCTCGGCGCCAACGAGGACCAGCTCGATTTCCCGATTCTCTATACCAACGCTCGCGCGGGCATCGCGCTCACCAGGGCCGACGGCACTGGCGAAGACCTTGCGCCGCTGTTCGAGGCGATCATCAGCCATCTGCCCGGGCCCGAGGTCGACCCCGAAGCGCCGCTGCAGTTCCAGGCCAACAACATCGACTACGACGAATACGTGGGACGCCTGGCGATCGGACGGGTGGTGTCGGGGACGATCAGCGCGGGCGGGACGTACGCGCTGTACCGGGCCGACGGATCGCGCGAGACGTGCAAGGTGGCGCATCTCTACGGATGGCGCGGGCTCAAGCGGGCCGAACTGTCGACGGCCGAGGCGGGCGACATCGTGATGGTGGCGGGGCTCGAAGACATCGAGATCGGCGAGACCATCACCGACCCGGAAAATCCACGCCCGCTCCCCGGCATCAGAATCGACGAGCCGACCGTGGCGATGACATTTTCGGTCAACAACGCGCCGTGGGCGGGACGCGAGGGGCAGTTCGTCACTTCGCGCAAGCTGGGCGCGCGGATCGAGCTGGAATCGCGGCGCAATGTCAGCGTCCGCATCGAGCAATCCGGCGCCGATTCCTGGCGCGTGCTGGGGCGCGGCGAGCTGGCGCTGGCGGTGATCGTCGAAACGATGCGCCGCGAGGGCTACGAGCTGCAGGTCTCCAAACCAACCGTTGTGACGCGCAGCTCGGGCGGCGAGCTGCTCGAGCCGATGGAATTCCTGGTGATCGATATTCCCGAGGAACACATCGGGCTCATCACTCAGCTCCTGTCGGCGCGCAAGGGCCGGATGCGCACCATGACGACGCATCAGAGCGGCCGGGTGCGGCTGGAGTACGACGTACCGGCGCGCGGGCTTATCGGCTTTCGCGGCCGTTTCCTGGCCGACACGCGCGGGACCGGAGTGATGCACTCGGTATTCAACGGCTATGCGCCATGGTGCGGCGCGATTCGCTCGCGCCAGAACGGCGCGATGATCTCCGACCGCGAAGGGATCGCGACGCCCTACGCTATTTTCCATCTCCAGGAGCGCGGGATCTTTTTCATTCCGGCGGGCTCGCCGGTCTACGAGGGCATGATCCTCGGCGAGTACGCGCGCGAGACCAATTTGCCGGTCAATGTGTGCCGCGAAAAAAAGCTCACCAACATCCGTGCCGCCGGGCATGACGAGGCCGTGCGGCTAAGCCCCCCCCGCCTGATGACGCTCGACACGGCGCTCGAATGGATCGATGAAGAGGAACTGGTCGAGCTCACGCCGAGCTCGGTCCGGCTGCGCAACCGGGTGCTCAAGACCGGACTGCGCGGCAAGCATCGCGCGGGCTGGCTCGAGACCGCCGGGGCCGGCGCGGCCGAGGCCGCCGAAAGCGAGTGAGTCTCGCGCGCGCCTGCGCGACTTTGGTTTGCCGCGGAGGCGCTTAAATTCTAGATCTATCTGCGGATGAGACTCCTGCGCGCCGCCGCGATAGCCCTGCTCGTTCTAGTCGCGTTGCTGTCGGCGGCGGTGGCGGTCGTGATGCACAACCAGGCCCATCTCATCAGCCTGGTCCTCCAGCACATCCAGGAACGCACCAGTTACCAGATTGTCGCCAGTGACGCGCGGCTGCACTTCGGCACGCATCTCAACGTCGTGCTCGAACATCCGAGCATCCAACACCACGGCAGCGAGCTGATACACTCCGAGAGCGTTCGCGTCTTGGTGAGCTACCACGCGCTGATCTGGAGCGGCGGGCTTCCCTTGCGCGGGGTGGTAGTCGTGCGTCCGGAACTGCGCGTCCCCACCACCGCTGGCGCGCTCGGCCCCAGTATGCTGCCGCGGCCTGACACTGCGGCAGTGCGGGCGGTGGCGCAGGAGTTTCGCGATTTCACCGGCCTCGTCGAGCGCCTCACGATCGCCAATGCCCGGGTCACCGACTCCACCGGTCAGCCGCTGCTGGAGGAGTTCTCACTGACGGCGGCGCCGCAGCGCAGGCACGCGAAGATCTGGAATGTCGGCTTCATCGCGCCGCACATTCACGCGGCGCCGAGCGGGCTCCAGCTGAGCGGCCGGATGAGTATCGACACCACGCCGCGCGCCGGCGACCAGATTATCTCCAACGGACAACTGTGGTTCTGGAACGGGCGGCTCGACCGCGAAGCGGGCGCCGGCGTGACGGTCAACGGACTCGCCCACGGCGAGGCGACTTTCGCGTTGCACGGCGACGGCGAGATGGAAGGCCGCGGCGACCTCGCGATCGACCAACTCGCGGCAGGCGGCGCGCGCCTGGCTAAACCGATCGACCTGGGCAACTGCTCGCTCAAAACGATCTACACGATTTCCACCAGGCGGATAGCCCTGGCCGACGTACAAGCGCGCGTGGGAACGGCGACGGTCGCTTCGGGAGATCTCACGCTCAACGATCCGCTCGAGGCGAATGCCGCGCTGCTCGTGCATCTGAGCGCTGCCCAAATCGACCTCGCCGCGCTCAAGGCCAAGCTCGCTGCGGCGCGCTCACTGCCGGAGCCGTTGGCATGGATCGCGGCGGCGCTGGTCTCGGGTCGGGTAGCGGTCGAAGGAGCGACTTATCAAGGGGAGTTGAACAAGCTCGGATGGAATGCGGAGGCGATATCGAACGCGTTGCGGTTATCGGTTCGCCTCGAAGCGGTGAGCCTCAAGCTGCCCAACGCGGCGGCGCTGCCCGCGTTGTCGGAGGCTAACGCGGAACTATCCTATGCGAAGGGCCGTGTAACCCTTGCGCAAGGATCGGCGGCGTTGGGCCGTTCATCGTTCCAAGAGCTCAGCGGCAACGCGGATTTCGGATCCGGCTATCGCCACGTGAGCTACCAGCTCAAGACGGCGGGGACGCTCGACATCGATGAACTCTACCCGGCCGCGAAGCAGCTTTTTCCGGCCCTCGCAGCCAGGACCGCCGGGCATGTCGACCGGCTGTCCGGCAGCGCGGCTGTGACGGTCACCGCGTCGGGCTCGCTCGATACCGAGGCGCCAGCGCCACCCGCAAAGTACCTGGCGAAAATCGACACCAGCGGTTTGCGCATGACCGCCAAGGACCTGCCGCAACCGGTTGCGCTAGTCGGGGGCAGCGTGACGCTCACCCCGGGCAATATCGAGCTGAGCCGCGTGATGGCCGCGGTCGACAAGCCGAACGTGCCGGGTGCCGTGACGGTAAACGGAAATCTCGCGTTCGGCGCCGGAGGGCTCAATCTGCGCCGAATCGCCGTCGAGCTGCATCAGGTGGATGTGCAGCAATGGCTGCCGCTGCTGGTCGATCCGCAGGATATCGCCGCACGCGGGCCACTGGGCGGCACGCTGACGATCGTGCGTGAGCCCAGCCGCGGCCAGGGCCTCCGCGCCAACGGCCGCCTGACGATGGGCGCGGGCGAGCTTCAACTGGGCTTTTTGCGCGCGCCGATCGTGGCCGAGTCGGCGACGCTCAGCTTTGACGGCCGCGGACTGTTGCTAGCGATCGTCGGGGCGAAGCTTCAGGGCGCGCCACTGGACTTCTCGCTCGGAGTCGCGGATTTGGACAAGCCCGTGCTCAAAATCGTGGCGAACGCCGGGCGGCTCGACCTGGAAGTGATGAAGTTCATTCGCCTGCCGTGGGCCCCCAGCCCTCCGGCGCATTTTTTTCCGGTGCCAGTGGTCGGGCATATCGAAGCCAATCATGCGACGCTCGTGCGCCTGGCGATGTCGAGCGTGAAATGCGATTTCAATCGCGACATCAGCGGCGACTGGGGCGTGCGCAATTTCACCGCGACCCTGTTCGACGGACACGCCGAGATGGAGTTCTCCGGACGGGGTCGCGACGACTGGATTAACGTCAAAGGCCGCATCCGCGGAGCCCAGGTCGGGCCGCTCTTCAGCCTTGCGGATCCGGCCGCGCCGCCTCCGCTCAGCGGCCGACTCAACGCCAAGGGCGACCTGTGGGCCAACTCCAACACCGACTTCTTCAACACGATGGCGGGCACCATATCGATCGAGGTGAGCGACGGAGTGCTGCACAAGTTCGCGCTGCTCTCACGCATCCTGGGTTTTGTCGATCTCAAGACCTGGCTTTCGGCCAAGGTACCCGACCCGCGCGTCAACGGAGTGCCGTTTCAGACGCTGACGGCCGACTTCAAAGGCCGCGACGGCGACTTCTATAGCGACGACCTGCTCCTGCGCGGCCCGGTGATGAACATCTCGGCGCTCGGGCACATGCGCCTGGGCGACGGCAACGTCGACATGCTGGTCGGGATGGTACCGTTCAAAACGGTCAACTGGCTGGTGGCCAAAGTGCCGCTGATTGGCGGGGGGCTGTCCGCCGATCATTTTGTCGCGGCCTACTTCCACGTCACCGGCCCGCTCAGCAATCCGCGTGTCGTTCCCAAGCCGATAACCTCGATGGCGTATTTCCTGACCAACGTTCTCAAACTCCCGCTCAATATCATCAAAGGGTTCGGTCACAGTGGCGGGGGCGGAAACTGAGTGCCACGATGCGCTCGCGCGACATCGCAGCAGCGGGAGTGAAGAACTGATCGTCAACGGCCGGCGTCTTCGATAGTCCATGATCGACCCTCGCACGGGAGGAGTTCATCCACTATACAAGACATCACCTATCTCGCCGTTCCCGCCCGGGGTTAGCCGCTATGTCCGGGTTCGAAATCAAAGCCTTGAGCGCCTCGCCGAAGATCTGCGCGATGCTGAGCGAGATCCTGATAGAAGTGGTTGCGAACGGTGGATCGGTCAGTTTCATGCATCCGCTGGAGCCGGAAGTGGCAGAAGCTTTCTGGAATGAAGCGCTGGCGGGGGCAGCCCGGAACGAACGGATTGTTCTGGGGGCCTGGGATGGCGAGGTCCTGGTCGGCACAGTAACGCTGTTGCTCGACTGTCCGCCCAATCAGCCGCACCGGGCCGAAATTGCCAAGCTGATGACCCGCCCGAGCCATCGGGGCCGAGGCGTGGCGACAGCCTTGATGCGGGCGGCCGAGAGCGGAGCCGTGGAACGGGCGCGCACGCTGTTGGTGCTCGACACCGCGGTCGACGGCGGGGCGTCGGGGCTGTATGAGAAGCTGGGGTTCGTCCTGGCCGGAACAATCCCGGACTATGCGCTAAAGCCGCACGGAGGGCTGACCGGGACCATGATCTATTGGAAGCGAATAGGAGGGACCCCTGAAAAGGTCGACTCCAACGGCCGCAACATTCCTTAATCCACTCTGCGATGACCCCGAGGATCGCAAACCGTGGCCGGATCGAGCCGTGATGTTACGCTGATAGTCTTCTGCCGCGAGCCGCTCGCAGGCCTTACCAAAACCCGGCTCATCCCGCGCCTGGGCGCCGCCAATGCGGCGGAACTGGCCGGCGCCTTCATCCTCGACGCGCTGGCCAAATGCCGCGCGCTCGCTCCCGGAAAAATCGTGATCGCGGGCAGCGCGCCGCACGGCGCCCAAAACAGCCGCTACCTGCGCCGCGTCGCGCGGCGCTTCGGCGCCGAACTCATCGACCAGGGCACCGGAAGCCTCGGCGCGCGGATGGCGCGCTCGCTCGAGCCATACCGTGCCGGCGGCGCGATGCTTCTGGGCACCGATACGCCGTCGCTACCGCCGCACCTGCTCGCCCGCAGCGTTGCGCTGCTGCGGCGCGCCCCAGTGGTGATCGCGCCCAGCCTCGACGGCGGATATTACCTGGTCGGCGTGCGCGGCCCGATGCCGGAGATCTTTCGCGCGATCGCCTGGGGGCGCTCCACTGTGCTGAGCGAAACCGTCGCGCGGCTTCGCCGCGACGGGATGCGGTACGCGCTCGGCCCAAAATGGTACGACGTCGATCGCTTTAGCGACGTCGCGCTGCTCGCCGTGCACCTCGGCAAACACTTCACCAAGGACTTCACGCGGACGACGACGCGGAACGGCTCCGCAAGCGGGCGACCGCGCCGCGACGCGCCCTCGCTTCCGTGTCCCGCGACCGCGAAAGTTTTGCAGCGGCTTGGACTGTTGCGCGCGGGCCGCTAGAGTACCAGCGCTGGAGCGAAATCGACCGATGAACGGCTACGGCGCCATCGTCCGTAAGACATTGTTCGCGCCCGCCGCACCGGCGCAGGAGAGTTCCTGATGCCTCTGTCGGAGGCGAGACTCGTCCTGGTCACGGCCGGCGCTGAGCGACAGGCGCATTCGATCGCGCGCCATCTTGTCGAGCAACGACTGGCAGCGTGCGTCAATATCGTGGGGCCAATACGCTCGGTCTATCGATGGCGCGACGCGGTCGAGGACGAGGCTGAATTTCTCCTGCTGATAAAGACGCGCGCAAGCCTGCTCGCGCGTGTGGAGCGTCGCGTGATCGAACTGCATAGCTACGAAGTTCCAGAGGTGCTGGCGCTTGCGCCCAGCGGCGGTTCGGCGGCTTACCTCGGATGGCTCCTTGAATCGACTGCGGCGTACCCGGCGCGGGCCAAGGCTCGCGCGATACCCAGGCGCGGCAAGCTCGGCAAGCTCAAATAGCGACACGCGCGCGATGTTTCGCAAAGCAATCCAAAAGATGGCGCCCTACGTGCCGGGCGAGCAGCCGCTCCCGGGCCAGCGCCTCGTCAAGCTCAACACCAACGAGAACCCGTATCCGCCCTCGCCGCGGGTACGCCGGGCGGTGATGAGCGCGGCGCTTGGCCAGGCGCTGCGGCGCTATCCAGCGCCGCAGGCCGACGATTTCATCGCAGCCGCCGCGCGCCACTACGGCTTTGCGCAGCGTATGATCGTAGCCGGCAACGGGTCCGACGAGTTGTTGGCGATGCTGTTCCGGGCGACGCTCGGCCCCGGCGATCGCGTGGCGTGGGCGACTCCAACCTACTCGCTTTACGACACGCTGGCCGCGGTGCAGGAGGCGCGCGTAGTCGCCCCGCCGCGGGGCCCCAATTTCGAGCTGCGGTTGGAAGCGCTGGTACGCGCGCGCGCCCGCTTGACGATTGTGTGCAATCCCAATTCGCCCTCGGGCACGCTCACGCCGAGCCGCACGCTCGCGCGCCTGGCCCGCATGCTCGACGGCCGGCTGCTTGCGATCGATGAGGCCTACGTCGACTTCGCCGAGGAAAACGCGCTTGGCCTGGTGCGGCGGATGCCCAACGTCCTGGTGCTGCGCTCGCTCTCGAAGTCGTACTCGCTGGCAGGAATGCGGCTGGGGCTATGCTTCGCGCATCCCGAAATCATCACGCAACTCGGCAAGGTCAAGGATTCCTACAACCTGAGCCGCGTGGCGATCGCCGCGGGCGCCGCCGCGCTGGACGACAATGCCTGGATGCGGCGCAATGTCGAGCGCGTCAAGCGCACGCGCGCCGCGGCCACGCGCCGGCTGGCCGACCTGGGCTTCGCGGTGCCGCCGTCGTCGGCCAATTTTGTACTGGCGCGGATGCCTGGCCGCGACCTCGGTCCGATGGCGGCTGGATTGCGCAAGCGCGGCGTGCTGGTGCGCTATTTTCGCGCGTTACCCGACGCGCTCAGGATTTCGATCGGCACGCCGGCCGAGATGGCCGCGCTGTTCAAGGCGCTCGCGCCGCTGGCCGCCGATCTGATGGCGTCGCGGCGCAACGGACGCGTGCGGAGCTAGCCACGTTGTGGCCGAGCGTCATCCGGCGTGCGCGTCCTGCAATGCATCCGTAAGATACCAACGGACACGGCGCGCATGAGAAGGAACGCGTAGACCGCGAAGGATGCGATGGGCCGGCTGGGGCAGATGTTCTCCAGATTCCGCTCGGCGCGCGCCGGCTCTGAGAGCCCGCCCGAGGAGCCGGAGGAGTTGCGTGAGATGCGCTGGGTGGTGGCGGGTCTGGGCAATCCCGGCGATCAGTATCATCGCTCGGGCCACAACATCGGTTTCATGGTCATCGACCGCGTGGCCGAAAAATGCGGCGCCCGGCTGGACCGGCGCAAGTTCAAAGGAATCTTCGGCGAGGCCAGAGTAGGTCCCGAGACCGCGATCCTGGTGAAGCCGCAGACTTACTACAATTTGAGCGGCGAATGTGTCGCGGCGATCCTCGGCTACTATAAAATTCCCGCCGAGCGTCTGATCGTAGTGCATGACGAAATCGATCTCGAGCCGCGCCAGCTCAGGCTCAAACGCGGCGGCGGTGACGCCGGCAATCGCGGCGTGCGCTCGATCGCTGCCGTCCTCGGCACGCCCGAGTTCGTGCGCGTGCGGGTGGGAATCGGACGGCCCGCGCCCGGCCTGGAAGCCAAGGATCACGTGCTCCACAAGATGGGCCGCACGGAACTCGAAGCCTTCACGGCGTCGATCGCGCGTGCGGCAGAAGCCGTCGAAGCGGTGATTACGGGCGGCCTGGAACGCGCGATGAACCTCTACAACCAGAAGGCCTGAGTGCCGCGCGAATTCGCGCGACGCTCGGGCCCGCGGGTTCATCGCTTTGCGCCGCCGCACTATACCGGTGCGGGCTTGCGTGGCGCCGGCACGAGGCTTCCGCGGTGACCCCAGATGCTCGGGGCCTCGTGCTTCTGCACCTGCCAGGTCGCGTCGTCAACGGTCCGTGCGCCCCATCCGTACTCGACCTCGAAGCCCGACGGCGTGCGCAAGTAGAACGACATCATGTGATCGTTGGTATGGCGCCCGATCGTTCCGGAAATTTCGACGCCCTGGTCCTGGCACAAATAGTACGTCGATCCCACGTCGTCCACGTGACGGCACTGCAGCATGAAGTGCATCAGGCGTTTGGGCGCCGGGATGACGCCAAAGGCGATCGAGTGATGGCGCGGGTTGCAGTGCATGAAGGTCAAGCTTACCGGAGCGCCGCCGCGACGCGACCGCATGTCGATGAAGTCGCTGATCCTGAGCCCCAGCAGGTCGCGATAAAAATGCAGGCTCTTCGCCGAGTCGTCCACGCGAATCACGATATGACCCATCCCCAGCTCTCCGGTGACGAAGCCGGAAAGCGGCCGCGGCGACTTGAACGGCTGCTCGAAGGTAATCAGCGGACCGAAATAAACCTCGGTTGGGATGCCACTCGGATCCTTGAGCTTCAGGTACTCGACCACGCGCCGCGCGCGCGCTTCCTGCGAAGTCGCCGCTGTGACCTCCACGCCGTCGGCCCGCAACCGCGCGGCGATTTCGTTGAGCGCCGCCTGATCGCGAACCTCCCATCCGACGAACGCGACGTCATCATCTCCGCCCGGCTGGAGGATGAAGCGATGGTGATACTCGTCCATTCGTAGGAACGTCGAACCGTCCGCGTCGGCGCCGTTGACTTCCAAGCCGAGCACCTCGGTTGCGAAGTGCTCCCATCGCGCAAGATCGCTGACGCCGATGCCCAGGTAGCCCAGTTGTGTCACACTCGCCATCGCTCTTCTCCTTGGCCAGGAGCCACTTGTCACGATGCTAGCGCGAAGTCGCGTCGAGAATACAGCGGCGCGGGGAAGCCGGGCGCCGCGGTTCGTCTTGGTCTTTACCGCGAACGAATGTGGAGCGGCGACTCGCACCTTCAGCGACGGTTCGTTCAGAGCCGCGTCGCCAGGATATCGCCGGCGCGGTCGGCCACGGCCATGATCGTTCCAACCGGATGCGCCGGAACGATCGTTGGAATCAGCGAGGCGTCCACTACCGCCACGTTAGTCGTGCCGCGCACGATTAGCGTAGCCGGATCGACTCCGCCGGGACCGTCGCTCAACGCGGCGGTGCCGCCGAAATGGTTGATGATCAGGCGGTTGAAATACACTCCATCGACCGGCTCGGGTCCGGTGACATATTTCCGGATGTCGTTGATATTGTTGGGATCCAGATTGGGATGACTGGCGCTGCCCGGGCCAAAGACAATCGTGAGTCCCGGGTCCTGCGCGAAAAGCTGGATCATGTTGTAGACCGCCTGCGTCATCAAAGTGGTGTCGGCGGCTCCTTCGGGCGTATCGGGCAGATAGATATTCGGATAGGTGACGTTGCCCTTGGCGTCGAGCGTGATCAGGCCGCGCGCAGTTGGATTCAGCAACATCAGGAAGGCTGACAGCGTGTTCGGCCCGTAGTACGGTCCGCCGGGCGTGCCCGCGCCGTTCGGATTAAGAAAAATCTCGATATTCGCCAAACTGCTGTTGAGCGAGTAGTTGAGAATCGATACCGGCTGGTATTGCGCGTAGGGTCCGCGGCCGCTTGCAAGATAGTGATTCAAGTCGGCGGCGTTTCCCGAGTAGTTGCCATAGTTGTACGCGTGATAGTCCACCGGACCGGTATAGCTGTACGTGACCATCGTCATCACGTGGTCGAACACGCCGACACCGATGAGTTGATTGTCGAACGCAAACGTCCCCACCGGCGAGCCGTTGGGAAAAATTTCCGCCTCGCGTCCGCGCGGACCCACGCCGCTTAACAGCAGTAGCCGGGGAGTCACGAGCGCCCCGGCCGCCATCACCAGCAATCCGCCCGGACGCAATTGCGCGACGCCGCTAACGCCGGGGTCGGATTGGTCCAGCCCGGCGCGCCGTTGATATTCGACGCCGAGCGCCTCGCCACTCGAATTGAACTGGATCTTGTTGGCCTTGCTGTAGAGCAGGATTTCGAGGTTGGAGGCCGGCACGCCGCCAGGATCGACCGCCAAGAAATAGCCACTGATCGGCCCGGCCCTGCGGCCATCGCTGGCCGCGACATACGGACGACTGTAAAGGCCGGGCCCGTTGAACGGCTGGCTCGTGTCGCCCTCGGCCCATCCCGCCGAGGCGTAGAGCGGATTCGCGATGCGCGCTGGCCCAGTGTTTTGAGGGACACCGTCGGTGGACGGCGTATTCGTCACTGGAACCTTCTCGCGCACCCGCGCAAAGTACGGCTGCATATCCGTCCAGTGCCATCCGGCAGGCCAGCTCGCGTCGAAGACCTGCGGTGGATTGGTCTGAAACAGCATCCCGTTGAACATCGAATTGCCGCCGAGCCCGATGCCCTGGTAGGTGAACATCGTCTCGGTGAGCTGATAGGGCTGCCCGAGCGGCATGAATGCCATCTGCGAGTACTGCCCGGGCACATCAAAAATTGTAAGATCGGTGCGGCCAGGTGGGAGCCACGGCGGGAAGGCCGTTCCGCCGATCGTGGCGCTGGTCGGCCCACCCGCTTCGATGATTAGGATGCGCTTTTGACCGCCGCCGGCTGCTTGAAGCTTCGCGGCC
This sequence comes from uncultured delta proteobacterium, assembly GCA_963796565.1. Lineage (GTDB taxonomy): Bacteria > Desulfobacterota > Binatia > Binatales > Binataceae > JAKAVN01. The sequence goes on along the minus strand of CAWCMA010000003.1, from coordinate 117,143 downwards.
ACAATCGCTCCGGCGGTCCCACCACCCACGATGATCGCATCATAGCCGCTGGCGGCCGGCTGCTCGACGGAGTGCGCGTCGCCACCGCATCCGGTCAAGCCGCCGAACTGCGCGCCGAGGCCGATAACCAGTCCCGCCTGACCTGCTCGACGCAGGAACTCACGACGGCTGACGTCTGACATTCACCACTCCCCCCTCGCACACGGCCTCAGCGCAGACGTGCCGGTCGCGAAATCATGCGGTTCCAGTGCTCGCCGGAACCGCGAAATTGCTGTGCCGCGCTAGATGCTCGCTAGATGCTCAAATGATAAAGCTCCGCGACGTTGTCGTGCAGGACCTGGTTCTTCTCCTCCTCGGTCAGCTCCGCCGTATGCTTCTTGAGCAGTTCCTGCGACCAGGGCCAGGTCGAATCACTGTGCGGAAAGTCGTTGGCCCACATCAAGCGCCGAAAGTTACACATGTCTTTCATCTTGAAGGCTACCCAGTCGTCCTGGAACGTCAGGTAGATGTTCTCGCGGAAATACTCACTTGGCGGCTTCGAGATCGTGCCCGCGGTTAGCCAGTAACGGTGGCGATCGTAGGCGTGATCCATGCGGTACATGTAATGTGGCGCCCATCCGGCGTCCGCCTCGACGCACACCACCTTGAGCTTGGGATGGCGCTCGAAGACGCCGCTGAAGATGAGCGTCCCGATGATGTCCTGGTTGCCGCGGATGATCGACATGAAGCTGTTGAGCTTGGGTCCGCGGCCGCGGCCAACCGCATCATCGCGGCTGGTCAGGATGTGGAAGCTGAGCGGCAGTCCCATGCCGATTGCGGCTTCCCAGAACGGATCGTAGATCGGACTGTCGTAGTCCTCGACCTGCGGATTGCCCGGCATCATCACGCCCTTGAGGCCCAGGTCCTTGATGCGCTGGAGGTCCGCGATGCCCTCTTCGACCGAGCGCATCGCGGTCTGCCCTGTGCCGATTAGTCGGTCGGGATGGGCCGAACAGTAGACGGCGATCCACTGATTGTAGGCGTCGAAGCAGGCCTTCTTGTAGTCGTAATCCTTATGATTGCAGAGCAGCATCCCGACCGTCGGGTAGATGACTTCGGCGGCGACGCCGTCGCGATCCTGGTCCGCCATCCGCGCCTCGGGGTCCCATCCGCCGCGGTGCAACTCCTCGAATTTGACCCCAAGGATCGTCAGTTCTTCGGCGGCTTTGCCGGCGGCTGCGACCAGCCCCATCGGGACCGGCCGCGACATCCCGTCGATCATGAACAGGTCGCCCTTGCGTTCGTCGCGCACCATGTGCGGCGCGCGGTCCCTGAACTTGGGATCGATGTTGTCGATGTAGGTGTTTGGCGGTTCGGTGATATGCGAATCCGCCGAGATGATGGGCTTTTGCATTTTCCTTCCTCGTGAAGGCTCCGGGCGGAGCCTGGGATACAGACGTGTTCCGTTCCTATGGTCACTTTTACTAGACGAGAGTTGCGTTTACAACGAAACGTAGGACCCAAATCGGTCTCGCGGCTGGATCGGGCGCTTCGGGCTGCGATATAACTGGTCCATAACTGATCTTGGATTCAGGCCCCTTCCGGAATTCCCCGATCCACTTGCCGGACGCAAAAATGCGGCGTACCGGCCGGGCGTAAGGAAAGATTCGCCCAAGGAGAAATTCGATGGACTACGACCTCAAGATAACGGGCGGTACGATAATCGACGGCACCGGATCCCCGGCGCGCGACGGCGACGTCGCGATCAAAGACGGCAAGATTGCCGCCGTGGGCGACGCTCCCGGCAAGGCGGCCGCGACGATCGAAGCGCGCGGCCGCGTGGTCGCCCCCGGCTTCGTCGACATCCACACGCACTACGACGCGCAGATCCTGTGGGACCGCATGATGACCATATCGCCATGGCACGGCGTGACCACGGTGGTGATGGGCAACTGCGGCTTCGGGGTCGCGCCGACGCGCCCCAAGCATCGCGGACTCATCATGCGCACGCTCGAGAAGGTTGAGGGGATGAGCCTCGACGCGCTGGAGGCGGGGCTGGGATACGAATGGCCGTTCGAGACCTTTGAGCAGTACCTCGACGCGGTCGAAAAGCGCGGCTCGGTGATCAACGTCGGCGCGATGATCGGACATACGCCGACGCGGCTGTACGTGATGGGCGAGGAATCCGTGGAACGGCCGGCCAACGAAGGCGAAATTGCCGAGATGCGCGAGATCGTGCGGCGCGGAATCCGCGCTGGCGCGGTGGGTTTCGCCACCTCCAAGTCACCCACTCACGTCGGCTACAGCGGCAAGCCCGTGCCCAGCCGCAAAGCGGAAATGAACGAGATAACCGCGCTGGCGAGCGTGCTCGCGGAAGAGAAGAGCGGCGTAATTCAGGCCACGGCCGGACGCGAGCTGTTCCTAAAGGAATTCGCAGACCTTTTTCGCGCCACCGGCCGCACCATCACCTGGACCGCGCTGCTCGCCGGGATGACCGGATCCAACGACGGCCATCGCCGCCTGCTCGCGCAGTCGGAAGAGATGTCCGCGCAGGGGATGCGCATCGTCCCGCAAGTGGCCTGCCGGCCGCTCAACTTCGAGATGACGCTCAAGGAGCCCTTCATCTTCGAGAGCCTCGCGGTCTTCAAACAGATTTCAGAAGCCGACTTCGAGGGCAAAACGAAGATCTACGCCGACCCCGAGTTCCGAGCGATGTTCAAGGCCAAGACCGGAATCAATTCGGCGGGCCGCTTCGCCGACCGCTGGGAGCGTAGCTGGGTTTCATACTATCCGGGGCACCCGGAACTCGATGAAAGCAACCTCGCCGAACTCGCGCGCGAGCGCGGCGTCGATCCGATCGACCTGATGCTCGACATCGGGCTCGAAACCAAACTCGAAGCGCGCTTCCGGATGGCATTGTTCAACTACGAGGAAGACGAGGTCATCGCGCTGCTCAACGGCAAGGGCACGGTGGTCGGACTTTCCGATGCGGGCGCTCATGCGAGCCAGCTTTGCGACGCGTGTTTCTCGACCTACCTGATGGGACACTGGGTGCGCGAGCGCAAGGCAATTCCGATCGAACGCGCGGTCTGGATGCTGACGGCGCGGCCAGCAGAGGTCTTCGCGTTGAGCGACCGGGGGCGGCTCGCGCCGGGATTGGCGGGCGACGTGGTGGTATTCGACCCGGACAAAATCGGATGCTCGCGGCTGCGCCGGGTCGACGACCTTCCTTCGGGCGCGGACCGGCTGGTCGCCGACGCCTATGGAATCGACGCGGTGATCGTCAACGGCAAGGTCATCCGCCGCGAGGGTCGCGACACGGTCGCGCCGGACGGGCCGCTGCCAGGACGTCTGCTCCGTCACGGGCACGCGTCGGCGTAGGCCTATGCTCAGCATAGAAGCCGATTGGTCCGAGGCTATCGAACTTGTTCGTCCTAGCGGCGGAGGGCTAGTCTACGAATCCTCAAACAAAAATCAGATTCCCGATGTTTCAGGAGCCTACATTTTCGCGCGTCAGCATGGCGACAAGGTTGTCCCTCTGTACATAGGAGAGGCGCAGAACATCCGAAAGCGTTTCGATCAGCATTTGAAGAATAGCGTTCTGTTGATGAACTCTCTCAGACGGGCGGGAAATGGGAAGCGAATCTTCATTTGGTGCGTTCCAAAACCCAAGAAAAAGCAGAACAAGAAGAAGGCGCGCACTATCTTGCAAGACGCGTTGATCGAAAATGCCCTCGCAGAATGATACCAACTCGTCAACAAGCATGGAACAAAGGTGCCGGTTCACACTATCCGCTTTAAGGGAAACCGCGTTTCGGAGAAGTTAGCACCACGTCAGATGTATTACCGTTAGTGCAACTTGGGGCTGAGTTGATCGGGGGACAGCCGTCCGCCTATTGCATGTGCTGATGCTTTCCTACGATTCGCTCGCGCCGCTGAACGCGATCCTCAACTCGACCGCCGCGATCCTGCTGCTCGCGGGATACGTCGCGATTCGCCGCCATCATGTGCACGTCCATCGCGCGTGCATGATAAGCGCGTTCACGGTCTCGGTGGCCTTTTTCATTTCCTATTGCATCTACCACTACCACGTGGGCGACGTGCGCTTCGGCGGCCAGGGGTTGATTCGGCCGTTCTATTTCTCGATGCTCGCCTCGCACATCCTGCTCGCGGTGGTGATTGTGCCGCTCGCGCTCATCACGCTGGGACGCGCGTTGCGCGGCCGCTTCGCACGGCATCGGCGAATCGCCCGATGGACGTGGCCGATCTGGATGTACGTGTCCGTCACCGGCGTGGTGATCTATCTGATGGTGTACCGGCTGTACCCGCATCTGCCGCTTGCCGCGGCGACGGCGGCCGCGCACGGAGCGCGCGCGGCCGCCGTCGCCATAGCGCGCTAGGCGCGCAGCCGGGCCCGGCGCTGGGACACGGACCGCTGAGCGCGCGTGCGCGCTCAGCGGTCCGTGTCCCAGCGGAAGAAAATCCTGGGATCCCTCGATTCGCAGACTCGCTCGGGATGACACGAACAGAGAAAAACGCAAAAACGGCCGCGGCGCCCGAAGGCGCCGCGGCCGTTTTCCGTAACTATACCTGATGACGCGCTCAGCCCTTGAGAAACTCGGTCACCACCTTGTCGAACTCGGCCGGCTGCTCGTACATCACCATGTGTGCGGCTTGCTTTATCATATGCACGCGGCTGTTGCGGATGTGTTTCTGGAACTCGCGCGCATATGCGGGCGGAATGACTTTGTCCGACTCGCCCCACAGCAACAGGGTCGGCGCGGCGATCCGGTAGACCCGCTTTTTCAGCCCGCGATCCGGAATCGGCCACAGGAACTTGCTCGCCGTCGAGAAGCGCTTGACGCGCTCGACGTACATCGCGGTCAGCAGCTCCTGGTCGTCCCACGGCATCGCAAGCATCATCTGCGCGAGCGGCGACTTGGGGTCGTGGAACAGCAACGCTGGCAGGTCGTCCAGATCGGCCGCGAACAGATCGGGAATCGGATTGTTTTCGAGCCAGAAGCCGGCCGCCCCGACCAGCACCAGCTTCTTCGCCCGCCGCGTGTCGAGCGCCGCGACTTCCGCCGCCAGCATCCCGCCCATCGAGTGGCCGACGAGATAGGCGCTGGGAATTTTCAGCTCGTCCATCAGCTCATGATAAAAGAGCGCCGCGTCGATCACGTCGTCGATATGCTCGCCGCCGGTCGATTCGCCGTAACCCGGCAGATGCGGCGCGTAGACCTTGAAATTGCGGCCGAGGTCTTCGAGGAACGGATCGGCTCCGGTCAGTCCGCCCGCGCCGTGGAGAAATAACAGCGGCTCGCCCTTGCCGGTGACTTCCATCTCGACGGAAAACTTGCCGTCGCACAGTTTCTGATGTGTCTTCATTACTTCACCGAACTCCTGATTTCGGACGCGCCCTGCCTCTGCGTCTTGCCATTGGTCTTGGGAGCGTCGGGCCAAATCGGCGCCGGCACCGCCATCTCATTGGCCGGCAGGCGATGGGGCGACCACTTGTCCTCGAAGCCGGTCCACAGATCGCGCAGATGCGGCATCACCTCGCGCCCGAACAGCTCGGTGCTCTTGCGCACCAGCTCGGGCGGCATCGAGCCGATCTGCTGCAGGATCATCAGGTGGCCGCAGTTCAGCGTCTTGAGCGCCTCGCGCAGACGATCGCGCACGGTCGCCGGCGAGCCGGCGATCACGTAGCCGTCGTCGATGAAGTCCTTCCACTTGAGGCCCTCGCGGGTGATCGAGGCGTTCTTGCTGACCTGGCCGGTCAGCCCTGCCTTGATTGTGCTGGGCGTGCGATAGCCGGGCGCGTCGGCGAAGCCAGGGTAAATGTGCAGGCAGCGGTTGTAAAAGTAGTCCATGTGCGAGGCGTAGTCGCGTTCCGCCTGCTCGTCGGTCTCTGCGACCGCGACCACCTGCGCAAAGCCGAGGCTGAAGGGATTGAGCTCCTTGCCCTTCTTCGCCATCACGTTCCAATATCCGTCGGCGACCTTTTTGCCGGCCTTGTAACCGAAGAACGAGAGGAACGAATACTGGTAGTCGTGATCGGCGACGAAGTCCCAAGTCTCGACCGAGCCGCCGCCTGGAATCCAGATTGGGGGATGGGGCTGCTGGAGCGGCTTGGGCCACAAATTGACGTAACGCAGCTTGGTGAATTTGCCGTTGAAGGAAAACTGATCCTTTTCTTTCCACGCGCGGAGGATCAGATCGTGGGCCTCGAAGTACTTCTCGCGCAGCGTGGCCGGAACCTCGCCGTAGCAGAAGTTGGTGTCCATCGAGGTGCCGACCGGAAATCCGGCCACCAGGCGTCCGCCGCTAAGCACGTCGAGCATCGCGAATTCCTCGGCCACCCGGACCGGCGGGTTGTACAGCGCGATCGAGTTGCCGAGCACGACCAGGTTGGCCTTGTGCGTGCGCCGGGTGAGCGCCGCCGCCATGATGTTCGGCGAGGGCATCAGGCCGTAGGCGTTCTGATGATGCTCGTTGACGCCCAGGCCGTCGAAGCCCATGTGGTCGGCGAACTCGAGCTGGTCGAGGTAGTCGTTATACAGCCGATGGCCGACCTTGGGGTCGTAGAGGTCGCGCGGAATATCGACCCACACGCTATGGTACTTTTTCTTGAAGTCGTCGGGCAGGAAACGGTAGGGCATCAGGTGAAACCACGTAAATTTCATAAGCCAATCTCCTTTGGCGAATCTATTCCCTGTTTAATCATCCAGTCTAACTGTCTTGTCTAACTGTCTTGCGGCGATACGCTCTGCCTGTATCGAACGCTCCGCAGCGCCGTCATGTTGCTCGGTGGAAGCGCCGTTGCGCGAGATCTTGATGGCGCGACGGCCGCGCGTGCGCCGCGCCAACGGCGACGCCGATGACAATGGCAACGATTTGACCGCGCCCGCGCGCGAGCGTCGCGGCCGCGCGCCGGCTGCCTGGACCGCGGCTATCTGGAACTCGAAGGTTTCCTCGAGCAGCCGCGCCGCGTCGAGGCCGGTGATGTCGCGGAAGATTTCCTCGTCGTCCATCAGCAGAAACGCGCCGTTGAGCGCCGCCCATATCACGGTCGCCGCGCGCGTCGCGTCGGCGCTGGAATTGCGCGCCCCGGTGGCACTCAACATGCGCTCCACCGAGTCGCGATAAAGATCGAAACACTCGCGGCTGAGCCGTCTCACCAGCTCGAAATGTTCGAGTTCCTCGGCGCGCGACAGGCGCAGCGGCAGTTTGCTGAAGGTGACCGAGAGCTGGGCCAGGAACAACCCGCGCGATTCACGCAGGTAGTCGAAGTAGGCGCGGCCGATCGCGCGCAGCTCATCGAAAGGCTTCAGACCGCGCGCATCGATTTCCAGATAGCGCGCGCGCAGTTTGCCAATCCGCTCCGCCATCAGGCTGACGAAGAGATCGTCGCGCGAAAAGAAATAGAGATAGATGGTGCCGACGGCGACCTCGGCCTGACGCGCGACCATCTCGACCGTCGCACCCTCGACGCCGTGCTCGGCGAAAACCTGCGCTGCGGCGGCGAGGATAGTTTCGCGCCGGGCGAGGCGCTCGCGCTCCTTGCGCTCGCGGACGCTCATGCTACTCGATGAATCTCCATTCAGTTTCTGAAGCTGACTTCTACCGCCAAACCATTCGTGTGTCAAACAGTGCGCCAAAGGCAGCGAAAAAAATATTTACTGATCTCGTGACGGCTACCCGACGCAGTTAGACTAATAAGGCGGGTGGCGTTAGTGCTGACGCGAATAAGCCGGATCGCGCGGAGAACCGCGCGAGATCCTTCGACTCGCGCAACGCTCGCTCAGGATGACTGAAGAGTCAGCCTCGGCATAGTAAATGTCCGGTAGGCTATTTCCCAAGAACAAACCGCGGAGCGCGAGCGAGATGGACGGGCAAAAATCATTTGAGGCGGTGCGGGCCGAATCGATTGCCGCGAACCGCGACTTTATTCAAGGCAATCCCGAACCGCTGAAGCGCCTTTATTCCCACAGCGACGACATCACCATCCTCGGCGGCTTCGGAGGCCTCGAGCGCGGATGGGCCGAGACTGAGCCGCGGCTGGATTGGGCGGCCTCGCAGTTCGCCGGCGGCAGTGTCGAAGAAAAGGATATCAGCGTGATAGTCGGCGCCGACCTCGCCTGCACCGTGGCGATCGAGCGCTACGACGCGCAACTCAAGGACGGCTCATCCTTCAAAGAGTCGCTCCGCGTAACGCAACTGTTTCGCCGCGAGGCCGCCGGATGGCGCCTCGTGCATCGGCACGCCGATCCGCTGGTCGAGCGCCGCAAACCGTCGTGACTGAGTCTGGCGAGCCCGCCTAGCGGTGGAATTCCTCCAGCTTGCTGATGTCGAACAGCTTGTCGACGTGGTTGACGTCGACGTCGGGGAAGCCGGCGCCGAACGCCGGGAATATCGTGGCGCGCTTTTCGTTGTAGTCGACCGCGGCCAGCCCCTGGAGCCCGGTCGCGTGAACGCCGTGGTTAATCTCGGCCCAGTCTTGATAGTCCTCGCTCCAGCGGAAGCTGTACGTGAGCGACTTGAACAGGTTCTTCTGGCGGTCGAACATCAGCGCCATCCAGGGATGCCAGTCCTCGGCGTCCCAGAACATGATCACGCTGCTGTATGGATGGTGCTGCTCCTTGGGCGTGCGCTCGACCACCGCGAAACGGCGCATTGACCATACGTCATCGGGCACGATGCCGTTGGGACCATAGAAATGCGCGTAGTCGTACTTGGAATCCATCACGCACAGCAGGTTGCGCCAGCCGAGGAACTTGAAGTTCCAGCGCACCGGACGGGCGGAAAAAGTGTTGAAATCTTCCTCGGTCTGCTCGGTTCCGACCAGCGAATCCGATTTCACTTCGACCGAGATGCGCCGCACGCGCCGCAACTGTGGATCGTAGGCCCACGCGTCATCGCTGCGATACGGATCGTTGTAGCGGTAGGTGATGAACACCTGGCCGCGCACGTCATAGGGCTCGAAGAAGCCTTCGAACTCCTTCCAGAAAAACTCCTTGGCGTTGGGAATCGGCAACACGCCACCCTCGGCGGCACGCTGCGCCAGATGACTGTAGTAGGTGCGCTGGTAGAAGCTGCTCAGGGTCTTGCCGAAGGTGCCGCCGCCGCCAAAGAACTTGGCCGCGTCGGTCGGCATCTTGCTCTTGAAGTTTGTCCCGCCGCTCCAGATTCCCGGAGGAGATTCGATCACGTTGGGCGCCGCGCCCTCATGGCTGCCGCCGAAGTGGTCGAAGATGAACATGAAATTCAGATCGAACGGACCGTAATTCTGCCAGCGATATTCGAAATTCCAGATCGTTTTGAATCCCGACTGCGGATCGCCGGGCACCAGCGAGGCGTCTGAGAACGGTTGTCCGCAGACATAGTTATCGATCGTGCCGTCACTCTTGAGCTTCACCTGCCCCTGGTACTTCTCGGTGCAGTCGGCGTAATCCTTGCGCGGCATGTGGCTGCGCGCCGGCACGATCTCCAGCTTGATTTCGGGAAAGTTGAGCTGGTCGAAGTAACCCGGCGGGATGAACGGACGAACTCGCTCCAGGTCCTTCACGGTCAGGACGTCGCCGGGCTTGAAGTCGGGCTTGGCGTTCGCGTTCTGAGTCAGCCACTGCTCCACGGTCTGCCTGGTCGGCAAGGCGCCCTGCGCCGCGGCGTTCGCGGCCGACCAAACCACGAGGGCAAGCGCGCACGCCAGCGCCCGCACGGCCCGCGAGCGAGTTCCTCCGGCGTATGCATACCCTGCTGACCGCAAGCCGACGCCGCTCATCCGTAATTCTCTCATCACCAAAGCATTCTCCCTCGAAGAAACCTCATTCAGAACAATCTAATCCCTTTAACCCCGATTGCGACGCGCGTCCAGCGCCGCCCGCAGGCTATCTCGAGGGTGCGATGCACGAAGTTGCGATGATGCACGCGCGTCGCAGCCATCGAAGCGCGCCTTCATTCAAGGTCTCGCTAATGTCTCGCCGCAGATTCCGCTGAGTGCCCCGCGAAGTATCCTGCGGCTTTCCGCTGCCTCACGCCGATTATAGAGTCGACGGCAGAGTAAAGACGCGGTCGGACGCGCATCAACATATATACGGTTGAAGGAAGCTCCCGAGTCTCACGGCTCCAACCGAGGGACCGGAAGTCCGCGCGGAGAGACGCAGGTGAAGCAGTGAAAAAGAAGCTACAGGAAGACCTCAAGGCGTCGATGAAGAGCGGCGATAAGCTGCGCACCATGACGCTGCGCGGCGTGCTGGCCGAAATCACGCGGATCGAAAAGGACGTGCGTCGCGACGCCAACGAGACCGAGATCGCCCAGATCATCAAGCGCGAGCGGGCGCGGCGCGACGAGACCCTGGGCTTCGCGCGCCAGGGCGGACGGGCCGACCTGGTGGCGCAGAATGAGGAGGAGGCGCGGGTGCTCGACTCCTACCTGCCGGCGGCGCTCGACGAGAACGAGTTGCGCGCGGCGATCGCCGAGCAGGTCGCGGCCGGAGTGAAACAGATAGGGCCGCTGATGAAGGCGCTCAAGGACCGCTTCGGAGCGCAACTCGACGGACGGGTGGCGAGCCAACTGGTCAAGGAAGCGCTCGCGCCCAAATAGGCGGCTGGCCGGTTAGCGGCTATCTGCAGGAGAAACGCGCGGAACATGGCGCAGAACAAAATCACGAAAGAAAAAATCGAACCGTTTAAAATCGAGGTCTCCGACGAGGTGCTGGCCGATCTGCGCGCGCGCCTGGAGCGCACGCGGCTGCCCGACGAGGTGCCGGGCTCGGCCTGGGACTACGGCGCCAACCTCGCCTATCTGCGCGAGCTTATCGAGTACTGGCGCACGCGTTACGATTGGCGCGTGCACGAGCGCGAGCTAAACCGCTTCGCGCATTTCCGCGCCGAAGCCGGGGGCGAGGAACTCCACTTCATCCACGAGCGCGGACGCGGCCCCAATCCCAAGCCGCTGCTGCTGCTGCACGGATGGCCGGGGTCGGTGTACGAGTTCATGGAACTGATCCCGCGGCTGACGGATCCGGCGGCGCATGGCGGCGACGCGCGCGACTCCTTCACGGTGGTCGCTCCGTCGCTGCCCGGCTACGGCTTTTCCGCCCATCCGCGCACGCGCGCGATGAACATCCAGGCCATCGCCGACATCATGTTCAAGCTGATGCACGAAGTGCTCGGCTACGATCGCTTCGGCGCACAGGGCGGAGATTGGGGCGCGGCGATAACCTCGCGCCTGGGCGAGGTCTACCGCCAGCATCTCTACGGCATTCACATCAACATGGTGGCGGTGGGCGCGGCCGAGGGGCGCCGCCCGGCCGAGCTGAACGACGCGGAGAAAGTTTTTCTGGGCGACCTCGAGCGCTTTCGCCGCGACGAGACCGGCTACCAATGGATCCAGGGCACCAAGCCGCAGACCCTGGCATACGCGCTCAATGATTCGCCGGCGGGACTGGCGGCCTGGATCGTCGAAAAGTTTCGCACCTGGAGCGATTGCCACGGCGACGTCGAGCGCCGGTTCAGCAAGGACCAGTTGCTGACCAACGTGATGATCTACTGGGTCACGGGAACGATAAATTCGTCGACCCGCCTGTACTACGAGGCGCGCCATCATCCGTGGCATCTGAAGCCCGACACGCGAATCGAAACTCCGACCGCGGTGGCCAATTTTCCCGCCGAGCTGATGCGGCCGCCGCGAAGTTGGGCCGAGCGCGCCTACAATGTCGTGCGCTGGACCGCGATGCCGTCGGGCGGGCATTTCGCCGCGATGGAAGAGCCGGCGCTGCTCGCCGACGACATCCGCGCATTCTTCCGCGAGTTGAGCTAGGACGCGAGCTCTACCGATACAATCCGGAGCGAGCGCCTTCGATCAGGGAAAGCTTCGTGGATAACCGTAGGACGGCACATAAGGCGCCGCCCCGTAGGGACTATACGGCGAGGCACCATAAGGGCTGTACGGAGAGCCATATGGACTGTACGGCGAGCCGCCGTATGGAGAGCCATAACTCGGCGGATAGCCGCCGCCCATCCCAAAGCCGCTGCTGCCCATCCCGAGGCCGCCGCTGCCGATGCTCAGCATGCCCATCAAGCCGATCAGCGGGACGATCGCCGTCATCGCGCTGGGGCTCGGCTGACTCTGCTGCATATACTGCTGCTGCTGTTGCGCCTGTTGCTGCTGGTCCTGGTAGTTCTGCACACTGCCGAGCTGGTTGCCGGAAGATCCTGATTCGCCGGAAGCGCCCGACCCGGTCGAACCATAGGCGCCGCCCGATGTGCCGTTCGGCGCGACCGGCGCCGAACCGCTGGCACCCGAGGCCAGCTCGGGCCGCACTGCGATCCGGTTGATCACCGGGGCATTGGGACTATGCAAATATTGGCGCGCCCTGTCGGCGGCATCCTGCTTGCCAAAATCGCTCGCCACGAAGCCATAGAGGATGATTTGCCGATTGCCGCTGCTATTGGTCAGCACTTGCGCGCCGACCAGCGGGAGACGGTGACTCTGCAGGTAGCTGGTGAGTGTGTCGCTCTGTGCGGTGTCGTTGGTATATCCCGGCGGGACTGAACTATTCTCGGCCGGGTCACTGGCGCGATAACCACTTGGAGCGGGCGCCGCAGCGGTGCTGGAGGAGCTATAGCCGCTCGACGAGGACCCATTGGAGGAATAACCGCTGCTCGAGGAAAAGCTCGTTGGCGCCGTTCCAGCGCCGAACGAGAAACCGCTGGATGAAGAGTTGCTCGAGGCCGGCACCGTCATGCAGGCCGACATCGCCATCGCACCGAGGCCGCATAACATCATAGCCGCTATCCGCGCGATCCGGGCCATGACATAGATGATATGCCCGCACCGCGATTTCGCAAATAGGGCGCAAATTCCGCCCCGCAGGCGCGGGCCGACTTACTTGCACTTGCTCGAACTTGGTCAGCTACTCCGCACCGTGCTAGCCTCGACGGCGCAGGAGAGCCAAGCGATGGAGCCAGTTCAGCATTCGACGCGCTCGCACGGGTGGACGGCGGTGGCGAGCGCGCTATTGCTCGCTGCCGGCGCCGGCTTTGCGGCTGGATGCTTCACGGATAAGCGCCCGACCGAAGTGCTGGTCACACCGGTCTCGACCGATATTCGCCCCGCCAAGCCTCCGGACTGCGACATGCCGGTACTTACCGAGGAGCCGACGGTAGCCTACCAGCAAGTCGCTATAGTGGAAGCCTGGGCCGACGTCGACGAGGATCCTGCCAAAGTGGTACCTGAACTCAAGCATCAGGCATGCGCAACGGGCGCCCAGGCCCTGCTGATCGTCGGCGGTAAGAAACAGAATGAAAAGAAGCAGCTCTATGGCGTCACGCCCAACGAATCAGAAACCGGGGTGACGTCGAACAACCGTACTCCGAACCAGGCGGGCGAATACATCAATAAGATGCAGTACACGCCGAAGGTGGGAGAAGGCGGGCACATCGGCTACTACATCGACGCGGTCGCGATCGACTACACTGGCACCAACACCGCGGCCACAGGACAGCAGCCCAAACCGTAACGCGTCCCGAACCCGCCGCCCGGACCTGAACTTCTCGGCCTGAACTTCTCGGAGCGAACTCTTTGGTGTGAGCCGCCCTAGTGTGAGGAGTCTTGCGCCGAAGTGACCTTGAATCTGACCAGCTCGACCCGATCCATCTCAGGGCCCGTGGGGCCGCCCTCGAGCGCCACCGTCCTTATCAGTCCGACATTGGGCGCGTACCAGTCCAAATAGGTAAGTTGGAGATTCTGTCTCTTGCGGGTGTACATCCCGCCCTGATACTTGGCCTGGGTCTCGATGCGAATACAATTGCTGAAACGGCCGGCAGGCGTCTCGATCGGCTTGGTCTCGGCGAAGGTGCGATGGCTCTGGTTGATGTTGAAGGCCCCCGAGAGATGTCCGTAAGGGAAAATGACGTTGGTCCAAGTCAGGTTTGGCGTAAGCTGAAGCGGCAGAAACTGTGCCTCTTCAGAGCGCCCCCACGACGGCGCGAGAATGGTTTTTTGATCGTAGTCGAGCGCCGATAGCCGTGCGATGTAGCCGTTCTTGGCGTAATACACGAGCGGCCGAGTGCCGCCGCGCACGAGACTGTAAGACTCGTCAACCACTGAGCCGGTGAGCTTCAAAGCGGGAACGTACTTCACACCGATCACCCGGTCGGTTATCTGGTACTGCGTGCCCTGGCTCTTCGAGAATATCTGATACGTCCAGGTCGAATTTGCGGTCAACGGAAAATAGTTGGTTCCCGAGCCGATACCGCCCGACTTGCAACCTCCAAGTGGCGCTACCGCGAGCGCGGCCGCCAGTATAAGACCAACCAATCGGCTCATCGCAGAACTGCCCTCCTCAAAAATCGTGGCCGCGCTACGGCTCTGACACACTTTATAGACTTGGCCTGCGGACCCTCTCCATGGCGCGCCGCCGCGCCCATTGAGCCTATATAAACGCTCGGATGCTTGGCAAGGCATACGAGGTCCCTCCGACTCTGGAACCGCCCGCGGCGCCACGGAACGTCCGCGTGCGACGATCGTGTGAGTGGTTTGCCGGTGGCGCGATGGAACCAGAACGAGCGCCGAGGTGCGACCCATCAGGTGTGGGCATCGACCCGCGGACATAAAGACAGGTGAAAAAATTATTTCGGGCGGCGCGATTTTTCGCCGGCTGCCAGATGTAGCTCGGCGACCGGATTGAGCCCCGCCGTCCAGTTGACGTTGCGCTTGAAAACTTCCATGTCGTGGCCGGGTACCACGCGCGGCAGCTTATCGCCGATAATCCCGCTCATCTTCTCGAACACCTGCATCACGTTCCAGGGATTTCCCTGGATATAACCCGGCGGCCACATCTTCTCGAGATTCGCGTACCAGTACACGCAATCGCCCGCCGCGATATGCGGACCCGAAGACGTCTCGATTTCAACCCATTGCGAACCGAAAGTGTGCGATTGCGAGGCCAGCCGGCAGGTGATCCCCGGCGCGACTTCGCGGTCGCCGTCGAGTAAGGTCACGCGACCTGCGGCGATCGCCTCGTCGAAGCGGTCGAAGTTCTCCCAGTTGATCGACGACAGCGCCCACGAGCCGGCGCCCGCCGTCTTGATTAGCTCGCCACGGCGAAGCCGCGTCCAGCCTTCGTACTCCTCGCGCTGGACGTAAACCTTGGCCTTGGGAAACGCGACCACGTTGCCCGCATGATCGGCATGCATGTGGGTCAGGATGATCGTATCGACGTCCTCGGGCCGAAACCCGACCTTGCCGACTACGACGTCGGGCCACTCGATATCGGTGAACATCCCCGAAAGCTTATCTTCGGCCGAGGCGAAGCCGCTCTCCCCGAACCCGGTGTCGATCGCGATCACGCGCCGCTCTTTGGTTCCCGGCGCCGAAACCACCAGCGTGTAGAGCATCGGAATCTCGAACGTACCGGTGTTGCTGGCGATCGGCGACCCGCCCATGAAGTCGCCGGATACCTTGGTGCGTGCATAGCCAAGGACCCAGATGGAATAGTCAGCGGCCATTGAATTTTCTCCCAACGCTTAAGCGCCCGCGCGGCGCGACCGCGGCATAGTAATGTGACGCGTTCAGACCGTGAACTCGACCACCGCCGCTCCGCTGCCCCAAATCGAGCCGTAGCCCAACACTTTGCCCAGTACTTTGCTCTGGACGCGCCCGGAGCCCATCGCGCCCATTAACCAGTAGTAACTTTTGAATTGCATATCGGCACCGGTCCTAGTTGCATACTCAGGCACCAGGTCCATCGCATCTATGCATTTGCCGGCAGCGATAAGGTCGAGCAGTTTGCGGTTCTGTGCGTCGTCTTCTTCGTTGACAATCCGATCTTCGTCGTCGGTAATCTCGCGGGTGAAGTAATGGCCCGAAAGTCCCGTCGACGCGACCACCACGGCCCGTCGGCCGAGCGCGCGCACCGCATCCGCGGCGGCCTGGCCGAGCTTCAACTCCTCGTCGCGCCCGGAGTAGATGTTGCACGAGACGCAGACGACGGGAATTTCATTTTTCGGATTGAGAAAGTTGAGCGCCACCAGCGTGCCGGTATCGACCGGAAAGCCCTCGTAGTCCACCGGACGCACCTGCAAGCCAGCTGCCGTGCCGAGATCGATCGTCCTGCGCGCGAGTTCCAGGTCGGTGCGAAAGTCGTAGGGCAAATTGCCGAGGTCGTACCAGTTCTCGTCGACGTGCAGCCCCGTCGGATTCGCCCGCGCCTGCACCAGGTGGCCGAGCACGGAAACCCACTGGGTGCTGAAGATGACCAGCACGTCGGGCCGCGCCTCCTGCGCATTGGCTCCCGCCACGCGGCAGGCGTTGCGCAACTCGACCCGGCTCGCCGATTCCGTGGGCAGCATCACGTGCGGCATGCCCGGCATGATGTAACCCTTGACGATTTGGCCCTCAGGCATGGACGTGAGCTCCGCTATCGCTGGCGTCCGCGGACAGATCCCATTCGACCACCGCGTTGCCAGTTGCGATCACGCTCCAGTAGCCATGCACGCGCGCCGGCACCTTCGGAAAACCCATCGCCGCGAGCATCCAGAACAGCGCGCCCGACTTCACCTCGGCCCCGGTCTTTTCGATAAACTCGGGCAGCACGCTCAGCAGCTCATCCATCTTGCCCTCGCGCATCAGGCGCAGCACCCGCATGTCCCACAGGTAGTTGGCGTGGCTGAAAACGTGCTCCTTGCTCATGTCCTCGGGCAAATTGGGATCGGGTTCGCGGTCGAAATGGAAATGCGAGAGCGTATTGCTCGCGGCCAGCACGGCGCGCCGTCCGGTTTTCTCGATCGCGCGGCGCGTTGCCCGTCCCAGCTTGTACATCTCCTCGATCCCGACGCCGAGCGAAAAGTAGTAGGGGGAATTGTTCGCCGAGAGACTCAGAATCGGGATATCCCAGTCGGGATTGAGCATATGGGAAGTGACTATAGTGCCGTAGTCGAGACGGAAGTTCGGATTGGTCATCTTGCGCGCGATGAGCCCTTCCGCGCGCGCCTCATCGTAGACCGCATCGGCCAGCTCGACGTCGATCGCGGTGTCGAAGTTGTAGCGGAAGAGATGCGGAAAGATGGGATCGACAGAGAGACCCTTAAGCCGGGGGACGCGAGTGATGTGATGGCCGACCAGCGTCATCCAGTGCGGCGTATGGACGATGATCACGTCGGGTTTGAGCTGTTTGATCTTCTCCCGGCAGTTGTCGTACGCCCAGCGCAGAACCTCCCATCCGCCGCTCGAGCGCGGAATGTTCTGCGGCGGATTTTCGCCATAGACGAGGTGCGGGGGATGCGGAGCGATAAAGCCACCAACGATCGATCCTTTGCCAGCCATGCCAAGCGCCCTCCGATTTTGCCGCCGCGCCGTGGAGCTTCGATTCCAGCGAACTCGGGCAGCGGCAAGTTTATCCCACCGCGGCCTCATCTTGAAACCGAACCGCCGCATCGGACCAAAGTCCAATTTTGCCCTGATTGGGGTCATCAGGTAGTCTTTCCCAGAATTTTTCCAGAACGGGCGCGTCACATGCGCCCTGAGAGCGCCTCCGGGAGACCCTGCAATGAAAGAAACCTCAAGCTCGTTCCGGTTTGGCTTCGGCGCACGGGCCGTCGCCCTCGCGTTCGCGATCATCGGGATCGTGGCGCTCGCCGCATCCCACGCAGCGGCGCAGCAGGCTGCCGCGACGGCTCCGCTCAGCGCAAAGGAAGCATCCGCGATCGCGACGGACGCCTATATCTACGGCTACCCGCTGATCACGATGGAATACACGCGTCGCGTTTTGACCAACGTTGAGCAGCCGACGGCCCTAAAGGCGCCGATGGGAGAATTCGCGAGGGCGCGCACCTACCCCGACGCAGCCTTTCGCGACGTCACCGCTCCGAACGCGGATACGCTGTATACCACCGGATGGCTCGATCTCAGCAAGGAGCCGTACGTGCTCAGCCTTCCCGACGCGCACGGGCGCTACTATCTGTTCCCGATGCTCGACGCGTGGACGACAGTGTTCCAGGTCCCCGGCAAACGCACCACGGGTACCGGCCCGCAGAAGTATGCGATCACGGGACCCAACTGGTCGGGAACCCTTCCCGCGGGCGTGACGCAATACAAGTCGCCGACCGACATGGTGTGGATCCTGGGGCGCATCTATTGCACCGGTACGCCCGAGGACTACAAGGCGGTGCATGAGATGCAGGACAAGATTACGCTGGTGCCGCTCAGCTCATACGGCAAGCCTTACACGCCGCCAGCGGGCAAGGTCGATCCGACGATCGACGTGAAAACCGCGGTACGAAAGCAGGTGAATGCGCTCGACCCAACGGCGTACTTCAATCTGCTGGCGCAATTGATGAAAGACAACCCGCCTGCCCCCGAAGACGCGCCGATGGTGGCGAGAATCGCAAAAATTGGAATCGTACCCGGCCAACCGTTCGATCCGAGCAAGCTTTCTCCCAGCGTACAGCAGGCGCTGAAGACGGTGCGCAAGGGTGCCGGCGGGAGAGCAGTGGCCTTCTTCAAAACTGCCGGGAAGCGCGAAAATGGCTGGACGTTTTTCACCAGGACCGGAATCTACGGCACGAACTATCTCGATCGCGCCTTTATCACCGCGATTGGGCTCGGCGCGAACCGGCCCGAGGACGCCGTGTATCCAACCTCGGAGGCGGATGCCAACGGCAAGCCCTATTTGGGCAGCAACAAGTACGTCATGCATTTCGACCAAGGTAAGATGCCCCCCGTGGACGGGTTCTGGTCGCTGACGATGTACGACGCGAAATTCTTTTTCGTCGCGAATCCGCTCAATCGCTACACGCTCAGCGCGCGCAACAAGCTCAAGAAAAATGCCGACGGCTCGGTCGATCTTTTTCTGCAGCACGAGTCTCCCGGCAAGGACAAGGAATCTAACTGGCTGCCCGCTCCCGAGGGCAAGTTCGTCCTGATGCTGCGGATGTACTGGCCCAAGGAAACTCCGCCCTCGCTGCTGGACGGAACGTGGACGATTCCGGCGGTGAAGCAGGTCCCGTAGCAGGACACTGCGGATTTACGGACCGCGGGGCTCTCCTGAGCGTCTTCGATTGACTGGACGATCGGCGCGGGCGGCGGACTTTCAACTAGCGCCGGCGGCGAAATTTAGGCAGCGTCACCTCTGGCGTCACGTCGTCGAACATCACTTCGACCGGTATCCCGAGCGCCAGCTCGTCGGGCTTTATATCGGTCACCCACGAGACCATCCGCACCCCCTCCTCCAGTTCGATGACTACGGGCGCATACGGCACCAGCGGCGCGAACTGTGGCACAAACGGCTGCGCGGCGACGGTCCACGAAAACACCGTGCCTTTGCCCGACGAACGCGCCCACTCGAAGTTGAAGGATCCGCACTTCGCACACATGTCGCGCGGGATATGGCGCCACGCCGAGCAATCGGTGCAGCGCTGGAAGCGTAACTCGTGCGCCTTGCAGAACTTGTAGAACTCCGCCGCCGGTCCGCGCGTCTTCGGCAGCGGCAGTTTGTACGTGCTTTGGGTATCGCCCGTCATTGTTACTCTTGGCTACCTCCTCAGGATCGCCAATCCGCCGTCGCCGAAGTCGCCCCATCCCGTCACCAGCCCTACCTCCGCGTCCTTGACCTGGCGCTCGCCGCATTCGCGGCGCAACTGGCGGGTGGCTTCGACGATATGATTGATGCCCCAAACGTGCGCCTCGGAATGAAGGCCGCCGTGCGTGTTGATCGGTAACTCGCCGCCAAGCCCGATCCGCTCGGGTATGACGAAGTCCTTGACCTCGCCGCGTTTGCACAAACCCAGTGCTTCGATCTGGAGCATCACGACGTAGGTGAAGCAGTCGTAGATTTCGGCAAAGTCGAGGTCCTTGGGCGTGATGCCTGCCATCCGAAACGCTTTGGGCGCGGCGAAGGTCAGTCCGATCACGAACGGGTCGGGTCGTGCCGGAATATCGTCGGCAGGATAAGGATGGCCCTCGGCGACGCCGGAGATATACACCGGCGGGCGGCGCAGGTCGCGTGCGCGCTCGGGCGAAGTGACGATTACGGCGCCGGCGGCGTCGGTCTCCAGGCAGCAGTCGTAAAGCCGAAACGGATACGAGACCCAGCGCGACTTGAGATAGTCGTCCATCGTGAGCGGACGGCCGCGCATGTAAGCCTGCGGATTGAGCTGGGCGTGCTTGCGCGAGGTCACCGCGATCGTGCCCATCGTTTCGAACGGCGTGCCGTAGAGTTTCATGTGGCGGGTCGCTAGCCACGCGTACCATTGCACGGGCGCTATCGCGCCGTAGGGCAAATAATACGCGCCGATGGTGCCGGCGAGCGGCCCTGGCGGCGCCGAGCCGCTTCCGCCCTGCCCGCCCGCGCTCACGCGCATCACCGAGTAGCCGTTCCATCCGCAGGGCACCAGCACGCAATCGGCGACGCCGAAAGCCACCGCCATCGCGGCGCTTTGCAGCGCCACCACCGGGCTCGCACCGCCCATCTGCACGTATGCCGAGTAGCGCAGATCCTCGATTCCGAGGTTGGCCGCAAAATGTTCGGCCGTGGCGCCCAGCGGCGGCCCCACGATGCCGTCGATGTCGTGGGGCTTAAGGCCCGCGTCATCGAGCGCCCTGGTGGAGGCTTCAAGCATCAGTTGAAGTTCGGTCTTGCCCGAGCCGCGCGTGAACGCGCTCTCACCCACGCCCACGATGCACGCCTTGTCTTTCAGTGACTCCATTCTTTTCACCGACCCTCGCGAGCGCGGCTCCGAGATCGCCTTCAGTCAGATCACCTTCAGTAGATCACCTTCAGTAGATCACCTTCAGTAGATCACCTTCGATTCCATCAGTGCGGCGATCTCTTTCTTCGACAGCCCCAGGATGCCGTTGAAGACTTCGAAGTTGTGCTGCCCCAGGTCCGGCGGCGGATTGTAGTTGAAGCGGGACACGTTGCCGAGCTTGGCCGGAATTCCCGGCATCACGCGTTTGCCGGCCGTATGATGGTCGAGCTCCCACCAGTAGCCCGATTCCCACAGATGACGGTCCTGATGAATCTCGACGCTGTCGAGCACGGGCCCGGCCGGCACCCCCGCGCGCTGAAGGCGCTCGGCCAGCTCGATATGCTGATGATCGCGTGTCCATTCCCGCAGATGGGCGTCGAGCGCATCGCTATTGTGCCAGCGAGCGGATTGGTCGGCGAATTTCGACTCTCTGGTCCAAGCGGGATTGCCCATAACCTCGCATAGCGCCCGCCATTCGGCGTCATTGCCTACTGCAATGGCTATCCACTCGTCGTCGCCCGCGCACGGATAGGTATTGTGCGGCGCCATCACGTCGTCGCGGTTGGCCCATTGCCGGCGGTCGCGCCCGTTCATGAAATAGTCCATGTACCACTCAGGCGTTTCGCCGATTACGGTCTCGCCCATGCTGGCGTCGAGCCACTGGCCTTCGCCGGTGCGATCGCGATGGCGCAGCGCGGCGAGCAGGTGAAAGACCACCGCGGTGCCGATTGCGTAGTCGGGCCAGGTGCCGCCGGTATGGCGCGGCGCGCCGCCCGGATAGCCCTGTGCGTCGAAGGTGCCGACGAACGAGCACGCCATCGGACCCCATCCGACCCAGTCGGCCGGTTCGGTTCCGGTTTTGCCCAGCAGCGAGACCGAGATCACGATGATGTCGCGTTTGACCGCTCGCAGTTCCTCGTAGCTGAGCCCGAGCCGGCGTGAGAGCGGCGCCGGATAGCACTCCAGTACGAAATCGCTGCGCTTGACGAGTTCGTAGGCGAGTTCCTTGCCGCGCGGCGTCTTGATGTTGAGGTTGATCGATTTCTTGCCGTAGTTGAGCGTGTGGTAGCCGCCGTTATTGTCAACTCCCGAGAGGCCCGCGGCCATGAACGAGGGATTGAGCCGCATGAAATCGAGATAGACCTGCGATTCGATCTTGATGACCTCGGCGCCCATCGCCGCGAGCCACAGGCCGGTTTGCGGCCCGTTGATGATCCAACTGAAATCGGTGACCCGAATTCCTTCAAGCGGCAGACGCGTCATCGCTCGCTCTCTCCGGTCAAATCACGCCGGCGGCGCGAAGTCCCGCGAGTTCCTCGCGCGAGCAGCCAAGTCGCCCGCACAGGATCTCTTCGTTATGCTCGCCGAGCAGCGGCGCACGGCGCGCGACGGGCGGCGTCGCGGTCAGCCGCACCAGCGGTCCCGGATAGCGGAAACGGCCCGCAACCGGATGGTCGATCTCGACGAAAGCCGCGCGTTCCTTGAGATGCGGATGTTCGGCGGCCTGCGCGACCGTCAGCACCGGGCCGATCGGCAATCCGATTTTCTGCCCCTCGCGCACCAGCCAGTCCATGTCATGCTTGAGAAGCTCGCGCTGGATCAGCGGACGAACGACGTCGTCATACTCGGCGCGCTCCGCGGTGTTCTTGAACAGGTCGGCTTCCAGCGCTTCCGGATGGCCGAGCAGTTCCTTGAGCGCCTCGAAGTGCGAGTCCACCACCCACAGCACGTAAACGTATCCGTCGCGGCATTGCGACGGCTCCAGCCCGGCCTTGGCATTGGCGCGCAGCCGGCTATAAGGCATCCCGGCGTAGCTGTAAACGATCATTTCGATCTTCGCCGTATTGACCACCGCCTGCCAGCACGCGACGTCGACCCATTGCCCGGCGCCCGTCGCCTCGCGATGGAACAGCGCCAGCATCGTCGCCGCCGCCGCCGTCGTCGCGCCCATCATGTCGGCCTGACGGCCCGGCGCGCGCAGCGGATTCTCGCTCATCGAATCGTTGATCAGCGTCGGCGTGTTGTAGCCGGTCAGGCTCATCGCCCATTCGATAAGGTCCGAGCCTTTCCATCCGGCATACGGACCACTTTGCCCGAAGGGGGTCACCGAGGTGACGATCAATCGTGGATTGAGCGCGCGCAGGACTCCGTAGCCAAGCCCGAGGCTTCCCATGTGGCCCGGCGGATGGTTCTCGATTAGAACGTCGGCGTCGCGCACGAGGCGCTTGAAGATTTCGGCGCCGCTCGCCATGGCGGGATCGAGCGTCACGCTTTTCTTGCTGGTATTGAGATAGAGAAAGAGCCCGCTCTTTTCCGGATGCGGCAGGTCACCGGGAAACGGCGGATGACTGCGCGCCTCGTCGCCCAGGCCCGGCGGCTCAATCTTGATCACCTCGGCGCCCATGTCGGCGAACAGTTTGCCGCACATCGGTCCCGAGACCATCGTGGCGTACTCGACGACCTTGAGGTCATCCAGCGCTGCGGCAGCCAATTTCGTCGCCTCCCGGATTCATCGCTCAAAAGTTCCGCGCTCCCAACGACACTGACGGCGCCAACTCCTCCATAGCGCAATTCGCGGAACAACACCTACACGATTCGCTCGCTCGCCATCGCGATGCGCCGCTGGTCTCTTGTCAGTGCGCCGCGAATGCCGATAGATACGATGATTAAATTCGTACGCCAAACGGAGCCAGCAATGCCAGCGTTGTTGTTCGAAATCCGCGACCACATCGCCTACCTCACCATCAATCGTCCCGAGGTCCATAACGCGATGAACCCTGAAGTCGTCGTGCGGCTGGCCGAAGCCTGGCAGCGCGTGGCCGACGACGACGAGGTGCGGGCCGCCATCATAACCGGCGCAGGCAACAAGGCTTTCTCGGCCGGCGCCGACCTGGCGCGGATGATTCCGCTGATGACCGGCGCGCGCCAGCCCGAGGATGAGTGGGACCACAAGCTCAAGGAGAACCCGAAGATCGGCGCGATGGCGCTGCTGCGCGGATGGAACCTGTACAAGCCGGTGATCGCGGCGGTCAATGGATTTTGCATCGCGGGCGGTCTCGAGTTGATGCAGGCGACCGATCTGCGCGTGGCGGCCGACTCGGCGAGCTTCGCCCTGCAGGAGGTCAAGTGGGCGATCATCCCGGCCGGCGGCTCGCTGGTAAGGCTGGTGCGCCAAATGCCGTACTGCAAGGCGATGGAGATTCTGCTGACCGGCAACCGCATCCCGGCCGCCGAGGCATGGCGGCTCGGACTCATCAACTACGTGTTGCCGCCGGAACAAGTAATGGCGAAGGCACAGGAGCTGGCGCACGCGATTGCGGAAAACGGCCCGCTGGCCGTGCGCGCAATCAAGGAGACGGTGGAAAAGTGCTCGGGGCTGCCGTTCGAGGCCGCCTTCAAAATCGAAAACGAGGCGCAACGCTTCATCCGCAAAACCGAAGACGCGCGCGAGGGCCCGCGCGCATTCATCGAAAAGCGCAAGCCGAACTACAAGGGCAAATAGAAAAAGGCCGACGCCGTGCGCCGACCGCCTGGGGCGGCGAGCAACTGGCAGTTTTCCAGCCCTATCTCAGCCAGGGCCGCTCGACGTCCGTTTGAGGCGCGCTCGCTTACCCGCGCGCGACCGAATTCGGCACACTCGTTCGTTTCCCACACAGGTCGCTCCGCCTTGCAAGCTACTTAAAGCTCCAACGCCTCGCTGCTCTGCTCCAGCGCTCCGAGTTTTGTCGGGCATCGCTCTTGCGTACTTCACCGACAGGGTCCGCAAGCGGCAGCGCTGACGACAGGGCGGCGATCATTTGCCGAGGCCGGTCCGTCTCGGAGCCTGCGACGTGAGTAAGACAAGCACCGCATTGCTGACGCTGATCGGCGCCGCCGCATTGATTATCGCGATTGTCGGCGGCATGGCAATTCTCTGGCGCTACTCGTTAACGCCGGGGGTCGCCGGAACTCCGCCCGCGTTTTGGCCCGCTCAAAGCCGGCTCGCCCACAAGTCCAGCTCGCTCACACTTGTGATGGTTGTTCATCCGCACTGTCCCTGCACGCGTGCCGCTGTCGACGAGTTGGAAATCCTTATGGCGCAAGCGAGAGGACGAGTCGACGCCAGCGTGGTTTTCATCCGGCCGCCTGGTTTCAAAAACAATTGGATAGAGACCAGCCTGTGGCGCGCCGCCACGGCGATACCAGGAGTCAGCGTGGCGGTCGATGACGGGCGTGAGGCGCGCCTGTTCGGTGCCGCGACCTCGGGACAGACGATGGTGTATGGCCGCGACGGGCGCTTGTTGTTCAGCGGCGGAATCACGGCGGCGCGCGGCCTGTACGGCGACAGCGCCGGAGCTAGCGAGATCGCCGCGCTGCTCGACCGACCCACATCGCACGCCAGCCGGCAGACAGCGGTCTATGGCTGCGCGCTTTTCACCCCGCGATCGTCCCCGGCAAAGTCGAGTACCAAACTGTGTCCGAAATAGATCAGGACTTCGAATCGCAAGGAGACAACATGCCGCGCGCAGCGGTGCTGTTCGATGAGCTGCGGCTGCGCATCTTCAAGCAGACCGACCGGCTGTTTGCGGTGCTGATGGTGGTGCAATGGATCGGCGCAGTCGTGGTCGCGCTTTGCCTTTCGCCCAAAACCTGGGCCGGGGCCGAGAGCTCCATCAACGTCCACGTATGGGCCGCGATTTTTCTCGGCGGCGCAATCGCCATGCTGCCGGTAACGCTGGTTCTGCTGTATCCCGGCAGAACTGTCACTCGTCATGTAATCGCAGCGTGCGAGATGCTGTTTTCGGCCTTGTTAATCGACCTGACCGGCGGCCGAATCGAGACTCATTTCCACCTCTTCGGCGCGCTGGCCTTGCTGGCCTTTTACCGCGATTGGCGAGTGCTGATTACCGCCTCGGCCGTAACCGCGATTCACCATGGCCTGTTCGGGGTGCTCGCGCCACAAGACATATACGGCGTGTACGTAGTCCAGCCCTGGCGCTGGGTCGAGCACATCGGATGGGTGGTCTTCGAGGATGTCTTCCTGATTATCTCGATCGGCCAGAGCCTCAAGGAGATGATGGGGCTCGCCGAGCGTCAAGCCGACCTGGAAGCCGCCAACACGAACGTCGAGCGGAAGGTCTCCCTGCGCACCGCGGAACTTGAACGGAGCCGCGAACTGCTCAGCAGGAAAGAGGCGACGATGCGCCAACTGTTCGACGCCGTGCCGGACTTCGTGACTCTCACTCGACTCGCCGACGGAAAATATCTTGACGTAAACGCCGAGTTTCTACGGCGCGCCGGGCTGACCAGAGAGAAGGCGCTTGCCACGTCGACGGTCGAGATGGGTCAATGGGCGCGACCGGAGGAACGCCAACTGTTCTTTCAGAAAATGAAGGCCGATGGCCACGTGCGTGAGCTTGAAGTTGACTTTCTGTTCCAGGGTGCGGTGGTCCCATATCTTGCGTCATCGGTGGTCATCGATCTGGATGGCGAAGCCTGTGCCCTGGGTGTGGGACACGACATTACCCGGCTCAAGGAAGACGAACGGGCGCTGCATGAGGCCCAGCAACGGCTCAGGGCGCAGGTCGAGGAACTGACCTCGACCCAGCGCGAACTCATCGCCGCGCGTGAAGCGGCGCAGGCCGGCTCGCAGGCCAAGTCCGAATTTCTCTCCACCATGTCGCACGAGATTCGCACTCCGATGAACGCGATTTTGGGAATGGCGGAACTGCTGGAAGAAACGCCGATGAATCGCGAACAGAAAAACTTCCTCGCCATCATGCGCAACAACGGCGACGCCCTGCTCTCGCTCATCAACGACATTCTCGACCTGGCCAAGGTCGAGGCCGGGCGACTGGTGCTCGAGCGGGTTGATTTCGACCTCGAGAACCTTACCGACAAGGTGGTCGAGACGCTCGGCCTGCGCGCGCACGCCAAGGGCCTCGAGCTGGTGGTTCGCTTGAGGCCTGGCGTGCCGGGCCAGCTCGCAGGCGACCCGTTACGACTGCGCCAGATCCTGATCAATCTCGTCGGCAATGCGATCAAGTTCACGGAAACCGGCCAGGTGGTGCTCACCGTCGAGCGCGATCCGGCCGCAGATGGGCCCGGCGCGCTGCTCTTCAGCGTGTCCGACACCGGCATCGGCATCGCCGCCGACAAACTCGAAGCGGTCTTCTCGAATTTCACCCAAGCCGATTCCTCGACCACGCGCCACTACGGCGGCAGCGGTCTCGGCCTGACCATCGCCAAGCGGCTGGTCGACCTGATGGACGGGCGGATCTGGGTCGAGAGCAAGCTCGGAACCGGCAGCGTGTTTCATTTCACCGTGCGCCTGGAGATCGGCAGCGGTCCGCTTGCCGTGCCGTCATCGACGGTATCTCCGATGCTGAGCGGGATACGCGCGCTGGTGATCGATGACAACGCCACCAACCGCCTCATCCTGCGCGAGATGCTCAGCAGCCGGGGCGCCGAGGTGAGCGAGGCCGAAGACGGACACAAGGGCCTGAGCCTGCTCGAGCACGCCCGGCTAAGCGGCCGACCCTTTAAGTTGTTGCTGCTCGACTGCCGCATGCCGGGGATGGACGGCTTCCAGGTGGCGGAGCGAATTAAGGCCACCGGGTTACGACGGCATGCCGATCCTGATGCTTACCTCTGACGACCTCAAGATCAAACTCGGCCGCGTCCGCGAGCTTGGGCTCGACGCTTATCTGGTGAAGCCCGTGCGCCGACGCGAACTGTTCGAGGCGGTCGCGGCCGCGACGGCTCGGCACAACGCTGATTTCCGTTCCGCCCACGAGCAGCCCGCTGCTCGATCCACTGATGCCGCCGGGCCATCGCGGCGCCCGCTGCGCATCCTTTTGGTCGAAGACGCCAACGACAACCGCATTCTCATCCGCGCCTATCTTAAAAATTCGTGCGCGCGAATCGACGAAGCGGAGAACGGCCTGATCGCGGTGGAAAAAGCACAAATGGAAAAATACGACTTAATCGTGATGGACATCCAGATGCCGGTGATGGACGGCCTGGAGGCGATGCGCCTCATTCGGCAGCGCGAGCGGAACGAGGGCAGCGCGCGGACGCCGATCATCGCGCTCACCGCCTCGGCACTGGAGGCCGACGCGCGCCGGAGCCTCGATGCCGGAGCCGATCTTCACATCAGCAAGCCGGTCAAAAAGGCCACCCTGCTAGCCGCGATCGAGAGCGTCACGCTGGGCTCTTCCGGTTCGGCGCGCGCGCCGGCCGTACAGGATCGCAAAGCCGGAGAAGCCGAGATAGAACCTCACGCAAGAGACGTGGCCTGAGCCCGCGTCAGCCGCCGCCGGCCGCGCGCTCGCCGTCGGAGGTGGAGTCACCAGCCGGCCGCGGACCTGCCGAAGTGGATACCGGTTGCGGCTCTCTTCCGGACGGATTTTGTCCGGACAATCGATGCGACAGCCGCTCGACCACCACGAACAGGACGGGAACAAGAAAAATCGCAAAGCCGCTGGAGAATACCATGCCGACGATGGTGACCGTGCCGATCAGCCGGCGAGCCACCGCGCCCGCTCCCAGAGCAATCCAGAGCGGAAACAGACCGAAGATGAAAGCGAACGAGGTCATCAGAATCGGCCTCAGGCGCTGACGCGCGCCGTTCAGCGCCGCCGTGACCAGAGCCTCGCCCCGCTCGAGCTCGGTCTTGGCGAACTCCACGATCAGAATCGCATTCTTCGCCGAAAGTCCGATCAACATGATGAGGCCGATCTGCGCGTAGATGTCATTGTCGAAGTGGCGCGACCACAGTCCGAAGAACGCGCCGCATACCGCAACCGGCACGCTCAGCAGCACGCTGAACGGTAGCGACCAGCTCTCGTAAAGCGCGGCGAGAATCAGAAACACCAGGATTAGCGAGAGCGCGAACACGCCCGCGCCGCCTCCCGCCACCGATTGCTGGTACGAGATCCCGTTCCACGCATATCCCATGTCACGCGGCAGGACCGCGTCGGCGACCGCTGCGACCGCGCTCATGGCGTCGCCGGTGCTGTGGCCGGGTGACGGAGCGGCGAAAATCTCGATACTGCGGTACTCGTTGAAGCGCGTAGTATATTCCGGACCGAACGCCTTGCGCATGTTGACCAGCGTCGACAGCGGGACCATCGTGCCCGCGCTGTTGCGGACGTAGAACTGGCCGACTTCGGTCGCCCGGGTCCGGTACTGCGGCTCCGCTTCCACGAAAACCTTCCATACCCGGCCGAAACGGTTGAACTGGTTCACGTAGTAGCCGCCGAGCAGGGTTTGCAGCGCGCGGTAAACCTCGTCGATCGAAATTCCAAGTTTGAACACCTTGTCCTTGTCCACCGCGGCGAAGAGTTGCGGCACCGAGGGACTGAAGGTAAAGCGCAGGCCTGCCAGCTCGGGCCGCTTGCGCGCGGCGGCGAGGAACTTCTGCGTGTTCTGCCATAGATAATTCACGTCGTGGCCGCCCCGGTCCTGGATGAAGAAATCGACCCCGCTGGCCTGCCCGATTCCGGGGATCGCGGGCGGCAGAAACGCGAATACTTGAGCATCCAACAGCCCGGCAAGTTTGCGATTCAGCGAAGCAACGATGGATGCGGCCTGCAGCGCTGAATCCGTGCGCTCCGGATAGGGCTTCAGCAGGCAGAAGTAGACTCCGTTTCGAGGGCCGGTCGTTTGCGACAGGATGCTGTAGCCGGCGATGCCGTTGCTGTAGAGGACCCCCGGCTCATGCATCAGAATATCGTCGATCTTCTGCATCACCGCGGTGGTCCGTTGCAGCGAGGCGGCTTCCGGCAGCTCGACGTTGATTATGAAGTAGCCCTGGTCCTCGTCCGGCAGGAACGATTGCGGCAGGATCTTGCCGATCCCTCCGGCCAACACCACGAAGCCGACCAGGATCGCGATCGCCAGCACGAATTTCCGGATCAACAGGGCGGAGATGCTGACGTAGCCCCTGGTCGCCCAGTCGAAACCTCTGTTGAAGAGCGCGAAGAGGCTAGCGAGCGGCCCCCTGCGCTTCGTCTCGGGGCTTTTCGGCCGCAGCAGCAGCGCACCCAGGGCCGGACTCAGCGTGAGCGCGTTGAAGGCCGAGATGATGACTGAGAACGCGATCGTCAGCGCAAACTGCCGGTAGAGCGAGCCTGTGATGCCCGCCATGAATGCGGTCGGGATGAAGACGGCGGAAAGGACCAGCGCGATTCCCACCAGGGCGCTGCCGACTTCGTCCATCGCTTCGAGCGCCGCGTCACGCGGCGACCGCCCTTGCTCGATTTTCGCCGTGATCGCCTCGACCACCACGATCGCGTCGTCAACCACCAGGCCGACGGCCAGCACCAGCCCGAGCAGCGAGAGCGTGTTGACCGAGAATCCGACCGCCGGAAAAAACATGAAAGCTCCCACCAGCGATACCGGAATGGTCAGAATCGGGATCAGCGTCGCCCGCCAGCTCTGCAGGAAGATGAAGACCACCAGCACCACCAGGCCAATCGCCTCGAGCAGGGTTTTCACGATCTCCCACGCGCCCTCGGTCACCGGAACGGTGGTGTCGAGCGTCAGCGTCACTTTCATGTCCTCGGGAAATCGCCGGGCGAGCTCCTTCATCCTCGTCTTGGCGCGATTCGCGGCGTCGAGCGCGTTGGAGCCCGGGTTCTGGTAGAGGATGAGCAGCGAGCTCGGCGCGCCATTCATGAATGCCTGCTGGTTGTAGCTTTCGGCGCCGAGCTGGATCCGCGCGACGTCCTTGAGCCGCACCAGCGAGCCGTTGGGGTTGGCGCGCAGGATGACGTCGCCGAACTCCTCGGCGCTCAGCAAACGGCCTTGCGCGCGCACGGTATAGGTGAGCTGCTGACCTGGCGGCGCCGGCTCGCCACCGATCGTGCCCGCCGGGTTCACGACATTCTGGGCCGCGATCGCCTTGACGATATCGTTCACGGTCAACTGGAGCTTGGCGAGCGTGTCGGGCGCCACCCACACCCGCATCGCATAGTTCGCGGCGCCAAAAATCTTGACTTGGCCGATGCCGGGGATGCGCGCAAGCTCATCCACGATGTTGATCGCGGTATAGTTGGCGAGGAAGGTCTGGTCCCAGGTCCGATGCGGCGAGGTGATCGCGAAGACCAACAGCGGAAGTCCGACCGTCTGTTGAGTCGTGAGGCCGTAGCTGCTGACCTCGGCGGGCAGGCTGGAGAGCGCCTGGGAGAGCCGGTTCTGCACTTGCACCTGGTCGAGATCGACGTCGGTGCCGACGTCGAAGTTGGCCTGCAGCGTCATCGTGCCGTCGTCGCCGTTGATCGACTGCATATAGATCATGTTCTTCGCGCCGTTGACCTGCTCCTCGATCGGAGTGGCGACCGACTGTTCAACGGTGAGCGCGTCGGCGCCGGTGTAGACCGCCGTGGTCTGAATCTTGGGCGGTACGATATCGGGGAACTGCGCGACCGGGAGCCGGAAAACCATCACGGCTCCGGCGATCACAAAGAAAATGGCGATGACCATCGCCACGATCGGCCGGTTGATGAAGAACTTCGACATCGTTCCTGGCCCCGGTAGCCCGGACCTAGCCCTGGTGAGCCGGACTCGTGGAGGCCGCGGGAGGTGCGGCGGAAGGCACGGACGGTTGCGCCGGCGCGCTGGTGGTGCTCCCGGGCTCGGCGGGCGCTAGCTGCGGCTTCACTTCCATCCCGTCGGAGACCTTTTGCAAACCCTCGGTGATGACGCGCTCGCCGGGCTTTAGCCCCTCTGCGATGATTCTGAGACTACCCGCCTGCTTGCCGGTTTTGACCGTACGCAGGCTGACCCGGTCGTCGGGACCCACGACAGCGACCTGGGACTGTCCCTGGGTCTCGAGCACCGCGCTTTGCGGAACGAGCAGCGCGCCCCGCTGGACGTCGGCAGCTACACGGATCTTCGCATACAAACCGGGGCGCAGAATGTAGCCGGGATTTGGAAAAATCCCCTGGATCAGAATGGTGCCGGTCTGCACGTTGACCTGGCGGTTGGCGACGTAGAAATGCCCTGGATATCCGTAGGTCTTGCCGTCGGCAAGGATCATTTGCAGCGAGGGCTCGCCCTTCCTCACCCCATTCTCCTCGTGCTGCTTGATCCGTTCGGCGAAATGCAGGTATTCGCGCTCGCTGATTGGGAACGTGACCTTGATCGGGTCGAGCTGCGAAACGGTCGTCAGCAACGTGGTCGGGCCGACCAGGTCGCCGACCTGCGTTTTTGCGATTCCGGCAATGCCATCGATGGGCGAGGTCACACGCGTCCACTGCACATTGAGCCGCGCCGTCTCGACCGCCGCCTGGGCCGCTTGCGCCTGCGCCGCCGATGCGCGCGTGGTTTGCGTTTGGGTGTCGAACTCCTGCTTCGAGATGACCGCCGCTTTGAAGAGCGTGGTGTAGCGCACAAGATCTTGATGGTGCCGC
This sequence comes from uncultured delta proteobacterium, assembly GCA_963796565.1. Classification (GTDB taxonomy): domain Bacteria; phylum Desulfobacterota; class Binatia; order Binatales; family Binataceae; genus JAKAVN01. Next base: position 85,014 of record CAWCMA010000003.1, on the reverse strand, counting down.
TTCAGCTCAGCCTGTATCTGGGCAAGATTACCCAGCGCCTGGTCGAGCGCGGCCTTGTACTCGCGATCGTCGATCTGGAACAGCAACTGGCCTTCGTTCACATGGTCGCCATCCTTGTAACTCTGCTTCAGCAGGTAGCCGGACACCTTCGGATGGATTTGCGCGTTGACGAAGCCTTCAGTCGTGCCGACCCACTCCGAGTAAAGCGGCACGTCTCTCTGAACGACGTTCGTGACCACGACTTCCGGTGTGGGCGGCAGCATCGCGGGCACAGCCTTTTTGCAAGCCATGGCGGTCAGCGTGAGCGCTGCCACAAGTGCAGTGGCGGCGAGTTGAATGAATCGCCGCGGCATCAGCCAATTCCGGTGCGATCTCATCGGACCAATCATTATGCTCAAATGCGCGGTCTCTGGCGAGAACTTCCTTCCGACTTCACTCACTTCCGGCAGGACCAAAGTCCAATATCTTCCAGATCGAAGTGATGTGACTATCCAGGCCCGAAAGTCGTGTCATTGCGGTGAGGCATATCCGCAAGCCTCCAAGAAAACTTCTGAAAAAGAGATTTGCACGGGGGAAAGTCGTCGATGGCTACAACGACAGAACTGTTTCGCCAGCGCTGGTGTCGCTTCGCAATCAGGTTCGAACGTATCAGGCAGACCCGATCGCGGGTGATGCTCCTGATGCTGATCGCTTCCGGTCTCATGGGCTCGGTTCCTGCTATGGCGCAGCAGATCTACGGCGTACCGGGCTCGCCCGACTCAACCATCACGATCGACGGGCGATACCTCCCGCCGCCGCCGCAGAAATTCGGCGGCGAAATCAACCTTAACGCCGCCCAATCGAAGCCGTACTGGCCGGCGCGGGTGGTCCCACCGAAGGGTGCGCCTAATATCCTCTTGATAATGACTGACGACGTCGGCTTCAGCGCGCCTTCGACTTTCGGCGGTGTAATCCCGACCCCGGCGCTCGACCGGATCGCCGCCGACGGGCTGCGCTACACGAATTTCCATTCGACGTCGCTGTGCTCGCCGACGCGGGCGGCGCTCCTCACCGGGCGCAATCATCACTCGGTGGGGTTCGGCGTGATCTCGGAGGCAACGACGGGCTTCCCCGGCTACAATAGTGTGATCGGCAAAGACAACGCGACCATCGGCCGAATCCTGCTGGAAAACGGCTACCGCACCTCGTGGTTCGGCAAAGACCACAACACGCCTACCTACATGGCGAGCCAGGCCGGACCGTTCGACCAATGGCCGACGGGAATGGGCTTCGAGTACTTCTACGGGTTTGTCGGCGGCGACACGAGCCAGTGGCAACCCAACCTGTTCCGCAACACCACGGCGATCTATCCGTACGTTGGCCATCCGGGATGGAACCTGACCACCGCGATGGCCGATGACGCCATCCACTGGTTGCGGCAGCTCAACGACATCGATCCCAATATGCAGTTCTTCCTTCACTATGTTCCCGGGGGCACTCACGCGCCGCACCAACCCACGCCCGAATGGATCAAGAAGATCAGCGACCTGCATCTGTTCGACACGGGCTGGAACGCGCTACGTGATCAAATCTTCGCCAATCAGAAGCGGCTCGGCGTGATCCCGCAGGACGCGCAACTCACGCCGTGGCCGGACAAACTGCTGAAGCGATGGGACTCGCTCACGGACGAAGAGAAGAAGCTCTACATTCGCCAGGCGGACGTCTATGCCGCCTATCTGGCCTATACGGATCACGAGATCGGCCGCGTGATCCAGGCCGTTCAGGACATGGGCAAGCTCGACAACACGCTGATCATTTACATCAGCGGCGACAACGGCGCGAGCTCCGAAGGATCGCCCAACGGCACCCCCAGCGAGATTCTGCAGTTCAACGGCGTCGAACTGCCGGTCGCCGCGCAGATGAAGTTCTACGACGCCTGGGGCACCGACCAGACCTACGCCCACATGGCGGTCGGATGGGCCTGGGCATTCGACACTCCGTACAAGTGGGTGAAGCAGATCCCGTCCTTCTTCGGCGGCACGCGCCAAGGCATGGCGATCTCGTGGCCTGCGCGGATCAAGGACAAGGGCGGCATTCGCTGGCAGTTCCATCATGTGATCGACATCGTACCGACCATTCTCGAGGTCACGGGTATTCCAGCGCCCGTCATGGTTGACGGTATCGCGCAGAAGCCGATCGAAGGCGTGAGCATGGCCTACACCTTCGACAAGGCCAACGCCAATGCGCCGTCGGCACATCACACGCAATACTTCGAGATGATGAGCGTGCGAGGACTCTACCAGGACGGTTGGATGCTGAGTGCTGTTCCCGTTCGCGCGCCTTGGCAGCTTGTAGGGACGGCCATGCAGGATCCCGCAAACGACTATAAGTGGGAACTTTACGACGTCAGCAAGGACTGGACGCAGAATAACGACGTTGCCGCCTCCAATCCGGACAGGCTGAGGCAAATGCAGGAACAGTTGTGGGTGGAACTCGCCAAGTACCAGGCTCTGCCGCTGGACGCCTCGGTGGCGACGCGACTGGTAACTCCCGTGCCAAGTGTGACGGCTGGCAGGACGGTCTTCACGTACTCGGGCGAGACGGTGACCGGCATTCCACACGGAGATGCGCCAAGTCTTCTCAACGCCTCGTACACCATAACTGCCGAAGTCGATATTCCGCAGGGCGGCGCCGAAGGCATGATCCATACCAACGGTGGCCGGTTCGGCGGCTACGGCATGTATCTGCTGAAGGACAAGCCGGTCTTCGTCTGGAACCTGCTCGATTTGAAGCGCGTGCGTTGGGAGGGGCCGGAGGCGCTCTCGCCCGGCAAGCACACGATCGAATTCGACTTCAAATATGACGGGCTCGGCTTCGCCACCCTCGCGTTCAATAACCTCAGCGGCATCGGTCGCAGTGGCACCGGCGCGCTTAAGGTGGACGGCAAGGAAGTAGCCCGCCAGAGGATGGAGCGCACCATCCCGCTCACCCTCCAGTGGGACGAGACGTTCGACATCGGCGCGGACACTGGCACACCGGTGGATGACAACGACTACCAGGTACCGTTCAAGTTCACCGGCAAGATCGAGAAGCTGACGATCGCCGTCGATCGCCCGAAGCTCACGCCCGCGGATGAAAAGCGGCTCATGCAAGCAAATGCGAGTGCGGCCGACGCGCAGTAACCGCGGGTGAAAGATGGATCGGTCGGCCCCTCGCGCGGTTGACCGATCCGCTCCGCCTCCGCTGCGCCTCCCGCGGATGTCCTCGCCTTGGTCTCGTCGCTAGTGCTAGTAAAGGGAACGCGGAGGATTCACGATGGCACTCAAGCTGAAAAAGACCGTCAAGGAATTGTGCGCCGAGGCTGAAAAAGAGATCCAGACCGTAACCCCGCAGGAGGCGATCAAGCTCAAAGACGATCCGGGCGTCCTGCTGGTCGACATCCGCGATATCCGCGAACTTCAGCGCGACGGCCGCGTGCCCGGCGCGCTCCATGCGCCGCGCGGGATGCTGGAGTTCTGGGTCGATCCGGAAAGCCCCTACTACAAGGACGTCTTCGGCTCGGGCAAGCGCTTCGTGTTCTTCTGCGCGGGCGGGCTGCGCTCGGCGCTGGCGACGCAGGCGGTGCAGCGGATGGGCCTGGAGCCGGTGTGCCACATCCGCGGCGGATTTCGCGCCTGGAAGGAAAGCGGCGGCGCGGTCGAGCCGATGCCCGAAAAGAAGCCGGACTGATTCCAGCGTCCGGCGGCGTCCAGCTTGCCCGAGATTCGTGCCAGCGCGCCCGAGACGCTGGCGCATCAGGTCCATGACAACCTGAGCAAACCTGTTTTGCGTGGAGTGTGTTGATGACGACCGACGAAAGAATTCAGCAGGCCGCGAAGAAGTACCGCAACTGGGGAAAGTGGGGTACGGACGATCAGCTCGGAACGCTGAACTACATCACGCCTGAAAAAATCATCCAGGCCGCCCGCCTGGTGCGCGCGGGTCGGGTTATTTCCTTGGCGTTGCCATACGATTCCGCAGGGCCGCAGACGGGTGCCTTTGGCAGGGTCAATCCGGTTCACACTTTCGTTTTGACCGGCACCGACGCCGCGGCGGGGGTTCAACCGTTCCCGCATGGAATCGGCGCGGCCGACGACGCGGTCACGATGTTTTTGCAGTGCGGCACCCAATGGGATGCCCTCGCCCATATATTCGACTACGGCAAGATGTGGAACGGGCAGGACGCCGCCAAGGTCAGCGCACGCGGCGCCGCGGTCAACGGAATCGAAAAGATGGCCGAGAAGATCGTCAGCCGCGGAGTCCTGCTCGATATTGCGCGGTTCAAGGGACTCGAAACTCTGGCGCCGGGCTATCCGGTAACCGAACAGGATCTAACCGGCTGCGCCGCCGCTGAAGATGTGAAAATTGCCCGCGGTGACATTGTGTTGGTTCGCACCGGGCAGCTTGGTTATTGCAAGAAAAACGGATGGGGCACCTTTGCCGCCGGCGACGCGCCAGGACTTTCCTTCAGCACCGCCGATTGGCTCTACCGGACCGAGATCGCCGGCATCGCGAGCGACACCTGGGGGCTTGAAGTGCGGCCCAACGAACTGCCCGAGTCCTTTCAGCCGCTGCACCAGGTGATGATTCCCAATATCGGTCTGCTGGTGGGAGAGATTTTCGATCTCGAAAAGATCGCGGCCGATTGCGCGGCCGACAAAATCTACGAGTTCATGTTCGTCGCTCCGCCGCTGCCGATAACCGGTGCGGTCGGATCGCCGATAAACCCTCAAGCAATCAAGTGAGCGGCTGGCGGTCGATATGGTTTTTTTGATTTAATCGAGCACGAAGAATCGGAACATCGTTCAGGAAGATCTTATATGGCAAGTCCAACAAACTGGCTACTTTTCGTGACCGGAGTGTACATCGTAATCGGATTGATAGAGCTTATCGTCGCCCGCGCGGCGATAAAGCAGAACAAACAGTTCGGAATTAACGGACAGTGAGTTGCAATCCGGGCGGGCTTACGCGGGCGCGCGGTCCAGGCGCTGGCGCAAAAGATCGATCATGCGATGCGCGATGACCGCCGGGGTGTCGCCGCCCGGACGATACCAGACGTGCGACCAGTTGAGTCCGCCCATCAGCAGCAACCGCAGGTAACGGCGATCGGCCGCCTCGGGCAGCGCGAGCGCGTCGATCAGCTTGCGAAAGCGCGCCTCGTACTGATCGCGTAGCTCGAGCAGCCGCTCGGCGACTTTACCGCCTTCCGGCGGCAGCACCCGGATCATCACCTGCGTATAGTCGCTCAACTCGAGCAGCGCCTCGAGATGCGCGGTGCATCCAGCCTCCAACCGCTCCCAGGGAGTGTTGTGCTCGGCCACCGCCGCATCGACCTGCTCCGCGATATGTCGCAGGCCCTCTTCGTACACGGCCAGCAACAACTCCTCTTTGGAGGAGAAGTGATAGTAGATGGAGCCCGAGAGCATCCCGACCTCGTGCGCGATATCCCGCATCGAGGTGACGTGGTAGCCGCGCTCGCGAAATAGCCGGGCAGCGACGTCGAGCAGTTGCTGGCGGCGGTTGTCCTGTCGAGGAGCGCGACTGGCGGAATTAGTAGACGTCGATGCGCTCATTTATCGCCAGCTCTGACGCCGGCTCCGTCGACGGACATTCCCCGGGCAACCCCGCAACCGTTTCGCGGCCCAAGGGCCGCGCTTGATAGCCGCCTCAGCCGGCCGCCGCAGCGCCTTGGTTGTAGTTGCGGCCGTCGGCGTTGGGGTCGAACCCGAGATCGCTGAGATGCGACTTGATGCGATCGTTGAGCAGCCCCACCTTGTCCATGTTGGCTACGACCTGCTGATGCATGTCGCGGCGGAAGAGCTGGCGGAACATCGCCTGCTCGGTGCCCTTGGCGACCTCGAGCCGATAGCGCTGAATCCCGTCGACCTCGGCCTTGTTGAAGCCTACCGCTTCGTACGCGGCGCGCGGGAATTGGCCGCTCATCACCAGTCTCAGCGCCTCCTTGGTGAAGTCTTCGACCTCGTGGCGCTCGGTCTCGCCGAGTTGCTCGATCTGCTCGGGCAAGCTCAACACCGAGAACCCCATGTGACGCGACTCATCGCTCAGTATCTTGCGGCAGATGACGCTCAGTAGCGGATCCTGCGCGCTCTCGCCGAGCATCCGGAACAGCGAAACCGCGAGCGTCTCGGCGACGAGTTGCAAGCCGATCGTCTTGATGTACCACTTGCTGCTCCCGATCAGTTGATCGAACAGCGACTTGAGGTTGGTGGTCATCGGGTAGACCTTGTTGCCCAGCTTCTCCTTGATGTAGCGCGCGAGCACTTCGGCGTGGCGCGCTTCGTCGACCACCTGCGTGGTCATGAAGAATTTCGCGTCGGTAGTCGGCACCATCTGGACCAGCTGGCTGCACGCGATCATCGCGCCCGACTCGCCATGCAATAGCTGCGAAAGCCGCCAAGCCGAAAACTCGATATTGAGTTCGCGCCGCTGCTTCGCGTCGAGTTTTTCCCAGTAGGAACTGCCATAGGCATCAATCAGGCCGTCGTGTAACACGCCGCGATTCGGGTCGATCGGCGCGCTCCAGTCGATGTCACGCGAGACGTTCCACTGATCACGCTTGGCGTTCTCGTAGAGCCGGCGCATGTCCGGCGCGTGGACTTCGTAGTCGCGCTGGTAGATGGTATCGATGGAGCTGGGGATCGCGTGCCACGTCTCGGTCGTCATCTGCGCCATGTTCGAAACTCCTCTGGATACGGGTCGCCGAGCAGGCATCCCGCTCGCTAAAGCAAACGCTTGTTTGCTACATATACGAACAATCCGTTTCTATGTCAAGACTCGCGAGACATTGTTCTTGATCGCGAGATTCTGGCAGAACGTGCGGGCAATTCTGGCGGGACCAGGCGGGATTATCGGGGATCAGGCGGGACCGAAAAAGTCACTGACAGTGCTCAACAATTTCGCTTCGGGCCCCAACTCGGCGCGGTCTCAGGGCGCATCCGAAAGTGGGACCGATTACCAGAATCTAGCGATCGGTTTTGGCTTATGCTAATGCACGCTAAACCGTCGAGATGATCACCTGATTCTGGTAATCGTGGCGGACTGAAGCAGGTGAAAAGCTATAATAAATGGACGTTTATCCGCCATTTAGGCTCGTTCAACGCGCTCCGAAGTGGGACCGCTTAGATATTAGCTGCGCTAATGGTTTCTGGCCGTTTTAGCGACCCATTTTGCGCCGTTTACAGAGTGTTCACTGGCCGCGTAAGCACACCTACGCTCGCTTCAGCGATGCGATTGCCAGATTCAAGTGATCGGATTGCCAGGATTAAGTGATCGGCAACAGACATCCGCTCGTTTCGCCCTCATCAACGTCGGAAACAGTCCAAATTCCGGGCATTTTAGCGTCCGCTGAACTTCGCCTCGCGACGCTCGAGGAACGCGGCCAACCCTTCCTTGCGGTCCTCGGTCGCATACAGGAGTCCCATCGCCTGCCGCTCAGCTTCGATACCAGTCTTGAGGCCTCCGTTTTGTGCGATATCGACCAGCAGCTTCCCGCATCGCAGTCCCACCGGCGGCAGCTTGAGCAGCTTGCGCGCCCACTGGAGGGCGACCTCCAGCGCCTGCCCCGCGGGCGCAATCTCGTTGACGAGCCCGTGATGCAAGGCCTGCTGAGCGGTCAACGGCTCGCCCGTATAGATCATCTGCTTGGCGATCGCCGTCGGCAGCATCCGCGGAAGCCGCTGCGTCCCGCCGGCGCCCGGCAGCAGCCCGATCTTTATCTCGGGCACGCCGATACTTGTGTCCTCGGCGATGATGCGGAAGTCGCAGCACAGCGAAATCTCGCATCCGCCTCCGTATGCGATTCCATTGATCGCCGCGATCGTCGGGCGGTCGAGATCCTCGATGGCGTTGAAGGCGGTCTGCACGCTTTCGATAAAGCTCATGAAGTCGGGGGGGCCGCCGACCTTGGTCAGCGCCGCAATATCGGCGCCGGCGCAGAACGCGCGCCCGTTACCGGTAAAGATCACCACGCGCGCCTCCGGGTCGGCGCGCACATCGATGACGAGCTTGCGCAGGTCTTCGATCATCTCGGGGTTGATCGGCGTTAAGCTTGCGCGGCCGGTTAAAGCGAACGGTCGCAATCCCGCCAGCGCATTCGTATTGCAAGGTCTGGTACGCCATTTTCCGCCCTTTCTCCGGTTCCCTTTAGAAGTGAAAGAACCCGTTCATTCACATGTATTTCCTTGCGAATGAACCTTTTTCAGCCGGTTGGACAATCGCGCGCATAAGGGAGTGCGTCAAGACTTCAGCGCAACCTACCGCACACTCTCCGAAGGACGCACGATCTCTTCGAAGAGCTTGGGGGCAGCGCGCCTCTCCCTTTGGTTCTTTCAAGTTCCGCCAGTTTCTACGCTTCCCTACTGGTTCGCGTCGGCCGCTGATGTTGGCGTGGCATCCGGAACCCCCGCCGGCGGGTTGGTGAAATTGCCGGGCATCTGTTCGAACATCGGTCGCATGCTCTGGCTCTGAGGGGCGTCCGAAGTACGTCCCGGCGTGGAGGTGCATCCGACCAGCATTGCGAGCATGGCGATCACGATAATTTCGATTCGACGCATATTCAGTCCTCCTTATATGACTCTGCATAGTACGCGAAATGCCAGGCTGAAGTTTAAAATTTATGAGGAGGGTGGCAGAGAGGGCTTTCGTGGCTCTCTGGTCGAGCTAGGGGCTAAATTTGGGAGGGGTTGGAGGCTATAAGGAGGGCGGCGTGACGCCCTCGCGTGCGTCACATCACTACGAGTTTTGCCGCGCGAGTTTTGCCGCGCGAGTTTTGCCGCGCGAGTTTTGCCGCGCGAGTTTTGCCGATTGTCCGTCCTCCGCGCGGCGTGCCGCCTAAACCATCGTCAGCCCGCCGCTCACCGAAAGCGCCTGTCCGGTAATATACGAACCGTCGTCGGAGGCCAGGAACGCCACCGCCGCCGCGATATCCGCCGGCTCGCCCAACCGGCGCATCGGCACCGCACGCCGCAGTGCCTCGTGCAGCTTGGGATTGTGCGCCGCCAGTTCCTGGAGCATCGGCGTTTCGGTCGGCCCCGGGCACACGCAGTTGACGTTGATACCGTGCCGCGCCATCTCGCGCGCCAGCGTCTTGCTGAACGCGATCACGCCGCCCTTGGCGCCCGAGTAGACCGCCTCGCCGCTCGAGCCGACGCGGCCCGCGTCCGAGCTTATCGACACGATTCGTCCACGCCCGCGCGCGATCATCGAATCGAGTACCGCGCGGCAGCAGTTGATCGGTCCGCGCAGATCGATCGCCAGCACCTTGTCCCAGGTCTCCTCGCTGTTCTGCAGGAACGGCTCGACCTTGTCCCATCCCGCGTTGTTGACCAGGATGTCGATCGGTCCCAGCCGCCGTTCGGCCTCGGCCACCGCCGCTCGCGCGCTGGCGAGCTTGGCTACGTCGATCGCAAGTCCTATCGCGCCGCCGCCGATCTCATTTGCCGCGGCTTCCGCGCCAGCCTGGTCGAGGTCGGCGAGCGCGACCTTGCATCCTTCCTCGCGCAGGCGCTGTGCAATTCCCCGTCCGATTCCGCGCCCCGCCCCGGTCACGAATGCGACCTTGTCGCTTAGTCCGCGCATCTGATGGTCCCTCCTTACGAATCGCGCCTCACGTAAACCGCAGCGCACGCCGCGTTGTCGGATATCACCGATGCCGCGGGCGCGGCGCGATTATAATCCCGTCGCCCCCGCTTTGAGAAAGCCGCCGAGGCAATCGCCGCGGCGTCGCGTGGTCTGGCTCGCTGTGCGCGCGCGCCAAACTCTGCTAGGAGAAAATCCCTGAGACGCGCCGGTCAGTGACGACGCGAAAAACGCTGCGCGGAGGCCAAGGCGATGAAAGCGATCGATGGTGACAGTCACTTCATGGAACCGATGGATCTGTTCGAGCGCTACATCGACCCCGCCTTTCGCGAGCGCACGATAAAGATGATCCGCGACCCCGAAAGCGGCAAGGCCACCATGCTCGCCGACGGCAAACCGCTCAAGCTGCGCGACGTCGACCAGATAATGGGCCTCCTTGTGGCTTACGGGGAGAAGGAGCAGGGACTCAACGTCGGCAACTTCGACCGTTACCTCGGCTACAGCCAGCAATGGCAGGACATGGACGCGCGCGTGCGCTTCCTCGACGAGGAGGGTTTCGACAAGCAGGTGCTCTACCCGAGCCTCGGCATCGTGTGGGAGGGCGAGGTCGACGACCCTGCGCTCGCCGACGCGCTCTGCCGCGCCTACAACACCTGGGCGTTCGAGTTGGTCGCCTCGCACAAGGATCGCCTGTTTCCCGCCGCGCACATCTCGATTCGCGATCCCGAACTCGCCGTGCGCGAGATGGAGCGGGTCGCGAAGCTCGGCGCACACTCCATCTTCGTCTCCTCCGCGCCCGTACGCGGCCACAGCTTCGGCCATCCCGAATTCGATCCGGTATGGGCGGCGGCCGAGTCGCTCGACCTCGCGGTCGGTATCCACCTGGTCTCGCAGCGCAATTATACCGGCAGCGCCTGGTACAAGGATCCCAAGCCGGGCCTGATGTACTTCACCATGAGCATCATCCAGGACCCGCGGATGGCGCTGACCACGATGGTGGTCGACGGCGTATTCGAGCGCTTCCCCACGCTTCGGGTCGCGACGGTCGAGGCTATGGTCGGATGGGTGGGCGAATGGATCGAGCGCCTGGACTATCGCTACTCGTACATGGGCCACACCTCCCAGATGAAGCGCTCGGCCGAGGAGTACTTCCATCGCAACATCTGGATCAGCGCCGATCCCGAGGAGCGGATGTTCCCCTACATCGTGCAGTTCGTCGGCGACGATCGTTTCTTCATCGGCTCGGACTACCCGCACGCCGAGGGTTTCGTGCGCCCGGTCGAAAAGGTGCGCAAGCTGTTGGCGTCGCTGCCCAAGGCCTCGGTCGACAAGATTCTCCAAACCAACGCGCGCAACTTCTACCACATCTGATTTCCGCCTCTTTTTTCAAAACCCGCCTTGGCGGGCGACGCGCCAATTGCCGGCGTAGTTGCCTGCCCATCCGATTCGAGGTAGCGTGATGCACTATAATGCATCAGAACGCGCAAGCCGCCGATCGCAAGACATCCAGAGCCACTGCAGCCCCGGCTGACGCATCATCGTCATTGGATGGCGTTCCCGCCGAGTACCTGCGCCTGCTCGGCGAGCGCGTGCGCGACGCGCGCGCGCGGCATGGGATGACGCGCCGGATGCTGGCGCATGACTGCGGCGTGTCGGAGCGCTATCTCGCGCAACTCGAGAGCGGCCGCGGCAACCTCTCGATCGTGCTGCTGCGGCGCGTCGCCGCGGCGATCGACGTCCCGTTGGCCGAACTCGTGAGCGAAGAGCTGCCGCCGGTCGAGTACGCTCTCGTCGCCGAGCGGCTCCGCCGCCTCAAACCATCGGAGTTAACCGAGGCCGCAGCGATCCTCGCCAAACGCTTTGGCGACAACGCCGCGCGGGCGGACCGCCTAGCCCTCATCGGGCTTCGCGGCGCCGGTAAGAGTACCCTCGGTACCTTACTGGCAAAGCGTCTGGGTTGGCCATTCGTGGAACTCAGCCGCGAAATCGAGCGCGAAGCCACGGTGGGCGTGAATGAAATTTTCGACCTCTGGGGACAGGCCGCGTATCGCCGCTACGAGCGGCGCGCGCTGGAGCGCGTCGTGCTCACCCGCACGCCGATTGTAATCGCGACCGGTGGCGGCCTGGTTTCGGAGTTGCCCACTTTCGACCGCCTTCTGGAGGCGTGCTACACGATCTGGCTGCAAGCTTCCCCTCAAGATTACTGGGAGCGGGTGCTGCGCCAGGGCGATTACCGGATGAGCGACGGCGTCGGCGTAAAGCAGGCGATGGCGGACATGCGCCACATCTTGGCCCAACGCGAGGCGCTCTACTCCAAGGCCGACGCTCGGCTTAACACCGCTGGCAAAACCACGGCCCAGTCGCTGCGTGAGCTCCTGGCACTGGTGCGCAAGGCACGCCCGAGGCGCGCCGCCGCGCGGGTTGAGAATCTGAAACGGCCTGTTTTGCATGCAAGATGATGCTTGACATGAATGGCACCGCCTGCATTATATTGCACATAGCGCCCCGCCGGGACCGCGAATACCTGAGCGGTCAAAGGCAATCTCCAAGGACAATCTCAATGATAAAAAGCGATGGCGAAGCAGTTGCGCATTCTAAATCCAGTGTCGCAAGCCGCGACATCGGAGCGGCGAGGCTAATGTTTCAGTGAATGTGAAATTCGAGACCGACCCGAGCCGCTACCGGCACTGGAAATTGGAAACCGCGCGCGACCGCGCCCGGCTGACGATGAAGGTCGACGAAACCGGCGGTTTGCGTCCGGACTATGCGCTCAAGCTCAACTCGTACGACCTCGCGGTGGATATCGAGCTTGCCGACGCCGTGACCCGCCTGCGCTTCGAGCATCCGGGGGTGAGCGTGGTCACGATCGATAGCGCACTCGAAGGGATGTTCTGCGCCGGCGCCAACATTTTCATGCTCGCGCAGGCCGATCACGGCTTCAAAGTCAATTTCTGCAAGTTCACCAACGAGACCCGCCTTGCGATCGAGGACGCGAGCGCCAGCAGCGGGCAGCACTACGTCGCCGCGCTCAACGGCACGTGCAGCGGCGGCGGCTACGAACTGGCACTCGCCTGCGAGGAGATAATCCTGGTCGACGATCGCCGCTCGGCCGTGAGCCTGCCCGAGATCGCCTATCTAGGCGTGCTGCCGGGCACCGGCGGCCTCACCCGCCTGATCGACAAGCGCAAGGTGCGCCGCGACCTCGCCGATGTCTTCGCCACGCTGGCCGAGGGCGTGCGCGGCGAACGCGCGGTCAAATGGGGCCTGGTGGACGCGGTAGCGCCGCGCTCGCGCTTCAACGAGGCGGTGGCCGAGCGCGTCACGTCGCTGGTCGATTCCAAGCGGACAGGGCGGACCGGGATTGCGCTCGACGCACTCGCGCCCGCCGAGAGCGAGACTGAAATCCGCTACCGGCATCTCACGCTGCATCTCGATCGCACCCAGCGCCTGGCCGAGCTATTCATCGAGGGCCCGCAAAGCGTGCCGGCAATTCCGGCCGCGGCGGCGACGCTCGGCGCGGACTTCTATCCGCTGCGGCTTTTCCGCGAAATCGACGACGCGCTGTTGCGCCTGCGCTTCAACTATCCGGAGATCGGGCTGGTGCTGATCAAGTCCGCGGGCAACCTCGATCGCGTCGCCGAATTCGACAATGCGATGTGGGAGCGGCGTGGCGACTGGTTCATCAACGAGACGCTCCTGCTGATGAAGCGCGTACTCAAGCGCCTCGACCTCACGGCCAAGAGTTTCTTCGCGATCATCGAACCGGGCTCATGTTTTGCGGGCTCGATCTTCGAGCTCGCGCTGGCCGCCGACCGGATCTATATGAAGTCGGGCGCCGATGCGCGCATCGCAACCGGAGTGCTCAACGCCGGCGTGTTCCCGATGGGCAACGGGCTAAGCCGACTCAGCACGCGTTTCATCGCCGACCCGGCGCACGCCGCGGCACTCGCCGCCGATGACATGTTCGACGCGGACGCGGCGCTGGAGGCGGGGCTGGTGACGGCGGCACCGGATGAGCTGGACTGGGAGGAAGAGTTGCGCCTGGCGGTAAGCGAGCGGCTTTCGCTCTCGCCCGACGCACTCACCGGGATGGAAGCGAGCATCCGCTTCGCCGGGCCGGAGACGATGGAGACGCGGATTTTCGGGCGGCTTTCGGCGTGGCAGAACTGGATCTTCCAGCGCCCCAACGCGATCGGAGAACACGGCGCGCTCAAACTGTACGGCCAGCCGCAGAGCCCGCAATTCGATTACAGACGCACCTAAGCCAATTCGCGCGCCGGTCGCGGCGCGCCGGAGTTTCCGCCATGAACATCGACATCCCCAATAACGTGGACCTGGATCACGACCAGCAGTTGCGCCGCGCGCTCGCGACGTGGCATCCGCGCTTCCTTCAATGGTGGAACGAGGTCGGGCCCGAGGGCTTCGATACTTCCACCGTGTATCTGCGCACGGCGATAAGCGCGTCGGCCGACGGATGGGCCAACTACGCGTATGTGAAAATGCCGGACTACCGATGGGGCGTTTTCCTGGCGCCGCCAGAGAACCGCAAGATCGGTTTCGGCGACAATCCGGACGCCGACCCGTGGCAGCAGGTGCCGGGCGAGTTTCGCAAGGAGCTGCGCCGCATCATCGTGACTCAGGGCGACACCGAGCCGGCCTCGGTCGAGCAACAGCGCCATCTGGGCAAAACCGCGCCGTCGCTCTACGATCTGCGCAACCTCTTCCAGGTCAACGTCGAGGAGGCGCGCCACCTGTGGGCGATGGTCTACCTGCTGCATCGCTTCTTCGGGCGCGACGGCCGCGAGGAGGCCGACGAATTGCTCACGCGGCGCAGCGGCCACCGCGACCATCCGCGCATCCTGACCGCGTTCAACGCGCCGATTCGCGACTGGCTGGATTTCTACTGCTTCGCGATGTTCACCGACCGCGACGGCAAGTACCAGCTCGAGTCGCTCTCCGAGAGCGGCTTCGACCCGCTCTCACGCACCACACGTTTCATGCTCACCGAAGAGGCGCATCACATGTTCGTCGGCGAAACCGGGGTGCAGCGCGTCGTGCAACGCACCGCCGACTTGATGAAACAGTCGGGGCGCGCCGACATTCATGACCTCGGCGGCATCGAGCTCGCCGTCATCCAGAAGTACATCAACCTATGGTACTCGGAGAGCCTCGATCTGTTTGGCGCCGAGGATTCGAGCAATGCGGCGACTTACTTCGCGACGGGAATCAAGGGGCGCTACCGCGAGCATACCGCCAATGTCTACCGCGAGCATCGCGCGCTGGAGGGCGAGTACGAGTTGCGCCTGCCCGGCGGCGGCGCCCAACAGATTCCATTGCGCCGCGCGATGAACGCCGTCCTGCGCGACGCCTACGTGCAGGATTGCGAGCGCGGGGTCGCGCGATGGAACCGCGAGCTTGCGGCACGCGGCCTTGAGCAGCGCCTCGCGCTGCCGCACGCCGGCTTCAATCGCAAGGTCGGTGCTTACGCGGGGCAAAGCTGCGACCCGCACGGAAACGCGCTAGCAGCCGAGGAATTCGCGGCACACCGGGGCGAATGGCTGCCGACCGAAGAGGATCGCGCGCGCAACGCCGAGCTGATGCAGCCGGTGTGCGAGCCGGGCAAAATCGCGGGATGGATCGCGCCGCCAGCCAAGGGCATCAACGGTCAGCCGCCAGAGTTCGAGTACGTGATCCTGAGCTAGCCGCGGTCGCGGAGCGCGCGGCGCAGAATTTTGCCGTTTGGAGTCTTGGGCAGCTCCGCCATAAATTCAATTTGGTGCGGCACCTTGTAGGGCGCGATCACGCCGCGCACGTAGTTGCGGATTTCCTCGGCCAGCGCGTAGGACGCCGCATGTCCCACCCGCAGCGCGACGAAACCTTTCACGCGCGCACCAATCTGCGGATCGGGAATCCCCACCACCGCCGCTTCGAGCACCGCCGGGTGCTCCAGCAGCGCCGACTCGACCTCCTTGGGTGAGATCAGGTAGGCGCGGCTTTTTATCAGATCGTCGGCGCGGGAGACGTACCAGAAGTAGCCGTCGGCATCGACGTACGCGATGTCCTGCGTGTAGTACCATCCGTCGCGGTTGACCGCGGCCCATCGCGCCGCCGCTTTGCGATAGCCGAGCGTGAGGCCGGGATGGCCGCTGCGGAGCACCAGATGGCCCGGCTCGCCGCGCTTTTGTTCATGCCCTGCATCGTCGAGGATCGCGGCCTCATAGCCCGTAAGCGGCTTGCCCATCGAACCCGGCCTGATCTCCATTCCGATCCGGTTGCCGATAAAAATGTGCGTTTCGGTCTGGCCGATACCATCGTAGATCGTCACGCCGAAGCGGCGGCGAAATTCGTTGAACGTGTCGGCGGGCAGCGCCTCGCCCGCGCTGACGCAGGCGCGCAATGAGTCGAGCCGGTAGCGACGCTCCGCGTCGGGCAGCGCGAGCATCATCCGGTAGATCGTCGGCACCGCGGCGAAAATGGTCACGCGATGGCGCTCGATGGTTTCGAACGCGGCCTCGGGCGTGAAACGGCCGTGCGGCACCACGATCGCCGCGCCCTCCATCAGCGGATACAGGCATCCGGAACCGAGCGGATAGATGAACGACCAATCCTGTGGCTGATAACAGACGTCATCCGCGCTCATCCGCACCATCTCGCGGTTGTACGGGTCGCCCGCCCCGATTAACCATCGATGGGCCTGCTGGACGCCCTTGGGATCGCCGGTAGTGCCCGAGGTGTAGATCACGAATGCTGGCTGGTCGCGATGGGTCCTTGCGGGCGCAAACTCAGGCGACGCCTCAGCCATCATGCGCTCCCACGAAAGCGTGCGCCGGCCGTCGCCATCGGCGGCATCCGCGCCGGCCAGGATAATGTGACGGAGCATCGGCGTGCGCCGGCTCACCGCTTCGATCGGGCCGAGCAATTCGCGCGTCGAGACGGCGACCACCGCCTCGCTGTTGAGCAGAATCTTTTCGACCTCGTGATCGCGAAAAAGGAAGCTGGTCGGAATTACGATCGCGCCGGCCTTGATCGTGCCCAGGATCGCAATCAGCGTGTCGAGGTTGGTGCCGAGCCGCAGCATCACGTGATCGCCATGGCCGACGCCCAGCGCGCACAACACGTTGGCGAAGCGGTTGGTGAGCGCGCGAAGATCGGCGAAGGTGTACGCGCGGCCGTCGGCCCATGCGGCGACGCGTGCACCTCGTCCTTCCTCGACGTGGCGATCGACGACGTAGCTCGCGATATTGAGCTGCTCGGGAATTTCGAGGTAGCCGCGAGCGCTCGTCGCTTGGGGACTCATCGTCGAATTCATTATGCGCCTGGCGCGTGTGATTCGTGCCCGCGTCGGCTCATCCCGCCGAGCGCATCCGCTCCGCTGCCGCTTTCACCGCGCGCACGATCCCCCGATATCCAGTGCACCGGCAAAGCACCGCGGAGAGCGCCTCGCGAATCTCCTGCTCGCTCGGATCGGGGTTGACGCGCAGGAAATCATACGCCGTCATCAGCATCCCCGGTGTGCAGAAGCCGCACTGGAGTCCGTGATGCTCCCAGAATGCTTCCTGGAGCGGATGCATCTTGTCCTCACGCGCCAGCCCTTCGACCGTCATCAATTCGGCGCTGTCAGCCTGCACCGCAAGCATCAGGCACGAGCGCGCCGCTTCACCGTTAAACAGGATCGTGCAGGCACCGCAAATCCCGTGCTCGCATCCGACGTGCGTGCCGGTAAGCCCGAGATCCTCACGCAAAAAATCGACCAGCAAACGGCGCGGCTCGGTCCATCCCTCGCGCGCTCGCCCGTTCACGACGATTCGAATTTTTATCGGCTCAGCCATGCGCATTTTCTCGCTTGTGCGCCCGCTCGACCGCGCGCACAAGCGCCCGGCGCGTCAGCACGCGCGTCAGATGGCGACGATATTCTGACGAGGCATGCAGGTCCGCGCCCGGATCGACCAACTCGGCAGCGCGTGCCGCCGCGTCACTTATATGGCGATCGCCAATGCCGCTCTGCTCAAGAATTTCCTCCGCGCCGCGCAGACGCATCGCAGTCGGACCGGCCCCGCACGCGGCCAGCCGCGCCGAGCGGCACCGATCGCCCTCCACATCCAGCACCGCGGCAATCCCGACTATAGCGAAGTCGCCGGGGCGCCGGCTGAACTCCTCGAAGGCCCATCCAGCATCGGGCGCCTGTGCCGCCATCCGCACTTCGACCAGCATCTCACCCGGCTGCAACGCGGTCGTCATGAGGCCGACGAAAAACTCGGTCGCGCGCACCACGCGCTCGGCAGCGGGGCCACGGATCACGAGCTCAGCATCGAGCGCCGCGGCCACCGCGGGATACTCGGCGGCCGGATCGGAGTGCGCGAGGCTGCCGCCAATCGTGCCGCGCGTGCGGGTCGGCAGATGGCCGACCCATCGCGTCGCTTCCGCCAGCAGCGGCAAGCGGCTTCTGATCAACGGCGAGAATTCGATCGCGCGCTGGCACGTCATCGCGCCCAGCCGCGCGCGTCCATTGTCCTCTTTGATGTACGCGAGATCCGCCGCGCGGTTGAGATCCACGATCACTGCGGGCGCGCTCAGTCGAAAGTTGAGCAGCGGCACCAGGCTCTGCCCGCCGGCGAGCAGGCGCGCATCGGTGCCGTAGCGGCCGAGCAATTCGAGCGCCTCGGCGGCGCTGGCCGGCGCACGGTAATCGAATGGCGGCGGTTTCATGGCTACTTCCGGCGCGCGGCCTCGAGCAGATGCCACAGCCGGCTCGGCGTGATCGGCAACTCGGTTATCCGCACGCCCAGTGGCGCGAGCGCGTCGCTCACGGCGTTGGCAACCGCCGCCGGCGCGGTCATCGAACTCGCCTCGCCCAAGCCCTTCGCGCCGAGCGTGGTGAACGGCGACGCGCTCGCAAGATGCCCGACTTCGACCGTCGGCGCCTGGCTCGCCGATGGCACCAGGTAATCCATGAAAGTGCCCGCGAGGAATTGCCCCTCGGAATCGTAAACCAGCTCTTCCCATAACGCGCCGCCCAATCCGTGCAATGCGCCGCCGACGATCTGGCCCTCGGCGATTAGCGGATTGATGATCACGCCGGCGTCGTGGACTGTGACGTAGCGCAGAATTTTGATTTCGGCGGTCTCGGGATCGACTTCGACCGCCATGACTTCGGCGATGAAGCCGTAGGTATTCGACGAATTTACGCGGTCCTGCGCGTCGGGACTGTCGGCCAGCGGAAAGCCGAACACCGCGGTCGCCTCGAGCCCCGGTTCCATCCCGGGCGGCAGCACTTGCGTGTTCCAATACGCGCGCCCGGCCAATTCCTTCAGCGTCAACCCGCGGCCGCCGTTGTCACGCATCGTCACGCGTCCGTCCGTTAAGACCAGACTCTCGACAGGCGTCTCGGTCAGCGCCGAGGCGAGCCGCATGAGCTTGTCCTTGAGCTTGCGCGCGGCGAGCGCCGCCGCGCTGGTGCCGACCGCGCCGAAGCGGCTCGAATAGGTGCCCGACGAAATTCCCCATACGCGCGTGAAAGTATCCATCTCGTCGACCACCGTGATGTCGCCGGGCGCAAGGCCGAGTTCGTCGGCGACGATTTGCGCGACGATCGTCTGATGGCCCTGGCCCTGAGGCGCGGTGCCGAGAATCGCGGTCACTTTGCCCAGCGGGTCGATCTTGACCGTGGCGCTCTCGGTCGCGCCCGACTTGGGCAGATAACCGGGACGCGCACGTATCGCGGGGTCGAGTGCGACCGTGATGTAGCCCATGTTGGACACCGACGGATCGACCGCGACGGCAAGTCCCACACCGTAAAGCCGCCCGGCGGCGCGCGCTCGCTTTTGCTCTTCGCGTAGTTCGTGGTAGCCGGCGGTCTCGAGCGCCCGCTCGAACGCGGCCGGGTAGTCGCCCGAATCGTAAAGTCCGCCCGACGGTGTGCGATACGGAAATTGATCGGCCTGGATGAAATTGCGCCTGCGCACTTCGGCAGGATCCATGGCCAGGCGCTCCGCCAGCAGATCGATCATCCGCTCAATTTCGAAATAGAGATGGCCGCAGGCGTAACCGCGATTCGGACCGGTAAGGCTCTTGTTGGTCATCACGACGTGCGCGTCGGCGGCAAGGTTGGCGAAGCGGTACGGCCCCACCCAGTTCCCGATCGGACGAAAGGTGCATCCCGGCTCGGGGCTGCGAATGTAACCGCCGACGTTGTCGTACCATCGCGAGCGCATCGCGACGATCGTGCCGTCGTTGAGCGCGGCCAGTTCGCGATAGGCGACGCGGTCCGCGCCGCTGGAGGAAGCCAGCAGATGCTCGCGGCGATCCTCGATCCACCGCACGGTCACGCCGATGCGCATCGCGGCAAGCCCCATCAGCGCAAGATAAGGAAAGATGCTGGTCTTGATGCCGAAGCTGCCCCCGATGTCCGGCGGCACGACGAAGCGCAAGCGGTTCTCCGCCAGTCCCAAGGCGCGCGCGACCAGACCGTGCAGGATGAACGGCCCCATGAAGTTGGAGGTTATCGTCAGAACGCCGATGCTCGGATCGTAGGCGGCGATCACGCCGTAGGTTTCGATCGGCGTCGAGGAATACTTGGGATAGCGAAAGCGCTCACGGATGACGATGTCGGCTCCGGCGAAAGCGCCATCGACGTCGCCGTAGACGATCTCGCGATGGCACGCCTCGTTGGAACCCACGGCCTCATGCAGAATTGGCGCGCCGGGCTTCAACGCGTCCTCGGGATCGACCACCGCCGGCAGCGGTTCGTATTCGACCTGGACAAGATCGAGCGCGTCCTCGGCCAGGTAACGGTCGCGCGCGATCACCATCGCCACCGGCTCTCCCACGAAGCGCGCCTTGTCGGTCGCGAGGCAGTAGTATTTGACCGGCGCCTGCACGCCGACCGCGAAAGGCTGAGTATGCGCGAGCACGTCGGCGCCGGTTATAACGCCAGCCACTCCCGGCGCGCCCAGCGCGGCCGAGGCGTCGATCGAACGGATGCGCGCGTGCGCATGGGGACTGCGCAGAATCGCCGCGGCGTATGGTTGCTTGAGCGGCAGGTCGGCAACAAACGCGCCGCGCCCGGTCAACAGGCGCGGATCTTCGATGCGCTTAAGCGGCTGTCCGACCCACTTTGCCATCATTGTCCGGTTCGGTCCGGTCTCGAAATCGCGTCCGCGGCTGGACGCTCTCCCATCCGCTCCGGGCCTACGTTATGTTGATAGAACGATTTTCGTCAACGAGACTGCCCGGCAGCCGCGCAACTATGCCGCGGCGGCACGGGACACACGGATTTACCACGGACTCAACAGATGATTCGTAGAGCGATGGGCACGGTGGTGCTGATCATCTTTGGCGTGATCTGCGCGGGGCTGATCGCCGAGGTCGGCGTGCGAGTCGCCAACCATTTTTTTCCCTACTTCTATTGTTATGACGAGGCGCGCGGGTGGGGGTTGCGGCCGAACACTACGGGCTACTATCGGCGCGAGGGCGCCGCCTACGTCGAGATCAACAGCGACGGCTTTCGCGGCCCCGACTTCCCAAAGCTCAAGCCACCCGGCACCGTTCGCATCGCGGTGCTGGGCGACTCCTATACCGAGGCGATCCAGGTGCCATACGAGGACACCTTTGCTTCGGTCGCGGCGCGCAAGCTCGCGCAGTGCCCATTGCTCAAGGGGCGGCGCGTCGAGGCGCTCAACTTCGGCGTCGACGGCTACGGCACCACGCAGGAATTGGTGACGTTGCGCGACAAAGTATGGGCCTATCACCCCGACATAGTGGTGCTCGCGATTTTTCTCGGAAACGACGTTCGCAACAACTCGGTCACGCTCGAAGGTAATCTGTGCCGGCCGTTCTATGTCGAGCGCGGCGGCAAGCTCGCGCTGGCAGGGCCGTTCGAGGGCTCGAACTCGTTTCGCCTGTGGTGCATGGCGCGCTTTGATTATCGCAAGGCCGGGATGCTCTCGCTGCTCGGCGGAGCATGGACGATCTTAAGCACCCATAACCAGCAACCGACTGCCGAATTGCCTATCGAAGCCGCGATCAACTACGACATTTACAAGCCGCCCACGGAGCCGGCCTGGCGCGACGCCTGGCGGGTAACCGACGACCTGATCGAGGAGACGCATCGCGAGTCCGCCCAGCACGGCGCGGCGTTTCTGACTGTGACGCTCGACACCAGCATCCAGGTATGGCCCGACCCCACGGTGCGCGAAAATTTCATGAAGCGAATCGGCGTCAGCGATCTGTTCTATCCCGACCGCCGAATCGCCGCGCTCGGCGAGCGCGACGGCTTCGACGTTCTGGCGCTGGCTGAGCCGCTGTACCAATACGCCCAGGCGCATCACGCTTTTCTGCACGGCTTTGCGAACAGCAAGATCGGCTTCGGCCACTGGAACGCCGAGGGCCATCGCGTGGCCGGCGAGCTTATCGGCGAGCGGCTGTGCACGATGCTCAAGGCGGGCAAGTGCGCGAGCTGCGCAGCCGGGCCAGCGGGAGCACCCGGGGAGCCGGGCGCTCCCGCTGGCCCGGTACACGGCGACACGCCGCAGTAGCGGCGCGCCGCCGTTCTCCCGAGCGCGGGCGAGGCGGCGGCGGGCGCGAGGCGCCCGCCGCCGCCTCGCCCAGTATGCGCGCCGTGGCGATGGGAGCGCTCCCATCGCCGACCGATTTGCGCCCCGCCCTAGCCCAGCCGCTGATCGAATTGCACGATTATCCCGTCGGGATCCTCGAACAGGCAGGTCAGCACCTTCTTGCCCGGCGCTTCGCCATAAGCGATCGAGTCCGACTCATACGGAGCGACAAGGATTTTAACTCCCGCCGACTTGAGCCGCTCCACGCGCTCGCGCAGGTCGCTCACCCAGAACGCGAAATGATGAATCCCGAGCTGGTCGATTTTAATCGGCCGGCCCGACGGCTCTCCCGGCTTCTGCGAGAGCACGACGAAGCCCGCTTCCGGACCGTCGGCCCACTTGAGATAGACAGCGCGTCGGCGGTTCTGCGCCGGGTCGGCGAACAGCCGCTCCGAGCCGCGCACCGGCTCTTCCTTGTCCAGACTCACGGTCAGCCCCAGCAGATCGCGATAGAAGCGCAGGGAGCGCTCCATGTCGCTGACGCCGATCGCGACGTGCGAAATTCCACGCATTGCCTTTACCCTCCGCACTCTGGTCGAATGATGCGTAATCGTGAACAGTCTCGTTCTATTGTCCAGGCGCGCCAGCCGTCAAATTCCCCGGTGGATCGCCTCTGCCGTCGCAGTCGCGATGCTAGCGGCGACCATCTTGGCAACGATTGGAGCGGAGCGCGCGTACGCACAGTCCGCCGCCGCTGACGTGCAAATTGGCCCAAGTTCAATCGCCCAACCCGGAATCGGAGATCGCGAAGTCGAGCAGGCCGCCATCATCCTGGAGCGGCTCGCGCGCTCCAACTTTGGCGACCTGGACGACGCCGAACTGAAACTCGTGCATGCGGCGCCGCGGCGTGCCCTTTTGTGGGTGGGGCCGACCAATGACGCGAACAGTTCCGTCAACGATCCGTCGAGCGCTTCAAAATGGCCGCCCACCCGGACCATCCGCGCGGCGCTCCTGCGATGGCTCGTCGCCGACCCGCAGGCGCGGCCGTACGTTCACCCAAGCGGCATCGGTATCGGCGGCGCCGCAATCGACGGGCAACTCGACCTCTCTTACCTGACGCTCAGCGCGCCGCTCACGATCATCAACTCGGCAATACCCGAAGGAATCGACTTCTCCTTCGCTCATCTGCAAGGTCTCGACCTCTCGCGCGATGTTACGGGTGATATCATGGGCGACCGCGCGACGATTACAGGCGACCTGCAGTTGACCGGCGGAAGGTACGGCGCTGTCTCAGGCGACCGCGTCACGATCACGGGCGACCTGCTGCTGGCGGGCGGAGACTTCGGCCCGGTCAGCCTGTTTCGCGCCGAGATCGGCGGCAGTTTCGATTGCAGCGGCGGGCGCTTCGTAGGTGGCGTCGATCCCCTGTCGATCGTGGAAGCGACGATCAAGGGCGACGCATCCTTCAACAACGGCTTCACCACCAACAGCGTGGTCGATCTGACGCTCGCGCAAATCGGCCGCGGACTCAGCTTCAAGGACGCGCACTTCATCGGGACGGGCGTTAACGGGCTCAATGCCGACCGCGCGACGATCGACGGGACATTTTACTGGGATAGCATCGTGCGTACGCCCGGCACCGAACTAAATCTCACCGACGCCCGCGCCGCGGCGTTATGGGACGACGCCGCGAGCTGGCCGGCTGCTGGCAATCTCTTCATCGATGACTTCGTATATGGCGACATCAGCGGTGGGCCCGCCGACGCGCAAAGCCGGCTTCGATGGCTTGCGCGCCAACCGTCCGGCTATCGGCCGCAACCTTACGGCCAGCTCGCGAAGGTGATGCGCGAGCGCGGCTCGGACATCGGCGCGGTCGACGTGATGATGGCCAAGGAGGACGCGCGCCGCGAGCGCGGCGGACTGGGATGGAGCGGGCGGCTCTGGAGCCGCGTGCTCGACGTCACTATCGGTTATGGATACCGGCCGATGCGTGCGCTCTGGTGGATCTTCTCCTTCGTTGCGCTGGGCACAGTGCTGTTCGGATTGGGTTACCGCGAGCGCGCAATCACGCCGACCGAGCCTGAGGCCTACGATTGCTTCGTTAAAACCGGCGAGCCGCCGCGCCACTATCCGCCGTTCAACGCGGTCGTCTACTCGCTGGAGAATTTCCTGCCGCTGGTGGAGTTGCATCAGGGGATTTACTGGAGGCCCAATCCGCGCCACGGGGCGGGCGGCCGGATGCGTGCGCTGTCGGGCACGCTGCTCCGATGGTACTTGTGGGTGCATATTCTCGCCGGATGGGTAATCACGCCGCTGCTCGCGGCGGGGCTCTCGGGCCTCGTGCACCCCGACTGAACTGGTGGTTCGCGCCGCCGTCCCCTGTTGTTTTGGAGATCGCGCGTAAAGGTATGCTAGACAGAGGATCCGAATCCAAGTCGCGTGGCGTACGCGGGTGCGAGCGTCGCAGGAGGTAAACGGTGGCATCGATCGAATTTGGCGTGGCGCTGACCTCGGTCAAGGGAGTCGTTGAGTTCGCAAGGTTCGCCGAGCGGCTCGGCTACGACTATCTGACCTGCGGCGAGCACGTGATGTTTCACGGGCCGGTGTCGAACTCGCTCATCGCGTTGTCGGTAGCTGCCGGAGCGACCGAGAGGATCAAGCTGATGAGCTCGATCGTGCTGCTGCCGCTATATAACCCGGTGATGTTGGCCAAGCAGGCCGCGGTGCTCGACGTTGCCTCCGGCGGACGCTACCACATGGGCGTCGGAATCGGCGGCGAGTTCCCCAAGGAGTTCGAGGCCATCGGCGTGCCGGTCAAGCAGCGCGGCTCGCGCTCCAACGAGGCGCTCGAACTGATTCCCAAGCTCTGGACGGAAAAGAACGTGACCTTCGAGGGCCGCTACACGCGCTTTTCCGGCGTCACGCTCGATCCGGCGCCCACGCAGAAGCCTCATCCTCCGATCTGGGTCGCCGGGCGCAAGGAGCCGGCGATGCGCCGCGCGGCGAAGTATGCCGACGGATGGCTGCCCTACATGTACACGCCTGAGATGCTGCGCGAGAGCCTTACCAAGATCGACGCGTTCGGCCGCGAGGCGGGTCGCGACATGAGCGCGTTTCGTCCCGGCCTCTTCATCTTCACTTCGGTCTATCCCGATCGCAAAGAGGCCGAGGAAGTCGCCGCGCGCTCGCTCGGTAAAAACTATGCGCAGGACTTTTCCAAGATCGCCGGCCGTTACGTGCTCTACGGCAGTCCCGAGGATTGCTGCAAGCGGCTTCGCGAATATGTCGATGCCGGCGCGCGCAGCGTGATGTTCAGTTGGGCGTGCCGCCACGACGATATCGAACGCAACATGGAAACGATCGCCAAAGAGGTCATACCCGCATTTCGTTAATCGCCGGCGTTCCGCTAGTTCATCGAGGCACCATCCGATGCCAGGGTCTCCAACAAGATCTGCAACCGGGCCATTGAGCGGCATCCGCGTCGTCGACCTGACGCAGAATCTTTCGGGTCCGATGGCGACGATGATTCTCGGCGACCAGGGCGCCGACGTAATCAAGATTGAGCCGCCCGGAATCGGAGACTTCACGCGCGCGATGGGCGGGACTAAGCGCGGCGTCGCGCCGGGCTTCGCGGTGATCAACCGCAACAAGCGCTCGGTGGCGCTCAACCTGCGCGATCCACGCGGCCTGGAACTGCTCAAGCGGCTGGTCGCCGGCGCCGATTTGTTCGTGCAAAACCATCGCCCCGGCGTCGCCGAGCGGATGGGGATTGGCGAAGCGGCGCTGCGTGCGGTCAAGCCCAACCTCGTTTACGTTTCGATCAGCGGCTTCGGCGAAAGCGGCCCCTACGCCAATCAACGGGTTTACGATCCGGTAATCCAGGCGCTCTCGGGGCTTGCCGCGATCCAGGCCGACGTCGAAACCGGCCACCCGCACATGATCCGCCTCATCATCCCCGACAAGGTCACCGCGCTGACCGCGGCGCAGGCGATGACGGCGGCGTTGTTCGCGCGCCAGCGTACCGGTGAGGGGCAGCACGTGCGCCTGGCGATGCTCGACGCGGTGATCGCGTTCCTGTGGCCGGAGGGAATGGCGGCATATACTTTCCCCGGGACCAACCGCGCCAGCATGCGCGCGGCCAGGGCGCGCGAGCTTATTTTCGAAACCACCGACGGTTACATCACCGCGGCCGCGAATACCGATTCCGAGTGGCAGGGGATGTGCCGCGCGCTGGAGCGGCCGCAATGGCTCGGCGACGAGCGCTTCAAATCGCCGGTCGACCGGATCCGCAACGCAGACGTGCGCCTCGAAATGACCGCCGAAGTCCTGAAGACCAGAAGCTCCGCCGCTTGGCTCGAACGCCTGCGCGCCAACCAGGTACCCTCTGCGCCCGTGCTCAGCCGTGAGGAGATGCTGCACAATGCGCAGGTCGTGGCCAATCAGATCGTCGTCGAATCCGAGCATCCACACGCGGGTCCGATGCGCCAACCGCGCCCGGCCGCACGTTTCGAGCGCACGCCGGCATCTCTCAGCCGCTTCGCGCCACTGCTCGGCGAACATACCGACGAGGTGCTCGGCGAAGCGGGAGTCGCGTCGGACGAACTGGCAGGGCTCCACGAGCAAGGCGTAGTCGCGTAACTCTCGGGAGTTTGATTGGGGCGCCGACGCCGCATGTGCTATGCGAGCGAAGGCGCCACCGCCGCATGGGAGAATGACGATGGGCAAAGCGGACGAAATCCTCAATCTCGACGTGGTCGGGCTGGGCGCGAAGCTCCGCTCGCGTGAGCTCTCGCCGGTAGAAGTCACCGACGTCTACCTGGATCGGATCGCGGCGACCGAAAAGAGGCTCTGCGCATACATCACCGTGACCGCGGAGCTGGCCCGCTCGACCGCGCTTGCGGCCGAGCGCGAAATCGCGGCCGGCAACTGGCGCGGCACGTTTCATGGCGTCCCCATCGCACTCAAGGATCTCTGCTGCACCAGGGGAATTCTGACCACCAGCGGTTCCAAAGTGCTCGCCGATCATGTTCCCGATTGCGACGCCACCGTGTGGACCCGGCTCGCGGCGGCGGGCGCGATCCTGCTCGGCAAGCTCAACATGCACGAGTTCGCCTGCGGCGGCACCGCCAAGACTGCGTGGGGTAATACGCTCAATCCCTACGATCCCGAGCGCATACCAGGGGGATCCAGTTCGGGCTCGGGCGCGGCGATCGTGGCCCGCAGCGCGGCGGCGACGCTCGGCAGCGACACCGGCGGCTCGATTCGTATCCCGGCGGCGTTTTGCGGATGCGTCGGGCTGAAGCAAACCTGGAGCCGGGTCAGCCGCTACGGCATCCTGCCGCTCGCGGACTCGCTCGACCACGTCGGCCCGATCACCCGCAGCGTGCGCGACGCCGCGGCGATGCTCCAAGTTATCGCCGGCCACGATCCCAACGATCCGACCTCGAGCGGCGAGGCGGTGCCCGACTACTCTGCCGCGCTGGGGCGCGATCTGAAGGGCATGCGCGTCGGAATCATCCGCGAGCTGAGCCAGGACATCAGCGCCGACGTTGCGCGGTCGTTCGACAGCGCGATGCGCACGCTGAGCGGCCTTGGCGCTATCGTCGACGAGGTTTCGATCCCGTCGATCGACGCCGCGTCCTCGATCGCGCTCAACATCATGTACGTCGAGGCGCTGGAGTATCACGAGCGATGGTTCACCGAGCGTCCGCAGGACTACGGCCGCGGCGTGCGCCGTCTGCTCGAAGCCGCGATCGCCCTGCCCGCGAGCGCGTACATCCGCTCCCAGCGCGCCCGAGCGCGGATGATGGCCGAGGCGATGCGCGCCCTCGATGGCCGCGACGTGCTCGCCACACCGGCCTGCATGATGGCCCCGATGAAGATCGCCGAGGCGCGCGAAGGTAAAATCGGCCTCGCCCAACTGATCCGGCATACCGCGCCATTCAACGTCACCGGACAGCCGGCGCTCGCGATTCCAACCGAAATTGGCGCGGACGGTGCGCCGATGGCGATGCAGATCGTCGGGCGGCCGTTCGACGAGCCGTCCGTGCTGCGCGTCGCCGACGCCTACGAGCGAGCGCGCGGCGCGCTCAGGCCGCCGCCGGAAATAGTCTGAGCCGCCGCCCAGGGCGTTTAGCGGAACGCCGGCATCACCAATTCGGCGAAGTCGCGATAGACCTCGCGCTGAAAGTCCGCCGGCGGCTCGATTACCGTCTCTTTGATGCCGGCCGTTTCCATCGCGCGGATCTGCGCGACCAGTTCGTCGGGCTCGCCCACCAGGCAGGTGCCGCGAATCGCCTCGGGAGTGACGAAGCGGCGCTCCTCGGGCTGCATGAAAGTGCCGTGGCCCTCGTGAATCTGCCGGAACCGCGCGCTCTCGGGCAGACTGTATGCGCCGACGCGCCGCAGGTAATCGTCCCACACGTTGCGGAAGAAGGGCGGAATCGCGTCGTCCGATTTACCGCGCGACTTCCAATTCTCGTAGGCGAAGTGGAGCGCGCTCGCGACCTGCGCGCCGGTCTGGTCGATCACGCGCTCCGAGGTCAGCGGCTCACCCGGACGCAGCACGCACGAACTGCTGAGCGCGGCGGTATGGAAATCCGGCCCCAGCGTGCGTCCGGCGCGCTCGGCACCGGCACGAATCCGCGCGAGCCGGCCGCCGACCCGCGCATTGATTCCGCCCGCAGTAATCCAGCCGTCACCGAATTCGCCCGCAACCTCGCATACCCTGGGCCCGTTGGCGGCAACGTACATCGGAATCGGATCGTGGAGATTGATGAAGCGGCGGTCGCGATGAAGAAATTTTATCTCTCGCGTGCGGCCGCGAAAGGTGTATTCGACCGCCTCGCCATGCAGCAGGGCGCGCACCACACGCAGGTACTCGCGGAACTCGGCGACCGGCATCGGATTCTGCCCCATCACGCGCATCGCGGTATGGCCGGTGCCGATGCCCAGGAAGGTGCGGCCCGGCGCAATCTGGTTGATGCTCGCGATCGAGTGCGCGGTGACCGGCGCGAGGCGCGTGCCGGCAATCGCCACTCCCGTACCAATCTTGATGCGGCGGGTGTTGGCCGCCGCCAGCGCGAGCGTCGCGTAGCAGTCCGACCAGATCATCTGCGAGTCGGGAACCCATGCCCGGTCGTAGCCAAGTTCCTCAGCGTAGCGGACGAGGTCCCACTTATTGACGTGCGTGTCGATGCCGATTCCGAATTCCATCGGAGTCCCCCTCTACTATGCTTTTCCCTCGGCACAGGCCCGGCGATCCCGATATCTGTCGGGATCACTGGCGTCCTCCGAAGCCCTTACCCGATTACCGGCCGGGTACGCTCTCGACCGTCGCGCTCGAGGGCGGCTCGGGCTCCGGCTCGATGCGGCGCGGGACCATCCGTGAACCCTGCTCGGCGCCGCTCTCCTCTTCCAGATATTGCGCGTCCGAATTGACCCGCCAGAGATCGTAGGAGGCGCCCATGATGTTGCGGGCCGCCATCAGCCCCGTCATCATCGCGTGGTCCTGGTTGTTGTACTTGTGCATGCCGTTGCGGCCAACCAATTGCAGGTTGGGTATTTCGCGCTCGATGAAATCCCGAATCACGTCGACCGCATGGCGATATTCTCCGTCGTAGACCGGATATGCGGCACGCTGTCGAACCACCGTTCCGTCAACCACCTGCGCTTCTTTGACCAGCCCCAGCTTCACCAACTCGCGGGTGCCCAGCGCCACCAGGTCCGCGTCGGCAGCATTCCACATCGAATCCGAGTCGAAGCAGAAGTACTCCAGTCCCAGCACGGTGTAGCGCGCGTCCGGCACCATCCCGGGACTCCAGTTTTTGAAGTTCTGGATGCGGCCTACGCTGACATCGGGTTCGTGGATGTAAATCCAGTTGTCGGGAAAAAGCTCCGGATCGTCGATGATGAGCGCGACGGTTATGAAGTCGCGATACCTGAGACTGCGGGCCGCTTCGGCGACCTCGGGCGGCGCCGGGGGGTCGAGCGCGCCGACAAGCTCGCGTATCGGCATGGTCGAGATGAAGTGGCTGCCGGCGTAGGTATGTTTGCCGTCGGCGGCGGTGGCGGTGATCGAGGTCACGCCCCCTTGCCGGCGTTGAACCGTGACCACCGACTCACCCATTTTGAGCGCGACGCCGCGGCTCTGAACGGTCTTGGCCAACTCCTCCCACATCTCACCGGGACCATGCAGCGGATAGCGAAAGCGATCGATCAAAGTCTTGACGACCGGGCCGTTGCGTGAATCCAGTCTCAGGGCGCGGCGAATCAGCACGCGCATCGAGAGGTCCTTGATCCGCTGGGCCGCCCAGTCGGCGCTGATCTCGGTGCACGGGATACCCCAAACCTTCTCGGTGTAACTGCGAAAGAAGGTCTCGTACAACCGCCGCCCGAAAGCGTTGACCACCCAATCCTCGAAGCTGCGAATCTCGCGCTTCGGCCATACGCGGGCTGCCAGGTAACTCAGCATGCAGGCGGCCGATTGGAACAGGCCGAGTTGACTCAGTGCGTCCCAGGTCTCGAGCGGATATTTGAAAAACCGGCCCCGATAATAGATGCGCGAGAGGCGCTCGCGCTCCAGCATCCGATCGCCCAGGATGTCACCCCATAGCTTTTCAATCTCGGCATTCTTGGAAAAGAATCGATGACCGCCGATGTCGAAGCGAAACCCCTTGTAGCTGACGGTGCGGGCGATTCCGCCGACGTGCTGCGAATCCTGTTCCACGATCACCACCGGCCGTCCGGCTGCCGAAAGCTCGTGCGCCGCGGTGAGGCCAGCGGGGCCTGCCCCAATGATGACGGTGGTGTCGGCGCCGCCGACGACTGGCGATGTCCCGCGCGCGAACGCGGCCCCTCCCTGATTATTCCGTCCACTCATTCTCGTATTATGTTCAACCTAGCTCACGAGGTTGACGCGAAACAACGCGCTTTTGCACGTTTACGCGCGATTCAGCGGAAGCCCTTAAGCGAAACTTCTGCGCCCGCGGCTGAGCGGCGATCAATTTTTCTCCATATCCCGGAAATCTCGCCCGCGCGATTTCTCGCATACCTGCTCTCCGATAGTCCATGGACGCAGTTGCGTAAAAGAGCCACGGGAGCGGTTCTGAAAGCCACGCTTTAGCGGTGACTCCAAACGCGCTATGGGAATGGCAGAGTATCAAGGAGCGTGCGTGACATGCGAGCGATCGACGGAGACAGTCATTTTATCGAGCCGCTCGATCTCTTCGAGCGCTATGTCGACCCAGCCTACCGAGATCGCACGGTCCGCGTGGACGTCGATTCGAGCGGCCGCGTCACCGGGCTCAGAGTCGACAGGCGGCCGATGCGGATGGCCGACATGGATGAACTGATGAGCGCCTGTGCGGGATACGGACAAAAGGAGGAAGGCCGGGACATCAGCGACTTCGATCTTTACCGTATCGCGAGTCAAAAGTGGCAGGACATGGACCTGCGAATCGGTTACCTCGACGAGGAAGGCTTCGCCGCGCAGGTGCTCTACCCCACGATGGGACTTTTGTGGGAGAGCACAGTCGACGACCCGCAATTGGCCGATGCGCTCTGCCGCGCGTACAACACCTGGGCCTTCGAACTGGTGGCCGGCCACAAGGATCGATTGTTTCCGGCCGCGCATATCTCGATGCGCGACGCCGCGCTGGCCGTGCGCGAGATGGCGCGGGTCGCCAGGCTGGGATGCCGCACCATCTTCGTCGGCGCCGCGCCGATCGGCGGACGCAGCTTCGGCAACCCGGACTTCGATCCAATCTGGGCGGCGGCGCAGGAGCTGGACCTCGCCGTCGGCATCCACCTCGTAGGCCATCCCAACTACACCGGCAGCCAGTGGTACCGCACCGGCAATCCCGGCTTCATGTACATCACGATGATGAACGTGCAGGATCCGCGTATCGCGCTGACCTCGATGATGTACGACGGGGTGTTCGAGCGCTTCCCGCGCCTGCGGGTCGGCACGATCGAGTCGATGGCCGGATGGGTCGGTGAATGGCTCGAGCGAATCGACTACCGTTACAAGTACCTCGGCCACACCTCGCGGATGAAACGTTCGGCCGCCGAGTACTTCGCGCGCAACATCTGGGTCAGCGCGAATCCCGAGGAGCGGATGTTCCCGCTGATGGTGCAGTTCGCCGGCGACGAGCGCTTCTTCATCGGCTCCGACTATCCGCACGCCGAAGGCTTCGTCCATCCGATTCGCACCACGCGCGAACTGTTGGCTGCGCTGCCCGAGCGCTCGATCGAAAAGATCCTGTGCGACAACGCCGCCGCATTCTACCGTATCTGAAACGGCGGGCTCAGGCCCAAAGGAAGAACCCATGGCCACGAACGTCTCCGTATGCCTGTCTTTCGACTTCGACGCAATCTCGGTTTGGCTGGGCAGCCTGAACGCAACTTCGCCGAGCGCAATCTCGCGCGGCGAGTTTGGCGCCGTGGCGACCGAGCGATTGTTGGACCTGCTGGCGCGATGGGAAATCAAATCCACCTGGTTCATCCCCGGCCACACCATCGACACCTACCCGGACCTGGTGCGCCGGGTGGCGGATGCGGGACATGAGATCGGCCATCACAACTACTGCCACGAAAATCCGATCGCGCTCTCGCTCGACGAGGAAAAGCGCGTGCTCGACCGCGGCACCGAAACGATCCGGCGCATCACCGGAAAGCCGCCGGAGGGCTTTCGCTCGCCGGCCTGGGACCTCAGCCCCCACTCGCTCAGCCTCCTGCTCGAGCGCGGCTTTCTCTACGACAGCAGCCTGATGGGCAACGACTACACGCCGTACTACTGCCGCGTCGGCGACGTCCCGGCCAAGGACGGCCCCTACGTTTTCGGACGCGAGGTCGAGATGGTGGAACTCCCGGTGACCTGGGGGCTGGACGACTTCCCCGCCTTCGAATGGCTCTACGGCGTGAACCAGGGGCTCTCGTCACCGTCGCAAGTCTACGAACGATGGGCAGGCGATTTCGACTACCTGTGCGAATTCGTCGGCGAAGGCGTGTATTGTCTGACGATGCATCCGCAGGTCATCGGCCGCGGCCATCGTTTGCTGATGCTCAGCCGGCTGGTGGAGCATATGAAGGAGCGCGCGGGCGTGAGCTTCAGCACGATGGCGGAGGTGGCGCGCGAGTGGAAACGCAAACATCCGCTCAAGCGCGCGGGCCGATGAGCACGCAAACGGAATAAAGAGATGGCCGCGGCGATGCAGCTCTATGCCGGCTTCGCGGTGCTGATGATCGCGATCATCGCGATCATCGTGCTGGCGGCGCTCGTCAGTCATGTCATTAGCTCGGTGCGGCGACGCTTCGGACGGACTCGCGCACATGATGATTTCTCCGCGCCCGCCCCACCCTCGCGCCCTGTCCCTCCCGCGTCGCGCTCTGAGAATCATGACCCATGAATTGGCAATGGAACACCTTGCTCCTAGCGAGGACGTGGTGAGCGTCTTTGCTTGTACGCGCGCAACCGGCTCATAAGAGGAGCGTGCATGCGATGGCGTCACTTATCGCGCGCAATTCAAGGTCGTCAAACTTGCGACTGAGGGCCGCGGATCGCATATGAAGAAATTATTGCTGCGCACGAACATTTGGCGCGAAAAATATTTGCGCTCGCGCGGAGGAACCGGGCAAACTTAGCCGCTGGGGGAGCGCGCGCGATGGATGAGGAGGTACGTTACCGTCTGCTCTACGATCTCGGCTGCGCATTCGCCGCGCGAATCGAGATCGATCAACTGGTCCCCTTGGTGGTGACCAAGTGCCGCGAGGCGCTTCACGCCGAGGGCATTTCCGTTCTGCTGCTGGATGACGAACGCAAGGAGCTCTACTTCCCGTATATCTCCGAGGAGAATCCCGAGGTCGGGCAGCGGCTTGCACGTCTGCGTTTTTCGGCCGATCTGGGAATCGCCGCCACCGCCCTGAAGACCGGCAAGGGGCTCTTGGTCAACGATGCGCAGAACGATCCCCGGCTCTACCACGGGATCGATGAAATTACCGGATTGATCACCCGCAACGTCCTGGCCGCGCCTCTTTCCACGCGCCAGGGAACCATCGGCGTAATCGAGGTAGTGAACGGACGCGGCGCGGAAGGATTCACCGGCGACGATCTGACTTTTCTCGAGGCCATCTCGGGCAGCATCGCGATTGCCATCGAAAATGCCCGCCTCTACACGCAGGTGCGCGAATCCGAGGCTAGCCTGCAAACCCAGGTCGGCGCGTTGCGCCGCGACCTCGCGCGCCACGATGCCTTCACCGAGATCGTCGGCACCGGGCCGGCGATGGCGGAAGTGTTGCGACTGATGGAGACCGCCGCCGCATCGTCGATCACGGTGCTGATCTATGGCGAGACCGGCACCGGCAAGGAACTGGTCGCGCGCGGACTGCACCGCGCCAGTGCCCGCAGCGACCGTCCGTTTCTCGCACTCAATTGCGCCGCGATGCCCGAGCCGTTGCTCGAGAGCGAGCTCTTCGGCCATCGGCGCGGCGCGTTTACCGGCGCCATCCGCGACAACCCCGGACTGTTCCGCGCCGCCGCCGGCGGCGTGGTTTTTCTCGACGAAGTCGCCGACATGCCGTTGCCGATGCAGGCCAAGCTGCTGCGTGTGCTCGAGGAACAAGAAGTCGTGCCGTTGGGCGACAGCTTTCCGCGCAAGGTCGACGTGCGCGTGCTGTCGGCGACCAACCGCGACCTCATGGCAGAAGTGGCGGCCGGCAGGTTCCGCGAGGATTTGTATTATCGGCTCGCGGTTTTTCCGATCTCGCTGCCCCCGCTGCGGGCGCGCCGCGAGGACATAGCGCTTCTGGCAACGCGCTTTCTCGCCCTCGCGGCCGAGCAACAGCACAAGTTCGTCGCAGGCCTCGAGCCGGCGGCGCTCGACATGCTGACCAAATACGACTGGCCCGGCAACGTGCGTGAGCTTCGCAACGAAATCGAGCGCGCGGTGGCGCTGGCGCGCGCGAGTGCGACCATCGCACCCAAGGATCTCTCCGCCTCCTTACGCGCGCAAGGCAGGCCCGACAATGGCGCGCCGGCGAATCGCGCGGAACTCAGTCGCACCCGTCGCGTCGTGCCGGCCGCGATCCCGGCGCCCACCGAAAGCGAGGACGCCAAGGGGCCGCTGCGCCGAGCGCGCGCAGCTTTCGAGGCGGATTACATTGCCAAGGCGCTCGACCACCATCAAGGCAATGTCTCACGCGCCGCCATCGCTCTGGGACTCTCACGCGCCTCACTGCAGAAGAAAATGAAAGAGTACGGTCTTCGACAATGAGAACTTCGCAAAAGTGTTCGACAATCGCTTGCCAACTAACGGGAGTTGAGCGAGGGGAGAGCAGCTCATGACGCGCGACGCTACGCAATCGCCAGTGACGGAGTCGGATCGGCCGGCGGCCATACGCCATATCGATGACATGGAATGGGAAACCATCCGCTGGCCCGGTGAAACCGGCAAAATGCTGTTCCATCCCAGCGCCGATCAACCGACCGCGCCCAACGCGGGGCTGTTGCGCTTCGCCCCCGGCGCCCACCATCCATGGCATCGCCATGATTTCGCGCAAGTCTGGTACATCCTGGAAGGTGAGTTTCACATTGCCGGACGCGTGTGCGGTCCGGGCACGATGCTGTACCACGGCGATTCGCACTACGAGGATGAGCTTTCCACTGAGACCGGCGGGTTGATGGTCATCGTGCAATACCCGGGGCCAACGACAGGGGCACGGCCGATTTACGAGGACCGCTTCAACATGCGAGAGCGCCGAGAGCTAAAGGTGGAGCGGACCGACCTCTGAGCTGTCCCTTGCGGGAAAGCGACGGCTTCCGAGGCCGTGAACTGGGTCATCGCGAGCCCGTGTTTGGGCCGGCCATCGCTTAAGCTCTGCCCGAATCTCCAGCTTTAATACGGTCTGCGCTAAAAGTTGCACTGCCAAAATTAATGGCATGCAACGAGCGCGGAACTGTCCATCCGGTTTTCGTTTCTGAGACAAATTTATCTGGAAAATCAATCCTTTAGGATTGGTCAGCCGGATGGCATTCGTCTTGCTCAACACTACTTGGGCAGCGTCGGTGAGTGTCGCAATCGAGCGGGGAGGGTTGGCGGCTCTTGAACTCCGACGTTCGGCGAGGCGTCAAACTCGGTGCATAACGAAAAGGATCAGGGTAACCCCATGAGCGTCGGCTCTTCAAATAGTGGCGGCGGGCGCGAGATTCTGGAACGAGAGCGCGATCAACTGGTGGTCGAGCTGTGTCGCGTCAAACAGCCTCGACTGCGCGTGCTGGTGGTCGAGGATGAACCCGATGCGCAGACCCTGCTTAAATTCATCCTGGAGCCCAAGTACGAAGTCATCACCGCTTCGTCGGGCGAAGAGATGCGCCGCCAACTTGACGCTCATTCCGAGCGCGTCAGCCTGGTCCTTATGGACCTCAAGCTCGATGGCGACGAGGACGGAGTGATGCTCACCAAGCATCTCCGCAGCGAAGGCCGCTGGAAAACTATCCCGATCGTAGCGCTTACCGCCTGCGCGACCGGCGACGATTTGCGCCGCGCGGTCGAAGCTGGATGCGACGACTATGTCCCCAAACCGTTCTACCGCAAGCAGCTCACCGCGCTGATCGGACGCCTGATCGATAATTCCCGCGGGGCCGACAAATCCGTGATCAATAATTCCCGCGGGACCGACGGTTCCGGCTCCTGACCTCGAAGCCGCGCCAGACCTCGCATCGCACTGGCGCGGCTCTCTCGCTCCGATACCGCTGGTGAAGATCGGCAGAGATACCGTCTGCCTGATCAATAGATGGGTATCGTGTTCGCGCAGCGGACCTGGCGCGGCTTGCTAGCGAAGCGAGGGCCACCACTGAGAGCGGCGCGTAGCGGAGACACAGTTAGATCAGGCGGGGCTAACAAATGGGTGCGAGCGGCGGAGCGTGGGGACGTCTCACAGCGGAGCGCCGCGACAATCTGTAAGAGAACGGCCTCAGAACGGCCTGTTTCAGAACGAGGGCAAAGGTATCGTGAGAGCGTCGTATACGGTGACCCTCGGACCATAGGCCGCTTGAAAGACTCCAATGCCGTTGGCCGGCCGGATCAAATTGGTCCGATCGAAAATATTCAAGATGACGATACGATTGCTCAACTTGCCCAGATACGGAAATACGAACTCTTTGGCGGCGCTCAGATTGAACTGCCACACCTTGGGAAGCTGTGTCTGGTTCGCAAAGCCGCCCCGCAGTCCGCTGCTGAACAGGCCATCGAAAGTGAACTGGTAATCTTTCCAACGATACGCGAGCCCGCCTGATGCTCCCACCAGGGGAGTGTGATCGAGAACTATATAGTGTCGATCGATGTACGAGACCTCGTCTGCTGGGAAGTTATACTGTCCTGAGGCAACGCCAATGTCTTCTTCCCGTGCAACGAAGACGTTTGCGCGGACGGCCAGATTCTCGAGATTGTAGGTCAGCGAGTTTTCAGTGCCGCCGCCGTACCCGCGAACGTAGTTGAACGGTGCGTCTATCGGCACAAATCCGAACTGACCCTCGTCGAGGTAGTGGCGGTCGATTCTGAAATAGTTGTCCTGAGCGAAGGCTAGATGAGGAGTGAACTGATGGGTGAAACCACCATCCCAGGTGTAGTCGGTTTCAGCGAACGGTGATGTGTTGCCACTGGGGCTGGTACCGACAGCTCCTGTGGTGCCGTTGAAGAGCTTGAAAATGCCGGATGACACGTTCTGAAAATTGGGCACCTGAAAGTTTCGGGCGAAGCCGGCATGCAGCGTCGTATCGGTGCGCGGCTTGTAGACGAAATTAATCGTCGGGCTGAATTGGCTGTCGGAGGTGAATCCGGTAACGCGGTCCCAGCGTGAGCCGAAGTTGACGCTCAGGCGGTCGGTTATTTGCCAGGTATCTTCGAAGTAGGCTCCATAAACAAGATTGATCTTGTTCAAGTTCGCCGCAACGGAGATTGGGGTCGTAGTGGGTTGGCCCGTTACGATCGGAAATACTTGCGAAGTCTGGTCAGACTCGACGCCATACTCGCCGAGGTAAAATCCGCCGCGCAAGGTGTGGGAAAAACCAAGATGATAGGTGAGATCTCCTTGAAGCGTGTTCGACAGGTCGCTGGTGAAGACGTTCGAAGCGACACCTTGATAAATGAGATCGCCAATCGGGTCCGGATAGAAGTTCTGCGTGTTGTAATGGGCCGAATAGGCGAACTGATATTCCCAGTTCGATCCAAACACGCCATTCAATGCCAGCACGCCGTAGTAGTCTTGCTGGTTCAAGCCAGAGTTGATGCCGCTCGACGGATGAGCAGCCGGATTAACGTCTTCGAGCTGGTATTGCGGCGGCAGATCGGGCCGGTTGGGAAACTGATTGAACGCCAGCGTCATTCCGGAAATCAGACTGAGTTTCGCCGTAGAAGTGAGCGCGTAGGTCAGATAAGCGAAGCCCTGCCCCTGGGTGACCGCGTCGTGAATTGGATCGGGTGCCGATACTGCGGAACTGAAGCCCAAGTTCGACTGTTGAAACAAGCCCGTCAGGTAATAACCGAGCCCTCCGCTGCATCCGCCGAGCTGAAAACTGGCCTGTGCTGTATCGCGCTGCCCGCCGAAGATCGTCACATCGTTGTGCCCGCCGTCGCATCCGTCCTTGGTGTGGATGTCGATGACTCCGGAGCTGCGGTATCCATACTGTGCGGGCAGGACTCCGTCGAGCAGACTGACGCTCTTCACGAAATACGAGTTCAGCAACTGCGTGAACGTTGGGTCGGTATTCATATCCAGCGGCAGGAGGATTCCGTTCATCTGGTACTGAATGCCCATGTGCTCGCCGCGGATGTGGATCTCCTGGTTCTGATCAAGCGCCACGCCCGGCATCTGCAACATCACCTGATTGAGCGCGGTCGCCCGGCCCTCAGGCAGATTCGTGATGTCTTTGCTCGTCAGAGTGTACTTGTTCGTGCCGGTCGAAGAGAGACCGTTCTGGGCGCGAATTCGGCTGGCATTGAGAGGAAGGTTCAGAGCCTGCTTGGATTGGAGAGTTATCTCGATGCGCTTGCGTATTCGTTGGGGCAGGACGACCGTGGTCGTAGCCGGACTGAAGTCCGTTCCCCACGCCTTTATCGAATAAATGCCGGGCCCGGGCTCCTTGAGACGAAAGATGCCGCCGTCGTCGGTCGTCACGTTGAGGCTTATCTTGCCGTCGCGAGAGGTAATCGTGAGGGTCGCGTTCGGTATCGGTCTGCCGAGAGCGTCCCTTACGGTGCCCGAGAGATATTTTGCATAGATGTGCATCCTCGGAATGGCGGAAGAGGTGACCCCCGCCTGAGCACTACATATCGCAGCGCTCAAATGAAAGATCGCCAGCAGCAAACCAAGAATCCGAATTGGAGCGAAAGCCACTCGCGTCTCCTGTTCCGCGAACACGGAAATTGGAGAGTGTCCGCGCACAGCGCCCTACGGCTGGCGATGCGCCTGCCGCCATCGGTTACGCAGGTGGCTTTCGAGAGCAAGAAGTAACGAGCCGCGAGGAATAGGTCGAGGTTTGGCGGAGGTCTCGGCGCCGCAAACTGGCACGAACGGCCGTCGGTGCTTGGCGACACTGTAGATTGCGGTCAAGAGTTTATGCATTGCAGCGATGATCGCGACCTTCGCGGGCTTGCCGGTCTGACGGAGGCGATGGTAGTAAGCGCGAAGCCAAGGATTCACTCGGACGGCGACTATCACCGGCATCCAAAGAGCGCGCCGGAGACGCGCATTGCCGAGCGGGACCGCCGGTTTGCCCGAAAATTTGCGCTTACCGGAATGGTGAAGCCGCGGAACTACGCCGACGTAGCTGGCAAAGGCAGCCGAGGTTCGAAAGCGGGCCGGATCGCCAACCTCGGCTATGACGTATGCGGCGGTCAGCGTACCGACTCCTTGGAGTGTCGTGAGGAGCCTGCCGACCTCGTGAGTGCTAAGCCGCTTGTCGATTTCAGCCTGTAGCTCGCGCGCCCGCGCGCGCAGGTCGATAATGTCTTTGCAGGCGTAAAGGATCTGAAGCCGGTACGGCTGGCTCTGATGACTTCCAACGGAGGCCTTTGCCGCCTCGACGAGAGCGCCGGCGAGGACCGTGCCAATCCGACGACGACCGTCGAAGCAGAGTGCAGCCACCTTGGGAATGGAGGTCTCTCTGAAGGCAGCCGCTGTGGGATAGCGCGTGAGAAGTGAAGTGGCAAGCTCGGTGTCCAAGCCGCGAACATGCACGGTGAACTCGGGGAAGGTCAGGTCAAGCGCATGATGTAGATGACGGGCTCGATCACCGAGATGCTGAATTGTCGTTTCACGTAGCCGAACCAGCTGGCGTAGCTCTTGGATGAACGGTTCGGTCGGCTCGGTAGTCTTGGGACGCTTCTGTGCTGCGAATCGAGCGATTTGGATGGCGTCCACTTTGTCGGTCTTCGTGCGCTCCAATTCCTCATCGGCGAAGCGCCGAGTGCGCAATGGATTGATTAGGGCTACGGCGAAACCGTCAGCCGTCAGCGACGAAAATATATTCAGCCAATAGTGACCGGTAGCCTCCATCGCGACCAAACAATCAACGGATTCCCCCAGCAGCGCGCGAAGCCGCCGGTACCCGGCGGCTTCCTCTCCAAAGGACACGGGCCTCTGTAAGACCGTGCCTTCCTCGATATCGATTCCGACGAATCTCATCCTCTTCCCTTCTCCTCTGCATGGATCGTCAGAGCCCCGGACCGTTGTTGCCGCTCGTGCTTGTGCATGCGAGGACGCTGCTAGCGCCTCAGGATACCGTTCGAGCTCCCCAACAGCGGCCGGGGGGCGCCTATCTCTGTCTCGAGGACTTTGCCTCAACGAAGCGTGCGGCGACTCCTCCCGACGTCCTGGGCTTCAAAATCAAGAACGTCGAGAAGATACAAGCGAAGCCTCCGAGCGCCGCCGGCGGCGCTCCGATGTCGACCGCAATTTCGCGCGATTTCTCTCGATTTCGTTCGCGACCAAGCACTCCTGGCACGCGAAGCATCGATGTCGCGGGCGCGGCGATTGATCATTGCCAGATATAAATGCATTTGTATGACGCTGATCGCGTGCGGCCATGACAGGGCGGCGAGAAAAAGCATCATAGGGGAGCAGCCAACCAGTTTGCCGATAGGCGCAAGGTCCAACGCCATGGTGCCGCATCCGTGATCGACAAACTCAGGGCCGGCGCGAAGCACGCCTGGGCGCGAACTCTCGGCCGGATCGGTTTTGGCGGTTCGCGATGGATGCGCCGAACCTGCACGACTGTTGTCGTGGTGGTGGTGCTGTTCGGCCTCGCGGGCTTTGTTGGCGTGCCGCTGCTTGCGCAGCACGTCGTGGCCGGCCGCCTGGCCGCCAGTCTCCATCGCCCCGTCAGCATGGAAAGGGTCCGCTTCAACCCCTACACGCTGCGGCTCAA
Organism: uncultured delta proteobacterium; assembly: GCA_963796565.1. Taxonomy (GTDB): domain Bacteria; phylum Desulfobacterota; class Binatia; order Binatales; family Binataceae; genus JAKAVN01. Next base: position 43,425 of record CAWCMA010000003.1, on the reverse strand, counting down.
TATCGAAAAACTTCATATCGGCGACCGCGCCGCATCCGACCCCTTCGTCGACATCGGTCACATCCAGGTCAAGGTCTCGTGGAGCTCGCTTTTCCGGCTGGCGCCGGTAGTCGGTGAAGTGGCGGTCGATCGTCCCGCGATCCATATCGTTCGCACCGCCGACCAGCGTTTCAATTTCTCCGACTTGCTCGAAACTTCCGGCCCAACGCCCGCACCCACGCCCACGCCGAGCGAACCGGCCAAGCCGCAGCGCTTTGCGGTATCCAACATTCAGATTCACGAGGGCCAGGTACACTTCGACGACAAGGTACTAGGCCAGCAGCACACGCTCGAACATCTCGAGCTCGACGTCCCCTTCATCGCCAACCTGCCGGCGGATGTGGACATCTTCGTGCAGCCGCTGCTCCAGGTGGTGGTCGACGGCAGTCGGCTGCGCATCGCCGGCAAGGCCAAGCCGTTCGCCGACCCGCCCGAGTCCGTGGTTAATCTCAATCTTCATCGGCTGAGTCTCCCGCTCTATATCGGCTATGCGCCCGAGAAACTGCCATTGAAAGTCGTGCAGGGGACGCTTTCGTCCCTGCTGCAGGTGCATTTCGTCAACGCGGCGAGCGCCCCGGAAATCCGCGTGAGCGGAGAGTTTGCGATCGATCAACTTGACGTGCGCGATACCGCAGGCGCGCCGCTCGCGGGATTCAAGCACCTGGCGGTGGACCTGACCAACCTCAAGCCGCTGGAGAGCATCACGCATCTGGGCAAAATCTATCTCGACGGCCTGACGGTTCACGTGGTCCGCAACCGCGACGGCACTATCAACTTGGCCTCGCTGGCGGGAAGCAAGCCGCCCGCCCCCGCCCGACCCGTCGCCGCTCGGGCTACACCCAGCCCGGCCGCGGCGAATCTCGCGGCCGCAAAGCCATCGGCGACGCCGAGTCCCACGGGCGCAAAGACGGCCGCCGCGGCTAAGTCTCCCGCGGCGATCAAGACCGCGGCCGCGATAGCGACCGTCGCCGCCACGCCCACGCCCACACGCACGGCCACCGCCACGCCCACGGTTGCCGCCAGGTCCACGGCCGCGGCCAACATCGCCCAGCTAACCGCGAGCGCTCCGCCCGCGGCGGCGCAGACGCCGCAACCGGCGGCGACGGCCAAGCCGCCCGCGCCCACCGACGTATCGCTCGAAGAGCTGGCGTTGACCAACGCCGCGGTGGAGATCACCGATAACAGCGTCACGCCGCCGGCGGCGCTCGCGCTGCGCAATCTGCACGTCGGACTCAAGGACCTGCGCACCGTCGGTCAGAAAGCGCCGGCTCCCTTTGACCTGGGCACGACGCTTGGTGGTGGCGGCACGATCGCGGTGAAGGGAGCGCTCGATCTCGCCCATTCGAAGGCGACGACGGACATCACGCTCGCCGCGATCGATCTGCCGGCACTACAAGGATTCGCGCAGCCGTTTCTGGCGGCCACCGTTGCAACCGGCAAACTGACTGCGCAGGCCAAGGTCCAGACCGTCTTCGCCACCGGACGGTTCAACGTACATGCGGCGCCCGCGAGCATCTCGCTGGAAAAGTTCGAATTGCGCGCCCCGCAGCAGAGCGAAAATCCGATCGGATGGAACAAACTGAGCGCGTCGATCGGGCAGGTCGATCTCGCCACCCGCCAGGCGACGGTCACCGAAGTGCGCTCCGATGGATTGCATCTGTTCGTCCGGCGCGAGCGCAACGGCCAGTTGAACCTCGCCTCGCTGATGCGCGAGACCGCAACCCCTGAAGCGCAACCCACCGCCGTCGCGCTCGAGCGCACCCGCACCTCGTCGAGACGGCGCGAGAAGCGCCATCTCGAGAGAAAATCGCGCGTGCGCGAACGCCACGCCTCGGCGCCGGCGCACCGACGCAGGGGCAGTAGGGCCGCCGCGGCGCGTGCTCCCGCGCCGCCCCCCGCGACGCCCGCACCTGGATCCTGGCGCTACCAGGTCGCATCAGTGGCGATCGAAAAAACCGAAATCAGCGTCGAAGACGACACGATGCCGCATAAGGTCGAGATCGCCGTCGCACCACTCAACCTTCGTCTGAAGAATGTGTCGAACGATCTCTCCAAGCCGATCGGGGTCGACCTCGACGGTATCCTCAACCGCAAGGGCAGCTTCAAGGTGACAGGAACGGCCGCCCCAACGCCGCTCAAGCTCAATCTTCGGGTCGTCACCCGCCGCCTCGACCTGGCGCCCTTCGATCCCTACGTCACCAGCCATCTCAACACCACCATCGCCAGCGCCGCCCTGACCTTGAACGGCGAGGTGGGGGTGTCGGACGAGCGCAAGGAAATGCACGTGAGCTACCGCGGCGACGCCGTGCTCGGCAGAGTGCGGATGCTCGACAAGGTAACCAACGACAGCTTTCTGCGCTGGAGCTCCCTCAGTGCGAACGGAATTAATTTCAATTTGGGCTCGGGGCCGCCGAAGGTCCATGTCGCGTCGCTGGACCTGGGCAACTTCTACGCGCGCATCATTCTCAATAGCGACGGCCGCCTGAACCTGCGCGACGTGACGGCGAATCCGGAGCAGGCGCCGACTTCGCTCACGCGGGCGCATGGAGCCCCGGGCGCTACGCCGGCGGCGCCTGCACCAACCAATGCGCCAACGCCTGCCCCGACACCGTTACCAAGTCCGCCTGCCGCGAGTAACGAGGCGACCTCACCGGCGGCCGCGGCGAGTCCGGCGGCCGCGCCCAGTGCGGCTCCGATCCCGGCCGATCTCGAAGTCGGGCGAATCACGCTTCACGGCGGCCAGGTCAACTACACCGACAACTTCATCAAGCCCAACTACTCGGCCGATCTCACCGAGATTAGTGGCAAGGTGGGAACCTTCGGAACTGGCACGACGACGCCCGCCGACGTCGAACTCGACGGGGAGGTCAACCGCAACGCGCCGTTGACGATCAGCGGCTCGGTCAATCCACTCACTCCGTTGGCTTTTGTCGATATCAAGGCCAAGGCCGAAGGCGTCGAGTTGACCGACCTCTCGGCCTACTCGACCAAATACACCGGCTACCCGATCACCAAGGGCACGCTCACGGTTGACGTGCACTACCTGCTCCAGCAGCAACAACTCACCGCCGAGAACCACATCTTCATCGACCAGCTTACCTTCGGCGACAAGGTGGAAAGCCCCAACGCGATCAATCTGCCGATCCGCCTCGCGGTCGCGATACTCAAGAATTCGCAGGGCCAAATCGATCTCCATCTTCCCGTCTCCGGCTCGCTGTCCGATCCGCAATTCAGCGTCGGCGGTATCGTGTTGCACGCGTTCATGGGCCTCCTCGTCAGGGCGGTCACTTCGCCCTTCAACCTAATCGCTTCGGCCATCGGCGGCGGTGGCGGCAGCGGCGAAGATCTGAACTACGTGGTGTTCTCGCCCGGATGGGCCACGCTGACTCCGCTTGCCAGGCGCAAACTCGACACGGTCGCCAAGGCCCTGCAGGCGCGTCCGTCGCTGAAGGTCAGTATCTGCGGACGGGTCGACCCGAAATTCGATCGCGCGGCCCTACCCGAGGCGCTGGTCGAGCAGAGCGTCGCGAAACAGAAGCTGCTGGATATGGATCAAAGCGCCGCCAACGTGGACCTGGCGAGCGTCCAGATCACGCCGGATGAGTACAACAAGTACCTGAGGCGCGCCTACAAGGCGGCGAAATTCGACAAGCCGCGCGATCTGCTCGGACTCAACAAATCGCTGCCACCGGACGAGATGAAAAACCTGATGATCGCCAATATCAAGGTCACCGACGGCGACCTCAAGCAGCTTGCCGAAGCCAGGGCCAATGCGGTTCGCAAGGCGCTGAGCGCGAAGATCGACCCGGCGCGACTGCTCGTGGCACCGCCCAAGCTCAACGCCGACGGGATCAAGGATGGCGGCAAGACCACGCGCGCCGACCTGTCGCTCCAGTGAGCGAGTCGGCGATGGAGCCGCGCGGCGCCGATTTCAACGCGGCGCGAAGGCTTCCAGCGCGCGTTCGTCGGGCAGCGGAACGTCGTCGCAGCGCAGTGGCATCAGGCAGATGTGATTGGCGCCGGCCGCGAGCTGGGCATCGATCCGTTCCTTGATCTTGTCCTCGCTACCCCAGGCGATCACCGCATCGATCAGACGATCGCTGCATCCGTTCTCAAAATCAGCCGCCGAAAAACCCTGGGAGATCAGGATCCGGCGATAGTTGTCCTGGTTGGCGTAAAAGCTCAGATGCTCGCGGGCGCGGGCGCGCGCCTTCGCGGCGTCACGCTCGAGGATGACCACCACGCTCGCGCAAACCCATTTGTCGGGCCCCATCAGGGCGCGCGCCTTTTTCGTATGCTCCGGAAGGCACAGGTAGGTATGCGTGCCGTGCGCTTCGCGCGCGGCCAGGCCGAGCGACTTGGGATGTAGCGCCGCGATCACCAGCGGCGGTTCCACCTTTGGCGCGACCGCCTTGTAGAGTGTCGATTTCATCCGTGGGATGTAATCGCATAGATAGCTGAAGGGCTTGACGTACTTGTGCCCGCGCAGATCTTCGACCAGCGAGCGATGGCTCACGCCGATGCCGAGGATGAAGCGGTCAGGCGCGAGTTCGGCCAGCGTCTTGGCTGCCGAGGCCATGGCCGCGGGATCGCGCACCCATACGTTGGCGATACCAGTTGCGTAAATCAGGCTATCGGTATTCGCCAGCACGTAGCCGCCATGTGCGAAGGGCTCGCGTCCCCAGGCCTCGGGCGACCAAACGACCTTGTAGCCCAGCCGCTCGACTCGGCGGCAAAACGCGGCGCTCTCCGGCGCAGGCATCGCATCCATGAAGACGAACGCACCCAATTTGCCGATTTCCATCGCATCTCTCCTTCGGTGCTAAAACTTTTGTGGGACTACGCTTCGAGCTACAGCCCGTACAGCGTGAACGGCTGTCCCATTTCCTCGATTTGGCCCTGGTACTTGCCCCCGAGCGCGGAAAATACCTGTATCACACCTTCGTGGGTGGAGGCCGCAAACAGGATCGGCTTGCCGTCCCGGGTCACGCGAATCGAGTTTGCTTCCACTGGCAGCGGAATCCGTGCGACGCGGCTGTGCTGGCTGACGTTGAACACCCACACTTCGGTCCCGGCTTTCTTGTGCGTCCATTCACCGCCCCGATGCATGAGAACGAACATCAGATAGTCCGGCGCATAGTATGCCACCGGCTGCCATCCGCCCGGCCGCCAGCCCTCCTGCTTATCCTGGTCGGTCAGCAGTGGCCACGATGCGCCGGGGCTCGCCGGACTCGACGATATGTCCATCGGGTAGACGACCCCATGATAGCTGACGAAGTAAGCCTGCTTGTCGATCATCGCCGGGGCGGCGAAGACCGGATCCTTCTCGACATCGAAGAACGGCTTGGCGGTACGCTTTTGCTCCGTAGCCTTGGCGTTGTCGTCGAACTGCGTGGTCAGCATCGAGCCGTCGGCGCATACCGATGCAAACTCGCGCTCCCCGAGTATCAGAATCTCGGAACAACCTGGAGTCTGGATCTCCGCCGCGACCTTATTGCCTTGCAGGTCGACCGCGGTGACCGAGGTTGCCGGAGTCAGGTTCGAATAAAGCAGAAAACGCCCGTCCGGAGTGACGTTCATCGCGGTGGTGTCCTGCACCGCGAGCTGGCGCTTGTTGGGAATCACGATTTCCGAGGTCGGCGCGAGTTTGCGCGCGTCATAGATCGTTATCGTGTCGGTGCGATCGCCGCGAATCGCGCGCGAGTAGAACGTGTCCGCGGTGTAGAACTGTTTATGGTCGGGCGCGGCGGCGAACATGGCGGTCAGCCCGCCGGTGATAGTGCCTACCACCTGCAATGAATCGCCATCGATGAGCGTGATCGGCGTCACCATTATCGAACCACCGAACGACGTCACCGCAATCCAATGCGGCGAGACCGGCGGCAGTTCGAGGATGTTGACCTGTTCCTGGGGCGGCATCTGGGCGAGCGCGCGCGCAACTTGGCAAATCGTCACGCCCAGAAGGATCGCCGGCACGCCCACAAAGATCGCAACGATCCGCGCACAGCGTATGACCCTGGCTTTCATGTAACCTCTCAAGCCGCGCAGCGTAGCACGACCCGGCCACTCGACGTTAGCCTCTCCCGCGCGCGGGGAGGCACACGCATCAGGAAAGCCCCTGGGCGCACCATTGCATCGTCGATTGGGTGCGTTCGGCACGGCCCTCCGGCGCGTAGCTATCGCCGGTGAGCGCTTACGGTTTGTAGAGCTGAGGAAATTTATGCCGCAGCAGCTCGAGCTTGGGCAGATCGTTGATCACGATGTAAGGGTTGTCCGGATGCCGCTCGAGGTAGTTCTGATGGTAGCTCTCGGCTGGATAGAAGCCTTTGAGCGGAACTACCTGGGTGACGATAGGCTCGGAGAATGCTTTTTCTCGATCGAGTTGAGCGATGTACGCGTCGGCGGCCTGCTTCTGATCCGCGTCGGTATAAAAAATCGCCGAGCGGTATTGCGTCCCCTCATCGGGCCCTTGCTGATTGAGTTCCGTCGGATCGTGCGCGGCGTAAAAGAAAACCTTCAACAGATCGTTGTACGAGACCTGCGACGGATCGTACGTGACCTCCACGGACTCTGCGTGACCGGTCGTCCCGGTGCTCACCGTCTCGTACTGCGCGGTCGACGCTTGCCCGCCGGCATAACCGGAGAGTACCCGGTCTACGCCCTTGACGTGCTTGAAAACGGCGTCCACGCCCCAAAAGCATCCGCCGGCGAAGACCGCCGTCTGTTGCGTGGCGGCGTTCTGAGAGGAGCTTTCAGCCGCGTTCACCGATACGACTGCAACCGCCGCAAACGCGGCGACCGAAAGCAGCGTGAGCACGGGAAACGCCCGGAATCGATGGCGATTCGTCTGACGATTCATCATGATGAATTGCGCGCGAGCCCCTGTCTTCCGTTAATCTCTGACTTCCGCCAGCCAGCGTCTACCGCAGGCTCTATGCTTCAGGGGAAGCGCTTGCCTCACAGTATCGTTCTCGTAAAAGCGGCGAAAGTTACATCCGCGAACGGCATCCGAACTACATCTGTTGACCACGCGGGCGAAAGCGAAGCCACGCCGCTCCGGCCAGGGCGGAGAGCGCGATGAGCACGAGCGCGGGCAGCAGATGCCATGTGAGGACGTGTAAAGGCTCATCGATCGGGCATCCGATACGCATCATTGCAAAAGAGAAAAGCAGTGCGGCCGCACCGGTCGCCAGTCCGGCGACGGCGCCGCGCATCGGAGCGCCCCGCTTGACCGCCCACCAGAGCGCCATCCAGGGCAACGCGGCGAGTGTGCAGGTCTCGAGGGCGCAGCCGATGCCCACGTGCAAAAATTCACCGAGCGGATAGCCCGTGCGCATCGGTTCGCCGACGATCACCAGCGCGGTTCCAATCAGCACCAGTACGATCAAGAGCGCTACTTCGCGTGGACCGGCGCGCCGCCCCGGAACGGCCAAGCGGAGCGCCAGCATCGCCGCGAGCGTGGCCGCGCCTGCGAAAAGCATCACCTCGAGTGCATAGTCGAGATGATCGAGCTTGCGCATGAAGTCGTTGCCGGTATGAGTCGCGACCCACAACAGCACGAGCACTTCCAGCGATAGCCAAAGCCCCAGACGCGCGCGCACCGGCCATAACGGCCGCACCGGCCTGATAGTCGCGGCGAGCGCCTCGACCAGCAGGCGATGGCGCTCCGCGTGGGTCATTGGGGACGCTTCAGCCACTGTCGCTTTCTCCACCGATCAGTTTTCGCAACGCCTTGTAGGCGCGATGCGCCCGGACCTTCAACGCACCGACTGAAACGCCGGCGCGGCCGGCCGCAGCCTCCAGCGTCATCCCGTCGAGCTTGAGCATCGCGAACGCCTCGCGCTGCGCTGGCGGAAGCCTGGTCAGGAGGCCTTCGATATCGGGCGAGGCCGTGGGCGAGTCGCCCGCTGCGCGCTCGGGCAAGTCCGGGGTCAGCTCTTCCCAACTCGCCCGCGCCCAGCGCCGTCGCGAGTGGTCGGCCGCAACGTTGCGCGCGATCGCGAACAGCCATGGCTCGAGCGGACGGCCGGCCTGGTAGGTATGGCGCGCCTGGAACAACGCCATAAAGATCTCCTGGTAGACGTCCTCCACTTCGTCGATCGCGACACGCCCGCGCAAGAAACGGGTCACGGCGGGGCCGACGTCGTCGAGCAAGAGACGGCAGGCGTCAGCGTCACCCCGCTGCAGGCGCTCCATCAGATGCATGCGCATCCTGCTCCGTTCGAGCCGTTGAGCGTCGTCGACCTTTTTCATTCTTGCGGCGCTGCCAGTGATCATCGCGCCGGCGCCTTCCCTTAGACGCACGGGGCACGATTCAGGCGTATCAGGACAGCACGGAGCGCCGCCTGCCGCAACAAAAGCCGCCGCCGCAAGACGTCCGCCGCCGCCGGCCGGCCAACTCAGGCCTGCGCGCTGACGCCGGGCGGAGAATTGCATCGACGATGGAATGTGCATGGACGACGGAATGATCGCGGTAATTTGAGGCACCTTCGCGCGCGCGCGAGTGCCATCGACCTAGAGTTCTCACGCGATCGTGATTAGTTACATCGCACGATGCATCAACGTACCGGCCGTCTGTAACTTTCGACGAGACCGCGAGAACTCCTACCAACGACAGGAGAGAAGATCCGCGACACAAATCTCGGTAGAAAAACTATCCGATGCGGGGATGAACGTGCTGGAGCACCGCGCGACGCTCGCCTCAGGCGCGACGCTGCTGCTGCAGGCGGGCCAAAATCCGGCTCAGTAGAGGCTCTTCACGCAGCGCCGATATGGGCTGGGTGAGTTGAAACACCTCGGTGACCAACCGCTGTACATTAATGTCCTCGGCCTGTAGCGAATCCAGCGCCGCAAAGTAGCCGGCGCCTTCCGCCAGGCCCGGCGGCCGTTCCCCCTTGGTTTGGGGATACGCGAAATCGAAGCTTGCGGCCAGAGCCCACGGCGCGCTAACCGCCTCCGCCGCTTTCGGAAAAAAAGCCGCCGCCAACCCGTCGAGCCCGCGAGATTGGGACGCTCGCTCGCGGAGAATCTTCTGCAACGTATGCACCTGCAGCGCGGCGGAACTCATGCCCTGCCCATAGACCGGATTGAAACTGCAAATTGCATCTCCCAGAATCAGAAACCCCGGCGGAAAGGTCTGCAATTGTTCGTAGTGCCGCCAGACACTGGTCGGGAATCGATGATGGGTGATGTCGGCGATCCGTTCGGCGTCCTTGATCAGCTCGTAGAGCCTGGGAGAAGGCAACGCCTTCGCGAAGTCCAGAAACCCTGCTTCGTCGGTTGGAGGGTAGTCACCGAAACGGCCCGCCAGACTTACGTGCCACGTGCGGTTTTCGATCTCGAACAGCCCGGCGGCCCTTTTGTATTCAGGCGGCGGTCCGCCGACGAGCAGCAACGGCTCCGATTCGTGGTCGAGTTCGGGCTTGCGGTACTTGGTGCTCGTATAGGCAAAGTCGACACCGATGGTCGTTTCCTCTGGAGCCGGCACTCCCATCTCAAGCAGCCAACGCGCGGCGTGAGAACTGCGCCCACCCGCATCGACTATCAGGTCAGCCTCGACCGGCTGCGCACCCGCCGCGCCATTGCGGCGCACGCCGCGAACTCGCCCACCATCATGAACCAGCCCTTCGATCGCGGCATCCGCCTCGAGCTTCACGTTGGCGAGCGCGACCGTCCGCCGCCTGACGTGATATTCGAGCAGCCCGCGACTCATGATGTGGCCCTCGAGCCCAAGGTCGCGAGGTTCCCTTACTGACCCGGTCGCGTTGTAGCCCTTGCCATGGGGACCGTAAAAGGCGATGTCGATACCCTGCCTGAAACGCACGGCGCCGAGCGCCTTCAGTTCCTCGGTGAAGCCGGGATAGAGTAACGACATCACGTGCTGCCCACTGAGCAGCAGAGCGTGAATATGATTGCCCTGCGGGACCGACTTGTGGAGCACGGGCCGATCTTCGAGCTTATCGCGCTCGAACACGGTGACACGGTCGAAGTAGTCGGCCAGCACCGTCGCGCTCATCAGCCCCGCCAGGCTCCCGCCGATCACAACTGCATGGTGTCCCAAACTGCTCGTCATCTGGTCTTCCTTTAGCGAGAGGTCTCAGCGGCTCTGCCTATGGAATCAAGCAGGAGAATATTTATCGCGATTGGTCATGGCAGATCGAGGTAGCCGCCCATCGAGAACAGTTGCCGGCCCGGTCCGTCAACTGATGCCTTATGATGCCCTTGGAAGTCTTGGCGCTGAAATGAAACACTCTTGCTATTGTACGCTACATAGAGATATTTAAAAGCACAAGGAACCATCCTAGATAGTAAGAATTGCCTAAGACTGCAAATGAACTGTTTTTCATCTCTAGATAAAATAAAGCAAAAAATATAGCTTCAATAGCTCTCAAAGGACGATAAAAGGGGAGATGAGAAAGTGAAGTTAGTGATGAAGACGTTCATCCGCGCCCAGGAGTCCGTGGTTCGCAGCACTCGGGGACAGACGATGACGGAATACGCGCTCATCGTGGCGGCCATCGCGGTCGTGGTCTACGGCACCTACAGAGCGCTCGGCAACAGCATCACTTCGCTCGCCACCGGCGTCGATTCCCCTCCGACCAGCCGGTAGAGACGCCTCACGATTGAGAACCTATGGCGGAGCAGGTCTTCCTTGATCATTTCGACGAGGCTAGAGCCCTCCTGGTATTCCGAATGGCTGCGCGAAGCCATCCCTTCCGGGTTGAAATTCGGCTCACCGCTAAGTTGGGTGATCCGCTCGGCCACCCTGTTCATCGTTCACCACGCCTTTGCGTAACCCTTGAACCTGACCGGAATCCGATGGATGTCCGCAAGCACGTCGGGCGGTAAATCGGAACGGATGGTCGAATTGATGCTGGCAAATACGGCATCGCTCAGATTTCCGAAGCGCCGCTCGACGGCGCCGGCGATCTCTTTGTGGATGCCAACGGCCGCGAACAAACGGACTACGTCATCGCTGATCGAGGCCGTCATCTCCGCCCATTTCCCCTGCTTCGAAAGAACGTTCAGCTTGCGGCCGAGATCGCCCAGGCCGTGCAATTCCAGCACTGGCCAGTAGCCGGGAGTCGATCCGTAGAAACCGATGCGCGTTCGCACCCACTCGAACATGCCGGCCACGGCGGCGTCGTCCGGCCCCGTCGCGATGAAGCCGCCGCCAGACACTTCGAAGTGTTCCAGGCTGCGGCCGCTCTTGATGAGCCCCTCCCGCAATCCCGGCAACACGACTTCGTCCAGATAACGACGAGTGCAGAATGGATGCAACCGCACTCCGTCCCCCACCTCACCTGCAAGTCGTAACGCCTTGGGTCCGACCGCGGCGAGCGTTACTGGCGTCATCGGCAGGCCCATCGAGGGTGGCACAAAATTCGGCGTCATCAGGGTGAACGTGTAGTGCTCGCCCTCGAAGCGCAGCTTTTCGCCCTTTTCCCACGCGGTCCAGATTGCCCGTAGCGCGAGGACGTACTCGCGAAGACGCGCAATTGGAGCCGTCCAGGGAACGCTGAAGCGCTTCTCGTTGTGAGGCCGGATCTGGGGGCCCAGGCCCAGCACAAACCGGCCGCGCGAAGCGATCTGCAGATCCCAGGAGATGTTCGCCACCACCATCGGGCTGCGGGGAAACGCGATCGCGACCGCCGTGCCCAGCTCGATTTTCTCCGTGGCCACCGCCGCGACCCCGAGCGCCAGAAACGGGTCGTTACGATTCTCCAGGGTGATCAACCCGTCGAAGCCGGCCCGTTCAGCTTCGCGCGCTGCATCCGGCACTCTGCGGAGGTCTTCCTGAGGTAAGGTGGTCAGCACACGCATTTGGTTTCTCTCACTGATTGGCCGTTGGACAGGCGAACGCGGATGTTCGTGCGGCTCGGTCCAGCTTCATGACCGTCCTGCACGATAGCGAGATTTCTTTGGGAGGACGACGGTGACCGCGCGCCGGCGGGCTTCGTCGCCTGAGGCATCCCAGGAGGCCGATTCGGTAAAGCCGGGAAGGCACTCAGAAAAATTTGCCAGCTAGCTCAGTAAGACTGACCGTCAAAAAGAATAAACACGAGCATTTTCGAGGCATGGCTATTGCAACCGTGTAGTGGGTAGCCGCTTCAGATCTTGAATAGAAGGAGTAGACCATTGGCGAAGACTGATGAGATTTTGACGTTAAAAGAAGTTTCCAGCCTATTGCGAGTGCATCCGACCACGCTTTACAGGATGCTTAGGTATGGCAAAATCCCAAGCTTTCGGGTTGGCGCCGACTGGCGATTCCGAAAGGACCAGATAGAGCGTTGGATGACTGAGGCATCCGTAGGCCCTCAATGAGCTGCGGCGTCGAGCTTACCTAAGCCTATACGACATTCGATCCTGGTGCTGATAGCCGCTAGCATCAGGAACGCCAACAGGCCGGATTCGCGACTCTCCTAAGCGTCGATTGACGCGTTGGACTCATCGAGCAGCGCGTCGTCCACGCGCTTCAAATTCGTACAGCTTCACGATCTTGCCTAGGTCGATGTCTAAACCCGTCGCTTGTTCCACTTTCGCAAGGTGAAGAGCGAGCATCTGCTCACCCTGCGGCCAGGTCTTTTTGCCATGCGCTTTCACGTGCAACGCGACGCGGGGCATGGCCCCGCGCCGCGTCGCGTTCAGGTTCCTCTGCCGGCGACCGTAACCGTGATCCCAGCCGACGGCCTACTGGGCGGGGTGACGGCGATCGTAAGCGACTGGCTGACATGACCCATAGCCGTCGGCGTGAACAGTACTGTCACCAGTTCACCATGTCCGGGCGCCAGGTCAAACGGACCGCCGCCTCGTATAACCGTGAACGGCAATGACAGCGACGGCACGTTGCCCTGCAGATCGCCCTCGCCAATATTTTTGATCTTGAAACTCAGGAGTTTTGGTGACCCGTTGAGTGCAACAGGGCCAAACGCGAGCTTGTTGTCGAGCGTCACTGGGATGTTGGTCGTGAGCCTGCCCGGCTCGCCGGTGCCCCGCAGATTCACCACGATCGACGGATGGAGTGGATCGCCGCTCAGGATGATCAACGAGCCTTTCTCGAGGCCCGGTTCGCCGGGTGCAAAATTCATCTTGACCTTCAGCATGCCGAGCCGAGGGAGGTTGAACGCACCGCCGCCCGTGGTGATGCTGAAGGGCCCGCTCGGCGCTCCGACATAGCCCGCCAGCCTATGACCTGCGCTCAGGTTCTGAATTAGAAAATTCCTGTGCGACGGCGCTTCACCGAGTCCTGCGTTGGGAAAGTCCACCGGATTGGCCGAGAGAGAGATCCTGCCGCCTAATGGAACTGGCGTCGGAGTAGGCGTCGGAGTCGGCGTCGGTGTCGGTGTCGGTGTCGGTGATGGGTTCGGGGTGGGCGTCGGAACCGGAGTTCCGCCAGCAGACCCGCAGGCGGTGCCGAGCGGATAGAGAACGCTCAGGAAGGCGTTGGTCGCGCTCGCCCCAGTTGCCTTGTTGTTGGGCTGGAACCCGGACGTGGTAACCGGGAAGTTTCCGGAGTAGGTAAGACCCGAGATCACCATGTCTCCAGAGGAATCGATCGCCAATCCGGTGCCGGCGTCCTCCGTTCCGGTGCCGCCTAGCAGGGTCGAGAAGACGAGCTGGGCGTCAACGGTCGGCTGTGACGGATCGAGTTCTGATGCGAAAGCGGTAACGGGGACAGGGACCCCGTCTATTGTGACTCCGCTGCTATGGTTGACCTTATGGCACGCGTTGCCACTCAGAGGAAAACCCTCCGCCAAGGCTCCACTCGCGGTGGCGCCGGTGACGTAGATTTTGCCGCCCACGATTTCGAGATCGCTAATCGCATCGCCTATTCCAACACTGCCGGTGTCCGGAGACGCGGCGCTAATCTGTGATCCCCCGCCACCGAAATAGGTCGAATAGCCAATCTGGCTGAGTCCGGACTGAGTGGGATCCAGTTCGGTGATGAATCCTGCCGTCGCAGGTGAACCCGCAGCGACGACCGACCCGGCCTCGTTGGTCGACTCAAACACCGGCGTCACCGTGCCCGGCACCTGGAAATCGGTCGATGCGGTCGTTCCCGCCACCCAAATATGACTGGTAACCGGGTCGATTCTGATCGCGGTGCCGATGTCGCCGAGCGCGAGCGAAAAAACCGTGCTGGCGCCCGACTTAATCGCACCGGTTGCGCCCGAGCCGCCGAGGTAGGTCGCATAGAGCAGCGACGCGGCGCCGGTAAGAGCCGTGGGATCGAACTCGGCGACGAATACGTTGCTGACCTTCTTCGCGCGGGCGTTCGTATTGTAGTGGAGGACCGCTGGATTTTGCGTGACCAGATCGCCCGAGTGGGTCGCGCCGGTGATATAACCGTGTCCGCTCGCATCTACCGCCACGCTGATTCCGATGTCACCATTGGTGCCATTGCCAGAGCCTCCATAGAGGGTCGCATAATCCAGCGACTGGCCGTCTTCGTGGACCACGATGAAGGTGGCGCTGTTTTTATCGTTGAGATCCTTCACGGTGGTCTGGAAGGCGTTGGCAGTCAGCCGGAAGTCAGCGGCGTGGCCGCTCTGGGAGGAGCCGGATACGTAGGCCTTACACAGCGTAGTGCTGGCGTCGCATCCGGCCGGAAACAGTGCGACCCGGGATTCGGTCGCGCCGTTCGTACCATTGATGTAGCAGGCGTACACGATCGCGCTGCCGGCGCCGTTCAGTTTGGCCACGAAGCCGTTGCTTACATTCGCGGCTCCATCCTTTGCTTGTCCGAACGAGCCGCAGGTGCTGGTTTCCGGGAAGTCGGCTGAGTACGTCTGGCCCACAACGAAGGCCTCGCCTGAGGCGTCGACCGCGATGCCAAAGGGCAGATCCCCATTGCCATGCCCAGAGTCAGCGTCGTCGGTGTCACCGCTGCCGCCGATATACGTCGAATAGATAAGCGACGCGACACCCGACTTGGTCGTGTCGAACTTGGCAATGAAACCGACCGGGTTCAGATCGGGAGCGCCTGTCTGAGTGCTTTGAAAAGCGCCGACCAGCGGAAAGCTGGATGGCGTCGAATATGCAACGCCGGTAATGTAGGCCATGTTGGTCGGGTCGACCGCCACGTCGGTGCCGACGTCAGCGGTGATCAGCGCATCACTACCCGTCAATCCCGAGAGTTGCTTGAGGGTGACCGGACCGGTGATCTCCCCTGCTCCACCAATATAGCTCGAGTACAGAAGCTGTACGGTCGGGTCGATTGTCAACGGTTGCGTGCGATCGTAGCGGGCGAGCTGAATTATGAACTCGGGCTGCGCCGGTCCCTTGGCCGCCACGAACGAGCTTTCGACCGGGATTTCGCTGCCATCGGCCGCGCGCTGGTAAGCATGCGGCTTGTGCATCGCGATCGTCCCTGCTGCGGTTTTGATTTCGAGATTGCCACTCGCATCCACCGCGGTCTTGGCGCCGCCCTCGATCGCGACACGGATGCGCGAGACGTCGGCACCCGGCCTCGCGACGATATCGTACTCCAAGGAATTCGGCATCCCGTAATAGACCACGTCAATTCCGGGGTAAACGCCGCTCACCCGCACGCGGCCGTAAGTGGGCACCGCGCGATGGAACTTCGCGGGGTCGTTTCCAATCAGGTAGTTGACGCGGCCCGCCAGTGGCTCCTCCGCGTTCATCCTGGGATGCGAATTCGCCCCGACCATCCGAATTCGCACTGCAGACTCGACCAGCCGATCCGCTTGCGGCTGACGCGGCGGGTTGACGGTCGCGAGCGCGGGGCCTTGGTGAATTTCACCGCCGACCAGCGAGAACACCGCTCCCTCATCAGTGAGAAAGAGAGAGTAACGACTGGACTGTGAGAGAAACCGCACATGCGGATCGCTCTGTCCGACGTTGGGTTCAAAATAAAGTGGCAGCGAGGCGCGGCGCGCGGCCGCGGCGCTTTTATTCACTGCCCGATGGCTGGTTGATGAAGTGGCTGGATGAGCGGGCGCGGTGGAAACCCCGCCGGCCAGAATTATTGCAGCGAACGCTGCTAGCGCAATCACCCTAGTGGCTGTCAGGACGCGCGCTCTCGACCTCAGAGCTTCCGGGTCAAACATTGTTTTTTTCCCTCGCCCTATGGTGTAATGAGATGTCCTTGCTCAGATTTTCGGATGCCTGCCAGCATGATCAAAGCCATCGCAACGATTATCACGTGATTTTCGATAAGGAAAGCTACAGATAATCACTGCTAGAGTCAAATAGCCATAGATTGTATTATAAATTTTGTATTTTTGATTGATTCGACTGGAATTTTGCCTCTGATATGATGCTGGAAACGGGCTCGGCAGGACGCCGACAGTACATCGCGTGCGAGCGCCTGATACAGACCGATAGATCGGGCCATGTCAGCGAGGCAGAGAGAGCGCGTCTGAGGTCTGCTCCTCCGGCGCTTCCTTGTACTGATTTTCCTGGAGGCTACGTTTGCGCCGTACTGCGCTCAGGTTCAGCCTGCGAGCGCCCTTCAGGGCGCGTGGCGGTTCCAAGCCAAAGGAATTACCAGGGTCTTCATTCCGGTGCCGGGGTCAGCCTCCTTCCAGCTCGAGCAAAAGGTCTATTTTGTGTCTATATCAACAGACTCAACAGCTCTTGACCTTTGTTGGGCCTAGAAGAGATTCAATGCTTCTGAGGGTTTTGAGTGAGCCGTCTGGGACTTGAACCCAGGACCCTCTGATTAAAAGACTGAATCTGCTCGCAACCCGCCCCGATTCGACTCTACATAGTCCAACAAAATCAAGCCATTTCATCCCTTCATCTTGGTTCCTTTTGGAGCCTGTTGGGATCAGTTCACGGACAGAAGTCGGACAATTCTCGGACACTAAACCGACGCTATAGAGCGAGCGGCGATCAGGAGTGTGCGCGCGATGGGTGCGAATCTCTACGTCGAAGCGCGTCGAGAGTGGGATGAGCGATACGCCGATCTCGTTCTCGGCAAACGCAACTGGCAGGTAGCGGCTTGCGGCCTGCTTCTGCTCTCGCTGATTCTCGCCAGCGGCATGGTCTGGCTGATCAGCCGAAGCCGCTACATTCCGTACGTCGTTGAAGTCGACAAACTCGGTTACGCGCTCACTGTTCCGCAGCCTCTCAATCCGACGTCCGTTCCCGACGTAGCTGCGCGAGTGCAGCGCTATGAGGTCGCGGCGTTCATCCGAGATGCGCGCTCGGTCACCAGCGATCCCCAAGTCGAACACCAGATGCTCGATTCGATGCTCGCGCATGCGCGCGGAGCTGCGGACAGATTCCTCGACGCCTACTATCACTCCGACAGTTTCACTCACAACCCTTTCAAGCTTGCAGAGAAGCAGACCGTCTCGATCCAAATCGATTCGATTCTTCAGCTCTCGCCCAGCAGCTACCAGGTACGTTGGTCGGAACAAAAGCGCGATCTGAACGGAGTTGTGATTGGAGCGCCCACACATTGGGAGGCCGTACTCCAGACACAGATAGTCCCGCCAAACTCCGACGACGCGATCATCAGCAATCCGCTCGGCTTTTACGTGACGCAGATCAGCTGGACCGAGCAGCAGGGATAGCCAGTCCGGAAGGAAGGATATGCGATGAAATATATTGGAACAGGAACCTTGACGCTCGCACTTTTATTCAGTGCGTGCGCGAGTCACCAACAACCGCCCGCACCACCGCCGCTGAAACTCGTAACAGAGTCTCCCGCGATGCCGACTGCGGCGCCGCCCCGACCGACCGGGGCGCAACTGCTCGCACAGCAGCCGTCCGAGGTGCAGGGTGCAGTCAAAGAGCATGAGCAAGACGGCAAGTGGCCCGTCTACCGAACGGCCGAGTACACACTTTATCCCTATAACCAGGAACCGGAGCCGACCGTCGATTGCGCGCCGCTGCGCACCACCGACATTCAGCTGCAGCCGGGCGAGACGATCACCGACGTTGCATTGGGAGATACCGAGCGCTGGATGGCGACGCCGGCCGCCTCAGGCGACCCGCGCAATGCTGTTCCTCATCTTGCGGTGAAGCCGCAGGTCCCGGGTATCGAAACCAACCTGACAATTTACACTACGAAGCACATTTACCATCTGGTGCTCCGGTCGCGTGGGCACGCGATGCAGGAAGTGGAGTTCTACTACCCCGACGAGCTGTCTACAGCGATGAAAGATGCCGACACCGCCGCAGCGAAGGCCAAGCAGGAAGCGGCCGATCCGCCGGGTGATTCCGACGACACCGTGAAGGTCGCAGCCGTAGATCCGGCGCAGATCAATTTCGCCTACACGGTCGCAGGACCGAACGTTCCGTGGAAGCCGGTTCGAGCCTTCGACGACGGTTCTCACGTCTATGTCCAGATGCCTGCCGGAATGAAGTCGAGCGAAGCTCCCGCTCTGCTCATCAATGCCGGCAGCGGAACCCAGATGGTGAACTACCGCGTCAAAGGCAACTACTACGTCGTCGATCGGCTCTTCAGCGATGCGATCCTGGTCGCCGGCGTGGGCCGCGATCAGGACCGCGTGACTATCTCCTACGCAGGAGGAACGAGGTAACGGCCATGGCAACCGCAGACGTGATTCAGGAGCAAGAAGAGCAGGAATCAGGAGCATCTTGGCGGCGGCCGTTTCAATCGCCTTCTCGGCGTGGTTTTCGTGGCGATTGCGATGCTCGGCGGAGTGGCGCTTGCACTCGGCGTCCAGTCCTCAGGGATAGGTCAAACTTCCTCTTCCCAGAAATCAGCCGACGACCCAGGCTCAGCAGCCCGAGACCGAGGCGAGATCGAAGACCTCGCAGCTCATGGCGCAGAGCCGCATGCGGCACCAACCGTGATGCCGACGGAACCGGTTATGCCGATCTCGCAAGCGCCCGTTCAGCCCAGCGCGCCGAAGCCTCCCGAGCCGGTATGCGCAATGGGCCGAAGAGAAGTACATGAAGGCGCTCGAATCGCCGGAGATGGTGCAGGCGTTTCATAGTGGCGGAACGCTGGAGATCGCGAGCGCAAACGGACAGCAGGCTGACTCGTATACTTCCGGTGATCAGACCAACCCGACGATAAGCGTTCACCCCGCCGCTTCGCCGTACACCGTGATGGCGGGCAGCATCCTCCCTGCCGTTCTGATCAGTGGCATTAACTCAGATCTGCCCGGACCGATTCTCGCGCAGGTCAGCCAGAACGTCCTCGACAGCGCGACCGGCAGATCGATTCTCATCCCGCAAGGCAGCCGCCTCATCGGCGCCTACCAGAACGCATCTTCATACGGTCAGCAGCGCGTTCAGATCGCGTGGCAGCGGCTCATCTTCCCGAACACCTCGAGCATGAATCTGCCGATGATGCCGGGCGCCGATCAGAGTGGCTACGCCGGCTTCTCCGATCAGATTGACCACCACTATCTCGCAACGTTCGGAACCGCCGCCGTTATGAGCCTGATCAGCGCAGGCCAGGCCGTCGGACAGATGGCGACTTTTGGAGGCGGCGCCTCCTACGGACCGTACGGTTACTACCAACCGAATCAATGGGCGATGGCGAGTCAGACCGCCGGTTCAGCCGCCTCGGGACAATTCGGGGCACTGGGTCAGCAAATGATGGGACAGGGATTAAATCGTCCACCGACGATTGAAATCCGGCCGGGCTACCAGTTCGACGTGATGATCACCCAGGACCTCGTATTCCCCGGCCCATACGGGAAGTGAATTCCACAATCCAATTACGCAAGGAGAAATGTAATGGGAGTTCTCAAGCGCAAACAGGAAAGCGAAGCGATCACGTTCAAGCTGCCTGCGGCGCTCAAGCGTGAGATCGAGCAACTGCGCAGTCGGGCCGAAGATGCGGGCTTCGATCTTGGCGAGACGATCACGGCGGCGATGTGGCGGCTCTGCAAGCAGATCAAGGCCGAGCTCGAAGGTGCCCCACGTCCGGGCCGGAAACTGAATGGCCGCGTAACCGAACCTTCGACGGAGAAACTGCAGTGAGGATTTTCAGGAATTTCTCAGCCGCTTTGCGGCGCGCGGAAGGAGTGGATTGGAAGGGTGCGTTGGAGAGGGGGGAAGGCCGGTCGTTCGTAGAGCAAGATAAAGGACCTGCGGTACGGTGCGGCATTTTCGGCGGATTGCTCAACGAACTCGCGGCCTTTCCCCCTCGGAGGCAGTCATGATCAGCACACTGTACAGCACGGCAGAAAACCCCGCCGGATCGCTTGCCCAGCGCATTCATTTTCAACAATTGGAAGGCGCTCGCGGACCCATTGGAGCGATGGCCGGAATTGCGATCGCCAGCAGCGCTCTTAATCGCAGTCGGCAATGCACTCGGCGTACTGATCTCGAACACGGACAGCGCCGCACCGGCAGGCGTCTATCGTGTCGTCGCTCACGGGATTGAGCGTGGCGAATTGGTTGCGGCATGCCTGCCGATCCCGATCGCCCAGGAGGGTCTCGCGCGCGGCTATCTGCGCACTGGCGCGTGCGCCGGCAACGCGGAGCCGGTGGGCAAGATCGTGGGTGCTCTCCCCGGCGATAGCGTCGAGATCGAACCCGGATGGGTTGCGGTGAACGGCGCACGGTTCGCGCGCAGCAGAGTTGCCACCCATGACAGCGCACACCGCCCGCTTCCGCATGTCGCGTGGGGCAGCCATCGAGTCGGCAGCCGGCCAGGTGTGGCTGTTCGGCTTCAACGATCGCCGGAGCTGGGACTCGCGCTACTTCGGTCCGATTCCGCTCGCGAACGTTCGCGGAGAAATCGAACCGGTCGTGACGTGGTGAATGCCATGAACAGCAACGGAAATGGAAATGGCAACAGTCACAGCCCCGAGCAGGGACTGCGCGTGCATCATCTCGCCAACCTCGGCGGATTGATCGCGCTGGCAGGCCTCGATCTGGAGCCGCCCGACTTTCTGCTGGGCGCCCTGCTCAGCGTCGCACAGGAGGCTGGCGACCTTACGCCCGCGCAGCGGGCGCACGTTGCGACGATCGGGCGGAAGAAGCTCGACGAACGCGCGACCGGCAAGCGCGCGTGGAAGTCATGGCGGCGCGCGCAGGATCTGCACGCGATCACGCTCAGCAGCGGGCAGTTGCGCGAGATCATCGAAGCGCTCGGCGGGCGGGCGCCGGAGAGTCCGACCAAACTGGTACTCGCCCTCAGCGAGGCGTTGACCGAGGTGTGCGATGAAACGGCCTAGGTTCCTCCGCCAGAAAGAGGTCGATATCAAGCTCCGCCACGAGCATGCGGAGCGTCCGCGCAAACTCGTGCCGTGGTGGGCGCGCGCGTTGCGGCGGATAGGCATACGGCAAGGGCTGCGACGGCAGCAGCCGAGCGGAAGTCTAAGCGGCGCGCGCGCGGCGCGAGTGCGGATCGCGGAACCACCGGCATATGCGCGGCGCAGCGTGGTCAAGGCCTCTTTCTCGCGCAACCGCCGGAGCGGCGCGTGGGCTGCCCATGCGCGCTACTTGTCGCGGCCGGGCGCGCAGCAGGAAATGGCGAAGGGATTGGGCTTCGATGCGGACCGTGAAGACATCGACATGCTTGCCACGGTCAGAGACTGGGAGAAGAGCGACGAACTCATGTGGCGGTTCATCGTTTCGCCCGAGGATGCCGATCGCCTCAATCTTCGCGACCACGTTCGCGAGCTGGTCGGCCAGATGGAACGCGACCTCGACACGAAGCTGGAATGGGTCGCGATCGATCACCACAACACCGACGATGCGCATGTTCATCTGCTCGTTCGTGGAGTGCGCGAAAACGGCAGACCACTGGAGATCAACCGCGAGTATTTGCGCTCAGGGCTGCGTATCCGGAGCCAGGAGATCGCGACGCGGGAATTGGGTCCGCGGCTGGAGCCCGAGATGTTGCGGTCGCGTGAGCGCGCTGTCAGGCGCGAGCAGTGGACCGAGATCGACCGCGCGTTGCAGAGAAAGGCCGACGGAAATGGCCTCGTCGCGTATGACCAGTCCCAACCGCGCAGCGAGGGAGCCCGGATTCGAGCTGAACAAGAGATCGATCGCCTGCAATTTCTTTCAAGGCTAGGACTTGCCAAGCGCGTCGATGAGCGAAGCTGGGAGCTTTCGCAGAACCATGAACGCGAGCTGCGTGAGCGCCAAGTCTCCAAAGACGTGATCAAGAGTCGTTCGCGCCGCCAGCGCACAATCGATTCCGGCATGGATCGGGTCCGTGAACGGGAGAGGGAGCGCAATGGCTGAACAGCGTCCCTATCGAATTCCCGGATTCTCAGCGGATGCGAGGCTCGCCCGTGCGAAACGGCGCGCCGTGCTTTCACTGGTCGGAGCGTTCATCGCGATCAACTCGGTGACAACACAGCACGCGGCGAGCGTGCTCCGCCATGCGTCGTGGCTGGGGCAACCGCTTTTCCACCTGAGGGGCGGAGCAGTATACGCGCCGTGGTCGTGGATTGTCTGGTGGACCCGATGGTACTGGGCTCCGCAACTGCAATCGCTTTGGAAAGAGTGCGCTCGCGAGGCGCTCTACCCAATGGCGGTCGTGACGGCGGTTTGTTGCGCGGCTATCGCGATGGTGCGGCATGGTTGGTTCGCGAACGTCTCTGACCTTCACGGTTCCGCGCGCTGGGCAACCGCGCGTGATCTGAGAGCCGCTCGATTGATCGATGCGCGCAGGTCAATACGCGAATGGCTGCGAGGAATCGGTGTGTGCTTGCGGATTCTGAGACCAAGGGCCCGCCGCGCTGGAATCTATCTCGGCGTTTGGCGGGAGTGGGGACGAGCTTCATTCATACGCGATTGTGGCCCCGCGCATGTCCTGGTCTTCGCGCCAACGCGGAGCGGCAAGGGCGTCGGCATCGTGATTCCCACACTGCTCAGCTGGCCGTACTCAGTCCTGATTCACGACCTGAAAGGAGAGAACTGGGCGCTCACGGCCGGAGCTCGGAAACGAATGGGCCAGCTTTGTCTCAAGTTCGCACCCGCCTCAGCCGACAGCGACGGCGCTCGTTACAATCCGCTCGCGGAAGTCAGGCTCCGGCACACCCAACGAAATCCGCGATGTCCGCAACATCGTGCAAATGATCATCGATCCGGACGGGAAAGGGCTGCCCGATCACTGGTCGCGCGAAGGCTCGGCCTTCCTCACCGGCATGATCCTGGATCAGCTTTATGCCGGACGGGACAAGACTCTCAGCGGACTGGAAGCGCGCCTGTGCGATCCGGGCCAGCCGATCGACGACACCATGCAGCAGATCATGCGGGCCGAGCACGATCCATCCGGCTCGCTGGGCTGGACCGATTCGCGCGGCATTCCGACCAGGACGCATCCGATCATCGCGCGCGCGATGCGCAGCATGCTCGACAAGAGCCCGAACGAACGCTCGGGCGTGATCTCGGAGGTGAAGGGATTCCTCGAGCTTTACCGCGATCCGGTCATTGCCGCGAACACCGCGGTCTCCGACTTTCGAATTACAGATCTGATGAATCACGAACGGCCCGTGTCGCTCTACATCGCGGTCCCACTCGCACACAAGAACAGCCTCAAGCCGGTGATTCGGCTAATGCTGGGTCAGATCCTTCATCGTCTTACCGAACATCTGGAATTTCGAAACGGCCGAGCGGTGACCGGATATCGCCATCGCCTGCTGCTCATGATCGACGAGTTCCCGAGTCTCGGGCGGCTCGACGTGTTCGCAGAGTCCCTGTCGTTGGTCGCCGGCTACGGAATCAAAGCGTGCCTGATCGCGCAGGATCTGAGTCAGATCCACGCCGCATACGGGCACGATGAGGCGATAACCTCCAACTGCCATACGCGCGTCGCATTCGCTCCGAATCGGATCGAAACGGCGCGGCTGCTCTCGCAGATGACCGGGGAAACCACAGTGCGCCATGCGCATCGGACCGTATCGAGCTCGGGTGCGAGCGTCTCGGAGCCGGAAGTGGCGAGGCCGCTGATCACGCCCGACGAAGCGATGCGGCTGGGTTCCAACGAGGCGTTGATCTTCACCAGTGGCCGGCCAGCGATTCGAGCGACGAAACTTCGCTACTACTCCGATCCATCTTTCAAACGGCTGCGCAGATTGCTCCGCCACCGAAGAGCGATCGCATCGAATACGCTCCGCCGGTAGCCGACGACGATGACGAGGAACCGAAGGACAGCACGGAGAAGTACGCGCCGCAAGAGCGGCAGGACTGACCAGAAGCCCGTTCAGGTCGTCACCGGCAAAGCCTCGCCGCGTCAAGCCAGCGCCCGCGGAGCAGCTCTCGTTTCTGAAATTCGCCGTTGAGAACGGGAAGGACGCGGCCGACGCGCCGAAAGAGGAAGGCGTTAAGGAGAGATTACTGTGAGACGACAACTCACTGCTTACCTGAGTGAAGAGGAATTTCATCGACTGCGCGACGAAGCCGATGAGCGCGGCATCACCCTGTCGCGATACGTGAAGGAGCGTCTCTTTCAATCCGAGGGTGGCTCCGGGCTGACCTTCTCGGACGCAACTCTCGCAGCGGCTGAGAAACGAATCATTCAGGCGAGCCGCTCTTCCATGGCGGAAACCCTGAAACCGCTCGCTCACCAACTCACTACCCTGCTTGCGATGGTCGATCAGTTCGCTCTGAGCATGCTGAGCCATTTGCCCGAAATACCCGAAGCGCAACGCAAACAGGCGCTCGCTTCAGGCCAGCGGCGCCATCGCGGGTTGCGAGCCGAAGTGGAGGAAACGCTGAAACGGATGGAAGAGCCAATGCCAGCGCAAAAAAGCGGTGCCGGCCGCAACGGAGAGTCCGCATGATCGCGGCACAACAGCTTCAGGAGCGTCGCCTGGACGAACTGCTCAGACGGCAGCTCGGGGCAAAAATTCTGGCGGCGATCGCCGACCCTCAGATCACCGAGATCATCGTCAATGAGGACGGGCGCGTCTGGTTCGAATCCTACGGCAAGGGGATGCACGAAGCCGGTCTGCGGCTCGCCTCGTCGCAGGTGGAGAGCCTCATCGGAACCGTGGCGGCGTCACTCGGAACGGTAGTCAACGCGAGCAGTCCGATCGTGGAGGGCGAGCTGCAGATCGAGGGCATTCGATTCGAAGGCCTGCTTCCACCAGTCGCAAGAAAACCCTGCTGCGTAATGCGCAAGCCTGCGCAAGTGCTTTACACACTCGACGACTACGTTCGCGACGATATCCTGCGCGAAATCCATGCGGAAGTTCTGCGCAACGCAATTGACCGGCGTCTGAATGTCGTCGTTGCCGGCGGCACCGGCTCGGGCAAGACAACTCTCGCCGGAGCGATGATCAATGAAATGGTCGAGCGCTCCGACCCGAACGAACGCTACGTCATCATCGAGGATACGCTCGAAATCCAGTGTCGCGCTCACAATCTGGTCCAACTTCACACAGCTGAGAGCGCCGACATGACACGCCTGGTCCGCACGACGATGCGGCTACGTCCCGACCGCATCATCATCGGTGAGGTCCGCGGCGCCGAAGCGCTCGCTTTGCTGAAGGCATGGAATACCGGCCATCCGGGGGGAGTCACCACGATCCACGCGAATAGCGCGCGAGCTGCGCTGACGAGGCTCTCCAGTCTCGTGCAGGAGGCGGGCGTGCCACCGCAACCGGAACTCATAGCCGAAACCATCAACCTGCTCGTATTCATCGTCCGCAGTTCCGCGGGACGACGGATCACGGAAGTTGTTCGCGTCGCTGGATACAACGCGCGCGACGGATTCGCGCTTGCGCCTGTGAAGCTGGATGAAGGCCTCGAAGCCATCACGGCTTGAGGTTTTATTCGATCACCAAGGAGGTACGTGAAATGAAGCGGCTGCAAGAAAGTAAAAGTGCGTGGAGGAAATGGGCGTCGTCGATTGCTTATGCATACGGGGTCGTCACATTCGTATGGCCAGTCAAGGCGTTCGCGGCTGTCGCCGCAGGCGGCGCTTGCCGTGGGACGCGCCGCTCACGACTCTGCAGAACGACCTTCAGGGTCCGGTCGCTCACGCGATCACTACCGCAGCGATCATCGGCACCGGGATCATGTGGTCAGTGAGCGAACACGGAACCGGCGTGCGGAAAATGTCGTCGCTTGCGTTCGGCGGCTCCTGCGCTCTGGGCGCAACACAGCTGATGACGACCTTATTCCCACTCGGTGGAGCGCTCTTCTAGGGAGGATAGGGTGATGGGCGAAGCGGAGCGGCGGGTCAGCGCGATTCATCAATCGCTCACCCAGCCAATTCTTCTCGCTGGCGCGGAACGGCCTCTGGCGATCGCCAACTGGATCACAGCCGCCGCTTTGGTGTTTGGCGGCGGGCTCCACTGGTACACGATTGCCATGGGAACGTTCCTGCTCACGGTTGGCCATTGGGCGCTGGTTCAGGCGGCGAAGTTCGATCCCCAGCTCAGCCGGGTCTACGTCCGGCACGTGCATCAGCAGGACTACTATCCCGCTCGCGCCTCAGTTACTGCGCCGCCACCACGAATCCGGCCGTCCGTACCGATACCAAAGGAGATCCGCGCGTAATGGTGGAGAGGTGGAACAATGTTTCTCAAAGAGTTCAAGGATTTAAGACGTAAGCGCGACAAGCTGCTCGGGCTGCCGGATCAGCTTAACTACGCAATCCCAGTCGACGACTACACGATCGCGCTCAAAGATGGCGCCTTTCTGTCGGCTTTCGAGTGCTCGGGTCTTGACCTCAACTCGGCGAGCGTCGAGGAACTCGACGCTCATCGCGCCCAGGGCAATCGAGCGCTCGCGCGTCTCGATGACGGGTTCCAGTACAACATCGACCTGTTCCGCTATCCGAGCGTCGAATATTCAAGTCGAACGTTTCCCGATCCGGTCAGCACGGCGCTCGACCGAGAGCGCGAGATTCAATACTCCGCCGAGGGTCAGCATTTCGAGACGAGATGCGTTCTGACGATCACCTATCGTCCGCCCAGTGATGCGCAGACGCGGATCGCCGGCGTGTTTCTCTCGGGTGCGCCGAAGCATACCCACTGGAGGCGACAACACAACTGGTTCAAGCAGAAACTCCGCGAGTTCGAAGATGCGATCAGTCCAGTGTGGAAGCTGACCGCGCTTCAAATGCCTGCCCTGCTTTCCCATCTCGCGAGCTGCATAAACGGGCGAATATGCGAGATCGCCGTGCCGCGAACGCCTACCTACTTGGATGCCATTCTCGGCAATCAGGACCTGATCGCAGGATTCAAACCCCGCGTCGGCGGAAGACACGTCCGCGTCGTCGCTCTGGCTGGTTTTCCGCCCTTCTCATTTGCGGAAATGGCCGCGTTCCTGAGCGAACTGCCTATATGTTATCGCTACTCGATTCGTGGGATTCCGGTCGGACCGAGAACGGCGATTAACCAACTGACCGTTTACCGGCGCAACTGGTTTCAGAAGCGACTCGGGCTGCGCGGCATCATCAGCGAGCACTTCGGTTCCGGCGCCGGCGCAGCCTTTCAAAACCAGCATGCACTCAAAATGGCTGCCGACGCTGACGAGGCGATCATGGAGGCCGAGGGCGGAGCGGTCCGCTACTGCTACGTCACTCCAAAAGTGATCATCACGGAGGACCGTGCTGAGGTTGCGGATGAGAACGCGCAGCTCGTGTTCAAGGTCTGCCAGAACATGGGCTTCGATCCCAGGATCGAATCGATCAACGCGGTCGAAGCATGGCTCGGTTCGCTGCCAGGGCACGGCTGGTACGATGTGCGCCGCCCGCTGGTCAACACTCAGAACCTCGCCGACATTCTCCCGCTGACAAGTATCTGGCCAGGGCTCGCGATAAATCCGTGCCCTTACTATCCGAAGAACACGCCCGCGCTTTGTTATGGCGCGACGACCGGCAGCACGCCGTTCCGGCTCAACCTGCACGTCGGGGACACCGGTCACACCGGCATCTACGGTCCTACGGGCAGCGGCAAGAGCGTCGCTCTCGGAGCGATCGCGGCAAACTTCCGCGCAGTTCCCGACGGCCAGGTCTTCTTCTTCGACAAGGGTTACTCGGCATTCGTTCTGACCAAGGCACTCGGCGGACAACACCTCGACCTCGGCGAGGACGAGGTGCCGCTGCAACCGCTCGCGCGCGTCGACGACGAAACCGATCGCATGAAGCTGCAGAGTCTCCTCGAAGACTGGCTGGAACTTCAGAGCGTTCGACTGGTTCCCGCGCAGCGCAAGGCATTGTGGCGGGCGCTTGAACTTGTCGGCGAAGGTCCGCCAGAGCAGCGCACCATCAGCAATCTCGTCACCCAGGTTCAGGACAATGCGGTGCGGGACGGTCTGAATGCCTTCTCACTCGCCGGTCCGCTCGGGCGCTTTCTTGACGCCGACCACGACGTGCTGCTCGAAGGGCGCTTCGTCACCTTTGAGCTCGAAACGCTCATGGCGATGGGACCGAAAGTCGTCGTGCCTGTCGCCACGTATCTTTTTCATCGCATCGATCAGCGACTCGACGGCAGACCTACGCTGATCGTGCTCGATGAAGCATGGATCATGCTCACCAATAGCGTCTTTGGCGCGAAGGTCGAGGAGTGGCTGCGCACCCTACGCAAGAAAAACGCCGCTGTCGTGCTGGCGACCCAAAGTCTCGCGGAGATCGCCAATTCGCCTCATCGCGACGTGATTCTGGAGTCGTGTCCGACGAAGCTTTATCTGCCGAACGCAGAAGCGAAAAATGCCGCGAGCCGTGAGATGTACCGACGGTTCGGACTCTCAGATCGGCAAATCGATATTGTCGCTGATGCCACGCCCAAACGACACTACTATTACGTCTCGCCGCTTGGACGGCGGCTGTTTCAGTTCTCGCTTGGTCCTGCGGCGCTCGCCTTCATAGGCGCCGGCTCGAAGGACGACGTGCTTTCCGCGCGGCGAATGATCGAGCAGCATGGCGACCGTTGGACTGTTGAATGGCTTCGCATTCGTGGACTGCCGGACTGGGCCGAGTACCTCGAGAAGCTCTACCCACAATCTGATCCACGGGTCGTAGCGTTGATCGGAGCGAACGGGAATTCGTTCCATGCCAACGGGAAGCTCAATCAACCGGAGATATGTCAATGAATCGCACAAAACGCTCTCCACAATTCCTTGCGGTCGTGGCCGCGTTGATTTGTCTGTTCGGAAAGCCAGCGCCGGCGCACACGCAGTTTGGAGGCGGCACTCAGATCGTCTTCGACCCACAGATGTTCGCCCGTCAGCTGCAGCAGCTTCAGCAGGAGACCGCCACCGTTACCAACTTGGCTCAGCAGCTTCAGTACGCGATTAAGAATACGACCGGCGGTGGTGCGGGAGTCTGGCAATCCAACCAGAACCTGCTCGGTAACCTCGGAAATCTGATCAACCAGCAGGAAGGGCTTTCGTACACCTTTCAGGGGCTGACGCAGGAGTTTCAGCAACTCTATCCGGGCTTCAACGCGGCCTCGACCGCGGGAGTTCAGAGTCCGCAGGCGACCGTCGGCATGACGCTGAACACTCTGAACGGGGCGCTCGCTTCGGCCCAGGCTCAGGCCCAGAACTTTCAGGCGGAGCAGGCGTCGCTGCAAACCCTTGAGCTCAAGAATCAAACGGCGATAGGAAATCTGCAGGCGGTTCAGGTCAGCAACGAAATCGCGCTCGCGCAGGTACAGCAGGTTCAGATGTTGCGTCAACTCGTCATGGCCGAGATGAATTCGCAGAACGTAGCGGCAGCAAATCAAGTCAACACATCAGGTCCAGAGTAGTTTGGAGGCGCAAGCACTGTTCTCCGCGCCCCCTCCTGAGGGCACTCCGAACTTTCTAGAGACGGCCGCCGGTTCGCCGCCGCCACAGCCGTAGCAATTAAATGAAGTGTTCTGAAGGAGAGTTCGAATGAACGCAAGAAGGATGATGATGGTCTTCGCGCTCGTCGGCGTGTGTGCCGTTCTTTACGGACTCTGGCACCTCTATCAGGGACGGGTTGCGGAAGAAGAACATCATCAGGCCTTCACAGCTCCCCCACCGTCAGGCCTTCCAAACTTTCTCAACGCTACACCGGGCGCGCCACCACCCCAGCCGTAAAACAATTCGTCTTTTGGAGGAGCATGATCATGAGCGGCTTCGATGCAATAGCAGCGCAATATTACAGCGCGGGTCTCAAATACAGTGCCGCCATCCAACCTTACGCACTCAAACTCTTCATTGCGCTCCTGCTGATAGACATTCTCGTAACGTGGATACAATTCACAGCTGAGGGTCAGCTTGACGCCTCACATTTCTTGGGTCGCCTCATTAAACATATTCTGAGCGGCGGGTTTGTTTACCTGATGATCGTGAACGCATTCTCCTGGATGAATGCAGTCCTCAAGAGCTTTTCGGGCATCGGCGCTGCAATTACCGGGTTGCCGGCTCTTAGCCCACAGACTGTGCTGCAAATTGGTGGCCAAATTTCCACGACCATTTTCAATGCTCCAGCAAACGCGAGTTTGATGACCGACATCGAGCTCGCGATCGTTCAAAGCGTGTCCGCATTCGTGGTCCTTCTGTCATTTGTCATCACGGCAGCAATGCTGCTTCTGACTCTGATCGAATCCTACTTGGTGGTGGGCGGCGGGGTGCTTCTCCTAGGTTTAGGCGCGAATCGTTTCACCGCCCCTGCAGCAGAGGGCTATTTCGGCTATGTCCTCCGCGTCGGTGTCAGACTCCTTTTCTTCTACCTCGTGCTCGCCATCGGAGTGCAGATGGCGAACCAATGGGCTTCGGCACTGTTAGCAGCTTGCAAACCTGTTACAACGACGCTTCCATGGTGGACCACTTACGGGTTGCCACCAAGCGCGATCTTCACAACCGTCTGCTCGGGGAGTCTGCCCGTGTCAGCAATGCTCAACTACGCAGCGGGCGCCATCGTCTTTATGGTCGTGAGTATCGCCGTCCCTTATACGGCAGCAGGAATCGCTGGGGGCACGATCGGCCTTGCTCTTAGCCATGCTTTTGAAGCCGCATACATAGCGCAAACAGTGATTCGACCCATCACAAGCGCGCTCCAGACCGGATTCAATAAAGTTGCGCAGCTTGGGAACGCTGGCGCAGGCAGCAGCAGTGAAGGCGCTGGATGGGTCAACGCCATGGACTTCGGCCGACAGACCCAACGGCTGGGCAATCTCGGCACTGACGGCGGCCAGCGTGTGCCCGCCCCGAAAGACGTTCGAGGCACATCGGTATGCCATCACGCGCTCCAAGTACGACGCCGATGAATCCAGGCACCGCGCGTTACGAAAGCCCCGACACCAGCACGACGGCGATGAGTAAAGCGACCAGCAAAATCTGAGCAGGAGATTTCGTGTTCCTGGCGTCGACGGAAGCAATAACTGATGCCCACTTCAATTTCACGGATCGATTGTTCGCAAACAGCTCTGCGCGATGCGCTGCGAGCTATTCGAAATTGGCGTTCTCCGGATGGATGGCCGGATGTTGCTCCGAAAAGGCTGGAGCGCCGATCAGATTGACGCCGCTCTCGCGTGGCTGAGGCGGGAGAATGCGCGGGGTGCACAAATATTCGTCCGCCCACACGGCACTCATGCGTTGAGCCTGGTCGACGATCTCAGCGCTGAAACGATCCCGCGAATGACGGA
This sequence comes from uncultured delta proteobacterium, assembly GCA_963796565.1. GTDB lineage: Bacteria > Desulfobacterota > Binatia > Binatales > Binataceae > JAKAVN01. The sequence goes on along the minus strand of CAWCMA010000003.1, from coordinate 11,902 downwards.
GGCAGGATTTCAGCCAGCCGCCGTTATAGAGACTTCGCCGGGCAACTTTCAGGTGTGGCTAAACCACGGACGGATACTCTTCGATCGCACCTTTAGTACCGATGCCGCGAAGGAGCTGGCGCGCCGCTTCGGAGGTGATCCCTCGAGCGCCGATTGGCGCCACTTCGGCCGACTTGCGGGCTTCACGAATCAGAAGCCGAAGAGACGGCTGCAGACCGGTCTTCCACCGTTCGTTCGCTTGCATGAATGCGAGGGCCGCACTTACACCGCAGCGCGCGAATTTCTCGAGGAAGTAAAATCGCTTGCTCGCAGGGCCAGCGCGGAAAGCTCGACGCGCACAGTGAGTGAAGCGACCTCGAAGGACGACTCAGTGCGATCTCTCTCCGATTTTCACGCGGACTCTCGGTACAGCGGCGACCTTCATCGCGCCGACATGGCGTGGGCTTTACACGCAGCGAGCCGAGGCCTTCCGGAACAACAAATCAGAGACGAAATACTGCATGCTCGCGATCTCTCAAAAAAAGGCGGACCTGAGCGCCAGCTCAATTACGCGCGACGGACCGCGATCAAGGCGGTCGGCTCGGTCGAGCCGCTCCGCTAAACGCGCTGCTTGTATGTTCCCCGCCGGTTCGCTCATCGTCGTTGCTGGTTGGGTTTCGGAGGTGTCACGCCGCCGCGCGGCGGCAGGAGTAGGAGTAGTAGTAGGTCGAGAACGTCAGCTTCATAATTCGGCATCCTCGCGCGACAGAGAAAGCTTCGGGCCGCTAGGCCCCGTCGCTCACTCGGCGTCCCAACAGCGCCTCTTTTTTGAGCAGATCGACTTCCATTTCCATCGTCAGCTGACCGACCTTGCGCTCGAGTTCAACGATCTTGCGCTCACATTCAGCGATCCGTACCGCCTCCGCGAGCTCATCGGTGAACTCGCCCGCCTCGTATTTTGCGGCTCCAAAGCCGAATCGGCTCGGTATCGCAGCTTCAGTTTGGAGTTCAAGTGCCAGCTCGCCAAGGAGTTTCTCGAGGGCCGTGCCGGCCTGCACGAACTCGCGCGGTGCCACTCTCCGTCGCGCAATCTGCTATCCTCCGATAGGCCCCGCGCCCAATCCAATTCGCCCTTGCCTACCCGTCCAGTTTTAGGGGTGGGCTGGTGAATTGACAGAAAAGTACCCTCACCGGCCTCACGTTTGCGGATCTTTCAGTGCACCGTTGGCTTTGAATCGGGACAAAGATTCCGGAATGCGGCGAGTTCCGCTGCGCTCCTTTTAAGTATGCTCGCGGCGCAGAGCCGCGCTTGTCTACAGAAGGGGCTTGTGGGTCCAGGAGCCCAGCGTCGCAACCGGGGCGGGCGATGTTCAGCTGGACTCTCCTACCGGCCGGCGGCTACGCCTTCGACGACTCATCCAACCATCGCATCATTGTCTCCGCTATCTCGTTGAGATGCTCCAGCGATGCAAGCGCGCGATCTAGCAGAGGCTCGGCCCGCGCGTGGCTATCGCTGGCTTCGACAAAAGCGGCCCTGAGGTACTGGTTAGTCTCGTTAGTGGCTGCCTCAAGCACCTGCAGACGCCCGGCCAGGTCTGGCATAAGAGCTGGCGCCAAACCGACGATAGTCGCTTCCCAGCGCGCCGCAAGCGCCGGGCACGTATCGCCGAAGTAGCGTTGCATCTCCGCCGTCAGGAGCTGCCGCTTACTCTCGGTCCGGTCGGGCACGCCCGTGATTATGCCGCTTTGCACGCGATGCGTCATCATGGTTTGGTGAGCGATTGCTCGCGAACATTGCGCGAAGGCGGTGAACCCAACAATCGGAGGCGGGACAAGTGCTGGCTTGGGGAGAATTTCCGATCGTCTTGGCCGCAGCCTTGCTCGCTGGTGGAACAGCGCTATGTTCGCCTACGCTGGTATCGCTCGCCGCGAGCCTACTGGGCGATGCTCGCAGTGGCGGCCGCCTTTTCGTGGCCAGCTTCGTCGTGGGCGCATGGGTTCTGCATCTCGTCGCACCGAGCGTCGCGGCGACCGCCGTTCAAGCCGCAAACCCGTTTAGCAGATTTTCCACGAAGGTCGGCAGCGTCACCGATGGTGATACCGTCGATGTGCTCGGACCGAGTGGTCTCTCACCTCCGCAGTTCGCCTCGCGGGCATCGACGCCCTGGAACATGATCAGGCGTTTGGAAGGGAATCAACCCAGCATCTCTCTGAACTGACTTCTGGAAAAACGGCCGCGCTTGACTGCCAGAGTGAACGTTCGTCTATTACGCGAACGTAGGATTCGAGCGCGGCCTCATTCGACCTAAGCATGAATGTACGCCAACCCCTTTCTGCCCAAAAGGTTTCGAGCGATCAACAGCCATAAACAAACAATTGCACTAGCGCCGGGTCGGCGCGAGTGGGGGTCGAAAGCTGGGTGCTGTCCTAGTTCAGCCAGTGCCGAAAGCTGCGTCTTGAGCGCCTTGGGCGTTGGGTGAGAGCTAGCTGTAATTAGCATTAATCATTTTTCTATTAATTAAAGTCTTTTTCGGTTGACACAAAATATTATTTGAGCCTAAAGTGACTGCTGATAAGGGAGGCGAAGCCCGCCATTTGGCCGGTCGATTCGTTCGAAGTTCGTGTGACATCTTTTTTAATCAGGGGAGAAACAATGAGAGCAAAGTTTGGATGGTTAATGTCGCTACTGCTAGCAATTGCCGTTGTTGGAGTATCGACGAATGCCAGCGCTCAGGCCACGGGCGCTTTCGTCTGTCTGCAAAAGAGCCACAAAGTGTGTACGCAGTGGGGAACGCTTCCCGCAGACGGCTCAGGACCACAAGGTCCGCAGGGACCGGCGGGGCCGGCAGGACCTTCAGGCGATCCGACTCTGCCTCTGAAGGCAGACAATCCGGCAGGTCATGCGAACTATGCCAGCGATACGAGATGGTGTGGCATAGGTGACTGTGATGAAGCAATTACGTCTGTATTTGAGATCGGCGTTCCCGTTCAGGCGGGCGCAATCAGCCAGCTGCTGGTGACACTTGGCGAAGAGCCGTATCGGCTTTGGGGCGAGGATGTTAAATACCACGAGGGAGCCATCGTCACTTGGAATGGCACCTTCTACCAGGCACTTGAGCAGAACTTCGGCTGCCAGCCTGGCGTCGGCGCATCGAACCTCTGTTTCAACAGCAATGATTTCAAACACTGGCTGAACGGCGGTGATCCCTCCGCGATATGGATCGTTGTGAATCCTCCGGGACCGGACATTCACGGTCGATGCACGCCCGGACTCTTGAACGACGGAAACGCGTACAACTTCCAGCTGTGCGTTGGCCATACCAGTGACGGTAGTGTGGACTGCTCCAACGCTGTCAACTGCAACATTGCTGACGGGGCATTCACCTGTCAGTCACCGGCGGGTGCATCCGTAGCGGTCAACACAGGCGACGTTCTCGCCTTGCAGATCGGACCGCAGAGCGACCCGGCATGGTGCGCCGTCAACGCAACCGTCAACGCGGCGACGACCCCGTAAGGACGAATTCTGGTCTGGGTATTGATAAGCGGACCCGAGGGATGCCTTTATCCCTCGGGTCGCGCCTGTCAAGAGAAGTACGAGGCCCGCCAGGAATGTAAGCGCCCTGTAACAAGATACCGTAAGGTCGAGTCAAGTCCTCAGGCGTTGGTCGGCGATGAGATTTTTTGCTCGCAGCGAGCCAAGAGAGTACGGCGTTCTCTCCAAAGAACGGTGACTTGACGAGGACCGTACCGCCTTCACCACCGCAACTGCGTGACGCTCACCTCCGATATCAATTCCTGCAAACTGCATATCCGCTCCTCACCTCCCGGTTTTCCTGACTTCCGGAGACCTCGCGGACGATGCTCACGCTCATGCTTGTTCATACGAGGAGTCGCTTCGCGCCCTCAGAATACCGTTCGAGCCCACGAGCAAAGCGCGAGGACGCCAATCTTCCCGGCGAGGATTGATCCTCATGCGGGTGCGCGGCGATTCCTCAGCAAGTTCAGCCGGCGATACTTTCGCTGAAGCCTCAGACTCGCCGCGTCACGCGGCCCTTGGCCAGGTAAGGAATCCTTTCCGCTGGGCCGCTGAGCGATGCGGCTTCGCATTCCAAAATCTTTAGCCACTCAGCTCCTCCGCCCCGCGAATCTTTCCCCCTCGCCCTCCAATTTTTTTGAGAGGGCGAGGAGGAAAGTGTTCATGTTCAACCGGCACGATCCGATCCAAAGAGGCCCACCTGACTGTCGCGAATGAGCGATGCGAGTCAGTGCACTTAATACAAGCTGTCGCCTTCGCCCTGGACCCAAAGGTTCGGCTGCCGGAAGATTGCCGAGGAAATATCGAGAGCATTCACTATCGAGATAAACAAACATGAAAGGTATTTTGGCGGCGTTTGCTTCGCGATCGCACGATCCATTGTTTCGCTTCCATCGGTGGCTCGCGAACCTTCATATACTTGAAGTTGATGAGATCAAAGCCATTCTCTGTACGCCGCGTTCCCATGCTTCGTTGAGCGACTGATCGGGACGGTACGGCGCGAGTATTTTGATCGGACTTTTTTTGGAACCAGTGCGATCTTGAGCGGGCGCTCGAGAATTACAGGCCCTATTACAACCAACACCGGTGTCACACCGGGTTGACCGGAGCTACGCCGCTGAACGGAGTGGCGTACCCGCGCACAGCCAAGCGCAAAACTTGAGTCATATACCTGGCGGCAACATTGCAATGGTTTATTTCACACCCCATCTGCTGCCGAATTGGAATTCGACACGGATAAGGTCCAGAGCCTACGGATTGTTTCGACCTGTCACAGCGACTGCGAGCGTGAGCCTCTCCATCGTGGACTGGCTGGGAGCCTCAATCCGGCGACAGTCGCGGATGGCCCGGTTCGCTGGCGACGAAAAACGATTAGCTGATGACGCAAAGCGAGGACTTCTAGTTCCAGATCCTCCGCGCTACGGAATCGGCAGCGGTAAAGAGGAAAGAACTAGCCGCACGATCCACCAAGACGATTGAGGCAGACAATATCGATCGGAAAGCGCAGGAACCACGTGTGCATGCGCATCGGTAGACACGAAAGGCTACTAGCGCCCGGACCTTCGCAATAATCGCATTGCCCGGAACTCTTACTTATTTGGTCGCTTCTCGACTTGTGATCGCGGCTCTTTGCGGAACGTTCCCGCTCGTGATCCTTCTGAATATCAACCACCTCATAAAAAGACAAAGTTGGCAGGTGGGCCCGACGATCACCGCGCGGAACATCAGAAAAATCGGACCACATTGCCGAGTTGCAGTGGAACGGTACTGCCTTGAAACGCATGTACAACTCAATAGAATTGTGATAATTAGATGAGACAGAAAGACGCCAGAATAACTGACCGTCAAACTATCAAAGCGCACTTCATGAGAAAAAAAGGACATAAATAAAGGAATATAAAAAGCGCGCCCGAATCCAGCTCGGGGCTGTGCTGGATCTCTCACCTTCCTCTTGCCCTAAACACCTGCCTGCTCGATTCGGCAGCGATTTCTGTCGATTTTGCTTAGCCATTAGCGGCCATATGCTGGCACCTGGTCGCGCCACCCTGTATCGAGTGCCGGGGTATCGCTCTTGCTCTGAATCGAAGTGGTGGCGGATGCGTGCGCCTTTCTCACAAGCGGCCGCGGCAATTTTTGGATGACGCTACAGATGTCTCAACATACGAACGGGAACTCGCACCAGAGCGAGCGGCCGCAATCCGTCGGTGCGCCGCGCGTTCGCGCGGAGAGTTGGTACGAGCGGATTATGGCCGCGCTGGCATGCGGATCGGAATCAGACCTGCGGCAACTCAACGCGTTGCTCCGGACCGGCCTCGGCCTGGTGTTCTTTTTTGAAGTCGCCACCTGGTTGGAGGTCGCGCGATTCGAGCCCACCTTCCTCCATTTGGAGCGGCCTTTCTTCATCTTCGATATTGCGCTGGCGGGCGCGGCTCTCTACGTGACCTATTGCAAGTGGTTCATGCGGAATTGGCGCGACGGTGGCGATGGGGTTCTGTCTCATCCTGATTGCCAGCCGCACTCTGTCGACCCTCGCGATCGAGGAGGAGGAGCCATTGCTGCTGGCGCTCTTCGTGCTCATCTTGGGCGCCGCTGTGCTGGTGCCGTGGAGCGCGAAGTGGCAAGGCCTGCTCACTCTGGCAAGCCTGGTTGCCTTCGGGGTCGCCGTCGCTGACGGGGTGGTCGAATCGACCTATCTCAATCGATGGACGGTGCTGGCGGCCGTGGGGGCGTTCGCGTTGACCTTCACGGCGCTTAAGGATCGCTATCGAGCCCAGAGCATCCTGATCGAAACCCTGTTGGACAAGGAAAGGCGCCTGGCCAAGAGCGAGGCGATGCTGCGCACGCTCTTCGATGCGGTGCCGGACATCGTGACCTTGACCCGGTTCAGCGACGGCAAAGTAATCGAAACGAATGACGAGCTTCTGAGACGGACCGGGATGACCCGAGAGCAGGCGTTGTCGACTTCGGTAACCCGAGCCGGCGCCTGGGTGCGTCCGGAGGAGCGCGACGAGTACATCCGGCAACTGAAGCAGACGGGTCGGGTGCGCAACCTGGAAGTGGATTTTCGGCTCAATGGGGTGGTCGCGCCATACCTCATGTCATCCGTGTCGGTCGAGATGGACGGCGAGGTTTATGCACTCAACGTTGCGCGCGATGCCACCCAGATCAGGGAAAATGAACGCGCGCTGCGCGAGGCACGGGGGCGTCTCAGTGCGGAGGTCGAGCAGTTGACCGCGACGCAGGTCCGCCTGCGGGCCGAGGTCGCCGAACGCGAAGCCGCTGAGCGCGTCGCCCACGAGCGCGAGACTACCGTGCGCATGGTTTTCGAAGCCAGCCCCGACATCATCACGATCTCCAGCCAGATCGATTCTCGACTGATTCAGGCCAACAGCACATTTTTTCGTGAGACGGGGTACTCGCCCCAGGAGGTTCTCGGCCAGCAGATCTACATGAAGTTCTGGGCCAACCCTGCTCAGCGTGAGCAACTCAAGCAGGCGCTGGATCGCGACGGCTTCGCACACACCATGGAGGCCGACCTCACGATGAAGGACGGCACCGTCAATTCCTATCTGCTATCCACGGTGGCGGTTGAGTTGAGCGGTGAGCCGTGCAGGGTATCCTTCTGGCGCAACATTACCGAAGCCAAACGTGCGGCGCAGCGGATTGCCGACAGCGAGGCGATGCTGCGCAGCCTGTTCGACGCCACACCCGACATAATCATCGCGCGGCGCGCCGACGTGGTGACCGACGTGAACGAGGAATTCGTAAAGCGCGCCGGCGTGACTCGCGCCGAGGTGCTGGGGCATCCGATCGAGGAGGCCACCCTCTTTCTTCGCACCGAGGACCGCGCGGAATTTCTTCGCCGGATGCGCGCCGACGGCATCGTGCGCAATTTTCAGGCCGACCTCAAGATCAAAGGCCACGCGGTGCCGTATCTCGTCTCCGGCGCGATGATCGAGACCGAATACGGACCGATCATCTTCAGCATCTCGCGCGACATTTCCTCGCGCATCGAGATGGAACGTGAACTAATCGCCGCGCGTGAGACGGCGCTGGCCGCCTCTCAGGCCAAATCCGAGTTTCTCTCCAGCATGTCGCACGAGATTCGCACCCCGATGAACGCGATCCTTGGAATGGCGGACCTGCTGAGCGACGGCGCGCTCGACCCCGAACAGCGCCGCTACATCGACACCATGCGCTCCAACGGCAACGCCCTGCTGCATCTGATCGACGACATCCTTGACGTGGCCAAGATCGAAAGCGGCCGCCTGAGCCTGGAGTCGGTGAGCTTCGACCTCGAAGACACGGTCCACAAGGCGATCGAAACGATGAGCGTGCGCGCGCACGCCAAAGGCCTCGACCTGACGGCGCGCATTCTGCCTCACGTGCCGCCGAATCTGATCGGCGATCCGCTGAGGCTGCGCCAGATTCTAATCAACCTGACCGCCAACGCGGTCAAATTCACCGACCGGGGAGAGGTGGCGCTCACGGTCGAAAGCCTCTCGCCGGCCGAGGCCCTGCGCCTCGGTTTTGCGGCCATCGCGGCCGAAGACGGCGCCGTGGCCGCCCCCGTCGCCTGGCTGCGCTTTTCGGTGGCCGACAGCGGTATCGGAATCGCCGCTGAGGAGCTAAGGGCGATCTTCTCCAGCTTCACCCAGGCCGATGCCTCGGTTTCGCGCCGCTTTGGCGGCTCCGGACTCGGTCTTACGATCGTGCGGCGTCTGAGCGAGATGATGGGCGGGCGGGTCGAGGTCGAGAGCGAAGTCGGCCGCGGTTCGATCTTCCGCGTCACCGTCGCCTTGCGTGTCGACACCCGGCTGGGGGCGGTTGAGGAGCGCGGCGCAGCCGTCAACCTGGACGGCGTCCAGATACTTGTCGTCGATGACCACGAGACCAGCCGGCTGATCCTGCGCGAGATGCTCGTGCGCAACCGTGCCGAGGTGACCGAGGCGGCCAGCGGAGCGGCGGCTCTCATGGAACTCGCGCACGCCCGCGCGGCAGGCCGCCCGTACCGGCTGATGCTGCTCGATTACCGGATGCCGGGCATGGACGGGGTGCAGGTCGCGCGTAAAGCGATCGACGGCGGCTTGGCACAGGCGTCCGCCGGCGGCCAGGACACCATGATCCTGATGCTGACCTCTGACGACCTGAACTTCTCCCTCGCCCGGATGCGCGAGGCGGGCCTGCACACTTATCTGATCAAGCCGATCAAGCGCGCCGAGTTGCTCGAGAAGATCGGCAATCTGCTGAACGGCACCGGCGCCCGACAATCGCTCCCGAAACCTGCCGAGCAGGCGACGGCGCCTAACGACACGATCCCGCTGCGCATCCTGCTCGCCGAGGATGCGCTTGATAATCGCCTTCTCATCCAAGCCTACCTGAAAAAGTTTCCCTACCAGATCGACGTCGCCGAAAATGGCCGCGTCGCGATCGAGAAATTCAAGGCCTCGCGTCCTGACCTGGTGTTGATGGACGTACAAATGCCGGAGGTCGATGGGTTGTCCGCCACGCGCGCGATCCGCCGGTGGGAAAGCGAGCACGGCCTCTCAGCGACGCCGATAATCGCGCTTACCGCATCGGTGCTCGAAGATGACGTCAACCGCTGCCTCGCCGCCGGCTGTGACGAGCACGTCAGCAAACCATTCAAAAAGCCGGTTCTGCTGGCCGCGATTCGCAAGGCGGTGGCGATGCACCCCGCCGCGGTCGCTGGAGCGGCCGACCGCCACATCCCGCACGTGGGCCGCGGAGGATAGTCGCGGAGGACACGCCTGCTTGCTTCGGACGCTGTCGCTACCGAAGCCTCGTACTACGGGATAATTGAGCGCGATAGCCATGCTACTGAAACGCGCGATGTTCGCGTTCCTCACCAGCCTCTGCTCATCGCACGATCCCGACTGAAGCCAACAATGGCATTCAACGAGGTGATGGTAATCGGCAATCTGGGAGCTGAAGCCGTGGTTCGCGCCCGCCGTCCCGTCAAAACGCGTGGTGAGTCTCACCGGTTGCAGGCGAACGTCATCGAGATTCGCTCGCGGCGCGAGCGTTCCGAAGGCATCCCGCTGCTAATGAGCCACTTCATCAAAATCTTCAATGCCAGTGCGGAACCGGTTGTACCAGTGACCGGCATCGCCAAGACGCCATGGCCGCACTACTTATGCATTCGTGGCCGGGCAATGCGCGCGAACTTTCCCACCGCGAGAGTGCGGTCACTTTCGGCTGCAACTCGCTATTGCCGCCGCCAATTCAGCGCTCGCCGCTCTAGCCAAAACCCGCACGCGCCGAATCGCAGCCTAAGTTGCCTTGCGGCCCCCTTCGGGAATGAAAACTTCGCTGGAGCGGATGTGGATATCGCGCTGCGGAAAGGGGATCTCGATTCCGGCCTCCTTCAGGGCTCGAAACAGTGCGAAATAAAGGTCACTCCTTACCCGCTCCGGTTGCACCTCTTTCACGTTAATCCACAGCAGCAACTCGAAGTTCAGGCTTGAATCCCCTAGGTTCGCAAACCGCACTTCCGGGGGCGGTGTCGACTGGACGTTGGGCGTGCTCACCGCCACCTCTTCCATAATCCTCCGCACTACTTCGGGCGCTGCGTCGTATGAAACTCCGATCGGTACGTGCACGCGCGTATAGGGATCGGATCGCGTCCAGTTGACGAGCTTGCCGTCGACGAATTCGGAATTTGGGACGAGATACTCGATGGCGTCGGGGGTCTTCATCCGTGTTGCGCGAATCCCGACTTCCTGAATAATGCCAAGGGTATCTCCGGTTGTGACGACGTCGCCCTTGCGCAGCGCCCGCGTGAAAATCAGCGTGAGTCCGCTTGTGAGGTTGTTCGCCATCGATTGAAGTCCCATACCGAGCCCGATTCCCAAGGCCCCGGCGAAGAGCGTAATCGTGCCCATCCCCAAGCCCGCGGCTTCCACGGAGGCCAGCACGCCGATGGCGACTATGACGTAGATGATGAAGGTGTTTATGGCGTTGGCGACGCCGGGATCGATGTTGTGCCGCGGATAAATGCGATACTCGCAATAGTCCCGGATGAGCGTTGCTGCCAGCCAGAAAAGCGCCACTATGAGGGTTGCCCTGACTAGCACGACGATCGAGACATTCTGGTTCCCGAGAGTCATTATGGGCTGCGAGAACAGATCGTAGACGGGGTGAAAAGCGTCAATTAGATGAGTAAAGCACGCTATCGTGGCAAGTGTAATGGCATATCTGATGAGTCTGGCCAAAGAGCGGTAGAGGTTAATCGCGTTTTCGTGCGGTGCATCGTCAGAGAACAAAGAGCGGCGGAGCGCCCTAACGCTAAGATGATTGACTGTCACCGCGGATAAAAAGAGCCCAATCGGCAACCATGTGCGCGCCCAGAGAAAATTCGCGAGGGTCGCGAATCCCGCCAGCTGGAGCAGTGCGATCACTACCGTCAACACCCACAGCGCCGGGTAAAAACGGGTAAACGCCGCTACAAACCCGCGATAAAGAAAGTTAGGAACGTCAGGGAATAGCGCGACCACCGCGCTTCTGCGCACCGTGACGATAGCCAGCGCGACGATCAGTGAAAGGCGCAGCGCGGCCTCAATCAACGCCACCACGTCTACGGGCGCACCGAAAACCGCTATCAGGTTGGTGCAAACCTTGAGCGTAATCCCATAGGCCAGCAGCAACCGCGAAAATCTAAAGATATAACGGCCATGCTCAGGTGGGATCGGCAGAAGCGGACGCATCACCAGTTCGCGTATGGCACTGAGCGCGAATGAGTAAACAGTCCACGCCAAAAGTAGCTGTCCGGCGATCATGAACAGCGGTCCGTGAAAATCGGTAAGCGCTCTTACGAATGTCCACAGGCCCCACAACGAAATCGGCAGCAAAGTAACCGCGACTACTTCCGAGATAGCCGCCGGCCACTGCTGTCCAGCGGATGGTATCCGCGCGAACAGCGGCGCAAAGGCCTGTTTGATCCGATGCTGAAGCTGGACCCGCCCGTAGATCCCGTAACCGATAGCGACCGCTAGCAGCAGCATCAATACGCCACCGCCGTGCCCAAGAACTCGGTGCTGACCGCGCGCGAACTCGATTAGTTTTGGAACTTCACTGGGAAGGTTCCGAAACGCCGCTGCGATACGATCGACGGTGTGATGGTCGAACCCAAGCGGTTGGCGCTTGAAGAGAGAAGACGAAGCGGACGGTGCGCTCTTGTCGAGTTTTTCGGCCGCAACGGTGAGTCCCGCCCAGGCTAGATCCAAGATGACGAGCATCGTCAGGACCGCAAGACTGCCTGAGTAACCATGCCTGCCTTTGCGGTTGAGTGGTTCATCGTTCTTACCGGGCTCCTTATCTGCCATCACCTTCCTAATTGTTCCTTCCATCCGCACAGAAGGCGCCGCCCAA